>JAEUJZ010000036.1 GCA_016794505.1 Myxococcales bacterium
GCACAGGCTGCCACCACATCCGGCGGCAGCCCGCGGAGGAGGACATATCGGAGGAACCAATTGAACAAGCGGGCTCCACAGCGTCAGCGCAGGCGCGGCAGGGTATGTACCGCGGCCAGGCAACCCCAGGCAACGTCGGAATCAGTCGCTTAGCAGCGCTGCTGCGGTCGATCGAGGGCACGACGAAACCGCAGCAGGATCGCGCCGTAGTCCGCCCTCCCCCCCAAGAGGCGGCCGCGAGGGCTTCTGCTTGACGATTCCGCTCGAAGCACCTGGCGGCCTCGGCGCCCCTGTGCCGAGCCTACATTGAGGTGTCGGCTTACCCGCTAGCAGGCAGCGACGAACTCGATCTGTTTCTCGACGCATACTGCGGTTGGCTGCGGGCGGAAACGCCAGCTCTTGAG
This sequence comes from Myxococcales bacterium, assembly GCA_016794505.1. Lineage (GTDB taxonomy): Bacteria > Myxococcota_A > Polyangia > Palsa-1104 > JAEUJZ01 > JAEUJZ01. Next base: position 405 of record JAEUJZ010000036.1, read on the forward strand.
AGCGGCTGCAATCTGGCCGCTGGCGTCAAAGGCGACATGAAGCGGGGTTACCGACTGCACCGTGCCCGTCTGGTTGATGCACAGGCGATACCGTCCACGCAACTGTTCGCCGCAGGAAAGCTGCTGCAGCTCCGGCGGGGCTCGTGGGTCGTCGCCCTGGCTGATCTTGTGTTCGGCAAACCACGACTCCTGCACATCGACCGTCGGCAGGCCGGGTCCCGGCGAGGCGACGCTCGCCAGCTCTGGCTGGGTACCGCTAGCCCCTGCCCCCGCTGTGGTGAGCCGCCCGCTGCCGCGACACTCGACGCGGAACGCCAGGTTCTGCTGAAAGCACAGCGGCAGTGGCAGCGGGCGATAGCGCCAGCCGCGCAGCGTCGCGACGATGCTCTCATCGGCCTCGGGAATCCCAGCCACCACTTCGACCGACTGCACGCCGCCATCGCGAGCCAGACACAGCCGATACGTCCCCACCAGAGTCGAGTCACAGCGCGAGCCGCCAATCGTCAGCGGCAGGTGCGGATCATCCCCGGTGCTCAGCTTCTCTTTCTTCCAGGCGACCGAGTCAGACGTCGCCATCGGTGCGGCACAGCCAGCCAGCAGCGTCACGGTCAAGCAGCCCAGACGAAGCATCCTCCATCGCGGCGAGCGGCGAATCCAAGCCAAGGTTTCCATGACAGGCCCCCCAAAGTAGATAAGGGACGAACATTTCCATTCTTCCACCATCGGACTGCCTTGGCTGCCCATTTCGAGCTCGGTGCAGCCGGGCCGATCAGCGGCAACGGAAACTCGCTGCGCCCGGCAAGCCGCAGCGTCAGCGCGTCCCGCCCGCCACCACGCTTGATAGCGCACAACCTCCGGGTCATGCTTGTAATGTGGCATTGTTCCCCCCTGCAACAGGAGGCCAGCCATGCCTAGGCCCGCGAATAGCAATACAGCGCAGCCGCTTCCACCCTTCTCTCTCCCGTCGGATGCCGTTTCGTCTAAGGAGGTTCGAAGGCTGTTGTCAACCTTAATAAAAAGTCCGTCTGACTTTGATGCATTTTGTTTGGATTATTTCCCAGACGTCCATTACGGATTTTCAACCGGAATGGATAAGGTGGCAAAAATTAATCGTCTATTAGAGAACTGCCGTGGTGAATTGATGCCGATTGTAACGGCTCTGCGAGAAGAATTTCCCCTGTATTTTCTTCGAACTATGGATGCCGGACAATGGTCGGAAAAACGAAGCGATGTTGCCTATCATGATTATCCTGTGGCCCCATATAACCAAGCAGTCGAAACGACCGATTTGTCATACCATTCTCAAACTAAGACTGAGACTGAGACTGAGACTGAGACTGAGACTGAGACTGAGACTGAGAAACCAGAAAACGGATGCTCAATACCCTCACAGCAGTTGAGATGTTTGAGTAGTATTCAAAGTCATCGATACAGAAGACTCTTCCAAATAGTCGTCTTTTTTATTTGCATGGGAACCTCAGTGTTTTATTGGCCAGGCCTCAGCCTATTACTTGGCAGTTTTTCACTCTGGCGGGGCTGGGAAGGCTCGGCTCTTCACTTCTATGAGTTGGCTTGTTCCCCGCAGGCCATGGAAGCTTGTCTCGAGGCTGGGCAAATCTACGACCGAAGGGCATATGGAATGCGTAGAAACCAGAAGCTACAAGCAACAAGAGAGGAGTATCGGAGCAGGGCTCTCCATTGGTATTCGCTCGCGTGTCAGTCCAAGCAGGATACAGAAGATGTACGCGAAGGCTGCTTCGCGGCTGGCTTGATATCGCAAGCCATTGTTGATGGCAGACATCTAGCTCCAGAGGTCAGGGAGCGCGAATTGCGATCGGCCATTTGGTATCTGCAGCGGGCATGCCAACTTGGCCTACTGAGAGCCTGCGAGAATATTCACGAATGAATTGATTGAAATAGCTTCATCAGCGCGGCCAGCAAGAATCGCACTCAGCGATACAGGGCTGGGAGTAATTTCCTGATTTGGCTGCGTCTAGCGTCCTGACTAATGTGTCGCTGGGTTGGCATTTTCTTGATGTTCTCCCATCTTGGCATCTTATATCAATAATGCACGCCCCAGCGAAACACTCTTGATCTGGACAGAGTGCCACTGTGTCAATTTGACCACTATACGTGGTATTTGTTGGGAACAAAAGAAATGACGATAAGACGATAAACCAATTGCGCCACATGACTTCCCTCCCTTGCGGACCCCGGCTCCAGTGCTGTAACAATCGGGGTAGGTCGACTAGCGACCGACTCCATCATAACAGAATGTGTATGCGGGGATCCAGGTGCCGGCTGGATCGGGGTGGTAGAGACGGCACGCCTTCGGGCTTACGCTAGGCGCTGTCGCAGAACCAGTGGGCGATGCTGGGGATGATGCAGTGGGTGCGAGTGGCGGCACGCGATCCGAGATTGACAAAGATGTCGAAGCGGCCGTTGGCGATGTCGCTCTTGATCGCGCGGGCTACCTGGTCAGCCGACAGGGCTTTGACGGTGCCGACCATGCTAGGGTGGCCGCCCCCTTCAGCCAGCGAACCACACCTGCAACATCCCACCGTGGTCTCTCCCATTCGTGCCCCAACCGGCCAGATTTCTCACCCAGCATGCGGTCACCGCGGGGGCTGCGGGAAGTTCTGCGTCGGCTGACTCGAAACCGATGAACGCATCCAGGCCGACCAAGACCTCGCGCCGCACCGGAGCAATCCGGTACTTGGCGCCATGCGTTCGCGGCTGAAGCACCCAGCCCGAGCTACCAACGGGATCGCTGTGAAGCGGCTGATACAAGGTGCTGACCGATGAGTCGTGGACCTGGCCCATGGCGAGGCGCAGCGGTGACGAGTCCCAAGGCTGCGCCGCGGCCGCCCCTGCGACGGATTCCCCTTCCGATGCCTTCGGGCGCTGAGTGTGAGTTCGAAGAGGGGGCAGGTGCCGGCGCGCCATCCGCCATCCGCGCACATCGGTCGGATGGACCACAGGTGGACCACGGTCGTTGTGAGCCGTGTGATACACCGTCGGTGTGAGGGCATAGTCCATGGGAACATCCGCTTCCCGCGCAGTATTCGCGAGCTGGGGATTCTGTATGTCTGTGACGAGGTGGTGGAAGCATTGGCGGGGGGCTCGTACGTTGCCAGGGGCGAGATCAAGCGGCTGATTCAGTAGCTCGACCTGTCGTGCGTGTACGCGCCCGCCGACGTACCAGGGGATGAAATCGGAACCTCGCAACATTCCGATTTTCAACTGGGCTGAAACGGTGGGACATAGCGTGTACTGAATGACCATTCAGTGCGGGCAGGTCGCGGCACCTGCAAGGTGCTGCGCTGCTTCTGTCTCGCTGGGAAGCAACGCCTGATCGACAACCGCGGCCACCTTCGTCCCCACGCTCGTCCGTGCCATGGACCCGATCCCGCTGCTTCGGTTCGGGTCGAACGTCCCACGAATGGCGCTTACGGGTCGTCAGATCCCGGCGAGCCGCCGACGCTGGTGCTAGCGCGCCACGAGCTGGCGAGGTTCGGTGCAGGGTTGCTGTTTGGCTGGCTCGGCACGAGCGAGCGCCCACCGCCATCGGCCGACGTTGGCCACGGATCGCTGTCGCCGTACGTGAAGCTCATGATCGTGTCGCCGCCGGCATCCAGAAGCGTGAGTGCCTCGCCGCCATTGGACAGGCTGGATCCAGGTCCATACTGTCCGGCCACCGCGACGCCCGGATACTTGAGCGCAAGCTGTGCCGAATTCCGCGCGAGCACGACGAATCCCCCGGCGGGGATGGTCGCTCCGGGCGGGAACGTGAAGTCGATGCCGCCTGCCAACCGCACATTGTAGAGACTGACCGAAGCGGAGCCGGTGTTCTTGATCTCAAGGAACTCGAACTCGTCGCCGTCGACGGGAACCGTGGATCCCGGCGGCGTGAAAGCCGGCGGGTGGTACATGATTTCCGTGATCAACAGCGTCGGTGGCGTCCCTGTACGGAAGGTGGCCTCCACAAGAGGGCTCCACTCGCCGCCTGGACTTAAGACGCGGGCTTTCACGGTGGTCACCGACGTAATCGGAATGGGGCCGGAATACGCCGTGCCTTGTACGGCGCCACCAGGAAGACGTGGATCCAGTCCGTTGGTGGTGTAGTACACAGTGCCTCCGCCGGCATTTGGATTGGTGATGACGAGGCTGTATCCCGGATTCACCAGGCCGCCGAACTGCGCGAAGGACGGCGCACGCGTGGCTGGAAAGAGCCCTTCCGTAACAAAGTACCCAGTGACCAGTCCAGCAGGCAGATACGAGACGGTCTGGTCGTTGGTGAATCCCTCAAGGAGTACTTTGCGACGGCTCGGAGCATTGGTCATGGCGACGATGCTCGTTCCGCTCAGCGTGACCGTCCACCGGTTCGTGTTGCCGATCCCATTTATCCAGTTCGGAATGCGCGTTGAGTTGAAACCGGCAATGAACGGGGACGCTTCATTGGCCAGCGCGGTGTAGCGCGCCGTGATTGCCGCATCGGTCAGCGCGCCGCCATTGAAGAAGTGCTTCTGAATCCGGTCGGCGAAGAGCAGCCTAAATTCGGGGCTGTTGCGCAGCAGGGTATAAAGAATCCGCGCCCCTGCATTAATCGAGTCGGTCTGTGGCGTCATCGTGACGAGCGAGCCCTGCGTCCCCGGCCCCCCGTTGTTCTGCGGCTGGGTGACAAAGTTGTTGCTCGTCACCGTGAGGCCAAACGAACCAAACGAGCCTTCGGCATCCCAGGTGAAGAATCTGAACTTACCGGTCGTGGAACGCTCGCGCCCGGCGATCCAGTTATTGTGCGGCCAGTCGCCCGTGCATGTGTAGATGTTCTGGATCAGATAATCGATGAACGCCGTCACATCGAGGCGCGCCTGCATCCCTTGGTAATTCGCCAGCACGTTCTGTGGATTGTTGCGCAGGAACGTGAACATCTCTTGATACGCGATGCCATCGCCATCCGATGGCACGCCGACCTGCAGTACGTCCCAGTCAAGGTCGCTCTTGAAGGCTTCCCGCAGCCATTCCTGACGCACGTGCTGGGCGAGATTGAAGATCCCTTTGAAGACACCGTTGATGTACAGCGTAGTCAGCACGCCCAGGCTTCCCTTGTTGCCCGTGTCGACGAAGAGACGCCGCGCCAACTCATCAATGATGAAGGGGTTCAGGTCGTTGTGGCCGCCACGAAAACGGAAGTCGCTGTAGGCGCTGACAGGAGAATTCGGAATGACCGGGTACTTCAGTGGATCACCGCCCAAGTCATCGCGCATATAGAAATTCATCGACGGCTTCTCAAGCGCTGTGCCCGTACTCCAGGGCGTCGTGTTCGGTGTCGCGCCGTTCGGCCCCGTGAGGACGTAGCGTGGACGGGTATACGGGCTGCCGGCCATGCGAAGGCCGATGGCGAGATTGAAAAGCGGCTCGCCATTGGCCGCAATGTGCTGCCAGGTCACGGGACGTTCGCCCCAGATCCCGCGGAAGTTGGCGTTGTTGTATTGCTGATGGTCGCCGAGCGCCGACCACGGTCCGGCGGGAAAGTTACCGCCCAAGTTGTTGACGATGGCCATGGTGCCGTACGGTCGATACAGCGAGCGCGCCTGGTTGCCGATGATGGACACCGCCGGAAGACTCGGCCGCGGGGCCGGTTCTCCGATCAGATAGGTGAACGAGACAACGGGCGAAGGGATCATTCCCGGAGCAAACGCGGCGGCTCGAATCACGCGGGTGCTGCCAACGCTGATCGCGCCGCTGTAGGCGATGCCCGTGGACTCAGTGGGCTCTGAGCCATCGGTGGGGCCGGCCGCATTGGCCGTGTCGGTGTAGCGCACGGTCGCGCCGGGAGTCACGCTGCTGAGTGTGACCGATGTCGCTCCGCCCAGAAAACCACCGGGGCTGGAAGGCACGGGTGCAGCGACGATCCCAGAGAACTCGTTTCCGGCATTCGCGGCGCCGGGTGTGGCCTGATCGAAATACACATAGCTTCCGGCGGCGTTTCTGCCGAATGAATGAAAGGGCGACCCCGGAGGCAGCTTGGAGAACTCCTGCACCACTGCACCCGTCGCATCGCGCAGGCCGAGATACTCGCCATCTGCGTCGAGCGAAAAGTCCGCGTGCAGATACCCGTTGCTTCCGGGGGTCTTGATGTTCTTTCCATCTAGGATCACGACCAAGTACCCGCCGGCAGGAATGCTGACATCCGGGAAAAGCCACTTTTGCGACGTGCCCGAGCGGTCGCTCAGCGACCAGCCGGTAAGCGAAACTGCGCTTGCTCCGCGGTTGTATAGCTCTACCCAGTCATTTACTGACTCTGGCGCATCTGGATTGTCCTCGATGGCACCATCCAGCTCCGCGACAGGCTCGGCTGTGCCGGCCAGGTAACGCCAGGACGCCGAGTTGTTCGCCACCAGGCGCGTGCCTGCTGCTCCGATCCGAAGGTCGGCGCTGATCGCGATATCTCCATCGCCAATCGAGACGTTGTGCGCTTGAATCGCCAGCACGTTGGCACCGGGAACGAGCACGTTCTTTGCGGGATCGATGACAAACGTCGTGGGCGAGCCAGCATAGTTGCGCGTGGTGGTGGCAACCGCTGTGCGGGGAACGAAGGCATTGGCGTTCTGCAGGTTTGCCCTGGCGACTTCGACACCGTTTATGTAGGCGACAAACGCGTCGTCGTAGTTGACCAGTAGCTGCAGCGGCGTCGCATCGGCGGCGTCGGTCGGCGACGCGTCGAACACAATTCGCGTGTACAGCGACGGCGTGCTGCCGATGACGCCGGGGACGTTTGTGCCCATGCCCGCGACACCCTGGCCATGCGGCCCAGGTCCGGCGGTCCATGCTGCATCGTCGTAAGCTGCCTTGCCCCACGGCACCGAGAGCCGGCCACTGAAAAGCAGCGCCGGATCGTACAGTCCGCCCGCCGGTTCAACGACGCCCGGAAAGTACTGCCACGTGTCGGTCGCGTTCACCAGCATCACGGGTGAGGCGCCGCCGATTCCGAGGCTGCCGCTGAAAACAAAATTGGCATTGGTAGACGCCAGGTTCAGCGCGTGAATGGCGATGACATTGGTCCCTGCAACAAGGCGCGCATTTGCGGCGCCAAGGTTCAAAGTCTCAGTGTAAAGCGTCACATCCTGCGCGTTCGAGCTCAAGTCCGGGTCATACGCGTGCTGGTCGTGATACTGGAATTGACCCGCCGGGCCGGCCCAGCGACGGGCAATCTCCACTCCGTTTACATAGACGATGAATCCGTCGTTGTAGCTCGTGGTCAATTGCAGCGGATTTGTCTTGGCGGCATCGCCTGCGCTGACAGTAAACGTCTTCCGCAGATACAAAGTCGGAGTGAGGTTCTGCATCTGCGTCTGGGTATTCGTGCCAAACGCCGGGGCCGCTGGGTTCGTCGCGCCGAAGCCGAATGGTCCAGGTCCGCTCTGCCACCCTTTCGTCGCGCTGTCATCGAAGCCCACTTCGTAAAACGCGGGGCCCGTACCGAGCTTTGGACTCGTTGCCGTCGGCCAGCGCAGCTGCCGTTCCGACGCGGCATGCACGACTTCGTTGATGAAGACACCCTGGGGCGTGCCTCCGTCGGTGCCACTGGTATCGTTGGTACCGCTCGTGCCGCCCGAGCCACACGCGATCGTCAGAGCGAAACCGATCGCACAGCAAACCCCAACCAGGGTCGTCCGCTTCATATAAAAACCCCCTTTTTTAGGGCTATCACGCGGACTAGGGGCAGTCTAGCGCAAATTGTCCGCTGTCGTCGCCGACGCGGAAGCTCGACGCTCGCTACGGCTCAACATTCCATCCGATATCGAAGCAGAGTGCGGCGACGGGGATCATGGTCTGCGTACGGAGTGAGGTCACCCGTCGGTACGCGAACAAACCCTGCAGGGGCACCTATTTCCCGCGTACAGGGGCGAATTCGGAATTTCAGAACACTCCGATTTTATTCCTTTTTTTGTCTTTCCAGGGGCACTGCGCAATATCCAATGTACAGATCTGCCAAGACAGCAAACAAAGTGCGCGCTGCTCAACATCACTTGAGAGCTGCGCCAGCGGACGACGGCGGGCTCAGCGGCTCAAACTGCAGCGTCACATCGAGCAGTGCGCTCTCGCCGCGCAGGCTGGTGATCGGCGTGATCTCAACCGACGTGCCGGCAGCTTGCGCAGCGTCGCGCAGGCGCTGGATATCTTGGCGCAGCACGGTGAGCGAAGGCGGCTGCCCGAGCAGACTCTTTACGTGTCGCCGCAGCTCTGCTTCCGGCAACGGCAGCTTGCCCGCGAAGCGCAGCGATGCGAGCTGGCACAGCGGTCCTTCGGCGATTACGAAGCGCAGCCGAACTTGTGGGCTGCCGTCGCTAGCGGGAGCATCGTTGAGGACATCGGCCGCGGCCACTGTGGCGCGCAGGTAGCCTTTCTCGAAGTAGTGCTGTTCCAGTAGGCGGCGAGCCTGTTCGCTCGCGCTCTCGCGATACGGATCGAGCGCGCGGAACGGCAGCAGCGCCATCAGCGCAGCCCGTCGCGACTCCCCCGCGCCAACCAGATCGATCTGTGCAATGCGCGTGCGTGGTCCCGCTGTCACGAGCAGCCGCACGCGCTCACCGGAAAGCGACGAGCCAGCGGCGGCTGGTGCTGCGGGCACTCGCTCGGCCATCACACGGGCACTGCGAAAGCCAGCGGCGTTCAGGGTCTGCTGCGCGTCATGGATCAGTCGACGTAGCTCGCGCTGCGTCACTCGTGTACCCGGCTGGCCCGTCGAGAGCTCGACCCCCGCGGGCAAACCTGCCGTCTCCATGCCGAGCAGGCGAGGATGCTCGCGAAGGCGAAACACCACCTGCAGGCTCTTGGCACGCTCGGGCGTCTCGCCCGGCTGCGTCGACAGCGCGTACGCACCAGCAGCCTCCGCAGCCCATTCCCCCTGCAGCAACGACAAGAGTGCGCGCGAGACGGCAGCGCGATCCAGCACATCGCCGGGGCGTACCATCGCGGCAAGCTGCGAAAGTCGCGCGTCGCTGGCTGGGCCGGGATCGCCTTCGACACAGACCGCAGCCACCCGCGCAGCGCTGGGCGGAACAGCGTGCGCGTCGCGTGCGACCTTGGGGGGCGCAAGTGGCGTGCAGACGCGCGGCTCTGCTGGAGCCATGCGCAAGAGCTCACCCGACGACAGGATCTGCGCTTCCGCTTCGAGCGCACGCAGACGCTCCTTGCGCGGCAGGGCAGGCTCGCCAACGCGATCGAGCTTGCTGAACAGGATCTCTTGTCGGCACAGCTCGCGATAGTCGCTGACGAGGATCCCATACGAGGTCAGCATGTCGGTCAGCGCCTGCGGGTTGCCGCTCGTCGTAAGCTTCTTGGCCAGAGCATCCAGCAAGCGGTCAACGTCGGCTTCGCTGACCGTGATGTCCTTGCGCGCAGCATCCCAAGACAAGAGTCGCGCTTCGACCAGCTCTTTGTGTGCCTGTGCCAGTGTCAATGGGCGCTCGGGATCAGGCGGTGCTTTCTGCGCGATCCCCTGCATGAGCCGCAGCCGCGCGAGCACCTGGGCGCTGGTGATCGGCTCACCCTCGATGAGCACAAGGACCGCATCAAGCGGCATCACTGACGGAGCCGCCACCGCCTTGCGCGCGGACGACGTCACGGAAGAGGGAGGCGAAGACAGCGACTTGGCCCATGCCGCCGACCAGGGGACCAGCACCATGAGCGCTGCTGCTGCGAGTCGGATCATAGGACACTTTAGCGTGTTCCTCGGCCGCGCAGCAGCCGCTGTGCAGAACTCTCGATCCAGAGATCGTTCGGCTGACCACCCGCTGCGCTGGCTCTGCGCTCACACCTGAGTCTGCGCCGGCTTGGTAGCGCGGATGAAACCGCTCAGGATGCGTCCGTCCAAGCGCTCGCGCTCCTCTGCGGACAGCGCGGCGACGGCTTCTGCTCCGCAGGTTGTGGCATCCAGATCGTCGAAGCGATAGCGCCGCGTCGGCTCGATCGATGCGTTTACGAAGCCGGCCCGCGCGAGCTTGGCCAGATAGTCTTTGGACTCCAGCGCACCAGCCACGCAGCCAACATACGCTTCCATGTCTTTGCGCAGTGCCGCAGGCATCTCGCCTTCGATAACAACATCCGATACGGCGAAGCGGCCGCCGGGCTTCAAAACCCGGAACGCCTCGCTGAGCACGCGATCTTTATCGCTCGACAAGTTGATCACGCAGTTCGAGACGATGACATCGACGGAGTGATCAGGCAGCGGTATCTCTTCGATGTGACCCTTGAGGAACTTCACATTTTCCGCGCCTGCTTCGCGCCGATTCCTTTCGGCCAGCGCCAGCATGTCGTCGGTCATGTCAAGGCCATAGGCAAAGCCCGTTGGGCCGACGCGCCGCGCCGACAAGAGCACATCAATGCCGCCTCCACTGCCCAGATCCAGCACCACTTCGCCTGGCTTTAGCTCCGCCAGCGCAGTCGGATTGCCACATCCTAGCGACGCAAGCACGGCCGTCTCTGGCAGCACCGCTGCTTCCGCATCACTGTACAAGTCTGATGTGATGACATCTTTTTTGCTGTTTTCAATCGGGCCGCAGCTCGACCCAGGACCACAGCACGACGCGCCTTTGCCGCGCAAAGCGATGCGTGCAGCGTCGCCATACTTCTGTTTCACAATGGCGCGAATGTTCTCACTTCCTGGATCAGCGGACTCTTGGCTGGACATGTTGAGACTCCTTTTTCTTACGTCTGCGCAGGTGCCCACAGCCGACGGCGGAGCCACAGCGCCAGATAAACCAGAGCGATGAGGGCAGGCACTTCGATGAGCGGGCCGACAACCCCGGCCAGTGCTTCGCCCGACGCGATACCGAAGACACCCACCGCGACGGCAATCGCCAGTTCAAAGTTGTTGCCGGCCGCAGTAAACGCAATCGCTGCGGTCTCTTCATACGTGCAGCCGAGCTTCCGCGCGGTAAGGAATGCGGCCAGAAACACGACCGCGAAGTACGTCAGAAGCGGCAGCGCGATCCGCAACACATCAAGCGGTGCCGCCAGGATCTTGCTCCCTTGCATCGCGAACATCAGGACGATGGTGTAAAGCAGCCCCAGAAGTGCTGTCGGGCCGAGCCGTTTCAGAAAGACGCTCTCGTACCACTCTTCGCCCCGCCGCTTGACCAAGATCAGGCGCGTCAGGGCCCCCGCCACAACCGGCACGCCCAGAAAGATGGCGACGCTCTTGGCGATGGCCAGCATCGAGACATGGAACTCGCTGCCCGGCAGTCCCAGCCACGCCGGGATCGCAGTGATGAACAGCCAGCCCAGCAGAGAGTAAAAAAGAATCTGGAACAGCGAGTTCAGCGCGACAAGCAACGCGGCCAGTTCGTTGCTGCCACAGGCGAGGAGGTTCCAGATGAGCACCATGGCAATGCAGCGAGCTAGGCCGATAAGAATCAGCCCCGTGCGGTAGTGCGGCAGATCCGGCAGGAACAGCCACGCGAGCCCGAACATCAAAAGCGGCCCAACGATCCAGTTGAAGCCAAGAGACAGACCGAGCATCTTGCCGCGGGCGCGCAGGTACACAAGGTCGCCGTAGCGCACCTTCGCCAAGACTGGATACATCATCCACAAAAGCCCAATCGCGATCGGCAGCGAGACCGTATCCAGCTTGATCCGATCCAGCGCCGGTCCTAGCCCTGGCCATGCTCGACCCAGCCCCAAGCCCAGCGCCATCGCGAGAACGATCCATAGGGGCAGAAAGCGGTCCAGGGTTGATAGTTTTTTGACGATGCTGTCGGTCATTTCAGGCTCCGCATGCTAGGCTTTGTCCTCGAAGAGTTGCGCTGCGCCATCCGCTGTGGCTGCCAAATCCGAACATCATTATCGTAAAAAAACGATGAATCGCAAGCCCGGTCGCCCACCCAAGTCATCTGCCCCGGCGGTCTGCTGTCCACCGTCCAGCGGGGAAACCGATCTACGCCCTATCGAAGGCGATGAAGCCGATGCAGAGCTCGCAGCACTGGCCAAAGCCATCGCGCATCCGGCTCGCATCAAGATCATGCGCCTGCTGTCTCGACGTGACGGATGCATCTGCGGCGACATTGTGGACGACCTCGACTTGGCACAGTCCACCGTGTCGCAGCACCTCAAGATGCTGAAAGATGCGGGCCTCATTCGCGGCGAAATCAACGGCCCGCGCGTCTGTTACTGCATCGAGCCACGCGTTCTTCGTCGGCTGCGCGCCCTTGTCGGAGGCATCTAGCGCGAGCCGCTGCCGGCAGGCGACGGACCGCAAAAAGGGAGCTTACTATGAGAGTGCTTATCACGGGTGGTACCAACGGAATGGGAAAGGGTGTTGCGCGGGCTCTTGCAGCGCGTGACCCGAAGCACGAGATCATCATCCTGGGTCGCTCAGCCGAGCGCGGTGAGTCCACGCTGCGTGAGCTTCGCAGCGTCGCCAAGAACCCGAACGTCTCGTTCGTGTGCTGCGATCTCACCAAGCTCAGCGACGTCAAGAATGCCATCGCTAGGCTTCGCGCCAGCACCACGTCACTCGACGCTGTATTCATCAATGCCGGGCTGGGGTACGCAGCCGGACGATACGAGACCGAAGACGGATTGGACCCCCATTTCCAGGTGAACTATCTGTCGCAATTCATGCTCACTCTGCAGCTCTTGGACCTGCTAGAGCGATCCCAGGACGGCGGCCGAGTGGTGTTCAACGTCACCGAAGGGGGCCACATCGTCTGGGACGATCTGCAACTGAAGCGCAACTGGGGCTATGAGCGCGGTATCCAGCAGGCCATGGTGGCCAAGCGCATGTTCTACGCCCGTCTGCACGATCTCACGCGGAAGGCGCACGCAGACCGGACGTCGTTCTTCGGCTTTCAGATCCCAAAGACCGTGTGGAGCAACCAGATCAACATCATTCCGTGGCACATGCGGGCCATCGCCACGGTCGTGAAATGGTTCGGTGGCTTCATCTCGATCGACGAGTGCGGAGAGCTCATGGCTCCGCTGTTCACCGAGGACCAAGCAGCGAGCCGCAAGCGATCGGGCACGTTCGTCACCCGGACGAAGCTGGGCTTTGTCGAAAAAGACGATCCGGTCGTGTCCGATCGCGCGTCACAAGAGAAGCTCTGGAACATCAGCCTTGATCTGTGCCAGGACGAAGACACGAGGCACATCGCGACGGCGCTTTGCCAGCGGGCGCAAAGCCAGGCGACCTCTGCACCCAGCTAAGCGAGGACTGTCTGCCGTCCGCTGCAAATCCGGTGCGCTGACGAACGCTCCCCCCACAGGCTGTCGCCCACGGCCGAGTAAAGAACTGTGGCGATCCGTCTGCCGGTTCCTCCTGAGCAACAAGTCCGGGCAGAGCCCGGCAGGAAGACCTTTGATATCCTCCTTTTTTGTTCCCTTTTACCCTCATCGCGGCGTCATGCCGATGGGCTGCTAGTTCCCATACGAGCGCTCGGCCTGCGGTTGGACAGATCGGCAGGCCGCGGCCGGGTCGGCAGATTCGCGGCAGACCCCAGACAGAACATCCCGAGAAGCGCAACAGGGCCCTTGATCCGCGCGTCGTTCCCCGGCTGATACTGGCCGCTTGATGCGCTTGTTTCGTCTGTTCACATCACCACGCATCGGGGTCGCCCATCGATCCCATGGAAGCGGACATGCTGCCGCTGGTCCGCAGCGCGCTCACCCACCTTCTGTCGGGACACCGCCCGTATGTCATGCATGCCAGGCATGCCATGCCAGGCTGGTCGCTTCCTCTGACCTATCTGCCGGTGACCCAAGCAAGCCGCGCTTCTGTGGTCGGCCGTGTACCTGTGCCCGTCCTTCGTCGGCTGGGCGCTTTTCACAACGCACGCCGTCTATTGGCTGCTTTTGACCGCGCTGGTCCGTCTGGTTCTTGCCAACGCGGGCCGAGCGGCGGCCGTGGCCTGCGGTGTGCTTTTGGCTACCTCGCTCCTGGCGGCGCCCGCCGCGGTGTTCCTGGCTCTTTCGTGGCTGCGCTCGGCCGGAAAGAAAAAGACGCTGCATCGCTGCGCCGTGGCCGCGACCTTGGCAGCGGCGATCCTTGCGCCCTTTCTTCTGTGGGATCGCACCGCGTCTCTGCTGGGGGTTCTGCACTGGCACAACGACCTGCACTTGGCCCCCGCCGCGGGGTGGAAGTTCGGCCAAATCTGGGCAGATCAAGTGGGCGTAAGGTAAGCCCCTGCTCCGGAGCAGGGGCTTACACACATGCCGCCCAACAACCCACGTGGTTTCGCCGGCTGCAGACAGCCGCCGGGGTGCCTTTTTGCCAAGCGGACGTGGCCGGCCTCCGCAGCGCGCGGGGTCCTCGCGAACCGGGCGGTCGATCTCTGCTTCGACATGCCAGGCCGAGACAGACGCCCCTGCCGTAGCCAATCTCCATGCCGCCGACCTGGCCCCCCTCACCCGCGAAGGCCTGCTGGAATTCTTGCAGCAGCTCGGACTCGCGCATTCGCTGCTGGGGTAGCTGCTCCAGCAGGTACATGACGTCCCGCGGCAAGCGTTCCTGGTTTAGGCGATTGAGGACCTGTTGCGTAATGCGCACGTGATACGAGTCGTGCAGCTCGCGCTGCATTTGGCGCGGCAGCCGGGCATAGCCTTCGTCTGAGATGCCCACTGCGCCCTCGCCGACACAGCGGGTGGCGCCGCGCAGGACGATCCGCGTCTTGTTGCTGCACAGTCCTTCCAGAGTCCGCCGCAGCACCTGCTCCACCACCGTGCGGTCGGGCGAGCCAGGGAAGTACGCGGCTTTTAGCGAGTGGTACAGCCGACCCGTGCTCGTGAGCTTAGAGGGGCGAGACTGCCACATCTCTAGGCTCAGCTTGACGGCCGAGCGCGCCCGCATCATCGCCGAGGCGATCTTGCGATGCACCGACGGATCGGGGAGAACATCGATGCAGTCTTGCATCGATGTCCTGATCCGTCCGTGCGGCAGGATCTCGTTGCGAGCAGTGAGCCAAAAATCCCGCCCGTCACGGCACGAGATCGTGTACTGCGTATCAATTAACTCGTTGGCCATATTGCTAAATACTATCCAAATAATAGGCTAGCTCCGTCTACTGCCAGGTGAACCAGGCCCACGCTCGCCGCCGTCCGCTCAGCCACAAGCCGGTCTGAAGTGCCGCATTGCCACGCCCGCTGCGCCCTCATGGTTCAGCGCTGCGCCAGATCGCCGCGCCGCTTGGCCAACCCGCGCTGGCTCGGCATGCCCAGCCCGCGTTCTTCGATCTGCGTACGCCTCTGCCGCGCCACGGTGCGTCACGAGCACGCCGCATGAACGCGCTCGGCACGCGGGCGAATTTTTACGCAGCAGCCCGAGTTCCTTTTTCCTGTCCGTGATTCTTATGATTGAAATGTCCCCGATCAACGCGGCGTGTTGAGCCGGTGATTAGGGGCGAGTAGGTAACTGGGGAGAAGCTACTCAACACACCTATATACGGGCTCGCGCCGTACGGATACCGGCCGTGGTGCGTGAAGTGTGAACGATCATGCCAGAATCGCAGAAAATCATTCACAAGAGAGAGCTGCTCCCACTGACAAATACCGAAATTCGGCGCAGTACGTATATTGCAGTTCTGCTTACGTTGCTACTTCCACCGAGCGTGGCTCCCACGCTGATGAGCCTCGTAGGGTTCTATCCGTTTCCCGATGTCTACCGTGCCTTTCCTGTGTATTCAGGTCTGTATGTTGCCGTCATCTCGGTCCTGGCGCTGGCCTTGACGCCGCGGGCCGTGCGGTTTGTCGTCGGTCTTCCGTCTCTGGAGCTGCAGCGAGCGCGCGACGAAGCCCAGCGCGTCTTTACCCGCCTGCCGTGGTTTCTTCTTCTTTTCGTCGCGGTCTATACAGCATTGGGTGCGTACTGTGCCGATCTATCTATGGAACACCTCGGATATCGCGGCTATCGCTTGCGTGATCATTTATTTAACCAATTTGGCCATATCTCAGTTGTCTTGGCTTCAGCCTTTCCGGTTTTCTTCTTCTATGTCGATCAACTCGGGCGCTACCTAGGACCGCGCGGCATCAGCATCCCAGCCATTCCACTGTGGGTGAAGCTGGTGATGCTGGGTATCGTGATTCCACTTTTAGTGGATAGTCTTTTGATTGGCTATTTCATCAATCGCACGGGCCACTTTGAGTGGCAGGCGCTGGTCCTGTGGGTCTCGCTGCTGCTCTTGGCAAGCGGCGCGACCTGGCTGGCGTGGCGCAGCCTGCGCCAGGGCATGGCGCCGCTAGAGGCCTTCGTCCACATGACGCGCGGCTCGCTGCCCGAGCGGGCCAGCGCCAGCCTGCGGCCGCTATCCCTCGACGAGCTAGGGATGCTGACAGCGCGCTATGCCGAGCTTCTGGTCAGCCAGCAGCGCGCCGAGAGCTTGGCCAACACGGTGGTCGAGCAGGCCGGAGCGCTGGTCGTCCTGCTCGACGGCGAAGGCCGCATCGTGCGCTTCAACCACGCCGCCGAAAAGCTGAGCGGCTATTCCTTTGCCGAGGTCGAGGGCAAGTACCCCTGGGATACCTTCCTGCCGCCCGACGAGGCCGAGACGATCCGCAAGAACGCCTTTGAGCTCCTGGCGCACAACCCACAGCAAATGGCCGGCCAATTTACCAATCACTGGCTGAATCGCGACGGCACGCTGTATCTGACAGAGTGGACCAATACCGTCGTGCTCAACGAGCGCGGCGGCATGCAGTACATGGTATCGATCGGTGCCGATGTCACCGAGCGCCACCGCATGCAGGCCGAGCTTCGCGACAACGAAGAGCGCGTCCGGCTGGCCCTCGCGAGCGCCAATCAGGGCCTGTATGACCTCAACGTGCAGACCGGCGAGGCGATCGTAAGCCCCGAGTACGCGAGCATGCTCGGCTATGACCCCGCCGAGTTTCACGAGACGAACGCAGCCTGGCGGAAGCGCATGCACCCGGACGACGAGCAGCAGGTGTATCAGGTCTACGATGACTACGTCGCGGGCCGGCGCCCGGAGTATCGCGTCGAGTTCCGCCAGCGCACCAAGAACGGCGACTGGAAGTGGATTCTGTCGCTCGGAAAAATCATCTCGCGCGATGCCGAGGGACGCCCGCTGCGCATGCTCGGTACGCACACCGACCTCACCGAGCGCAAGCGCATCGAAGACGAGCTTCGCCATCACCGCGAGCAGCTTGAAGAAGCCGTACGAGAGCGCACGCGCGAGCTCCGCGAGGCCCAGCGCATCGCCCACATCGGCAACTGGTACTTGGACCTGGCCAGCGATGCACTCACGTGGTCCGACGAGATCTACGTCCTGTTTGGCTACGATCGCCCGCAGCGCAGCCCCTCGTACGAGCTATACGAGAGGCGCATTCACCCCGACGACCTGGCGATGGTGCGGAAGTACAAGCAGGACGTGCTTTCTGGCCTGCGCGTGGATGGGATCGACTATCGCCTGCTCTTGGAAGACGGCACGCTGCGCTGGGTGCATGCCGAGTCGGCCGTCCACCGCGGCCCCGACGGCAAGCCCATCGGCATCACTGGAATCCTGCACGACATCACAGCTCGCAAGCAGGTCGAGCAAGAGCTGATTCTGGCCAAAGAGTCGGCGGAGCGCGCCAACAAGGCCAAGAGCGAATTCCTGGCGCGCATGAGTCATGAGCTGCGGACGCCGATGAACGCGATCCTCGGCTTCGCGCAGATCCTAGAGATGGAGGAGCTGTCCCACGATCAGCTGGAGTACGTTCGCGAGATTCATCGCGCAGGCGATCACCTGCTGGAGCTGATCAATGAGCTCTTGGATCTTTCGCGCATCGAAGCCGGCAAGCTGACGATCACGATTCAGACGACCTCGGTCTGCGATGTCGTGAACGAAGCCATCGCGCTCGCCAACTCGTTTGCCCAAGAAAACCAGGTGACGGTGCTGAATCACTGTCCCCGTGGCGCGCTGGTGCTGGCTGACCCCATGCGATTAAAGCAGGTCATGGTGAATCTATTATCGAATGCATCAAAGTACAATCGCAGAGGAGGATGTATCGATATAGATTGTATCATTAAAAATGACGGTCACATTCGTATCTCGGTGCGAGATATGGGATTAGGAATTGAACCAGAAAAAATAAAAAAGCTATTTCGCCCCTTCGAGCGCATCGGGGCCGAATATCGCACGATCGATGGCGCCGGCATCGGTCTGGCCCTGTCGAAACGACTCACCGAAATGATGAGTGGCGCAGTCGGTGTCGAGTCCGTGGTCGGAAAGGGCTCGACCTTCTGGATCGAGCTGCCGGCGGCGAAATCGAACCAGCTCTCCAAGAGCCCAACGACAGACGCCAAAGCCGTGCAGAGCGAGCGACATTACACCGTGCTTTATATCGAAGACAACGCGGCCAACTTGCGTGTCGTTCAGGCAATTTTCCGTCATTATCAAGAAACCAGCTTATTGTCGGCGAGCACAGGCGCATTTGGGCTGGATCTGGCCCGGCGATACCAGCCTGACGTCATCTTGCTCGATATTCACTTACCCGATATGGATGGATATGCTGTGTTGGAATCCTTGCAGGACGATTCGCGTACGCGCAAGATCCCGGTGATCGCGGTCTCTGCCGACGCCATGCCGCTGGACATCGAGCGCGGACGGCAGGCGGGCTTCCGCGGCTATCTCACCAAGCCGCTGCACGTCGACCAGCTGCTTTCGACCATCCAGCAGTATCTGCCGACCGCGACGATGACGCCTCCGCCGGGGTGAGCAACGCAGGCAGACATCGCCCGCTGGTGACAAACGCAGAGCCCCCCTCTCCTGCCCCCAAACTCCCGCCCCTTTTGTGCGCCTTTCCACGATCCCCGCAGACGGAGACCGGGCGGTCAGTGCTAGGCTCGTATGTCGTCCTGATGACGGAACAGCCACTTGCAGAGCGCTTGGCCAACAGGCTGTCGCACGAGGAATCACGCGGGCGATTCAGCGGCGTGGCCGGGATCGTCTGGGCGGCGCGGACGCACGCCCCCAAGATCTTCACGCGTGCCTGTGGCCGGGCAGACGAGGCTGCGGGGCTCGACAACACTCCGCAGACGCGCTTCCCAATTGCTTCCCTGTCCAAGCTCTTTACAGCGACGGCCGTCCTGCGCCTATGGCAGCGCGGCGAGGTGCCGCTTGATGCGCCGATCGCGTCGTATTTGGGCGGCAGTGGGCCGGCGTGGGCCGCGCAAGTGACCCTGCATCACCTGCTGTCCCATACCGCCGGCCTGCCCAGTCTTTTTGCCAACCAACCCGAGCTGCAGCGGTTTGTTGAAAGCCTGGGCGACCGCGGGAACGAAAGCGGGAACGAAAGCGGGAACGAGAGCGGCGCCGGAAGCATGGACCACACGGTGCTGGAATCTGCCTCCGTGTCTCGCGAGGCGCTGTGGCGGGCCATCCTGCGGCTGCCGCTGCGCGCTGTCCCTGGGAGCCGCTTCGAATATTCCAATACAGGATATATTCTGACCGCATTAATCATAGAACGATTATTTCACAAACCCTTTTCGCAGATTGTAAAAGAGCAAGTCCTAACACCGCTGGGGTTACAGGACACAGCGCTGCAGTTTCACGAGAGAGGGGTTCATGAATCCACGGCGGTCGCTGCGTTGGATCCGCCAGCGCTGCGACGGGCTGTCGGGCACTTCGCGGCCGCCGCGGCACCGCGGATCCATCCATCATGGCTGCTCGGGGCCGGCGACCTGGAATCGACCGTCTCGGACCTGCTCGCGTTTTGCCGCGGGCTCGATGATGACTCTCTGCTCGGTGCGGCGGCACGCCAGCGCTTGCTGTTTCAGCCCCTGCCTCTGTCATCAGCGACAGACCGCTCTGGACCCGAGGAGGACCCGTCGATCCGTGGCTATGGCTGGCGTCTGTGGCCACCGAGCGACGGCAGGCGGTCCGCCGCTTTGCCTGCGCCCTCTGCGATGGCCTTTCATGATGGCGCGCTGCCCGGCCTGCTCTGCACTCTGCACCGTCCGCTAAGCGGCGATTCAGCGGTGGTGCTGCTGGTCAATCGGCTGCCGGGCATTCCGCACAAGCGCGCCGCAACGCTCAGCCTGCGCCGGCTGGCCCGCGAGCTCTTGCAGACGGTTGCGGACGATCTGCGAGAAGCCGAGCCGCTCGCGAGCGCGGCGTTCGGCGGCGCACAGCCCATCACCCAGCCTCGTTTCTCAGTGGACGATCCGAGCGACACCCTGGGCAGGCAAGCCGCGGTCACGCTCGCAGGGCGGCCGCTGCTTTCTGCGCTGTGCGGAACGTATGCTCTGGATGCGAGGCAAAGACTCCTCATCCGCGCCGAGGCTGGCGGCGACTTTCACATCCGCGGCGAGGGGACACCGCCTTTCTCGCTGCTCGGCATCACCCAGAGCGTGGATGCCACCGCTGCAGCCCTGCGCGAGCAAGCCTTGGCCTTACTGTCCACACTTGATCAGGCCGCGGCCAGCAAGCAGCCAGCGCCGGTTGCGGCGCCCGCCCATCGCACAGACGCTGCGAGGTCGGCGCAGCTACATGCCCTGTGTGCAGAACAGCTTCCCGATCCCGCTGCCCTGTGTGCGCTGTGGCAGTCGCTGACCAGCCCCGCAGGCCTGGGCCCCTTGGAGTCCTTCCACGTTCTGCAGCACGAGGGCTGCCGCCTCGTCGCGGTCCGCTGCCACTTCGCGGCACAGCCCCTGGATCTGCATGTTCACTTTGATGACGATGGCAAAATCATCGGCTTTTATCTTCACCCGGTCGGCACCGCGCCCGCGGTCTGCGAGCTGCCGCTGCAGCCGCAAGGTCCCGGCTGCTGTATGGCAGACGGCTACTTCGCGGCGACCCAAGACCTGTTCATCACAGCCGTGCGGCCACAAGACGGACCCGAACACGATGCCCAGGTGCTGATCCTCCGCGGGGACGAAGAAAACTCCGTTCTGCGTCGCGCAATTCGGGTACGCTACTAAACGGGTTTTAATCAGATCATGATCCCGATGACACGCCTCCGGCAGATTGCCGCCGAGCCCCAGAGTGCCACTCCGCAAGAAGTGACCAGCCTCGCCCAGGAGCTGCTTCGCTGGCGGCCGACGGCCGACTTTCTTTTCGAATCGCTCAAAGCCATCTTCATCAATGCGAAAGAGACGACCGAGCGCAACTTGGTAACCGACGTGCTTCTCGACGTTGCCAAGACCTGCATGCGACGTATCAAGACCGTCCGGCGCGACAACCTGCTTGGGGTGGACGACGAGACGGACTCCTCTGCCGCAGAGAAGTAGGAAGCTCGCGCTTGCTGAACCCGCGTCGATGCATGGCCCGCACGGCGCCGACTGCACCGCCAGCGATTCAGCCCCCGTGCTTGTGATCGTCCCCGCGCATCGCCTGATACCTGCGCAGCCACCCCAGGCTCATCCGCATACGTCGAAGCGGCTTGCTTGGTACTTTTTCCGTCGAGAAGCGAGGCGGCTGGGCAGTATGCAACACTCCGATCGATCCCGCTGCCACACCTTGCCCCGCAAAAGGAATACAGTTGCTTTGGCGTGGGCCTTGGTGGACCTTGGAATTGCTATCAGCCCCTTTGCATCCGACGAAGGAGTAGACCGTGACGGACTTTGTCGCCTTCGCACGCACGACGCTAGATCACCTGAAAAGCGGCCAGTTCGCCGCCGTTCACAGACAGTTCACCGACCAGCTTGCCCAGGCCCTGCCACCTGAAACGCTCCAGGCGCAGTGGCAGGAGCTGACCACGTATCTCGGTGAATTCAGAGAGGTCGCGGATAGCCAACACGTGCAGGTTGAGGGAACGGACGTGGTCGCGCTGCTTCTGCAATTTGAGCGGGCTCAGTGGATCCTTCGCATCAGCATCAAGGATGGCGTCGTGATCGGCATGCACACGTTTCCTCCAGCCGGCAACCGGCCCCAAGGTGCGGTGCAAAAATGATGGGGTCGATCGTTCGTCTTGTCTGGCCTGAGACTGGATTGATCGCGTTCGCGTCGACATTCAACGGCAAGCGCTACGCAACCAGCTGGATCGAATGCCGCGGCGAAACCTCGCCGGGCGTCTATCGCTTTGTCTCGCAGTTCGAACTGGATCCGCGCGTCTTGGGACAGGGCGGCTCGATCATCCATTCGATCAGTACCTTCGAAGTCGATCCCGGTCTGCGACCGCTGCGCTATGTGTCCTATGCGCGCGGTGCGGTGTTGCAGCTTGTCTGGCAGGGCGACTCGGTGGTGGTCACCTTTCCAGACGGAACCCAGCAAACCGTTCCGGCCGGCGGTGCAGCCTACGTGACCGAAGCGCATATGGCGGGCCTTGATGCACTGCTCTTCAGCGCGTTGTTTCACAGCGGTCAGCTGGAACAGCCGGCCCGCGCGACGTTTTTCTTCGTCAATCAACTCGGCGCTCTGTCCTGTCAGTTCTCCGTCGCCAGCGACCTTGCTTCAAGCCCCGGCGAGCACTGGTATCGGACGTCCTTTCAAGACGAGATCTTGCTCGATCGCGAAGGTCGCCTGCTGTGCAACCGCAACCCGCTGCAGGGCATCGAGATCCGCCGGCTCGCCACGGCCCCCGCGAAGCCTGAAGTGACCGAGGCGGAACGGAACTATCGCCCAGCGGTCTATACGCCTCCGCCTGCCGCCACGTTCCGCGCCGTCGACGTTACGATTCCAGGTCCGGTGATCCCGATAGGCGCGACGCTCACGATACCTCGCGCTGCCGACGCGTCGCAGGAAGCGGCGAAGCGCTGGCCGGCGGTCTTGTTTATCTCGGGCTCGGGATGCCACGACCGACACGGAATCGCTGGCGAGCTCGATTTCGGCACGCACGAGATCGTCGACGCCCTGTCCGAGAGTGGTTTTGTCGGACTGCGCTACGATACGCGCGGCGCAGGAACAACCGGGCTTGGGGCCGATTATCTAGAGGCCGGTCTGGACGCCATCATCGCCGATGCCCTGGCCGCCTATCGTTTCTTGGCCGAGCGCCCCGAGGTCGACAACAATCGCATCTTTCTCATCGGGCACAGCCAGGGCGGCACCGTGGCGATGGCCCTGGCCACCGAACACAAGGTGCAGGTGCGGGGCATCGCGCTCTTGGCCACGGTGGCCCGCAGCCTCGAAGAGCTATCGTTCGATCAGCTCGAATCGCATGGTCGCCATGCCGGGCTTAGCGATGCGCAGATTGCCCAACAAAAGGCCCTTTTGCAGGAATCCTTGGCCTTGATTCGAGCCGGCAAAGAGTTCAAGGCCGGCGAAGTTCCCGACATTCACCTGACGTTCCAGCGCAACGTTCCGTGGTTCCGGGAATGGATGCGGCGCCGCGCCGAGTCCATGGTCGCCTTGCTCACGTGCCCGATCTGGATTGCCAACGGGGAAAAGGACTTTCAAGTGAGCGCCGACAAGGATGCCAAGCGCTTGGCAGACGCCGCGCGGCAGGCGGGTGTGGCAACAGAGCTGCGGCTCTATCCGCTGCTTGATCACGCCTTCAAAGCGATAGCCGGCGAGTCGACGCTGGCCAGCTATTATGATCCGCAGCGTCGGGTCGATCCGACGTTCCTCGCCGACCTGCGCAGCTGGCTCATCCAGAACAGCCAGGACCGCGCTTCGCCCGCCTGAGCGCTCATTCCGATTTCCTGGCTCACCGCGAGATCTAGACCGGATCAGCTTGCAGCAGGGGCAGACGCCGGGACGCGAGCTTCTCGCGCGGCTCCGTCTCGGGCTCGATCGGGCGGCGCTCGCGACACGGCAAGACAGAAAGATAGCGATCGCCCGTTCTGCAGATCCAGCCCAGCCTCTGCCAGGATGCGAGCAGCGAGCGCAGGATGTCTTCATCGATCGACGGGAAGCGGCGCTGGATCGCGCTCCACGAGCGCACGCGATCGAGGTAGCGAAAGAGCTCAGCCGCCCTGCCGCTGAGCATCGCCTGCGGCCTGAGGTTTCCTTTGCGGCGGTCGCTGATCACAATGCAACCCGCGCGCTCAACATAGGACGCTAGCTGCTGGTTCCAGGTGTTCTTCCAATATGTGACCAAGCGCGCACAGGCGCGGTGGGCCGCGGCCAGCTCAGGATCGGCGATCGTGTCGTGCTCATAGGCAAAGTTGTATGCGATGCGGTTCAGATCGACCTGCGGGTCAGGAAACAGATCCGCATAATAGGGAAGCGGCCGCAGGTTTCGGATGCCGAACTCCTCAGGACGACTCTGATAGGGGCTGAAGCGCTCAAGGTGCATATTCACCAGGCCCGTCGGCGGCGGCAGATGGACAAGCGCCGGAATAAGCTCCTCCATTTCCCGATACCAGGATGCCTGTTCGCCGGGGTTGCGAAAAATCAAGTTATATACAAGGCCGATACCGGCCTCAAAGGCCCATTTAATAAACTGAATCTGTCCAAGGCCAGTAGCGCCCTTATCCATGAGCTGCAGCACCGAATCGCTGAAGGATTCAATACCCGGCTGCACGTACGTGATCCCGCCGTCTTTGAGTGCCCAGATTTGATCACGGCGCAGGTTGCTCTTGATCTCAAAAAATATTGATAATGGTCGCCCTGGCTGTTTGGGCATGGCCGCGAGCTTCGGCATGACCTCTTTGAAATAGGCCATGTCCATGATATTGTCTGTCGCTTGCAGATAATGAGCCTGATATTGATTATAGAGATGAGAAATTTCCAAATAGGCTCGTTCCGGTGATTTCCGACGAAAAGTCAGTCCTTCGGCATTAAGTCCACAGAATGTGCAGAGATGCTTCTGCCCCCACCAACAGCCGCGTGACGTTTCAAAGAAAAACTTGGGCGGACCCATGGGCCGCCAGGGGCTGCCTTCAAATTGTTCGATGAAGGGCTGGTATTGGGGAATCGGCAGGGTATCCAGATCGACGCGATGCGCTGGGGACGGATTGTGCCGCAGGGCTCCGCTGGCATCGACATAAGAAATCCCTGGCACCGTGGCCAGCTCGCCCTCGCCGCGCAGTACGCGCACCAGCGGCCCGATGACCGCTTCCCCCTCGGTATGACAGACCGCGTCAAGGAACGGAAAGGACGCCGCCAGGCCATCGCCTTGGGTCTCAACACACGCGGCGCCGCCGAGGATAACCCGCATGTCTGGGCGGGCCTGCTTGATGCGACGGGCGACCACCAGCGCCGCCGGCAGCTGGACCTCAAACGTCACCGAGAAGCCGACGATGTCGTAGCGCGGATCAATCGCCGCAGCCACCATGCGATCGAGACAGACTCCGGCGCGATCAAAGTCTGCAAAAAGCTGGCCTCGCAAGGCATGGATCTCCTCGGACGAGCGCGCCGACGAGAACTCCTCTGGCGAGTAGATAACCCCACCCAAGTTGCCGTAGTCATGGCAGCGCTGCACCAATTTATCGAGCAGAGTCTGGCGATCGAGCTGCGGATAGAGATATGGGGCGAATAGATAGTTGGCAAAGCTTTCTAAAATAATCTGCGGGCTTTGCGTATATGGAAAGAGCAGTGTCCCATGCAGCTCATCGCATTCAATTCCCTGCGCTTGCAAAAGTGGTCTAAGCGTTGCAAGGGCCAGGTTCGCTGAATAGGGTGTCTGCCAAGGCGGACTGACCAACAGTAACCGAGGACGGCGAGAGTTTGGCATCATGGGTACCTGAGACGCGCGCCTAGTGTACCTTCCGTGGAGGTTTTCCAGTCAGTGTCTTCTCGCGGCGCGGCCGGCGATCCGCCAAGCTCTCAAGTTCTTTTGAGACCAATTTCTGCTGCTTATGCATCTCGGCCATAAATGCGCGATGGATGCACGCCATGTTCACAGGTGTTTCGCTGCTGGCCGCAATCATCGCGGCCCCGATCGCAATCAGACGAATCTGGCCACCGGTAATATTCTCATAGGTCTTGGCCAGATCACCGAAGTTCACATCCGGGTCCAGTGGCACTTTGCTAGGGAATGCTTTCTTCCACAATTCATAGCGCATAAATTCTTCGGGAGGCTCAAATGTGATACCGAATTGCATACGACGCAGGAACGCATTATCGACATTGCCACGTAAGTTGGTCGAAAGGATAACAATGCCGTCATAGGTTTCAATGCGCTGAAGCATATAGCCGGTCTCCATATTCGCGTAACGGTCGCGCGCATCTTTGGAATCGGTACGTTTGCTAAAAAGAGACTCGGCTTCATCAAAGAACAAGATTGCGTCGCTGGACTCCGTCGATGAAAAAATCTCGCTCAAATTGCGCTCGGTCTCGCCCAGCCATTTCGACGCAACCATCGAGACGTCGATGCGGTACATGTTGACCTTCAACATGTTGGCCAGCACCTCTGCCGCCATGGTCTTGCCGGTTCCCGAGTCCCCCGAAAAGATCGCGCAGAGGCCAAGACCGCGCATGTGCTTCTGGCCGAAGCCCCACTTCTCGTGGACGAAGGCGCGGTTGCGCGCGGCGCAGTAAAAGTCCCAGAGCTGCTCTTTGACCTCTTCGGGCAGGACGAGATCATCCCAGGCGTAGTTCGAGCGTACGAGGGTGGCGTACCTGCCGATGTCGCGTCGAGTCTGCTCGCGACCGGCGTCCCACAGGTTCTGCGCGGTAAGCACCGTCGGCGAATTGCTCTTGAGTGCTCCGAGCTCGCTCAGAACGATGCCGTGCCGCACGATGTCGTTGATGTCGCCCTCATCGACGCGATAGACCGAGGCCAGATCGCGCACCGAAACATCGGGAGCGATGCGGATGCTGGCGATCCCGCCAAGCATCGACTGCCGCTCGAATGCCTGCTTGAGGCTCGCCTCGAAGAGCGCCTGCCGTTCCGAAAAGTTGGGGCGTGGCACTTTGTAGTCCATAAGCTGCATTCCGGCTCGCTCAAGCCGGGAGAGCTCAGCGGCCTCTCGACTATCACTCATGAACAACACAAGGCCGCGCTCGGTGGCCAAGGCGCGCCGCCAAGCCTGAGCCACCCGGTCGAGCGCCAGCGGGCTCGGCTCTTCGTCTCCCGTCGACATGGGGTTTAGAAAGAGGGGAATGCCGTGGCGGAGCCGCGTCTCGCGCAAGGTGAGCGCGACCGCTGTATCCATGCTCTTTGGGACCGTGCGCAGGTCGAGCATGAGGATCGGCCACTCTTGACTGTTTGCCAGCCGGCTCGCCATGGGCAGTGCCGCCCGTCGAACCATGGGGTGGATGTGCAGACGGTGGACCGAGGCCTCTCCGAGCGACATGAGGCTCAACATTCGCTCAAGATCTGCTGGCAGATCCTTGCCGGCTTGCGGCGGGGCTTGCGGCAAGAACAGATCGACGAGCCCGATCAGCGACGCAGGCAGGCCAGGATTCGCCTCGCCTGTAAGGTGAGCGATAAGAGACGGTTCGCCGCAGAACTCGCGCTGAGAAAGGGGCCCTTCTGGATCACCAATCAGGCGAATCAGCTGATAGCGCAAAAGGGCAGAGTCATGCAGGAGCGCATTCATCGCCGTCTGACGATCAGCGAGTGATGGGTACAAAAGACTCAGCAGGCTGCCGACGCGTGGCCCAAGGCAGCCCGGCGGAGCAGCGGTCGCCTTCATGACCGCCTGATAGAGCCGCTCGTCGAGCTCCATGCCCAGCGCGAGCAGCACCAGATCGGCCGCGATGCGGGACATGTCGAACAAGTACATGAGCGCCGTCTGAGTCTTCGTGTAGCGCAGCTGCGATTCGTTATCGAGCTCCAGCGCAACCTTCGCCTGGGGCTCGATGAGGCCAAGCGCAGGGACTGTCTCCTTGGTTTTGCCAGCCGCCACGGCCGCTGCATAAAACCGCTTGGCCACCATTCCGAGGAGCAGCTCGGGCGGTAGGCCGGGAATGGGAGAGTTCGCGTGGACCAACGAAAACCTCAGAGTAGAGGCCAGAGCCGATTGAGCTCAGACAGACTCGGCTAGCCAAGAGTTTATTTGGCCGCGCCGCATTGGTCAACGTACCAAGCTGGGGAAGACCTCGGCCGGCGTGCGCGAGCTTGGCGACCCTGGGCCGCCTCACAGGCCTGCAGCGGTGGGCTATCGCGCGAGTCAGCCACGCCTTCCAGACGCGCGTGAACGTGCGGGTCACAATCCCATGTGATCTGGACCCCTTTGCGGGCCTCGCAACAAGCTGCGTCGACGGGTCGACAACTTGGTATACTGTCTTTACGGTGGGTATTCCTCTCGGCGGCATCCGACAGAGCGCCTAGCAATGCCATGCAAGGAGAAACCTATGGAGAGTGATGACAAGAAATCGCAAGCCAATATCGAAGAACCCCGTGCTGGTGAAGGCGTCCGTAGCCTAGCCACGTGGCAGCGACTCGCTGAGGCGCGCCGGGCGCTGCAGAATGAACCCGATGCGCGCGAGCAGTTGGCGAGCAATCCGGCCGCTTATTTCCAAAGATTTGGCGTCGACAACACCGCGGCTGGCGAGCGATCGAATCTGAGTGATTTAGAGCGCCAGCTGGCCGTGTCGGCCAACGCGACACCGGAGCTGGCGATTCAAGCCGACGCTCGCCGCGCCTGGCTCGTCCTGCCGAACGTCAACGTCGTCGTCAACGCCAACGCACTGCTCAACGCCAACGCCAACGCCAACGCCAACCTCAATGCCAACCTCAACGGCAACGCCAACGCCAACGCCAACGCCAACGCCAACGCCAACGCCAGCTACAACGCCAACTGGCAGGCCAACTGGAACTGGTCTGCTGGCGTCGACTAGCTAACGGCGACACTCCCAGGCTGAGTTTGCTGAATTCTTGTGGGCGAGGAACAGCGCTGCCGGCCGTCTCGTTCTCGCGCGGATGCTCTGCGACATCGTGGCTCAGTTGCCAACGCTGCTTTGCCTTACTTACCGATGGGAAACACGGGCCGCCTCCTGCAGGCTCTGACGGAATGCTGGTGAACGGATAGGAGTACGAAATGCGAGTCCTGGAGCCCAACACGGTCACGATTCTGACAACCAACAAATGCACTGCCGTGTGTCGGCACTGCGCGACGAACTCGGGACCGAATCGGAATGACATGCTGACCTGGGACAAGATGGAGCCGATCCTGCGTCAGCTCTTTGCCGAGACGAAGCTCAGCGTCATTGTTTTCTCCGGCGGCGAATCGACTCTGCTCGGCGAGGATCTCCTCAAGGCGCTGCGTCTGTGCAAAGAACACGGGATCATCACGCGCTTGGTCACCAATGTCTTCTGGGCGACTTCGCCGGAAGCAGCCGAGGCCAAGCTGAAAGAGCTCAGAGAAGCCGGTTTGAATGAGCTCAATATCAGCACAGACGACTACCACTTGCCCTATATCAGCCTTCAGAAAGTGCGCTATGCGTTTGACGCTGCGCGAAAGATTGATTTCTTATCAGTGGCACTGTGCAATGCATACGGACCAGAGAGCTGGCTAACCCCTGAGCGTATCAATCAGGAGTTTGGTAACGGCGAACAGATGAAGCATCGGTATGACGCGAACGGCAGGGCCATGGTTCACGAGCGCAAGCAGGGCGAGACCCTGGTTCTGCTCTCGAACGGGCTGTCGATGAAGCTGGGCCGCGGCAAAGAGGGACTCGAAGAGTCGGAAGTGGTCCCGACTCCGCTCTCTCAGCTCTACGAGTTCGCGGACAGCATCGGCGGCTGTCCCTGGGCGCTTCGCTCGTCGGCGGTCTCTAGCAAAGGACACTACGTCTCGTGCTGCGGCTTTGAGGTCGAGGACAACCCGATCCTCGACTACGGAGATCTGGCCAAGCAGCCTCTGTCCGAGCTGCTCGATCGCGCCGACAATGACTTGATCAGCAACATGATCTCGATCTACGGCCCGGTCACGCTCATGAAGATCCTGAAAGATGTCGCCCCCAACGAGGTGTCGTTCCCGCGGCCCACCTACCGTGGGTACTGCGAGGTCTGTGAGGATCTGGTCAGTATCAAGCAGAACCGCGACGCGCTGTACAAGTATCAAGGGATGTTCGTGGATTCGATCCTCGCGGTACGTGAGGGCTTCCGAGAGGCGTATACCAAAGACGGTAGGGTCCAGATCCCTCCGGGGGCCAGCCTGCGACTGGAAATTAAGTACAATAAAGTTGGCGAGCCACGTGAAGCACAGAAGCCGCTCACGGTCGAGGAAGTCCATTCGGCTTCCAAGCTAGCTCCTGTCAAGGCCCGGCCCGAGGAGCCGCCCAAGGACTCGCCCCCTCCTACGCAACCGATGGGCAAACGCTCACTGCCTGTGCTGCAACCCGGCTCGCGCTGCGAATAGTCCGCAATCAATCAACATATATATCCACGTTCGAGAGTATTTTCCCACCTAACGCAGATACGCCTCGTGCTGCGACCGGCTCGGCGGACCCTTTTCGCAAGGTCGCGCCGCAGCGACCGGGTGCAGGACCTTGCGGCTCCCTTGTGCAGCGCGTGTCCTTTTTTCAAAGGCTCGGGTCCGCCCCTTCTACTCTTTGAATCCCGGACTTAGGAGCGCCGAAAATCGCGCAGGGTGGACGATTCCCAGGTCGCGCAGCGTGGCTTCTGCGCTGGAAAAAAGCGCTCGGCCTTCCTCCCCTCCGAGCAGCTGCCCGCGTCGGCGGCGTACTACCGTCGCGTGCAACAGCAGATCCGCCGCCATCAGCAGGGACTCTGCTTTACCAAGCTCTCGGAGTGCGTCCGCGGGCCGCCCGCGCAGCGCAAGGGCCCCGGCTTGTAGGGTCCGTGCCAAGCCCTGCCCCCAGGGAGCCTCCTCTTTTGCAATCGCCTGGATGCTCTTTTCCGCCTCGATCAGCAGGCCTCCCTGCCGCCCCGGCCGGTCCACGGCAGCCGCCAGCGCGCAGCGCCCCTCCAGGTATGCACCCTCGATGCGCAGGACTTGCACGAACCGCTTGATCATGCGACTGCCGGTCGACGCTTCTCTGGCCAGCCGCTGATGCGCGAGCCAGCCCTGTCCTTCGTACAGGTCGGCTTGAACCGACCACTCCATCCCATGCAGGTGGCACATGCTGAACCCTGGATAGGTCCACCGACCCAGGGTCTCGGCAATCTCATGGCGGCAGCGCTCTGGCTGATCGGACAAAAGAGTCAGAGCGGGCGCTGAGGTGGTGCCCACAATGGTCAGCAGGTACAGATCCTCCCGGCGCTTCGCGTCAGGAAGAAGCTGCCCAAGCTCGCGACGTATGCGCGGCAGATCGCCCAGGTAATAAGCGCCCATCAGGCTGATCATGCGCACGGTCCCAAGCTCCCAGCTCACCCCGCTGCAGCGCTCGCGGTACAGCCGCTCTGCGTCGTTGAGAAGGGCCGTGCCGGTGCGAAAATGACCAGCGAAGAACTCAACAATGCCCTCGTAGTTCAACAAGTACGCTCGTGGGTACGGCTGTTCCGTTCGTCCGATCAGCTCGCGCGCTGTCGTAAGCTGCGACTGAGCACGCCGCCAGTTTTCCGAGCCGCCGAAGATCGCGGTGGAAGTTGCCGTCGCGATCAGCGCATAGGCCACTCGCATAGGCTCTCCGGCGTTTAAGGCCAGTCGGACCAGCCGCGAGGAAAACTCGGCGCCACGGGTTCCGTCCATGCTGCCCAGCGTGTGAGCGCAGGCCATCAGCGCGTCGATGCGTTCGAGATCGTCGATCGGGACCTCGGCTTCCGCGCGTTGCTTGAATTGGGTTCCGTGAATCCGCAACCAAGCCTGGTGCAGGATCAGCGATCCGATGACCTCAGGCATCGTCGTTCGGAATCGCATTCCCAGGTCTTGCAGCGCCTGCCGAATCAGCTCAATGCCTTGCTTGGAATACCCGCTGCGCAGAAGCTGTTCCGCGGCCCGACGCCGCAGCCGGCTGGCTTGCCGACTCTCTGCTCCTTCGGCTGCCGTCATGAAGGCACTCGCTGCCTCGCGTCCAAGTCCAGCGTTGGTCAGCGCTTCCCCAAGCTTGATAAGCAGCCCTTGCTTGACCGCCCCAGCAAAACTGCCGAGTTCGAGCGCCTGCTTGTACAGTCGCGCCGCGCGATCGAAAGCCAGCGCGGCGGCAGCCTTCTCTGCAGCCTTGACCGCGTAGCTGGCGGCCCGCTCTTTTTGCTCTGCGCCCTGCCAATGGATGACCAGCGTCTCAGGATCGACCTTGCCGTGGGATTCGAGCGCCAAGGCCAGACGTCCGTGCCATCCCTTCTTCGCTTGATCGCTCAAGTGCGCCTGCACCGATTCCCGCACGCGGTCGTGATACGGCTCGATGGTGTCATCGCGCCGAGCGCCGCTGGTCCGAATGAGGCGCGCGGCACGCAGCTGCGCGGCCTGCGCATCGAATTCCGCCGGAGCGATCGCTGCGGCCTCCAGTGCGGTCTGCTGCGCGATGGGTACTCCGGCGATGGCAACAACCTCAAGCAGACTGCGCGCCGTTCCTTCCATCTGCTGCGCACGCAGCCACAGGGTTTCATCCAGCCGCAGTGCGGTCGCATCTGCATGGTCGCTGCGGAAGCGGATGAGCTCCTCGATGAACAGCGGATGCCCTTCGGCTTCCGAGGCAATTGTGGCAGCCAGCTTTTCCCCGTCGTTCCCACGCCTGCGTAGCAGCCAGCCAGCCAGCATCCGCGCGTCTGTTTCGGGAAGTTTTTCGATCGGCAATCGACGCACATCGCCGGGCAGCCAATCCAGTGGGGTTTCCATCACCGCGATGCCACCGGTCGTCGTCTTGGTACGAACGGTGGCCAGAAGCAGCATCGGCGGGGGTGCGGGAGGACGCAAAAGCTCAGACAGCAGTATGAAGCTATCGGCGTCCGCCCACTGCAGATCGTCGATCACCACGGTCAGCAGTACGGTCTTTGATAGCCGCCAGAAGATCTCGCGCAGCACCGCGAATGCACTGCGGCGCTTCTCTGCCGCATCTACGATATGGCTGTCCGGCTCCGAAGTCAGGGCAAGCAGCGGATTTAGGACTGGAAACAGAGCCGCCAGCAAGCCAAGGCGCGATGGCAAAAGCAGCATCACTTGCTCGGGCGGAAGGTGCTGCAAGTACAAGCTCAGCTGATCGATGACCTGATCGATCGCTTTATAGGGAACGGACTCGCGCTCGTAGCAGCGACCGGCCAGAACCAGCGATTCCTTTTTTAGTCTGTTTGGTCCACTCAGTCTGTTTAGGAAGTGACGTACGACGTAGCTCTTGCCGACCCCGGACTCGCCGCACAAGAGGATGGTCACCCCTTGTCCGCCGCGCACATCCGACAGAGCCTGTTCAAGAGCATGCAGTTCCTGTGCGCGTCCGATGAACAGCTCGCCCGAGGGAGTGGCTGCCTGCATGGAAGCGGGCGCGCTCGTTGCGTGTAGGCACTGCAGAATCTGTTCCCCAGTGGCCCGGACCGCAGGATCGCGAAGCAGAAGGTTGCTGCACAGCTCATCGAGATCGTGCGGCACCATCGGCTCATGCTTGTGAACCGGCAGCGGCTCGCTGTTCTGAATCGCATCCAGGATCTGCCCCGGACTTCCCGCAAAGGGCAGCCTTCCGCTCAACGCAACATAGAGCACGACGCCCACGCTGTACCAATCCACCGCCGGGCTCACCCCACGCCCAGCAGCAGCGGTAAGCTCCGGGGCCATATATTGCAGAGTCCCCATCAGTCGTTCTTGGCCCCAGCTCTCGCGCTGGTTCAGATCCGAAACGATGCCAAAGTCGAGGATCACCAGTCTTCCGGCTGGGGTCACCATGAGGTTTGAAGGCTTGATATCCCGATGTACTTTGTGGGCCGCATGCAGAGCGGTCAGGCCGTTGGCGAGCTGGAGCAAGGCGCTGCGCAGCCGGGTCTCGTCATAGCCGACGGACCTAGTGATCGGCGCAGGCGCTGTGTTGGCAACCAGATGCACGTCTGGAGAAATAGGCTCCGCTGGGAGGGTCGGCGCAAAGTCGCTCGGGGCATCGTCGTGCTGCAGACCCGCGGCGGGGCGGACGAAGGTCAAGAAATCGACGCCCTCGACGAGCTCCATGGTAAAAAACCAGCGGCCATCCACCTCGAAGAGCTCGCCGAGCTGAACCAGATTCGCGTGATGCACGTCCTGGAGAGCCCGGAATTCCTTTTTGAACAGCCGTAGCCGCTCGGCGCTCATCCCGGACAAAGAGGAGGAGAGGCTCTTGAGCGCCATACGCACGCCGCGCTCTCGGTCGAAGACAGCATAGACCGTACCCATTCCCCCCTGACCCAGGCGCGACAGAAGCTCGAATCGGGCTGTGCCGTGAAACTCATCAGGATTCCCTGAAACCATCAGCGCTCCCCCCTGTATGCAATCGCGCGCCTACGACCCGACAGATCGTATCACGTCTTGCCCACAGTGGGTCACCAGGCCAGAAGCCCGACCCGCAGAGCACAATGAGTCGCACAGGCTGCGTTGCGCGGTGTCGACATATCAACGATGATGCACGCGCGGTGGCAGCATGAAGATAATTCCTTTTTTATTCCGTTACAATTCCATTTTTTCACATCTCTTGGTGAACATCGGAGCTCGACCTCGCTGCCGCAGAGGGCCCTCATGAGAGTGGAGAGTCACGCGCTCTGCCTCGGGTAGAAGTCAAGGGTCGCTCAGAATTCAGATGTTGTGCTCACCAAACGGCCAGCCCACTCCCCACTTCATGATACCTTTTCGAGGGGGGAGGAGCTGGGATGCTGTCTCGGCCAGGCCCTGACCTCAACACGGAGAGGATATGAGAGACCGAGTGGCCACCCACAGTCCTAGTTGGCGGACGAGACCGCGATCCTCGGAGTTTGCCCCAGCGTCTAGTCTTGAACCTAGGCGGGCCGAGCAGACTCCCGCAGGGGATCGAGTGCCTCGGGACCCCGCTCTTGGTCACCGCTTCGCTTCCCTGGCGATCACGGCACCGACGCCTCTTCGCACCAGCGCCGTCCTCGACATCGCCCGCACCGCTACCTCGACGCCCGCCGCGCCGCTGCCCTTTAAGGATCGCATCCAGGCTTCCTTTGGGGCTCACGATCTCGACGAAATCAAGAGCCATCAGGGTCCCATCGCGACGACCAGTGCGCGGGCTCTTGGCGCGACGGCCTTCGCGGTGGGTGAGCACGCGGTGTTTGCCCGCAGCCCAAGCCTGTATGAAGCCGCTCACGAGGCGGCGCACATCGTGAGGGCACGCAGCGGAGCCGGACCGAACAGCGGCTTGAACCGACCGGGTGATGTGCATGAAGAGCGGGCCCATGCCGCCGCCCGGCTCGTCGAGCAGGGAGCCTCAGCGGAATCGATCCTAGGCAGCCGTCCCACAGGCCCTGCCAACGGCGCGGTGGCACCGGATGGCTGCGTGTTCCGGATCCTCGATGAAGGGCAGCAGAAGCGGCTCGCTGAGATCGAGAACCAGCTTCACCAATACAACTCCGAGCAGCGTAAGGCCACCGCGCAGGAGCTTCAGGCCTTCCTGGCGAACGAACCCTCGTCAGAACACACCGCGCGGATCCACGCATGCCTAGCTCAGCTAGAGCAGCCACCGGCCCCGCCGCCTCAGAGCACACCCAATTCACCACCCGCCAACGACCCAGAAACCAAAGAACCACCGAAGCGCTTTGCTCGTTCCACGGACCTGCTCCACGCGAATCCGTCCACCATGTCCGCCCAAGACCTTCAGGACTGGGCAGAGGCCTATTCCCAACTCGATCAAAGTGACAGCAACTATGAAACAATGCGCAAATTCTTCTTGCGCACAGCGCAAGAAGTCAATCGGCGCATCGCCACCCCCGAAGTCCAGAAGGAGTTGGCGGAACTAAAGAAGTTGAAGTGGGAGCGAGCGCACGAAGCGCGTAGGCAGGCCGACGCTGAGTATCGCGCAGCGGACAATCTCCTGAAGGAAGAATCAAGCGGCGTGCGTGACCCCGAACGAATCAAGAAAGCGAAGGACCTGACCAGAGCGTTCAGTACGTCCGTGGAAAAGAAAGAGCTCGATGAGCAGAGCCTGACTTTTGTCAGTGCCCAAGGCCATGCCCAAGAGATCGTCAAGCGCCTGGACGACATCGTCGACAAGCCCTTCCTCCTAAGCCAGAGCCAATATCCAATCTGTGGCGCCAATGCATTTCTCTATACGACCGCGTACGAGACTCCTGATGTGTTCGTTAAGTACGTGCTCGACTTGCTTCAGCAGGGCGAGGGGCGCATTGATGGACTCATTGTCAAGCCGTCCGATAACACCATGGAGAAGGTCATCGGAAGCGGGCAGCAAGACCATCGCAAAATTGATGTCGTGGACTGGGTGGCCATGGGCAGCCTGCGTTCGAGTCAGAATCGGCGGTTTTGGGACAAGCTGCGCCACCTCCCGCGAGTGAGCGGGCCTATCTCCTGCGTGCGCTGGCTGCACGCAGGAATCTCAGGCATGACGACCCTGAGCGAGATCGAGTCCTGGTACCAGAAGGCGGGCTATGAAATCGTCGCGACGGACTATAGCCTCCGTGGCTTAAGCCAGCGAGCCTTCGACGCAGCTGCGTCCCGCATTCTGGAGCGTACGCCCTGTGAAGTCGTGCTGGCGGTCAAGGCCCAGGCACTCCAGTTCTATACGTCCGCGCAGAGGGATCCATTTTCCACTTCCCCGCAGAGCCAGGACCAGAACAAGCCCGAAGAGAAGGATGACAACGGGCCTTCGCCCAGCTCAGCCCCGGTCGCCGAGCAAAAGCCGCGCGAGTCCAGCTGGCTGCCCGGATCGAACCACCTGGTCAGGCTGTCTAGCCAGGTCGTCACCATCGATGGCCACTACCTGTTCCGGGTGTGGACGTGGGGCAGCTCGCGCGAGCTGAAAGTCCCCGAAGGGCGCATCGGTGAAGTGGTCTATGGCTTCGTCGCGGCGAGAAGGAAAAAGGAAGCAACCGGCTTGGCACCATCGCAGTAGATGGAACCTGCGTCTTTGACGCGTTCTGGCCGCTTTGGGGCAACGCGCACGGCCAGGGCACCCCTGGCTCGTCTCCGTCGGACGGAATGCGCAGACACCCGGCAGCTAAGACGAACGAGCCCAGCGACGGATCAGGTCCGCGTCAGCGTTGTTTCCGTCGATCGCTGATATGATAACCAGATGCACTCTCATAACCTCGCCTCTGGTTCAGTTCTCCAGAGCCGCTACAAGATTGGTCAGGCACTGCAATCCGGGGGAATGGCATCTATCTATCAAGCGGAAGACTTACGGCTAGGTATCCCTATTGCCCTAAAGGTCGCACATCTACGCCCATCTGATCCCTTTGTTGCACTCGATCGCGAGGCGCGACTGCTAGCCGGCCTTCGCCATCCTGGGATTCCTCGCGTCTTCGATCTATTTTCGGAGCAAGACCATCTGATCCTAGTCATGGAATTTCTCGAAGGAGAGGATCTAGAAACGGCTGCGCGTCGTAACGGTGCTCTGGCTCAGGATCAGGGGCTCGCGTGGATCAATTCACTGCTCGATATCTTGGCTTATCTTCACTCACAACAACCGGCAGTAGTGCATGGGGACATAAAACCGAAGAACCTATGGAGAACGCCGCGGGATGAGCTCGTTCTTCTTGATTTTGGTATCTCGGTTCGAGGAAACGAATTGGCACCACGTAGTGCAAGCATGGCCTTTTCAGCCAACTATGCCTCACCAGAACAATGGCGAGCGGAAGCACCGGATTTCCGCAGCGATCTGTTTTCCGTGGCAGCGACGTTGTATCGTCTTCTGACAGGAAGCGTTCCTACTGATGTATTGACGCGCATTCAAACTATTAATCAACACAAAATCGATCCACTGCGGCCTGCACACGAACTTAATCCGCAGATTTCACCGAATCTCTCTGCTGTGCTAGAGCACGCACTGCAGCTTGACCCAAGCAAGCGGCCACAAAACACCACCGCATTTAAACAAGCCCTGGTTGGACTGCCACGTGGCAATGCGCTGATGTCAAACGCACAGCCAACGCCGCCAACGCCGCCGACGCAGACGGCCGCAGCAGCGCCTGCTCGTCGGCCACAGTATGAAATCAAGCGCCTGCTCGGCGAGGGCGGGATGGGTCAGGTGTTCTTAGCCACCGATGTCACGAGTCAACAGGACGTATGTCTCAAACGGTTGCGACCCAATGTATCGCGCGCTGCTCTCCGTCAGGAATGTGCGGCGATTGCGCGTTTGAATCATCCAAACATTGTTCGTTTATTCGATTACTCACTTGACGATAACGATTCCTACATGGTGACTGAATTTGTAGATGGCATCAGTTTATCATCTTACATTGCACGCCAGCGATGTGTCGCCCCGCCGGTTGCTCTTGAAATTGGCAAGCAGCTTCTGATGGCCTTGCGTCACGCACACGAGAACAACGTCTTGCATTGCGATCTAAAGCCAGACAATATAATGCTATTATTTAGTGACGCTCAGATCATTAGCAAGGTTCTTGATTTTGGAATAGCCATTGTTGAACATAAGGATGATCGAGGAAACACCACCGGCCTTGGGCGATTGGCTGGCACGCCAATTTATATGGCACCAGAACAGTTCCGTGGCGCTATGCTGTCTCCGTACTGCGATGTATATTCAATAGCATTGATTATTGCTGAAATGCTTACTGGCGAACAAATTTTTTCTTGCGATGGTATGAGCGTGTCGGCAATCGCGGTTGCAAAGCAGGAAAGGCCGTTTGCCCTGGCAGACTTGCGCAGCACCGTCACGGGCCTGCCAGCAGGCATTGCGCGTGCGCTCCGCACCGCGACTGCGCTGAATCCAAGTGATCGTTGCACTGCGTCAGAACTACTACAGGCAATTCAAGAAGCGGTACCAACCATCCACTCCCCACAGATCTGCGCTCCGCTGACGGATTTAGCGGGGCCAGCGTGTGCTCAGTTGCCGCCGGGTTGGTTTGATAGCGCTGGCTTTGTCGGTGGAGTTTCTATTGATTATGATTACCGAGTCGAGTCTATACCCGTAGCATCAGGAACCCAAGCGCAGTTCTGCCTGCGATTGTCGTCTGGCGCCACGAATAGCAATAGCGATTTTGCCTCGGCCATGCAGCGCTGCCCAATATGGCACCTTGCCGGGCAGAAGATCCGCTTTGAAGCGTGGCTGCAAACTGAACATGTCCACGGGGCGGCCAGCATCTGGCTCCGCATCGATTCGCAGAACGGAGCAACTCTATTTTTCGATAATATGAGCAAATGGGCACTCTCAGGGAATACCGGTTGGACACGATGCGAAATCACCACTGAGATTCCTCGCCAATCTTATTGGATTAATTTTGGAATATTGCTATCGGGACTAGGAATTTTGCGCGCAGCTCGGATATCGATCACAACAAGCCAAGGGCAAAAGTTATCATTATTTAATAATGAGTCATAGCAACATGAAACAATCAACCAATTTGTTCAGATTACAGCACTTGCGTGTTCCGTTGAAATTGCGCCCCGCGCACCGCCCTCTTCGGCGCAAGTAGCGCGCCGCTCTTGTAGGCCCGCGGACTCGCCGGGGAACGCCCGCGTCAGCGAGCCCGCAAGGGAAACAGGTCTGAGAAAACGGAGCTTCGACTTTGAGAAAAAGGGGATTCCTTTTCGCGGCAGATGTGTCTGCAAACGCAGCTCGCAGCGATGCAGTAGCGGCGGACGCTTTTCTTTGACCTTGGCCGTCGGTGTGGCGATTCAGAAGTACGGCTCGCATCTTCCGCTGGATGACCAGCCGCGGACGATGCGGTACGGGGTCCGTGCGAAGTCGTTTTGCGTTATGCTGAATTGCCATGCGAATTGCGCGAGTCGGCCACGCTACGACGGTAGTCAGCGCAGGTGATCTGCACTGCATCATGGACCCGGTGCTGCGGGTGCCTTTTTGCTCGGACTTGCTGTGCTTCGATCCTCCGGTCGAGATCGACTTAGAGCGCGTCTCTGAGCGCTGCAGCATCGCCATCCTCTCGCACGAACATGCGGACCACTTCGATGTGAAGAGCTTGGAACTCATTCGGCGCGATGCCGAGTTCCTTTTTCCCGCTGGCGCCAAGCTCATCGAAAAGGTCCTCGCAAGAATGGGGTTTCGACGGCCGCGCCCCGTGTCTCCCGGCCAAGACGAGGTGCGCTTGGGTCCGTTGCGCCTCGTGCCGACTCCCAGCGACGTGCCCTTTCCAGAAATGGGCATGTTCTTCTTCGCCGATGGAGCTTCTTGCTGGAATCAAGTCGACAGCCACACCAACGCGCCGATCGTCGAATGGGTCAAGTCGGCCTTGGGTCGCCCCGATCTCATGCTGGCGAAATACCAGCCGATCGTCGAATGGGATCTATCGGTCGACGCCATCGGCGGAGCATTCCCGCATCAAGACTACGGAGCGTTCGTGGCCGGCGCACTCGACGCTGCCCCACACTGGCTGGCTCCCGGAGCGTGCGGCTTTCGGTACGTCGATAGCTGGCTCAACGATCGCGGCTTTCCCATCACCCCGGCCCAGTTTTTGTCCGACGTGGCCGCTCACTGCACGCCCGACGAGATTCACGGACTGCTGCTGCAACATGGCGAAGCCGTCGAGCTGCATCGCCCAAGCAGCGGCGAGCTGAGCGTGCAGCGCTGTGACAACCCCTGGGCCAAGCAGCTCGGCGACGTCAAAGGCCCGTCGTACCACTGGCGTCCCCAGCACGGCGTACCTCCTCTGCGCGACCAGAATCGACAGGCTTATTCCGAAGCGCAGCTGCACGAGCGAGTGCCCGCTTTTCTCAACCATACTTTTCTGCTGCTCCTGGCCTCGCCGCATCAGCAGGCCTGGCGAGAGCGCATGGCGCGCTTGGGCGTGCTCTGGCGCTTGCAGATCATCTATCCCGATGGTGCGATCGATACGCGCTGCTTGGATCTGCGCCAGACCCCGCTGCGCTGGCTCCCGGACGATGAAGAGCGCTTCGCCAAGATTCAGACGGCGGTCACGGCCTCTACATTGCTCGGCGTGATCGACGGAGAAGTTCTTCCCGAGCGCTTGATCATGGGTGAGCTGCGCGTGGCCCTGCGCTTATACGAAAGCCAGCGTGGCGGTGCGGTGCGGGCCGGGAACAGAGATGACGAGCCCCTCCTGCGCGTGCTCTTGCCCGGCGCTCGCGAGCTCTATGTCGAACGCGAGCTGACTCGGCTCGGGTACTAAAGCCCCCATCAAGCTCGTCAGATGTGAGCCAGTCGTCTTAGGACTCTCGACGATTCTCTTTGTGAAGCTTCTTCTTCTTCGAGGCGCGATCCTCCTCGTCGAGGTAACGGCCTTCTTGCTGGAAAGCCTGAAGCGCGACATCTTCACGGGCCCCCGCACCAGGGTGGCTTTCGCTCGACTCCTTGGGCAGGTGCGTCATGACGGCTTGGATCGAGCTGCGCTTGACGCCAGCGGCTGCGACGCTTCGCGCGGCCATCTGATCGGCATCGAGCTCGGCTTGCTGCCCGCCCCCCATTCCCGCGGCGATATGGCCCAGCTCGTGGCTGAGGACAAAGCGAACGCCCCCCTCCCCCGCCGAGTTCTCGATCTTCGACATGAACTGTGGGTTCACATAGACAGCCTTGCCATCGGTCGAGGCATTTCCTGAGTCTTCCTCGACGACTGGGACCGCACGAATGTTCATAATCTTGGCTTGCTCGGAGACAATCTTATTTAGATCGGCCATGGCTACCTCACTGCGGTGCTTCTGATCTTTTGATTGTAGCGAAGTTCACCGTCGCTGTGACACCCCTCATCTAAGCCGCGAAAATCATGGGAGTCTGCTCGCCGGATCCTGTGCAACCACAGCCCTACGGTATCGGCCGGGTATTATCGAGCACCATGCCACTAATCTTAGATTGCTGATTAAACCAGAGCTGGATTGTGTATGTACCACGCTCAAATCGACAATCAACATAGAAAATTCGATAAGCCGGATGCGCTTCGTCTCGTACTTCTTTGGGAGGCTCGTACGACACGAAGCGCCCTACTTTGGTGACCAGTCGCTTCCAGAAGCTAACCAGCTCTACCAGGGGAAGGTTGGCCTGAACGGCATCATCACACTGCGCGATGGCCTGTGCGAACTGGCTGCGGCTGAGTGCAGCGACAAACGCTTCGGACAGAACGACCGGATCGTGCATGAACCTCTCCTAGCGAAACCAGAATCCTCGTCCCAGCGTGTCGTGCCGGCATACCGTAAGGCCCGCGGCTCCGGCGCTCCGACGAGCGAGAATGTAGAACAAATATAGATGACGATGACCGAGCTGTTCGAGATGAAGCAGCAGCCGATCGCGTGTGTTTTCGAACGTCAGACCCGTGACCGAGTGGCACGCCCACGCCAGGTTTTCCACCAGCGGCGAATCGGCCAGAAGGACAGCATGACAGGGAACCGTCATCACGATGGCCAGTCGATGCTGGCGTGCCATCGTATCGAGCTCCGCGATGGCCGAAGGTCCGCTGGAGTCACCAAGACCAGCACCTGCTGCCTGCGCGCGGCCGGACTCGTTTAGCAGCTCTGGCAGCGCAGCCAGGAACTGTTCCGTCGGTGACAAGCTCGCTGCCGCCGTCTGACTTATGGGATCGTCGGCCGGTACGAAGAGCCGCTGCGGGAACGGCAGCGGAGGCAGGTTGGCGACGACATAATCGTAGGTGGCACTGCCCGAATGTTTGGCCTGGGCATCGCCATCGAACACGGATATGCGATGTTCTAGCCCGTTCATGACCGCGTTGAGTTCGGCGCAGGCTCGCGCCAGGGCGTTGTCTTCCACAGCAACGACGTGGGTACCGCTGTCGGCCAGGCGCAGCGCCGCAAGACCCGGTCCAGCATGCAAGTTAAGCGCGCGTGCCGAGCCGGCGGGAGCCAATCGCGCAAGGAGTCCAACGACATCATCGCCAAAGAAGGCCATCGGATTGCGGCGCGGCGTCGGAACGAAGGCCGCACGGCCCCAAAATGGCAACAAGGTGAGCTCGCCGCAGTGGATGCCGCTAGGGCTCCCAAGCAGGATGCCAAGGCGGCGCAGGCTGTCCTGAACGGCGAAAGGCAGGATCGGCGTTAGGCTGTCCGCCGGAACCACACCGCCGAGCGCAAATAGCTCGATAAGCGCTCGCAGCGCAGGCGGTGTTGCAGCCAGCTCACGAAGCAGGGCCTCTCGGCGCAGGTGCATCATGCCGTAGAGCAGATACACATCGAAATAGCCCGCATCTTGGACCAGCCGAGGCAGCGCTCGCAGTACCTGAAGATCTTCGACGGTGGCATCTAGCATGGCGGGCCGTGTTCCCGATTTGTTGTGCTCGTAAGCCGTCAAAGCGCAGCCGGCGAAGGCTCCCAGCTTGGAAGCAGGCCGGGACCATCCAAGACGAGCCCAGGAACGGCGCCCTGCAGCAACACCGCCATGTCAAACAACCCGCCGTACTCGATCGGATGCCAGTCGGGATGCCGGCTCAAAAAGCGCTGGTTCTGTTCCGCTGCACTCCGTGGAGCGTGGCCAGATCCCAGGTACAGGGCGACGCGCAGCCGGGGCACTTGCGCACGCGTCATCGCCTCGACGGCGCGATTCATACCGTCGAGACACTCTTCTGCGCGTTCACCGGGCAAGCCGACGACCAAGGAAACCGATGCCAGGTGCGACAGACCCGCGCTGCCAAGAAGGCCCAGCGCAGTGCGCACGACATCCAAAGAGCGGGTTCGCGGATCGCGCGCCGCCATGAGCGGGTTGAAGCTCCCGGCCAGCACGTTGATCGACTGCAGCGGCAGCAGGGAAAGATGCTCTACGAGACGAGGATCGCGCGCAAGCTCATGCGGCCACACGTGCAAGTCGAGCTGT
This sequence comes from Myxococcales bacterium, assembly GCA_016794505.1. Lineage (GTDB taxonomy): Bacteria > Myxococcota_A > Polyangia > Palsa-1104 > JAEUJZ01 > JAEUJZ01. The sequence continues at coordinate 43,958 of JAEUJZ010000036.1, forward strand.
ATCAGCGTCTTGTGTTCGTCCAGACCATGCTGGACAAGCTGCGCCAGCTCGCGCAGCCGCTCCATGGTCAGCGGCACTGACGTGTCGTTTAGAAGCAGCGATGCTCCCATGGTGCCTGCTAGGCTGGCAGCCGCTGCGCGCCGACGCTCGATCACCTCGCTGAGGGCCGCCGCTCCCACCTCCAGAAAGCCCCCGCTTGGCGGCTCCGCGTCCGCCCAGGGATGCGGGGGGGACCACCAGGGGACGGCATCCAGCTCTGCCTGCCGGCGCACATGCCCACTTGCCCGGCGGTAATCGGGCCGCTCGACAGATGCTAGCTCGCTGGGCTCGACGAGTGTGACCTCGATGCTGCTCCGACCGGCTCGATCGTAGTACCGCCGAAGCACCCGGTGCAGGGTCTCTCCCCCGTCCCAGCCAGGGCCGGACGCGGCAATCACGACCCGTTCGGCCTGTACCAGTGGCAGGGGCACACCGTCTTCAAGCTCTGCGGCTTTCGATTCGTCCGCGGGGGCTTGGGCCACCGACGGATAGCGATGCCGGTAGTACAGGAGCTCCTCGCCGCCCCGAGCCAACTGTCGACCCAGCCGTAGGAGTCCTGGAGATGGAAAAAAGTCCTCGCTGCCGCCGACAGGCGGCGCACAGCAGACGTCGACTAGCGCAGTTGGCATGAGCGGCAACAATCCTCTTCATCGGAGATACGACCGATGTAGAGCGAAAAGCGTGTGTCTAGCGTACCAACGATTCTTAGCAATGGTCAATGTAGGCTGCACAGCCCTTTTCGCCCATTACGCCTTACCCTTGCACGTGTGGCCCCGCTGACGTTTATGTGCCGAATTCGACAATGGTTTTTTCCAGGACTACGGCCGCGGATCGCATCGCTTGATGCCCATGCTATGCTGAGCCCAGGTTTTTGAGATGCGCTCGACGCACAAGGTCCTTCTTATCAGCCCACCGTGGCACGAACCAAGCAGCTCCAGCTTAGCGTTGGGAACACTCCGACCTATTCTAGAAAGAGCTGGACTTATCGTTGATACTTTGTATGGCAATTTGCTCTTTCCGCTGACCTCGGCAACGCGTATGATGGAATATTGTTCGCCGTGGCTCTTTCTGCCCTGCCTTTACCCGCAGGTACGTCGACAAGATGCCGCAGAGTCCTTGCTGCGCCACTACGTAGATGGCTACAACCTGCACGGGGTTCGGTTCCCACGTGCCTCGGTACGCTGTAGCGATTTGGACATGGATCGTGCAGAAATTGTCGAACAAGCACTCGCCAATATGGATCTCGCAGCGCAGTGCATCGACCGCTGTGTCCGTAAGGCATCCGATCCGATTTATGATGTTATCGGTCTATCCGCGACCTTCGAGACTCAGGTACCGGCGTCCCTGGCGATTGCCCGGCGGTTGCGAGCGATTCGTCCAAACGTACGCATCATTATGGGCGGAGCGGCCTGCTTTGATGTGCAAGGCGCCGGACTCGCCGCATCCTTTCCCGAGCTTGACGCAGTCTGCGTCGCAGAAGGAGAGGGCGTCCTAGTCCCTCTAATCCAAGCGATGCGCGGTGATCGACCGCTAAAGAGCGTCCCTGGTATCGCCGGCCGCGATCCACGGGCTCCGGGCGAATTTGTCCAGACAGCCGCTCCCGAGCTGCTGCGCGATCTGGACCTTCTGCCGATGCCAGTCTACGACGATTTCTTTGAACAGTTTGCCGCTAGCGACTGGGGACGTTCAGCAGGTTTACTTCGCGGTCCGCAGATCTATTTTGAAACTTCGCGTGGCTGCTGGTGGGGAGAGAAGCACCTATGCTCATTTTGCGGAATCACTGCTAAATATCGCAAAAAATCAGCGCAGCGCGTATACGATGAGATCACCACGCTATACCAGCGCTATCCTCAAGTGGAATCGCTACAAGCAACCGACAATATTCTCGATCTGGGTTTCCTAAAGGATCCTCTGCCGCGACTGGCTCCCCTGGCCTGCCAAAAAGAGCGGCCGCTGAGGATGTTCTTTGAGACCAAGAGCAACCTTCGTTCGGATCAGGTGCGCGTGCTGGCCGCAAGTGGCATTGCGAGTGTGCAGGGGGGTATCGAGTCCTTTAGCGACGCGATATTGACGCGCATGGATAAAGGCACCACGGGTCTAGGGCAAGTGCAGTTTATCAAGAACGCCTACGAAGCAGGCGTCGCGGTTCTTTACAATATATTGGTTAGAAACCCCGGCGACCGCCCCGAAGATTACGAGGAGATGCTGGATCTTCTTCCTTATATTGAACACCTTCCACCGCCAGCTGGAATTGTCTCGTGTCGCCTAGAGCGTTTTAGTCCCTACCACAAGACGCCAGATCGCTATGGAATACGCGACGTTCGCCCCATGCCATATTATATGGAATTATATCCCGATCCGCAGGTTGACCTCAATCGCATCGCCTACGTCTTTGAATATGATCACGATATGCTTCACGATGAAACCCTGTGGCACGTGCAGCGTCGCTTCGTCGAGCGAGCGTTCGCATGGAGTCGGAGCTGGTCCCCAAGTACCGCGTATTGTTACGATCACGGCGACTGCATCATCATCGAAGATCGGCGCCCTGGAGCCAGCGCTGCGCAGTCGGTCTTGCGAGGTCTGGCGGCCCAGGTGTTCCGCTACCTTGAGCGCGTACGCTCGCTCGCGCAGATTGAGGGCCAGTTTTCGACGGTGGACCCAACGCTGCTGCACACGCTGCTTGCGACCTGGCACCACCGCCGATGGATCTGTCGCGATCGGCGGCGACGCGCTCTGGGCGTACTGCCCCGCCTTGGCGCGCCGAGCCCGGCTCTTGACGAGTCGATGCCTGGGTCGCCCCCCCAGACGGCGGGGCCGCGGCGCTTGCCCCTGCTGGCGTAGGTACCTGCGCCCTGCGGGAGCCCGAAACGCAGCAGAGCTGGGCGCGAAAGAGGCGAATCCCCCTGTGAAACGAGCTTCCGTGTCTGCTATACTTAGTCCACTCTAAACTCTCGGAAGGGGTTATGCATCATGATGGATAAACAAGGCTTCGAACCTTCCTGGCTGCCCACAGCGTGGTTACTAATATCAGTCGGAATCGTCCTATTCGCGCTATTCGTTGTTAGCATGATTGGTTATATGTATTATGGTGCGCGCAAGATGCTTTTTTCGATACAAGGTGACAACCTGGTAATCACGGCGCCGGTTTACGGCCGTTCGATTCCCCGAGCTGCCCTCAAGCTCGACCAAGCGCGCGTGGGCTCACTCGGCGAATCTCCCGATCTGAAGCCCATTCGGCGGACCGGCGGAATGGCTCTGGGACAGGTCAAGCTTGGCCGTTACCATATGGCGGATGGCAACACGGCCTACCTGTACATCCATACCGGTGGACAGTGCCTTCTCATCCCAACAACGGAAGGCTACACACTTGTCATGGAGACGCCACAACCCGACCAGCTATTGGCCTCCCTGAAAGCTCGGTAGGCTCCGAAAGAAGCAATGCGATGATTGACAAAGACACCGAAGAGGCACTTCTCGCGCTACGCAGCTATCTCGATCAATTTGGCTTCACCCGGTTTAGTAAGTACATCGTTTCCGTCAAGCTTTATGGGTTAAACCCCAGCATGATCGGACTTGGGACACGCGACTCGGTCGCTGACTTTTCTTCCTATCTGACCGGCGAGTATTCGGCAATTGGCCTTGCTGCTTGTCTTATGATTGGCATACCCGTCGATTACGCCGGTTTGACCGGGCTAGAGCAGCGGGTCGCCGATCGACTGATCGCGGTGGGCCTGCTAAAGCGTGAAGGCGGACTGCTGTTTATGGGCCCCTATCAGTTGATCTCGGTTGCTGGTATGCCGTTGCTAGAAGACGCGCGCGTCAACTTTCCGAGTAGCTCAAACCACGAGGTCTACTTCGGTCCAGACTCGCTGCTGCTTGCCTACTACGTTGACACGGCCTCGATCCAGCGCACTGATCCAGTCCTCGATCTGGGCACCGGCTCAGGGCTGGTTGGCCTGTATCTGTCTTATTTCAGCGACCGAGTCACCGTGACCGACATCGCGCCGGCACCGCTGCGTCTGGTTCACTTGAACCGCGTGCTAAACCGCAGGACCGAGACCGTCGAGATTCGCACTGAGCGCTATGAAGATACGCTGGCGCAAGGAAAACGTTATAAGGCGGTGACTTTCAACCCACCTTTCGTAGCGCTGCCGCAAGAACTACAGGCTCCCATCTATGCCAAGGGGCCCGGACTTGATGGGCAAGACTACTGCCGTATGTTGATCTCGCGACTGGATGACATATTGGCACCCGGCGGAACCGCGTACATCGTCTCTGATCTGCCAGGGTCCGTGAAAGAGCCTTTCTTTGTCGCAGATCTGCAGCGCTATGCGGCATCGCAGAAGCGCTCGATCGAAGTGTATATCGATAGCCGTAGCGATTATATCGCAGGTTCGCAGATGTTCGGGCCCCTCGGCGAATATCTGCAGCGTGAAAATCCCTCTCTTACCAAAGAGGAATGCACTGCGCGCATTGAGCAGCTGCACCGCAAGACCCTGGGAGCCGACTGCACGCACCTGTCCGTCATGGTCGTGCGTACCGCGGGCGAGCTACCGTCGGGAGTCCGCGTCTTCAATCGCTATCGCACGCTGCCGCTCGGTGGCTTCGAGGTTCCCCTCAAGGGTTCGCCAAGCTAGCCCCGAGCCCGCTTTCCTGAAACCGAACCTGTCTGCGTGGCGCTCCAGCGCTCCACGGGGGATCGGGCCGTTACGTCTGAGCTGCGCCACTCCCCACCGCTTGGGGTTCTGTATCGATAAGATCCGCAGCCTTAATGACATGATACTTACGGCATTTTGAACAGCGCTCGTAGCTCGTCCGTACGCTTAGGTTAAAGCGGAAAAATGGACGCTCATAAACTTCTTTGCAGCCAGGGCAGCGCGCTCGCGTGGGGCCGTGCTTGAAGCTGCCCATGCCATAGACGAAATAAGCCAAGAGTCCCAGCATAAAGGCCCAATACATATTAACGTACATAAGCAGTACCATCTGCCAGCCTGCCCGGCCCAAGTGTCCGACGTCGAGCATGGCGAGGAAGATTGGAAAATTAAGAAAGTAGTGCAGAAGAAACTCCGTCAGAAGGCCAAGAGCCAGCGCGGTGCGCCCCCGACCGATCTGGCGGGTTGCAGCGACTAGGAAGATGCCGTGTAAGGGGGCCACCATGGCGCGCTCCTGAATGAAGCCGCCAAAGTAATAGAAGGGCCGGCCGGCGAGAGAGACGTCTTGCGCAATGTGGAAGGCGAGTCCCCAGATCTCGCTCAGGCCAAACGCAGTTCCGATGGCCATCCCGATTCGAAGGGCGTTGTCGCGGTGCAGCCTTCGCATGCGGACTAAAAGCAGAACCAACCAGAGCTTGCTCAGCTCCTCGAAGATCGGCGCCTGGAAGCTGCGCAAGAACAGTCCGGCCGGTGAGGAAAGAGGAATGAGCGATTCGGTCAGGTGATTCAGGGGATTGCGGATGAGATACGTACAGACAAAGAACATGGGAAGTTCCAGCAGGAAGCTCAGCCCGAGCAGCGGACGCTCATTCTTGGGCGAGCGGTAGAGCAGGATTCCGCCGACCACAGAAAGGATGAGCAGAGTTGGAACCAGGGCTGCGATATAGATGGGATGGACGGCCATTCTTTGATTCTATCCTCACTGGGAATACGCCATTGCCGCGCGCTGCGTTCCCTTCATCCTAAGCGATCCCGGCGGCGCGGTTGCGACGTCTTTGGCATCCTGAACCGCCTGTAGCGCGCAGGGCAAATCACGGTGCGCAGGTTTCGCTTTTGGCTCGGCACGCGGCTCAGTCCGCCCGTGTGCGCCGAGACCAGCCCCTCCCATGCCTGCGGCATTCGGCAGTCGGAACGGAACATCCCATCCTCCTTTCCGCAAACGCATTCTTCCGTCGCCAGCGAGGCTTAGAGCATTTTTTGCGGCAGAAGCAACAGGCGTTGCACCTGCGTTTGGCTGCGCGCTATGCTGCATTGGCGCATTGAGTTCGCGCGATACGCAAGGCGCTTGGAGATGCTCACATGATGCTCACACCCATCGAGCGTGTAGACTCGATCTCAGTCGAAGAGTTTGAGCGCCACTTTGCCGCCGCGGGACGGCCTGTTGTCATGTGCCAATCAAGGAATGGGAACTCATCTATCCCATGTTGGACAATGAATGGCCTAATCCGAGAGTTTGGCCACATCAGCGTGCCGGTGCGCCCGACCGACGATGAGTTCCTCGCGTTTTTTTCGTCGCAACCCGAGGCTGCGACGCAACCTCGCGTGATGGAGCTTCGCGCGTATGTCGACATCATCGAAGAAGCGGCAGCGACGGGTACGCGGCCGCCCTACGCGGGCAACATCCGCATCGCCCCGGATCTGGCCGCTGCACAGGGCTTTGAACGTCTGCTATCGGGCTGCAGCTTCCCAAGCTGGCAGCCAAGTGCGTCTGCGAGCGAATACCGATTATGGATGGGCGCGGCTCGCCAGCGATCGACGATCCACAACGACCCGCATCACAACTTCAATGCTCAGTTGATTGGCCACAAGCGCTTCATCCTCTTTGCTCCCAATCAGCACGGATTTCTTTATCCCACGTATTTTCATCGCGGGATGTGGGCCAGTCCGATCGATCCGCTGGCGCCCGATATGCAGAAGTATCCAAAATTTGCAGAAGCCCAGGGCTTCGATTGCACACTTTCCGAAGGCGAACTGATATATGTGCCAAGGTTCTGGTGGCACTATGTCGAAGCAATGACAATTTCTGTCAACATCAATCGCTGGGTGATTAAACGAGACAAATATGACGATTGGTGGCATCAGCAGCAGGTGGCGCGGCCGTTTGTTTCTTATCAAGCGCTGTTGCAGCACGAACGCAGCCGATTTGCGGTGTTACCGCTCGCGCTTCAGGAGAGCTGGCGAACGGAATTCCAAGCGCTCGAAGCGGACTTCCTGCGCATGATGCGTGACTAAGAAGCTGAACGCAGTGGGTGCCAGCGAGGTTCCGTAGCCGTGTGGCATCTGATACGACGTGCCTGTGATGTCCGAACTCGACGTTTCGGCGCTGCGGCGCCGGTTTCCGCGTACGTGTGCCGAGCTTCTTTCGCGGCCTGCTGGCCCGGACGTGCTTTCGCATCTGGCTCAGCTTGAAGCGAGCCTGGGACAGCGCGCCCAGGGAGAGACGGGGCGGAGCCTGTTTGACCGCTCGTCGATCCCGCGTCGGCTGCGCTTGGACCCACGTGAAGATCGGCCACTTTCCGCAGGCGATCGCTTCGATGTCGTGATGGCGGGCGGTGGGCTGTCGCTGATCTATGCCGCGACGCTGGCCCGAGCGGGCTTGCGGGTGGCGGTCTTTGATCGGCGCGCCATCGGCTGCGGCCACCGCGAGTGGAATATCTCGCGACCGGAGCTTGCCCCCTTGTGGGAATCGGGCCTGTTTACGCGCGACGAAGTTCAGGCGCTGGTGCGCATGCAGTACCGCATCGGTCTGTGCCGCTTTGGCCAGGGCTCGGATCACCTGGTGCGCGACGTGCTCGACTGCGTTGTCGATGCCGAAGCGCTGCTATCTGCGCTGCGCGAAAAAGCCGTGGCGGCGGGCGCGACGCTGATCGAGCAGCACACGCTGGTGGGATACCGACGGCATGCAGCGGGAATAACGGTCGCGATCGCGCCGCGATCCGATCCGACGCGACGCCGCGATCTGTTGGCTCGCTTGTTCGTCGACGCGCTCGGTACACAGAGCCCGCACGCCGCCTTTGATCTTCTGTGTCCGACGGTGGGCGGGGTCATGGACAACCTGACGCTCGGCCGCGGAAAAGACGAGCTAGACCCGGACGTCGGCGAGATCTTGGTCACCACCGAGGGCGTGCAAGACAGCGAGCAGCACATCTGGGAAGGCTTCCCCGCCCCCGCTGAAACAGACGTTCACGGCCCACCAGGCAGCGCTGCAGCGACGGGCGATCCATCGCGGCGGATGACGATCTATCTGTTTTATTACCAGCGCAGCGGGCGCCTCGTTGAGCGCATCCAGGCAGGAGAGCAGCCACTGTTTGCGCTGTATGAGCGCTTTTTTGCGACGCTGCCGCGCTACAAGCGAGGCGATCTGCGGCTGGTGCGTCCGACGTATGGCTTCATTCCGGGCTATACACGCCTGCGGCCCATGCCGACCTCGCCGGGCGAGCGGGTGTTTCTGGTCGGCGATGCAGCGGCCCGGCACTCACCGCTTACGTTCTGCGGCTTCGGATCGATGGTCCGCTCGTTCCGACCGATCGCGCAGGGGCTGGTGCAGGCGCTGTCGGATGACGACCTGTCGCAGGCCCGTCTGTCGTCGCTGTGGAGCGAACCACCCGCGCTCAAGGTCATGGGCGGCCTGACGTTGATGATGATGCCGCCCCCGGCGCTTGCGCCCGGCTCGGATGTCGATGACCCGGACTGGATCAACCGCCTGCTCGACACGGCCTTTGGCGTGTTGGCCAGCTTTGGCCAAGAGCCGTATGCCGCATTCCTGCAAGATCGCGTCGACGCCGATACCTTTACGCGCTTTATGTTCGCAACGGCCAAGCAGCAGCCCAGCGTGTATCGCAAGGCGTTTTCTCATCTGTCGCCCACCGAGCTTGCCGCCTGGATGGGGCGCTTCCTGCAGTTCCGTCGCCAGAGCGGTCGAACAGCGCAGCCCGAACCGCCGCTTGCTGAGCTCCCCCCGCCCGCCTCGCCACCATGAGGAACTTGTCGGACGGTGAAGCCTTGGTCCATTATCCGCGCACATCGCCCCTTCCCCCAGAGCGGCTCGCTTGGCCGCAGCCTCGGGGGCCTGCTTGACCTCGTCTCGAATAAAGGAGCCCCTCATGTCCTTCTCGCTGTTTCGCAAAACCTGTCGGTCGTTTGGGCCGCTGAGTGTGCTGGGCCTGTCGCTGGGCCTGACAACGCTGGCTGCCTGCGGCTCGCCGGCCACGGATCACGGGCGGGGCGGCGAATTCCGCCGCTTCGGCTTCGATGAAGCGACGCTGGCACACGACGGCACGCCCAGCTTTCTTTCGGGCCGCATGACGACCGGCTCGACGCTGCCCGCCGGCATGGACGCGGGAAGCGCAGCCGCCCATCTGGCCCAGAAGGTGCTTCTGTCCGATCTGCGATCGAGCTATCGCTTGGCACCACGGACGACGTTGTCAGTGCGCACGAACCAGCTCGATGAAGCGGGCAATCGCTTGGTCCGCCTGCAGCAGCGCCACGGCGATCTGCGCGTGCTCGGCAGTGAAGTGATTGTGCAGCTTGGTCGCGATGGCGTGATTGAAGCGATTCATGGACGCTTGACGCCAGACCTGGTCATCGACGCTCGCCCGACGCTTTCAGCCAACGAAGCGGTACAGGTCGCGCTGTCGACGCTGTCGCGCCCCGGCCTGCCAACGCAGACCCATGGCACGCCCGAGCTTGCGATCTTTATGGAGGGCACGACGCCGCGCCTGGTCTATGCCGCGGTGGTGGAGTACGTTGGCACCAAGGGTCGGGCACTCGAAGAGATCTATGTCTCGGCGCAGGATGGCAGCGTGCAAGAGCGGCTGTCGCGCGTCTATGAAGCGCTCAACCGCGACGTGTACAGCCTCGATAAGGTCTGCGTCAAAGACGGGTCCGAGCTGCCCGGAAAGCCGGTGATCAGCGAGGGCGGCATGACCATGGATATGCCGGGTCTGCGCGCCTACAACAACAGTGGCGCCGTGTATTGGTTTTACAAACACTCGTTCGGCCGCGACAGCTATGACGACATGGGCGCCAAGCTGACGTCGTCGGTGATGGCGACGTTTGACACCGGCATGGGCGGCTGCGACGGCGGGAATGCGGCCTGGGTCGGCGCTCCATACAGCATCATGCTGTACGGCAACGGCAGCCTGTTCGGCTTCCTGCTCAAGGAAATGACGCTGGGCTTTGACGTCGCAGCGCACGAGCTAACGCACGCGGTGACCAACCTGACGTCGGATCTTGTGTACAAAAACGAATCGGGCGCGCTTAACGAAGCGATGTCAGACATCTTGGGTGCCACGGCCGAGGCCTGGGTCGCAGCCGGTGGCAGCGCAGCGGGTCCCCCGACGACGTACAGCGCAACCGACAAGACCTGGAAGATCGGTGAAGACGTGGTCGGCCCGATCTTCCCAATCCCTGGCGGTGCGCTGCGCAGCATGTCAAACCCGACGATCGACATGATGAGCAAGGACTTCTATGCCGAGCGTTACATCGGCATGGATGACAACGGCGGCGTCCACATCAACAGCGGCATCGCCAATCTGGCGTTCTATCTGATGGTGCAGGGCGGCAGCCACCCACGCATGAAGAGCCCGACCGTGGTCGATGGCATCGGGCTCGACAAGGCGATGCGCATCTTCTACTACGCCAACGCGCGCCTGCTGACGTCGACCAGCGACTTCCAGGCTGCGCGCTATGCCACGGCTCGCGCGGCTGAGATCCTGTACGGTCGCTGCGGCCGCGAGTGGCAGGCCGTCCACGCCGCCTGGGATGCCGTCGGAGTCGCGGGCGCCTGGGCCTTGTGCGTGAGCCCGCCGAGCGGGTTCTAACAGACAGGCGGACGGGGGGAGACCGCCTGCGCGGCTCAGGTTTCAAGCCGCACTATGGCGCGATCTTGCGCGGCGGCTCTTTCTCGGGGGCTGCGGGGCGAACGACGGTCACTTCGACATCGCGCGGCGTGACTTCGTACGCGATGCCGGATGGCAGACCCGTCACCTGAATGCGCTTGATATACGTCGTGCCAGTGGGCTTTCGCTCGTCGGTGGCGGTGTCAACCATCAGCACGGGCACATCCTGCAGCTTCTCTAGGCTTTGGCCGCGCAGCACGATGGTCGCGACTTCGGGGTTGAGTCGTGCATTCTGCGGCGCTCCGCTCGTGTTGATGCGCACGTTGGCAAAGCGCTTTTCGACAAGCTCGACATTGAGCTCGACCGAGATGCGCGGCGCGGGCTGTTCGACATAGAACGCGTACTTGGGCAGCGGGCCAAGCTCGGCCGTCACAGTCGCCGATCCCGTGAAGCCCGCAATATTGAGCGGGCGCGTCAGCACATTGCGCATGTTTTCGATGACGCCGCGCGCTCCTCGAATGACCACCGTCGATGGCGAGAGTGTCGTCTTGCGCAAGCGGTAGCCTTCTTGCAGCTCACCTTCCGTTGTCAACTGAACGGGTAAGGCCACTTTGGCCTCGTTGGCGAAGCGCAGATAGATGCTCGGCGGATCGAAGCTCTCGATGTTCAGCCCCTCGGGCACGCGCGCCATCTCGGGCGAAAAGCGCAGCTCTCCGTCCGATAGCTCGGCGAGGTCGATGCGCATGGGTTCCAGCGCGGCCCGGCTCGCCCGTGTCACACGGCCCCATGGACCGCGCACCAAGACCTTGACCTGCTCGGGAGGCGCGGGCTCGCTGATCAGAAGGCGCCCACGTGGCTCGCCGTAGCGCACCCGCAGAAGCAGCGCGGTGCTGGCCTCAAGCTCGGTGCGAACGATGAAGACCAGGGCCACCGCGAACACCAGCGCGATGATCTTGAGCAGCAGATCCTCGAAGAAGAATTTGTAAAGAAACTCGCGCATGGTCGTCAGGGCGTTGGCGTGCTCGGCTCACGCGGGGCATCCACAGCAGGCGAAGGCGGAAGGCCCGGCGGCGGAGCCGACCCAGGCTGCGCCACCTGCGCAGCCGAAGCCGGAGCCAGCGAGGCAACGTGCGGATCCAGCGCAGCCTGCACGGCGGGGCCGCCTTCACCGGATGTCGTCGGAAGCACATCGAGCAGCGGTATACGAAACTTGGCCGTCGTCTGTTCGGCCATCTGCCCCGTCGGGCTCGCCGCGACACTGGGCTCGCTGCGCGATTCCCCTGGACCGCTTGGGGAAATGCGCGGCGTGACTTGGCTGGCTGCCTGCATCGAAGCGGCTTTCTCGGCGCGCTCTAGCATGGCCTTGGCCGAGGTCTGCATCGTTGAAGGATCGCTGCCACTTGCCGCGGCTTTCGATGACGATTCGAGCATCGCAGCCGGTGCCTGACTTGGGGTTGTCTGCCCAGCGCCCGTCGAGCTGGTGCCATCCGTGCGAGCCCGGCCCCCAAGCGGCTGCGTACTGAAAAGAGCCAAGAGCTCTGCCGGCACTTTCTTGCTGCCCGATTCATCCGCTGCCCCCAAGGCACCTGCGCTGACGGGCACGGCTTTCCCCGTTGCTGCACCGGCACTCGCAGGCTTGGATCCCTGCGCCTGGCCTTTGCCCTTGGCTTTTTTCTTCTGGAACAGGCCGAGCAGAGCCTTGCGCAGCGTCGCAGCATCCAGGCTGTGGGCGATATTGCCGTTGAAGCACAGCGACACCTCGCCGCGCTCTTCGCTAATGACGACGACGACCGCGTCGCTCTCTTCTGTGATGCCGATGGCGGCGCGATGGCGGGTTCCGAACTGCTTGTCCAGCTTCACATTGCCGGAAAGTGGCAGCACCGCTCCGGCCTGCTGCACACGCAGGTTGCGGATGATCACCGCGCCGTCATGCAGGTGGTTCTGAGGATCGGGCACGAACAGCGTCACCAAGAGCTCTTTGGTGACACGCGCATCCAACTCCACGCCGACTTCGCCCAGGTGCTCTGAGAGATCGGCATCGCGCTCGATGACGATCAGGCCGCCGATGTTCTTTTTCGCCAGCTCACCCGCGGCCTGCACGACCTCTTCGATGACATAGGTCTCTTCGTACTTGTGACGGGTAAATAGGTTCTGGCCGACCTGCATCAGCGCGCGGCGCAGGTCCTGCTGAAAGATGACGACGAAAAAGATGATGAAGTAGTCGATCAGCTTTTCGAACAGCCACGAGACCGCGAACAGGTCGAGGCGCTTGGCCAAGAAAAACAGCCCGCCCAGAATGAACATCCCGGCCAGCGTCTGTGCCGCCCGCGTCCCGCGCACCAACTTCAGGATGCGATAGACGACGTAGTAGACGATCACCACGTCCGCCGTTGTCGTTAGAAGATCGCGTGAGTTCAGGCCGCGCAGAGCACCTTGCACGTGCGACAAAAGATCGGGAAACAAGCTGGCGGCGGCGAGGTTCATTCCCGCGCCTCCGTCGAGTAAGCCTGCGATTTGCGATCCGCTGGCGGCGCGGCGCTGGGCCGTCCAGCAAGCGGCTTCTGGCCGGCCTGACCAAGCGCCTGCACAAGCTGCAAGGCGGCGCGTGTCTCGGCCACGTCGTGTACGCGCACGATGGCAGCCCCCTGCTGCGCGGCATGCACAGCAGCGACCACCGACGGAACCAAACGAGAAGTGATAGGTAGCCCGGTGACCGCCCCCAGCATCGACTTGCGCGAGGCACCGACGAGAAGCGGCGCCTGCAACTGAGCGTGTAGCCAGGCCGTCCGCGAGAGCAGCTCAATGCTCTGCTCGGCGGTCTTAGCGAAGCCTAGGCCTGGGTCGAAGATCAGGCGGCGACGCAGCACCGGATCGTCCCCCGCAAGTGAAGCGGCGATCGTTACCAGCTCCTCGACCACAGTCTGACACAAGTTGTCGCCGTAGTCGGTCTGCTCGCGCATCGTCGCCGGAGTCCCACGCGAGTGCATGACGACGATGGCATCAAAACACAGCAGCAATCGCTTGAGCTCAGCGGCTGCCGCAGGTGGCCCAGCTGCGCGGCCCGCATTTGCCCAAGGCCCCGACGAAGAGGCGAGCAGATCGTGCGGAAAAGGCAGGTTGAGCAGCGCCACGCCATGCTCGGCGGCGCGCTCAGCCGTCGCAGCATGCCGCGTGTCAATCGACAGAGCGACCGGCAACGCCACGCGATCGAGCAGCGCGAACAAGGGGGCCAAGCGACGCCACTCTTCGTCGGGTGACAACGATACGGCCCCCGGCCGCGTCGACTCGGCTCCGATGTCGATGAGGTCAGCGCCCTGCGCGATCAGCGCATCGATATGGGCACGGGCACGCTCGGCGTCAAGATACTTCCCACCATCGGAAAATGAGTCGGGCGTGACGTTGAGTACAGCCATCACCGCGCAGCCGGAACCACTGCGTAGGATGCTGCCGTCATGACGTCGCACCGCCCACCGCGGCGAAGCAGGCGACGCAGACCCCAGAGATTCTGAGGGAATGAGCGCGCCGGTTTCGCCTGCGGACGACATGGACACAAGATAGCGAGTTTCCCCGCGCATTTCAGGCTTCCTGATCACAAATTGCCGCCGCCTGCCGTCTGCGCTTTGCGGTAAAGTAGGCGCGGGAGGAACTGACCGTGCATGCTCTGCTCTGGCCTCGATCTGCTTCGCCGTGGACAACCTCACTTTCGCTGGCAGCACTGCTTTCACTGACCTGCGTTGTGTCGTGCGCCGACAAGCGCGTCGTCGATGACACGCTGCCCACCGGCCCCTGCCAAGCCACCGGCCGCGTCGATGACATCGTCAAGAAAGAGTCGATCGCCGAGTTCGCTCGCCTGGGCCGCCACTGCGAGCTGTACAACCTGAACGTCACCGCCGAGAACGAGCAAGAGACCGTGTGGCGCGTCTGCTGCGGCGAAGCGGCGCTGACCTATGCCTACTACCCGGCCAAGTGCGTCGCTCGTCGCACATCCAACGGCCTGATCCAGTGCCAAAGCGGCGAGGTCCTGCCCACCTCGAACAAGGCCGAGGACGCCCCGATCAAGCCCGCACCGCCGCCCGCCACGCCGTAGCCGGACGCAAGATCGACGCGTCCTGCGACTGCGCTCTGGCCAGCCGCCCGCGACCGTTTTCTACTGCTTCTCTTCGGGATAGCCGTTGGCCAGCTCTTCCAGGCCGAGACGACGACCGGCCTCTAGCGACATCTCGTCTTCTTCGTCGGTAAAGCCCTCAAGCGAGTCGCGATCGTCGAGCACCTTGGCAGCCGCTGGACCGGTGTTCATCTGGATGACGGCGGTGACCGTCGCCTGCTTCTTGAGCTGGCTGTTCATCCAGGCGACGAAGCGCACGGGATGGTAGTGCCAAACCACGTAGTCCTTGGGCAGACCGACGCGCTGGGCCAAGTCTTCGGTGTACCAAAGCGTCGGCTCGATCTGGTCGCGGAACAGGCGCGAGCGCGCAACCTTGTTCAGCGTCTTGAACTCTTTGCTGCGCAGCAGAGCGGCTTCATAGTCGGGCGAAGCGCCCCACTCGGATCGGCTGTGTACGGCCAGCTTGCGCATGTCGATGCGGGCGGCATCGCGCTGGAAAAACGCGCGCAGCTCTGCCTCGGAAAGCTGGCCATCGCCACGGCCCTTGGGTTTGTCGATGGCGCTGATGATGCTGCCCACCTCGCAGAAAGGGCCGCTGCCGCCGCCTTCGACGGCCGTGAAGTACCCTGGCTCTAGATCCGCGGCCAGATCACGAGCAGCCAAGACCTCGACGTGAATCTGGCCCTCTAGGCTGCCGGGCGGCCCGGCGTGGCCGACATGGCCAATGACCTCGCCACCGCCCAGGTCGAAGTCAGGATAGGCCACCTCGCCGCGCTGCACCGCTTCCCACCATGGAGCTTTGTCCGCGCCATTGATCCAGCTCATGCGCGGCTGCCGGGGATCTTCGCGCTGCAGATGGAAATACAGCATGAAGAAGATCGCTTCCTTGCCCGCCAAGCGGAAGCCGTGCCGCATCAGTACAAAGTTCGCCGAGCCGATCGGTACATCGTCGGCATAGCGCAGCGCAACGACGCGACCGGGGAACGGGTTAAAGATCGCCGTGCCTTCGTTCAAGCTCAGGTGGATGCCGCCGTGCCACAGCCGCGACTTGCCGAAAGGACCCACGGGAAAATAGCCACCCATCGAGTCTTCTTCGTTGTTCTTGTACAGCCCTTGCGCCTGCTGCTCGGCGCGTGTTGGGTCGTCTTCGATCTCGGGCGCTTGGCGGCATTCACTGTCGCGATCCAGACAGGAAAACCACACCGATCGGCTGCGGATCTTCTGCGTGAACCACTTGAAGTTGAAGGCCCCAGGGTCCCACTTGTTGTTCGTGATGTGAAAGTGACCCAGGTAGCCCGCAAAGGCGCGCGGCTCGGTCATCCACGTCGGCAGCACATAGCCATTCCACTCGGGATAGACCTGGGGCAGGTTGGGAAACAGACGAGCGAGCGCCTTGCCCAACGCCTCCATCGCCATGTACTGCTCGGGCGTGTACGCCCACATGCGATAGCGCGTGTTGTGGACCACGATCTCTTCGATGTTGCGGTTGATGCCAAACTTCTTTTTGTAAAAGTCGGGGCCGTCTAGGTCGACGTGGCCGCGATTGCAGAGCTCGACGCCGATCGAGATCTCGTTGACGCCAGCGGCATGGAAAGCGCCGTCGACCAAGTCCAGCGTCTGATAGATCGTCCCATCGTTGTCGATCAAGAAGTGAACCGACAAGCCGCGCTCGTCGTGAAGCACGTGAAAGCAGGTCTCGGACGTGGCGCAGCCGTCGTGGTGGATGACGAACTGCCGCAGCAGATCTTGCAGGCGCCGCAGATCATTGCGCGAGCCGCCCATCAGACGGCGCTCGCGATAGCGCTTGAGCGCTCGTTCCAGTCCTTTGGCCGGGGCAAAGGGATAGGGGCTCGTCGGCTTGGCGCCGTCTTTGCCCTTGAAGCAGCCCTGGTAATAGGCCGAGAACATCAAGTTGTCGTAGAAGTTCACCGTCTTCCAGCCGATATCGTAGGTACGGCCGCAGACGACGATCTTGCCGGATGCACGGGCTGCGCTCTTTCCTGCCATGGCGGGACCTGGGCTCGGGATAAAGGAGAGCCGACGGTACTAAGAATACCGCACTCCTCGGCGCGCGAGCGCCCTCCATTGCGATACAGTGCGCGCAATTCGAGAGGGAACCATGACCGACACCCGGACCACCGCTTCGTCGTCGCTGAGCCCGCCGGCCCGTCGCTGGCTGGCGGTACGCCTGCTTTCGCTGTCTTTGGCTTTCGGCTCGCCGCTTGCCTGCAGCCCCGATTCCCCGGCGGACATGCAGCGCCCGCCCGGCGAGCGCATGGACAAGCTGACCGAGCTCGATCGCTTCGTGAAGCAGCCTGACCCCGCCTTCGCCTGGAAGCTGCTCGGGACTGAAATGGGCAGTGGCTACACGACGTATCTGCTCGACATGCAGTCGGGATCGTGGCGCAGCGGCAGCGAGGTCGATCGCACGCAGTGGCAACACCACGTGCTGGTGGTCAAGCCCGAAAACGTCACGCCGGGTCCCGCGATTCTTCTGATCAGCGGCGGCAGCAACGGCGGCAGCCCACCCAAGAAAGCCAGCAGTGAAGTCGTACTGCTGGCCAAGACGCTGGGCGCCATCGCCGTCGAGCTTCGCCAGATCCCCAACCAACCTCTGACCTTTGCCAACCACGACGGCAAGGCCCACAGCGAAGACGGCATCATCGCCTTTGGCTGGGCGCAAGTGATGAAGACCGGCGACGCCACCTGGCACGCACGCTTCCCGATGGTGCGAGCCGCTGTGCGGGCGATGGACGCGACGCAGGCTTTCCTAAAAACGCCGCAGGGCGGAGGTGCCGCACCCGATCAGTTCGTCGTGGCCGGTGGTTCGAAGCGCGGCTGGACGACGTGGATGACCGCCGCTGTCGACCCACGCGTCAGCGCCATCGTGCCCATCGTGATCGATGTGCTCAACGTCAACCAGTTCATGCGCCAGCACATCGAGACCTACGGCTTCTGGGCGCGAGCGCTGTATGACTACCACTACAACGGCATCACCAAGCACCTGGGCAATCCCGAGATGGATGCGATGCTGACCGACGAAGATCCGTACCTGTTCCGCCACCGCCTGACGATGCCCAAGTACATCCTGAACGCGACGGGGGATCAGTTCTTTTTGCCGGACGGATCACAGAACTACTACGCCGAGCTGCGCGGCGAAAAGCTCTTGCGGTACATCCCCAACGCCGATCACGGCCTGGATGACACCGACGCTGCCGAGAGCGCGGTGAGCTATGTCGGCATGCTGCGCGAAGGCCGCCCGCGGCCGACGTATTCGTGGTCCTTCGAGGGCAGGGACAGCATCCGAGTCACAACGACCGAGATCCCCAAGCGCGTGCTGCTGTGGCAGGCCACAAACCCTAAAGCCCGTGACTTCCGCGTCGAGACACTGGGCAAGGTATGGACGAGTCGCGAGCTAGCAAGCCAAGGCGGCGGCGTCTATACCGCGCAGGTGCCCATGCCGGCCCAGGGCTATACCGCGTTCTTGATCGAGCTTCACTACGACAGCGGACAGCTCTTCCCGCTTAAGGTCTCGACGGCGGTGCGCGTCGTGCCGGACAAGCGCCCGTTCGCTGGCATGGATCCAAAGACCGGTGTGCTAGAGACCACGCCGACGATGTAGCGTCAAAAAGTCGCTGTGCCGTCTTGCATTGCCGCCGCAGCGATGCAAGCACAAGCGGCCTGCGCTGCAAGCTACGACGGATAGCGCAGAGACAGCGAGCGCAGCGGCTCCGACAGGCCATAGCTGGCGCAGACCAGCGTCGCGAACGTGGCCAAGCTGGCTGCCACCTGGCCTCCGTCGAAGCTTTGGATCAAGAGCGCGCCGGGTGCCCACAGAAAGATCAGCCAGGCCAAGGTTTCGCCCAGCGCAGACAGGTCGCTGCCGAGCTGCACGAGCAGCGAAAGCAGCGCCACCGGCACCGGCAACAGCAGATAGATCGCAATGAAGCGCGCTGCCGGGTCCTGCGTTGCCGTCAGCATGTGGACGATCTGCCGCAGCGGAGGATCGCCGTGCCACGGCAAAAGGTACAGCGCAGCCAGAAGCGCGATGCTGCCCAGCCCCAAGTACCTCGGTAGCTGAGCCCACGAGACATGGGTCCGCACGATCAGCGTCGCGCACACCAGCGCCGCAACGCAGCCAACAGACAGACGCAGTGGCAAGGCCAGTGGCAAGTTTCCGACGACGGCCCACGCCGGCAGCGAGGCGAAGCTGATGCAGGCCCGGAACAGGCCTGGCACCGGCAGCACCGCCGCCGTCAACACCACCGCACCAGAAAGCATCATCGTCCACAGCGCGATGAATTCGCCTGGCGGCGCCAGCGGCAAGCGAGCGATTCCGCTGGTCCCGCCACGCGGCAAGACAAACGCTACAAGCAGCAGCAGCCCAGACAGGCCGGCGACGATGCGGATGCGCTGCGGAAACTGCGGGAGTGACAACACAATAAAACGTAAGGAGCGTAACACCGAATGCTTCGTCAAGTCGATGGACTTCGCGGTCCCGAGCCAGATCCAGGCGGCAGCACGCGCAGTGCGCAAGGGCTTATCACAGGACCGTCCGACCCTCGTTGGCAGGCATGCTCAGCGGCGCGAATTATGTTGCCCAGGCCACGCTCGTACTGGCATAAGCTGCACGTATGATTTTTCAGATCCTCACCGACCTAGAGTACGGTCAGCTCCACATGGCGCTAGATCGAGCGACGGGCCTGCGAGCCATCGTCGCGCTGCATTCGACCCGCCTGGGGCCGGCCATTGGTGGCTGCCGCGTGTACCCATATGTCGACGAGACCGCGGCCGTGACGGACGCCTGTCGCTTGGCGCGAGCCATGGGGTACAAAGCGGCCCTGGCGCGCTTGCCGCACGGCGGTGGCAAAGCAGTCATCTGGGCGACCGAGGCGATGCGCCGCCCCGACTTCGATCGCGCGGCACTCTTTACCGCCTTTGCCCGCTTCGTCGATTCGCTGGGCGGGGCCTACCTGACCTGCGAGGACTCTGGCACCTCGACGCGCGATATGGACGTCGTGCGCAAGACCACCAAGCACGTTCTGGGCTTCTCGACGGCGGATGGTGGCTCTGGCGATCCGTCGCCATTTACTGCGCTGGGCTGCCGTCGCGGGATCGAGGCAGTCTGCGAAGTCATCCTGGGCCGCAAAGACGGCAAAGACATGGCTGGCCTGCACGTCGCCATCCAGGGCGTCGGTGCCGTCGGTCGCTATCTAGCGCTTGAGCTTCACAAGCTAGGCGCCCGCTTGACGATTGCCGACATCGATCCGGGCCGTGCCGAGCGCGTGGCCGCTGAGACCGGCGCCAAGATCATCTCGATCGAGGAGATCTTTGATGTCGAGTGCGACATCTTCGCGCCCTGTGCTCTGGGTGGAGCGATCTCGCCGAGTACCCTGCCCCGCCTGCGCTGCCGTGCCGTTGCCGGTGCCGCCAACAACCAGCTTGCTTCGCCAACGGTGGGCCGCACGCTGCAGGAGCGCGGGATCTTTTACGCCCCGGACTATGCGATCAACGCAGGTGGCCTGATCAACGTCGCGCAGGAATTCGCTGGCTACGACGCCGAAAAAGCTCGTGAGCGGGCCAGCGGCATCTATGCAACGATTCGCGAGATCGCCGAGCGCACGCAGCAAACCGGCCGCCCACCGGGTGAGATCGCCGATCAGCTTGCGGAAGAGATCATCGCCGCCGGTCCGCAGGCTCTGGCCACGTAACCCGCCCCAGGCCGAGCCTGCCTAGGTGCTCGGCCCAAAACCCGCCGCTGCGAGGCAGCCATGTCGCAGTCATCCACGCAGACATATGTCGATCTGGAAGCGCGCTATGGCGCGCACAACTACAAGCCGCTCGATATTGTCGTCGCCGAGGCACAGGGCGTCTGGGTGACCGATGTTGAAGGGCGCCGTTACCTCGACGGGCTCAGCGCCTATTCCTCGCTGAACCAAGGGCACCGGCACCCGCGCATCATGGCCGCGCTGATCGAGCAGGCTGGACGCGTCACGCTGACCTCGCGAGCCTTTCGCAATACCGAGCTTCCCTACTTTGAAAAAGAGCTGTGCGAGCTGTCCGGGATGCAACGAGCGCTGCCGATGAACACGGGCGCCGAGGCAGTCGAGACCGCGATCAAAGCCGCACGGCGCTGGGGCTATCGCAACAAAGGAATCCCGGCTGATCAGGCCGAGATCATCGTCTGCGCGGACAACTTCCACGGACGCACCGTTACGATCATCAGCGCCTCGACCGAGCCAGGGTATCGCGCGGACTATGGGCCCTTTACGCCGGGCTTTGTCATCGTGCCGTTTGGCGATGCCGATGCACTAGAGCGCGCGATCACGCCCCGCACGTGCGCATTCCTCGTCGAGCCCATCCAGGCTGAGGCCGGTGTCCTGATGCCGCCGCCAGGGTATCTGGCGAAGGCGGCCGCGATCTGCAAGCGACACCGAGTGCTGCTGCTTCTCGACGAGATTCAGACTGGACTCGGCCGCACCGGACGCATGTTTGCCTGCGAGCACGAGGGGGTGAAGCCCGATGCCTTGCTGCTCGGCAAAGCGCTGTCCGGCGGCGTCTATCCTGTCTCGGCGGTGGTCGGCAGCGACGAGCTGATCGGCGTCTTTGAGCCGGGCAGCCATGGAAGTACGTTCGGCGGCAATCCCTTGGGCAGTGCCGTTGCGCGTGCGGCGCTGCGTGTCCTAAAAGACGAGCGCTTGGTCGAGCGCGCCGCCGAGCTGGGCCCACCGTTTTTGGCTCGCCTCGGCGCGCTTCACAGCCCGGTCGTGCGCGCGGTGCGCGGATCCGGTCTGTTGCTTGGCATCGAGCTGCACACGGCAGCACGCCCGTTCTGCGAAGCGCTGGCCCACGAAGGCGTGCTGTGCAAAGAGACGCACGACAAAGTGTTGCGCTTTGCCCCGCCGCTCATCATCACGCCGGCCGAGCTGGACTTCGCCTATGAGCGCATCGCCCGCGTGCTGACCTCGCGCGCCCTAACCAGCGCGGCCTAGGCCTTGGGCTTGCTGCGCCGCGGCGGCTCGGGGCTGGCCTGCAGCGAGCGCGACTGCGCAGCGGCATCCAGCCGATCGTGGACCGCGGCCAGAAGCAGCTTCTTGTGCAGCAGCGAAAGCAGCACATCGATGTGCGCGACGCCTTGGCCGATCAGGTTCAGCATCTCGTCGCGGGGAAGCCCTGACAGCGCGGGGTTGTCAAACTGCTCGACCTCGCGCACAACCAGCGTGCGCAGCGCTTCGACATAGCGCCGCAGATCCGAGATGGCAAAGCCCAAGCGCTGGTTATAGCCCGAGCTGCGCAGCGCTCCGACGACATCTGCGATGCGCGCATCGCGCTCGGCATACACAAACGCGCCATCGACTTTGATCGGCGTCAGCAGGCCGCACTTGATCAGCTCGGCGATGTCTTCAGGAGGCAGGCCACTGCGCTCGACCAAGCGGCTGGCCGGAACCGGTGGCTGCGCATGCGTCGGATCGATGGCGCCGTCGATGCGTTCCCGGTTGAGCAAGCGCAGCTCGATCTCGGTCAGCGTGCTGCCCGAGCCGGCTTCTGAAAGCAGCGTGCCGATCTCGCGCAGCGACAGGCGAAAGCGGCTGCGCAGCTCACGCACCAGCTCCAAGCGCTGAACAAAGGCAGAGTCATAACGTCCGACGGTACGCCCGGCAACGCGCGGGCGCGGCAGCAGCTTTTCGCGGATATAGAATTTGATCGTCGCGATCGGCACGCCCGTCTGTTCTGCGACTTCCGAGATGGTCTTTTCTGCCGGCTCGGACAGCTTGGGCAGAGCCCCGCTGCGCATGGACGGCGGCGTGGGACGACTGCCAGCGCTGGCTGCACGCGCACTCTTGCGGGATGAAGACGCCATGGGACTCCTCTTTCGTCGCAGCTTATCAGCCCAGGTCCGGTCACAACAGCGACTTGGCGGGCCGCAGCCAGCTTACGCACCGACGATGCCGAAGTACTCCAAGATCTCGGCTTCATTGTTTGAAGCCAAGCGCTCGACGCGGTCTTCGCGGATCAGGCGACTGATGTGAAGCAAGCCCACTTTCGACTGCACCAAGGTCCCGATCCGTTGGAAACCGGGCACGGTGCGGCTGCGAACGCGAGCAAACGCTGCTTCGTATTCCGGCTCGTTGCGGCCGATTGCATAGCGCTGATCGTTCAGCAGACAGCGCCCCGATCGGCCCAGGCGATCCAAGATCGGGAACAGCCCCGCGTACGCTTGCTCGACGGCCTCAGGGTTGGGATAGGGCACCGCGCTGCGCAGGATGCGCACGACGCGTCCGCCGTATTCCAGACTCACCGTAATGTACTCGTTCTTGAACAGTTCACCGTCGGCGATCATCGGCTCATCGCCTCCTTGAGACACGCAGGGATGGATCGACTCGCGCGGGCCTTCATGAACATGACGCCTCGTTGAGATGGGCGCAGCAGGTCTCAATCCCCGCTGTGATGGCGCCGCGGGGCAAGCAGCTTGGCGACAAGTCCCGTCCAGCCGGTCTGGTGCGCTGCACCGACGCCTCGCCCGTTGTCGCCGTGGAAGTATTCGAAAAACAGCAGGTAGTCGCGGAAGTGCGGATCGCGCTGCAGCTTTTCATAGTGTCCCAGCGCCGGCCGTCGCCCATCGGGTCCACGCAGGAACAAGCGAGTCAAGCGCTTGGACAGCTCATCGGCGACCTCGGCGATGGTCAGAAGCTGCCCTGATCCCGTCGGACATTCCACTTTGAAGTCATCGCCGTAGTAGTGATGGAACTTCTGCAAGCTCTCGATGATTAGGTAGTTGACGGGGAACCAGATCGGGCCGCGCCAGTTCGAGTTGCCGCCGAATAGACCCGACAGCGATTCACCGGGCTGGTACGACACGCTCATCGGCTGGCCGTTTACGTGAATGATATAGGGCTCTTTTTCGTGGACGCGCGAAAGGGCCCGCACGCCATAGTCCGACAGGAACTCGCTTTCATCGAGCAGGCGCCTGAGCAAGCGCTTCATGCGTCGCCCGCGCAGCAGCGAAAGCAGACGCCGCTTGCCGCGCCCCGGCACATCCCAGTGCGAGATCAGACTGGAGAGATCCGGGCGGTGGCTCAGGTACCACTCCATCCGCTGCTTGAATTCGGGCAGCTGATCCAGCAGGTCGGGATCGATGACCTCGACGGCGAACAGCGGGATCAAGCCGACCATCGAGCGCACTTTGAGGGGCTGCATCTGGCCATCTGGCAAGCACAGCACGTCGTAATAGAACTGGTCTTCCTCGTTCCACAGCCCGACATGCTCATCGCCGAGGTTGGTCATCGCTTCAGCGATGCTCAAAAAGTGCTCAAAGAACTTGGTCGCGACGTCTTCATAGACGTGGTTATGAACCGCAAGCTCTAGCGCGATGCGCATTAGGTTCAGGCAGTACATCGCCATCCACGATGTGCCATCGGACTGGTTGATGAATCCGCCCGTCGGAAGCGGCGCACTGCGATCAAAGACGCCGATGTTGTCGAGCCCTAGAAAGCCGCCCTGAAAGATGTTGCGGCCCTGCGCGTCCTTTCGGTTCACCCACCAGGTGAAGTTCAGCAAGAGCTTGTGAAACACGCGCTCCAAGAACGCCAGATCGGGACCGCGGCCGATCTTTTTGCGCTGCCGCTGATCGATCTTGTAGACGCGCCATGTGGCCCAGGCATGAACCGGCGGATTGACGTCGCCAAAGGCCCACTCATACGCGGGAAGCTGGCCGTTGGGATGCATGTACCACTCGCGCGTGAGCAGCACGAGCTGATCCTTGGCGAAGCTGGCATCGACAAGCGAAAGCGCAACGCAGTGGAAGGCCAGATCCCAGGCCGCGTACCACGGATATTCCCACTTGTCGGGCATCGACAAGATCTGGCTGTTGTTGAGGTGTCGCCACTCCCAGTTGCGACCGCGCCGACGATCGGAAGGAGGCTTGGGCTGCCCTGGGTCACCGTCGATCCAGCGCGCGACATCGTAGCCATAGTACTGCTTGCTCCAGATCAATCCGGCTAGCGCTTGGCGCTGCACGTTGCGCGCGTCTTCGCTGTCGATGTCTTTTTGTAGCTCGGCGTAAAACAGATCGGCTTCGCGCAAGCGCTCAGCAAAGATCGCATCAAAGTCGGCGAAGTGCGCATCGGCGCTGCGACCGCTGGGGCGGCACAGGCGCAGACGCAAGGTGACGCTGGCCCCCGCCGGTACGACGAAGCGATAGACCCCGGCCGCCTTGGTTCCCATGCGCGACGGCTTGATGGCATGGCGGTTGCCGCTGATCAGATAGTCATGAAAGCCATCTTTGAAGTACCCCGATGCGGTCTTCATGCCGTACAGCCGCCTAGGGTTCGTGTCGTTGTCGCAAAAGACAAGCTCGGGCAAGACCGGCACGCGACTGGAATCGCTCGACTCGCCCGCAGCCAAGAACACCCGGTACTCGCCCAGCGTCGCGTGATAGGCGTGCAGTCCACCGTCGCCTTCGACCATCAGCGTCGGACGCGGCGTGTCTTCGCCCTGGCCGCTCCACGTCCAGGTGTTGCGGAACCAGATCTGCGGCAGCAGAAGCAGCGGCGCTGCGTCGGGCCCGCGGTTGTGCGCCGTGACGCGCAGCAAGACATCTTCGGGCCCCGCCTTTGCGTACTCGACGAAGACATCGAAGTAGCGATCGCCATCAAAGACCCCGGTATCGATCAGCTCGAATTCAGGATCTGCGGTGCTGCGTCGACGGTTCTCTTCGATCAGCGAGCCATACGGAAACGTCGCCTGCGGGTACTTGTACAGCATCTTCAAGTACGAATGCGTCGGCGTCGCGTCGAGGTAGTAGTACAGCTCTTTGCAGTCTTCGCCGTGGTTGCCTTCGCTGTTGGTCAGACCGAACAGGCGCTCTTTCAGGATCGGGTCCTTGCCATTCCACAGCGCAAGCGCCAAGCACAGGTACTGATTGTCGTCGCTGATGCCCGCGATGCCGTCTTCGCCCCAGCGATACGCGCGGCTGCGCGCCATGTCGTGCGTGAAGTATTCCCAGGCATTGCCGTGTGGGCTGTAGTCCTCGCGCACCGTGCCCCACTGCCGCTCGCTGACGTACGGCCCCCAGGTGTACCAGGGCGAGCCAGAGCCCGCGTTTTCGTGCAACCGCGCTTGCTCCGCGGTGAGCTCATGCCAGGCCGTATTGGCCGACGATACAGAGGGATCTTGCGAGCTGGGATGGTCGGGCGTGCGATCCGGCATGGAGCCTCCCCTTGCGCAGGGAAAAAACGCGGGACGTTTGGTGATGATACAGCGCGCTGCTATACCAACGCGACACTCTCGATCGGGCCTGGCTGGTCGCGATTTTCACCAGACCGATCGCTTACGTCCCAAGGAGATCCTTCGATGCCACGTGTGCCTTCCTTCCTTCGCCTGCAACCCGTCGCTTGCGCGCTTCTTGCTCTGTCGTTTGCCGTCGTGGGCTGCGGCTCTGAGATGAAAAAAGAGGACATCCGCGACTTCATGCCGCCCGCTACGGGCGAGGGCATTCAGCTACGGATGACGACCTCGCTTGATCCGGGACTTGAGATCGAGCGCTGTCAGTTCTTCGCCGCACCGCCCGAGGGCCTGAATATCAACCGCGACTTGGTGCGGTACACGCCAGGCAGCCACCACGTGCTTCTGTATCTGACGCCGTACAAACAAATCCCGACCAAGGACGTCCGTGGCAAGACCCACGACACCAGCGGCGTCATCGACTGTCCCGAGGGCGCGGGGGCGGACTGGCAAGTGGTCAACGTCCTGGCCGGAGCCCAAACCTATGACGGTGGCTCGATGGTGCACTTCCCCGCAGACACCGCGCTCAAGGTGCCCGGCGGCGCGGTTCTGCTCATGAACGCGCACTACCTGAACGCGACGCCCAAGGCGCTAGAGGCGGAGGTGCGCGTCAACATCTACACCATCCCCGACGCCAAGATGAAAAACGAAGGCGGCCTGCTGTTCTATTACAACCCCTTCATCCGCGTGCCCGCCAAGTCGATCGCCAGCGCCCGCATGGGATGCAAGGTCACAACCGACATCACGCTGACCAACATCCAGTCGCATATGCACAAGCGCGGCAACAACTATCAGGCCGATCTGCGCGATGGGAACGGTCGACTTGTGCAGACGCTCTATACCAACACCGAATGGGAAAACGTGCCGGTTAAGCGCTTCGAACCGGGGCTGGCGATCGCAAAGGGCAGCACGCTCGACTACCGCTGCGACTACAAGAACACGGAAGATCGCGACGTCAGCCAGGGCCCCAGCACCAAAGACGAGATGTGCATGCTGATCGGCTCGTACTACCCCCACACTCCCGAGACGGGCTTTTGCCTTGAGCGCACGTTCATTGGCACTGGCACCAATAGCTGCGGCCAAGCGTATGCCTGCGCGCTGCTCGCGGGCGCCAGCAAGGACGAAGGCGCGTTTTATGGCTGCGTCGTCGAGAGCTGTCCCGCTGTCGCCAATCAGCTCACCGCGGCCCTGCGCTGCTTCTTTAACCAAGGAGGCGATGCCTGCCGCGATGCGTGCAAGTCACCGACCGATAGCAAGTGCCAGGACTGTGTTACGCAAGCCTGCCAAGCTCCCATCGCGGCCTGCCAAGCCGCAACGTGCTAAGAGCGCAAGACCGACTGACCGAGCAAGCCGCCAGCGCGCCGGTCGCTTCAAGCAGGCTACCGAGCGAGCTGGTTGCGGCCGGCTTTTTTCGCCCTGCTCACTGCATCTTGCACGCTGCGGATAAAGCTGGCCGCATCGGGCTCGCTGGCCAGCGCCACGGCCCCCCCCGACAGCGTGACGACCACCAGATCGCCGTCGGAATGCACGGCCTCGTTGGTAATCGCTTGGCGTAGCTCGTTGCCGTGAATCGCCGCCTGCTCGACGTCGACCTCGGGCAAAAGAAGCAGGAACTGCGACCCTTCATAGCGACAAAGCACTTCAAAGCGATCCAAGCGGGTCAGCGTTCGCCGCGCCAGCTCATGGATCACGTGATCGCCCGTCAGGTGACCGAAGGTCTCGTTGATCACCTTGAGCTGATCGATATCTAGCGCCACCAACGACAGCGCTCGCCCAAAGTACCGAGCGCGAAGCATCTCGCGTTCCAGCAGATCGACGAAGTAGCGGCGGTTGAAGCAGCCGGTAAGCGCGCAGGTCACCGCGATCTTGTACTGCTCTTCATGGACCGCAGCGACGACGTTTGGCCCGCCGAAAAAGCGGAAGATCGCGTTGCCGATCTTGATGTAGTCGCCGTCGGCAAGCGGCTGCTCGCGCACCGACTCGTTGTTGACATAGGTGCCGTTGGTTGACTGCAGATCGGCGATCGTCCAGCCCTCTTCACTGCGAGCCAAGCGCGCATGACGGCGCGAGACCGAATCGCGATCGACCTGAATGTCGGCATCGCTGCTGCGGCCAATGATCAGCTCATCGCCGATCAGGTCGTAGCGGCAGCCGACATCCGGCGAGTCCAGCGAGCCTGCGTAGACCAAAATCAGGCACGGCTGGCCGCGCATCGGCTGTCCTGCACGCACCGTATGCTTCCGCGATTTCCAGTCATCCATGGCAGAGCCTTGCCGGTAGCGTATCAAGATTTCCCGAGTGATAGAAGCCTCTGTGCAGCTGTGCCCGGCAAAGCAGCGTGAAGCCACAGGCCAGCGCAAAGAACCAGGGCGGCGACAGTGTTCCCCATAGCTCAGCAAACGCTCCCCCCGCGATGAAGCCGAAGCCGAGCGTGCCAAACCACAGCGCCATCACCAAACCACGCAAGCGCAGCGGAGCCACCTTGAGAAGCAGCACTGGCCCAAGCGGTGCAACGCACAGCTCACCGACGGTAATTGCGACCAGTGCAAGCAGCAGCCACGCCATGTGGGCACGCGTTCCACCCAGCCAGCCTGACGCGCTGACAAGCGCCGCAAGCGACAGAGCCGCGAAGCCGAGCGCGACGGCCACAAACCCCAGGCTCAGCTTGCGCAGAGTATTCGGTTCGCGTTTCTGTCGACGCAGCGCACGAAACAGCGCCAAGACGGGCGGCGTCAGCACAACCACCAAGGCCCAGGGCAGCCCGGCGAAGACGCTCACGGGAAGCTCCCAGCTTTGCAGTCGCCGATCGAGGCTGTCGCGAACCCAGAGCAAGAGCGTGCTAGAGCACTGCGCATAGACCATCCAAAACCCCATCAGCGCCACACAGAACGACAACAGCGGTCCGGGCAAGCGCAGGGCATCTGATGAGTCCCCAGCGGCCACCGGCAGCGGCATGATCTCACTCGACGACTCTCCCACTGCAACGGCCGGGTGTTCGAGCCTGGGCAGCGGCGCGGTCTCGTCACGCTCAGCCAGCTGCGGCACGCCCCACCGGATCAGGGCGATGGCAGCCACCATGCAGCCAACCGCCAGCGTAGAGACCGCCGCCCAGCCGCTTGCGCGCTGCAGCCCCTCGCTAGCCAGCGGTGCCAGCATGCCCCCCACATTGATCAGCGCGTGCATCCAGGTATACGCCTCGTCTCGCGGGGTGGCGGGCCGCGTCGACTGGGAAGCTGGCTCGCCGGTCGGCTCTTCGGCGCTTCCGCGGTCACTTGCCGCGACACGTTCCGCATCGCACAGCCGATCGAGCAGAAGCTGCACGCCAGGCCGAAACAGACCCGCCCCACACAAGAGGCAGCCGCTTCCCACCAGCAGGGCCAGCGGGCGATCGCCCATCAGCGCCGCATACCCCAGCGCGATGCCCAGACAGCCCAGCACGCAGGCCCCACGGGCCGACAGTCCACGATCACAGAGCAGCCCCCCAAGCAGCGGAGTCATGTAGGAGGCCGCCAGAAAATACCCTACCCAGGCGGCCGCGCGGCTCTCGCTGAGTCCCCAGCGCTCGCTGAGCTGAAAGACCAGCAAGGACGACAGCAGGCCCGAAGCGAAGCGCTCAATGGCCACCGCACTGATCAGCGCCCGCCGAGCCCAGCGCAGGACCCCCTGTGGATTCGGTCGATGGAATAACTCGGGCTGGCGCTCAGACATGGCGGAATCTCCTCGGTCAGGCTCTTTCGGGGTAAACGCAAGGATTTCTTTACCAGCCAATCGACAGCCATATCGCAGACAGTCCGACAGACACCGGATGGCATCGTTTTTGTCTAGGGGCGATTCTCGCGCACTTGATTGACCATTAATAGACCATGTGCGAATTAGGGGCTCGCAATCGATCCTGAATCCGCATAGCTTATGCGCTTATGAATCCAGGAATCCCAACCAAGTCCCCTACACATGCTCTGCCGCGGCCTGACCGTGTTTCTGGCAAGGCGGATGCGGTTCCTCAGCGAGCCAGCGTAGAGCATGCATCCGGCCCTGCCGAGTCCGCGCTGGCAGAGCGGAATGCAGCGACCGCCGCGATCGCACCGCCGTCCGAGCTGGCCCCCGAGCTGACGCGCAGCCTGCTGGAGTCGGCACAGTCCTTCGTGGTCTCGACGCTGCAAGCGCTGCAGACCCTGCTCGCCCAGCAGCCTGCCGATCGCCAAGCCCCCTTCAAGCGAGTGCTGCGCCGCCAGCAAGAGGTGCTCGACTTTCTTTTGCAGATGGCCGACCAGCCCGCCCTGGTCTCGCCCTTGCGCGTCTCGGCAGAAAAGCGACGCGAGCTGGCCAAGCTGATCCGCCAGCGACGATCCGCCGCCAATCTGACGCAGGAACGCTTGGCCGAGCTTGCCGGTTTGTCGACGGGGACCATCAAGGGCGTCGAAGCCGGCTCGGCCACCCCCACTCACTCGACGCTGATGCGGCTGCTCGCGGTCACTGAGCTCAAGCTTGTTCCCAGCGACCTGCCGCTGCAGACCAGCACGGCGCTCGACGGCAACGCTGCGCCGACCTCGTATCTTTCGCCGACGTATGAGCCCATGCGCATGTTCTTGGATCTCGTTGCGCAGCTAAATGCCGAAGGCGGCTACATCGAACAGACCTATGCCTATATCGACAGCATGAGCGCGGCCAACTGGTACGCGCTGTCGACGGACGAAAACTATGAGCGTGACTATCGACGCTTGGTGCCGCTTGAGCGCGCCGCCGAGGCGCTCGGTCAGTCCATCGGCCGCCATGGCATCGATCTGATCTGCCTGGGAGCCGGCGATGCCCGCCAAGAGACGCGCTTTATGCAAGCGCTCGCCAGCCAGCGCCCGCAGGCCAATCATCGCCTGTTTCTCGTCGATATCAGCCACTCGCTCTTGACCACAGGCTATCGCCACGCCACCGAGGTGCTGTCCAAGCTGGGCAACGTCACCAGCTATGCCATCCACGGCAACTTCCATCACTTGCCGCGGTACACCCAGCTTCACTTCAAGGCCGAGCTTGCACACCGTCGCCGCGTGCTGGTGATGCTCGGGCACACCATCGCCAACCTCGACAACGAAGTCCGCTTCGTGCGTCACAATCTGGCCGGCTATGCCCCTGGCGACTGCTTGGTGATCGACATCTGCGTGGCCTATGGCTCACCCGATAACCCGCAGGAGATCGAGGCCAAGGACCCCGCCATGCGCAACGGCTTCCGTCCGTCGGTCGAAGAGTGGCTGTGTGGACCGATTCGCCGCTACGTGCCCGACCTTCTCGACGTTCACTGCTCGCATCAACTCGACACGGCCTGCCCCATTCGCGGCAGCTACTCCATCGAGATCATGGCGCACGTAAAGACCAAAAGCGGCAGCGTGCGTCACTTTTCGATCGGCCGCCACCGCCGTTATGACCCTGATGAGCTCGCCAAGTGCCTGCGTCAGCTAGGTTGGAATGAAGTCGAGCGCTTGCCCTATGGCGTCAAGGGCAAGACCGACATCATGCTGATGCTATTCTGTAAAGTAGCCCCCTCTTCTAGTGTCCATTAGTCAGCCCGCCGTGCGGGTTTACGGGGAAGCCGCCGGGAGCCATTCCGGCTGCTTTGTCGCCGCTTTCTAGCCTCGTCTTATTGATCAATATAGCCAGCTCATCCATATCGACACCGAGTGCTTCGGCTCGATACGCTCGGCCTGCGGCGGGTCGCCCGGCCCGGTACGAGGTCGGCATTCCCCTGCCCCCAACACCCGATGCTGGGCTGGGACACGTGCCGATCACAGCCTGGGGTCGACCCATGTAAAAGGCCGCGTTTTGCGAGGCACAGCACGCTTTCTTTTGGCCTAGCGAGACGATACAATCGTCCCGGTATCGAATGATCACGTTGCCTCGGGCGGTTAGCTATGGATCGCCATCGCCAAGGACAGGGCCGATGCCAGAAGAGCCCCCTGCCCCGTGGATCGGTGCCGCCACAGCCCAGCCGCAGAGCATTTTATCCCTCTTCTCCGTGCGGTGGGCATGAGCGCAGATCAGTCGCCCGCCGTCGGTCTGAAGGACGCTGAGCGCCGCCTACGCTGGCTGGCGGCGGTCGTGATTTTGAACGTCGTCCTCTCAAGCTCGTACCAGGACGCGCTGTTTCTGACGTACCACCGCAAGCAGCACATCCCGCCGGCCATGCTCGTCGGCAGCCTGCTTACGGCGCTGACCACTCTCGGACTCAACCGCCTGCTGCGCAAGCTGCCCGCCGCTGGAGCGCTGCGCATCATCCTTCTGTGCCTGGGCTTCCTCACTCTGGTTGCCGCCGGATGGAACGTCTCTCCGTCGAGCTCATCGACACTGGCCTTGTTCCTATTTACCGAGGTAGCGACCACCCTGGGCGTCGCAGCAACCTGGACGTACTTCCAAGCCCCGCTCGAAGCGGCACAGATTCGCTGGCTGTTGCCGCGTCTGGGAACCTGGGCCGGCGTCGGGGGTCTGCTCGCCGGCACGCTCATTCCGCTGCTTCTGCGCAACCTGCACGTAAAGCCGCAGTTCCTGATGTGGGCATCGGGCCTGTTCTGGCTCGTCGCTGGCTTCTTGGTACGCACCGACTATGCAGCGCGTACCCCCGCCAAGCGCCGACAGAGCGCTACCAACCAGCAGAGCAACCTGAAGCACCTGTTTTCGATCCCGCTTGTGCGCTGGATGACCCTGGGCTCGGCGGGCATCATCTGGACTGGCTTGCTGCTGCAGTATGAATCGCGCGTCTCGCTGCAGCAGACAGCCTGGGAGCCACAGACCATCACGCTGGTTATGTGCGTGCTCTTGGCCGTCTCGAACGTCGGCGGCATTGCCACACAGGTGCTGGTGACGACGCCGGTCTTGGAACACTTTGGCGTCGGTCTGGGCCTCGCCATCTTGCCCGCGGCCTTGTGGCTGTGCTTGACGAGCTATTTCTATTCGACCGCCTACGCGCATCTGGCGCCGCAGCTTTCGGTCTGGATCATCATGGGCGCGCTCTTGCTCGACAAGATGCTGCGTCCCAACCTGCACCGCCCCGCCGAGTCCTGCTTGGTCGCAGCGCTGTCACCGAGCGTGCGACCGAGCCTGCTCTTGGTGCTGGGCGGCATCCTGCAGCCCTTGACCAAGGCCGTCGGTGCCTTGCTGCTTTGGGGCTTTGCCGCGACGCTTGAGCACGAGTGGATCACCGGCCTGGCCTTGTTCCTGTCGTTCGCCGTCTCTGTGCTGTCGACTCGCTGGGGCGTGCTGTACGCCCGCACCCTGCGCGAGACCCTAGAAGAGGGCAGCGTCGACGCAACCAACGCACACGACGGAAACGAAGACCTGATGCCGATGATCGATGGCCCGCGCCTCAAGGTGCTTCTTGAGGCCGTCGACACCGGCAGCCCTCGCTCGCGTGAGCTTGCGCTTGAGCTCTTGCGACCCCACCGCTCAAACCTCGTGCAAAAAGCGATGCAGGCGCGCGTGCGTCACCACTATGAGCCGGTGCGCATCGCGGCCCTGCGCTGGCTGGCGCAAGAACCCAACGAGGCACTCGACACCCACCTCAAGCAGCGCTGGGAAGAGCGCTCGATCTCAGATGCTGAGCGCGTGGCCTTGCTCGACGCGGCAGGTGCTCGTGGTGCCGTCCTGGTAAGCGACGATCCACAGCGCTGGCTAGGCAGCACCGATCCAGCGCTGCGCTCGGCCGTCATCCACGCACTGCTGCGCGCCAGTGATCTCAGCCAGCAACAGACGGCCCAGCACACTCTCGGAGCAATGCTGGAATCAAGGCAGTCGGAAGACGTCTTCGCCGCGCTGCGCTTGGTCCACGAGCACAAGATCGCCGACTTCCTACCCGCCGTTCTCGGCCGCCTGCAGGACGAAGATCTCAGCATTCGCCGCGAGGTCTTGAACTGCCTGTCGGCATTTGCGGACGAAAAGGCCCGCAAGCCCCTGTGGGCTGCG
Source organism: Myxococcales bacterium (assembly GCA_016794505.1). Taxonomy (GTDB): domain Bacteria; phylum Myxococcota_A; class Polyangia; order Palsa-1104; family JAEUJZ01; genus JAEUJZ01. The sequence continues at coordinate 77,878 of JAEUJZ010000036.1, forward strand.
CTATCCGAGCCAACGCTCGCCCTGATCGCGGTCCGCGCTCTCTCTGCATCGGGCGAGGCGATCATTCCGCAGGTCCTAAACCTCCTCAACAGCTCCGAGACTCCACCAGCCGTGCGGCTGCACTTGCTGCGCATCCTCGGCCTGATTCCTTCGCCCCAGGGTCCACCCGCGCTGATCGAACACCTGAAGTCCTCGGATCGCGCCGCGCAGCTTGAGGCGCTGAAGTCCTTGAACAAGCTCCTTCGCGCCGAGGACAGCAGCGCCATCGACGAAGAGGCTCTCACCGAGTTCTTGATGGTCGAGCTGCGCTGGGGCCTCAACATGCTGCGCGCCCGCGATCTGTTGCGCGATCGCTTGCGCCCAGGTGGCCTGCTCTGGCGCGAGCTCTCGGCCCAGGTCGATGCGGCGCAGCAGCGCGTCGCCTTGACCCTGTCGCTGCTCGCCCCCAAGGGCACGGTGATGAACATCTTCAAGACGCTGCGCTCGCGCAACTCGCCCCACAAAGATCAAGCGCGCGAGCTCTTGCGGACGTTGTTTAAGTTCGGTCCGATCGCGATCGGAAGCCTCAAGCTTCTGGATGAATCGACGGCCTGGGGGCCTGAGCTGTTCGCCGCACCGCTCAATGTCCACAACGGACAGACGCCACAGAACGCGGTCGAGTGGCTCAAGATGACGCTCGATCCGTGGGTCATCGCTGCGCTGCGACACGATCCCGACTGCCCGCCGATCACCTCGACGTTCCCGCCGATCGAAGATCCGGTGGATGTCCACAAGGACCTCATCAAGTTCCTCAAGGACGTGCCGCTTTTCGAGGCGCTAACCAACCGTCAGCTCGTCGAGATCGCGCGCCTCGCTGAGAAGCTCGATCTGCCGGTGGGCACCTTGGTCTTCAATCAGGGCGACCCTCCCGACTACCTCTATCTGGTGCGCAAGGGCAAGCTGCGTGTCCTGATCAACAACGTCGAAGTGGCGCGCCTGGGCGCGGGCGAGTGCGTCGGAGAAATGGCCGTGCTCGCTGGCACGCGACGCACGGGCGCGGTCGAGACGCTGGAAGCCTGTCAGCTTCTGCGCTTTGCCGAGCGCGACTTCCTGGGTCTCGTCGATGCGTATCCAGAGCTGGGACGCGCCATCTTGAAGTCGCTCGTCCACCGCTTGGCCGCCGCTGGACGCAACAAAGAACAAAAACGCATCAACACGCTGGTCGGCATGGTCTGGGGCAAAGACGGTCCAGCCCAAGATGCGGCGGCGGCCGGTTCGGCTCCTCGGGCGCCACGCCCGGAAGTCGGCGGCATGTCGGGGTCCAACTTCCCGCGCGTGTCCCTGGCCACATCGGGCACCAACTTCCCCCGTGTGCAGCGTCCAGTTCCGACGGGCGAGCCGGCCTCAAATCGCAGTCCGTCTCGCGCCTCTCCGACGCGTCCTCCCACCGAAGGAGCGCCCGCCTCCGCTCGCTCGCCCGCAAGCCCGGCCGCAAGCCCGGCCAGTACGTCGGGCCCCGGTAAGAGCGGTGCAGGCGCAGCACCCGGCTCAGGCAGTGCCCCTGCGAGGGAAAACAAGGACTAACCCAGCATGTCGGCCCTGGACATCATTCTTTTTCTCAAGGACGTCTCTCTCTTCGAGAGCCTGAGCAACACGCAGCTCGCCGAAGTTGCGCGTCTCGCAGAAAAAGTCGACTACCCGGCGGGTCACGTGCTGTTCAACCAGGGCGACCCGCCCGACTATCTGTATCTGGTTCGCAAGGGCAAAGCTCGCGTCGTGGCTGGCGGCCAAGAGCTCTCACGGCTTGGTGCAGGCGAGTGCATCGGTGAAATGGCGGTGCTGGCCAGCATGGAGCGCACCGCGACCATCGAGACCCTAGAGCCCTGCCAGTTTCTACGCTTCGATGGCGATGACTTCTTGGCGCTCTTGGATACCTATCCAGAGATCCAGCGCGCCCTGATCAAGGCCCTGGTGAATCGCCTGGCCCAGACCGGAAAGCGAAGTGAGAACCGCAAGCCGTCTACCATCATGGGCATGGTGTGGGGCAAAGACGGTCCAGGCGGCGAGCCCAACCCCGGTTAAGCCCCCCCCGTACGCTACGCAGCCAAGAGCCTCGATGACGACCTGGGACGCGTGGATACGTGGACGCGTAGGTGGCAGCGAACAGCAGGCCGCTAGGCGCGTCCGCGCACGTCGCCGAAGTTGGAAGTGCCTTGGTAGCGAAAGATGGTGAGTCGCTTCAGCCCCGACTCTGCCACACGCTGACACAGCAGATCGATCTCACTATCGTAGTCAACGATGACGCCGCCCGTCGGCAGATGACGCAGACCGCTTCCGCCGTGCGGATCGACGGCTACCCATCGTCCTGCCAAGTCGGGCTCTTCGGCTTGATGTACCGGATTCATGACGTACGACCGACCAAAGCGGACCCTGCCGCTAGGGCAGATTGCTATCAATCTGGCGCCGCCGCTGTCAAGAGCAAGACCGCGAATTTGCAGCTTTTTCCCAGCCGCCGGTCCGCCAAGTTGGGCCGACTCGTCCGTCGCATCGGGGGTTTTTCCTCGGCGACATCTAGATTATGCTGGAAGCGCTCTAGCAATTTTGACCACCTGGAGTCCTCGATGCGACGAGTCCTGCCCTTTGTCTTGTTGTTCGGTCTCTCTGCCTGCGGCATTCCCAAGGAGCAGTGGGAACAAAAGCTCCGCGAGAACGCAGACCTTCAGAGCAAGGTGAACGATCTAGAGGGACAGAAGACCAAGCTGCAGCGCGAGATCGAGACGCTGACCAAAGAGCGCGATGATCTGCAGCGAGCCATCAATGCGCTCAAAGGCGACATGAGCAAGTCGGATCGAGAAAAGGCCGACCTGATCGAAAAGCTCGCCAAGATGAACAAGACCTTGGAAGACCTGCAGCGGGCGCAAGAAGCGGCCGAGAAGCGGGCCAAAGCATTCCGCGATCTCGTCGCCAAGTTCAAGGCCATGGTCGACGCTGGCAAGCTGCAGGTCGAGGTGCGCAACGGTCTTATGATCGTCAAGCTCCCCGACAACATCTTGTTCGATCCGGGCAAGACCGACCTCAAGAAGGAAGGTCAGGATGCCATCGTGCAAGTCACCAACATCCTAAATGGCATCGAAGGTCGCAAGTTCCAGGTCGCGGGCCACACCGATAACAAGCCAATCAAGTCCGGCAAGTTCCGCGATAACTGGGAGCTCTCGGCGCAGCGCGCACTGACGGTGACCGAGCTCATGATGAAGACCGGCATGGATGCCCGTCGCCTCTCAGCGGCTGGCTATGCTGACGTCTTGCCAGTGGCCAGCAACGACAACGACGAAGGCCGTCGCCAAAATCGCCGCATCGAGATCGTGCTGGTCCCCAACCTCGAAGATCTACCTTCCATCAACGACAAGAACTAGTCGCCTCTGCCCGCATCGCCGGGCTCGCTGCTGCCACCATCGCTCGTGCCTCCTGGCGACGGTATGCAGATGCCGTGGCGTTCGTCTCGACTGTCCGTGCCGAGCTCCGTCGAGCAGCGCAGACCGACTGCGCAGTCACTGCTACGCAGACAGCTCTCGCCGCTATTGCGGCGGGCCGGCTCGCAGATGCCGTAGTGTTCGGGCCGACTCGCGCTGGGCGGCTTGTTGCAGACCAGTCCCGGTCGACAGTCACTTTGCTGCAGGCAGAACATGCCCGCCTGCGCTCCACAGGCCGCATCCCAGATCGCAAGCGCTGCCAAGCCAGCTGTGCCCAGCCAGCCCAATGAACCAAGCAGCCAGCGCCCCCTGCTTCGGCCTCGCGGCGGCGCACTGCCCATGGATCGGCTCTCACTCGCTCGCATCATGGCGTCACCATAGCAGCCACGAGGCTCTCAGGTAAACGCTCTGGGACGACAGCTCTTGCTCCCCATGAATGAGGATTGCGCAGTGTCTCCACTTTTCCGTTGCCCCGCAAAGAAGCTGTGTGGTAACGATCCCAACTCGTCACGCGTCCTTCTCCCAAGACAGGGCGCAAAGATGAGCGGTGTCACGCACCAAACCAGGCGGCTCGCCTGGTCTTTCTGAACGCTCAGCAAGCTAACGACTCAGCAGGCACGAATTCCCATGGCCAATCGATGCGACATCTGTAACAAGGGGCGGCTCGTCGGAAACAAAGTCAGCCACTCAAACATCAAGAGCAAGACCGTGCAGCGTCCCAACCTGCAGCGCATACGCGCCAAGGTCGACGGCAGCACGCAGCACCTGCGCGTCTGCACACGCTGCCTACGCAGTGGTTGTGTGGAGAAAGCGCTGTAGGTGACTTTGCTCTTGCGACCCGTTCCAAGGTCGTGGTAGCAGGCAAGTGAAGCAGTCGCAGCAATGCGACAAATCGCGGGCGTTTAACTCAGCGGTAGAGTGCAATCCTCACACGGTTGAAGTCGCTGGTTCAAGTCCAGCAACGCCCACCAAAGAAAGCTTCTAAAGGGCCAGTGATTCGTCGCTGGCCTTTTTCTTTTTGGGCCATAAGACGTTGGCCGTAAGAGGCATGACAACAAAAAAGCCGGTGCTCCTAAGGGAGCGACCGGCTTGTCTTAGGGGCGGTGAGAGCGCCCTCAAACGGCGGAAGGCCGTCTTTGGCCGCGGCGACGATGTGCCGCAGCATGGCGGTGCCTAGCCCAACGGACTACGCGACGGGGGGCGGCGGAGGGCTGGGTGGCTGCGGCTGGTTTTCGCTGTTCTTGGCGCGAGTGCGCGCAGCCTTGACGCCAGGAGCCGATCGATAGCTGCGTGTCGCGCGGTACAGCGCCAGCAGATCGGCATGGCCCGCCATCTTGGCTCTCTGCTCGACACTGACCGCCATGTTGCTGATGTGCTGATGGCGATCGTGATCGAGCTTGGCCTCGGTCTCCTCCAGAAGCTCAACCAGCTTTCGCGCTGGACCGAGGTACTTGCGCACCTCTACAAGCTGAGCGGTTCGCTCCGCCAAGGCGGCGGCTTCCGCATCGGCAATGCCGGCTCGCAGGCCATGGGTCTTCTGGTTGTTGGCGACCTCGGTCAGCACCTCGGTCATGCCTTCGCGCTCTTGACGCAGACCCAGCATCGCCCCTGGAGGCAGGTCAACGATGATATCCGCCAAGCTGGTGCAGTCGATGCTCAGGTCGCCAATAGAGGGGTTCTTTGGATCTTTCGGCATGTGGTCCGCTCTCCGCACTCGCGTGATTGCGAGGTTCCGAGATGATGACCATTCAATCCGACCTCCGCAAGTCCGGCCACCGAAGAATTCAATCTTTTCTGGCATCACGACGTCCCGGGACCGGTCGGCTGACCTCCTGGGACCGGTCGGCTGACCTCCTGGGACCGGTCGGTCGACCTCCTGGGACCGATCGGCTGACCTCCTGGGACCGGTCGGCTGACCTCCTGGGACCGGTCGGTCGACCTCCTGGGACTGGTCGGCTGACCTCCTGGGACTGGTCGGCTGACCTCCTGGGACTGGTCGGCTGACCTCCTGGGACTGGTCGACTGACCTCCTGGGACTGGTCGACTGACCTCCTGGGACTGGTCGGCCGACCTCCTGGGACTGGTCGGCGGACCTCCTGGGACTGGTCGGCGGACCTCCTGGGACTGGTCGGCTGACCTCCTGGGACTGGTCGGCTGACCTCCTGGGACTGGTCGGCCGACCTCCGGCTATCGGTCGAGCGGTCGCCGCCAGGCCATAGGGCCAGTGGTCCTGCGCGGTTTGATGTCCTAGGTCAAAGCTAGGCTCGTCCCATGCAACTTGGTGACAGCGCCAAGCGAGAGCGAGCAGCCGAGGAGAATGAGCAGAGGGGTAGCAGGGAAAGCGGAGCGCGCTAGAAGTAGAGAGCTGCGCCGAGGCGGGCCTGCAGGCCGAAGGAGTCCTGCATGGGGGCAAATGGCTTGCCATCGATGCTCAGCGTATTGGCAGTGGCCTCATCGGGCTTGCTTAGCCGACGACGGGCATCGCCGCGCAGATCCGCCGTCAGTGCCACGTGCTTGCCGAGGCGAACTTCGAGCCCACCACCGAGCTGACCGTCCGCGAACCAGGCGACGTCATGGCTGCGCAGGAAGTCGAGGTTGCTATAGGCCAAGCCTGCGGCCATCACGAAGTACGGCGACACCACCCAGTCGGGCGCACCAATATGGATACGCAGGCCCAAGGTGACTGGCACGTCATAGCGGGCGAAGCCATTGTCGACGCGCTTCTGGTACTCACCGCCCAGCTCCAGGATCAGGCGACGGTGCGCACGATAGAGCAGCTCACCGCCGAAGCCAAGCTGGCTGAACTCTGTGAACTCATCGGTGTTGACCGTGGCAGCAAAGCGGAAGCCGACACCGAACTTGGCCTTCCACTGCGGCAGCACCACCGGAGCCGCAAGCACCGGAGGCGGCGGCGCCTGGAACACCGGGGGCGGTGGCGCCTGAAACACTGGAGGCGGCGCGGGCTGATACACCGGCATGGGCGGAGCCTGCACGACCTGCGGAGGCGGCGGCATCTGCTGCACTTCAGGCGCAGGCTGCATCACCACCTGGGGCGGCTGCACGATCACCTGAGGTGGCTGCACATAGACGGGCGGCGGCTGCACATAGACGGGCGGCGGCTGCATGTACACGGGCTGCGGCGCAGGCGCATAGTACGTCTGCGGCGGGTAATAAACAGGAGCCGGCGGCTGCACATACACCGGAGGAGCCACGGCGACCGGACGAACCCAGGGGCGCGGCATCACGATGACTCGGGGCCGCAGCCAGGGCCGGACAAACACCTGAGCCTCCGCAGTCTGTGCGGCACCCAGAAGCAGCGAAGCGCAGGCAAGGGCAGTCATCAACGTCGGGCGCATGGGTACTTCCTTTCTGGTTCCTAGAAGCGGTAGGCCGTTGGGCCGTCGTTGACCGAAAGCCAAAGCACCCAGCATGCCAAGCCCGATTTCCATCGCTGTCCCGGTCGAGCCGTCCCCGGACCTTGGCAACGGTCGATGTCTGTGAACGAGCGTTCATGGTCGCTGCGTGAACTCCGCCGCTTGTGCCCATCCTCATCCCCTATCGCGTGCTTGACAGTGCGACGCTCGAATCCGTAGGATTTACCAAGTTGCGACGCAGTCGTAGCGGTGTCTGACTCGATTTCCAGTAGACACAGCGAGGTCTGCGAAGAGTTGCCCTGGCTGTCTGCGGCAACCATCGCTCCGACGAGTTCACGAAATCCAAGTAGAGGCCGGCACAACGGCACGTGGAGGAGGCCTTTGGCCGACAACAAGCAAGGTCCCAAGGACATCACTGACCTCAAAGCTCGCTTGGGCCTCAAGAAGCAGGGGGGCGGTCCTGGCGCTCCTGTACCGGGTCCAGCCGCTCCGTTCCCTGGTGCGCCGGGTGGTATTGCAGCCCCGAAGCCAGGTGGCTTGCCGGTTCCGGCCGCGATCGCGGGTCCTCCCGCCGCTGCGCCGGGCGCTCCAGCAGCCATCCCGCCGCCGCCGGGCTTTACTCCGGCACCAGAGCCCATCGCCGCTGCGCCGGAGCCGCGCCGCGATCCATATGCGGCGCAGCAGGCCGCAGTCGCCGCCAACTTGGCCGCATTCTATGGTCGCGGAGAGCCCCTGCCGGGGGATGGCGACGCCATCAAACAGGACGCGCCGAAGACGAAGCCATGGGCCATCGTCGCGGCAGCCGTCGGGGCGGGTCTGTTTATGGGCGCTGTCGGCTGGGCGATCGGCAACATCTCAGTCAGCCGCAACGACTACAACATCACGACCGAGCATGCGGTGCGCATCCGCGATCAAGTGGAAAAGATCCACAAGCAGGTCGAAAAGGTGAAGGACGCGCTGAAGGAGATCAAGCCGACTCCGAACGATCGCGAGCTGCCCAACTTCGCTGCGATCGACAAGCTGTCGGATATCGACTTCAAAGAGCCGGATATCACGCGCGACCTGTTCCACACGAACTACTTCTCGTTCGAACCGACGACGGTCCAGCAGGTCTTCAACTACTACAACGACACAACGCTCCTAGCGAAGCAGCTCGCTGAGCACGTCACGCGCACGCAGAAAGACAAAGAGACGATCGAGAAGTTCGTCAAGGCCAACCAGGCCAAGCCTGAGAAGCCGCTCGGCGTCATCCTCGACTACAGCGCCAAGCTGCCCTTGGCACAGCTCGTCGAGATCGTCAGCCCCCCGATGTGCCCGAACCCCGAGAAGACCGACTGCCCGGTGGAAGAGATGAAGATGCGCTTCCGCACCTCGCTGGGCGGTGAGCCGCAGCAGCGCGCGGTCAAGGGCGCTCCGAAGGATGTCGTCCTGCCGATCAACCCAACCGAGCTGCAGAAGCAGATGATGAGCGGCGATCCCGGCATGTTTGCCTTTAAGGATTACATCCGTCGCACGGGCGCCATCGTCGAGACCATGCGCCGCATCACCGAGACGGAAAAGCAGCTGATCGACGGCCTGAAGAAGCGCGCCAACCAGCCCAAGCTCTTCGCGCTGTAGTCTCTCCCTCTCCGCTTCCACCCTCCCAGTACAGAGTCTGGATCGTCGGGTAGCAACCCCGCGGGGGCTTCTGCTCGTCGTGTGACCGACGTTTGCTCGTACGATTGATCTGCGGGCGAGCCTTCATGTATCCTCCCAGAGGAGGTCTCTCCTGAGCCAGGTCGAGCAATCACGGGATGCGAAAGCCGGCATGGTCATCGGCGGCTATCGCTTGATGCGTCTTCTCGGCGCGGGAGCGATGGGCCGGGTGTACCTTGCCGAGCATGAGCGACTTGGTCGGCGAGCCGCTGTGAAGCTGCTTGACGGCTGGGACCCAGAGCTCGTCTCGCGGCTGTTCTGCGAAGCTCGCGCAGTGGCCCAGATCGGCGATGAGCACCTCGTTGACGTCTATGACTTCGTCGCCGATCCGCAGCGAGGCGTCGTCGCCTACGTCATGGAGTACTTGGCGGGCGAAGATCTGCGCAAGCTGCTGCAGCGCGAAAAGGTCTTGGCCCCAAGCCGGGTGGCCCGCATCGCGGCGCAGATCTGCGAAGGCCTCGCAGCCGCGCACAAAGTCGGTGTGGTCCATCGCGATCTGAAGCCCGACAACATCGTGCTGGTGCGCCGCGGCGGTGACCCCGACTTCGTGAAGCTCGTCGACTTCGGCATCGCCCAGTTTGCCGGGCCCGTGGCACACCGCACGCGCGCAGGCATCGCGCTGGGCTCCGCCGCGTACATGGCTCCCGAGCAGGCGGAAGGAAAGCGGGTGGATGGCCGCGCCGATCTGTACGCCGTCGGCGTGGTCATGCATGAGCTCCTGACCGGGGAAGTGCCCTTTCTGGGCAAGACCTCGCGCGAGACCTTGGAGATCATGCACAGCACGCGTGCGCCATCGGCAGTGGGCGATCACGGCGCCGGCCAGGTCAGCGAACAGCTCGCCAAGCTGGTGCAGAAGTGCATGGCCAAGCGTCCCGAGGATCGCTTCGAAACGGCAGATGAGCTGCGCAAGGCTCTGCTCGACGTCGCGAGCTTGGCCCCGGATCGCAGCGACAGCACACAGGTCATGGCTGCCACGCGCTTTGGGGCCCGCGGCATCGCCAACCTGGGACGCACCGCCAAAGGGATGAGCACCACGGCCGTGCTGGGCATGGCCTTCGCCTTCGCCTTCGGCATCTTGATCGGCATCTTGATCCTGCGCTGGGGTCACTGAGCCGCTCATCCGCGCTGCACACGCACCGTGCAGCGGTCGCCTTGCCGGTGGGTATCCGGCCTGCTCGCACTGCGGCCTACAGCAGCACTTTTCCGACGCAGAACGCCTCGAAAACCGGCCGTCGTTTCCTTTGACACATGGCTATCGTGGCGTCGATACTAATGTCTTGAACTCCGACTTCCAGTCGAAGACGGGGAAGGCCCACATGTCTTCTAGCGATAGTCCTGCAGAGCTGCCCCTGCTGCGCGATGCGGATCCTTCGGTTGAACGACGCCAGCCGATGAACGCAGCCCTCGATGCTCCAGAAGCGGTGATCGCCGCCTTGGATGAAGCCGAGGTCGCATTCGATGCCGACTCCGAAGCAGGCGGCCGGCTCGCCGACAGCAACACGGATGCCATCGAGATCCTGGATGCTGAACCGATCCTCACCGAGGATGAGCCGCTGGCGGGAGCACCGGATCCCGTCGATCTGGTAACACGCCGTGCCAAAAACGAGACCGCGCGCGATCGCATCACTCTCTATCAATCGGAGTGTGAATCCGAGACGCGGCCAACCCAGCAAGCCATCCTTCTGCACGAGGTCGCGAGGTACAAAGAGCAGGCGCAGAGCGACGAAGCCGAAGAGATCCTGCGCAGCTACGCGCTGTCGCAGAGCGCGGATCCAGGCCTTCGCGCCAACCTGTGGGCCCTGCGCCGCTTGGCCGTCCGCCGAAAAGACTATGCCGCGCTGCTGCAGCTGATCGACGTCGAAATCCGCCACGCGACAAGCCGGCATGAGCGAGCCGATCTGTGGGCCGAAAAGGGCCACATTCTGGAAGATCTGCTCAACGACGTCGACGAAGCGATTATCTGTTACCGCACGGCACACGAGATCGATCCGCAGTCGCTGGCCCCACTGGCTGCTCTGGAAAAGCTGATGGTGCAGCGCGGCAGCGAGGCCGGTCGGCCCAGTGCAGAGCTGCTATCGGTCTATCGCGGCCTCACCAATGCCACGCGTGATCCGGGACGCCGCGTCGCGCTTCTGATCGAGCTTGCACGGTACGAGGAAGATGTCCTGCACCTCGATCAGCCAGGTCACGCGGGCGACGTCGATCGCGTGCTGGCGTATCTGCACGACGCATTTGATGTCGGCATTGATCAGCTGCGGGTCGTCGACGAGATCATCCGCCTGACGGCCAGCGCCGGCCGCATCCCCGACTGTCTAGCGGCCTTGGAAGTGAAGGCCGAGATCCTCGAAGGACAGGCACAGCAGGCATCGTCACAGCGACAGTCACTGCTCTTGGATCAAGTGGTCGCCATTCGGCGCTGGCAAATGGCGCTGGCCCGCGATCGCCTGGGCAATAGCGAGCTGGCTTGGCAGTACCTCGAAAAAGCCCACCAGCGCTCGCCGGGCGATCCGCTGCTGCTGCCCGATCTGGTCGCGCTCGCCGAGTCGCAGGGTCGGTATGAGCAGCTGTCGGATCTGCTAGCGCAGATGGAAGAGTCACACCGCATCGCGCACGGGGAAGACCCGCCCCCGCTTGGGCTGTGGCTCAAGCGCGCGGTGACGCTGCGCCTCGCAGGTCAGGACGTACTGGCCGACGAGCTAGAAGCACGCATCGCAACCTATACGCCGACCCATCTTTTGCTGCTTTTGGCGCGGCAGCGACGCGCCATGCGCCAAGGTGACTTCGCCAGCCTGTTGCGGCTGTTCCGCGACGAAGGACAGCTGGCACAACGAGGCATCAGCGAACGCAAAGATGCCCCGGCAACGAGCGACGAGCAGTGGGCGATCGACGTGTATCTTGTCGCCACGGCGGCCGCTCTGCGCAGCAACGACCTCGCGGCGGCACAAGAGCTTCTGGATACGGCCCGCGGACTGCTCGGGGACAAGCCCGTCAGCTCGCAGCAGCAGCAGGTGCAAGATCTTCGGGAAGAGCTGTTCGTGCGCGCCCAAAGCCTGCGCGAGCTTGCCAGCCAGTACGAGCAGAGGCTTTCGAGCGGCTTGCTTGCCTCTGCGCCCGTCGAGGCCCAGCGCCTGCATGAGCTGCTCGTCGATCTGTACAGCGGCCCGCTTGGAGATGCGTCCCGCGCGCGGACTTGGCTAGAGCCTCTGCTGAGTGCGGCACCGGACGATCTGCGTCTGCGCCGCGTGGCGGTGATCCTGCAGCGGCGCGTCGGCGACGTGGCCGGTGAAGCTGCAGCCCTGGCCGAGCTCGTCCGCGTGCAGCAGAAGCAAGGTCTTGGCGAAGGCCTGACCAGCGATCTTCTGCGTCGCGCCGAGCTTCTTGCGCGCAGCGGAGACGAAGCAGGCGCCGTCGCCATCTATGAACACGTGCTGCGGATGCAGCCAGGCGATCCACAAGCCCTGGATGCCATCGAGCAGCTCTTGCGACGCAGCGGCCGAGCCGCCGATCTGGCGCAGGTCCTGCGCCGTCAGATCGAGCAGGCCCAGACCCAGCTACAGCGCGCAGGCGGTGAACGCAGCGGCCTTCTTCAGCGCGTGCTGCAGCTTCAAGCCAGCTTGACCGACCTGCTCGAAAACGAGCTGGGGCAGGCAGGACAGGCCGCCAGCGTCTATCGCGCCGTGGCAGCGCAGCGCTCGGAATACGCGCCCCCGCTCTGGGCACTAGAGCGACTGTACCGTCGACAGAAAGACCCCACGCAGCAAGCACAGGTCCTGGAACAGCTGGCCGAAATGCTGCCCACCGGGCCGACGCGCGCCGCGCTGTGGACACGCTTGGGCGATCTGCTAACACGACAGCCGACGGGGCGCCCGCAAGATGCCGAGGCCGCGTATCAGCGCAGCTTCCAGAGCATGCCCCTGCCCACTCCGGTCGCGGCGCACGCGGTGCTGGGACGACAGCAAGCGCTGCTGCAGTCGCGGGCCTTTTCCAAGCTTGGCGAAGTGTATGAAGCCTGGCAGGACACGCTGGCCCCCGACGAGCCGCTGGCCGCACAGTGCAACGCGGTCTTCACCGAAGAGCGCGCGTATTGGAGCAGCCTAAGCTCGACGACCACCGCCCTGGAACGCAGCGATGCGCTGTTGGGCAAAGCGCTGCAAGATCTGCGATCCGAACCCGAGACCAGCACGAGCGCCCCCGATCTGGTTCCGCTTCTAGAATGGTCTCGCTATCAGCTCGCTTGTCGACGCAGCGATGGCAAGCAGCAAGGCATGGCGCTGGCCAGCTTGGCTGCATACCTGACGCCACGCGCCGATGCACAGAGCAAGAGCACCGTGGGTGAGCTCTGGCTGCGTGCCGGTCTGCTCGGCACCCTCAACGAAGACGAGCACAGCCAGAAAGTCGAAGCGGCTCGCCGCCTGCTGCAGGCCTATCGACTGCTGGGCGATACACCGCAGGTGCTGGTGCCGCTGTGCGATCTGCTGGAAGACGCCGCCATTGCCGAGGCACTGGTGCGCGAGCCCGAGATCATTCCCGTGCTGCGCGCCCGCCAAGCGCTGTGTCCAGAGGGGGAAGTCGACGATCGGCTGCTGTGGACGCTCATCGAAGCCGAGGTTTGGCTGCAGCGCGGCGAAGGCGATGAAGTCGATGCTGCGACGCGTACGCGCTGCGGGCAAGAGGCAGCCGAAGCGGCGCTGCGTGGTCTCGCTCTCGACGGGCAAAGCCTGTGGGCCTTGTGGTTGCTGCGACAGGCGACAGCCCCCGGCGATCCGCGAGGCCCTGAGCTTGGGCAGACCAGCTCATTACCCGCGGAAGAGGCGGCCCGCTTCCGCGCGTACGGCCTATACACCCTGCGCCTGGCTTCCCTGCTCAACACAAACGAGACCAAGGCCGAGCTGTATTCCGAAGCGGCGCAGATCTTCGTCAAGCTGGGCGATGTCGATACGGCCGCGGCAGCCCTGCGCGTCGTGCTCGACTGCGCCCCCTACGACGATGCAGCGTTCTCGCAGCTGCGCAGCTTGCTTACCAGTCGCGCCGAAGATCCGAAGAAACCGGACGCCGGGCCGCTGCTTGAGCTGCTCAACTTCCGCTTGGCTCTGGCTCCCGAGCACGAAGACCACGCACGGGCCGAACAGAGCTTGCGCGTCTCGCTTCTTTTGCAGCGCGCCGCGCTCTTGCAAGCGGCGGGTCAGCCGCACGATGCAGCCGATGATCTGCAAGCGCTTCTGCGCATCGATGCACGTCAAGCCACTGCACATCGCCGACTGGCCGAGCTCTTGGCGCACGCCGGGGACAGCGCCGCAGCGGTGCAGCACTATGAGCAGTTCCTGGCACTGGGCGGAAACCCCGCCGAACGCCAGGCCGTCCACATTGCCGTCGCCCGCCTGTTGAGCTCTGTCGATCCGGCGCGCACCATCCCGCATGTTCGCCAAGCGATCGAGCTCGGCCGCAAGTTCCGTGAGCTACGCGGCGACGAAGTCGATACCGCGGAAGAAGTCTCTGGGCTGGTCGATCTGCACCGCTGGCTAGAGCGCCTGCACCTGAGCTTGGGGCAGACCGATGAAGCCATCGCGGCCCTGCGTGAGTTGGATACTCAAATTCCGCAGGACGAGGCGTTCTTCGACACGCGTCAGCGCGTCGCCATCGCGATCGCCGATGTGCTGGAGCAACACAAAAAAGACCGCAGCGCCGCCATGGCGTCGTTGGAACAGCTGCTGGTACGCGAGCCCCTGGCCCTGCATGCGATGGAACGGCTGGCGACCCTTGCGCAGGCAGCCGGCGAAAGCCAGCGACCGCAGGCGCTGTACCGCAAGTTCATCGACGAAGCACGCCGCCTGACGCGCGAGAACATCAGCCAGATCGAGCCCGCCAAGGCCGCGCCATTTTTGGCCCTGGCCAAGATCTTTGCCTGGCAGAAAGCCGGCGATGCGCAGCAGCTTGCGACACAAGCCGCCGCCGCGCTGGGGGGAGGCGGAGTTGCAAAGGCTCCAGCGCCCAAGCTGCTGTCCAAGCCGCTCGCCGCGCCGCTTAAGACGGCTGCCTTTTCGGCGGACGCACGCGGTGTGCTTTTGGACCTGTGGCTCGAAGTTGCAGAGACCGCGCATCGCCTGTTGGTCCCCGAGCTCAAGACACTGGGCATCGACCCCAAAGAGCGGCTGAACGCAAAGCAGGTGCCGCAGGTCTGGGCCACCGTCGATGAGCTCGCCCGCAAGTTCGGCATGGGGACATCCGAGCATCCATACAGCCTGTACATGTCGCGCGACCGCGAACAGTGTCAGCTGCTAGGTAGCCACTTGATCTGCGGCAGCAACTTCTCGGGCACACTGCGTGACCTGTCCTCGTCGCGATTTTCGCGCCTGCTGCGCCGCTTGGTGCTGCTGCCCGATCGGCTGGGTCCGGTGGAAAGCGACCTGACTGAGCTTGTGCTGTTTGTCACGGCGTGCTGTCAGTTGGTGGGTCTGCCTGGCCCAACCGTGCCCACCGAGCTCAAGATGCGGCTCGACGAGCGCCTGCGAGCGCTCGACCGCGCGATTGGGCGAAAAGAGCGCAACGGCTTGAAGAACCTTGCGACCCGCCTCGCGGCACTAAACGGCGAAGCGGGACGAGCCATGGTGGCGACGTGGCAAGAGGAGATCCGTGTTGGCGCAGCGCAGCTTGCTCTGGCGCTCAGCGGAGACATCCAGGGCGTGCTGAGCGACCTTTCGGTCGGCGCCAACGACGGGGATGCAGCGAGTGCCCGCGTGGCGCGACGCCTGCTGTCCTTTGCCGTCTCGGAAGACATCTTGACCATCCGCCGCGATCTTGGCGTGAGCGAGTAGGAGGAGCGACGTGCCCCCGGCAGAGCAAGATGGCAAGAAGCCAGCACCGTCCCAAAACGCTGCAGCGGATGCGGCACCGGCTAGCGAGAACGACTTCGACTGGGACAAGGCCATCGAAGAGTGGGATCCGTCATTCTTCGGTGAGGGTCCCAGCGTCGGCCTGGACGTGGGCCCCGATCCCAGCCTGGGCGTCGTAGTACCCAGTCAGTCCGGTCCCGTAAAGGGGCTGTCGCTACCGGCGCAGGCGACGACGAAAGGGGCCAGTGCCTCTGCACCGTCGACAGCCGAGCCAAGCCCAGCTGCCGCGGTGCCGCAGACGAGCGCGGCGACCGAAGTGGCCGGCACAGCAAGTGCCAAAGAGGCGACCCACGCCAGCCCGCGCGGACCGTCGCCGTCGACGACGCCCCCGGTGTCGGGATCCGGTACCAGCGATGCCGAAGCGGCACCGCTGCCGCCGCCTCCTGCGCTGGTCGCGCCAGCCATCGAGATCGAAGTCGATCTTTCGCAAACGCCGCTGCGATCGAGCCAAATGGAGACGCTGGATCGCGTCGAGACCACGCTGGCCATGGACGCAGGGGAAATGGATCGCTTGGCCGCCATGCTGCGTGGTGACGAGCGGCCAGCCCAGCCCACGGCGAGCGAGCCCGCGGCCAGTCCAGCTGTCGCCAAGCCCTTGGTCAGCGCCACACCCGCGCCCGCTGCGGTGGGTCGGCCAGAAGAAGAAGACTTCTACGACAACATCGTCGTCGAAGCAGCCAGCGGCTCGAAGCGGACTCCGGCGCTGGCTGTGCAGGCCGATTCCAACAAGACGCCCGAGATCGCACCGCCGGCTGAAGCCGTGCAAGCCACCAAGGCTGAGCCAGAGCCCGCTCAGGTCATTCAGCCTCGGCGCTCAGCGGCTGCCAGCTTCGCGCCGCCGCCAAGCTACGATGACGACGAGGAGCTGGCCATTCACGTCGAGGTCGCTCCGGCGATCGAGCCAACCCCGAGTCCCGTTCTGGATCAGGCGGTAGTGGCGCCACGACCAGCGCCCGCGTCTCTTGCTGCCCCCTCGGACGCCTCTGCGCGGCCAGCCCCTGCGGAAGCCCAGCCAGTTGCCGCTCAGGTGTCGACAGTGCCCGCGCCAGAGCCCACCGGCACGTCCGCCGTACGCCCGCCGCAGGCAGCACCCAGCCTGGCTGCGGCCGTCACGCCAGCGACGGTCGCCGTCGCAGCGCCGGCTGTGCCTAGCGAACATGCGCAATCGGCGGCTGCATCCGCCCAGGCCGTCGAGCCACCTGCCTCGCTGAAGCCGACAACGAGTGCCGCCAGCCGTCCCGCGCAGGCGCTGTCGCCCCGCCGCATTCCGCTGCCCGCCATCGACAAGCTGCCGCCGCCCAGCCTTACCCGGCCGAGCGCCGCGGGAGCCCCCGAGGCCTCGCTGCGCCGACAGTTCCAGTCCTTGCTGCAAGCCGAGCGCGAGCTGCTGCAGTCGCGCGACCCCAAGCGCGCTGGACAAATGAGCATCGCGGCAGCCCGACAATCAGAAGCCCTGCGAGAGGCCAGCGATGCCCTGGATCACTACCGCGCAGCTCAAGACTCTATTCCGACGCTGAAGGCAGCGCTGCGTGGCTCGCGACGCGTGCTGTCTTGGCCGGGACCGACCTCGCAGCCGGACGAAGCGACGGCCTACCTGGATCGCGAGCTAGAGCGCAGCTCCGCCAGTGAAGCCCAAGGTCTTTCGCTCATTCGCGCCGAGCTGCAGCGCGTGCAAGGCCAGCTCTCTGAGTCTGCCGAGAGCTTTGCGCGACTCGCCAAGTCAGCGGGACAGACCGCGGGACGAACCGGTGCAACGGCTGCGCTGCTGGGGCTCTGCGACGTCGCACTGGCTCGCGATGCGGAACAGGATGTCAGCGCCGCGCTGGACGCGCTGCAGAACGTGCCTCAGCTCAGCGCGCCGCTTGTGACTGCGCTGCAGCTCTGCCGCGCGCGACACGAAGAAGCCGCGGGCCGCTCGGCGCAGGCACGTACCCGATACGAAGCCGTTGTGTCCAGCAGCGGCGGCACCGTGCTGTCGGCCAGCCTAGGGCTTTTGCGCTGCGCCGTGCCGATGGGCAAAGGTCAGCCCGCAGCCGGATCCACCGCATATGGAGCCCTGCTCAAAGCCCGCTTGCCGCGCGGTCTGCACCAAGCCATCGCCCGCCAGCACGCGCTGCACGAAGCGGAACCGCAGCGACCAGCGCTCTTGCAGCAGGATCACGATCCCGCTGACTGGCTGACCGCCGAAGAGGTTGCGCTGAGCCACGAAGCCAGCGGTGACTTTGCCGCTGCGGCGGCTGCATACCTGAAGCTCGCTGAGAGCGTTCGTGATCCGCTGCAGCGCAGCTTGGCGCTCGCTTCAGCTGGTGAAGCCTTTTTCCGATCGGAGCACCTCGACGACGCACGACGCGCCCTTTTGGATGCGCTCAAGCAAGCCAGCGCTGCCGACATCGATGTCGATGCCTTTGCCCTGCGGCTCTTGGAGCGCATCTGTTTCCGTCAGGGTCGCATGGACGATCTGCTGTCGCTGTACGGCAGCGAGACAGGTCTGCCTCGGCAGCGCGCCGCCTATATGCACTATCTGGCCGGCAGCTCGCAGCTTCAGCGCACCGCGGAAGCAGGAGCCGCCCCGAGCGCCGAGTCACGAGCCGCTGGGATGGCGCAGCTACAAAAAGCCGTGCAGCTGTGTCCAGACTTCGCCCCTGCCCTGCTGCTCTTGTGCGATCACCTGCTTGCCGACGGCCGCTCGGTCGAGGCAGCACGCTTGCTCTTGGCCGCTTCGGAAGCAGAGGACGAAGATGCCTCGCGAGCGCAGCGGCTGCTGCAGCAGAGCTATCGCGAAGATGCGGCCCGCCTGTTTCGGACAGCAGCGCGACCGAGCGATGCCGCACGCGCTCTGCTTGGCCAAGCGGATAGCGTCGCCAGCCTGCTGCCGGCGACTCGCTGGCGACTTGCGGCCCTGGCACCGCTATTGGGCGACGACAGTGCGCTGGCAGAACAAGTGGCCAACGTCCTTGCCATCGAGGCAGAACAGACGCCCTATCGGCCGCGAGTTCCGGCCCTGTGGTACGCGCGTGGAATCCTGCTCTCGGGATCTCACACGGCGGTACAGCCCAGCTTGGGTCCCGTCGAGGATAGCTTCCGCCGCACGCTTCTGGCCGATCCCGGTCACGCTGCGGCGCTCTTGGCCTTGCATCTGCGGGCGCTTCACTGCCCGCCCGATCAGCTTGCGCACAGCCCCTTGGTCCACGTCGTACTGGACGGTCTGCGCACGCGAATGGAAAAGGCCGGCGGCCGACCGGAAGCCATGCTGTGGGCCCTGCGCTTGGGCGCCGCGCAAGAATTCGAGGCACGTGACGCTGCCAGCGCGCTCATGACGTACAAGCACCTGCGCACGTTCGCCAAAGAACACGCGGCGCTGGTCGGCTTGGAAGACACGCTGTTCGTCACGGCCTGGCGAGCCGGTCACGCCGTCGACTCGCTGGAGCATGAGCTACAGGTTGAGCAAGATCCCGATCGTCGCTATGCCCTGTTGATTCTGTTGGGCGAGCAGCTTGAAGCACAGGGGCATCCTGCCCGTGCTGCTGAGCGCTTTGCACACGCGCTGGAGTGTCGCCCCGGTCATCCCGTGGCCAAGGCATGCCTGGTGCGTGCCTATCAAGCCGCCAGCCTGTTTGCCGAGCTGGATGCGTTCACGGCGCGCGAGCTGAAAGAAGCGACCGATGTGAACACGCGCGTCGGTGCATACGAGCGCCAAGCGCGCCTAGCCATGCAGCGCAGCGACAGCGAGGGGCTGATCAACGCCTATCGCAACGTGCTCACCTTTGATACCAACAACCATGCCGCGATGCGTGCGCTGGAACGTCACTTCATCGCGTCGCAGCAGTGGGGCGAGCTAGTTCACCTGTACGAACAGATGGGCCTGACTGCAACCGACACGGCCTATGGCGTGCAGATCCACCTCGATCGAGCCCGTCTGCGCGAGCGCTTGGTGCGCCAGGGGCACGGCGATGCATCGACGCTCGAAAACGAGCTAGAGAACGACTTCCGACTGGCTCTGTACCGCGATCGACACTGCCTACCTGCGCTGCGCTCGCTTTTGGCAGCGGCCTTGAGCAAGAAAGACGCGCTGCAAGCAGCGACGCTGTGCAAGAACGCCGCTGAGCAGCTCGCAGCGACGGGTGATATTCCAGGGCATGAGCACGGCGATGCCCGCTCGGCAGCCGTGTTCCATCTGCACGCAGCCGAAGCGAAGATCCAAGCCTCGCAGCCCAGCGAAGAAGTGCTGGATAGCTACCGTGCGGCGCTGAAGCTGATGCCGGATCTGATCCCGGCGCTGCGCGGACTTCTACACTTCGCCATCCTGCACCAGGAATTTGCCACCGTGGCCGATGCGGCCGAGGGCTTGGCCAGCGGCCTGCACGACGCAGACGAGCGCTACCTGCACTACATGCTGGCGGGCGTTGTCAGCCAAGAGCTGCTCAAAGACACGACGCGAGCCCGACGCGCCTTTTCGGCGGCCCTGCGTCTTCTGCCCGATCGCGACGAAGCGTTCGAGCGCCTGCGCGTTTCGTACAACAACGATCCGTCAGGGCCTGGCAACGCCAAGGCCTTGGCCGACTTGCTGAGCGAGCGGCTGCAAAACAGCAACGATCCACCCGCGCAGAAGAGCAGCCTGCGGCTTGAGCTCTCGCAGCTCTTGCTAGGACCGCTCGCCGATCGCCAGCGTGCGCGGGCCGAGCTAGAGCTTGCCGTGGCTGCTACCCCGGACCATCCGGCAGCGCTGTACACCTTGGGCAAGCTACTCACCGACGATCGCGAGTGGGCACGGGCCGCCGAGCTCTTGGAGCGCTACAGCCAGTCCGAGCAGCGCCCATCCCAGCTTGTCGCCCTGCATCTCTTGCTCGCCGATATGTACCAAGAACACTTGGCTGACACGCAGCGCGCCATCATCCACTACACGCGCGTGCTGCAGCTTCAGCCGCAGAACCTGCTGGCCCTCAACAAAGTGGCCGACCTGTTCTTGGCGCAGCAGAAGCTGCAGGGCGTGCTGCCCATCCTGCGTCGTCTGGTCAAGTACACCGACGACAAAGCCAAGCGCATCGCGTACTACCACCGCATCGCCGCGCTGAGCGAACAGGAAAAAGACACGCGGGGCGCGCTGGAAGCGCTGCGTCAGGCGGTCGACACCGACCCCATGCACCTGCCGGCGATTGGCGAGCTGGCGAAGTTCTATATTCGTCAGTCGGATCTGTCGTCGATGCGCATCCACTTGGATCGCGCGGCGGCGCGCTTCCGGCCGATCCTGCGCGAGCGACCACGCGATGCCGCGGCGCTAAATGCCCTGCTGCAGATCTTCATCTGGCGTGGGCAGAGCGACTCGGCGCAAGTAACAGCAAGCGTGCTGCAGACGCTGGGTCACACCCTGCCCCCCGAAGTGCTGGCGCAGCTCGACAAGCTGCCACCGCGCAAAGAGCCCACCAAGAACGGCCTTCTTGATAGCAGTCTCGACGATGTGCTGTTCCCAGCACGTGTCGCCCCCGGCTTCCGCGCCCTGTTCCGTCTGCTCGCCGAGCCGTTGCACAAGCTGTATGCCGGCGACAGCAAGAAGCTGGCTGCTCTGGGCGTCGATCGGCGCGAGCGCCTGCCGCGCAGCGGACACCCCGTGCGCGATCTGGCCAACAAGATCGCCGCTGGCTTCGGCATCGAAGACTTCGATGTGTACATCACTGCAGCCCAGCGCACCGACGAAGATGGGAAAAAGGGACCGCTCTGCACGCTCGAAGCCCTTGATCATCCGACGCTGATCCTCAGCCACTCGCTGATCGATGGCGCATCGGAAGCCGAGCGACGCTTCTTGCTGGGTGGTCTGCTGAAGATCGTGCAGAGCCAGCTCGTCCTGCCGCTCAGCCTAAACGCCTACGATCTGGGCTTGGTGATCGGCTCGCTGGTGCGACTCTATGTGCCGAGCTACACGCCGATTGGCTACGCCGAAAAGCAGATCGCCAACGAGGCCTCGCGCATCAAGCGCGCCATTCCCAGCAAGCTGCAGGGCCAGCTGTTGCCGCATGCCATGGAGTGCTCGGCAGCAGCGCTCGACTTTGAAGGCATCAGCGAGCTCATCACGCTGGCCAGCCATCACGCCGGCCTGGCCCTGACGGGCGACATCGGCAGCGCGATGTCCATGCTGCGACGCAAAGGCGGCGGTAGCGAGCGTCTAGTCGACGATCTCTTGCGCTTTGCAGTCAGCGAAGAATTCGCCGAGCTCCGCCGCATCGTCACCGCATAGCCAAAGCGCTCTGCGCCCCCCATCCCTTGCGATCTCGACGCAGCGACCGCGACAGAGCGCCGCTCTGCAGAGGCAGTGGCGCCTGTTACAGCGGTGCCGGCTGCAGCGCGGGCGTCGCGATCTGACGACGCAGGGCCACAATGTACTGCTCGATCGAGTCCTTGCGCGAGCCCTGCGGCTTGACGATGCGCGCCTCGGCAAAGCTGGCGCGGCAGCGCTTGAGCAGCTTGGGAAAATCAGGGCCTTGAAACAGCTTGCCGACAAAGTGGCCACCGGGAACCAGAAGCTGCTCGGCCAGCTCTAGCGCTCGTTCGAACAGCGCTTCCGAGCGGGACTGATCCATGTGGCGGATGCCCGAGGTATCCGGCCCCATGTCCGACAGCACCACGTCGAACGCGGCAAGCTCACCGCGCAGCACGTCGGGCGCGATGGAAAAAACGTCGCCGATCACAATGCGGCAGTGCGGGACGGTAACGCCGAGCGGCTCGCGATCGAGACCGACCAGGCTTGCGGTTCCCCCCGTCCGCCGGTCCACGTACTGCAGCCAGGACCCCGGCCGACAGCCCAGATCCAAGACCCGCAGCCCGTGGCGACCGGGCGGAAACAGGTGGTACTTCTCGTCGATCTCCAAGAGCTTGTAGACCGAGCGGGCCGCGAAGCGATCGCGGCGCGCCCGCTCGTAGAAATGATCGTGGCGACCGGCACGATCGCGAAGAGATCCCGCCGATCCCATGGAGACCCGTTACTTCTTCTTGGCTGCGGCCGCTGCTGGCTTCTTGGCAGCGCCCTTTTTGGCCTTGGTCTCTTCCACGTCACCGCCCATGCGAACCGGGCCCGTGCGCTTGATGGCGTTGCGCACCGTGACATAGCCGTTCTTGCCACCGGGGACCGAGCCGTAGATCAGCAGCAGACCCGACTCGTCCTGGACCTCCATCAGCGCCAAGTTCTGCACCGTGCGACGGACATCGCCCATATGACCGGTCATGCGCTTGCCCTTGTGGACGCGGCCGGGGGTCAAGCGGCAGCCGATCGAGCCACCGTGGCGGAAGAACTCGTGCGAGCCGTGGCTGTTCACCGACGCGGCCATGTGGTGACGCTTGATGACGCCCTGAAAGCCCTTGCCTTTGCTGGTGCCCACGACGTCGACATAGGTGCCGGCCTTGAAGATCTTTGACAGCGGCACCGAAGCGCCCACTTCGAACTGATCGAGCTGCTTGGCATCCAGGCGAATCTCGCGGACCCAGCGCGGTGGCTTGATGTTCTGCTTGCTGACGACGCCGGTCTCGGCGCGGTTGCACAGACGCAGCGGCTTTTCGCCATAGCCCAAGCGGATGGCGGCGTAGCCGTGCTTGTCCGGCGTACACTTGGAAAGCACCACGCAGTTCCCGGCATGCACGACGGTGACACCGACGCGGTTGCCTTCAGCCGAGAAGATCTGGGTCATGCCCAGCTTCTTCCCAATGATCCCAGTACGAAAGACGGTCTTGGCCATGGTTTGACTCCTGTTGAATGCGGAGACGTGGGTGGATTGCCCGTCGAGACGGGCGCGGTGAGCGGTTCGGGCCAACGAACATCACCGAAGAAAAGTGAGCACTTATCCTCTCTACCCGCGAGGAGAAGTCAAGCGCGAAGTAGGTTCCCAATCCGCAGACAGGCTGCGGATCGAAACGACGCGGACACAGACGCGAAACAAGCGAGGGGAAGCGGTGGAGTGATCGCGAGGGGCGTGGATCGCAGAGGGGTACGGGCCGGGCGAGCGGCTGGCTATTTCAGTTCCAGCACATCTTCCATGTCATAGAGCCCCGGCGGCTTGCCGGCCACCCAGCGCGCGGCGCGCAGCGCGCCTTGAGCAAAGACCTCACGCGAGCTTGCGCGGTGTGAAAGCTCGATGCGCTCGCCATTGCCCAGCAGCATGACCGTGTGATCTCCCGCGACATCGCCGCCGCGGACGGAAAAGACACCGATTTCGCCCGTGGGTCGCGCGCCCAAGATGCCTTCGCGCCCGGTGCGAATGGCGGATGGCGCCACACCGATCTGGCCGCGGCTGGAATCGATGGCATCTGCCAGAAGCAGGGCTGTCCCCGACGGTGCATCGCGCTTGTGGCGGTGATGGATCTCGACGATCTCGGCGTCATAGTCGGGCAGAACGGCAGCAGCACGGCGCAAAAGACCGATGAGGACATTGATCCCCGGCGACATGTTGGCCGAATGAACGACTGGAATGCGCTCGGACGCAGCCGCAATCGCGGACAGCGCGGCTTGATGCAGACCGGTGGTACCAATGACCAAGGCCACCCCGGCTGCCGCGGCTGCTGGTGCCAACATCGCCGTCGCTGCAGGGGTCGAAAAGTCGATGATCACCTGGCAGATGCGCATGGCACTTGCGATATCACAGCTTGCGCTCACACCGACGGCACCAAAGCCAACAAGCGGGCCGATGTCTCGCCCAAGCTGTGCGTTGTTGGTCGGCACCAAGGCCGCCACCAGCGCCGCCGAGATATCCATGGGATCGACGGGATCAAGAAGCTCTCGCACGACCATCTGTCCCATGCGGCCAAGAGCGCCGTAGACCCCAACCCGAACCGCGGCTCCCGAGACGGCGGAGACCTCGCCCTTGCCGAAGCTACTTGCCGAAGGTGCGCTGCTCATGAAACCAGCTCCATCTGAACCAAGAGGGCCCGCAGCTTGGCCTGCCCTGACTCAGACATCGGAACCAGGGGCAGGCGCAATGCAGACGACACGGAACTGCCATACATCATAGCGAGAGCCGCCTTGGTCGGGATCGGGTTCGGCTCACTAAATAGCGCGTCGGCCAACGGAACGAAGCGGCGGTGTAGTTGCAGCGCCAAGGCGGCGTTGCCTGCTTGATGCGCGGCTAGGATGTCTGCTGTAAGCCGCGGGGCGACGTTGCTGACGACGGACACGGTGCCGCGAGCCCCCACGCAGTACAGGGGATGGTTGATCGCGTCTTCCCCCGAAAGCACGGTGATGCGGTCGCCCACCTTGCGCAAGATGGCGTCGGTGCGCTGCACGCTGCCGGTGGCTTCCTTCAACGACACGACTTCCGGCACATCGCACAGACGGGCGACGGTGTCCGGCAACAGATCGCAGCCCGTACGAGCCGGCACGTTGTACAGCATGATGGGCGCACCCAGCTTGGCGATGGCTGAAAAGTGCTGCACCAAGCCCTCTTGCGGTGGGCGGTTGTAGTACGGCGTGACGGCCAAGAGCCCCTGCACGCCCACCCGCAGCGCGGCCCGCCCTAGCTCGACGGACTGCGCGGTCGATGGCGAGCCAATGCCGGCCAGCACCGGAACGCGACCCGCGGCGGCCTCGACAACGATGCGAATGACGCGCTCTTGCTCGGCGGGGCTCATGGTCGCGGCTTCGCCCGTTGTGCCGCAGGCCACCAAGCCCGACACGCCGCCCAGGATCTGCTGCTCGACCAGCGTCGCCAATGCACGCTCATCGATCCGTGGTATAGCGTCCCCGGAAAGCGCAATGTTCTCGTCGCTGTCATGGGCCCGCATCGGCGTCACCAGCGCCGTAAATACTCCGTGAAAACCCGCGCGAATGGGCTGCATCGCAGTCTTCTTTCGTGGTTGGTTCCAGTCTGTACGTGCTCGTGTCGGCGCAGCGATCTCGGTGAATCCGGGCGGCGCGGCCACGCTCGCTGTGTACGCTACGCCAATGTCGGCCGGGGGGGAACTGCCGACCCGCGGCTGCGCGGCCACAGCCAGTGCGACGAACTTTGTAAGATGGTCCCTATGCCGCAATCACCCGTCGCATCCCGACCGATTCCTGCGCAGACACGGCCCGCACGGACGGCCTGTGCAGCGCTCCGTCGCCTTGGCCTGTGGGGCCTGGGCCTGGGCCTTGGCCTCGCCAGTTGCATCGAGGTCGGCCCGCATGCGCCGCTGGGACCGAACCTGCCGACCAGCCCCGGCAACAACCCAAGCTGCCGCGCAAGTACCCCGCTGCCAGCCGGTCGTCTGTTCACCGACATCACTGAGCTTTCCGGCCTGCGCGGCATCACAGGGATTCGCGTTGCCTCGGCCGATCTCAACGGCGATGGCTGGCCCGATCTGATCGTGCATGGCAGCGGCAACGTACGCGACAAGGCCCCGAACTACATGCGGCGTCTGCTGATCAACGACCACGGACGCTTCGTCGATCGCACCGATGCATCCGGCCTGCGCGCCGGACGAGACGGCGCCGACGTCGGTCGCCTGAGCCATGGCGTGGTCTTTGGCGACGTCGACAACGATGGTGACATCGACCTTTTTTCGACTGCGTACCAAGACGGGACGGCGAAGCCGCCGGCCGATCGCGATCGCGGCGAGGTGTTCCTCAACGACGGGCAAGCGCACTTCACGCTGGCCGCCGAGAGCGATCTGCAAGCCAAGGCCCTGCCCGGTGCAGGCCTAAGCTTCCTCGACTTCGATCGCGACGGCGTGCTCGATCTGTTTCTGAGCACTTGGTACGACCCCGATCCCAACAGCATCGAAGGCGCCGGCAACTACCTGTATCGCGGGCTAGGCGGCGGTCGCTTCGCTGACGTCAGCACCAAGGCGGGCGTGCTGCGCCCAGGCATTGGCCTCGACGAACGCAAATACCTTGCAGGCGAAAATCGCCGCGCCGCGTATGGCTCCACCGTCTGCGATATCGACAGCGATGGCTGGCCTGACGTGCTGGTCAGCGCCTATGGCCGCGGCTGGAACGAGCTGTGGCGCAACCAAGGCGATGGCACGTTCCGCGAGATCGGCTTTAAGACGTCGGTCGCCTCCGACGACAACGTCAGCTACCAAAGCGACAATCAGTTCTACCTTTGCTACTGCAAAGAACATCCGGGCATGTGTCCGCCCGAGACCGCCCCGCCGCGCATCAACTGCTCGCGCTATGCCTGGACACCGGGCTTCGACGATCAGCCCGCGCGAAACGGCGGCAATACCTTTACGACGGCCTGCGGCGACATCGACAACGACGGCGACATGGATCTAATGCACGCCGAGATCCGCCACTGGCACATCGGGCAGTCCAGCGATCCATCGCAGCTCATCCGCAACGAGCTATCGGCCGGCAGCGGTCTGCGCTTTACGCGCCTGCCCAACGCGCAGACTGGCTTGCTGCGACCGATGACCACGCCCAGCTGGAACGAAGGCGACATGGAAGTTGGTTTCTTTGACTTCGACAACGACGGGCGCAAGGACATCTATCTTTCGTCCTCGGACTATCCCGACACGTGGGGCACGCTGTTCCGCCAAGGTCCCGACGGCACGTTCACTGCGCTGCCTGATTCCGGCGTGCGCCACTATCACGCGCATGGCTTTGCGGCAGTCGACATCGATCGCGATGGCGATCTGGATCTGATCATCGCGACTAGCACTTTTCGCTGCGGCGGCGATCCGAAGTGCCCCGCCACCCAAGAGGTGCGCGTGTATCGCAACGATGTGGGCCAGCAGCAGAACTATCTGCAGCTTCGCCTGCGCGGCAGCGCCAGCCCCACAGGAAAAGGCGGCGCCAACGTCGCGGGCATCGGCGCACGCGTGACCGTGCGAGCCGGTGGAGCAGCCCAAGTGCAAGAGGTCTCGGGCGGCTATGGCCACTTTGGCCTGCAGCATGACACCGTGCTGCACTTCGGCTTGGGTGCAAGCTGCGCCCCCGACGAAATCGAAGTCCGCTGGCCCGATGAAAAAGGCAGCACCGAGATCTTTCGCAGCATACCCGGCAATCGCGGGATCGAGCTTCAACAAGGCACCGGCAGTCCGCGCTAGCGCAGTCGTCGCGACGTTTTCGCAGCCGCGCTTAGCGCTTCGCTGTGGCTCGTCCGTAGCGCTGGATCAGCAGCACGACACTCACGATGCCGACGGTGCCGCCGCCCAGCGCCAGCAGCACATCTGAAGCAAGGGCCAGCGACCGCACACGCGCCTGCTGATCGATCAGGCTGCTTGGGGCCACGCCGGCATAGGGCGTGTCCTGCAGCGATCGAGCCTCCAAAAGGGCCGCAATCCCTGTCGCTGTGCCCCCCACGATCAGCGCACCTCCGGTCGCGATTCCCGCCCAGAAATACGCCGGCACGGGCCGCCGTGTAGCCCCAAGCCCACCGGCCGAATCAGCGCTGCGCGCGGCCTGGTCAGGCTGTGGCTCGCGCACGCTCGGCGGCGCAAGAACAGGTGCCGCCCCTTGGTTTGCAGGCGGGCTCTGGGACGATGGCTGAAGCGGACCGGCCGCAGGAACAGCCTCTGGGGTGGGCGCTGCACTCGCCGACGGATGGCCGACCGCCGTGCCCGCCGCATGAGCAGCAGCTTGGTCTGTCGGTGCTGAGGGCACCGGCTCGTTTGCTTTGTCCCTCACCGCAGCTTGCGCAGTCCCTGGCGCGGGCGCCCCCTTGCTTGCCGCAGCCGGCTCGGCAGGCGGCTTCTCCGTCGGTGTGTTAGGTGCCGTGGTGCTTGGTGACGTGGCCTCACTGCGTGCTGCAGCGGACGCTTCCTCGGGCTTTGCGCTCTCGGCTGGCGACGGCTCAGCCTGCGCCTTTTCCGCCTGCGCGATGTAGTCATGGACGGTCTGCAGCCGGTCGCTTGGCCCCTTTGGCTCGTCGGCGAGATAGCGACGATAGTGCGAAAGTGCTTCGCCATAGCGTCCCAGCTTGTGCAGCGTGCGCCCAATGTTGATCAGAAGCCAGGGAACAGGTCGCCGATGATACGCGCCTTGGTACGCGGCCAGAGCCGTCGCATAGTCGCCGCTCTTCGACAGCCGACGCGCTTCTTCATATAGGCCGACGCAGACCCCATCAGCCAAGCACGCATCTTCGCCAGGCCCTGGCTTGCGCGCCTGCGCCGTGTCGACGACACAGCAGATCGCAGCCGCGACCCACAGCGCCGACAGCGCATGGCGCTTAGTCTTCAAGTTCGATCGCAACATGACGCGGCTTCTTGCGCGTGCTATCCCGACGAGGCTTGCTCGCAGGAGGGGGCGACGGGTTCTCTTTTTCCTCGACCGCAACCGGCTGAGCCGCCGCCGCGCTGGCGACCGCGTCGAGTACATCGTGCCGCACGGCGTCCTGACTGCGATCGAGCTGGATCAGTCGCTCGACATAGCCCGACAGACGCAGACGGATCTCTTCGACACCGTTTCCCGCGGCAAACTCGCCGTACCACGGCGTTACTCCCAAGACCGAGCCATCGCTGACCCGCACGACCGTCGCTCCGGCTGGCTCTGTATTCACGGACCAGCGCACCATGCGCGGTGCTTGCGGCGCGGGCCGTGATGCGGAAGCGTCCACGGCCCCGGCAAGCTGCCCGCTGGTCTGCGTCGCGATGCTGGTTTCCAGCGCCGCTTCTCGTCGCAGCAAGGCCGCGCGTCCGGCCCACAAGAGCGCAAACACCGCCAGTGTGCCGGCAACCAGCGGCAACACAACCGGCAGAGACCGTCGCTGGCTTGGCGGCGCTGGAGTGCGCTGCTGCCCAACTGAAACGGCCAGCGTCGACGGCGTTCCTGCCTGCGGCGTGCCATCGGGGCGCGCTGGCTGTTGTACATCTTCTTTGTCAGCGGTCGGCATCACCGACGGTGAATCGACGCCTGGATCGGACGCACCGCTCGCCGAGACCGCCGGATTCTCTTCGCTGGTAGACACCCCGGCGCGATCGGGCGGCTGCAGATCGGGCAGCGTCGTCCGCAGCTCATCGAGCAGCCCCACCAGCTCTTTCATCGTCGGACGCTGCTGCTTGTCTTTGCAGAGCAGGCGATGCACCAGCGCAGAAAGAGGCGCAGGAACCCAGGGCGCAAGACCCGACAGCGGCGGCGGATCTTCATAGATGTGCATCGCCATGATCTCGCCAGCCCCTGCGGCGACGAATGGCATCCGCCCGCTGAGCAAGCGAAACATCACAACACCGAGCGAATACACATCGCTTTTCTCATCGACACCTGCTGCACCGCGGCACTGCTCCGGCGACATATAGCCGGGCGTACCCAGCAGCAGATCGCCGCGCGTCTCGGCCAAGCGCTGCGACGGCTCGCGCAGCTTGGCGATGCCAAAATCGAGCAGCTTGGTGCGCTCTCCTCCCGGTATCGCCGGATCAGCGACCACCATGATGTTGTCCAGCTTGAGATCGCGATGCACGATGCCTTTTTCATGGGCGGCTTGCAGCGTCTCGGCCACTTGCCGGATCAGGCCGAGCTGACGGTGCAGCGACATCGTGTCGCGCTTGCGGGCCCGCCGCCCCATCGTCTCGCCCTTGAGAAACTCCATGACGATGTAGGCCGTCCCGTCGGCAAGCTGGCCATAGTCAAAGATCTGCACAAGCCCCGGGTGCTCGATCCGGTTCACCGCGCGGGCTTCGTTGAAGAAGCGGGTGACGGCCTCGGTGTTGCGCGTGTACTCGGCGTTTAGGACCTTGATTGCGACACGCCGCTCGATGGCCTCATGTACGCACTCATAGACCACACCCATGCCACCTTGGCTGAGCTTGCGCAGCAGGCGATAGGGACCTATGTGGCCGTCGCTCATGGCGAGAGTGTCTCGGTGTCAGGGTATCACGTGAGCTGACACGCACTCAACGCGGGCGAGACGTGATGCGTCGTGTGGCTTCGTCGCCAAAAAAAAATGAGCCCCGGCGGGCTGGGCCTGCCGGGGCTGCTGCGCGCGGTCTGACGTGCGCGCTTCAATCACAAAGCCAGCGAGAAGTAGAGACTACTTCTCTTCCTTTTCGGCCTTCTTCTTGCCCTTCTTCGCGGGCTTCTCAGCCTTCTCGGCCTTGTCGTCCTTCTTCTCTTCGGCGGCGAAGGCGGGGGCGGCAACGGACAGCGCGAACACGGCGGTCAGACCAAGCAGCAACTTGTTCATGGTGGTTCTCCCAGCTAGCGGGTTCTTGAGCGCAAGCGCCTCATCGCGCTTGCCGCAGAGCATGTTCGGCTCCGCAGAATGAATCCTCAGCATCCTGCATGCCACGGCCTGCCGCTTTGCGCCTCGACGCGATCACGACCACTTAGGCCACGCCACCAACAAAAACACCGCCCAGCGTGAGGCGCGTTGGTACCCAGAGCCTGTGGCAGTTTTGCATTAGTGCGCGCTATTGCTCGCGGCTCGCTGGGCCAGCAAGAACATGAGCAGACGCGACATCTCTCCGTCGCTGAGCTTCTTGCCAAAGGCGGGCATGTCATTCTTATCGCCGTAGTACGTGATGCTCGCTGGAGCCAGCAGAAAGCCCCGCAGCCACGCTTCGCTGCCATAGCCCAGCAGATTCGGTCCTTGACCACCGGTCTTGCCGTCGCGCTCATGGCACAGGTCGCAGTTCTTGTCTTCAAACAAGACCTGGCCGCGCGCCACCTTCGCCGCATCAACGTCTTTGCTGCCGGCGAGCGAGTACACATATTCGACCAAGTCGGTCAGCTCTGGACCCACGAGCTCGACGGGCTTCATACCGCCGCGCAGTGGGCTCTTGCCGTAAAACGCCGGACTGTCGGGAGCGCGCAGAAACGCCTCGATGTAGCCACGCGAAAACAGCCGATTCAGGGTCGGGCCCTTCTGATCCTCGTCGGATGGGCCCATGCGATCGAGGCGATGACAGCCGGCGCAGTGCTCAGCAAACAGCTTGCGTCCCTGTTCCAGCGGATCGTTTTCATAGACCGCGATGCCCCCAGCCACCGGCACACCTTGCAGGGCCAGCGTGCGAGCGCGCACCGCCTGCGCATGGGCATCGGCCTGATGGCGCCGGAAGCTCGCGTTGCGCGCATCGTCCCGTCGAGCCAGCCCCGAAAGCAGCGCGACGCCGCCCAGGCACAGCGCAAATACTGCCAGCGAGCGCACACGCTGCGCAGCGGACAGGCCCGCGGGCCCAAGCGTGGCGGATCCTCGATCCAGCCATGGCATCAGACTCAGCGCCCCCAGAAACACAAGCGGTGCGCCCAAGGCCGCGACGATCTCAAGCGAGCCGGGGAAATACTTCAATAATTGAAATAATGGCAGGAAGTACCACTCGGGCCGTGCGTCATAGGCAACCGACGGATCGGCGGGAGCGCCAAGCTCGACGCCATGCGTGCGCACCACCGAGACGAACAGCGCCGCGATCATCAGCGTGCCGGCGGCCAGATCGTACACGGCCTGCCGCGGCCAAAATGGCTCGGTCGTTCGCGCTAGCTCGTCGGCGCCGCGCCGCCAAAGCGGGGTCACGCCGTGCCGACGAAACAGCGCCAGATGCAAAACGACCAAGGCCAGCAGGCACACCGGCAGCACAAAGACGTGCAGCGAATAGAAGTGCGTCAGCGTCAAGTTGCCGTAGGCCTTGCCGCCCTGCACAAGCTGCTGCAGCGTCGAGCCAATAAGCGGCGTCGCCCCCAAAAGCGTCGTCGCCACCTGCGTCGCCCAGTAGCCTTTTTGATCCCACGGCAGAAGGTATCCCGTCAGGGCAAAGCCAAACAGCAGCAGCGCAAGCAGCAGGCCCGTCCACCAGTTGACTTCGCGCGGCGCACGATACGCGCCATAGATCGCGACCTGCACCATGTGCAGCACGACCCCGATGATCAGCAGGCTGGCTCCCGACGAGTGCAGCCCGCGCACGAGCCACCCCAGCCACAGCTGATCTTGGATATACGCAACCGAGGCCCAGGCATCGGTTGCCGATGGGGCATAAAAGGCCATCAGCAGCGCGCCGGTCAGCACTTGGTTGCACAGCGCGATGAGAAGCAGCGAGCCAAAGACATACGCAAAGCGCGGCCCACCAGAAACTGGATGATCGAGCAGCGAGCGCAGAAGTGCGCGATACCCCGTGCGCTGCTGCAGCCAGCCGTCGTCGGAATCTGAGTCCTCGGCAGCGTCACCAGATGCCGCATGCGACGACTCGGGTGCGCTCGCCGACTTTGATTCCGGCGCGCTCGCCGACTTTGATTCCGGCGCGCTCGCCGAGTTCGATTCAGGCGTCTTCACGGCGGCCATCAGACGGGCACCTTGTTCTTCAAGGCCAAGCGGAAGCGCTGGAACTGACAGAAGACCGTGCCGCCTTTTTCCGATACATCCAGCCGATCCATATCGCGTGGAGCCGGGCCGCTTATGCGCTGTCCGTCGATAGAAAATGCGCTGTTGTGACATGGACAGACAAACTGGCGCCGGCTTCCGTCGTAATCGATGCCGCAGCCCGCGTGCGGACACGTGGCGGACAAGGCCGTCAGGGCGCCCGCCCGCTTGCCGACGAACACCGAGCCGAGCTTGGTCTGATCGAGGCGATTCCATGCATCGCGCAGGCCGCTCGCCACCACCGCAGCGCGCAGCGGCTCGCCCCCTTGATCGAGATCGGGCACCTCGCTCAGCGACGCAATCGGGACCGAGGTCGCGCGGTCTTCCTCGCTGCCAGGCTGCTTGGCGTCGCTCGTGGATCCGCGCCGCCTGCGCACGGGACTTGTGGCAAACAGAGCCGCGGGAATGGCCCAGGCCAAGCCCAGCGCCGAAAGAAGGATGCCACCGACGACTCGCAGCGCAGAGCGCCGCTCGCTGCTTTGCAATTCGCCCATCTTCGCGATTTTACAATCAGGGCACGCTGGGCCGTCGGCTTTCTTCGGCCGCTTCAGCCCACGG
Organism: Myxococcales bacterium; assembly: GCA_016794505.1. GTDB lineage: Bacteria > Myxococcota_A > Polyangia > Palsa-1104 > JAEUJZ01 > JAEUJZ01. The sequence goes on from JAEUJZ010000036.1 coordinate 111,084, forward strand.
CAAGCGGCGGATGTGATCGTTCAAAACTGATACGCGATGCCGGCATTGATCTGATTTGTCGCACTGCCTGCGACCTCAGTATGGCGGTGCTGATAGTCAAGCTTGACGGCGATCTCGAAGATCGGACGGAAGGTCAGGCCCAGCGTCCACACGCTGCGATCGTTGCCCGGCTGTCGCGACAGCAATAGCCCCGTCTGCGGCACATCGAGTTGGGTATCGCTGCGCTCATAGCGACCGAAGGCCACAAGCTGAAAGCCCGTGTGCAGCTTGAACGGACGCAGGACGTCATAGCCCAGCTCGACATAGCCGCCGGCCAGCTGACGCGCGACGGGCCCTTGCTGCGGCCGGGCCAGCGACAGCGCATAGTTCAAGCGATCCGTATCGCCGATGTGGATGTACGAAGCCTGCCCGCGCAGCGAAAGACCCCAGCGCGAAAACTTCACATCGAGCGCAACGACACCGACGGGCACATTGCCCAGGTTGGGATCGCCCTGCCCGGCGTGTGTAAAGAAGCCGCCCAGGCCCAGGTTCAACCCCAGAAGCGGGGCATAGTCGACGCGTCCGGTGAGCCCCCAGTCCCGCGTGCGCACCAAGTTGTCTTGTACGCCCAGGCGAATGCCGACATCGGCCCGAAAGTCCTCGGCGCGCAGACCGGGCGTCACATACACCTGATAGCGCAGCGGCCCCACCGCACCGAACAGCCCAGCGACCAGCTGCTTCCATGTGCTGGGGATGATGAACAGGTCGGCATCGGGGCGCTCGACGCCATTAAACGTCGACGGCTCGTGATACAGGTTCACCAAGCTAAGCGGCACCAAGCTCATGCCGGCGCGCAGGTTTAGCCAGCGCACGATCATGAAGTCGAGCAGCGCTTGCTCGACGGCGACCTCGCCCTGCTTGCCCGACGTGGTCAGCGCGTGTTCAAACTCGATCTCGGAAAAGAACCGGATGCGGTCGGTGAAGTTGAAGCCGAAGTACAAGATGGTGCGACGCAGGTCGGCGATCGCCGGCCCCGCCCCCGGTCCAAACGGCGCATTCACCACCGCTTCGCCATAGCCACCGACGGCAGCCCCGCGCAGCTTGTTGGTTCGCGGATCCAGCGCGACGTCGATCTGGCTCTGGCGAGGCAGGGCCAAGATGCCGCTCTTTTTCACGGCGGCAGGCGGCTGATCGGACAAGACGATCGGCGACTGAATCGGCACCTCTTCGTCCAAGGTCGATGCCGGTGCCGCAGGTGCCGCTGCGGTATTCGGCGGCGGAACAGCGACGGTCGACGTTGCGGCAGACGGGTTTTCTTGCTCAGGCGCAAGGACGATCACCGGCCCAGGTGGGCTTTGGGCTTGCGCAGGCGGTGCGATGACCGTCAGCAAGCAGGCAGCGCAGAAAGACGCCAGCGACCGACAGATTGGCTGTGACATGGCAGGCTCACGAAGTGGACCGGTAAGAGGATTAGGGGGCGAGGTTCCGTCGCTGTCACGTGACATCAACGGGCGCAGAGACCGAAAGGCCAAGCGCGGTACCCATCGCCAAAAACGCCGCGCTGAGCTCGCCACAGTCCCGCAGAAACGCGACTTTGTTGCGCACTGCATCGACGCTGGGCAGACCTTGTACCTGCGCCAGCAGCGCAGCCAGCAAGGCTGTCGCTCGCTGATGCAAGACGGGATCGGCTCTCTCGACGGCGGGGGCCAGCGCTTGATACATGGCCTGCAAGCCCACCAGGTTGTGCTCGATCGAGAGATGCGAAGCTCCGGCGTAGGGGCTGTCTGAGCCATCGAGCTTGGTCGCGACCACTGCGGCCTGTGCAGACAGGCTGCCAAGCAGTGCCGACAGCGTAACGGCGTTGGCTGGATCCGGCGTCGCGTTCGACAGTGCGACCGCCGACGTGGCGAGCGCCTGGCCGAGGCTCTCGATGCGAGCGGCATCTAGGGCGGCGCTCGAAAACAGCGCGGGCTCTAGCTGGCGCAGCCCGGTCGTGGCCAGCGGATCGTCGAAGCGCCCATCGAGCGCTTGATTGAGCGCGGGCGTCGCGACAAAGAAGAACGCCGCTCCGCGATCGTAGGCCAAGCGCACTGAGCGCCAGCCAGTCCGCGCCGCTGCCAAATCGCGGGGGGCTCCCATGCTCATTTGCGTGGATGCAGCCACTGGCAGCGAGGCCCGCGCGATCAGCAGGGCTTGCTCGCTGGCGTACGCGCGAATCGGCCCATCGACGAGCGCCTGCCCCAGGCTCGGCCCCAGTCGATTGTCCGGAGCACAGCCCACGGCCGCGACCGAGAGCCCCAAGGAAACTGCAGCCAACGCGAGCCGCGACCAGCCCAGCACGAGAAGTCGAGCGCCCAATCTGCCCATCTCTTCATGGTCCGCAGGAACGGCCCACCGCGTCAAGTGCCACGCTGGGCACCCGTCTCAGCCTGCGCGACGAGACCCGCGGCTCGCATCGCTTGCCGAGGCACCGCCCGCCCTGAGCCGCGCTATCCGCGATCGAGCGCTGCCGCAAGCCATGCCGGCAGAGACCGGAGACCCAGCGCCGCATCCCCAGCGACCGCTAGCGGCTGGCTGCTGTACGTGTGCAGGAACAGCACGCGCTTGCCCCGCAGGCGACCCGCTTGGTCATCTGCCCACAGCGCAGAAAAGGCCTTGGCCGTATACGTCGGATCCAAGCGCAGACCCAAATCGGCGGCACGCGAGAGGGCGTGCTGCGCCTCGGGCGTGCTGTGGCCATAGCCTCGTCCCAAGAAGCGCGATTCGATGCGCAGCCGGGGAAAAGCGGCCAACGAAAAGCGCACATCCAGCGCCGCGCCGACGTGCTGAAGCGCCGCGCCGGCCAAGCGCTGCACCGCGGCGTGCGTCGAAAGCGGCCAGGGCACGACGCGCACCGCAACGATCTCGGAACAGACGGGCACAAGCCCACCCAAGCCCAAAAGCAGGCCTGCCGTCGTGCCGCCCGAGCCCAAGGCCAGATAGATGGCATCGAAGCGTGGCGCCTCGCCGCGCTCGATTTGCTGCGTGATCTCAAGCCCGCCAGACCACCAGCCAAGAGTCCCTATGGCATTAGAGCCCCCTCCGCTTACATACGTAAGCGCGCTGGCTTGCGCCTTCGCAGAGCGCCAGAGTCGCAGATACGTCGTCGGAAGCGTCCACGAAAGCGCGGCATACGAGCGACAGACATGCGGGCGCAGGCCCGCTGCCAGACCGGCCAACAGGTTCTGCCGAATGTGTGCTCGGCCGGGGTCTGCGATGGGCTGCGGAAACAACACGGCGTCGACCGAAAGTCCCTGCCCGGCGCCATAGATGGCCGTCGCGAGCACATGATTTGACCCCAGGCCGCCGATGGTAATCAGGCTGCCTGCGCCTCGCCGCTTGGCGTCGGCCAACAGGAACTCCAGCTTGCGCACTTTGTTGCCGCCATAGCGCAGGCCGGCTCGATCCTCGCGCTTGACCCATAGCTCGCAGCCGCCCGGCAAGAGGCCGGGAATGCGCTCGATCGCCGTCGGAAAATCGCCCAGTGGCAGATGCGCGATGTGCGCAGCAAGCCGTGGATACGCGGTGAACAGCGCCGGTCTTGGCGCGGCGCATCCGATGGATCCTTGGCTGCCCAGCGCCGTCATGAGCGGACTATAGCGCGGCACCGCGCACGCGATGAGTGCCTCGTGCGAACCGCGCGGACAGCGATTCAGCCTGGGTGTCCGCGGCGTGATGCGTCAGTGCGCCTCGTCGCCCATGGTCATAAAGGGCGGCGCGTAATGAACCGTGCCCGTCTCATCCGGCGTCCAAGCCGACAAGCGAACAGCCATCCAGGCTGCATCGGGCCAGGCAGCAGGCGGATGCAGACCTTGGGCTCGCGCCGGCTGAAAGCCAAAGCGCGGGTAGTACTCTTTGTGCCCGAGCAACACGACGGCGGACAGGCCGGCTGCCTCGGCCTTGGCAAGGGCCGCGCGCATCAGGGCCGAGCCAACGCCCCGCCGCTGCCAAGCTGGCAGCACTGCGATCGGGCCGAGTGCCATGATGCGCCCGCCAAGCGTCGATCCATCGGAGCGCACCAGCGTCGCCGCGGTGAGCAAGCAGTGCCCCACGATCGTGGGCGCACTCGCTGGCACGGCGCCTTCATCGGCGGTGTCGACCCCTTCGGCGATCAGCGACCACGCCGGGTCATAGGCGCCGATCCGCTGCAGCGCATCCAGCAGTCGTGCCTCGGCCTCTGTTGGAAAGGCAGCCCGCTGTACCAAGCGCACCGACGCAGCATCCTGGGCATTGTGCGGGATCTCACCGCGGACGTGGATCGCGGACAGGGGTGTATGAAGCGGACGCGGTGGATTCGACATGAGGCGTTCAGCATGCCGCAGATCGGCTCGATTTTGGGGCCTGTGGCAGACGAACAGTCGCAGCTCTGCGGCGGGTCCACAGCACTGCGGATACGAGGTTTGACAGCGGCGGACAAGCTCTGCAAAGTAGCCCGCCATGCTGAACGGCAAGAAGATCACCGTGGTCATGCCGGCGTACAACGCGGCCGCCACGCTGCACCGCACACTGGCCGAGATCGACCGCACGGTGGTCGATGACATCATCCTGGTCGACGACTGCAGCAAAGACAACACCGCACAGGTGGCGCGCGAGCTGGGTCTGCGCACACTGGTTCACGAAAAGAACCGCGGCTATGGCGGCAACCAAAAGACCTGTTACACCGAAGCGCTGCGCACCGGGGCTGAAGTCGTTGTGATGTTGCACCCCGACTACCAGTACACGCCCAAGCTGCTTACTGCGATGGCATCGCTGATCGCGGTGGGGCAGTTCGACGTGGTCCTGGGTTCGCGCATCTTGTCGGGTGGCGCGCTCTCGGGCGGAATGCCGATCTACAAGTACATTGCCAACCGCGCGCTGACGGCCTTTGAGAACGTGATCACGGGCGCCAAGCTCTCTGAGTACCACACGGGCTATCGCGCGTTTTCCGCCGACGTTCTGCGCACGCTGCCGCTGGAAGAAAACAGCGATGACTTCGTGTTCGATGCGCAGATGCTGGCTCAGTGCATCTATTTCGGGTATCGCATCGGCGAGATCTCGTGCCCGACGCGCTACGAGGCCGATTCATCGTCGATCAACTTCCAGCGCAGCGTGGTGTACGGCCTGGGAGTCGTGGGCACGACGCTGCAATATCGCGCCACCAAGCTGGGACTGCTAAGCCCGAACATCTTCAACCCCGAAGGTCGCAAGCTGTCGCAGCCGTAGCTCGCGCCGGACACACCACGCAGCGATTTGATTGGGTTGGAAGCGGGGGCAGATCGACGGATCTATTTGCCGGCGCTGCGGCCCCAGACGCCGCGGCGTTCGCGCCAAAGTCCCATGGCACGCCGCGCTAGCTCGATGCGCTTAGACAGCGCGAGCTCGTCGTGGAACACCGTCGACACCATGCTGCGGTTGACCTTGTAGCTTTTGCGCAAGCGATCGCGGTTGGGATCACCCGGCACGCCAGCGGCCAGCGCATCCAAGCTGATCGGCATCAGGCTGGGCGCACTCGACGATACCCGGCCTTCCGTCGTCAGGTATTCCGCCTCGTCTGAGAACAGATAGAACGTGTTCGTCAGATCGCGCACGATGCGCCGCACCGGCTCGTGCGAAAATGCAGCGAAGTAGTCCTCTTCATGGCTGGTGATCTTGCGTCGGTCAGCCGGATCCAAGGTCTGGAAGAAGACGTGCAGAAAGTCGATGGCTCCGTCGATGGTGAACCACGGCTCGTCGACCAGCGACAGCAGCACAAAGCTGCACTCGGGGCCGAGCATGTACATGCCGTTTTCGCTCTGCAGCGCAGCACGCTCTTCGGCGTGGACTTTCTCAAGCGCGGCGCTGACATCGCGCTCGGTGATCTTCTGCTCTTCGCGACGCGACACGCGCAGACGCTCGTCGATGCTTTGGATGATCAAGGCGCCACAGTGCTGGATCCACGCCGGCACGCGAAACGTCTTGTCCAAAAGTAGCTGTTCCGCCGTCGCAGATTCAAAGCGCAGACCCAAGCGCGCAAACGGCTCGCGCACCATGCGTTCGGCACTTGATTCGTCGAGCGGGCCCAGCATGCGCAGCTTGGCGAAGTTGAGCAGTGGACCAAACAAGTCCCAGCGCGCTTCGACCATCTCGGCGTGACCCGCCAAGATGACGCGACAGACCGCGCCCCCTTGCAGAAGCAGCGCCGCGACACTGCGCAGCTCTTCCAGCAGCGGCGACTGCCGACGCTCTTCGGCGGGCGTGCGGATGCCTTCGAGGATGCCGTCGATGACGTCGGGCGACCAGCCCACTTGGCGCAGGGACTTTGCCAACGTCGTCAGCTGATCTTCACTGCAGGTCGGCGCCGAGATCGGCAGCAGCGTGGCCAGCGCTTGCCCCAGCGTCCACGCCTCGCGCCACTCGCCAAGCAGATAGGCGCGGCGCTCGGTGCGCAGGATGGTGTCGATCTCATCGAGCACGATGGCGATGCTGCGATCCGGGTGGCGATAGGCCCACTGATCGACGACCGAGCGCAGGGGCGGCAGCGCCTCGCCCAGCGCAAAGCCCGCCGCGGCGCGGGCGGGGTCGATGTCCTCCCACAGCTCGCTGATCATCGCTTTGAGCAGCTCGCGGCTCGACGGAGACGTCGTGTAGTCCATGCCGCGCGGGATGACGCGATAGCCCTGGCGTTCTAGCTCAAAGCGCACGCGCTGCAAGAGCGAGGTCTTGCCGATCTTGCGCGGCCCGACGATGAGGAAGTTCTCCTGCCGCTGCCCGCGGATCTCTTCCAGCAGCGCCCGTCGGCCATAGAACATCTCTTCGATCAGCTCTTGGTTGGCCAAGCCCATCTTGCTGCGGAATGGCGACAGCGCGGCATAGCTGGCGGCTGCGGCCAAGCGACGGATGAGCTCCTCGACGGGATGATCGTGAAGCGCCGCGTGCTGCAGGTCGGCGACGTCAATGGCCGCGACGTGGAACAGGTTTCGGCTCCACCCCAGGACTTCGGCGGACAGCTCGGGCACGACGACGATGGCGGACAGCGACGTATCGCTGATCGTGCCATCGCCCCCGCTAAGACCGCTGTAGCTCGGCTCGGATCGCGGCATCAAGCTGGGACCTGAGCTTCCCGAGCTGAGCATCGGCAGGCGCGCCCGCAGATCGATCTGCACTTGTTCCAGCGTCGAGCGCTCGGGCTGCGAAGCCGGCAGGTACAACACCACGCGCTTCAGCCAGGGCAGCTGGCGTTTCTCGCGAAAGCGAATCTGCACGCTGCGCATCGGAATCGCGCTGTGCGGCACCTCGTCCACTTGCGTGCCGTCGACCAGATCCAAGCGGAAGTAACGCGCCAAGGCTTCGACGAAGCGATGCTCGTCCTGCGCGTCCATCCACTTGCGGCAGGCGCGCGATAGATCCAAGAAGTCCTGCCAGCGGTTCTGCAGACCCTGCACACCGGGTCGATTCCAGCCCAGCACCGCGCGTAGCTGTGCCGAATTGCCGCCAAGTGCGCGATCAACCGCAGCGGCATCCCACAGCGGCAGCTGGCGCACCAAGTTGCGGCCGTCGATGGTGTTGGGTAGGCCGGTTTCTCCGTCGGTGACACCGAGCAAGCTGCGCAGCCATTCGCGCACGGCCGAGCTGGTCAGGGCATTAAACGCTTTGTCCCCCCCCAGGCGCAGCGTGCGCACCAAGCCCAGGCGACGCAGGTCGTTTACCGTCGGCTCCAGCCAGCGATCCGCGCTGCGGGCGGTCTCGTCTCCGGCCCGGCTGCGCACGCGCGGACGCGGCTGCTTGAGATACGTCCACAGCACGCTGCGCGTCTCGTGAACGCTGCCGCGCACGCGAACTTTCTTGAGCCACATCACCTTGCTCAAGTCGTCGATGGTGCGCTGATCCAAGCGCAGACCCGCAGCGGCGATGATCTTGCTTGTCGGCAAGCGGTCCTTGCCCGAGATCGAATACACGGGCGAGTCGACCACCATGCCCGGCCGCAGATCGCTGACATCCAAGTCCACGGCGTCGCTGCACAGGGCTGCCAGGTACAGCTTGTGCGGCAGCGGCAGCGCGCTCCACACGGGCTGCAGATAGGTGCCGACGCGCGTCTCAAAGGCGCTGGGTGAAAGCGGCGCCCGCGACCGCTCGCGCAGAGCTTGCTCGACGACCGGCAGACACTCGGCGATCAAGCGCAGGTCGGTTCCCGCCGAGTCGATCAGCGTGCGCATCGAGGTCTGCGCCGCAGTGATCGGCAGCGCGCTCGCTCCGGGCGGTGCCGACGAGCTGGGGGACAGCGACTTTTCTTCCCGCGCCTGCAGCTGATAGCTCAGTGACTGTTCTAGTTCGCTGCGCATGCGATCGTCGGTGCGATGCATGCTGTACGGGTCGGCAACGTGATCCAGATCGAGAAGCTCGAAGTGCCGCACACCACTGCTCTCGGCCAGCGACGCGCCAGCCTGCCCTAGCCCGACCATCGCGCCCGGCGCAGGCGGCATCATCAGCGACAGCGCAGCGGCCTGCGGTGACAGCAACACCAGCGAGCGACCGCGATACGCCAAGCAGATGCGTGCCCCAAGCTGCAAGAGCTGCCGCCCATCGGCTTCATCCAAGCGGGCCCGCTCAGCGAGCTCTGGCAAGCCCAAGAGGATCAGGCCGCGAGCGCTGGCGGCTGCGACGGGCGATTCTGCGATCGCGCGCAACAGCGCTTCGCTGGTGTCCAGGCGCTCGGCGCTCGGCAAGTTGAGTACGTTGCCCAAGCGCAGCGCGATCTGCTGAATCAAGTCGCGCAGCGACGGATTTGTCGCTCGCGCCAGCACCGGACCAGACTGCCCGCCGCCCGATCCCGGCGTGACCGCTCGGGCTGCGACGTTGACCATGCGCCACTGCTCAAGCGTATCGACGGGGCGCTCAGGCCAGTCCAGCGAAATGGCTTCGGCAAACAGCTCATAGGCATGCGCCGGAAACGCCGTGACCACCGCGACGGCGGCCGAGGTCGGCTTCAGAAGCTCTAGCAGCTGATCGCGACGAGCCTGAAACAGCGTCGGCAAGCGCTCGGAAAAGCTGTCGAACAGAGCCCGCGCCGTCTGTCTTTGCTCGCGACGAAACTGCCCTTCGACCAGGCGGACCGTGCGCTTGTCCCCGTCGTGGATCAGCTCGACCTCGACGCGATAGCGCAGGCCTTCAGCGGCGATGCCGGCCGGGCTGTCGACCACCAGGCCCAGCTCTTGTCCTGGCTCTAGATCCAGCGGCTCGTTTTCCAGGGCCCTGGCGCGGACCTCTTTGGGATCGGTGGTTCGCACCGACAAGATGACGCCGTGCGCGGTGCGCGCCGCATCCGAGGCCAAGATCACCGCATGGCGATGCACGCGTCGACCTTCCGAGACCCCAAGATCCGACACCAAGCGCACTTCAAAATCGGGCTCGGTGCGAAGGCGCGTCGCTTCCTCCAAAAGGACCTGCCACCACATCGACAGCACGGCGACCACGGTCGCGGTCGAGCGCACCGCCAGCATGCGGGCAATGAAGGCTCCCGGATGCGACAGCGCCGGGCCCGAGGTCAGCTGTTCAAGCAGCTTCTGACGCAGAGCGCTCCGTCGCTGTTCTAGGTTTGCAGCGACCTCTTCCAGGCTGTGCGCAATCTGCGCTTTGTTGGTCTTGCGATCGACATCTTGCAGCGCGTGTACCAAAAAGGACTGCTCAGTGCTGTACGCTGCTTCGTCGAAGAAGCCCCAGGCGACATCGCGATAGCGATACGACAAGTGCTGGCCGGACAGGCTGCGCTGTGCCCGCAGCGGGCCCAGCGCTTTGTCGATCGCCAACGGCTGCAGCGATGCCAGAAGCTCGGCCAAGTTCGACACATCAAACAGCCGCTGGATGCCGCGCACGATGTCGGCCAAGGCCCAGGCATCGGGCGACACTCCGTCGGCTGTGACCCCCAAGCCGCTGCGCGATAGCTCATCCCCGAGGCGCTCGTAATACATCTGGTCAAAGCCGTTGTCGACGGCGGCTTCAAAGCGCCAATACAGCTCGCTTTCGCTGCCGCTTCCGGCATCGCCCAGCGCGTCTTCCAGATCTTCCGATCCGACGGTGGGCAGGCGCGGACCCCAGCGTCGCGACAAGCCCAAAAGAAAAGCCCGCGAGTCCGGGTCGGGCAGGATCTCGGTCTGACACATCGCTTCGATGACGGCGTGTGGCAGATACAAGCGCGTGCGGGCCAAGTCGCCGGCCAGATACGGTCGTTCCCAGGACAGCGCCGACCGCAAAAGCAGCGCGATATTGGTCAGCAAGAAGCGGCTCGGCTGCGTCGGTGAGACCGCTTCCAGAACCGCCACCATGTTCTTGAAAAACAGCGGCTCGTTCAGGTCGAAGATCTTGGCGCGATCGAGCCGCTGCAGGTGTCGCAAGAACAGCGCGGCCGCCGCATCGGTGGCAAACGGCCACGCGGCCGAGCGCGAGTCCTGCAAGATCAGCGAAGGCAGCCAGCCGAACAGATCGTCGATGTGCTCGGGACGGATGTTGCGCTCGACGATCTGCAGAAGATCGCCGCGGATCGAAAGCGGCTCTTCGCAGAGCTGGACCAAGCGGGCGCACAGCTCGCGCGCCAAGCGGGCCTGCTGCTGATCGGCGCCGCTGCCCGAGCCGGAAAGAGCGATGGGCACCAGCGCTTCCAACATCTGCACGATGACCAAGCGGTGACGCGGTGGGCGCGGCAGCGGCCAGGTCGACAGATCATGTAGCTCGTTGCGCGTGCCCGGCGACGACGCGGGCAGCCCGCCGGGAGGCGTCAGGGCCGGGCGCGTGCCACCGCTGAGCCAGGAGTCGAGCGAAGGATCCGGCTGACACATCAAGCGGCAGATGTGCAGCACGCTGGAAACCGCGGGCGTGCCGCGCTCAAGCGCGGTGCGGGCGACGGGGCCAGGAGCGCTGCCTGCAGCCGGACCCAGCCCAGCCGACAGCGCTTTGGGCACCGACGGCGGCGTCGACGTGCGAGCCGGTGGCGGCCCCGGAGGTCGCGGGCCGCTTGTCGCGCTCTTGGCCAGCGCATTGGAAGCTGCCGCAAGGCTCGGCGCGCTGCCAGCGCCCGCCGCCGCGCCACCTGCCCCCGAGGTCATGCCCGAGGTCAAGATCGATCCGGCGATGCGTCCTTCGCGTGCGCTCTGCAGAAGCTCGCGCACAGCGACGGCGCGGATGTGCGGACCATAGCCTCGCAGGGCGGCGCGCAGGACGTTGGCTCGCGATCCCGCGGCGCGCGATCCCAAGTCCAGCAGGCGCTCGATCAGCTCGCGGTGACCATCCTGCGGATGCGCTTCCCAGCTCGCCAGGACACCGCCCTGCAAAAGGATCAGCAGGCGATAGCCATCGCTCGTACCCGCCTCGTTGACTAAGGGTCTACATAACAATCTTTGCGGAGTTCCACCTACGGCCAGGCGCACAAGCTCTTGCCCGTCATGCAGGTAATCGATGGCGATGATGTGGATCTGCTCGTCTTCGGTGCCGATGGCCAGGGCCGCGGAACCGAACACACCCTCGGGCAAAAAGCACAGGGTCGAGATGCCCTTGCTAAACAGATGCTGGGCCACCAAGCGCAGCGACTCGCCGTCGATGGTGAACAGCTGCACTTGTCCCGTCGTCGTCCCGACCGCCAGAAGGTCGCCGCTTTCGTTGAGCGCGCCACTGCAGGCACCGACGGGTGCCGGAGCCGAGACCGCCGCACGACCCGGCTTGCGCAGCGTGATCCGCGATGTCGTGACGTGCAGCGAGCCGCTCGCGTTGGCACTCACCGAAAGCAGCTCGTTGGGCAGCGCCTGCGCCCGCACTTGCCCGTCGACGACTTCCACTGACAGCACCAGGGTTCGGCCGCGCTCGCTGGTCGGTGGCACACGCAAGACCAAGGCCTCGCGACCGCTGGGATCGACCTCATAGCCGATCGGCTCTGCGCCCGGTCCACCGCAGCGCGCCTCGGTGCGAAGCTCGATGCCGCCGTCGGGTCGCTCCACATAAAAGCAGACACGGGTGTCGTTGCCTTCATCGACCCCGACGATCACGGCGGGCGAGATCACGCCGCCCTGCTGCCACAGGCGACGCACTTCAACAAAGCGAACGCTGCCGCGGCTGGGCAGACGGACCGCAGGGCCTGCCCGTCGCTGCTGCCATGGCCAAGGCTCGCTGCGGGGGCTGCGCTGGGACGGCTGCAGAGGCTGCGAGGCATCCGGGCTGCTGCTTTGCGGATGGCTGCTGCTGGACGGTGCTTCGCCGAGACCGCTTTCGACCTCGCGGGCCGCCGCGCCATCCAGGGGCTCGACGCGCAAGGTGCCGGTGCGATCGACGCCAACCACCCAGCAGCCACGGGGCCACGCCGTCGCGGCACTGGCCGATGCGGGCCCGGTCTGCTGCAGCGCGCCAGCCAGCGGCCCTGGCAGCGGATCGATGGCCGTCGATGCAAAGTCCAGCCGCTCGGTCTCGACGGAAAAGCGATCGCTGCGCAGCTCTTCCATCAGGCCGATCGCGCGCAGCACGCGCAGCACAACGGCGTCGTGTTCTTCGTGTACTGATGCGCTGTTGGGCTCGCCGCGATCGGCGCGCTCGGCCATGTGGCGCAGGCGCTGCTCGGCTTCAAAGCGCAGGGTCTGGGCGTACTCGCGGGCCCGCAGGCTGCGCACCGAAAGCAAGCGCTTAAGCTCGGGCGGTGGCGAGTCGCCCGTCGCCGCTTCGTCGACGCCAGTGCCCTGCGCATGCAGCCAGTACTGCTCAAGCAAGCGGCGCGAGATGCGATCGATCTGATGCCGCACCAGACGCGGTGCCCCCAGATAGATCTCGACCAGCTCGGCCAGGACCGTGCGGGCCAGAAGCAGCCGGGTTTCCTGATCGCCCAGGTGGTGATTTTCGGCGTGCAGTGTGTTGTGCATCTGCTTGAGCGAAAGCAGCGGCAGCGGCCCCGTGCGCGTCGCGCGGATCTCATCGCGGGCAAGCTGTGGCAAGTGCAGAAGCAGGAAGTGTTCAAGCGTCACGACGGCTTCGCGCTGCGCCCGCTCGGGCAGCTGATGCCAGCCTGGCTGCCCCGGCGTGAACCAGCGCACCAGATCGACGACCGCTTGGCCCGCCGGTCCGCCGCTTTCGAGCACGCGCGACAAGAGGTACAGCTGCACCGCTGCGTGTGCTTCGTGCATGGCCGGCGCCATCCCCACCAAGCGATCGACGGCACTTGTACCCAGCGCGCTGTACAGCTTGCGGCAGCGCTGATCGATAAGGGGCAGATCGGTCAGCTCATACACGCGCATGCTGCCGTCGATGCCACCCAGCACCAAGTCGACACGACCGGTGTTTTCGGCATCGGCCAAGGTCATCGACGAAAACAGAAAACCGGCATCCATGCGCCACAGCACGCTGCCGTGCAGCGTGTCCATGGCGAACACATAGCCAAACCTTGTGCCGCCCAGCAGCAGGCCGCTTCCCGGCAGCGGACTCTGCGAGCCCAGCTTGCGCGCCGAGGCATGCGCCAAGCAGACGAAGCGCCACTCGGGGAACAGCAGATCGCGTAGCTTGCCTTCGCGATCGATGCGCTGCAGGCCGCCGCGCGTGTACGCAACCACCAGCTCGTCTTCACACAGCACGAGATCGGCGACCTCGCCCGGCAGAAACGTCAGGCCGCGGCCATCGCGTCCTTCATACGGTCGACGTAGCTGACGATCGTCGAGGATCTCGACCCACAGTCGGCCATCTTCGGGCCGAGCGCGCAGTACGGGCACGCGACCGGGCTCGCTGCTGTCGCCGATCAGGCGGATCTCGCCCCCGGACATGCTGCCGATGCCCGCGGCGCGAGCGGTGTTGCGGTGCTCAAGCTCGGCGACGTCCCAGTTCTGCCCATCGCAGGTCAGCTTCAGCTCGCGATACACGCTGCCGTCGGCGTGTTCTTCCAGCGAGGTGACGATGGCTTCCTTGCGGTTGAACACGCCAAACGTTGCGAACGAGACCCCAAGCGGCTTGCCGCGAAAGCGATGGCTGCCGATCAGCCACGTGGCGGGGCCGTCGACTTCGTTGGGATCGCGAAAGCGACGCGGCGTATGCACGTTGTGGTCGGCGTCGACCACCAGCATCTCGTTCTGGCCATCGCCGTCGAGATCAGCAACGCGGATGAGCAAAAGCCCGCGACCAAAGCGCAGGTTGCTGCGCAAGAGCGCCGGGCGACCGCGAAAGCGACACAGCCGCACCAGCTCGCGCGCGGCCTGCTCGGGGCTGTCGGGAACGGGCGTCATCGCCACGCTCGACAGGGCTCGGTATTCTTCGACCTCCGGCGTCGCCGGCCGCGCTTCAATCCGTCGTACCCGCGGTTCTGACATGCAGCGATTCTACCCTTGCCGACCCACAGTCCGGCCAGGGGGATCGTCGCCGCGTGTCCAGCAAGCCGGCGCGGCCGCGCTTCCGATTGGCCATCGACCCGCGTAAAGCACACAGCGCCTTGACAGAAACGGCCGGCCGCGCGACGACTGCAGCATGCGGCGTCGGGAACTTTTCTGCTCAACGGATGCTTTCCTGCGGTCTTCCCTTTGCTGGCTGAGCGTGGGCCTTTTTGTGGCCTGTGCGTCGTCCTGCGCACCCAACCGTTTCGATGGGCTCGACGAGGATGAGACGGACGACGGCTCGGACATGAGGACGCCGGGCCGCCCCATGCAGGCCTGCAAGCTGGACATGGACTGCGGCAGCGGCCGTCGCTGCGTTGACAACCGCTGCATCCCCGACAGTGGGACCTGTCGACCGCAGCCCAACGGCGAAGACGAGTGTCAGGCCGACGCCTACTGCGCGTGCCCGCCCGAGGTGAAGTCCAGCGGCTGCGTCTGCATTCCCTGGGGCACCAAGCCGCGCGGCACCCACGACGAGATGTGCAGCGGCGAAGCCTTCGCACCCGGCGAATTCAAAAACCCCATCCTTAAGTGTCAGTGGCCGCCCGGTGGTGCAAACAACGGCTATGCCAACGTCATCTCGACGCCGCTGGTCATCGATCTCGACCGCGATGGCCAAGCCGAGATCGTCTTTGCCACCGGCTATCCCGGTCAGACGCACTTGATCGCCATGTCCGGCGCCGACTGCTCGGTCAAGTTCGACAAGACCACCAACATCAGCGGCTGCACGCACATCGCAGCCGGCGATCTCGACGCCGATGGCAAGCCCGAGATCGTCGCATTGGCACCGGGGGTCACGGTCTTTGACTACCAGGGCAACGTCAAGGCCAGCATCAGCACGCCCGGCACAGGCGCATGCTCGCAGGACTTCCCGCCCGCCATCGCCAACGTCGACGGCGCCGGCCCGCCCGAGATCATCACCGGGGCCCAGGTCAGCCGCTATACCGGCGGCGCCACACCCAAGATCGACGTTCTGTGGAACCAGACCGCGGCCGGCGGAACGTGGGGCATCATTGCCATCGCTGAAGACCTGGATGCCGACGGCAAGCTGGAAGTCATCACCGGCAACCGCGTCTTCGACGGAACCAGCGGCGCCGACAAGAGCAAGACGACGCTGCGCAGCGTTCCTCCCGGCTATCCTGCCATCGGGGACTTCAACGGTGACGGTCATCCCGACATCGTGATGGTGTCTTCGCAGAGCGGCACCCAGCGCGTGTCGATCGTCGACTACTTCAACGACCGCTTTCTGATGCCGCTCACGGCAGCGACAAACGGCTGGGGGGGCGCACCCACCGTCGCAGACTTCGATGGCGACGGCCGCCCGGAATTCGCCACGGCCAGCGCCAACTACTACTACGTCTACAGCCCGGACTGCTTGGCATCGCCGAAGCCGGCCAAGTGCATGGGCATGGATCCCGGCGTGCTATGGCAGTCGCGGACGCAAGATAGCTCGTCGGGATCGACGGGGTCCTCGGTGTTCGACTTCAACGGTGACAAAGTGGCCGAGGTCGTCTATCGCGATGAGTGCTGGCTGCGCGTATACAGCGGTCCCGACGGGAAAAAGCTGTTCGCAGCGCCGGTCTCGTCCGGCACCGATCTGGAAATGCCGGTCATCGCCGACACCGATGGCGACGGTCACGCCGACATCGTGGTGCCCAGCGACAGCGTACAGGGCGACAACTGTCGCGGCCCGATCTCGGCCACCGAGCTAGGCATGCCGCACGGCCCCCCGACGCAGGGCATCAAGGTATACAAAGATCCGATGGATCGCTGGATGCCGTCGCGCAGCATCTGGAACCAGCACAGCTATCACATCACCAACGTCGCCGATGACGGCAGCATCCCCACTGTCGAGGCGTCGAACTTCCTGACCTATAACAACTATCGTCAGAATGTGCAGGGCGCGGTGGCCGGGATGCGCACGCCGCTTGGCGATGCCACTGGCAAGATCGGCATCGCGCCTGATTCCGGCGACTGCATCAAGGTCTATCGCCCGTCGGGCAGCGTATGCAATCGCGGCACCGCACCGCTTCCTTCGGGCCTGCCCAGCACGTTTTATCTGGGCGATCCGCGCAAGCCTGGCGCGATGAAGATCTGCACCGCCCGCACGATGACCGAGGTCAAAGTCGGCACCTGTCAGACCATCTTCTGCGAGTGGCTAGATCCCACGCTGGGTCCGTATGACCTGTGGCTGCGCGTCAACGACGATGGCGCGTCGCGGCCGTTTGGTCAGTGCAAGAGCGGCAACGATCTGGCCCACATGCCCAACGCGGGCTGCTCGCGGCCACCGGGTTAGCCACGAGTCATGGGCGCATTGGGCGTGTTGGGCGTGTTGGGAAAAGACAGGCTCCATCGATTCTCTGCCGCGGGCTGGCTGCTTGCGGGGGGGCTGCTGCTGGCCGCAGCGCCTGGCTTGGCACAAGGCCCAGCAGCGACGATGCAGGCCCCGGTGCAGCCCGGCAAAGCGGCGCCCGCCACAGGTGCCGTCCCATCGGTGCAGCAGCCCACACAGCGGACTGCGCAGGCGGCAGCAGCGCGCGGCTATTACATCACGCGCAGTGGCACGGCGATGGGGACCGTGGTGCAGATCCGCGTCTTCGTCGACGAGCCCGAAGACACACACAGCGCCGAAAAAGAGGCCGCAGTGGGCGCGCACATCGAGGCCGCGTTCGCCGAGATCCGCCGCTTGGAAGCGCTGATGACGACCTGGCAGCCCGAAAGCGACGTCTCGCGCATCAACGCCGCCGCTGGCAAGACGGCCGTGAAGGTCGCGCCCGAGGTGCTGGATGTCGTCGAGCGCTCGCTGCACTTCGCGCGCATCTCAGGGGGTGCGTTCGACATCTCGTTCTATGCGCTCAAGGGCCTGTGGCGCTTTGACGACGATCTGTCCCCGACGCTGCCCGACCCGGCCGAGGTCAAGCGCCGCCTGCCGCTGATCAACTGGCGACAGATCGTCGTCGATCGCGCAGCCGGCACCGTGCGCTTGGGCAAGCCGGGCATGGCCATCAACCTGGGCGGCATTGGCAAGGGCTATGCCGTCGATGCGGCGGTGCGCGTGCTGAAGCAAGCGGGCTTGACGAGCGGCCTGGTGCAAGCCGGTGGCGACCTGATGATCTTTGGCAGCAAAGGCGGGCAGCCGTTTATGGCTGGCGTCCGCGATCCGCGCAGCCCGGATCCCTCGGACTACTTCGCGGTCTGCCCCATCGTCGATCACGCGTTCTCCACCGCGGGAGACTATGAGCGAGCGTTCATTTATTCAAAGGATGGCAAGCGCTATCACCACATCCTCGATCCGCGCACCGGCTATCCAGCGCGCGGTGTACGCTCGGTCACGGTCTATGCCAAAGACGCCACCTTGGCCGACGGTCTCGACGACGCGATCCTGATCATGGGCGCCCAGCGCGGCCTGGCCCTGATCGAGTCCATCCCCGAGGCTGGCGCGATCATCGTCGATGATCAGAACAAGGTGCATGTCTCGTCGCGGCTGCGGAAACTCGTCCGCTTGGTCCACCCGCCGAGCCAAGGCATCTAAAGGGATGTTCCGACGGTAGCCGCTACTTTTCCAAGATGCGGCCAAGGATGTAGAGCAGGATCAGCAGACCAAACAGCCCACCCACGACAACCAAGACCCAGAACTGCCAGCCGCGGCCGGCGGTCTCGGCGGGCTCAAAGGGTGGAAGCTGAACCTGCAGCGGCTCGGACAGCGTGTCTTCGTTGCTTTTGTGAAACGCGACCTGAACGGCGTGCATGGCGTTGTCGCCGCCCTGCGTCAGGCCAAAGCTGATGATGCCGGCGGAAAACAGCGTGTCACCGACCTCGGCAAAGCGCGCCGGGATGTCTTCGGCGGTCTTGCAGCGACGGGCGGTACCGGCGGTGGTCTTCGAGATGTCGATCAGCGAGCGCAGGCGACCGGCTTCAAACTGGGTAAAGCCGATGCTGTCGATGACGGCTCCCGCCTCGCGGGCGCGGCGTGCCACTTCGGTGAAGGCCTCTTTGCCGGCACCTGTGTCGATGCCGTCGGAAAACAGCACGATACGGCGACGGCGTTCGGGCTTTTCGCGGGCCAGATCAATGGCCACGCGCAGCGCATCGACCAGCCGCGACTCGGTGGCGTCGCCATCCACCGCCAGCTTGTCCAAGTCGCGAGCAATGGCGTTGGGATGCCCGAAGTCTTCCAGCCGCTTGACCTCGGTGGCAAAGCCGATGATCGCCAGCCTGCTCTCGGCGTGGTGCTTGAGGATCGCCTTGGCCAGCTTCTCGATGCCGCTGCGGACGCTCTTGATCGCCGGCTCCATCACCGACGAAAGCTGCACCACCGCGACCATGTCGATGGGCTCTTTGGCCTCGCTGACCGGCGTGTAGTTGACCTGAAGCTCTTTCTGCTCGACGGTGTCCAGAAACAGCTTGTAGCCACTCTTGGATCGCATGGGCTTGCCGTCGCTGTCGACCAAGGTCACATAGGTCTTCAGAAAGGGCAGCTTCTCGGTGTTCGCGCCCTCCAAGAGCACGCGCACCTCATCGGCCAGCGCCGGGCGGCATAGCAAGATGCCGCAAAGAGCGATCCACAGCGACAGCCACCCTTGGCGGCCCTTGCGCGACGAGACACTCGGCTCCCATACCTGCATGACGGACCTCAGACCTATCCAGACTTGCTTACGATAATAGGGCGAATACAGGCGGTTGGGGGCGGCTTTGGCGACCGGCGCGAGGCAGCGCAGGCGAGCCGGTCTGACCACACACCAGGCTGCCTGTTGCAGGTCGCGCGGAAACCTGTTGAGCGCGGTTGCCGGTTTGCACTACGTTCCCGTCGTCTCTTTGGTCCTCAAAAAGCCTTTTCTGACGGGTGCTTAAACGGCAACGGGCGGAGGTTCCCATGCGTGCGTGGTTCCGACTTGGCTCGATATTGGGCGTCAGCATGATGCTGTTCGCCGCCTGCAGCGGTGGTGGTGGCGGCTGCGGCAGCGGTGGTCTGGGCAAGATCAAAGGCGGATTTCCCGTCGACAAGCGCGCTGAAGGAGCGGTACAGCTGCGCCTGACCAAGGGCCTCTTCGACTTCATCGAGGCCAATGCCAAGGGCATCATCGATGCCCTGCTGCCGCCGACGGGTATTCCAGTACCTTCGTCGTGTGGTGGCGACACTGAGATCTGCTGCGGCCAGACGTGCAAGGTGTTGTTCGGCTTCTCGCAGCTCAAGATCGATCCGGCGCCGCCATCGACCCTGCGCGTCACCATCCGCACCAAGCTCAAGGCCGAGCCGGACTTCAAGGTCAAGATCCCCGTCGTCGGCAAGTGCGATCTGCGCTTCGACACGACGCGCAAGGGCCGGCCGGACATCGGCCTGGTGCTGCCGGTCTTGGCCCGTACCAACGGCGAGACCAAGCTCGCCAACATCGACTTTGATACCGGCGGCCTCGACATCCAGGATCTCGACAACGACGACATCGAGATCCGCGGTGGCTTCCTGTGTGACACCGCCGACTTCTTCAAAGGCCTGTTCATGGGCCGCATCCGCGACCTGCTGAAAGATCAGCTGGCCAAGCCGCTGGCCGGTGTGTTCTGCCAAAAGTGCATGAACAAGGACGACTGCTCGTCGCTGGCGGACCAAGGCTGCATGAGCAATAAGTGCATGCGCAAGGGCACCTGCATGCAACAGCTTGGCGTCGAAGGCCGGATCGATCTAAGCGCCTCGCTGCCCGGCGGCTCCGGCGGTATGGATATCTATGCCGTCGCTGGTGGTTATGCCGAAGTCGAAGCGGCCCCGACGAGCGGTCTGTCCATGGGCATGCTGGGCGGAGCAGCGGCGACAAGCCGCAGCGTCTGCGCGCCCATGCGGCCAGCCCCGACGCGACCGCCGGGCTCGCAGGCCAAGGCGCCCTCGTTCGCAGGCAACACCGCGCCCAACGGCAAGGCCTACCACGTCGGCGCCGGTCTTTCGACGCTAGAGCTGGATCTTTTGGGCCACGGCTTCTATGAGTCGGGCGGCCTATGCTTGGCCATCGGCACTGAGCAGGTCGAGCTTCTGTCGACGGCCACTCTTGGTGTCTTGATCCCGTCGCTGGCCGATCTGACGCGCGGCGTGCCATCGGCGCTGAAGATCGCGGTGCGACCGCAGTACGCGCCGACCTTTGTCATGGGCAAAGGCACGTTCAAGACCGAAATGGGCAAGCGCGTCATCGACGATCCGCTCTTGCACTTGAAGGTCAAAGATCTCGCGCTCGACTTTTATGTCTATATCGACGAGCGGCCGGTGCGCTTTATGCGGCAGACGCTGGATCTAGACGTACCGCTGGCCTTGGATGTCGACGGCAAGGGCAAGATCATCCCGATGCTCGGCGACCTAACGACGGGCTTTAGCAATGTCCGGGTCAGCGATAGCGCGCTTCTAAAAGAGACGCCGGCTCAGCTTGCTGGCCTCTTGCCGGGCTTGCTGCCGCTGGTCTTGGGCGCGGTCGGCCCGACGCTGGGCGAGTTCGAACTGCCCGATCTGATGGGCATGAAGCTAGAGCCCGTGCAGATCACATCCGCCCCTGACAAAGCCGGCAAGCTGGAATACCTGGGACTGTTCTTGGGCATCAAGCCAGCGATGATGCCGATCGTTCCCGACCTGATGAGCGTCGAGCCAGGCGCGACGCAGCCGGTGGCTGCAACCAGCCCGTCCGAGACCTTTGCCGACCTTGTCGAGCTGAGCGTTCCATCGCTGAGCGCGCTGCGCCAAGGCGCCAACGTGCGAGCGACGCTGAAGCTGGATGCGAAGAATGCACAGCCCGGTCGGCACGAGTGGCAGGTACGTATCGACGGCGGTCTGTGGCAGACCTTCGACAGCCAGCCCTATGTGACGCTGGATGATGCCGTCCTGCGCTTGCCGGGTACGCACACGATCGACGTGCGCGCCCGACTTGAGGGCGTCTATGACAGCCTGGATGCGACGCCGGCCCGCGTGACGCTGTCGGTGGCTCCTGCTGCAGGGGGCAGCGGCGATGCAGCGGCGCCGAGCAAGGCGAGCGAGTCGGGCAGCGTCGATGTGCCGCGCGGCGGCTGCAGCATGGGCGCAGCGGGCCTGTCGCGTTCCGGTCAGCTAGGCCTGGGCGGCCTGCTGGTCGGCCTGATCGCGCTGTGGGGCTTGGCTCGACGGGGACGCCCTTCGCGCTTTACGCTGTTTGGCCTGGCTGCAGCGAGTGGTGCCGTGCTGGGCGCGGGCGGCAACGTCGCCTGCCAAGGCAACAAGATCGGCGACAACGGCATGGGCGGCGACGGTCCCAAGGGTTACTACAGCAACATCGACGAGGTGGGGCGGTATCAAAGCGCAGTAGCCCGCGACGGCAAGATCTACATCGCGGCCTATAACTCGAACTATGGCGATCTGGCCTATGCCGAGGTCGGGTTCGACGAGGCGCAGACCGCCAAAGTCGAGTGGTATCCCGCCGACGGCCTGCCGAGTGGCGAACCCAACAACAAGTCCAAGGATGGCTTCCGCGGGGGCTACGACGATCCGGGCGACGACGTCGGCCGCTTTGCCGCGCTGGCCTTGACCAGCAAGGGCACACCCATCGTCGCGTATCAAGATGTCACCAACAGCACCGTGAAGCTGGCAGCGCGCCCCGACAAGGGCAAGCCCTGGCAGACCTCGACAATCTCGACGATGACCGATGGCAAGGCCGGCTTCTTTAACAGCCTGGTGCTGGATGATGCTGATGTGCCGACGGTGGCGTACATGATCGCGGCGCAGCGCAAGGACGAAGGCAAATTCGTTTCGCAGCTTGTCGTGGCCAAGGCGGGCAGCGCAGATCCGACGGGCAGCGAAGGCTGGCAAAAGAGCATCATCGAAGAGGCTCCGGTGTCCTGCGCCGGCCTGTGCGACATGGGCGAAGCCTGCGTGTACAGCGATCCCATGAAAAAAGATCGCCTGGCCACGCAGTGCAAAAAGACCGAGTCCGGCTGCATGCCCGGCTGCAAGAACACGCAGGGCTGCTTTGCCGGCAAGTGCGTCGACGCGCTCGGCACGCCCCCCGCGAGCAAGCCGGAAGGCACGGGTCTTTATGCCCGGCTGATCCGTTCGAGCAGCGGCCCGGTGCTGCTGTTCCACAACGCCAACACAGGCGCCGTCAAGCTCGCCGCCGCACCCGATTGGAAAGTGGCGACCGTCGATGGCGGCGATGGCAAGGTGCGAGTCGGTGACTACATCGGTGCAGCAGCAGCGGCCGATGGCACGCTGCACATCGCGTACGGCAACAAGGACGGCCAGCTTTTGTACCGCGCCTGGAAGGACGGCATGGGCGGCAAGGTCGAAGTGATCGACAGCGGGGTGCGCGACGTCGGCGGCGTGCAAGATGTTCACTATGTCGGGGCCGGCGTGCAGCTATTTCTCGACGGAGATCAGCCCGTGGTGATCTATCAAGATCAGACCGCGAATGCGCTGGATGCGGCGCGCCGCGGCATGTCGGGCTGGACGCGCCAGAGTCTGAGCATGACGCCGGGCAAGAGCCGCGGCTTCTATCCACAGGCCGTCAGCAACAATGGCCGCTTCCTGATCCTCGACGTCGTCTACGACCGCATGGCCGACGCGCTGTCGGGCATCGCTTTCTCGCCGCTATAAGCCCGCCGTTTCGCCGCTCTGTCTCTTCGCTGCGAACGGCGAAGTGTGCCTTTCTTCCGTGGGCCCGCTCGACGCATAAAGCCAACCCCTGCGTGATATGCTGACTTGCCCGCGCTTCGTTCCGCGGACAGGAGAGCAGATCGATGGCGACGTTCGTACTGGTACACGGCGCGTTTGTGGGGGGCTTTTATTGGCGGGATGTCCGGCAGCGCTTGCAGAGCGCCGGCCATATCGTCTACACGCCAACGCTTACCGGCGCAGGAGAGCGGTCCCATCTGCTGTCGCCGAGTGTCAGCCTCAAGACGCACGTCACAGACATTGTTCAGGTGCTTCACTACGAAGATCTGTCGCAGGTCATCTTGGTCGGACACAGCTATGGCGGCATGGTGATTACCGGCGTTGCCGAACAAGTCCCCGAGCGCATCGCTCAGCTAGTCTATCTGGATGCGGCGGCTCCGACCGACGGACAGACGGCGACCGGGGGCTTCGCGCAGGGAACGGGCGATGTGTTGCAGGCGATGTCGGCACAGACCGACTGGCAGCTCCCCCCCATCCCGCTTGCCGTGTACGGCGTCACCGATCCCAAGACCGTGACCTGGGCCGATCCGCGCCGGACCCCACACCCGCTGGCGACGCTAAGCCAGGCCGTCGTGGTCCAAAATCCCCTCGCGGCGCGCATCCCGCATGTCTACATCCGCTGTACGCAACGACAAGGTCTGGTCGCGGCCTTCGGCGCCGACCCACTGGCCCCGTTTGTCGATCGGGTGCGTGCCGAAGGCTGGCCAATCATCGAGATCGAAAGCGCTCACGACGCCATGGTCATCGTGCCCGACACCGTGGCAAGCCGCTTGGCAGAGCTCGCCGCGTCGATCTCGAACCCGTCGGCACGTTGACCCACCTCTGGGACGCCGTGGTGTGATGAGTTGCGCCGCCTATGGCTGATCTGCCGACAGCGATACCGGCCGATGCGCAGGCACTCAAGCCTTCATCGGATCCCCAACCCCTTGCCGCCCTGCAGGCAGAGGTCGCCGAGCTGCGTTGCCAGCTTCAAGCGCAGCACGATCTGCAGAAATCGCTGAACGACAGCGAGCAGCGCTTCCGAGCTCTGATCTCAAGCCTGCAAGTCGGTGTCGTCGTACAGGGCAACAAGGCAGAGATCCTGCTCTGCAACGCGGTCTCGCTGGAGCTCTTGGGGCTCTCAGAGGCTGAGTATCTCGGCCGCAGCTCGTTTGATCCGCGCTGGCAGATCCAGGATGAACATGGCGCTCCCTTCGCAGCAGAGCGAAGGCCCGTGGCCCGCGTTCTTTCAACAGGGCGAGAAGTGCGCGATGTTGTCATGTCCGTCTATCGCCCACGTAGCAGCGACTGGGTCTGGCTATTGGTCAACGCAGTGCCGCAACTGGATGCACAAGGCGGTGTGAAGCAAGTCGTCTCGACCTTTACAGACATCACCGCGCTGCGACACGCGGAAGAACGGACGCGGCAGCTTGCCGACGATTTGTTGTCGATGTCGACCCCTTGTATCCCCATTGCCGACGGCGTCGTCATCCTGCCACTCATCGGCCGCTTTGATCAGGTCCGCGGCCAGCACGCGCTGGCGACGCTGCTGCACTATGTGACGCAGCACCGCGTGCGGGCGGTGCTGCTGGACTTGACGGGCCTGCTCACCGCAGACACCTGGGTCACTCAAATGATCGGCCAAATCGTATCGGCCGTAGGTCTGCTGGGCGCGATGCTGTTTCTAAGCGGCATCCGCGGCAAGCTCGCCAAAGAGCTCGTGCAGACTGGACAGTCGTTGAGCAGCGTCCCAACGTTTGCCACCCTGCAGCAAGGGGTTCACGCGCTTCTCGCGGGCCCCCCTCGCTGACCACGAATCACCGTCGGACTCGGTCAGCTCGCTTCTGTAAGACGCCAAGTACTTTGGCTCGCCCCGGCGTGCGCACAGGCAGAAGTCGAAGACTTTGTTGATCTTCCGCTTCCTCTCGTACTAGGTTCCCTCCACTCGTCTGTCCCCGCTGTCCCGCGAATTTCTTTTCCCGCTGCCGCCGCGAGTCGACTGGCCCGCATGACGTCGACGACCGACGGTATCTGCGCTGTAAGAGGAGGCTGTCATGTTGCTGTCGCGTCGGTCCGCCCCAAGCCTACGGTTCCTCTTTTTCACCTCGCTGGCCTTAGGTGGCCTGTCGCTTCTTTCTACCTGCGGTTATGGCCGCAACGACGAAGAGCTGGAGTCCGAAGAAGGTGGAGACAACACCGCTGCTCAGCTCGTGTCGCTGACGATTAAGCCGAACAACGACATCCTGCTGGTCGACCTGAACACCGAAGCCAGCAAGATGTTCACCGTGCGCGGCCTGTTTTCCGACGGGTCGAGTGCCGACTTCACGCGCAAGGTCAAGTGGTCGCTCGACAACACCTCGCTGGGAAAGTTCCAGGGCTCGACGTTTAAGAGCGCGGTGCTATCGCAGAACAGAGTCGACTTCACGCGCATCTTCGCCAAGATCAAGACGCCCGAGCGCGAGCTAGCCAGCGTCGCCAACCTGACCGTGGTGTGGCTGCGCACGACCGGCAACTCGCAGGACTTCTTCTTCAACCTGCCGTACATGATCGAGCCGCAGAAGAAGCCGCTGACCTTCACCACCGAAGTGCAGTCGCTCGACGTGTTTTTCGCCGTCGACACCACCGGCAGCATGGGCGGCGAGATCAACCAGCTTGCGCGCAGCTTGCAGTCGACGATCATCCCCGGCGTCAAAGCCGCGGCTGCCAAGGATGCCTGGTTCGGCGTCGGTGCCGTCGACGACTGGCCGACGGGTTCATATGGCAGCCCTGGCTGCGGTGGCGGTCCTGACGATCAGCCATTGATCCTGTTGCAGCCGATGACCGACGACGTGATGAAGGCGCAGAACGGCGTGCAGCAGCTCCTGCGCGGATCCAGCCCGCGCGGCTGCGGTGCCGATACGCCGGAAGGCCAGATGGAAGCGCTGTACGCCATCGCGACGGGGGATGCGCTGATGGGCATGGGCGCCAACGTCCCCGCCAACAAAAAAGGCATCGGTGGTGTGGAGTTCCGCGACGGCGCGCTGCCGGTCGTGGTGTCGATCAGCGATGCGTCGTTCCACAGCAAGGGCGACGCCACGCCGCTTACCTGCTTCGGTTCCAGCGTGGCTTGGGGCAGCGATGTCTCGTCCTTGGCCCACAGCCGCAAGCAGACCGAAGATGCGCTAAACAAGATCTGCGCCAAGTCCGTCGGTGTCTCGGCGATCACGGGCAGCGAAGAAGGCTGCATCGCCACCAAAGATCTGACGATGTTCGCCAAGGCCACGGGTGCGGTTGTTCCCCCAGAGGCCTGGGATGTCGGCATGCGGCCCTCGAACTGCGCCATGGGCCAGTGCTGCACCGGCCAGCGCGGCGCGGGCGAGCCGCCCGATTCCGATGGTCTGTGCCCGCTGGTCTTTAAGATTCCAGCGGACGGAACTGGCGTCGGCGATCAGGTCACAACCGGCATCTCGCAGCTCGCCCGCTTCGCCAGCTTTGACGTGGTCACCGACGTACAGGGGCAGACGATGGGTGAAAAAGGCGAGACGCTGCCGCCCGGCAAGACGACTGCTGACTTCATCGCCAGCATCATCCCGCTGGACGCGCTGCCACCGCCGCCGCCGCCCTTTATTCCGCCGCCGCTGATCACGGATCAGGGCTTCAAGAAGGTGACTCCCGGCAGCTTGGTTCGCTTCATGGTCGAAGCGAAAAACGAAATCGTGCGCGAGACCACGCGGCCCCAAGTGTTCCACGCCACCATCCGCGTGCGGGCCGGCGGCTGCGCCAACCTGGACTCGCGCGATGTCATCATCCTCATCCCGCCGGTCGCTCCGACCCCGGCCTAAGAGCGTTGACGGTCGCAGAGGTCGACGTATCGGGAGTGTCTTCGTTGGCGCGCAGTGAGAAACCGCGGTGGGGGGCCGTGGTTGACAGTGGCTGGACTGTGGGGCTTATCGGCTGGCTCTGGGCCTGCTTGTGTGTCGCGGGCTCGACGGTGTATGCAGCGCCGCTATCGCTGACCGAGCTGAAGAACAGCCAAGTCAGCCTGCGCGAAGCCCCCGGCCCGCAGCGCTTGAGCATCGCCCAGCGCATCGCCGCTGCCGATTCCGAGAGCCTGCCGGTCCTCGAAGAGTACCTCGCCCTGCCACTGACCGGCGCCGTGCCGCAGCTGCGGCGCCTGATCCACGCGATCTGGGGTCAGTACCCCAACCCCGACTATCCCAAGGGTCCGGGCAAAGACCCGCCGATGTGGCTTTCCCGTCCCGAACCGCCCATTCCGCCGGGAACTCCCAAGAGCAAGCGCCCCAAGCCACACGATCCCGAGGCCGCCGACTGGCTGGTTGCGCTGGCTCAGCTGGAGCTGAGCGGCCCGGCTGCCGATCCCTATCTTGCCGATCTGCCGACGGCAGAGCTGCAAGCGGCGCGAGCCGAGCTCTTGCTGCGCGTGGCGGTCCTGCGGGCGCTGGGTCGCCTGGCTGCGGCCGAGCATGGCGATGCGTGTCGCGATGCCGTGCTGGCGATCTTTCAGCTCGCCTTTGTCGCCGACGGCCTGTTGCGCGATGAGTGCGGTCGCATGCTGCGCTCGATCGGCGGTGCAGCGGTACCGACGCTGGTTCGCATCTACAACGATCGCGCGCACTATGGCTTTCGCATGCGGCGCTATGCGGCGTATCAGCTGGATCGCATGGATCGCATGCTGCCGCGCAAAGCCGTCGCCGCTGCTGCCGACGATCGCGTCCGGGCCGAGATCTTACACACCTATGGCGAAGTGCTGGCCATCGACGCCATCGAGGCGGTTCTGGATCAGGTCGGTGCCTCGTCGCATCGCGTGCGGCGCGAAGCACGCTGGGCCTGGCTGCGCTACGTCGACGGACCGCCGCCGCCGCCCGCCCCCAAGCGCAAGCGCAAGCTGCCTGGTGGCAAGGAAGAGGCCGAGGAAAAAGAGGACTATTTGAACTACCGCGATATGGCGGTGCTTACGCTGGCCAAGGCCTACGAAGCGCTCTTTGGCCACGCGCCCGACGCCAAGCTGTCACCCCGCGCGCAGAGCGAGCAGCTTTTTGCCCATTCTGATCGCCAGCGCGAAGCCCAGTTCGCACACGGCTTTGCTGCAGCCCAGGCCGCGGTCGAGCGCGGTGACTTGAGTCGCGCCATCGACGAGTACAGCTTCATCCTGGCCAACGAACCCGACCACGCCAAGCGAGCCGAGATGGCGCCTATTTTCGCCCGCCATGGCGAGGCGCTGATCCAGCAGGCCGAACGAACGGACACAGACCCGGCTGTTTTGGGACGTGGTGTCGGTCTGCTGCGGGTGGCTCTGCTCTTGGATCCGGCGCAGCCCAGCGCAGCCACGCTGCGGGCTCGTATTCACACGCTCGACGGCGTGCAAGCTCGACGAGCGGGAGCCGATGGCACGAGCGACTTCCAGCAAGCTGTGGCGAACGATCCGCAGCATAGCGAAGCCAAGGCTGGCCTGCGCCGAGCCAGCCTCAAGCAGCCGCGCTGGCACATGGTGGCCTGGGCCTTCCTGGGTACTGGCGTCGCCCTGTTGGTTCTTCTGCGGCTGCGTGGCCGACGACGCGTGTCCCCTGCCCTGGGTCTTGCGGCGCTGCTTCTTTCAAACCTGCTCGGCGCAGCCGGCTGCCTGGTGCCGCAGAGTTTGTTTGAAGAGAGCGGCACCGACGGTGGAACCCTGCTGATCGTCAAGGGTGCGCAGCCGCCGTTCGGAACCATCCACCCGACGCAGACCCTCGACGGATACAACTTTCAGATCGATGTCATCAGCTCCAGTCCCAATGTCGCCGGGCGTCTGTACGCCCAGCTCAGCGGTGACTGCTGCGATCTGAACATCGATGACGTGAACATCGCGCGCTTCCTGTATTCCGGCACGGCGACGCCGCTCGGCAACGAGAGCCTGCGGTACACCATCGATTTTCGACAGACCTTCCCGCCCTGCACCTTGGGTTTCGCGGGTAA
Source organism: Myxococcales bacterium (assembly GCA_016794505.1). Taxonomy (GTDB): domain Bacteria; phylum Myxococcota_A; class Polyangia; order Palsa-1104; family JAEUJZ01; genus JAEUJZ01. Next base: position 140,043 of record JAEUJZ010000036.1, read on the forward strand.
GATGGGATATCTTATTCCGGTCCTGGCTACCGGCGGTTTCCGCGACGATCCCAAACCTTTTAGCCCCGAGGGAATCGGCGAGGTTGACCGCAGCCACTACTGGACTGTTATCTGCCCTTAACGACTCGCGGTTAGACTGATGCGTAGTAATCGACTTAATCCTGGCGTGCAGGCTGGCTTGGCCTGCATGTTGGCCTGTAGCCTTCTTTCATGCGGTGGCGAGACCACGACGCTGGCCGCGTGTTCTGGCGACCGTAGCTGCCCCGCCCCGACCAACGATCTTCCCTGGGCTGTGCAGATCTTGCCGGCCCCCGGCAGCGGCAATACCAGCGACGGCAAGAACCTTGCGCTGGCCCAAGACGAAAGCCGCTTGGTCTTTGATCGGGATGGCGCAGCCATTTTCCGCGTGCGTGGGACCGCGCTGGTCACCGGCACCGTCAGCGACGCCAATGCTCAGCTCTTGGTCGGGGCGCACATCACCGCGCGCCTGCCCTCCGGCATTCCTGGCCAGAACGACTACAACACAAGTGGCGTGACCGCCGAGATGCCCCGCGGCGCGTTCTCTCTGCGCGTACCTCTGGCCTCTGTTCCCGCGCAGCAGCCCTACCAGTTCTGGCTGAGCTTTGACGATCCGTTCTTGGCCAGCTTGTCGCCGCCGCAGTGGCGCAGCGAGTCGATTGCCACCGACCGAGAGCTGCCCTTGCGCTTGCCTGCGCTCAGCGATTTGGCAGTCGTCACCGGCCGCATCACCAACGCGCTCGGGGAAGGCGTGGGCAGCTTGAGCGTGCAGGCCTTCGACGAGCAAGCGCGCCTGGTATCGTCGACCGCGCTGTCGCAGAGCGGCAGTGGCACGCAGGCCGGCACCTATCGCCTGCTCATCGATCCGACGCTGGCCAGCAACGCCAGTGGTCGACTCACAGTGGTCGTGCGACCCAGCGCGCAGGACACCGTGCTGCCGATCCTGGAAGCCAGCCTGGCGGTTCCGCTGCCCAACAGCCAAAGCCGCGTCGACTTCGCGGTGCCTTCCTATCGCAAGCCGGTGATCTACAAGCTGCCGATTCGCGGCGGCACCCTCGCCGGCACCATCGTGGCGGGAGCGCGCGTACGAGCGCAGGTGCTCCTCTCGGATGCGGCGACGATCAAGCTGGGGCACAAGGCGTACTACATCGCCAGCGGTGACAGCGACAGCGAAGGCCTGGCGCGGCTGATGTTGGTGCCGGCACCGATCGGTGGCAGCAACCTGCTGTACCACATCACCGTCGTAAGTCCGTCGCATGTGCCCTATGCCAGCGTCGCGCGACAAGAGCTGCAAGTGGGGCCAACGGAAGGCCTGCTGGGCGCGGTGGTGCTGCCTTCGCGCGCCGAGATTCGCGGACGGCTGCTTGACGCGGGCGGCGTGCCCGTCGCGGCGGCGCAGGTCGTGGCATCGCGTATCGATGCCCTGGACTTGGGAACCGCGCCGATCGCGACGCAAGCCGTGATGGCCGACGTCCCGCAGGCGATCACCGACGCCAGCGGACGCTTTTCTTTGTATCTCGACCCCGGCGATGTCGACTTGGAATTTGCCCACCCCGGTGGCCTGCAAGCGCGCTCTTCTCTGGACAATCTGCGCATCGGCACGGTCAGCCAAGACGTGGGAGACATCGTGCTGCCGCCTGTGACCTTGGGCTCTTTGGACGTCACATCTCCGTCGAGCAGTCCGGTGATCGACGCCAAAGTACGCATCTTCGAGCTGCCCGATACGCAGCAGCGCCTGGGTGTGTCCTGCGACGGCACGACGCCCTGCTCGCGCACGGGCAAGCTGCGAGCCGAAGCCTTCACCGGCCGCAGCGGACGAGCGCAGTTCCTGCTGCCCGGCGGCAAAGCGCGCCTGCTGGGCCGCTAGCCTCCCACACGGATTGCTGTTTTCCGCGGGGCCCCGGCGGGCTCTCGCTGCGATAGAATCCGCGCATGTCCATGTGGTCTCTGCTGCCGCGCCCCAGGAAGCCCGCGTCCTACGCCCCTGACTTCACGCCGCCCCTGTGCATGGAGACGCGCTGATGCCCAGCGAGCGCAGCGAAGTGAGCAAGTCGCGCGATCTTGATCCGCAGGCTGGACGCATCGCGCCGACGCTGCGGCGCATCCGTCGTTTGAGCGCCGGCTTGGTGCATCACCGCGCCCCGACGTGGTCCGCCGATGGCCGGCTCTTGGCCTTTCTGCACGATGAAGGCGACGACGCATGCTGGGTGATCTGCGATCGCAAGGGTCGCGTGGCGCGTGTCATCGCCGGTCCCGGTACTGGACGCGCGTCGTTTGCTCCCGACGGCTCGCTGGCGTATGGCCGAGCAGTCGGCGCCACCAGCGAGATCTGGCTGTCTCCAGCTTGGCCGCCCAGCCGTCGCCCCACAGCATCGAGCACGGGACGGCGGCTCTTGGGAGCCGATGGTCGCTTGTACTGCGATCCCGCGTTTTCGCCCGACGGCCGCTACTTGGCGTACATCGCCGACGACGGTCGGCCTGGTACCGCCCGGCGCCTGTGGGTACTGGATCTGCAGACCGATGAACATCGGCTGCTGGTCGCCGCGCTGCCTGGACCCGATACTCCGTCGCGACTGGCCCATCCCGCGTGGTCACCGCAAGGGGACGCGCTGTACTTTGAAGCCCAGCGGCCCGACGGGGACGCGCTCTTTTTCCAGCGCTTGCCTTCCCCTTGGGGCGTGGCGCCCCCTGCGCCGCAGCGCCTGACCGCGGGAGGCTATCGTTGCCCGGCCCCCGTCATGACCGGCGCCGTGCTGTGCGAACGATGGCACGACGGCGGCGACAGCCTGCTGGTGCTGATCGTGCATGGCGAGAGACCTGCCCCGTCGAGCCAAGCACTCGCCGAGCAGCCCCCGCGATCGATCGAGCTTCGCATCGCCAAGCAAGCCAAGCTGCAAGGTGGCCTGCGCGAGCCCGCGCTGGGTCATGGCAAGCGCGGGCTGTGGTTGGCTTTTTCTGCTCCGTCCCAGCGGACCAAAGACGAGCCTGCCCGCTGTGATCTGTTTGCGGCGCGACTGCAGGGTCTGCCTGGCAGAGCGCGCGTCCCCGAGACACACCCAGGCGGCGCACGCACGGGCTCGCGACCCGCAGGAACCGAAACCCCATGAAGATCGCGGCCATTGATGTCGGCACCAACTCGTTTCACTTGCTGATCGGCCAGGTCAGCGCCGACGGGCAGGTGGTCCCGATCGAGCGCGCAAAGGACATGGTACGCCTGGGCGATTCGGCGTTTGGCACAGGCGTGATCTCAGCGGAGGCCTTCGCCCGCGCCAGCGAGGCGCTGCGAAACTTCAAGCGCTTGGCCGAGCGCCATCACTGCGATGGCATCGTCGCTGCGGCCACCAGCGCCACCCGCGAAGCCGACAACGGCGGCGACTTTGTGCGCGCCATGCGTGACGAGACCGGCATCGACCTGCAGGTCATAAGCGGCGAAGAAGAAGCGCGCTTGATCTATCTCGGCGCACGCTCGGTCCTGCCTCTGGCCAGTCGACGGGCTCTCTTAGTCGACATCGGCGGTGGCTCGGTCGAGGTCATGGTCGGCGACTCGCGCGAGCTGTACTTCCAGCGCAGCTTGAAGCTCGGAGTCCTGCGCCTTTTGTCGCAGCTTAAGGGCGATCCTCCGTCGCATGATGACCGCGCCCACCTGGCCGAGTTCTGCCATCGCGCGCTGGAACGGGTGGCGGCCCCCATGCAGCGCATCGGCTTTGACTTCGTCGCGATCAGCGCAGGAACCGCTCGCGCGATCTATGAGCTATGCAACCCCAGCGTACCGCTGTCGCGTCCCCCCGATGGCGATCGCATCGAGCGTCCTGAACGCAGCGATCGCGGACGCATCGTGCGCTTTGCCGATGTCTATGCTCTGGAACAGCGCCTGTGTTCCCTGAGCAACGTCGAGCGTGCCCGCATCCCAGGGCTTGATGCCCGTCGCGTCGATAGCATCGTGCCCGGCGTCATCTTGGTGCGATCGCTGCTTGAGGTCTTCCACGCCGATCAATATCAGCTGTGTGAAGCCGCGCTGCGCGAAGGCTTGATCCACGACTATGCGGCCAAGAATCGCCCAGGCATTCAGCTCGTCGACGAGTTTCCCGATCTGCGAAGACGATCGGTCGTCACCTTGATGCGCCGCACACAGGCTCGCGAGCCGCACGCCTATCACGTCGCGCGCCTGTCCTTGGATCTGTTTCGCGGCCTGCGTCCGCTGCACGGGCTGCCGAATGCCGACGGAGAGCTCTTGGAGTTCGCCGCGCTCCTACACGACATCGGCTTTTACATCGCGCCGAGCAAGCACCACAAACACGGGCAGTACTTGATTGAAAATGTTGGCCTCGCCGGCTTCACACCCGACGAGATCTCGCTGCTCTCGCAGACCGTGCGTTACCACCGCAAGTCGACGCCCAAGGACACGCACGAAGCCTTTGCCAAGCTGTCGGACTCGCTGCGGCGACGCATTCGCATCCATGCCGCGCTGCTGCGCGTCGCCGATGGGCTGGATCGCACCAACCGCCAGCTAGTGCGCAGTGTTCGCTGCCGCATCTTGTCGCGCGACATCGAGCTGGTTCTGACGCTCGCCCCCGCCATCACGGGAGACGATCCCGATATCGAGCTAGAGCTCTGGTCCGCGCGACGTAAGGCCGATCTTCTGGAAGAGGTCTTCCGTCGAAAAGTGCGCCTGCTGGTGGCGCTGCCGAGCGCTCAGGTGCCGATCGAGGAAGACGCAACCAAGTAGCGCGAAGGCGTCGACTCGCTCGCATTGAGCTGCTCTGCGGTCTTGCCGAAGCGTCGCTGCCGGCTGGCAAAGTCACTGAGCGCGTGCATGAAGTCGGCGGGCGCAAACTCTGGCCACAGCCGATCGCTAAAGAAAAACTCCGCATACGCGGACTCAAAGATCAGCTCGTCGCGCAAGAAGTGTTCGCCCGCGCGACAGCCCGTGTAGATGATCAGATCCGGGTCGGGCAGATCCGCGGTGACCAGCGACGTACGCAGCAGCGTCTCGTCAAGCTGCGTCGGATCGAGGTGCCCGGCTTGCACGGCCTTGGCCAGCTTCTGCACAGCGCGGGCGATGTCGCGTCGCCCACTTTGCCCCAGGCGCAGGTGGACGCTCAGATCCTCGGAAGGCGACACGAGCTCGCGATCCAGCCACGCGAGCTGCGCCCGACCCGCGGACTCTGCAGACGGCGCGCGGTCCGGGCTGCTTGGTCCGAGCGGGCTGCCTGGCCCCGTCGGGTAGCTCGGTAACTCTACCTGCTCGCCACACAGGGTTACGTGGCGAACCTTGGCTGCCGCGGCGGCCCGCACGATGCTGCGCGCGGTGCAAAGGCTCTGCTCTTGCGCTTCGCGAAGTGAACGCTTGCGCTCCTCGGCAAAGCGCGCGGTTCCGTTCATGACGACGACAATGTGTCTTGCGTTCTGCATGGGGAAACTAAGCTCTGACGAAACAGTAGGCCTTCTCACGCCGAGGCGTGATGAAGCTGCGGCGAATCTTATGGGAAGAATCGGTGAAGTACAGGAAGAAGCGAAGCACCCGCCCATGCCCACAAGGGTTGCCGCCGACTGCGCTGTTGACTCGACGGGGCCGAGCCAGATATGACGGGCCGGTCGGCGCCCCCTTCGGCGCGGGCGGAGCGCACGATGCGGTACTGTGAAATCAAGATCGAGCTGGCCAATGAGGAAAAGGCAGCGGTGCATACGCTGCTCATCGAGCGTCAGCTCAGCTTTCAAGAGGTGGACGCATCGACGCTGGATGCGCCACCGGAAGGACGCACGCGCTTCTTTTTGTATCTTGGCGACGACGAGCGCGAGCAGATTCCCCCCATCCTCGACGCGGTGCGACAAGCCGTGCCCGCGGTCGAGATCGATGTCCGTGATCGCGATGAAGACGAGTGGCGAGATGTCTGGAAGAAGTTCTTCACGACGCGTCGCATCGGCCGCTTGGCCATCGTGCCCAGCTGGGAGACCGCGGCGCACACGCCCGTCGATGACGAGATCACGCTGCACTTGGAACCGGGCCGCGCCTTCGGCACGGGAGGTCACGAGAGCACGCGGCTGTGCATGCTGCTGCTTGAGCGCCTGACCGATCGCTTTCGCTATCGCGTGTCTCTGTTCTCGCGCCTGGCTGAGCAGCTTCACGTTCGCGCTCCCTCGTCTTTGTGGACCGTTGCACAAGAAGCAGCGTCTCCAAGCGAAGCGCCTGCGATCTTAGATGTCGGCTGCGGCTCGGGTGTGCTGGCCATCACGGCGCTGCAGCTGTTTCCAAAGACGCAGGCCGTAGCGATCGATATCGACCCAGAAGCCGTCGAGGTCACGCAAGAAAACGCCGAGCGCAATCAGGTGAGTGATCGCCTGCGCTGCGATACCACGCCGCTTGAACGGCTGGATCAGCGCTTCGCGATCGTGCTTGCGAACCTGACGGGTCCGACGCTGATCGAGCTGGCCGCGCCACTGGCGGCACACCTAAACCAAGGCGGCGTGCTGATCGTGGCCGGCATCTTGGAAGCAGAAGTGCAGGTGGTGCAGGCGGCGTTTCTGGCGCAAGGTCTCATCGAAACGACGCGCGCCACCGAAGGCGAATGGGCGGCGCTTGAGTTTCTGCGCGTACAGCCCGTGCGCGGCGCAGTCATCACCGGCCCACCAACGCCAGAGGCCAGTCAGGCGCAAGCCATGAGCCGTGGCAGAGCATCCAAGCGGCCCTAGGTTTTCCAGAAGTCGGCACGCATGTTGATCAACCTGCCCAGCAAGGTGCGCTGCGAGTACCTGTGTCCGTCCTGCGGGTATCGCGGCGCCATTGAATTCAGCGATCCCGACGCCATCAACGAACCCGAGCCCATCCCCGGCAACAGCCGCATCCTGGCCGCGCAAGCGTTCCGCGCAGCCGAGGTCGCGCTGGAAAAGCGGGCACACCGCGCGCTCACGCTGGTGCGCTGCCCAAGCTGTCAGACGCGCGACAGGCAGGGGACGCGGCGAGCGTATCGCCGTGCGCTGTTGCCGCTTCTGACGTTGGCTCCTGCCATCTTTATGTTCTGCGTCATCGCCACCGCGTTTTCGGTCCCGGCCGTCGTGGCCGCGATGCCGTGGGTCCCCATCGTCATGGGCTGCGCAGGCTTGGCGGCTGTGGGCCCGTTCATCGTGCAGCGTGCGAAAAAGCGCCTGATTCATGAAGCCGATCAGGCCGTGCGCTTCCTTCCTTCTTCAGGGCCGCAACCATCATGAGTCCTTCTCTTTCGTCGGATGCGCGGCTGCGCATTGTGCTTGTTGTCGCGTCGCTTCTGCTGAGCGTGCTGATCGGCTTTTTAGTCAGCCGCCGCGGCCAAGCCCCCGCGAATCAGCCCGCTGGTCCGGGGCGACGACCGCTGATAGGCCTGTCGTTCGATACGTTGAAAGAAGAGCGCTGGCAGCGCGATCGTGACGCCATCATCGCGCGAGCCAAGGCGCTTGGCGCCGACACGATTGACCTGGCGGCCAACAGCAATGACACGCAGCAAATCCGCGATATCGAGTCGCTGATCACCAGCCGTGTCAGCGTGCTGATCGTCGTGCCCCACAACGGCGCAGCGATGGCCAAAGCCGTGGCCTTGGCGCACGCCGCGCGCATCCCCGTGATCGCGTATGACCGCTTGATCCCCGACAGCGACCTCGACTTCTACATCACATTTGACGCGGTCAAGATCGGGGCGCTGCAAGCGCGCTATCTGATCGATCACCTGCCAACACCAGGACGCGGTCGCATCGTGCGCTTGCACGGCGCCAAGACCGATCACAACGCGCACCTTTTGAAGCAGGGACAGGATGAAGTGCTAAAGCCGCTGATCGAGCGCGGCGACATCCTTGTCAGCCACGAAGACTGGGTCGACGACTGGAAGCCAGAGAACGCCAAGCGCATCGTCAACGCAGCGCTGTCGCGCGTTGCGATCATGGCCATGGCGACGCCGATCATCACGGGCATCTTGGCTCCCAACGACGGCACAGCGCTTGGCAGCGTGCAGGCGCTCTTGGAAGAGGGCCAAGTGGGCCCAGCCGCTGCCGGCAAACCCAAGGTGGTGATCACCGGCCAAGATGCCGAGCTTGCGGCATGTCAGCGCATCTTGGCGGGCACGCAGACCATGACCATCTATAAGCCACTTTCTGCGCTGGCAACCCGCGCTGCCGAGATCGCGTTTGCCATGGCCAGCGGCCAACCCGTCGTCGCCAACGCCGAAATCGACAACGGTCGCCGCAAGGTTCCGGCGTTTTATATCGATGTCATCGCTGTCGATGAAAAGAACCTGATGGACACCGTGGTCAAAGACGGCTTCCACAGCGCAGAAGCTCTGCGCGGAACGCCGACCGCGGCGCCGACTCCGCAGCCCTCAGCACCGGCTCCCTAACGAGATCTCGCCATGGCTGATCTGCTGAGTCTGCGCAACATTCGCAAGCGCTTCGGGGGTGTCGTGGCGCTGTCGGGCGTCGACTTTTCGCTGCGCGAAGCAGAGATCCACGCCCTGTGCGGAGAAAACGGCGCCGGCAAGTCAACGCTGATCAAGATCCTGTCGGGCATTCACCCCGCGTCGAGCTTCGACGGCGAGTACCAAATCGATGGCGCGCTCGCGCGCTTCGCGGCACCAGCCGATGCCAACCAAGCCGGGCTTTCGGTGATCTATCAAGAGCTCGCGCTGTGTAACGAGCTGACGGTCGCCGAGAATATTTTTCTGGGGAACGAACCGCTGCGCGGACTTTTCGGCGGTCGGCCCGGTCGACTGTGGCCCGCGCGAATCGATCACATTCGCATCGAGCAAGAGTCGGCGCAGCTTCTTTCTCACTTCGGCATCGCACTGGATCCGCGCGCTCGTGTCTTCAATCTGGGCGTCGGACAGAAACAACTGGTCGAGATCGCCAAGGCTCTGGCGCGGCGCTCGCGCGTGCTGATTCTGGATGAACCAACGGCAGCGCTCAGCCAACGCGAGTGCGCCGTGCTGCTCGATCTTCTGCGCGGCTTGCGGCAGCGCGGGACCGCGTGCGTGTACGTTTCACACAAGCTGGATGAGGTGTTCGCGATCTCGGATCGCATCACCGTGCTGCGCGATGGCCAAAGCGTCCTGAGTCAGCCGATTGCCACCGTGACCCCGGCTCTTGTCGTATCCGCCATGTGTGGACGTACCGTCGACGATCTGTTTCCAGCGCGCTCGCCTGCGCCCCGCTCAGCGCCGACGGTTCTTGCGGTCCGCGACCTGTCCTTTGCCCCCCACGCGGACGCACCACCGCGCCTGCGCGAGCTGTCGTTTTCCGTCGCGGCGGGCGAGATCGTCGGCATTGGCGGCCTGTTGGGCAGCGGTCGCAGCGAGCTTCTGCGTCACCTGTTTGGCACCTTTGGCGTGCGCACATCCGGGGTGGTGACGCTGCAGGGCCTGCCGTTTGCGCCCGGCTCGCCCAGCGATGCGCTGGACCGCGGCGTGGTGCTGCTCAGCGAAGAGCGACGCCGCGATGGCCTGTGCATGGACGCAACGGTGAGTGAGAACCTGTCTCTTTCATCGCTGGCGTCGCTTTTTCCAGCCGGCGTGGGCCGCCATCTGGGACTTCTGGACTCGCGCCGGGAACGTCGCCGCAACCTGGACATGGCGACGCGCGTGCGCCTGCGTTCGGCGGCATCGACGACGGTCAGCGACGCAACGCTGGCACTGCGGGCCCGTGCGCTATCGGGTGGCAACCAGCAAAAGATCGTCCTTGGAAAGGCGCTCTTGGCAGCCCCGAAGCTGCTGCTTCTGGATGAGCCCACGCGCGGTGTCGACATCGGTGCCAAGCAAGATCTGTATGAGCTGATCGTCGAGCTGTGCCAGCAGGGCCTGGCCGTCGTGCTGGTGTCTTCCGAGCTGCCCGAGCTAGTCGGTCTGTGCGATCGCGTGCTGGTGCTTTCCGACAGTCGAATAACGGCCGAGCTGGCGCGCGGAGAAGCCACGGCCGAAGCGCTGCTGCTGGCCGCGGCGACCGGCAGCCCGCATCCCAGCGTTGGTCCACCGCCCACTTCGCATGGCGCCATGCCGCAGGAGCGAGTCTCGTGAATCAGAACATCTCGTGGCGAGACGTCTCGATGTCGGCGGCGCTCGCCGTCGTTCTTTTGTGCCTGGGCGCGGTGTTTTCGCTGGTCGCCCCGCAGTTTCTGACCGCGCGCAACTTGAGCATGTTGATCATCGAGTTTTCGATCACCAGCGTGCTGGCGCTGGGCATGCTGCTCGTTCTTCTGCCCGGTCACGTCGATCTGTCGGCAGGCTCAGGCGTCGGGCTCATCGGCGGCATCGCGGCGGTCTTGATCATGCGCTTTGGGTTGCCGGCGCCTGTGGCCTTGTTGATCAGCCTGGGTATCGCTCTTCTGCTGTGGCGCGCTCAAGGAGCGCTGATCGTTGGGCAAGGCATCCCAGCCTTCATCATCACGCTCGGGGGGCTTCTGATCGGCAAAGGGCTGTTCTGGCTGGTCATTCGCAGCACGACCGTGCCCATCGTCCATGGCGGTGGCGAAAACCTGTACAGCCTGCTGACCACGTACTATCTGCCGCCGGGGCCCAGCCTGATTCTGTGCGTACTAATCGTCGCAGCGATGGGCGCATCGAGCCTGCGCGGCCACCACGCGGACCGTGCCGCTGGCATCCACAGCGATGTCGAGCTGCGCTTTCTTTTGTGGTTTGTCGCGGCGCAAGCGCTGTTTGTGCTGGTGCTTCTGTGCGGTGAGTTTCGCGGCCTGCCGCTGCCGGCGATCCTGCTTGCCAGCGTCGCTGCGCTGGTGCATGCGCTGCTGCGACACTCGCGCTTTGGTCGATATCTGTACGCGATCGGCGGCAACGAAGAGGCAGCGCTTTTGTCCGGCGTGCCGGTGCGGCGTGTGGTGGTGGGTGCCTTCACCTTGCTCGGTGGTGTCGTCGCGCTGACCGGCTTTCTGCAGACCGCCTATTCCGGCGCATCGACCACCACGGTTGGCGAGCTAATGGAGCTTGATGCCGTAGCGGCTTGCGTCATTGGCGGAGCCAGCCTGCGTGGCGGTCGCGGGACAGTCACAGGCGTGCTGCTTGGCAGCTTGATCATGGCGACGCTACTCAACGGCTTGTCGCTGCTCGCCGTTCCGCCCGAAGCGCGCTTCATGGCTCGCGGCTTGGTGCTGGCGATTGCGGCGTGGCTTGACGTGCGCTTGGCCGCGCGTCCCCGCTAAGTCGATCAGTGCGCAGCGGTCTCGTCGCTGGCGTCGAGTGCGGCGGGGGGCGCGATGAGCTTGAACAGAACCGGGAAGCACAGCGAAAGCAGGATGCCGACCAAGACCAGGCTGGCCTGGGTCGATGCGGTGATCATCTTGAGCGAGCGGCCGATGGCCGCGATGGCGACCACCAGGGTCAGCGGCGCCGACAATAGGCAGCCGGTGGCCAAGCGCTCACGCAGGCTGAACCCGACAGGCGCGATCAAGAGCGCCGGGATCGCCTTGCACAGCCCCGCGGTGCCCGCCAAGAGCAGGGCGTTGTGCACCACCGCGCGATCGAGGGCGGATGCGTCGAAGCGAACACCGACGACGATGAAAAAGATGGGAATGAACAGGCCATTCCCAAGCGCCGCGATCTTGCCCTCCAAGACCTCTTTCTGACGCAGGACGAAGCCGACCAGCATGCCGCCAAGAAACGCGCCCAAGATGGGCTCGACACCCGCCAAGGCCGAGATCGCGACGAAGGCGAGCATGATAAACAGCCCGACGCGAACGCCTAGCTCGGCAACGTCGTGATGCTCGATCAGGCGACGGAACCTCTCGGGGAACCACCAGACCAAGGCGCGGGCCACGCGAATCACAAAAGCGCACAGAAAGAACAGCGCGGCGATCTTGGCGATGCGTCCCGCGGTATGCAGCGTCAGGCCACCGTCGTGCGCAAGCTCAACCCCGGTGACGGCCAAGATGACTGCGAACTCGCCGATAGACGCAGTCAGCATGATGTGACGGCCCAGCTTGCGGCCAGCGTGCCCTGCCTCTTTCAGCGTGGCCAGCGGCAGGCCGACCGCTATCGCCGAGACAACCAAGGCGTGGACCGGCCCCAGGTGTAAAAGCCGTGCGGAAAGAGCCGTGCAGATGCCCACTCCGGCGATTACCAGCGACGGTCGAATCAGCGATCGTGGGCCCGCGCTGCGAATCGATGCGAAGTCGATCTCCATCCCAGCCATGAACATCAGGACCAGAAAACCAAAGTGCGACAGGAATCCAACCGTCGGTGTATCGCGCAGAAGCGAAAGGCCAGCCGGCCCCAGGCCGATCCCCGCCACGATCAAGACCACTGCTGTCGGCATGCGCAGGCGCACCGCCACCATGGGACCGAGCACGGCCACCGCAAGCAGCACAAGCAGCGACTGCAGCAGGTGTTCTCCCGCGGCCATCAGCGACGATCCCCCGAGGACAGGGTATACACCAGGCACGATCCGGGAGCCGCGATCAGGCGCAGCGCGACATCGGGCGAGGTGAAGCTGTCACGCATCGAGCGCCGCCGCGCCACCACACACAGATCGTCGGGGCGCAAGAGGCGCAGAAGCTCGCGCACGGGGTTGCCTTCGGCCTGCACTTCTTCGCTGCGCAGTCCATACAAGCGACAGCGACGCAGGATCTCGGCGGCGACGCGCTCGTCTTGTTTGTCGCGCGCTTCCAGAAACGTGGGCAGGTTCACTCGCACCAGACACAGCGGCAGCGCAAACATGCGCGAAAGATCGATGGCGGCATCCGCCAGCGTGAGATCGGTGATGCCCGGCTGCAGCGGCAGCACCACGCGGGCATAGCTTTCTCGCCCCGAGCAGAACAGCACCGGACAGGACACGCTGTTGCAGATCCGGCCAGCCAGACCGGGGCGACCGAGCAGGCGATTGAACAGACCGCGCCGCGGCTTTTCCAGCACGAGAACGCCGGGGCGGCGCTGACGAAACTGCGCGCGATGCTGCACAAAGTCGGCACCGTCAAGCGCATGGTCTTCGATGGTGCGCGCGTGCGGTCGCGGCGACTGCGTCGAGGACGCGCTGCCCTGATTTTCGACCGTCTTCTTGTCCGCTTTCAAGCCGGGCGCCAAGCGCACCAAGGCCTGTGCTCGCGTGCCGTGCAAGAGCTGCAGTGCTTCGCGATCGACGGCCGCCATGTCACGCGTACTCGAAGGCAGATATGCAAGGACTGCGCTGCCATGCCGCAGCGGAAACTGCGGCAGTCCAACGCGTAACTGCTCGGCAACATGCGACAGGATCTCGGGCTCGCCAATCACCAGCACGCGGTCTTCGGCTGCGATGGACGTCTCGCCCGTCGGAATCACCAAGTCGCCATGGCGATAGATGGCCGCGATACGCCAGCCCGCGGCCTGAAGCTGCGACAGCGGAACGCCAATCGCTGGTGAGCTGGGAAGCACCACGAACTCGATGATCTCGCCGCGGCCCTGCCCAACGCTGGATGCGATCACCAAGCCGTCGTAGCGCAGCGCTTGTTCCACGACGTTGCCCAAGATCTGCGCGCGTACGATGGCGCGAGCTCCCAGCGCTTCATACTCGGCGGCGCGAGCGGGATCGATGACGATGCCGACGATGGGATTGAACTGCAGATCGCGAGCCAGTCGACAGACTTCCAGGTTGCGACGATCGTCGCCGGTCGCAGCGACCAAGGCCGCCGCATGCTGCACGTCGCCACGCGCTTCTTCCAAGACAAAGCGCGAGGTCGCATCGCCCAGCCGCTTGCCGACGGCATAGGCCACCGTTGATGCCGCTGCAGACTCTGCTGCGGACGATACCGAAAGCCGAAGCTCGTCGAGCGCCGTCTGCGATGTGTCCAAGACCAGGACCGGCGCCAAGTGGACCACGCGATCCAAGATCGACTCGATGGTATGACCGGCCCCCGCAAAGACGATGCGGTCAAGCATGGTTCAGTGTACTCACATCCCGTGCTCAACACGGCGAGGAACCGCGGCGACCGCTCAACCAACCGAGCCACGCAGGGAAGCGGAGCCGCCTTTGGGCTAGCCATCGTCGAGAGCCAGGCGCTTTTCGGCCCGGCTGCGCGCAAGCACGACGTCCAGCTGCGCCTGCACCGCCCGATGATGAGACGAAGCAAGCTCGGGCTGCGCGAGGTTGCGCTGCTCCAGCGGATCGTCGGTGAGGCAGTACAGCTCAAGCTCATCTGTGGCTTTTTGGCGCTGGCCATCGAAATAGCGACTGTATTTCCACAGCGTGCGCCCGGAATCACCTGCGATGCGCGCGACGACGGTTTCGACATACCCAGGCTGGATCACAGGTCGATACGGCAAGCGCAGAGCGCCGAACTCAAGCCATGCTCCGCTGTCGCTGATCTGATCGTCGCTCATGAAGTACACCACTTCGTCTTCGCTTGGTGAATCCGTCCAGGACGTCGACGTGGCGGCGTCCGCTGCAGCGAAAATCAGCGGGGAGCGATCGCGCCCGACCGGTGACCGCACGACACGATGCGTGCTGCGCAGCGTGGCTTGCAGCGCGGTCAGATCTCCACCGGCCAGCGAGACGATCGTCGGCAACAGATCGACATGGCTGCTCAGCCGCTCGGTCGAAAGCGCCCGCGGAAACAGGCGTGGATTTGCGACAACCAGCGGGATGTGAATCGTCTCTTGATACGCGTTGTGCCACTTCTGATGCATGCCGCCGTGCGCGCCCAACATGTCGCCGTGATCCGACGTAAACAGCACCAGCGTGTCCTCAGTTAGCCCCGCGCGATCGAGAGCAGCGAGGATGCGGCCGATCTCGCGATCAACCAAGGTCTGCAGCCAGTAGTAAAAGCGGCGATAGCGATCGGTGGTGAACTGCGGCGCCAGAATGCGCCAGTACTTGTCGACGTAGTCCTGTTGACAGCGCGGCTTGCTCGCCAGGTTCTCGCCCGCCGTCGGAGGCGGCGGAACCGACGGAATCGAGTCATCGGGCCACGGGAAGTCCCAGATGGTGCTCCACTGCTGGCCGTACACCGCGATGTCGTGCGGGTTGACCAGCGACGCGACCAGAAAGAAGGGCTGCGGGCTCTGCTTCTGCGCCGCACCAAGCTGCTCGATCAGCGACACCACCTGCTGACAGAACAAGGGATCGCGCACATAGCCGGTGTTCGCAGGATCGGCGCCATGGGGCTCGGGGCCGATCCAGCCGGCAAAGCCAAAGCGGGCCAGTGCATCGGCGTGCTGATAGGCGCGCACTCCTTCGGGCAAGACCCGGCCGTGCTTGTCGTTGGTGGCGATCACACGCCCTTCGGCATCGAATAGGTCCGCGTGCGAGATATGCCACTTGCCGCGATAGTGCGTGCTGTACCCGGCGGCGCGCAGATAGTGTCCCAGCGTCGGCAGTGAATCGGGCGGAAGCCAGCGCACATCGGCCGCGCTCTTGGCCAAGCCATCGGTCTGACTGACGCCGTGCAGCGATGGATAGTGCCCGGTAAACAGCGACGTGCGACTGGGAGCACAGGCCGTGGCGGCCGTGTAGTGCTGCAGAAAGCTCAGCCCGTGCGCTCGCAGGCGCTCTTGCGCCGGCAAAGGCAGCCGCGGATCGTAGGGCCGCAGCGCTCGCAGCTCATCGACGAGGATCAGCAGCAGATTGGGACGACGAAGTGTGGACATCGTCCATCATCTTACGAGCAGGTCGGTTGGCTCTCTGCGCAGATTCGTCTAACCGCAGCCGCAGGATCCACAGCCCCCAAGTTGCGGCGGCAGTCCTGAGGTCTTGCACGACCCACCGGCCTTCTGATTCGGCTCAGGCGCCTCGGCGGGCGGCCCGAGCAAGGTGAACAGCTGCTCGCTCAAGCGAGCGCCCAGCGCAATCAGCGCGTCGGGTGAGCCCCCTGGCTGATGCGGCGCTGCGATCAGGATGCGCCCGCTGCGTAGCTCGATGCGATAGCTGCCATCGCCCCCCGCGTCGCGTAGCGCCGCGCCCAGAGCCTGCGTCAGGTCGGTGCGCAGGGGCTGAAAGGACTCGATGCGATACGCATCGGGCAAGCCCGCTGCCGGCATCTCGACAAAGCCCAGGTGAGACGGCGCATCGCGGACCGACGCAGGCAGAACCCGTAGCGCCGGCATGTCGGGATGGCCGCCAAAGGCGCCCAGCAAGAACCGCCGCGCTTGTCGCTCGCCCCCGACGACGCAGACCGAAAGCGTCGTGCTCATCGCCAGCTGATCGCTGCGCAGCGTGCCCTGCGCCAAGCGCTCGACCGCCATCACCGTCGGCAAGAGCGCCAAGGGCTCAAGCGACGACAGCGCATGCGCCGGCACATCGCGCTGCAAGGGAAAGTGATGCGTCGCGGCCCACGCATCCAAGGCCGTCGGGCGCAGCTTGGCGCGGCGTTCGAGCAGAAACAGAACCGTCGCCGCCGTGGTTCCGGCAAGCGTCCACAAGACAGGATCGGCCATGGGCATGATCTCTAATCATGCGCTCGCAATGCGCCGGCACAAGAGGCAGATGCAAACGATTTGCAAGACCTGACAAGGACGGGCCATTGGCCGCGAGCAGCCGAGCGTTGGTTCTTGGTAACAAGCGACCGCGATCGGAATCTAGTGTTCATGCAACGTGCTCTGCGCTGCGATCACACGCTCTCTGTTTCCGCGTCGGTTCCGCAGGCTAGTGGCCGAGTCGCCATCCGGCTCGCAGCGCTCTGTGGCCTTTCGCTCTTGGCATCGCAGACTGCCGTGAACGCAGCGACTCCGTCGAGCGCAAGCGGCGAAAAAGCGGCCCCATCACAGCCCACCGCAAGCGAGCGCAGCGCGGACAGCCGACCGCCCGTGCTCTTGGAGCTGTTCACCTCGGAAGGCTGCTCAAGCTGCCCGCCCGCCGACGAGCTCTTGGCGCAGCTAGCGGCATCAGGCTTCGTCGAAGACACCCCGGTGATCGCGCTGGAGCTGCATGTCGATTACTGGAACCACCTGGGCTGGCGCGATCCGTTTTCCGACGCGGCATACAGCGCGCGGCAAGCGTCCTACGTCGGCTTCATGGGCCTGCGCGGCGCGTATACACCGCAGCTTGTCGTCGATGGACGCGTCGATGTCTTGGGATCCAGCGGGACGAAAGCGCGAGCCGCCATACTGACCGCAGCAGAGTCCAAGCGCGCTCGGCTGCAGCTTTCCTTCGAGCACCACCCCGACACACTCGTGGCCGCGCTGAGCGATCTGCCGGGACAGCGAGTGATCCTGTACACCGCGATCACCGAGCGGGGTCTTACGACGCACGTCCCGCGTGGGGAAAACGCCGGCCGCACGCTGCCCCATGGCCCCATCGTGCGCTGGCTTGAGGTTGTGGCGCGTGGTGATGCCGGCCGCCTGCGCGCCACGGTGCCTTTGCGCATCAGCAAGTCGTGGCGCCGCCCCGAGCTACGCGTCGTGGCCTTTGCTCAAGATGAAAAAACCGGCCACATCCTCGGCGCTGCCGAGCGGCCACTACCGTCGAAGTAGCGCGCTTTGCTGGTCGAGCATCTGGCAGTACCAGTCGATGGTCTGACGCAGGCCATCGACCAGCGCGATGCGCGGCCGAAAGCCCAGCCCGCGCAGCAGCGTGCAGTCCAATAGCTTTCGCGGTGTGCCATCGGGCTTGCTCGGATCAAAGCGCAGACGCCCGGCATAGCCGACTAGCTCGGCGATGCACCGGGCGACCTCGGCGATGCTCACCTCGTCGCCGCTGCCGATGTTGATGTGCGAAAAGCCAGCGCGCCCGATCGACGAGCCAGCCAGGGTTCCTGCGTCCATGCGCTCGGCAACATCGACGATGGCGCGGGCGCAGTCATCGGCATGCAGGAATTCGCGACGCGGCTGGCCGCTGCCAAAGACCACGACTTCCGACTGCTGTTCCCGCTTGGCAGCGACGATGCGACGGATCAGCCCAGGCAGCACATGCGACTCGTTGGGATCGAAGTTGTCGCCGGGCCCATACAGATTGGTCGGCATCACCGACAGATAGTCATGACCGAACTGCTGCCGCAGCGTCTGCACTAGCTCAAGCCCCGCGATCTTGGCCAAGGCATAGGCGCGATTGCTCGGCTCCAAGGGTCCGGTCAAAAGCGCGGTCTCGGCCATGGGCTGCGCCGCATCGCGTGGATAAATGCAGCTGCTGCCGAGAAAAATCAGGCGTCGCACACCGGCTTGATGCGCTCCCCAAATGACACTGTTTTGCAGCTGCAGGTTGTCGTGCAGGAATTCAGCGCCGCGCTGCAGGTTGGCCAAGATGCCGCCCACGCGAGCCGCCGCGACAAAGACCACCGTCGGCTGCGCCTCGGCATAAAAGCGCGCAACCGCTGCGTCATCGCGCAAATCCAGCTCGCTGCGCCTGCGCACCACGATGTCGGAATAGCCCCGCGATAGGAGCTCGCGATGCAGCGCGCTACCAACTAGGCCCAGGTGTCCCGCGACGAAGATACGATCGGTTGGATGGATGCACGGCATGCGCAAATCCGGGCGGATTTCCGCCTTGCCCGCATTGTGCCGCAGGCTCGGTGCCCCGACGGGGTTTTTCTTTCGCCGCGTACGCCTGCGTGATAAAACGCCGCGCATGCGAAGCGGTGTCCCTTCCTTCCGTCGACGCGTGCGCAGGCTGCGCGGCTGGCTCGCGGCGTGTGGCCTCATCGTGATGGTCAGCGCAAGTGGCTGCGTCGTGGTCAAGCCGTACCAGCGCGAGCTTCTGTCCGAGCGCTGCATGGCCGCTGGCTTTGGCGATCTGCTGGAGCTGCAGTTCCGCGGACACTGGGAAGGCTCGCGCCATGGCAGCGAGGGCGGCTTCACGACGGCAGGTGGCGGGTGCGGCTGCAACTAACAGTCCTGCTGGGGGCTCTGCTTGTCGTTTCGGCAGCGCCTGTACGCGCCGAGCAGATGTCGCAGAATCCCAGCGGCGAAGTCAGCTTCCGCGGCAACTACTGGCGCGATCGCAACACGCGTGTGCTCAATCCCTCGGTCGATATTCGGCAAGATCTGCCGTCGGGAGTCTCGCTGTCGGGGCACTATCTGCTCGATGCCATCACCTCGGCCTCGGTGGCAGCAGGCGCGCAGTCCGACATGCCGTTTACCGAGATGCGGCACGAGGCAGGCATCAACGTCGTGGTCCCGCTAGGGCGCGACACCAAGCACAAGGTTGCGGGCAGCTATCGCTACTCGACTGAGAGCGACTACTTTTCGCACTCGGCTGGGCTGCGCCTGAACCTCAGCCTGTTCCGCGACAACACCACGCTGCTTATTGGCGGCGACTATGGCCACAACACCGTCGGCAAGCGCCTGGGCCCAACCGGCTATCTGCTGATGGGAGCGCTGCACACAATCCACTTGGTCGGCGGCTGGTCACAGGTCCTTTCGCGCCGGCTCTTGGCCACCATCAGCTACGAAGTGACGATCAACAAAGGCTTTCAAGAAAACGTCTATCGCCCCGTGTTCATCGGGGCCGAGCGACGTGAAGCCGAGAGCCTGCCTGACTATCGCGTGCGCCATGTTGTTGCGTTTTCGCTGCATCACATGTCGCTCTTGCCCAGCGAGCTTGTGCCGCACTTGACGCTGCGCCCAGCCCTGCGCATCCACAGCGACTGCTGGGGGCTGCGCGCCGTGCAGCCCGAGCTTGCCGCTTCGCTGCCCATCGGCCCCGTCGAGCTACGCGGGATGTTTAGCTACTACGGCCAAAGCGGCGTGCAGTTCTATCGCGCAGAGACCTCGATGGACCGTCCCGGCATCCACCCGCAGGTGCCGATCTATGGCACGCCGATTTCGTGGGATCAGTGCGCCGATCCGATGGGCGATGGCATGCCCATTTCCGTCTATACCTCAGACGTCAAGCTGGGCACGTTTTCGACGTATACGGGCGAGCTGCAGATCAAGTGGCGGCTGAGCTTTTTCCGCCGAGTCCTCGGCCCGCTGGGCGAGCGCCTGTCGCGCAGCGTGCTAGAGCTTTCCGGTGGCATGTGGTTCGCCGACCAGGCCGTGGGTTGGCAGTTCGGCATCCCGCTCACCAGCGACGATCCATACGCCCCCGCAGGCTGCGGCACCGTGTGTGGCGCCGGCCTGGCCAACCTGGGCCTGACCGTCCCGCTTTAGCAGGCGTCTTTGCGCTGGGTTTGCTGAAAAAGATGCGACGCGGACCAGGGCGGCCCGCTCTGGCTATCCGACGACGGGCGGAGCGGAAGGCGGGATGAGGATGATGACGTCGCGCTGATCGAGATCGGTGCAGCCGCCCGCCAGGATGCGGATCGTGGCGTGGAAGATCTGCGGCTTATCGATCGGCGGTTGGAAGTCGTTCTTCGCCTCGATCGTGAAGCGCACCACCGCACCTGGCACCACGCCCGAGAAGCCCGTCATCGTCTTTGTCGGCGTCTTGTTGGTCGGAGGCGGCGAAGCGGTCGCATCCAGCGGCACGATGTTGGTGATGAAGTCGGCCGTGGTCTTGCCCATGGTGACCGGAATGCCGCCTTCGCCCGTCGTCAAGCCGTCTTTTTTGGTCTCGACATCGAACGCGGCATACAAAGCGACGTTGCTGATGCCGGACACCACCTGATTGCCCAGGCCCGATCCATTGGTACCGATCTTAAAGACCAGCGGGCACAAACCGCCGCCGTCTGGTGCTTCGCCGGCTCCGTTGTGACCGGTGCAGCACTGACCGACCCCACAGCCAGCCGGACGCATGCCAGCGGCGCCCCACGACTCGGGCGGCACCATGGCACCTGTGCCCTTGGCAAAGCTGTTCAGATCCTTGCTTGCCGTGCAGTCTGGGCTCGCCCCCGGAGCCTCCGCTGAGACGCCGATGACCTTGGCGCAGATCTTGTTCAGCGCCGCCAGGGTCTCGGTCCGCGAGTGGGCACGAGTCGCCACGACGCCGCCATAGTTCACCGATTGACCGCCGCAGGTGCCCGTCTCGCCCTTGGCGTGGAAGACGATGTCCGTGATCATCGTCACGATGGGGAACGCGCCACGACGGAACTCGACACCACCCAAGGTACCTGGCGTCTGACGCTTGGGAATGTTGACGACGCCAGCCTGCACATTGCCTTCGCCGGTCGCGATCTGATACAGCGCCTCCATCTGGCCTTCGGGGCCGTCACCACCGCTGCCGCGCGGCCGGGCGCCGTTCAATAGCTTGTCGACCGAGCTTTGCGCCGTCGTCACCGAGCTAGTCATCGGGCTGATCAAAATCAGCGGCTGATCATCCAAGTTGCCGGGGAACGAGTTGGCATCGCCATAGGGCGAAACCGGGAAATCCTCGACGGCAGCCACGCCAAACCAGGCATCTTTGAGCGCCGCTTTCTTGACGGCAGGGATGATCGTGTTCGAAAGGCTCGAACGCAGGTTGTTGATCTCTTCGCCCATGCTGCCGGTGGTGTCGACGGCAAAGAATGAGTCGATCGACTGGATGAACGTCTGGAAGGTCAGCGGCTGCGACTGCGCCGGAGCCTGGTACGGCAGATCAAAGAAGAAGTCCTGGGCCGCACCGCTCTTACGCAGCCACACGACGCTCAAGTTGGCCAGTGCCGTCTTGTCTTGGTACGTCGCCTTGATGCGCGTGAAGTCGACTTTGTTGGCCGTCATCTTGGCGCTGGTAAAGGAAGCACCCGTCAGCGCACCGACGGCGGGGTTGTCCAACGTAAGCATCGTCTGCGCCGTGACGTCTTCTTGCACGCCATTGCTTTGAAACAGCACGACCTTGAATGACTTGGTCGCTTCTTGGTTCAAGTCGACCAGCAAGACATCGTTGTCCGGCACGATGCGCAGCCCAAGCACGCGCGGCGGCGGCGTCGCCAGATCCGGCTGTTCTTCGCCGTCCCCGTTGTTCCCCAGCGAGTCCAAGGTCACGCCGGTACAACGAGCCGCACCGGCAGCCAACACCAGCGCTGCGGCCAATCCAACAGAGCGCCACCCTCTGAAATAGAACCCGTTGTTCCTGGTCATGGCCTTCCTCCCTTTCTGTAACCGGAAACGGCGCCGTGCAGTTCTTTGGCGTCTGAGTCTTGCGTCTGCTCCTACTTATTAGTGATTTAACATCGGGTAGATAGCTCAACAATCTGGGGTTTTCCTCCCATTTCTGAGGGATCGATCCATCAGCATTCATGGCAGCGCAGCGTCGGTCAG
This sequence comes from Myxococcales bacterium, assembly GCA_016794505.1. Classification (GTDB taxonomy): domain Bacteria; phylum Myxococcota_A; class Polyangia; order Palsa-1104; family JAEUJZ01; genus JAEUJZ01. The sequence goes on from JAEUJZ010000036.1 coordinate 162,101, forward strand.
GTCCCCGCGGACATGCCGCAAAAGCTGCGCTAGCATCCACGCTATGCGAGCCAGCGATTGGGAATTTCGGTACCGCTTCTGGATCTTTGGCGCCCTCTTTTGGCTGGCCTTTGCCGCATATTTCATCGACGGTGTACCCAGCGGAGTACGCCTCTCTCGCTGGCTCGCGCACGATGTGCTGGGTGGTGCCGACTGGCTGCACGTCTATCGCGGGATCATGGCGGTGGCTGCGCTGTTTGTCGTCGCCACGGCGGGGCTGCGCACGTGGGCAACCGCCTATCTGCGCAGCGATGTCGTCCACGATAAAGTGCTGCACAGCGAAGGCTTGGTGGCGGACGGTCCCTATCGCCACCTGCGCAATCCGCTGTATCTGGGAAACTATCTGCTCGTCTTGGGCTTTGGCTTCGTTGCCTGTGTGCCCGGTTTCCTGTGGCTGCTCGTCAGCATTCCGCTGTTTTCGCAGCGCCTGATCCAGCGCGAAGAACACGAGCTTGCCCAGTCGCAGGGCGAGCGTTATCGCGCATACCGGTCGCGCGTACCGCGCCTGTGGCCCGCGCTGTGGCCACGGCTGCCCGCTGCCGGCCTGCAGCCGCGCTACGGCCAAGCGATCCGCGGCGAGCTATGGGTATGGAGCTTCGCGGCCGCCGCCGTGACCTATGCCGTGACGCTGGACCGTACACGCTATGGCCTGGTGATGGCGGCGGGCATGGTGCTGTATCTGGGGATGAACTGGCTAGGCCGCCCCGGAAAGACGCCGTCCGTCCCCAGCGCGCGATAAGCCTTCACCAGCTCGAAGAGCCCGGCTGTTTGAAATCCACCAGCCAGGTTTGCTGCGAACTCGACGGAACACCCAAGGCCGCGGGCATTTTGAAACGTGGCATAGGCATTGCGTGCAATGCTCCGCGATGTTCGCCTCTCGGCTTTGGACGTTGCGCCCGCTGCTGCTGCGTCGCCCCCTGTGGCAGGGGCTGCTGCGACCGCTTGCCGGCGCCGCCGCGCTGCTGTTTCTGATGGCCGACGACGGCATCAGCAGCGACGAGCTAGCCTGCGAGATCGCAGTGACCCAGCTTGCGCGCTGCTGTCCGGCTCTGGCGATCGACAAGATCTCGTGCGTACACGGCGGCTGCGATAGCGCCATCTTGCCGGACATCGATGAAGGGCGCGGCCAGTGCATCCAGCAGCGCAGCTGTGATGAGCTGCAGCGCCTCGGCGCCTGTGAACCCGGCTTGTGGGAGCTGCATCCGCGCTGCCTTGCTATGGGCACGAGCAACCCCACGTGTCAGATCCTCGTTCCCCCATGTCGTTGATGCGCGGCGCACACGCTCGACTGCTGGCGGTGGGCCTTGTCGCCACGACGATGTCTGGCTTGCCTTCGGCGTTCGCGGCCAGTCGACGCGGCACAGCGGCACCAGCCAGCGCGGCAACACCCGGCGGGCCCGCGGCCTTTGCGCCTGCAGTGACACCGACGGCATCGGCCCCGGCATCGAGCGCTTCGCCAGCGCCTGTATCCACGGCCAGTCCCAGCGATGAAGGCAGCACGTTGTCGCCCCCCATCGTCGACATCCCGCAGAGCCCGCGACGCACGCACTTTTTTGGTCGTGTCTCAGTCGGCTTTGCCTATCGCTGGGCGTTTTCGCAGTCGATGCCGGGGGCGGCGCTGATCGCCGAGCTCGGTGGCCAAGATCCGCGCTGGGCGGGCAGCGTTCGCCTGCACATCGAGGCAGGTCAGCTACTCACGGGCCTGCCGCATCAGGTCGTGCTGATTGGGCCGCAGCTATGGCTCAGCGTACACAGGCGCATTCGCGTCGGCGTCGGCGTTGATCCCGGCATGCTGCTGCTCAGCCGTCGCACCATGCCCGGTCGCTCGATGTGGACGGTCGTGCTGGGTGGACACGTGGGAGCGACCGCGGATCTCATGCAGATCGGCACAAGCGGCGCGCTACACGCCGAGCTCGGCGTGGGAGCCTATGGCCTGACGCAAGCGCCAGGCCCGGTCTCTGTCTCGACGCACCTGGGTCTGGGCTACCGGCTCTAGTCGGGCAGCGACGACAAAAGATCGTGCATCCGGCTGCGTTCCGAGGCGCTCGGCAGATTGCGCGCCATGTCGCGCAAGAGCGTGCGAGCCCGCTGCGCAGCGCGGCGTTCTTCCTCGGTCCGTGAACGTGCTCGCGCAAACAACACGCCGTAGTAATAGGGCGCTCCCGTCGTGTCTTCCTGAATCATCAGAAAGACGCCGCGCCCCAGCGCCGTCAGACGAGCGACACCGGTACACTCGATGCTTGCACTGCTGACCGCGCTGCAGAACGGCACGTTCTGACAGTTCGCCCACGGCCAAAAGTACGGGCTGGTGCCGCTCTGCGTCGTCGCTCTTTGGAACTGCGCGCAGGTATGAGGCAGCGATGCATGGCTCTGCGCAAAGCAGGTCTTTTGCGTCGCGCAGTGAAACGTCGTCTGAAACCACTTCTGATACGTCGCGTTGTAGCCACAAGAGGCCGGCACGTGCGGCTCGGGTTCGCTTTTGCCGGGCGAGCTGGCCTGCGCGATCAGCGGCTCGACATCCAGCGGCGTGTCGGCAACAAGCTGCAAGCGAAGCTGGGCCGCGTTGTAGATGCGCTTGAGCACGTCGATGTCGAGAGCAGCCTGCGGACAGCTGCCGCTTTGATCGAATTCCCGACGCATGCGCTCGACGACCTCTTCGGCCTCGGGAACCAGGGTGCGGTTGCGATCCGCCACCGCAGGTCGACGGAGCGCCCGCATCAGCTCGACCGGATCGTGGCAGTTGCCTAGTGCCAGATAGCGCCCCTTGGGACAGTCTTTGTGAACGCGCAGACCGGGAGGTAGCTCCTCGTCGAGCCGATCGCCCGTGGACGTTGCATAGCCCGGCGATGGTGGGTGGGTCAGGAAGTCGGCCACCCGCATGTGGCACATCGGGGCCTGGCCTTCGCCGACGCGCAAAAGATCGGCAAGCTGGACATCGCGCAGCTTGCGAAAGCCAAGCTGGCAACACTCGGGCTGCTTCGACGAGCAGCGCAGCACAGGCGGCAAGATCAAGCCCGCGCTGCGCATGTTCCAGGTCTTGCCGTCGCTGCACACCACCGACACGTCGCCACGATCAGCGGCTGGGCGGCAGGAAACGGGCAGCGAAGAAGCCGCCGCGTCGGAAGAAGAAGGCGCAGCCGGGCTGCCCGACGTCGCTGGCCCTGGACTGACTTCAGCGGCAGTCCCCGTCGGAGGATCCACGGGCTGCGGCGGTGCTGCGTTTGCCGCAGGCAGACCGGTTGGAGCCGGCACGTGCTCATCGCCCGTCGCAGCGGTAGGCGGAATGGCCGGCTCGGTCGCAGCCTCGGTGCCGCTGCCGGAAAGCCGCAGCGGGGGAAACTCGACATGATCGCGCGGAATGTCTCGGCCGTGGCGACGAATCGTCAGCTTCCCGCGCGAGATCTGCGGACGGCCCGCGGCGTCGGGTTGCGCCGCACACAGGCCGAGCACCGGCAGCGCAAGGCGCAGCGCAAGGCGCAGCCACGTGCTCTTTGGCCCCCGACCGGTCGACGGTGGATAGACGACCACGCGCTGATCGTATCATCTTCATCGCGTCTTGCTCGGTCCGTGTGCGAGGCTGCGTGCTAGACTGCGCCGCAGTGCTGCGCGCATCTTCTCTCCGTCGGTTTGCCTTGGGCTGGCCTGCTGTCTTCTGCCTTCTAGCCTTGCCTGCTTGCCGCGCGTCTTCCTCGGGCAATCGTGGGCCGCAGGCCCCGTCTCAGCCTGCGGCCTTGGACATGGCCAGCCGGCCACCGTTTGTGCGCAGCGACATCCCACGCATCGACATGCACACGCACGTGCTTCTGGGAGCCGCCAGCCGGGCTGCGCGCCTGTTCGATCGCAATGGCATCGTCCATGCCGTAAACCTCTCGGGGCCGCCGGCTTCCGTGGGGCTTGATGACTTCATCGCCGACAGCGAGATCGCGTACAGCCGCTCGACGATGTTCACCAACCTCGACTGGTCGCTGTGTGAACAGTCAGGCTATGCCGAGCGCATGGTCGAGGATCTGGTACGCGCCAAAGCGCTTGGCGCACGCGGCCTGAAGATCCCCAAGATCCTGGGCCTTGGAGCCAGAGGACCGTCGGGAAAGCTGCTGGCAATCGACGACAGCAGTCTGGATCTCGTGTTTGAAAAGGCCGGTGAGCTCGGCATGCCGGTGGCCATCCACAGCGGCGATCCGCAGGCCTTCTGGCAAGAACCCAGCGCGCGGAACGAGCGCTATGAAGAGCTACAAGCCCACCCTAGCTGGAGCTTCTACGCCCCGCATCAGCGAGGCGAGGTTCCCTCGTGGCAGGCGCTGTTCGAGGCCTTCGTTCGTCGCGTCGCGCGCCATCCCAAGACGATCTTTATTGGCGTTCACTTCGGAAACGCTCCCGAGGATCCCGAGCTTGTGGCCCGCGCCTTGGACACCTATCCCAACCTGCTCATCGACACAGCGGCACGTCTGCCGGCCATCGGTCGGCGCGACGCGAACCACTCACCCGAAAGAATGCGCGCGTTTTTTCTGAAGTACCAAGACCGCATCCTGTTCGGCAGCGACACGGCGGTGGGACGTGCGCCAGATGCGCTGATGTTTGGCTCGACGGGAAAAGAGCCGCCCAGCGAAGCGGACGGCGACCGCTTCTTTGAGGCGACGTGGCGGTACTTTGAAACGATGGACAGCGACATCCCCAGCCCAACGCCGATCCAGGGACGCTGGAACATCGCCGGCATTGGCCTGCCGCGCGCCGTGCTGGAAAAGATCTATTACCGGAACGCCGCGCGCCTGCTTTCGTTGACGATTTCGCCAACGCCGCTGCCCAAGCCCGAGCCGAAGATCGTACCCGGCAGCTTGCAGGATCTATAGCGCAGAGCCCGGACGAGCGCGGCGCACTGCCTACGCCATCGGTCCCGTCCCCCACGCTCGGTTCCGATGCTTAAAGACCGTGGGCCTGCGGCTTACGAGGCCTTGCCCCCATCGCGCTTGCCCATCTTGATCAGCGGGCGCCCCTTGGGAGCAGCAGGAGGAGTACCGGGAGTGACCGCGGGAGCCGGCTCGCCACGGCGACGCTCGATGACGACGCGCTTGATGCGCACCTCTTGCATCGGTCGATCCATGCTGTCGCGCGGTACGCGGGCAATCGACTTGACCAGCGGGATCTCTTTGCACTGGCCAAAGATCTGGTAGTGCCCCCCTGCGCGCCCACCATCATCAAGAGCCGTCGTAGGCCCTTCGGTGATGAAGAACTGCGAGTCGCCTGTGTTGGGACCGCGGTTGGCCATGGCCATCATGCCGCCGGCTGCAAAGCTGTGCGGCGCGTTTTTCTCGTCGAGGATGCTGTAGCCAACATTGCCGCTGCCACGCCCCGTAACATCGCCGCCCTGGATCATGAAGCCGGGAATGACGCGGTGGAAGATAAGGCCGTCGTAAAACGGCTTCTTCTTCCACTCGCCGGACGTCGGGTCACGGAAGGGCCGTAGGCCGCGGGCCAAGCCGACGAAGTTGGCGACGGTGTTGGGCGCGTCCTTTTCAAAAAGCTCGCAGGTAAACGAGCCCATCGAGGTCTCGATCACGGCGGTCAGCGTTCCTTGACCGGGAACGCCTCGCGTCGCTTCGTCGATGGGGAACTTGCCGCCGAGCGGGTCCGCGCCTCCCTGTGCGAAGGCAGCGGGCAGCGCGGAAGCCAGCGTCAATGCAGTGACTACACCAAGAGCAGAGGTTCGCAGCGTCATGGAGATTCTTTTTGCTGGATGGGTTGCGATGCGTTGAGAACGCGGTGTCTGACGAGGGCGAAGGCGCCCGGATTCAACAACGGCAGAGAATCGATTACGGCGTCTCGTCGCGCGTCTTGTCGGCCTTGGCGCGCCAGTCGCCGCCCACGCCCCCCTGCACCGCCGTCGAGGCCGCGCCACGCTTGAGCAGATCGAGCTTGCCCAAGATGGCATCGGCCCGAAAGTCGACGGCGGTCGCGTGCTCGCCCGTGTCCATGCGGATGGCATCGCAGGGACAGGCCTCGACGCACAGGCCGCAGACCACGCAGCGAAGCTCATCGATCTCGAAGACCTTGGGGCGCTTCTCGTTGCCGTTGCCGGTCTCTTCCGGGACGATGGTGATGCAGTGCGCCGGGCACACCGTCGGGCACAGCATGCAGGCAACGCAGCGCACCTCGCCATCTTCGCGATGCATCAGACGGTGCAAGCCGCGGTTGCGCGGCGGGTACTTCACCTTCTGCTCGGGGTACTCGACGGTGACGGTGTACTTGCGTGAAAACAGGTTAGCGAAGAAGTGCTTGGCAGTGACGCCCAGGCCCTTCACCACTTCCGGCAAATAGATGCGCTGTTCCAGCGAGTCGGGACGCCCGACGACGCGAACAGCCACCGTGCCTTTGCGCGGTCCGCCGCCCTGCGGGGCAGCCGGAGCCGCGTGCGTTTTTTCAGCGTGCGATGCAGCCACGGGTGATTCCCTCCAGTGAGCCTGCTAGTGAGCCGAGCGCCAAAGCACCCAGGCAGCGGTCAAGACGATGTTGAGCAGCGACAGCGGCAGAAGCTGCTTCCAGCCCATGCGCATCAGCTGATCGGGGCGGAAGCGCGGCAGCGTCCAGCGAATCAGAAGCTGCAGCCAGCACAGGAACAGGATCTTGCCGCCCCAGACCGCGCTGCGCAGGAGCACGACGGCGATGTGCGGCAGCTTGAGGAAGCTGAAGCCGTCCTCGTGCAGACCCGGCACATGCCAGCCGCCCAGGAACACCGTGGTGACGATGGCAGCCAGGAAGATGGTCTCGATGAACTCGGCCAGGAAGAAGATGCCGAAGCGCATGCCCGAGTACTCGACGAAGTAGCCGATGAGCTCGGGCTCGCCTTCCGGCAGGTCGAACGGAGCGCGCTTGGTCTCGGCGATGGCCGCGGTCAAAAACAGGATGAAGCCGAGCGGCTGATAGAACAGGCCCCAGTTCAGCGGGTTATCCCCCTGAGCCAGCACCATAGCGTTGGGCTCCAGCGTGCCGTAGTACAGGAACGCGCCCATCAAAGACAGGCCCATCGTCACTTCGTACGACATCATCTGCGACGAAGCGCGCAGACCGCCGAGCAGCGACCACTTGTTGTACGAAGACCAGCCCGCCAGCGTCGTTCCGTACACGGCCAAAGAGGCCAGCGCAAAGTAGAACAGCATACCGATGTCGAGGCGCACGACCTGAAGCGGAATCGTTCTGCGGCAGCCTTCCAAACTGGTGATGATCTCGGTCATCTTCCCGACGCACAAGTCGCTGCCAAAGGGCACGATGGCGAACGTGATCAGAACCGGCGCGATGGCCATGATCGGCGCGATGCCGTAAAGGACACGGTCGACCTTGGACGGCACCAGATCTTCTTTGAACGCCATCTTCAGCGCGTCCGCGACGAAGTGCGTGATGCCCCACAGGCGCAGGGTCCAGCCCAGGCCGGGAATGGTGATCTCGGCTCGGTTGGGGCCCAAGCGGTCCTGCATCATGGCGGACTGTCGGCGCTCGGCCCATGTGCTCAGCGAAGCGAGCGGCATGACAAAGGCCATTAGCAGGAAGAAGACCTTCAGCAGGGCCGCGATGGCAGAGTGATCGGCGAGAAATTCAAGCATGTTGTAGGTTCCCCGGTAGCCCTAGCCTCTGGAGTTTGCGAAGCGCAGCTGAACCGGTGGCAGCTCGCGGCCCCAGTCCGCCGATGCAAACGGCCCCGCGCTGCCGTCTTGTGGCTGCACCGCAGCAGTGAGCTGCAGGAAGGCCTGGCGTGGCGACTTCTGCCAGGCTTCGCCTTCGACCCAGCGGGTCTTCTTGGCAATCATCGACACAAGCTCCATGTGACTCCGCGCGTCGCCTGCCGGGCTGACAGAGCACCGGATGCGCTGCACCATGCTCTTGGCGTTGGTGAAGCTGCCGTCGACTTCAGCCCACGTGCAGGCGGGAAGCTGCACGTGGGCGCGACGAACCAGCGGTGAGTCATGCACAGCCTGTACGACGAAGGTCTCAAGCGCGTCGAGCGAGGGCGCCAGCTCGACCAGGACCGCGTCATCAAACGGCAGATCCTCGCCGACCATCCACAGCGCTTTGAGCGCGCCTTTGCCCAAGTCAGAGCGCAAGGCATCTGCGTCCCCAGCTCCGGCCCCGGCGAAGACCTGGGCACCGCGGGTGTTGGGGTTCATGTCGGCGTGGCGCAGGATTTTGTCGGCGCGCTCGGGGTGGCTCTTCCGGCCGACCACATAGCGACGGACCGTGGCGCCAGCAGCTTCCAGCTTGGCAGCCACCTGCGACAGGCCAAACAGGGCCTCGTTTTCTGCCTGAGCGTTAAACACAAGGCCGATCGTTCCGCCTTTTTGAACCGTGCCACTTAGGCGCTCGGCGGCAAAGCTCGTGGCTTTGTCGACGCTGACCGCTTGGGCTGGCAGGCCACGACCTGATCCGATGCGTGCGCCACTGTGTCGGCGGCTGCGGATCTCTTTGTATGTGAAGCGCCCGTCGTCGCACATCCAGTACTTGTTGACCGACAGGTTCTCGCGCGGGACCAAGCGCCACACTTCGCCTTGGCCGTGGTGGATCTCGACGTTGCAGCCGGTGGCGCAGCCGGGGCACACCGAGGGAACCGTGTACAGCTCCCAGGCGCGCAGGGTGAAGCGGAAGTCCTTGCTGGTCAGCGCACCGACGGGGCAGACATCGACGGTGTTCAACGAATAGGGGTTATCAAGGCGCTGCCCCGGCGCAACCGTTAGCTGCTCGCGATCGCCACGCCATGCCATGCCCAGTTGATGCACGCCGGCCACTTCGTCGCAGACGCGGATGCAGCGGCTGCACAGGATGCAGCGCTCGGCATCGAGCACGATGTGCGGGCCGATATCCGCCATCTTCGGCTTGTGGACCTTGTCGAACTCTGTGCGCGAGCCCTTGTGATCCCAGTCGTCGTACAGCTTCTGCAGCGTACACTCGCCCGCTTTGTCGCAAATCGGGCAGTCAACGGGGTGATTGACCAGCGTGAATTCCAACATCTGCTGGCGCGCTTGCACGACGCGGGCGCTGTTCGTCACCACTTCCATCTTGTCGGCGACGGGCGTGTAGCACGAAGGCACCAGCTTGGGCTGGCCGACGACTTCGACCAAGCACTGACGACAAACCGCCGGAGAGCTCAGGCCGGGGTGATAGCAGAAGTAGCTGACGTCGACGCCATTCTGCAGACACGCCTCAAGAACATTCGTCCCCTTTTTGACCTGGACCTCGCGTCCATCGACTTTGATCGTGACCATATCGGACGGCGCGGGGGCGACCGGTGTCGCTGCGGTTGCGCCCGCAGCAGGGGCGGCAATATCACGCAGCGCTTCGGCAATGGCCGGCTTGGTGGTGGGGGCGTTCCTCAAGTCCTGGGACATCGGTCTTCTCTAGCTCCGTCAGCGGTCGCACTCGCCGCCGATCATGTTGATCATGCCGAAGGTGGGGATGATGTCGGCGACACCAGCGCCGATGATGAGCTTGGGCACCGACTGCATCAGGATGAAGCAGGGGGCGCGCACATGGCAGCGATATGGCCGGCCCGTTCCGTCGGAGACAAGGTAGAAACCCAGCTCGCCATTGCCGCCTTCGGTGTAGCTGTACGCCTCGCCCGGAGGAATCTTCACGCCGTCGACGATCTGCTTGAAGTGGCCGATCATGCCTTCGATGGTGTTGTACACCTGGCTCTTGGGCGGCAGCGAGATGCGCGGATCGTCGAGCTTGAACGGCCCCGCGGGGATCTGATCAAGCGCCTGTTCCAGGATGCGCATCGACTGCCGCATCTCTTCCATGCGCACGGCGAAGCGGTCGTAGTTGTCGCCGGTAGAACCGACAGGCACGTCGAAGTCAAAGCGGTCATAGACCAGATACGGGTGATCCTTGCGCACGTCGTACGGTACGCCCGTCGAGCGCAAGCAGGGGCCGGTCCAGCCATAGGCGACGGCTTCTTCCGCCGAGATCACCGCAACGCCGTCCATGCGGTCGCGGAAGATGCGGTTCTTAACGATCAACTTTTCGACGTCGACCATCGCCTCGCGGCACTTGGCGAGCACGTCGCGCAGACGCTGCGCGAAGTTATCGGTCAGGTCCGCGGCCACGCCACCGATGCGCACGTATGAGTGCGTCAGACGCGCGCCTGTTAGCTCTTCGAGAAGCTCCCACAGCCACTCGCGGCACTTGATCATCCACAGAAACGGCGTGAACGCGCCGACTTCCATACCGGACGCACCGACGCAGGTCAGGTGATCGGTAATGCGCGAGATCTCGCCGATGAGGACGCGAATGTACTGGGCGCGTTCCGGGATCTTGTCGCTGATGCCGAGCAGCTTTTCCGCCGCCATCGCGAAGCCGACGTTGTTAAGCAACGGCGAGACGTAGTTCAAGCGGTCGGTGTACGGGAAGACCTGCGTGTACGTCGCGTACTCGGCCTCTTTCTCGAAGCAGCGATGCAGGTAGCCGACTTGCACGTCGGCCTCTTTCACCGTCTCGCCATCCACGGTCAGGATGATGCGCACGGTGCCGTGCATAGCGGGGTGCGAGGGGCCCATGTTGATGGTCATGGGCTCCGTGGGCAGTGGCGCATCGTCGTCTGCGTCTTCACCGAAGCCCGGTGGAAACTGCGGTCGCGAACGCAGCTCACGCGCCGCGCCGCTGACAATCTCGTCGGGAGTCGGCATCCCAAAGACCATCTTCTGCGGACCTGCCGAGGAACCCGAGCGAGCGTCTTGACTGGAATTCGAGGGTGGAGAGTGGGCCATTTGGGTCACTTACTCCATGCTGTAGTCGCGGCGAATCAGAGGCTGCCGCTTTTCTTTGGGGTAGTCCTTGCGCAGCGGATGGCCGACGAACTCTTCGTACATCAGCACGCGTCGGAGGTCGGGGTGGCCGGTGAACTTGATGCCGAACATGTCCCAGACCTCGCGCTCTTGCCAGTTGGCGGCCGGCCAGATCGAGATCACGGAGTCCACCGCCGGATTGGGCCCATCCTCGCTACAGGCTACGGGCACCTTGATTCGCAGCCGGGATCCCGACTGCATCGAGCGCAGGTGATAGACGACTTCAAAGCGCGGATCTCGACCGAGGAAATCAACAGCCGTCAGATCGACAAGGAAGTCAAAGCCCAGGCTGCCTTTGAGCCAGCGCATGACGGAAAGCAGGGTTTCGCTGCGAATCACCGCCGTGTCGTCGCCACAGTTGCTGTGGGTCGAAACGATGGCGCTTGGGAACTGCGCGACAAGCTTGTCTAGATCGGCCTTGCTCATGTTGGCGTCTTCTGGCTGGCTTCGGAGGAATCCCGCATCGCGGCAGAGCCTGCCGAAGCCGACCGGAGGTTAGGAAATAATGGGAAGATGACCGGGCTGACGAGGCCGTGGAGTGACCCACTCGCCACCGTGCTTCTCGCCGCGATCTCGCCGCTGCACCCAGGTCGTGCCTTCTTGAATCTTCTTCTGCAGAAGAATCAGCCCGTCCAACACCTGCTCGGGACGCGGCGGGCAGCCAGGGATGTAGACATCGACCGGAACGATCTGATCGCAGCCGGGCACCGTGTTGTAGTTCTGGTAAAAGCCGCCCGTCGACGCGCAGACTCCGAATGCGACGACGTACTTGGGCTCGGCCATCTGCACCCAGATGCGATGCAGCGCGGGAGCCTGCTTTTCCGTGATGGTGCCGACGACAAACAACAGATCGGCCTGCCGTGGAGAGAAGCGGGGAAACTCGGCTCCGAAGCGCGCGATGTCGTACTTGGAAGCCGCGGTCGCCATGTACTCCATGCCGCAGCACGCCGTCACGAACGGGTAGCTGAACAGCGAGTACTTCCTCGCCCAGTTGAGGGCGCTTTCGAGTGTCGATGTGTAGTTTTCTGCCATGGTCGCTCTTAGCCCCAGCCGATGGCGCGCTTCCGCCAAACATAGGCGAGCGCGACGACGAGAGTGCCGATGAAGACCAACATTTCGACGAAGCCAAAGGCGGTGACGGTACCCAGACACTGCGTCCCGCTGACGGTCCCCAGACAGGACAGCCGACGATACAGCGCTGCCCATGGATACAGGAACGCTGACTCGATATCGAAGATCAGGAACAGGATCGCCACCTGATAGAACTTGACCGAAAAGCGGACGCGCGGGCTGCCGATGGGATCAGAGCCACACTCGAACGGCGACAGCTTCTCGGGATCTGGGCGCTTGGGGCCAAGAAAGACCGCCAACGCCATGAAGAAACACGAGAAGCCGATGCCAAACAGGATGGCGACGAGAGTGGGGGCGTAGTCGACGGACATCGTATGTATGGGACCTCGCTTGCTCCGCGGCGACTATAAATGGGTCGGTAACGGCGAGTCAAACGCATTTCGTGGCGTCGCAGAGCGGGGGAAGGACGTCGCAGAGCGGGGGAAGAAGGAGGCGTCGCCGGGCCCAGAAGCAAAACGCACGGCCGAGCCGGGGGGCAAGGCGGCGCGCGGCTTCTGAGTCCTGGCACGCGACATCACCCAGCGAGAAGAGCCAACCCTGAGCAGCCCCGCGCTGGGGCAGACAGGCGTTCGCGATCCTGGGGACAGTCGTCCTCAGGTCTGCAGGCGCCAGCTGCTGCTGCAAATTGGTCAGACCTTCCACTTGCTAACGTATGGGAATTATTTGCGCCGATGGGTAGGACTCCCGGCGAACGCTGCGGCGACGCTGGCATGCTTCTTGGAGGGGAAGATCTAGCGGCGCAGACAGGCGGCCACCGGGGCGACATGGCCAGAACAGGGTTCTGCACCGGAGCATAGGCCTTCACTTGGTTTACGACACGGTTCGCCGTACGAGAATTTTTGATCACGAATGTCCAAGTGCTTGTTTTCATAAGATATCTAACAATTTACAAATTTTGTTGTTTGTGGGATATTTGATTATTAACTTTCCTAGCAGTGTTCGGCTTCGATTGGTTATCGTTGGATAATTGCTCGTCGCGGAGCACGTTTACTCGTTGACTGTGGGGGAACTAATGAAGTCTGTACGTCCCGCGTTTTCTCTGGCCGCGCTTGGTGGAGGTGGGCTTGCCCTCGCCACGCTGAGTGCTGGCCTGCTGGCCGGCTGCCTTCCCGACGCGCCGAAGGCACCGACGCCGCCGAAGATGGAAGAGACCATCAGCATCGAGGGAACTCTGTCGGCTCGCCAGATGTTCGACACGCAGGTCAAACCCCTCTTGCAATCGACGTGCGGTGCCTGCCACAGCCTGGAAGTCGGCGTCGGACCGGGCTTTCTGCGCTCGGCCACCCCGGCGCCCGACTACGACCCCTATCCAATCATCACGACGTGGAACAACTTCATCGTGACAGAGCCTGAGCTCTCGGCCCTTGTGACCAAGGGGCAGCATGAGGGTCCGGCGATGACGATGAGCCAGTACGACACGACGCTGGCCTGGCTGAAGAAAGAAAAGCGCGAGCGTGACTCCTTCACCGTCACGCCGTTCAGCCTGCAGCTGCCGCCCTTTGGGATCACGATGTCGCCGAGCAAGACATCGCCGATCTACAACAAGATCCCGCTCGACAGGATCGATCCCGCGTTCGTGGGTGCGTACATCCAATTCGTGGCGCTGCCCCTCAATTCGACGACGGGAACCGGGCTTGAGATCAGCGACCTGCGCTTCTTCAACCGCAAGCCGGGCGCAAGCGCCAACGAGCAGCGCTCGATCTTCTTTAAGAACCCGCTGTTCGTGCTGTGGCGCGCGGGCGTGCCGTATCCCGACCCCGCGCAGAGCTTCTTCGGCTTCGAGCGCACCATCAAGCTGAACCAAGACGACGTCGGCTCGCCGGGCAATGGCGTGCTGATCATCCCTGGCATCGTCGTTCTGGACCAGTACCGCACCGGTTATTCGTTGAGCATTGTGTTCGACAAGATCGAGCTGGTGAAGCCCGTCCTCGGCGGCGATCCCTGCACCGCCGGCCAGCTGACCTACTTCACCAACAACGTGGCCCGTTACTTGGGGGCCAAGACGGGCATGACGGCCGCGAGCTGCGCGCAAGCCACCTGCCACGACACGACCAGCAAAGTGGCCGAGATCGACATGTCACCGACTCTGATGACTGGCGCCAACCTGGGCCCGCTGTGTGAACAGCTTAAGTTCTATAACAATCTCGGAGTCATAACCAAGAATACCGATCCAAACGGAGGTGCCTCGCATCCGTTCAAATGGACAACGGCGAATAATCGCTGCGGGGTGCTCAGTAGTCCTCCCGAAAATCCATGCTTTGATAATTTCAAAACAAAACTCGATACCTGGAAAGCAACCCAGTAAGGAAACGTCCCTCACATGAGGAGATATCTTATGAAACAAACAAATGTCACTCCGACCCTGCTGGCTCTGGGGTTTGGTGTTGCGCTGAGTGGCTGCGGCAGCACCGGTAGCACCGACGAAAACGCCGGCCAGCCTATGAACTATCAACACGTCGGCGGCTCGACGACCTACAACCCGGCGGCGACGGGTCTTCCCTACTCGGTCAGCTCGACCGCGCTCGACGATCGAACCGTTGACTACATGCTGGCGCTGCGCACGGCGTCGCTGAAGCTGCGTGGCAACCTGCCCACGCTAGACGAGCAGCAGCGCTTGAAGAACGCGATCGACACCGGCACGTCGAGCGATGCCCAGGTGCTGTACGAAGCGCTCATCAGCGACATGATTTTCAATCAGCCGACGACGTTCAACCGCCAGATGTTCCACGCCTAGATTCAGTTCAACAAAAACCCAACGACTTCAAGCACTTCCGACGGAAGACCGCGACAGAGCCACCAAGCTCTGCCCCCTCTCCGACGCGCGAGATACCCCAAAAATGGGATCACAGTGGGATCACGCCCACGTGGTACGATCCGCCGGGGGTGTCTCGTGGGTGAGGTCATTCGTAGGACCAAGAACGGCAAGTTCCTGGGTTACTACTTGCGCTGGCGCGAAAACGGCAAGCGCCGGGTGCTGGCCAGCAAGCAGGAATCGCTAACCGACGCCCGCAAGATGCTGCTGCAGATCGAGGCGCGTGTCGCGCGCGGTGAAGCCGGCATCGCCGCAGCGCCTACCGCAGTGCCGACACTGACCCGGCTGATTGAGCGCTTCCTCTCTGAATACAGCCGCCCCCGCATCAAAGACATCGAGCGCTACCGCGTTCAAGCGAGGGTTGCGCTTCAACGCGCTGTGCCACCGCTAGGCAGCAAACGGGCAGATGCTGTGACTGCGCAAGAAATCAACAAGCTGCGTGATGCCTTGTCGCGTCGATACGCAGCAAACAGCGTGCGGCAGACGATTGCCACACTGGGCACGGCCTACGCCTGGGGAAACCGCATAGGTGTCGTCGCCGGCAACCCGTGCCGCGGCATCGAGCTACCGCAGCGCGTTGACGCTCTTGACTACCTGACGACGGACGAAGTCAAGGCGTTGCTGTCCTGCGCGACGGAGCGTGCAACGTCGGGCGGCATCGCTGACCGGCTGCAGCATGCGCGTATTGTTCTGGCGATCCACACCGGCCTGCGCAAGGGCGAGCTGTGCGGCCTGCGCTGGCGCGACTTGGATCTGCGCAGCCATCGCTTGACGATCGCCCGCAGCTACCGAGCAGCACCCAAATCGGGCAAGCCGCGGCACATTCGCCTGCCTGATGTGGCGATCCCGATTCTGGCTGAATGGGTGAAGGTCTGCCCAAGGACGGATGAAGGCCTCGTCTTTCCCGTGCGGCGTCGCGATGGTAGCTGGGCCATGTCGGAAGAGACGAGCGACCTACTTGGGCTGCCCGCACTGCTCACTGCGGCTGGGGTTCGCGTGCCTTCGCATTGTTGGCACGTCCTGCGACACACCTTTGCCAGCCACTACGTCATGCAGGGCGGCAACCTCCTCGCACTGTCGCGGATCTTGGGTCACAGCGACGTCAAAGTAACGATGATCTACGCGCATCTAGCGCCTGACTTTATCGGTGCCGAGATGAACCGGGTGAAGTTCTAGGCGAGGCGACTCGCTGTGCGGGGTGGCTTCGGCGCCACGTGAGCTCTGCAGCGCCTAGAATCGCTCCTCGCAGTCGACAGCCGCCGCGATCTGCCCCTGTTTCTCCCGGTCCAAGACAAGTTGGGCCGGAGCGCTCCGCCTCGCCTCTCAGCGCGCTCACCGCCTCGATTCTGAGCAACCAAGCCATTTTCGGGCCGACCGTCGACGGTGACTATCGCGTGCTGCTCTTGGATCGGACCCTGTATCAGCATGACCGAGCGGACACCATCGCCGCCCTGCGCAGCAGCCGTGTGAAGCTGGGTGTGGCGATGCTGGACGTGATTCCGGTCGGCATGCAGGCGCAGCGCCTGGTTTGTGGGCTGCAGGTGCTGGGCCCGCGCGCAAGAGGCGATTCCTCTGCCATTTCCGCTGCTCGCTGCCTGGCGTCAGGTGTTTGGTCGCGGTCTGCGTTTCCAGGATGACGGTCGCTGGTTTGCTTTTCCCACTGACACGAGGAGCCCCGACATGACCACCATCCACTCTCTGCCTTTATCGCATGGCCTCGGCGTGACGGCTTCGTCCGCTGCGCAGGCCCAGAGCTCTCGGCGGTGTCCGCTGCGGCTGGCTCTGTCGCTTGTCACGCTCGCGACGCTTGGCTGCGGCAGCACCACGCCGCTGCCTTCCGAAGGTCAGGCCGATATGGCCAACCCGATGATGATGAATACTGATATGGCGTCGGGCTTTAGCTGGCTGGGCACGTGGCTCGCCACTGTTTCGTATACGTCGTTCTGCACGTTCGGCGGTGTGGGCAGTGGCAATCGCACCAACCAGAGCCACAGCAACGCGCTGGTGATTCAGAACGACGGCTCTGGTGGCCTGACGGCCTCTTTGATGCCGGACTATTCGCTTACAGGTGTGGCTCTTTCGACGGGTATCAGGCTCGCGGGCAAGTATCCGGTGCGCGACTTCCAAGGAACCACCGCGGGCACCTTCGTCGCGAATCAGAACAACGTCACGCTCACGATCAACACCCTGACCAACAGCAACCAAGTTAGCGGCACGATCAGCGGCAGCTTCAAGACGACGTACACCTGTCAGCTCGAAAACGGCACGATCCAAATGCAGCGCTAGCCATGCGGGATCCGTATAGAGCGACGAGCCATGGTACGGCGTCACTTCTCAAAGAAACGCACGGCACCTCTATACTTGCGATGTGAGTGAGAAAAAAGCGACGCCGCTAGCCGACACGCTAGCGCTGGCTGGCAGAGGTGATGAGCACGCCGCCTCTGCACTGTTTCCACTGGTCTATGCCCAGCTTCGCCGCATCGCTGGATCGTACTTCCGCGGCCAGAATCGAGAGCACACCTTGCAGCCCACGGCACTGGTCCACGAGGCATTTCTGCGCTTGGTACGCAAGGCGCCCGGCTGCTGGAACGACCGCACCCACTTTCTTGCGGTCGCAGCGGTGGCGATGCGCCAGATCTTAGTCGAGCACGCGCGCAAGCGTAGTGCGCAGAAGCGTGGCGGGCACGAGCGTCGCGTCCCGATGCAGGCGATCGAAAAGGCGCTGGACGACAGAGCACCTGGCCATGCCGAGCCGCTTTCGCTGGTCGACATCTTGGCGTTGGATGCGGCGTTGTCGCGGCTGCAGACCCTGGCGCCGCGTCAAGCGCGCATCATCGAGCTGCAGTATTTCGGCGGGCTGACCGTCGAAGAGACCGCCAGTGTGCTGGGTGTATCCAAGGGTCTTGTAGAAAAAGACTGGCGGCGGGCGCGGGCCTTTCTGCGCAGCGCGATTTCGCAAGGCGAGTCGCCTTGAGCCTGACGCCCGAGCGGTACGAGCAGCTGATGCGCCACTTCGATGCGCTCTGCGATCTGAGCGACAGCCAGCGCGAGCCAAGGCTGCAGGCGCTGCAGGGACGCGATCCCGAGCTTGCCTGCGAGCTACGCAAGCTCTTGCGGCACGATCTTCCGCACGAGTCGGCGGGTCTGCCGGGCCAAGCTGATGTGTCGGTACTGATGCAGCGAGTGGCTCGCGACATCGACGAGGCAGGGGCTTCTTCGCAGAGCGCGCACACAAGCAGCGGCCGCGCTGCGCGCCGTGAAGAGGCAGGACGCAGTGGCGCAAGCGAGGTGTTCGCTCCAAGCGCATACGTGGCGGGGCGCTACCGCATCGGTCGAGCGCTGGGCAGCGGCGGCGCCGGAGCGGTCTTTTGGGCCCATGACTCGGTTGGGCAGCGCGAGGTAGCCATTAAGTTCCTGCGCCGAACCAGGCTGACCGACCCGCGCGACATCAGCCGCTTTCGCCGCGAGTTTCGCGCGATCTCTCGTCTGAATCACCCCGGCTGCTTGCAGGTGTTCGCCGAGGGGGTCGAAGGCGACCAGCGCTATATCGTGATGGAATATGTGCCCGGCGGCCACCTGAGTGCGCACAGCCCACCGACGATGGAAGCCCGCCTGTACGTCCTGGCCCAGCTGGCCGCCACGCTCGATTACGTCCACAGCCGCGGCGTCCTGCATCGGGAAATATGTAAGCCAAATTTCGTCTGAGTTGCGCGGGGTTAGAGGGGGCGGGGAAGGGGTGGGGAAAGGCTAAGGCAATCACTGCGTGCAGCTATTGGCAGGAAGAGTGCCCCAAGGCTGCATCGGCGCTCGCCTGAAGCGGAAGTAGACCGCAAAACTTCGGAGAGGATGATTGGGGCTAGTTGAGCAGACCACCAAGATCCTGTGTGAACACCACACCGCTCGGCTCAACCTTGTACATCCACAGCGATGGGAACTGACCGCGACCGAACAGGTGTGTGCGGCCATTGAAGTACGCGGCGGATGGAGCGGAGGAGAAGATACCGCCCAGGTCGTGCTCGCCAATCCAGCCGACACGATTGTCATAGACTTGGCGCCAGTAATGGTTGTTGAGACCTCGGTAGAAGATCTCCAGCCGATTGGGGCTGACCGTGACCCCTGCTGCAGAGGTCAAAATTCCCCCGCGATCCTCTTCGTACGTGAGCCCGCTCGCATCGACCTTCATCATCCACAGATGATGGTTCAGGCCGCGCCCGAATACATGGATGGTGCCGTTGAAGACCGCAGCACTGGGAGCCGAGGTGAGGATGCCGCCGATGTGCTGTTCGGGCTGCCAACCTCCCCGCGTACCATCGTAGACTCGTCGCCACACGTGATTGTTGAGACCGCGGTAGAAGACCTCGAGGCGATCCGCGGTGGCCACTGCGGTGGGCGCGGAGGTTAGGATTCCGCCCAACTTCAGCGTGGCTGTGATTCCGGTGTCGTTGGTCTGAGAAACCAGCAGCTGGTTGCTCGCATCCCTTCCAAACACGTAGTTCATGCCCTGGAAGTTGACGGCAGCTGGGCCGCTTGTGTAGTAGCCACCCAGGTGCTGTTCGGGTAGCCAGCGTGCCACACGGTTGTCGTAGACCAAGCGCCATAGTCCGTTGTTGAGACCGCGATAGAAGATCTCAAGGCGATCCGCAGTGGCGACCGTAGCGGTGGTGGTCAGTGCCGCCGAAATGGGGACGTGCCCAGTGGTATTGAACAAGTCCTCCAGGGCCGGCTGCACGTATTGGACGTCTTCGCCGCGGCAGCTGGTGGCGCCACAGACCTTGGCGACATTGCAGCTACCCGCGGAGACATAGTCGGTTTCACCCCGTACGAGCACGCCAGCCACTTGGTTTCCCACGTAGACGCCAGAGCCCGAGTTGCCTCTGAAAGAGTCTGTGGTGGCTACAAAGTAATCCCCCTGTGCGCTACGCGGATCGCGGATGCTGCCACCACTGTCGATCTTGGCCGGGATGCCGCTCGGAAAGCCGATGATCGATACGCCTTCGCCGGCTCCCATATAGGCATTCGTCAGACGCATCGCGGCGGGAACAAAGCGTGGCGTCGCCTTGCGGTCAAGCCGCACGACGGCATAGTCGAGCTGCTTGCCTGCGTAGGTACCCAGCTTGTGTGCGACCAGCGCTGTGCAGCCGAAGACGTCTTCGCTGGTCAGTGACTCCAGTGTGTTTGCCGCGCGGTTCTGGTACCGGAAGACGAAGCGTGTCTTGGCGCAATCAGCAGCGCTGGTGATGCAGTGTCCGGCCGTCAGCACCAAGTCATCATCGATCAGCGTGCCCGAGCACAAGGCACCCGTCGGATCGCTGCGGAAGCGCTCAGTCGAACAGAGGTTGTACTGGGTGGCTAGGCTATTCGCGTTCACTCGTACCGCGGTGGGGTTCGATTCATCAAGGTGCTTGGTGGCAAACAGTGCAACCGTGGACTGGGTTGCTAGGGTTCGAAGCTCAGGGGAAGCGTGGGCATAGACATCCGCGCGATCGTCCGCGCCGTAGATGACCGCCTGTTGTGCCTGCCCCAAGGAGCTCGGCTCGACAGTCTGTTGCTCGTCCCCCGGGTCAGTGCCCAGAGGCCCCCCACATCCCCCCGCAAGACAGGGGCCGATGGCTGCGGCAGCGATCCAAGGAAAGAGGACGGAGCGAAAGAACGAAGTGGTACGACTTGCCATGACTCGTGTCTCCAAGAGCAGAGCGCGGTGGGCGCTCAGGTTGTTTCTCAGAGGACGCGGTCTCGTTCTGAGCGATGCGTGGGGTGGGCACGAATTTTTGCCTGGCCCCGTTCGTGACTGGGCAACTTGGTCGCATCGCGATGGGTGTCGATGGTGTGGTGACCAAGGAGCGGATTCAGCCCGCCCTGCAGCCATCGCACCGATCTTCAGATTGCCCCAGCCGAGTGAACGCATCTCCTCGGGCGCCGAGACGGCCCGGATACTTTGCGATCTCCAACGAGCGGCGAGCCGACATCTATCGCGGCCTACTGCTGGCCTTGCCGCTCAGCACGTCCCACTTCTATTGGTGCGACGTCTCAGCTCCTGGTAGGAGGACCACACGGAGCTACGGTTTGAGATGGCAATCGGAGTTTGATTCCAAGAAAAAGCCGGGGGGGGGAGGACGGTGCGACTATGGGGACTGTTGGGCGATCCACTTGTAGCCGGTCGCGGGGTCATGGCAGAGGAAGTCAGTGGCACCGTTCCCATCAAAGTCGCCAGTGAAGAACTGTGCGCCTGGATGCTTGCACCAGTTCATAGGCCATGAGCGTGAAGTACCGGCAAATGCACCCGCTGCCCCAGCGGTTGCGATCCATTTGTAGCCGTCGCTCACGTCGTGACAGAGCAGGTCCGTGCGGCCATCGCCGTTGAAGTCGCCGGTATGCAGTCGCCCGTTGGCGTGGCTACACCAGTTCATGTCCGCTTCCCAGTTGGTGCCAGTGAACTGCCCGACGGAGTTGGCGTAAGCGATCCACTTGTGACCGTCGCCCACGTCGTGACAGAGCAGGTCCGTGCGGCCATCGCCGTTGAAGTCACCGGTATGCAGTCGCCCGTTGGCCTGGCTGCACCAGTTCATATCCGCTTCCCAGTTGGTGCCGGTGAACTGCCCGGCAGAGTTGGCGTAAGCGATCCACTTGTGACCGTCGCCCACGTCGTGACAGAGCAAGTCCGTGCGGCCATCGCCGTTGAAGTCACTGGTATGCAGTCGCCCATTGGCGTGGCTGCACCAGCTCATGGCTACTTCCCAGTTGGTGCCGGTGAACTGCCCGGCAGAGTTGGCGTAAGCGATCCATTTATGACCGTCGCCCACGTCGTGGCAGAGCATGTCTGTGCGGCCATCGCCGTTGAAGTCACCGGCATGCAGTTGCCCGTTGGCCTGGCTGCACCAATTTAGATCCATCGCGACACGCCGCCGACAAGAGCCAGGGAACGTCAGGCAAAACACTTCCTGAATCGCGTTAGTGTCATCCCGTTGGAGGGTCATGAACAGTCCCCCGGACCCGCACATCACAGAGTTCTCCTGTCCCGGCTGACAGCTCCAAATACCTTCCACATACGTATCGCCAATGCCAAAGACATGTCCGAACTCGTGCAATACGACCTCATAGTCATCACCAGCGAACATGTTGATGATGCCGCGGCCTGCATTCGCTCGGCCGCTGGCTGCGGACCAGTTGATGGTCACATGAGGCCTGTCGCATGAAAACCGCACGTCGGTATCGCCTATGAGCCGTACCGACGATGCCGGCCGGACGCCGTCAATCCAGGCCATGACGGCACTTCGAACATGCCTCTCGTAGATGGATCGCGTTGTGCTTGTGACCCCGCTGCCTTTCAGGCAGACATCGACCGTAGACCCTGCAGGTGCCTGGCTGATCAAGTAACTCTCCGCCTTGTCCCATACGGTGTACACCTGAGAGATCCTGCTCATTGCCAGCCCTTCGTCGTGTTGCTCGCCGCCTGATGCTCCGCCACAAGCCTCGAAGGTGAAGGTGCTGAGGAGAGCAAACCCTGCCCATAGGCGGCTGGCTCTGCTCACCGCGTGGTTGCGCTCGTTGGCTCTACGCATGGTCTCCCTCCTTTTCCGCGTGACGGTTTGCAGCCGCTGCCGACTGCTGAAAATGGGCAAGACATCGAAAATAGAATCGACGGTGTCGCATGCGTTGTTCTGCTTGAAATGGGTAGGAATGCGCGGGCGATGCCATCGTGGTCGCTTGCCATCAGCGAGCGACGCTGATCCCGAGTACTCTTCCCCGATCCTCATCGATCGAAATCGCTTTCCCGGTATGGAAGGCGTCACGGGCCAAGCTACACATGCCTTCCGTGCCCGGCCGGAAGGCATCGCCGAGATCGAGGTTCACTACGAAGGTGGTTCCCGGGACGGTGTCGAGCTGAATCTTGCAGGCCGCAGGGGGAATCATCGACAGCAGATCCGGTTCAACGTAGTAGCCAAAGCTGGTGACCGTCCCCTTGTGGCTTACAACGCTCGTCCGCAATGCAGAGTGCTCGCCACGCTGTGGGCGCGCCTGGACCAAGGGGGGCGTCACAGCGCCAAGACACAGCAGGGCGAGCGAAGACCAAGCAATCAGCGACTTCATGGGAGACTCCTTTTTGAGTGGGGCCGGGTTCCCTCAGAAGACGCTGCACCCGCCAGAGCTATGCGCAGAAAAGTGCAAGGGGCGAGAGCTTGCGATGTGGCTGTAGGCGACGGTTGGCAGAGAATCAGTGCAGGCGCAGGCTGTATTGGGGCAGCATGCGCTGCGGTCTGCGTCGCATGCGGAGGGTCAAAGCCGGGTCTTAGTTCGCAGGGAGCCGATGGCCTTCGCGGGAGAGGAATACCTCGAGGGTTAGGTCGTCCGGGCTATCCATGTAGGCGTACCCCTCAGCGCCCTTCGGCAGCAGGTCGGACACGCGGCGGGTGAAACTGGCCTTGGCATCGCCATCATCCAACCGGACATTGGCTCGACACATGGTCGTCCGGCAGTCCAGACCGAGCAGCGAAGTGCCGCGGCCGGCAGCCGCGAAGAACCCCTTGACGCGCTCATCCATCTCGGCGCGCCACTTCGGATCGACGCTCTCTCTTTCCAAGGTTTCGTTGAGCGTGATCAGCATCTGCTTCTCGGCCTCACGCGCACCCTCCAAATCAAAGGTCGGCGTACGAGCCGGAGGTGCAAGCAGGGGAGCGCTGCGCGCCTCGGAGATCTGCTCAAGTTTTCCCTTTAGTGTCTGCACCTCGCGCCGTAGCTCCTCATCGCGATGCGTACCCAGACTCGGCGGCGGCGCCTCCTTGTGAACCACTACCGGAGGCAAGTGCTCTTTTGGAGCAGCTGCCGGTTCGCGGTGTCCCCACCAGATCACGGCAGCCAGAACAGCGGCCGTGGATGGCACAATCTTGGTCCATGTACGGGCCATGGCGGTTAGTACTCCACCAACCAGAGGCCCGTGATGCCCGATTGCCGCCCCGAATCGACGGCCGGAACGCTGCACTGCAGCCAGCGATAGTCCCAGCCATAAACCAGGTCTGGGCCGTCAAAGAACAGAACCTGGGATGTGGTATGGGTACCAGTCGAGCACTTCGTCGCAGTGAAGCGGAACGAACCTCCACTGGTGTTCGCACTGCGGCTCGAACAACAGACATCCTGTGAAATGTTCTGATCGAGTGCTCCAATTCCTACTTCGATGGGCACTCCGAATCGATCCCGCAGCAACGGGCAGACCATATCGATATTGCTGGCGCTGGAGTTCATGCGTCCAGCTCGGTAGTCGGTAGTCGTGCTCATGTCCGAGCTGCACACCGCGCCGGGGGACATCTTAACGAGGGGGGTGGCATAAGCCCCCGAGGCCCCCGTGGTCAGCGTCGCCGCCAGACCAACCGCCAGACCCTTCATTTTTTCTTGAGCATTCAATCCTGAGTTCTTTCGCATCACAATTGCCTCCACTTTTGAGTTCTGTACTCGGGACACAGGGCACCGTTTCGTGCCCTTCATGCAGAGGACGCGGCGTGTAGGCTGGCTATGCGAAGATTTGCATCGAGATTTCACGGCAGCCCACCCTTCCCGATGGATGCTCCTTGCGCGGAGATCGCCAGCCTGATGTGTTGCCGCGCCCCCTGCGTGATGGCCATCGCAGCAGGGCGGTGGATGGCCATCAGCGGCGTGCAGGGGTAGGCGCAGGGGGTTGATGGCCATCGCGGGGGCGGGTGGGCCCGGAGGGGCTACTCGGCGGGGTCTGGGGAGTCGATGGAGAGGGCCTGGGTGAGGATG
>JAEUJZ010000038.1 GCA_016794505.1 Myxococcales bacterium
GCACAGGCTGCCACCACATCCGGCGGCAGCCCGCGGAGGAGGACATATCGGAGGAACCAATTGAACAAGCGGGCTCCACAGCGTCAGCGCAGGCGCGGCAGGGTATGTACCGCGGCCAGGCAACCCCAGGCAACGTCGGAAGCGGTCGCTTAGCAGCGCTGCTGCGGTCGATCGAGGGCACGACGAAACCGCAACAGAAGCAGCATGGCGATGAGGGGAATCAACGCCACCACGGCGAAGTAGGCCGCAGGCCCGAGCGATCCCCACAGCCGCGAGAGATCACTGCCGAGCTGACTGCCGGCGGCAATGGCCAAGTAGTAGATCCCGGAGGACGTCGCCCTCCAGCGCGGAGGCGCGAGCGAGTCGATCAGCGACAAGCTGAGCGGGACCAGCAGCAGCTCACCCAGCGTCAGAAAGAGATAACTGGCAAGAAGCCAGGCGGCGCTGTGGGGTGTCACATGGGGCTGAGCAAGCTCAGGCAGACAGAGCATCCCAGCGCTGAGGACCGCGAAGAGCAGCGCAGCTGCGAGCGCCGTCGAAGGACGATGACTCACGCGCTGGCCGATGAGGCGTCGCCGCAGGGGTTCCTGCATGGGCAAGAGGAACAGCACCAGCACGGGGACGACGGCCAAGGTCATCGCGGGCGGGATAGGTGCAGAGAGCCAGCCCCCCCAGCGTCCGATCGATGTGGTCGCGTGCCCAAAATACCAGTGCCCCCATGCTCTGACTGAAGACGACAAAAAAGGCGATGCTGGGCAGGCATAGGACGGCGAGTGCCCTGGGCCCAGCTCCCGCCTTCGCCTCATCGGCTGCGCGCTTGGGCATGTCGCCGTTTCGGATGGAGCGAAGGAACAGAGCTGCGATGCACGCCAGGCAGAGCAGCATCGAGAGCGCACAGAAGGCAAAAGCCGCTGCGAAGCCCCTGCGAGCCTGGATGCCGCCGATGCACAGCGGCGCTACGGCGGCAGCGAGGTTGACACAGAAGAACAACCAGCGAAACGACGCCTGTCGCTGGCCGCTCGCAGGATCTCCTGCCAGGCTGCTGAGCCAGGTGGTGAAGCTGGGCTTAAACAGACCACTGCCCAGCGCCAAGAGGCCAATGGCTCCATAGGTCGCCGCGAGCGAGGCGTGCATGAGCGCCAGATATCCCGCCAACAGACAGATCGCGCCGAGGAGGATCGTCCGGCCCGCGCCCAGCCCACGGTCGGCCAGCCAGCCACCGAAGAGCGGCGTCAGGTATGAAAGTGCCGCGAAGGATCCAGCCAGCGTACTGGCCTGCCCTTCCGAGAGAAGCAAGCGCTCGTTGAGATTCAGAGCCAAGAGACTCAGCACAGCGAAGTAGCTGAAGCGCTCCCAAAACTCGGCAACAAGGAGCCCAAAGAGTCCGCTCGGGGGTGTACGCATGGTTCGATCTCCTGCCTGACCGTCTCGACGAGATAGTGAACTCGACTTTATGAATTAACGACTAAGTCGTCAATTCGTTTTCAGTCGACGCGGCAACATCTAGCAGAACGAATACTTGCACGATGGGTGGCACTTTCGAGGCCAGGCTCGTTCACGCCGGCTGGGCACTTCCTTTGACCTCGACGAGGCGCGCCCATACAATGCGCGTCATCTATCGAGGTTCCCGTCGATGGCGAGACCGACAGCAGACGACCCAGCGAAATATGAGAAGGTCCTTCGCGCGTATCAGCTTGCGACGCACCAGGCTGGCGTGGGGACGGGCGCCAAGAAGATCGAAGACTTCACGGCGCTGCTGTCGTGGGCCGTCGCCAAAGAGCAGCCCGGCTTTCAGTCCGGCGATGTCATCGGCGTGGCCGCAGCGGCGGCGGGCCTCAAGTCGTCGCGCAGCACCTTGAATCAGGCGATCGACCGGCTGCTGCGTCAAGGGCTGGTCATGCAAGAGACGCCGAAGTCGCCCTATCGCATCGTGTCGCGAACGCCGCTTCTGCATCCCGCGTGGCTGGCGAGCGCGACTATCTCGGCGACCCGTCAGCTCAAGGAACGCGGCGGCGCATCGGTCATCGCAGAGCCCACGTGGATCGCCCTGGACGATGCCGGCGAGTATGCCGAGCCGCTTCGCCTTGCCTTGGCCGCGACCAGCGACCGCGCGATCAAGGCAAGCCTCGCGACCGCCGAGTGTCGTCGCCGCTGGTTCCACTCTCGGATTCTGGTGTTTCGGCGCCTGCGCTTCCTGCGACGCGACAAGCAGCAGCAGGGCTGGCTGCACGAAGTGACCTATATGGCGCTGCCGGCCGAGCTTGAGCCCGAGGTCGAGGAGCGCATCCGTTACCTGATCGATCAAGACATCCGCATGGTCTCGCTGGGCAGCCTGCTGAGCTTTGACTCAGTGAAGCAGCTAACTAACGGTCGCACGCGCATCCTCGTGGGCCAGATCGAAAGCCGCTGGCGGAAAGACCTGCTGGCGCTGGCGAGGCGTTACGAGGTCGAGGCCTCGTCCCTGGTGGGACGCGCACGGCAGCCGCCCACGCTTCTGCGCTGGGAATACGGTCACTTCGCCGCGAAGCCCGTGGGGCTCGTCGCTTTTTCGATCTGCCACGAAGATCCGACGCAGATTCATCTGTTCGCTCGCGACCTCGACTTGGTAAACCCGTCGTCATGAAGCGTAGTGCGCCGAAGCCCGCAAGCCCGCAAGGTCCACTCGGGAAGAAGGTTGTGATCATCGGCTCGTACCGAGAAGACCTGCCAGGACTGCTCGCGTTCAGTGATCTCGTTCGCCGCCAAGGCTGTGTCGTGCTGCATCCGCCGCCGCAGGTACACAAAGTCGGCGAGAGCAGCGGCTTCGTCCGCCTGAGCTGCGATCCGTCGCCCGACGAGGGCCAGGTTCAGCGAGCGGTGCTTGCGCTGATCGATCGCGCCGATGCCGTGCTGCTATACAACCCCTCGGGTCGCATCGGCATCAGCGCTGCGCTGGAGGTCGGCTACTGCCTGCGGGCGCGCAAGCCCGTGCTGGCGCTGACGGCCCCCGTCGACGTCACCCTCCGCTCGCTGATCCACTACGGTCCCGCGGTGCTGCGCGAGTTTGTGGGCGGACAAATCCAGAGCATTCAAGAGGATCATGCACACCACACAATCGGCTGACTGGTTTTTGGCCTGGCAGGATGGCGCGCTCTTGGGGCCCGACGGCCCGCTGCACGTTGAGCGCGTCCACGAGACCCATACCGCCTGGGTATTTCTGACGGCGACGCAGGCGTTCAAGCTGCGCAAGCCCGTCGACCTGGGCTTCCTTGACTACAGCAGCATTGACAAGCGGCGTCGCGCCGCCGAGACCGAAGTCAACCTGGGATCGCGGATCTCGCCTCACGTGTACCTGGGCGTGTGGACCCACGCGGACGGCGCCGCGCTGACTCTGCAAACAGCCGGAGGAAGCGGTGAGCCGCTCGTTGCGATGAAGCGGCTGCCGGACTCGCTTCAGCTTGAACGGCTGTTCCTGGACCCTGAAACGCCTGCGGCGCGGATCGACGAAGTTGCGCGAGCCTGCGCTCGCTTTCACGCCACCTGCCCCAGCGACCGACGCAGCGACGGGTACGGAGCCATCGCGAGCACCATCGCAGCGTGGACGATCAACTTCGAACAGCTTCCCGTCGAGGATGCATCGATCCCTCTGTCGGCGGGCGAGCGCGAGCGGCTGATCGAAGAAACCGCAGCCTGGCTGGACAGGATGCAGCCGCTGCTCGCTGAGCGCATCGCCGAGGGACGCATTCGCGAGGGACACGGCGATCTGCGCTTGCAGCACATCTATCTGACCCAGCCATGGTCGGTGATCGATCCGCTGGAGTTCGCGATCGAGCTGCGCTTCTGCGACGTGGCGGCTGAGGTCTGTTTCGTGGCGATGGAGCTGGACGATCTCGGTCGCATGGATGCGAGCGAGCGCATGCTTTCGCAGTACGCAGCCGAGACCGACGACAACACGCTTGCCCGCGTCGCCGCATTCTTCAAGCGCTACCGCGCCGTCGTTCGCGCCAAGGTCGAGTGGATTCGCGCCTGCCAAGCAGCAGGCGAACAGAGACGGGCTCACCTCGCTGCATCGCGGCGCCTGTTCGAACTGGCTCTGCGCTACCGCAGCAACGGCCAATAGGCGCCTGACGCTCGATGAAGCACTGAAAGAGACTCCGGCCAACACGCTGTCGCCGCGGTTGGTAGAAGCAGCCACGCACGTCACCCATGCGAAAGACGCCAGCCTCCCAGGCCCGGCGCGGTCGCTGCCGCAGCTGCTACCCACTCGCTGAGCGGCGTGACCGCGCGCTGCACTCCACGAAACGATCGCGGCTCTAATTTCGCCTGAAGCGACACACACAGATTCGCAGTCAGCTTGCCAACAAAGAATGAGCAACGGCGGAGCCACGGATGGGTACGGCTGTTTCACAACACCACGTTCAGGTGAGGCGACGGCAGACACCAGGGGCGGGGAGTGCAGACGGAGGTCTGTGTCGTATGGATGAGACGGCAGGATAGAGCTCGAACGACAGCGCCGCTCAGGCCGGGAAATGTAGTGTAGGCGTTGGCCGCTTGGCCCCTGGATGATTCCCAAGTTGGGATTGTGGACTCACGTATTCGAGCCGCTTGGTGTTTGCCTGACCGGTAAGCCGACATCGCAAGCGGTCAGGACATCCCAAAGGAGTGCTGTCCGGCGTCCCGGATGCTGTCCGATGGACCGGACAGAACCACGACCTGTCACTGTCGGATTCCACCGCTCGCCGACGGAGTGCGAGGTTGGCATGTGATGTGATTGGCACCCTCCGGTGTTCGCTTCGACATCGGAACCCCGGACGAAAACAGGCTGCTCGACCGGATCGACGTTCCGCTACCAGCGTCGAGAGCCGGAAAAGACGCTGCTCCACCGCATCGTCCGCGAGCACCTCGCCACGTTTCTGGCCGAAGCGGCCGAGCGCTATCCGAGCGGCGACATCCCCGCCTTCATCCGCGCCGAGTTTGAGCGATATCTGCGCTGCGGCATTCTGCGCCACGGCTTCGCACGCGTTCGCTGTCCCTCGTGTCGCGACGAGCTGCTCGTCGGGTTTTCCTGCAAGAATCGCGGCGTGCGCCCGTCCTGCTGTGCAAGGCGCATGGCAGACTCGGCGGAGCACCTTCGAGACTGCGTGTTCCCGTCCGTCCCGGTGCGACAGTGGATCTTCACCCTTCCCAAGCGCTTGCGCTTCCTTCTGGCGTGGCGTCCCAAGCTCATCAGCCTCATGCTGCGGCTGTCTCTGCGCACGCTGTTCGCTTGGCAACGTCGCTGTGCCAGGATGCAGGGCATCGCGGCTCCCTTGGGCGGTGCCGTCTCCTTCGTTCAACGATTTGGGTCGTCTTTGAACTTGAATATCCATGTCCATGCGATCCTGCCCGACGGTGTTTTCTTCGAAGAGGACGACGGACAGGTCCAGTTTCATCCGCTGTTTCCTCCCAAGTGCAGCGATCTGGAAAAGCTGATTCGCAAGCTCGTTCCCCGTCTGTTTCGAAAGCTCGCCGACGAGGAACTCCGCGAGCAGGCCGAGTGGATGCTGTCTCTCGGCCAAGTCCTTGCGGTCGGATCGCTCGCGTAGGTGGCTGACCCGCGGCGGCGCCTTCGTCAGCGCCATAGACGGCGACGAACTGGAGCGACTGGCCCGCTACTGTGCTCATCCGCCCCCCGAACTCATCGACAACCTAATACGCGCGGCTTCGAGCGACTGGTGCTGTGCGGACCTGTGCACTCGACGCCGCAAGGGCGGGCAAAAAATCGTTTCAATCATTCGCTTGCGGGGCGGGGCGTCCGGTAAAATCTGGCGAGATCCGGCTTTCCCCTCAACTTTGAAAGGACTCCCGACAGAATGCATCGAACATTAAGGATGAGCTGGTTTGTCGTTGTTGCTCTGATGGGCTTGTCTGGCTGCTTCCTCTTTCCCAGCGCTCAGCAGCAGCAGGACGCGGCGCGTGTGCGGGCCCTGGATCCTCGACCCCTGATAGACCTGCCGGACTCAAAACATGGCATGCGGCTTGAGATCGATCCCGCGGTCCGCGATCAATTTCTGATCGCCGAACAGAATGGGACCACGGCTGTTCCCGTGGAAGCATGGCACACGACGCTGCAAAATGGCTTCAAGAATGGACCGGCGCGTTTCTTCAAAGGGGATCCCGCGGGGCCGAAAGCCTGGAAGCTGGTCATCATCAGCGCCGAACTGGACTTTGTGCCGACGGCGGTCTTTACGCGCGGGGCGCAGGTGGTGGGTGCCGCGTCGGTGCAAGCGCGCGTGCGCTACGTGGCCCGAGTGGTCGCAGCGGACGGCAAAGTGTTGCTGCGCGATCAAGGCGAGGTCCTCTCGACCAATCAGTGGACGCAAGCTGGCGGCTCATCGACCACCGCGGCCGAAGCCATCGCAGCCATGTACCAAGCCATCGCAAAACAGATGGCCACGCTATGAATCAGCTTTCCGCAGCCTGATATCTCTGGCCGGCGTTCCAGTTCGGCGTACAAAAGCGAACGCGTCGTGCGCCTCAGTCGTGGGATGACGGTGTAGCCTCGCCCCCTGTGGCCCATCAGGCATGGGCGCACGCGAGGAATGCAGAAGGCTCTCTCCACCCGGCCCTACGACCGTTGCAATCTGATCCCGCCCGCTCCTCCTGCTAGTGGCCGGGGAGCAAACGATCGCTTCGTCCCCCGTAACCCGTCGCGCACTGCGGCTCCGTAGCTGCGTCACAGTGGCCGCGGCCCAGTGCTGAGCCGACAGGGGTAGACCTTTGCTGCGATGTCTGGAAAATGTTGCATGCAGCCGCGTCTGAGGGCGGCATTGTTCAAGCGGCATCGCATCGCAGGTTGGGGAGACGGTGCAGTGGCGCCTACTAGCCCGTGACCGCTGCGAAGTGGCCTGCTTCCAGGAGCTGATTGAACTGCTGTGTCAGGCGGGTGGCCAGGCGGGGATCGTCGAGCAGGACGCCGGCTTCGATGTTGCGCTGCTGTGCGGCTTCGGTGAAGTTGGCGGAGGTTAGCAGCGTGTAGCGTGCGTCGATGATGACGGCTTTGGCGTGCAGCACGGCGCGGCGCTTGGGGTCGGGGTCGAGCGAGCGCGGGTCGTAGTAGAAATCGGGTAGGCGCGTGCCGGGCCAGAACGCATCGCGGATCTGGCGCGCGAATTCGCGGACGCGCTGCGCCGGGTCGGCGGTGGTATCGGCGGTGCGGCCCCGTCGTGGCAGCTGACTGTGGATGTTGGCGAAGACCCGCACCGAAAGCTGCGGTTCAGCATCCATGCGCGCGGCCAGCTCGCCGAACAGCGTGTGTGCGCGCTTGCGCTCGTCGAGGGCAAAGGTCGAGATCAGGATCGAGCTGCGCGCTTGGCGGAATAGCTCCTGCACGACTACGGCGGTGTCGCGGGCGTCGATGCGGTCGAGGTCGGGCGGCGACCACACGAGCTGTACGCGATCCGACATGCGCTGACCGGCGGCGCGCTCTTCGGCCAGGATCTCGACGACATGCGCGATGTGGCGCGGCGTCATGCCTTCACGTTCCAGCGCGTGCAGCGCGGCCAGCACGGCATCGACCTGCGCATCAGGCACCAGCGCGACCAGCGCGGATCGGGTAATCGGCGGGCGCAGGCGACCGCTGCCCAGCGCGTCGGCCAAGCTCGTCAGAGCGGAACGTCCCAGCGCACGCAGCGGGTGGCTCACGTCCCCTCGCAGAAGAAGGCCGCGTCGGCGGTGGCAACGGTCGGCACCACCAGCGCACGGTCCAGAAGTTCGTTGTGCCGCTCGCAAGAGGTCTCGGCGATCAGCAGGCAGCCGTGACAGGCCGCGCCGTGCAGGAAGCGCTCTTCGTGCGGGTCGGCGGGGTTGTGCTGCGAGCACACCGGATCGTTCGAGCACAGCCGGCCTAGCTCTAGCGCGTGCTCCAAGTGCCGGCCGATGTGCTTGCCCATCTCGACCAAGCCGCCCAGGCTGCCCTCCGATCCCGAGGTGCCGGTGTACAGCAAGATGCCGTAGCCCGACTCGGTGGCATAGACCCGTTCGCGGATCGAGCTTGCGGAGTAGCCGCAGTCCAGCGACAGCGTCGTGATCAAAAGGTGCGAAAGCGACTGCAGCAGGATGTACGGCAGGCCAGGGAAGCGGGCATCTTCGATGCGCTTGCGCTGCTTCCAGACCTCAAATCCGGCGAGCAGCTGATCTCGACGCCGCTGCACCCCCGGGCGACGCTGCCAGGCCGTGATCGCTTCGGCCGGGAACGACAGGAACACGCCTTCGCCGCGATTTTCGTTGGCCGGGAGCCAGGTCAGGTCGCGGGCCAGCGGCGCTAGCTCGACTTTTAGATCCAGCTCGCCGTTGATATCGGGCAGCGTCGACTCAAAGCGAGTGAAGCCAACCTGGGCCGACACTTCGCGCAGGCGATGCACCAGCACCAGGCGATCCAGCTTGCCGGCGGCACAGCGCGGCAGCGCCCCCAGCGGATGGGCACGGGCATAGAAGTCGCCCTCCGGCTGGTCTTCCCCCAGCGTGTCGCGCTGCGCCAGCAGCGTCTCGATCTCGACCTGCTTGATGCCTTTTTCGACTGGTGCCGACCCAGCCAAGCGTCGCTCGACATCGGCCCAGACCAGGGCATCGCTGAAGCCTTCCAGGGCCGCTTGAACTTTTTCTTTGCGTCGCTCGCGACGAACATCGGCTTCGTTTTCGCAGTACTTTAGGAAGTCTTCCCAGACGCGGTCGACCGCACTGCGCAGGGCCTGATCGCGGTCCGGCAGAGAGATCACGCTGACGGTCTGCGAAAAATAGGCGTTCGATGCCGATCGAACCAGCAGCCGGTTTGGACGATCGCAGGGCGACTTCACACGCGGTCCCAGCCACGGACTGCGACCCTGACACCAGCCCAGCACCGACCCATCGGGGACCATGGCTTCCGATAGCGGGCGGCGCTGATTGCCGTTCCTCTCGTCGCGGATGTATAGCTCGGCAAAGTCGTTGCCGGCTCCGCCTTCGTCGAACCACAGATCGCCGGTGCGTTCGGTCTTGTAGTCGTGGCGCACGAAGCCATACCAGTCGACGTCGCTTAGGTGACCGCGCACGCAGGCTTGCACCAGGCGCACGGGCACCACCGGCTTGATCTTGCGGTCGCGCGTCAGGTAGCCGCCGTCGACCAGGCGTTCCCACGGGATCAGC
The DNA here is from genome assembly GCA_016794505.1 of Myxococcales bacterium. Lineage (GTDB taxonomy): Bacteria > Myxococcota_A > Polyangia > Palsa-1104 > JAEUJZ01 > JAEUJZ01. Next base: position 9,142 of record JAEUJZ010000038.1, read on the forward strand.
GGACGCGTCCGGTAGCGGCGACCGTCGGGAGCCCGCCAGGTCTCGTCCACTTGGCCCAGAAACCAGCCGGGAAATAGGAAGACATCGATCCCGGTCGGTGGGCCGTGCTCTTCGCCGCTGTCGACCGGCGGGGCGAACAGCTTTAGCTCGGGCACTTTCAATTGCAGACACAGCCAGCTCTGCAGGCGGTCTTCAAAGATGCGCTGCTTGTCGCCATGCCAGTACTCAAGGCCACCGACCAGGACCGAGTGCTTGGGCAGATCGAGCATTGCGCCGGGGCCAAAGGTCGTCAGCACCTGGCTGCGGCGTAGCTCGCCGGTGGGGTGAATCTTGGGCTTCATGACGCGTCCTCTTCTGGCGCGGCGGCAGCGCCATCGGGGTTGCGCAGCCACAGGTTCACCGTCGGCTCGACATCGCGCAGGCTGCGGTGGGCTTTGAACTGCTGCTCTTCCCGGTTGCGGGCGGCCAGCGCGGCAGACAGCGGCTCGGCCAGCAGCGGCGGGTGGGCTTCGCCGACTTCGCGCTGGTACTGCAGCGCCCCGCGTCGCGTCGCGATCGACTGCCACGCATCCAGCAGGCCATGCACGCGGTCTTTGACTTTGGTGCGCAGGGCCTCGCTGGCGTCGCTGCTGAGCTGGGCATCGTGCCCTTCGGCGCGCTGGGCCAGCGCATCGGCGACGAAGTCTAGCTCGCGCCGGTGCTTGTTGATGTCGAACGCCCCGCGTGCTGGCGTCAGCTGGGGATGTCCCAAGCGAGCCAGAGCCACGGTCACGGCAGCAATTCCGCGATCGATGGCGCGCGGAGAAAATGGCGTGACGCTGGTCGCTTCCACCGATCGATAGAAGCTTTCGTGCCAGGCGCTGAAGCGCTCGTAGTGACTGCGGTCCCGCGGGCGATGGATGTTCAGCAGCGTCACCACCAAGCCCGGTCGCGCCTCGTCGCGTCCGACGCGGCTGGTGGCCTGGATGTATTCCGCTGCGGTCTTGGGCTGGCCCAGCACCACCATCAGGCCCAAGCGCGTGATGTCCAGGCCGACCGAGATCATGTTGGTGGCCAGCGCGACATCGATGCGCTCTTTTTCGTGCTGGTGCGACAGCGCCAGGCGTCGCTTGGTGTCGGCGACTTCGTTGGTGCTGACGCGGCTGGTTAGCTCGCGCGGCTCGTTCCAGCGCGGTCGATCGGCAAACAGGCTGGTGGTTTCACCGCGACGTCGGCGACGGAATTCATAGTCGACCAGCCGGGCTTTGACTTCGTCTTCGATGATGCGTCGGCTGCCGCCTAGCTCGCGCAGCGAGCTGAAATAGCCGAGCAGCGTCATGTACGGATCGGCCGGATTGTTCGGGTTCTTGTCGCCGCCGCTGTCGTTCCAGGCCCGCTGCGCCGCGGCCATCAGCGAAAGCGCGGTGCGCAGCAGCACGACTTTTTGGTTGCGTCCCTGCGCCGCCACGCCGATGTAGGTGCGCGCGTTCTGCTGGTCGACGCCCACCGTCATGGCGAAGAACGAGTCGCGCCGATCCGGTCCGGGTGGCGGAAACACCTCGACGGCGGTGCGGCCAAACAGGGCGCGAATCTGGCGGTCGGCCCGACGCACCGTCGCGGTGGATGCGATGATCTTGGGCCGCGGTCCGTGCCCCCCGACCGGGTGACTGCACAGCGCATCGATCGCCGCTTCATACAGGCCGACCATCGTGCCCAGCGGGCCCGAGATCAGGTGCAGCTCGTCTTGGATCACCAGATCGGGCGGCGGCAGCGGGGCCGGCAGCGGCGTGCCACGGCTGGGCTTCGTCGGGCCATAAAAGCCCTCGGCATCGTGGCGCTGCACACGGCCAAACAGGCCAACGGTATCGCCGACCCAGGGCAGGCTGGCGAACTTGTCGACCGTCGCAATTAGGAATGCGGGCAGGCGGCGATAGATCGGCTCATCGACGGCCAGGATGGGAATGCCGCGCGGCTGGCGACGGACGTGGAACGCACACTCACGGTGAATGCACATCACGCGCAGGTCGGTTGGTTCGTCGCTGTTCGGCAGCAGCTTGAAGCTGTCTTTGCTGAACTTCCAGCCACACCACGGGCAGGTCTCTAGCGGAATTGGCGAAGGCGTGCGCCCCGAGTCGTTCAGAAAGGCCAGCGTGCGAGCCCGCGCTGAATAGCGGTTGTTGTCCCCTTTTTTGCCCATCACGTTGGGCGTCGCGGCCTGACCGACCCACAGGCCCAGCTCAAACGGCCAGGTGCCCAGCTTCTGCGGGTCTTGCTGGCGCGCAAGCTCTAGCGCGCAGACCAGCGTCGCGGCGCGACCCAGCTGATCCAGTGTCAGCAGGCGCAGCGTATAGCGCATCAGCACCGACACCCCGGCCGAGCCGACCTGCAGATTGCGCAGCCGGCGCAGCACCATCACGAACGCGGCCAGGCCCAGGTAGGCTTCCGTCTTGCCGCCGCCGGTTGGGAAGAACAGCAGATCGACGACGCTGCGATCGGCGTGCGTCGGCTGCGAAAGGCCGGGGATGTTCATCAGCAGGAAGGCCAGCTGAAACGGTCGCCAGGTCGGCGGGCGATGCGAGGCCGGCGGCGCGTCGTCGCGGTTGTGGCTTAGGCGCTGGCGCAGGGCGGTGGCGATGGCGGCATTGGCCAGGCGAAACGCCTCCAGCACCGTCGGGTCGGACAGCGCATCCAGACCGGCCTGGATGCGTCCATGCACCTGGCGCGCGGTCGCAAGCAGGCGGTCGGCCACGGCGGCGCGGTCTCCGTCGCTGGGACGGCGCGCGGCCTGCTCGGTCAGCCAGTCGGCATAGGCGGTAAGCAGCGGGCCGACGGCAGCGCGCACAGCCTGGGCCGAAGGCGCGGCGGCCAGCGCTTCCATGCCTAGCTGCACGGCGGGCAGATCGCGGGCCACCACCTTTTCGACTTCGGCGCGCGGCATCCAGGCGGTGCTGACCTGACGACAGCGACCGGCGCCATCGCGCAGCGCCACGGCCGATACGTTGTGGCCGACCGCGTATTCGACCACGTCGCGGAACTGCAGGTCGGCGACCTGTTCGTCCCAGTCGGGGCTGCCCTGGCCGTGCAGGTCGGGGCGCGGCACGAACGGAGCCAGCGAGTGCAGCGCAAGCTCGGGCTGAAACACATACGCCGCATCGCGGATGGCATCGTCGAGCGGCGGGCGGTTGTTGACCAGAAACACCGACACCGATCGCGTCCCGGCCGGCACCAGCCGCGCATCGGCCACCGCGCGCACCGATACGACGATCGACAGCCCAGGGGCACCGGGCAGATCGACGGCGGGCGCGGTGCCATCGCTCAGGCTGATCAGACACTCCGACTCGCGCGGGCGGCGGCGCCAGCTACCGCGGCCGGCTCGTTCACTGGGCGGCGGGGTGTCGCCTGCGGGCGGCTCGGCAAGCTGCTGATAGTCGGCCCAGGCCAGCTTGACCTGAAGCTGGCGGGTCTCGCCGGGCACCAGCACCGACAGCCCCATCGACGACGGAAAGAACGCCTTGCGGGCGGATGGCGGCTCGGGCGTGGCATCGTCATCGGCTTCGATCTTGCGGCCCGGCTGATCCAGCGAGTCATCGCCATCGTCGTCGCCGCGCTGGCTGGCCGGCGCTTCGTAGGGCACCAGAAAGCCGGTCAGGTACCACTTGGATGGAGCGATCGGCAGCACCTCTTCGGCGTAGCGCGCGTGCGCCGGATTGCCGGGGCCAGGTCCGATCAGATCAAGCTGCAGCGTATCGATCAGCTGACTGCGCACAGCCTTGGCAGGGAGAGCGGCGGTCATGGCTTTTCGTCCTTGGGCACGGGAAACAGACTCAGCGGCGCCGTCGTGCTGGTGCCGGCCTTGGCCGCCTTGGCCCGGCCCGTGCGCGGCGAGGCCGAGGCAGCGGGCCGCCCAGGACGCGCGGCGGCGCGCGGCGGCTTGTCGGTCGTGCCGTGCAGGCCGGCGCCGACCTCTTCGCGATAGCGGGCTTGGTTTAAGTCCAGCAGGCGGGCCAGAAGATCGTCGCGCACGGCGTCGGGGAAGCGATAGCGATAGGGCTTCTTCTTGTCGCCCCAGCTTGCCTCGTCGATCTCATAGTCCAGATAGAAGTCGCAGTCGGTCGCGATGTCGGTCCAGCCATAGGCGGCCAGCACCGCGCGATCCATGTCCGCGTGCAGCGCGCGAAGCTTCAGGATGTCGGGGTCGCGCTCATTCGGATCGTGGAAGCGGTTGTACGTCTTGGTCAGCCCCTCGTCATTGCGAACCATCAGCGCCGCGCGGAACTCGTAATAGACCCGCCCCGCCTCCTCCAGCCGCGCATCCGATTCCCAGCCCGGAGGAAACGGGAAGGTCTCGAAGCAGTCGGAGGGGGTGTAGCGCAGATCGTCCTTCATCGACGACCCAAAGAACCGCGCCCAGATCTCGTGAATGCGGGATTGGAGGACCATAAATGCGGCAGATGTTTCGAGAGGGAAAACAACCAGTGAGTCAGCGAATACAGAATTAGAGTCTAGCCGGCTAACGCTCCAGTGATGCTGGTGGCGTGTAATTGCAAGGACATGGCGCAAATTAGCAATGGAATCAAATAGGGCGGGCGTGGTTTCGCCGAAACGCCACCAATAGTGCGCTCTAATTTCCCGATTTTGCGTCAATCGAGCGGGCTTAACTTTTTCTTCCACAATTCGCATTAAATCCGGCCATCGTCGCGCTTCTTCCTCAGTCAGCTCGCCGAAATTAATCACGTAGCGATGATGACTGTGCGTAGGACTGCTATTGACCTCTTCACCGCCGATATATGGAAATATTCGCTGCTGATTTCGAGGATCTTTAGCAATTAATCGATTCATCTCGGATATCGGACTTGCTTCAGGGTTGGTATCATCAAAGGTAAAACCCATTCCCAGGACGATGCTTCCCTGAAAGCTCTTATTGGCATTGGCAAGTAAGCGATTCGGGTCCTCGTGGCTGCCGCCGTGAAACAGGAAAGCGGTGATGGTCGGCACCTCGCGCCCATCCAGGATCTTGCGCGCGGGCGAGGCTCCTTTTTGGATGTGAACGACGCTGACGATGACGGCGGCTAGGCCCGGCCACTTGTACCTTCGCGTGGCGTGATAGATGGCGCCGCCGTGCGTGCAGATCCAGCGCAGGCCGCTGGACCGGGTGTCGCCTTGTGCGATCGTGTTGGTCGCGATCAGGCCCAGCGTGCCGCCGTCGCGCAGCAGGGTGAAGGCGCGGCGGAAAAAGTGCGCCACCAGATCGGCGGCGCCGTGCGATTCGGCGTGCAGCGACTTCAGCCAGTCGGGGTACGTGGCGCGGTGCGATGCAGCGATCGTGTTCTTGCCGGCAAACGGCGGATTGCCGACGATGGCGTCGAAGCCGGGGTTTTTGCGGCGGAAGACTTCGGGGAACTCGATCTCCCAGTGCAGGGGGCAGATGGGGTGGTCGCCGCCGTGCAGGTCGGACAGCGCGGTGTCGATGGCGTCGCGGTGGCCGCCGGTCTGCCAGTCGCGGACCAGGGCCTGGTAGGTGCCGCGCAGCGCTTCGCGGTCCTTGTCTTTTTCGCGGGCAAAGAACGCGGCCAGGCACAGATCGCCGACGCGGCGCACGTCGCTGACGACATCTTCGGCTTCGCGCCAGGCCAGGCGGCGGCGGTCGTAGTCGCCTTCGCCTTCCTCGATCGCCCACAGCTTTTTGCGCAGGCCGCTGATGGCTTCGGCGCGCACGGTGACGCCGACGAACAGCGGGCCGAAGTCGTGGCTGGGCGGGCTCCAGTGAAAGGCGCCGATCTGCGCGTCGGTCAGGCCCACCAGCGAGTCGCCGTGCTTGAGCGCGTGATCCAGAAACGTAAACGCGTGATCGCGGGCCAGCGTCGCCAGCCACAGCGAAAGCTTGGCCAGGTTGACGGCAAAGGGGTTCTTGTCGACGCCATACAGGCAGCGCTGGGCGATCAGGCGGCGCGCGAACAGGTGCGGATCTTCGTCGGGCGGCAGGGTCGGCGTGCAGGCGTGGACATCCCAGGCATTGACCAGGGCGGTGGCTAGCTGACGGCAGGTCTCGACCAGAAACGCGCCCGATCCCATGGCGGGATCGCAGACGGCCAGATCCAGGATCTGCTCGGGTCGCGGGCGGTCGCCCAGCGCAGCGACGATCGGCGCCAGCGTGGTCTGGACGATGGGCGCGGTTAGCTCGCGCGGGGTGTAGTGGGAACCGGATCGCCGACGCTCTTCGCCGGGCTGCAGGAACAGCGCCCCGGGCGGCTGGGGCTGCGGCGTCTGCTGCGCGACCCGACGACTGAGGGCGTCGACCAGATCCTCGATGGTCTTGGCATCGCGCAGGGCGGCGGCGGGACCGGCGGACAGATCACACTCGGCCTGATCTTTCAGATAGGCGGCGCGCTTGGCGGCAGGCTGCGCCAGCAGCGCATCCAGATCGACGACGACGCCCTTGGGACGCAGGGCGATGGCGCGGCCAGGCAGCGAGCAGACGGAAAAGCCCATCATCGACTCGTAGACGGACCCGACCTGCTCGACATCCAGGGCGCGGTACGAAAGCCGCTCGCCGTCGAGCATCAGCAAGCTGTCGAGCACGCGCCAGATCACGCCATCGGACACGCGCGGCACATCGATGGGATCTTCACCCCCCATCACGCGCGCGTCGCCGGCTTGGCGACCTTCCAGAAACGGGTACTCGTCGGGGTTGAAAAGCTGGCCGTGGCGGGTCGGCAGGTGCAGGTCGCCGTGGCCTCCCCCGTCGAAGATCAGGCGAAACGTCGCCAATAGCCACGCATAGGCGCCAAAGCGCTGATCCATGGTGTCGGGATAGCGCCCGGCGTCTTCGCGCAGACGTTCAAACAGACCGCCTATGGCATACCCGCGGGCAAAGACGGGGTCATCGGGCAGAAGCCCCTGGTCTTCGGCGTACAGCAGGAACACCAGGCGCATGATGACGGTCAGCAGGCCGCCATAGATCTGGCCGCGCCCGTCGTCGCTGCGGCTCAGACCGGACAGCAGGCGAAAGCCCGATGCTTCGTCGGCGGCCTGGAAGCCGCGCAGAAGTTCCCACAGCGCGCCCAGCACCTGTTCCGACAGGCGGGTGGATACCTCGCTTTGATACTTGCGGCTGTCAGACAGGACATCCAGCAGGCGCGACCCGTCGGAGGCGGAAAAGACGCGGTGCTCGCACAAAAGCATGTGCAGCGCCGCAAGCAGCGGCCGACCGTGCACGCTACCTAGCTCGGCGATGGGAAATCCCAGGTGGCCGGAGGTCTCGTTGCGCGGGGCATAGACCAGGCGAAGCTCGTCGCCGTTTAGCAAGAGGCCGGCGGGGACGGACGTCGCGCGCAGCAGGCGCTCGAACCGCGCAAGGGGGCTCGCCGACCAGCCGCGAGCGCGCTCGTCACCGTCGCTGGGCACCTTGTCAAGCGGCGTGCCGGGGGCCAGCACCTGCACCAGCAGAATCGGCTTGGCAGCCGGTGTGCCGGCGTCCGCGGCCATCGGGTCGTAGGCGGCATAGGTCGGGCGCAGCGTCTCGCCATAGTCCGGCAGCGGCAGGCACAGCGCATCGGACAGCGGCGGACCTTCGGGGCAGCCAGCCAGATCCGACAGCGACCAGCCCAGGACATCGCGGGCAAAGCGGGGAACGTCGAGCAGGCGCGGGTCGCCATCGCCCTGCACAGTCGGGCGACGGACCAGCACCGCCTGCAAGGCCTGCTGAATCGCCAGGGTGTTGCGGTCAAGGACAAGCTGCGCCTTAACCAAGGCCGGCGGCGAGACGACCAGACCGACGGGCTGGATCAGACCAAGCCAGGACTTGTGGGCTTCACGCTGGGGATCGATGGACTTTGCGGCCATGGCTTAGCTCGACAGCGGCCAGAGGTAGACCAGGCCCACCGCTTCGATGCGGGTGGCGCGGACGTGATAGCTGCGACGGATGCGATCGGGCTCGTCGGCAAGCTCGCGGGCGATGGCCGATAGGCGGGCCTGCCAATAGCGCTGATCGTCGGCAAGCTGGCGCTCTTCATCGGGATGGAAGGCCAGGCGACCTTGGCGCGACTCTTCGTCTAGCTGCTGCTGGCGTCGGTGGATGCGCTCGCGCTGGGCGGTCAGGATCTTGGCCATGTCGGCGGCTTCGGCCTCGGCGCGCTTGCCAAGCTCGCGGCTGGCGCGATCGATCAGCAGGTCGGCGCGACGCTGAAGGTGCGGGGTTAGCTCGGCGACATCGCGGCTGGCGCCGGATCGCAGGCGGTCTTGCAGCGGCGCTTCCGATTCGCGCAGGCGGGGCTGGGCCAGGGCTTCTTCGATCCGCTTTAAGACATCGGCCTTGTCGCCTTCGCCCAGGGCGCGCAGGCCGGACTTGGCGCCGCGTCCCTCGGCGGGAAGCCACTCGGCAGCGGCGGCCAGCACTTCATCGTGCAGGCGCGCACCGCCTTCGCCAAACAGCGAAAGGCGCCCCAGCAAGACGACGTGCGGCACGGCTTGATCGCTGCGCAGCACGCAGGCGCGGCGCAGATCGTCGTCGCGAAAGCCCTGGGACAGAAAGCGACCGAGCAGGCGCTGCACGACGCGGTGTTCCAGGTGCAGGTGAACGACCTCGCCATCGAGGTTGCCGGGATCGCGAAACACGACAGGACGAATCGGCGCTTCACGTCGCCACTCGGCGGGGGTCTGCCCACGTTTGCGGGGCGGACGCAGGGTGTCCAGCGTCGCGGCCCAGGTCGGATCGGCGCCCTTGCGTTCATGAAGCTGGGGTAGCTGCCAGCGGGCGCGGGCGGGATCGTCGGCGGCCTCGCCCGCACGGACGGGGGACAGACCGCCGGCCCCGATGGTCTCAAGCGATGCGGACAGGGCGTCGCGAAAGTGACGATCGTCCAGGCCAATCCACAGCCGCGACCGCTCAAGCTGCTCGCGCAGATCGCGAAGCTGACGCTCCAGGCGCTCGCGCCGGGCGGTCGATTCGTCGTGACCCATTTCAAACAGCAGCGTGCGCACGCGTCCATGGCGCGGATCATCGCTGGCATGGACAGCGGGCCCGGCTGCGCTGCCTCTTGCAAGCTCGGCCCCGTCGGTTCCGTCGGACTCGTCGGTGCGGTCGGCCTGCGCAATGGCCTGGGTCAGATCGTCGATGCGATCGTGGGCGATGCCGCGGGCCAGAGCCTGATCGATGCGACGCCCGACAACGGGAGCCAGGCTGCCCAGCTCCTCATGAATGGTGCGGGTCTTTTTGACCAGCACATCCAGCACGCGATCCTCGGCGCGCTGCGGCAGCACGAAGTACATGCAGCGCACGACATCGGCCTGCTGCAGCTTGCGATCGATGCGACCGTTGCGCTGTTCGATGCGGCTGGGATTCCACGGGATGTCGAAGTGGAACAGATCGGCGCAGTTGTTCTGCAGGTTGACGCCTTCGCGCGCTGCGTCGGTGGCGATCAAGATGCGCAGCGGGTGGCGACCGGGGTCGGCGTTGAACGCGGCCTTGATGGCTTCGCGGCGATCTTCGCCAATGCCGCCGTGAAAGGTGGCGATGCGCTCGCCAGCGCGATCGGAATCGCGAATGGCATCGGTCAGCACCTGCTGCAGATAGCGCTTGGTGTCGGCGTATTCGGTAAAGATGATCACGCGGCGCGGCAGCCACGCAGCGTCGGGCTGGCCCAGGTTGGGACACTGGTGCTGACGAATCCACGACAGCAGATGCGCGACGCGCGGATCGACGTCGTATCGGCTCTGCCGCGCGATCTGCACCATCTGATCGAGCAGGGCGCGCTCGGTCGGGGACGCAGCGGTGGCGCTGTGGCTGGCGGTCTGCATCTGCGCGTCGGCTTCGGCTTCGACCTCGTCTTCGGATAGCTCGGCGCGCTCGTCATCGCCGTCGGGGGCGGTGGTCAGAAGATCCAGATCAAAGGCATCGGGGGCTGGCGCCGTCGGCTTGCCGGAACTGGGATCCATCGCGGCGCGGTGGACATCCAAGGTGCGGGCGAAGGCCTCGATCGACGACAGCAAGCGCTTTTGCAGCGACAGCACGACCAGCATGGCGGCGGCCTGCTGCGTCTTTTTGGCGTGGGCCAGGCGCTCTTCGCGGGCGGCGCGGTACTGCTGCAGCAGACGAGACAGGGCCAGGGCCGGCGCGTCATCGGGCAGGCCGTCGATCTCGATGCGCAGGATCTGGCGCTGCGGGAAGGTCTCGCCCAGCGCACGCAGATCCGACTTCAGGCGGCGGATCAGCACCGCGTCGCGCAGCTTGGCATCGACGGGGACGCCGCGGACAAAGCGCTGCGGGTCCAGAAGTTCCAGCAGCGCGGAAAAGCTGTTCGAGTGGCCGTTGTGCGGCGTCGCCGACAAGAACAGCTTGTGCTCAAAGCGCGGGGCCAGATCGCGCATCGCTCGCGTCAGCTTCGAGTCGATGGCATAGCGTCCACCGCTGGCCGGCGCGACGTTGTGCGCTTCGTCGAGGATCAGCAGCGAGCCGCCGGAAAACTCGCCCAGCCAGTCGCGCAGCGGGCCGGCGTATAGCTCGTCGCGGACCAGGGCATGCGACAGGATAAAGCGGGTATGCGTCTTCCACGGGTTTACGGCATAGCCGCGCTCGCGCCGGACCTGGGCGACGAAGTCGCGGTCATAGAGGACGAAGCTCAGGCCGAAGCGCTCCTCCATCTCGTCACGCCACTGGCGGACCACCGACGGCGGCACGCAGATGACGACGCGACGGACTTTCTGACGCAGCGAAAGCTCGCGCAGGATCAGGCCGGCTTCGATGGTCTTGCCCAGGCCGACATCGTCGGCGATGAACAGGTTGACGCGCGGCATGGCGATGGCCAGGCGCAGCGGCTGAAGCTGATACGCCTTGACCTCGATGCCGGCGCGATACGGCGCCTGAAACAGCTTGGGATCGGTGGCCGTGACGCACGACCAGCGCAGCGTGTGCAGGTACGCCGAAAACAGCCGCGGCTCGTCGAAGCCGCGACTGGCGATGCGGTCCCAGTCGGTCTGCCGCAGCAGGCGCGCATCGACCTCGCGTTCCCACAGCACTTCCAGGCTTTCGCCCTGCGCATCGTCTTCGATACACGACAGCCGCACGCGCGTGCTGTCCCCCGGCTTGGGCGGCAGATCGACCCCTTCGACCAGATACTGCCGCGACCGCACACGAACCAGATCGCCGGTCGCCGGAATCATGGCTGCACCGTCGAAGAAACGCAGATTGTTTGGCTGGCACAGCTGGATGCGATCACGACGGCTCCCACGTGCCGGCAACCTATCACTGCGCGACCTAATTAGGGAAGACTGCGAATAGGGCAGGAGGGTACGGCGGCGGGCAGGGCCCGGCTGGGGTCCCAATGCGCTCCCGCCAAGCGCTCGACCGCGGAAGAGACCTCGTCGCTGTGTCCACTGTCCAGCCGCGCCAAGCCCTGGGCGCCTGGCTGGACAACCCCAGGTCAAATCGCAAAAGAGCCCTGCGCACCGGCTAGGGTGCTCGCTGCCAAACAGCGAGCACTGGCTTCGAGCTTACCTACTCGGCCGGCTTGGCTGACGCTGACCCACTCAATCGACGACGATCGCGATCCGGGTGATAGCGCACGCCAGGACGGCCGCTGTTTTGGAACTCGATCCCCCAGCTTTCGAGGAGCTGCCGCAGGGTGTCTAGCGTCTGCGCACGAGGGCGGTGCAGGCCGGCTTCAAACCGCCGGATGGTTTCGACATGAACCGCGGCTCCTCCAGCGACATCAGCCTGCGTTAGCCGCAGAAGGCCACGAGCTGCAACCAATTGCTCGGCGGAAATGCGCATTTTTATTGACTTATCTATGGCTTTCGTTTGCTGTGTCACCCAACAAAACGTTCCGTTGCGAACGCCGGTTGGCTGCATTGAACCCGCGGACCTTCGCACGCCCGTCCCGGCGCTGTCCAGCCAGGGGTTGGGGCAGGTCTGCGCGCTGTCCTGGAGGGCCTTGCTATGTCCGCACCTCGTCGCTCGTCGCTGTTCCTCTTGCTCTCCGCGAGCAGTGCCCATGCCTAGGCACGCCTCGACCTGTCTGTGCGAAGGCTGCGAGCGGGACGGGACCGGTGAGTTTGCCGATCGTGACGCTGGCGCGCTGGCTCGCGTGGTGGGCAGCGATGAGGCCGCGCTGCAGGCCCGCCTCTTTCGAAAACTCAGCCAAGAGCGCGAGCGCACAGCGACGCGGCGCGACTGCACTCTCGATCTCGCTACTCCGGGGCGTGCGCTCGCTCCCTTGCAGGCTCGCCGATGACCGCGCCATCGTCGCTGGACTGGGCGTACTGGGGACGACTCATCGCCCGGCCGACGCGGGAACGACTGGGCCTGAGCCGACGGCAGCTTGCCCGCAAGGCGGGCGTGTCCGCGGACTCCATCCTTCACCTAGAGCTAGGCCGAACCCGCCACCCGACGCTGCGATTTCTGCGGCCTCTGTGCAACGCGCTCGACCTTCCTCTACCCGGTGATGAGGGCCTGTATATGTCGCTCGACGGAGTCTCTGCCGATGCCTTGCGCCGCGTGGTCGCCGCTGCCCTGCACGAGTTCGCCCGCCGCCGTCGCGACGCGGAACGATTCGCCCGGATGATCTATCTACCCAGCGATGCAACCCGGCTGGGCCTTGCCACCTCCATCGTCGCCGCCGAGCGCGATCTGGCCTGCGATCTAGTGGGCTTGCTCTGCCCCGATCGCGACCTGACCGAACTCTCCGCTCCTCCCCAGCGGCCCACCCGACCCAGGAGAACTTTCGTGCCTGCGCCCCCCCGGCATCGCATCCCCCGACACCCTGTGAGGCCCCATGGCTGAGTACAAGATCGTCTACGCCATCATCGAGCGAGGCGCCCGCCGGCACTGGCTGCGAGTTGGCATGGCTTTTCCCAACCGGGATGGCTCGCTGAACGTGCGCCTCGATGCGGTACCGTTCACCGGACAGCTACACATTCGCGACGACTCGGGGCGCACATCGGGTGCAGAGACCGATCCCGCTCCACCAGATGAACCTACCGCCACGCGCACCCTGAGGTCACGATGAGCGCGCTTTCGACGTTGGTCGGAACCGCCAAACGGGCAAGGCGGCGTGTACCTGGAAAACAGCTCACCGCCGTCGCGCAAGAGGCGATGCCGGCAAAGCCAGACAAGGGCGTGCGCATCAACGGGCCGTACCCGGAAAAGGGCAAGTGGCGCATCTATCTGATCGACGACAGCGGACGCAAAGCGTTCCTGTATGCGTCCCGCGACGAGGCGGAACAGATGAAGGCAAAGCTGACCGCCAAGGCGCAGCTTCTGGTCGAGCGGACGGTCGGTGAGTGCATCGACGCGCATCTCGACTACAGCCTGCGTGTGCGCGGCGCGCTGCGATCGACGGCGGACAGCGTGCGCTTTCACTTGAACACGCTGCTGCCGCGTGACGTTCCGGTGGCGGCGCTGACTACGGATCGGGCGGCGCAGCTCTATGCCGACTTCTCGCAGCGACGGCATCATCGGACTGGCAAGCCACTATCGGTGGCGACGCATCACTACGTCCTGCTGCTGGCCAAAGGGTGGGGACGCTGGCTGGTCAAGACTGGCGCCACGACCGCAAATCCCTTTGCTGCTGTCGAGCCCGTCGGCAAACCCAAAGCCGGCAAGCCACAGCTGACGCGCGATGAAGCGCAGCGCTTGAGTCAGCTTGCGGTCGAATGTGCAGCGTCGGGTGACATCCATGCAGTGGGCGTACTGCTGATGCTGCACATGGGGCTGCGCCAAGGCGAGGTAGGCGCACGCATCGCCCGCGACGTCGACCACGATGGCCAGGTCCTGATCATTCCCTTCGGTAAGACCGCCTCCGCGCGTCGCCGCTTGAAGGTCCCGCAGTGGTTGCAGCCATTCCTGCGGAGGTTGCTCGCTGACAAGTCGTCGAGTGATCTGCTGTTCCCCTCCGAATGCCAGCGGGTGCACCATCGCCAGTTCTGGTGGAACAAAGTCCAGCAGCTCTGCGACGTGGCGGCTGTCCCGCGGGTCTGTCCGCACAGCCTGCGCGGCCTGCACGCGACGCTGGCGATCGAAGAAGGAGCGTCCGGCGAAGCCGTCGCCCGCGCCTTGGGCCACACGTCTTTCGACATGACCGCCAAGCACTATGCGCAAGCCGACAGCGTCGAAAACGCCCGCGTCGACCGCGCCAGCCAGCGGCTCGCTCCTCCGCCCGCCCAGCCCCCAGGCGACCGCATCCCCCAGCTCCTCGCGCAGCTCACCCCAGAAGAGCGCCAAGCCCTGCGCGAACTCCTGTAGCTTCGTGTCATCCCCCGTCGCACAGCGCAGCAGAATCCACTTGTCCGCGCCCTGTCCTAGCCCATCCTAACAACGCGATTTCTCGACAGAAATCGGCGAGCGGATATCAAACCGGACAA
>JAEUJZ010000052.1 GCA_016794505.1 Myxococcales bacterium
ATCGCGTGTTCCATGGCGCGGCCAAGAAGATCCGCGAGCGATTCCCAACCCCAGAATGGCTGCGCAAGAGCTACGCGGAGCAAGAGACGAAGCGGTCGTCGCGCAAGGTAGATGAGGAAGCGAAGCGCAGGCGCAGGACGATCGAAGAAACCCTGTCCAGCGCTGCAACGAGCGTGCTGGTGCCCGCAGGGCACGGGGCGGGTGATGCGATCGGCGGGATCGTGGTCGGGGGTGTTGTGGTCGCAGCCATGCTCGCCGTAGTTGTCGGCGCGGCGGCGATGAGCCCGAAAGGGGGACGCTGATGTCGCGCAGGAACGAAAGCCTTGCGTGGCTCTTGCCCGTGGCCCTGCTAGGCGCGGCGGCAGCGGGAGTAGCCGCGGTGGTTGGGACGAGCAAGCCGAGCGCAGTGCCCCCTGCGGACAAGCAGCCCCCCGCTGCACCCCTGCCTACCATCGCGTGGTTTGGCGGATCGTCACGAGACAACATCGACGCGCTCGCATTCCTGTTCGCATCCGAGAACGAGCACGGCTCGCTGCTTCTGTGGGCGCTGCAAGCCCTCGCCGCCAACACGTTCGCCAAGCAGCTTGGTCACGCGCATGCGCAGGTGAAGTCGATCGCGGATATGCTGCGTAGCGGTATCCACAAGCCGACGCGCAAGCGGCTGTATGAGCTGGCGTGGGGACCGCAGTACGACAAGACCGCGAAGGTCAAGCGCTGGGCTGCGACGAGCGCAGGGCAGCATCCGGGGCGCGTCGCGTGGCACTTCTTCGAGTTCGCCGAGCGACTTCTGAAGAATCAGATCGCACTACATGAGCTGCGCGGGCGACGCGGCGAGGCCATGCCGCCAGAGTCGGACTGGGGGCGCATGACGAGCTTTCTGCAATACGAGGGCTTCGGCGAAACCGTCCTGCGTCAAGCGGGCGACGAGGCCGAGACCGACCCCGACAAGGTGCTGGCGAGCTGGGGCAGCCCGCGCTTGATCGCGTCGGTAGAGGGTGTTCGTTTTTACGGTCATTAGGAGTGCGCGATGTCGAGAGCAGAACAGTTTGATCGCTTGGACTTTGATCTGGATGACGACGAAGAAGACGCGGCAGACGAAGCCGTCGTGGTGGTGAGTGCGCCGACGATGCAGCAGGAGCTGAGCGTTCTGGCAGATCGCAAGCCGCCGTGGATGTGGCCGATCAATCCGAGCTTCATCACCGGGCTTGGCGATTCAGTCATGGCGGTGCGACCGAAGAAGAATCGACCGCACGAGGGGCTCGACATCTTCGCTCCGCCGGGCGCGCGCATCTACACCGCCAGCAAGGGGCGCGTGCTGCGCGTTCGTGATGGACGTGCATCGCCGCAGAAGAAGTCCCGTCGCGCGGGTCTGTTCGTGGATTTTCTATCGGACCCGGACGACCAGGGCGTGCAGTACATCCAGCGGTATCTACATCTGGCATCCGTCCGAGATCTTGGCAAGGACCCGCTCGCGCAGGGCAGCCCGATCGCGGAGCTGGCGGCGCCGTACACGAGCGGACTGGCCGAGCGCTCGCACTTGCACTTTGAGGTCCGCGCGGTGAAGGGAGACGGCAGCTATGGTCCGCCGATCGATCCGCGCCGCTTCCTTCCACCGCTTTCCATCGCGTAGGAGCAGAGCCATGGCAGACGGAATCGACGCAAAAGGAATCGGGCTTGCCGTCAAAGACATCGTGATCGGTGTAGCGGC
>JAEUJZ010000053.1 GCA_016794505.1 Myxococcales bacterium
ATCGCGTGTTCCATGGCGCGGCCAAGAAGATCCGCGAGCGATTCCCAACCCCAGAATGGCTGCGCAAGAGCTACGCGGAGCAAGAGACGAAGCGGTCGTCGCGCAAGGTAGATGAGGAAGCGAAGCGCAGGCGCAGGACGACCGAAGAAACCCTGTCCAGCGCTGCAACGAGCGTGATGGTGCCCGCAGGGCACGGGGCGGGTGATGCGATCGGCGGGATCGTGGTCGGGGGTGTTGTGGTCGCAGCCATGCTCGCCGTAGTTGTCGGCGCGGCGGCGATGAGCCCGAAAGGGGGACGCTGATGTCGCGCAAGAGCGAGAGTTTGGCGTGGCTCCTGCCCGTGGCCCTGGTAGGCGCGGCGGCAGCGGGGGTAGCTGCGGTGGTTGGGACGAGCAAGCCGAGCGCAGTGCCCCCTACGGACAAGCAGACCCCCGCTGAACCCATGCCTACCATCGCGTGGTTTGGCGGATCGTCGCGGGAGAACATAGACGGGCTGGCGTTCCTGTTCGCTTCGGAGAACGAGCATGGCTCGCTGCTGCTCTGGGCGCTGCAAGCTCTCGCCGCCAACACGTTCGCCAAGCAGTTGGGTCGTGCGCATGCGCAGGTGAAGTCGATCGCGGACATGCTGAAGAGCGGCATCCACAAGCCGACTCGCAAGCGGCTGTATGGGCTTCAGTGGGGACCGCAGTACGACAAAGAAGCGAAAATCAAGCGCTGGGCTGCGACGAGCGCGGGGCAGCATTCGGGCCGCGTGGCCTGGCACTTCTTCGAGTTCGCGGAGCGCCTTCTAAGGAATCAGATCGCACTAAGTGAGCTGCGCGGGCGACGCGGAGAGACCATGCCGCCTGAGTCCGACTGGCAGCGCATGACGAGCTTTCTGCAGTACGAAGGCTTCGGCGAGACGGTGCTGCGCCAGGCAGGCGAAGAGGCTGAGACCGACCCCGACAAAGTGCTGGCCAGCTGGGGCAGTCCGCGCCTGATCGCGTCGGTAGAGGGCGTTCGATTCTACGGTCATTAGGAGTGCGTGATGTCGAGAGCGGAGCAGTTTGATCGCTTGGATTTTGATCTGGACGACGAAGATGACGATGAGGTCCTACAGGCCGTCGCCGCAGTCCCGGCGCAGAGCATGCAGCAGGAGCTGAGCGTCCTCGCAGATCGCAAGGCACCGTGGATGTGGCCAATCAATCCGAGCTTCATCACGGGGCTTGGGGATTCAGTCATGGCGGTACGCCCGAAGAAGAACCGGCCCCACCAGGGGCTGGACATCTTCGCCCCGCCGGGCACGCGCATCTACACCGCTAGCAAAGGCCGGGTGCTGCGCGTCCGCGATGGGCGGGCATCGCCGCAGAAGAAGTCCCGTCGCGCGGGTCTGTTCGTGGATTTTCTATCGGACCCGGACGACCAGGGCGTGCAGTACATCCAGCGGTATCTGCATCTGGCGTCGGTCCGAGATCTTGGCAAGGGGCCTCTCGCACAGGGCAGCCCGATCGCGGAGCTGGCGGCGCCGTACACGAGCGGACTGGCCGAGCGATCTCATTTGCACTTCGAAGTTCGGGCGGCGAATGCCGACGGCAGCTATGGTCCGCCGATCGATCCGCGCCGCTTCCTTCCACCGCTTTCCATCGCGTAGGAGCAGAGCCATGGCAGACGGAATCGACGCAAAAGGAATCGGGCTTGCCGTCAAAGACATCGTGATCGGTGTAGCGGC
>JAEUJZ010000058.1 GCA_016794505.1 Myxococcales bacterium
ACATCACCTGGATGTATTTTTAATTACAAAAAAATCTGCAATAATGCGGATTTGCGACAGGGGCGGCTGTGGGGGCTATCCGGTCCCTCCCCGGCTCCGACGAGCTATTCGCCGCACGAGTGGATCAGAAAGTGGATCAACATGGGCGACATCCTGAAGCGCGGACAGAAGTGGGCGATCCGGTACTTCGACAGCGCTGGACAGCGACGGGTCAAGACGACGTCGGCGGCGAGCTACGCCGAAGCGCGCAAGCTGCTTGTGCAAGCCGAAGCAGACGCTTCGCGCGGCGTCGTCACAGCTGCGAGCGCCAGCACGATGACCGTGGCGGAGCTGTGTGAGCGCTTCTTGGCATCGGCGCACCCGCGCGCGAAAGACGCCGAACGGTATCGCAAGGCCGCGCGCTACGGCCTGGTTCCGGTCTTGCCGGTGGTGGGTGCGATTCCGCTTTGCAAGCTGCGCCGCCGCGACCTCGAAGGGCTGCGCGACACGCTGATGGCTCGCTACAAACCGAACACGCTCGCCGCCGCGCTGCGACCGCTTGCCGCCGCGCTGACGTGGGCGGTGAGGCAAGACCTGATCCCGGCGTCGCCGATGGTTGGACTCAAGCTGCCGCGCAAGACATCCAGCACGGATCGCCTAAGCGCTGACGAAGCGAAGCGCCTGCTGGACCTAGCGCGGTCGCAGCGCACGGACCCGATCGAGCACGCCCGCTACGTCGCAGTCTGTCTGGCCCTGCGGCTTGGGCTGCGCTTCGGCGAGATCTTTGGTCTGCGCTGGCTCGATGTCGATCTGCCGCGTCGTCGCCTGACCGTCGCTCGCAGCTTTGACCGCACACCCAAGTCGGGCAAGCCACGCACCGTGCCGCTGCCGGCCGCCCTGGTGGACGTGCTGGCGGAGTGGAAGACCGTGTGTCCCAAGTCCGCCGCTTCTCTGGTTTGCCCCGTCGGTGCGGGGCGCGCAGCGGCCTGGCTTGCGGACCTGCTTGGCACCATCGGCTGCACCGCGTCCATCCGGCCCTGGCACACCCTGCGCCACACCTTCGCGTCGCTGTTCGTCGAGTCGGGCGGCAGCGTCGTCGCTCTCAAGGACATCCTGGGCCACAGCTCGCTCGATATGACGCTCATCTACTCGCATGTCGCGCCGGACGCGCTGGCCCGCGACATGGACAAGCTGAAGCTGTAGCTGGTGTTGCCGCGTCGCCACAGGCGGCGGGTCGCAGAGGCCGGCTTTACACAACGGGGTCATGCGACCTATTCCGCATCTCTCCCGGTCAGCAAGAATTCGAAGCGGTCGCTCTCTGCGGCGACTCGGCGAACGACAGCCAGGAACTCTTCTTTGCTGAGGCCCGCCTTGGCCAGCCAGCCGTTGGCGACGACGGCACCTCGCGGGTTTTGGCGGAAGCCGACGAGCTGTGAGGCGCGATTGTGTCGCCAGATCCGCAAGGGCAAGTCCGCCACCGTCTTTACCGCTGCGGCTTTGGCAACCAGGGCGTGTAGCTCGATCGTCTCCTCTGTCTCTTCAATGCAGACGCGATGATGCCTGCCGTTTTCAAAGTTCACGGTGACTTCGTTGCCGTCGAGAGAGAGCTGTTTTCCGTGGCAGAATGCCCGCCAATTAACCTTCATGGTCGCCCTCCTTCCTTAAATCCCCTTCGAATTCCGGAAGAGCGGCGTCGCGTCCGTCCTGAAAGTGTTCTCGTTCCATGAAGTCGGCGTGTTCCGCAACCCTGCGGATCAGCAAGCTGACGCGCGTGATGTCTTGCTCTGGCGGGCCCAACAGGACGTCGTCCTCCACCGTCAAATCGTAGGTGCGTTCCTCTTTAGTCAGGATGGCACCGATGCGGGACGGAATGCCGGTGGCACGGGCCGCAATCAGGTCTGGATTTGCATCGGGCTCGGTTCGTCCGATCGGGCTGACACAGCGAATCACCGGCAGCCCTTGGTCGGAACGCAGGAGCAGGACGACAGGTTGCACGCGATGATTCGCCAAGCGCACGGTGCCAACTAGGCGGTCCTGGCCCCCGTCTTTGGCCCAATCAAGATCCATGCTGCCCAGCTTCGACTGTCGCAGTGCGGCGAAGCGTGTGCGAAGTTCCTTCTCGATTCCCGGTGAAACGGCCAAGGTCGTCTCGGTTCCGGCCAAGGCCCAGTCGGGTACTGGAAACGAGCTCTTGAGCGTCGAGCGAATCTTTTCCACTGGCTTCCGCGCGCGAAGAATCTCTCGCGCAACATCGACCTTGCTCTGTTCTTGAGTGGCCGTGGTCAGCTCTTCGTGCATCAGGCGCAGGAACTTGTTCATTCCATCGAGAACCCGGTCCACCTGCAGCACTTCCACCGTGTCCGATAGATACGGGTAGTAGACCTGCAGCCAGTCTTCACCTTGCGGATCAGCGTCCAGAGAGCTGAGCCGGCGATCGGTCTGCGAGCGCACGCGATCGATCCGGCCGATGCGCTGCTCCATGGCCGACGGTGTCCACGAGATGCCGTAGTGGTGGATGGCCGAGCAGAACGTGTGCAGATCCTCTCCCTCTTGCAGAACGTCCGTCGTGATGAGCACCAGTGGATAGCCCGGCATGCGGAACTGGCGCACCAGCGACTTGTTCACCTGACCTGCCATGCCGCCGACCGGCTGCTGCCGGCGCAGCAGGCTGGCGATGAGCCGCGCAGACTCTTGCAGCGGTGCGTTCTTCAGCTCTGGGGCGTTGACGTCGATGATCAGGTCAAAGTGGGTGGCAATCTCTCGCAGCTCAGCCAGCGCCCCCCAGGTGGACGACGGATCGGCTCGCTGGGCTTCAAGCCGGTCGAAATACTTTTTCAGAAGCTGATCCGCGGTGCCGCCCTCTTCGGCGCCGCGGCCGACCAGCGTCGAACGACCGGCCATCGCACAGACGTACAGGTCGATAAACGCATGCCCCAGACGGGCCGCCGTCGATAGCAGCTGCGCCCGAAGGATCTCCTCGCGAAACTGCCGGCGATAGCCGTCGGCATCCCGGGCTGGGTCACCTGCTGGCCAAATCAGCGCACGCAGTGCGGCATGCTCGGGCCTTCGTAGTTCGGTAAAGAAGGTCGACTCTTCCAGCGAATTGACAATTTCACGGGGCGCCGCCTTCGCGTGCTCGCTGAGCTGGGAAGCCCGATAGCGATCTTGCCAGATGATTTCTGCCCGCTGGCGGATGGTGCCTTGCGCGCCTGTACTCAATAGCTCCAGGGCGCTGGCCTGGGCGGCTTCCATCCGGGCCCCGCGGGGAATGTCCTGGGCCTTGCGGCTCAGATAGCGAGCGGCGAGGTTCTGTATTTTCTCGGTCGCTGCTGCTGGCGACATGCCCAGAACCGTAGCAAGCGATATGAGCACGGTTCCCGGTTGCGCCCCCAGCAGTGCCATCACGTGGTTGTCGGCAAAGAACGTGGCGTACGCACTGCTTGCCTGAATGAATCGGGCTTGGATGTTTGCGCCGCTGACGTAGCCTTTGGGGCCTTCGCCGCGGAAGAACCAGGCAAAGAACGTGTCGTTCCCGCCAGAATCGTCGAGCTTGCCTTCTTTCTCGGCGCTTCGGTCTTCGGGGCCAGAGCCCGGAGTATCCGCAGCCTGATGCTTCTCACGTTTGTAGCGCTCGACCAGCCGTTCGAGCTCTGGCTGCATAGCCGGTGGAAGTCGAGTCCGCAGCGAGTCAAGCAACCAGGCATCATAGCGTTCATCGAGCTTTCGCTTGATCTCCTTGACGGATGCGACGCGACGAACAAAGACCAGCGCCTTCCTCCCGGTCTGCCATGTCGAGGAAAGCCCATCGACCAGCGCATCCATCTTGGGGTGCGGCAGCTCGCGATCGAACGTCTTGCGATAATCGCGGGCGAGCAGATTCAGGTCCCGCACGTCCAGTCCGTCGCGCTCGGTCGCCTCGTCGGTCTGGCCTGCATCATCGAAGGTGGTTTCTTCTTCGGTGTCGCGCTTGAGCCGCGTCGTCTCCAGGAAGCTCTCGAACGAGGCCAGCATTCCGATCTGAAATGAGCGCTTGAAGTTCTTGCCGCCGAGCAGCTCGGAGACTTTCTTTTGCACCAGCGCGACGATCAGGCGCTGCCGTTCGTCCTCAATGCGAATCGGATCGTCGTGCTTCAAGACCCCACCGGCCCGCCACTCGCGACGGTACATGTTCTTTGTGTGGTCGACGTCGGCGATGCGGATCGAAGTGACGCGCCGGACTAGGAACTGTGCGGCAACCTCTTTCTTGCGCGCTTCGGGTATGTCGGCTTTCAGATCGTCGAACCCATCTGCCATGCCAAACAAATCCAGCTGATTCCAGATATGACGATAGGTTTCTTCCAGCGGCGTTGCCGAAAGGAACAGGACCCGCTTGGCCCGCGGACCGTAGCCTGGGAACATCTTCGTGCTGGGCGGATCGGCATCACTCTGACGCCCAAACGTCTCGGCAAGGACCCTGTTGCGGGCAGAGCTCGACTGCAAGCCGTGCTTCAGATTGTGCGCCTCATCGACGATCACCAAGTCAAAGGGTGGCAAGGCGCAGCAGATGGCTCGCGCAACGTTTCGCTTGAACAGATCCTTGTTGCTGCGCAGGTCCAGGGCGTCATCCTGCAGCCAGGGCAAGACCTCGCGTAGCTCATCGCGCTTGCGCCTCCAGTCGTCGGCGTTCTTACCAAGCATCAGGCTAAAGCTCGTCATGCGCGTGAAGAAGTCGCGATTCGGATCCAGGCTGACCTCGCGGACCAGCTCGATCAGATCGCGGCACGAGACCAAAGCCCGCGACGGTCTGCCATCGATCGCACGCACGCGCAGATCTGAAAAGCGGACGTTATTGGCAACGAAGTTGGATAGCTCCTTCTGCCACTTGCTCTGGATGTTTTCGCGCGGGGCGATGATCAGGACGCGGAAGTTGGGGTCAAAGTGGCGGAATAGGGCAAGGGCTCCAAGCGCGACGTAGGTCTTGCCCATGCCCACTTCGTCCGCCAGGTACGCGACGCGCTGTTTGCGCAGGATGTTGTGCAGGGCCACCGCACCCTTGAGCTGTTCGTCAGCGCGCGACCCGCGGCCGATGCGGGTCCCAAAGTCCAGCAACTCTCTCGCCGCTTCCAGCGTGATCATGACGCGTCCTCCGTCGTCATGGATTCGGCTCGTCGCAGAAACCACTTCTCGAACCACTTAAGAAACTCGGGCATCTCTGCGTTCGCTGCGGCCAGTCCATCGCGCGTCTTCATGAGCGCCTTGAGCTGTGTGTTTAGCTCTCGGATATCGCTTTCGTGCTCTGCCCAATAGGCTGGGTAGGCACGTTCCAGTTCACGCAGCGTCTGTTTTGCGCACAGCCCCATGACGTACTGATCGACCCGGTCCCCTTCCCCCTTTTCAACGCTGGCGACTACCCGCGCGAGCAGGCTGCCCAGGGAGTCGTATTTCTTGCCGAACAGTCTGTAGTCCGCTTCTTTGAACTTCCGATCTTCCAGGGCCTGACGCACGCGTTCTTCCAGACAGCTAAAGGCATGAAAGATGCCCGCGAAGCGATCGAACAGCGACTCTTGCACGGGCTGCAGCACGACCTTCGCAGTCATCGGATCGTCGTCGCCTGGCATGCGGGCATGCGCTTCGATAAACGCGGCACGCTGCTCGACCGAAAGCAAAGACCAGTACCGCAGGATCTCGGCCGGGCTCAGGTCCAGCAGCAAGGAAGGCCGATGCGACATCCCCTCTTCTTGCACCAGCAGCAGAGCTGGCTCGGGCTTCTCCCCGCGGACCTGAAGGAGCGAGGTCGAGTGCAGGGTCCGTTCCAGTCGTGCGGCATCTTCCTTCCCCAGTACCACCCAGCTGCGCGGGGCCAGGTCCGCGAGCTGGAAGATACAGACGCCTCCGTGCTCCACGGATAGCTTGGGCGATGCGGATTCGCCGCCCCAAAGCACCGCGGCTTCCTGCCGATTCCAGGTGTAGCGGACGACCAGCAACGTGCCGCCGCTCGATGCGCAGCCTTCGTCTTCGCCTCGCGGCGCAAAACCGGCGGGTCGGCGCGTATCGCTCTCCAGCCAAAAGTCCGGCTTGCCTGCGCTTGTTGCCTCGACGACAAAGCCCGCCTCGACATTGCCTCCTGCTCCGGTCAAGCGAAAGGCCGGCCGTGTCAGGTTGGCCGAGCCGACATATAGGATTTCTCGGCCGCCTTTTGTCGGATCAAAGAAGCGATAGACCTTGGCATGCACCGTGCGGTGCTTGGCTCCCTCCTGCTTGCTAAGGCGCAACAGGTCCGTCGGCAGCGTCCCCAGCGTGGTGTCGGGCTGCTTGCGCAACCACGTGTATAGCGCGTCCGAGCACAGGGCTTCGCCTCGGTCATTTCTCGGCAGGAAGACACGCACTTCTTTGGGCTGGAAGCGGTCCATCAGCGCCTGCAGCGGTTCTGATTCGGCGGCTTCGTCCAGGTATGGCGCGATCACCTCCAGGCACATCCCCGATAGCGCACCGCGGGTCGCGTCCGCCAGAAAGTCAGGCAGCGACACGGCTTCATACCCGTTGTGAAACTGCGTCAGCAGGCGACCGCTCACCGAGCGGTTTTCGCGCTGGCTGGTGGAAAGCAGGAACTGCCGAATGTCCCACAGCGCGCTGTGTTCTTGCCGCAGCGTCTCGTTGGCTCGTCGGTACTCGGCCTCTCTGATCAGGCCATCCAGAAAGTCGAGCAGCGGCTTGCGCAGCGTCGTGTGCTCGCCTTCAGCGAGCTCTTCGACGTGTGCGGCTTCGACGTTGGACCACCAGCCGGCGCGCGTCAGGTTTGCCGACAGGCAGGCGCACAACAGCGTGCGCGGTCGATGGTTCTTTTCATCGGCCTCGTCCGCCTCGATCAGCGCGAACACGACCTTGGGATGAAAGATCCCGGTCCTGTGCTGAATCGGAATCCGTCGGATATCGAGCTTCGCGGATCCCCCCTCGGCCACCAGCCCGTGCGGGTCGTAGTACACCGCGATGTGTCCCGGCAGGGAACGCAGCGTCTCCTCTAGCTGCACCCGCTTGATCGGCGCAGCGTGGCTGAGCGGTACGTCGAAGAACGCGGGCAGAATGTCCGTCTCGAAAAAGCCCGGCTCAAAGCGAAACGTGGTGAACAAGGCCGAGACCAGATGCCGGCCCTGCATCCGTTCTTGAAAGTGTTCGGACAGGACCGCACTGGGAATCTTAGGCGTAGTCACGGCTCACCCCGCAGTGTGTGTGCGACGCTGCGCAGCGACTCGATGAAATAGGCGTGCAGCCAGTACTCTTGCAGCTCGGACTGTTCTGGAAGATTCAGCCGATCCTCGTCGCGAAACTGCACCTGCAGCTTCCCCTCGCGCACGGCTGCCCAGGGGGCTGCGGCGGCTCGCGACTTCATGACCGAGGTATTCTGCAGCAGCAGCAGATCCAAGGCTTCCTCGTACCGGGCAGCGTGAAGCGCCCGTGCCAGGTTCACCCACCGCGGCCTGGCATCGGGGTCCTCTTTCGGACTGTCCAGCGCAGACTCCAGTTCCTCGATTGCGCCCAGATCCAGCGTCACGCGCAGCGCCGTGCCCCACTGCTGCTTCACGCTCGCAGCGATGTCCTTTGGACGCTGACCATCACAGCCCAGCGCATACTCGAACAGAGCGACCGCGGGGGCCAGCAGTCGCTCAGCCGTGCAGATGCGCTGCAGGTGGTACGCAACCTCCTCGCCCCGCTCGCCGTGCCGCCGCGCCGACTTCGCCAAGCTCCACAGAGCCAGTGGGGATAGCTGCCAGTCTTTGATATCCAGACTTTCGATCAGAAGCTCCGCAAAGATGCGTTGCCGTCCATGCCTGCCCGTCTCGTCGGGGTTTTCGGCCCCGAAGAGCAGATGCTCGCGATAGACCGCTTTCGCCTTGGGAGGCAGGCGCTTGATCAGCTTGCCGACGGCCTCCAGCACCGGCCGATCTTTGGAACGGGCACTTAGATCCAGCGAATACGCCGGGGGACGCAGCCGCTCGACAATCGCGCGGCCATCGCCCTGGCCCGCCTCTTTCAAAAGCGGCAGGTATACGTCTTCGACCAGATCGCGCGCCGCGGCCGTCAGTCGTACCGGATCGCCCGCCAGCAGGCCCGAGGCCTTGGCCGGCACCGTGAACAAGCCCCACAGCCCATAGATCTTCTGATTGCTCAGGATCTGCGCCTCGCGATCCGTGCCCAGGCGAACGCGTCCGCCATCCCCCACGCGCTGATGAACGCGCTCGGTCCCGCGGAAGCCTCTTTCCCCATTCACCGCGGCGCGGGCATAGGCCGCAAGCTGTTCCCACTTCAGAAACGTCGCCAGGTCCGCGTCCGGCCCCGCTTCCTCGGCGACAAGCTCGACGAAGTAGTACCCCAAAAGCAGCACGGTGAAGTCGCGGACCGAGTTACTGACCGTCGTCAAGTTGCCAATGACCTGCCGCCCCAGCCGCGTCCAGATCTGCTGCACACCCAGCGGATCCCGCGACCCCTTGATCGCCGCCCGCTCATCCAGCTTGGTCAGGAAGGGAGTCGCCAGCATTGGAATCCTTTCACCCCGCCCCCGAAAGCTCCGCCACCACCGCTTCCAAAAGCGCCGCCGCCTTCCCCCGCGACTCCGCAAGCTGCGCCTCCAACCGATCCACCAACCCCATCAACTGCTCCACCTTCGCGACGATGCGTTTTTGTTCGGGGAGGGGGGGGAGAGGGACTTTAATTTCTTTTATCTTCTGTAAATTTAGATTCGGTTGCGCGCCACCAGCCGCAAGTGAACGCATTTCATCATACTGTTTCATTAACAGAATTTTTACATAGCAACGTAATGTGGCTAGATCGACAGAAAATCCGATGGCCGCGCAGGCCTGATTTATCGTGCTTTCCATCCCTAATACAGATACTTGCCCTCGGGTTTTACCTTGCCCATACATTGCTACAATTAACGTGCCAGCAGGATAAATACGCAACCGATGCGCCTTGACTGCGGCATGGGTTACATACTCGTCTGCTGAACTAATAACGTCCTTCCCTGTCGCTCCGCTTGTAATCCAGGGAACGGTCCCGTTTGACCAGAATGATGACTCTGTCCGACTAGGTGTGCTTCCAGTCCCAATATCCGCGATATCTTCCAGAGAAGTCCATAGCCAGTTCGGCGGAATTTCGTATTCATTCTCGACGACACTACTATCCGAGGTCCGGGTTAACAGGTTGTGTGGTGATTCATCATCAAAATTCTGAGCGACTAACTTTCCCCGCACCGCCAACGTCAATATCGACTTCCTCAATTCCGCCGGCTCAATCGAATACGACTTATGAAACAACAACTCCAAGTTGGCCGGGGTGGGGGCGTCGGCGAAGCGGGTGAGGGAGGCTTGGGCGAGGGCGGTGTGGCGGGTCTCGCGTTCCTGCTGCTGCGCCTCCAGCCGATCACAGAGCGCCATTAGCTCATCCACCTTCGCCACAATTCGCTTTTGTTCGGTGAGGGGGGGCACTGAAACACAAATAGCATTCAACTCTGCCTGATTAATCTTAGGCATTGCAACACGGGTATCATTCTTCACTGATTGCGCAAGAAACACATCGGAAAGCATGAATATCTGTAAAAATTTAGCATCGATCAATGAATCTATCGGATACATGTCAGCGCTGCAAAGTCCATCAAAATTCACGATCACTACTTTTGCCAGATTGGGACGAATTTTTGAATAAACGATTTGCCCAGAGAAGAATCGATGTTTTGAACTCTTGACCTCATCGTCTCTAATCGTTCGGCAAGGCAGTAATTTTCCTGTTCCTTTTTCGATATTATCTGGCGCCAGATGAATGCTGTCTAAATAATCATTAGGATTAACAAGATTTGAGGCAATTATTGCTATTTCGCAAAAGCGAGCCCAGGTCCAAGATATAGGAAGAGATGGCAAATTCTCAGTGGCGTCTATTGCGCACGAGGACGGCTTTGTGATGTTCTTTTGCTGGGCTAGGTCTCGCCAGATTCGAGCAAGCAGTTCCTGGCCACTTTCTTCGCCCAACTTCTGCTTTGATAGTTTCCCTCGCACAGCAAGCCACAAAATCAACTCCCGCATCTTCGCCACCGCGTTGGGCGCGTCTGCGAAGAGGTCGAACTTCTCGAAAAAGGTATCGAGGTTCATTCGGTGGCTCCGGTGCGGGCGGTCAGGGCGTGGTGGAGTTCCTTTTTTAGGTGGGCGCGGGTCTCGGCAATCTGGGCGAGCAGCTTTTCGTATTCGGGCAGCAGGTGGTCGACGTCGCCGGGGCCGTGGTCGGGGCGGTGCGGGTTTTTTAGGTCGAGGTTGTAGTTGCCGGCGCGGATCTGCTCGATCGGAACGCGCCAGGCCTGCTCGTTTTCGACGCGGTTGTGCCACCAGGCGCGCTCGGGCTCGAACTCTTCGATGCGGATCGGCTTGGTCTTGTTGTAGGACTTGGCGCCGGGGGGATAGGGGTGCTCGTAGTACCAGACCTCGCGCGTGGGCGTTCCTTTTTCGAAAAAAAGGAGGTTCGTGCGGATTCCGGTGTACGGATTAAAGACGCCGTTCGGCAGGCGGACGATGGTGTGCAGGTTGCACTCGGTCAAAAGCGCCTCTTTGATGCGCGTCTTGACGCCCTCGCCGAACAGCGTGCCGTCGGGCAGAACCAGGCCGGCGCGGCCGCCGTCCTTCAGAATTCGCATCAGCAAGACCAGGAACAGATCGGCGGTCTCGCGCGTGCGGAACTCGGTCGGGAAGTTCGACTCGATGCCGTCTTCTTCCATGCCGCCAAACGGCGGGTTGGTGACGATGACATCGACGCGCTCCTTGGGGGACCAGTCTTTCAGCGGCCGCGACAGCGTGTTGTCGTGGCGGATGTTCGACGGCACATCGATGCCGTGCAGCAGCATGTTGGTGCGACACAGGATGTGCGGCAGGTGCTTCTTTTCGATGCCGGTGAAGCAGTCCTGAATCGTGCGCTCGTCCGCGTCGGTCCGGGCCTGCTTGCGCAGGTGTTCGATGGCGCAGACCAGAAAGCCGCCGGTACCGCAGGCCGGGTCCATGACGGTCTCGCCCAGAGCCGGATTGACCTGCTCGACAATGAACTGGGTGACGGCGCGCGGGGTATAGAACTCGCCCGCGTTGCCGGCCGACTGCAGATCCTTCAGCAGCTTTTCATAGATATCGCCGAAGGTGTGGCGGTCGTCGCTGGCGTTGAAGTTGATGCCGTTTATCTTGTTGATGACCTGCCGCATCAGGGTGCCGTTTTTCATGTAGTTGTTGGCATCCTGAAACGTCGTGCGGATCAGCCCGACCATGCGGTCCTTCGTCGAGCCGGACAGGTTCTTCAGGTTCGGCAAGAGGTCGTTGTTGACGAACTGCAGCAGCGCATCGCCCGTGATGCCCTCTTCATTCGCGGCCCAGCTTGACCACCGCATGTACGGCGCCAGCGGCGATCGATAGTCGTCGCGCAGAAGCTCTAGTTCCTTTTCGCGGTCGTCAAAGATCTTCAGAAAGAACATCCACCCAAGCTGTTCCAGGCGCTGCGCATCGCCGTAGGTGCCGGCGTCTTTGCGCATGATGTCTTGGATGCTCTTGACCAGATTCGATACGTTCGACATGGGATTCCGGATTCTGCGTGAGAGCGGCCGTGGCCGTGGTTAGCTGTACAGCTCGCTCTTGAGTTGAGACAGGGTGGCCAGGTAGCCGGCCTTGCCGCCAAACAGCGCGGCGATTTCCATCGGCGTGCCCAGCTTGGGCAGCGGATCGACCTTCAGGATGTCCATCGATTCCAGACTGCTGATGCCGACGGCGATGTACTTCTGGATCAGGGCGGCGACGACGGCACGCGCCTTCGCTGGCAGCTTGGCCTGTGCGGCTTCCAGTCGCTTGGCTGCGTGGTCGACGCGCTGCTGCCTTGTGACCAGCGGCTGCGCAAACGCGACGTGGGCGATCAGATCCAGCGGGTCATGCTCGGCGCCGTACTGCGCGGCTAGCTCCTCGATGAAGACGCCGGACTTGGCCAGCGCTTCCAGCAGCGCCCCTTTGCGTTCAGCCGCCTGCCACGCGGCCAGCAGCGCCGCCAACGACGCATAGCTCGCCTTCACTTTGCGGCGCGTGTAGTCGTCTAGCGACTCGGTGATCAGCTTGCCGTGCTCGTCCAGGTACTGCACGCGCTCGGTGACCACGGCGACATCGACATCATCGACGTGATATTTGACGCGCGCCTCGCCCATGGCGGCGGCCCGGCGCCCCAGGGCGCCGATGCGGGCGTACAGATCGTCGCTGGCGCCGGTCAGCAGGCCCGCGGCGCCCGCAGCGGCGGCATCCGCGGGGTCGGAGTCGGGCGGCACCACCGACTGATCGGCGCGCGGTTCATAGATCTGCTCCGGCGGACCATCGAACTTGGGATCGGCAAACTGCGCCGTCGCCTGACGAAAGTCCATGATGGTGAAGAACAGCTTGTTGTAGTCCTCGCGAATGCGCGTGCCGCGACCGATGATCTGCTTGAACTCGGTCTGCGATTCGATCGTGCGGTCGAGGACAATCAGCTGACACGTCTGCGCATCGACGCCGGTCGTCATCAGGCGCGAGGTCGTGACCAGCACCGGATAGCGCTTTTCCGGATCGATGAAGTTATCAAGCTGCGCCTTGCCTTCGTCGTTGTCGCCAGTGATGCGCATGACATACAGGCGATTCTGCGCGACCAGATCGGCGTTTTCGTTGACCAGGGCCTGCCGCATGCGCTCGGCGTGATCGATGTCTTCGCAGAACACAATCGTCTTGGCGAAGCGGTCGGTGGCCTTGAGGTATTCGCTGATCTTCTGGGCGATGACGGCGGTGCGGCGGTCTAACACCAGCGCGCGATCGTAGTCGCGCTGCGTGTACTCGCGGTCTTCGATCTCGCGCCCGTACTTGTCCAGCTTGCCGCGCTCGGGCCGCCAGCCGTCCAGGTCCTTGTCGAGGCCCACGCGCACGACCTTGTACGGCGCCAGGAAGCCATCTTCAATGCCCTGCTTCAGCGAATAGGTGTAGATGGGGTCGCCGAAGTACTCGATGTTGGAAACCGTCTCGGTTTCCTTCGGAGTCGCGGTCAGGCCGATCTGCGTCGCCGACTTGAAGTAGTCCAGCACCTGCCGCCAGCTTGCATCGGCCGCCGCGCTGCCGCGATGACACTCATCGACGACCACCAGATCAAAGAAGTCCGGCGAGAACTGCTTGTAGATGTTCTGCGACTCTTCCGTGCCGGTGATGGCTTGATACAGGGCCAGATAGATCTCGAACGACTTGTCGGCGGTGCGGTTGGTGATCTTGGTCAGCGCGGTGCCAAACGGCTTGAAGTCATTGGTCTTGGTCTGGTCGGCCAGGATGTTGCGGTCGACCAGGAACAGGATTCGCTTCTTCGCCCCCGACTTCCACAGCCGCCAGATGATCTGAAACGCGGTGTACGTCTTGCCGGTGCCGGTCGCCATGACCAAAAGGATTCGCCGCTCGCCCCGCGCAATCGCGTCGACGGTGCGGTTGATGGCGACAAGCTGGTAATAGCGCGGCGACTTGCGCGATCCGTCGTCGTAATAGTCTTGCGTGACCACGGTCTGCTGCGCAGCGCTGTAGCCCTTCGATGCGCGATAGCGGGCCCAAAGCTCGTCGGGACTTGGGAACTGATGCAGCGGAATCTCGCGCTCGATGGTTCCGCTTTTGCGCGTGCGGTCGTGTTCCAGGAACGCGTCGCCGTTTGAGCTGTACGCAAACGGAACATCCAGGATCTCGGCGTAGTCCAGCGCCTGCTGCATGCCGGCCCCGACGCTGTGGCGGTTATCCTTGGCCTCGATGACGGCAATCGGCAGGTTCGGCTTGTAATACAGGATGTAGTCAGCCCGCTTGCGTTCACCGCGCGCCACCGATTTGCCGCGCACAATCACGCGCCCATCGGTGAAGGGACACTCCTCGCGGATCTGCGTCATCACATCCCACTTGCCGCGCTTGTCGCGATCGAGGGCCGGCGTGATGAACTTGGTGCGGATGTCCGTCTCGGTCAGATCCTTTTTGTTCATCGGCGTTCCTGGGGCGAAGGGGCGGCGATGCGCTGCTCTGGCCTAGTCATCGATGCCGGCTCGTAGCTCGTTCTTGCCGCGCCGCTCCTTCGGCGCAGGCTTGGCGTCGTGATCGGGATCGCGTAGGCGGACGCCCTGACCGCCTCCATTGATCGGAATGAACAGGACGCCGGCATCCTCGAAGGCTCGACGGAGCGCGGCAAGCGTGGCGGAGCGAGGACTCCTCGTAGCCGTCTCAAAATCTAGAATCGCGCTCAGGCTGACGCTGGCTGCCTCGGCGAGATCGCGCTGCGAGATGCCTAGAAGCCCCCGCGCGGCCCGGCATTGCCGAGCCGTAATTGGCACATTATTTCTTGATTTCAAGATTTTATCTTGACTCTGCGCCATGGGTAGTTAATCTCTCAGCGGTTCAGTAGGCGGCACTATGCCACCTTTGCTGCGCGGGTCTAAAGGCATGTGATGCGGCGTGCCCTTGGGCAGGGTCTGCCCGAGGCACAGCGCCCGCATTCCGCCCCTCCCCGCGCCCGGTTCCGTGCATCCCGGCATGGAGGGATTCCTATGGCCTTACGTCTGCCCGCGCGCCATCCCCGTGGTCTGTATGCCCTGTGCGCCGTCGAGCTATGCGAGCGCTTCGCCGCTTCGCTGTTCGGTTCACTGCTGCTTTTGTACCTGAGCGAACGCCTGCGCCTGTCCCTGGGGGGCGCGACGCGCTGGGGCGGATCGTTCAACGCGATGGTCTACCTGTCATCGGTACTCGGCGGTGTGATCGCCGACCGATGGCTGGGCACGCGACGAGCCATCGCGATCGGAGCGGGTCTCCTGGCTGGGGGCTATGCCGCGCTGTCGCTGGATCGAGCGAGCCTGCTTTACCCGTCGGCGGGTCTGCTGGTGCTAGGTCAAGCCCTGTTCAAGCCGAGCATCAGCAGCGCGGTCGGCAAGCTCTACGAACCAACGGATCGCCGTCGCGACGATGCGTTCTCGATCTTCTACGTCGTGTTCAACATCGGCGCCGCCTGCGGGCCGCTGGCCGGGGGATTCCTGCGCACGACCTGGGGATGGTCTGCGGCCTTCGCTGTGGCTGGGCTTGCCACAAGGCGATGAGCATGGCGCGCATGAAACGGGAACAGGAACGGCTGGAAAAAAAGGTCGCGGAGCTGCTGGCCGAAGCGGAAGCAGCCGACACGCAGGAAGATGCGCAATACGGCCGTGGTCGTCGCGGTGACACGCTTCCCGAGGACCTGCGTCACGCGCAGAGTCGCCTTGCGCGCATTCGCGCAGCACAAGCGGAGTTGCTCGCGGAGGCCGCAGCGCAGGCGGAAGAGAAAAAGGCGTCACAGTCCGAGGATGCACAAGTCGCCGCTGTTCTCGACGAGATGGCACGCACTGAGGCTGCGTCCGCGCTACCGCACGAGAAAAAGGAATCGTCTGATTCCGATGAAGATCCCAAGCTTCCGCTGACTCCGGGTGAGCTGCCGAAGAATCAAGTTCCCGTCGACAAACAGGGCACGCCGAAGGGCACCGCGCAGCGACTTCATCCCAATGCTCGACCGCATGATGGCCGGCTGCGAGCAGATTCCCGACGCTGCGCTGGCCGATGCCGGATTCTTTTCCGATGCGAATGTGCGTCGTGCGCAAGCTCGCGGAGTCGATGTCTACATCGCGCCAGCGC
>JAEUJZ010000101.1 GCA_016794505.1 Myxococcales bacterium
CGCGCCCGGAGCCGACACCGCAGGCAACGCCCGCAGCCTGGCCGCTCTGCTGGCCCCGACCGAGCCGTCCAAGCCCGCGCCATCCCCCAGCCTGGTCGACCTTCTGAACACCATCCGCACACTCTCCCCAGAAGACCGGGCAGTTCTCGCCGCCACCGTCGGTGGACAACTGTAGGGAAATCGATGTTTCCCTTTTTCCCTGCGCGTTTCCTAGGACCTCGTAAGAGCGCGATTTCTCGACGAATTTTTTTTGTAATGTGATACACCGCGGACTAATTCCCCGTCGAGAACCGCGCAGAATTTTTTCCCTGAGAATCGCTCAGCCTCAGTAAGTCAGGGAAACGAAACGCAAAATCAGCCCCGCCCGCCTGCTCTTCTGGCTGCTGCTCCGTGAAGGCCAGCCTCGCCTGATCGGTGGGGGGAAGTCGGACCAGCGCAGCATGTCGCTCGCTGCGTGCGCGCTTCAGCCAATCGGCGATCGTCCATGTCGTCCCCGCGGGCAGAGCGACACCGCCCACGATATCAAGGGCGATTGCCGACGTGTTGAGCGCATTGCTTTGGCGGGTCAGCGCGTCGATCTCGCGGGGTGTAGAGGCTTGGCCGCTGCGGAGCTGGGCGCCCGTCGCGAGAGCCGCGCCCGGACGGAATGCCCACGACCAGAGCCGCGCCACCGTCGATCAGCTAGGCTCGCGCCCTGGTCACAGGTAGCTTGCCACGCATGCCAGGCTTGGCGCCGCGGGGCCGCGGGGAACTCTGCCGACGCAGTCGGCGCGGTGGGTGGCGGTGCCTGCTATACCCTGTCAGCGTGCAGGCGGAGGAACGCGAGCTTGCTGGTGTCGCAAGGCTTAGGGGTTGGGTTGGCGAGACGGGCCAGGGGCAGCGGAGGGCGCCAGCTTGGCGAGGATGCTCTCGATGATCTTGGCTTCGGGTAGCTGCATGCCGACGGCTGCGGCGTGTGCTTTGCGCAGCAGCCGCTCGGCCTCGCTGCGGTCGCCGGGCTTTTTTCGCTGCACCAAGAGAATCGCGATGTTCGCCTCACAGACGAGGATGTCGCGGCGGGCCTTAAGCGTTTCGTAGACGGGAAGTTCCTCCTCTTTGCGGATGCGCAGGGCCTCGTCGAGCTGGCCGCGGGCCTCATAGATGTCGGCGATCTGTCCCATCGTCACGGCGCGCGAGCGGATGTCGCCGAGCTTTTCGTAGACGGGAAGTTCCTCCTGTTTGCGGATGCGCAGGGCCTCGTCGAGCTGGCCGCGGGCCTTTAAGATGTCGGCGATCTTTCCCATCGTCAGGGCGCGCGAGCGGATGTCGCCGAGCTTTTCGAAGACGGGAAGTTCCTCCTCTTTGCGGATGCGCAGGGTCTCGTCGAGCTGGCCGCGGGCCTGATAGATGTCGGCGATCTGTCCCATCGTCACGGCGCGCTCGCGGATGTCGCCGAGCGTTTCGAAGACGGGAAGTTGCTCCTCTTTGCGGATGCGCAGGGCCTCGTCGAGCTGGCCGCGGGCCTGATAGATGTCGGCGATCTTTCCCATCGTCACGGCGCGTCCTCGAACATCCCCCAGCTTCTCGCGGATGGGGATGTTCTCCTGATAGATGCGCAGGGCCTCGTCGAGCTGGCCGCGGGCCTGATAGATGCCGGCGATCTTTCCCATCGTCACGGCGCGCTCGCGGATGGCGCCGAGCGTTTCGTAGACGGGAAGTTCCTCCTGTTTGCGGATGCGCAGGGCCTCGTCGAGCTGGCCGCGGGCCTGATAGATGTCGGCGATCTTTCCCATCGTCACGGCGCGCTCGCGGATGTCGCCGAGCTTTTCGTAGACGGGAAGTTCCTCCTGTTTGCGGATGCGCAGGGCCTCGTCGAGCTGGCCGCGGGCCTCATAGATGTCGGCTATGCGTCCTTGGAATACTGCAATGTCGGCAATCGCGCCGATGCGTTGGACAGCAGGCAGGGCTTCATCCCGAATAAGCCTCAAAGCCTCGTCAAGTTGTCCGCGCAGCTGAAGAATGTCGGCTATCTTTCGTTGGGTCACGGCGCGCGAGCGGATGTCGCCGAGCTTTTCGTAGACGGGAAGTTCCTCCTGTTTGCGGATGCGCAGGGCCTCGTCGAGCTGGCCGCGGGCCTGATAGATGTCGGCGATCTGTCCCATCGTCCGCGCCAGCATCGCGCGCCCGGCCTCGCTCTGGCTGCGGTATATACGCTCGGCCTTCTGCGCCTCGGAGAGCGCCTCCTTGGGCTCACCCCGCTGGTGCAGCATGCGGGCCAGCCAGTAATGACCCAGCGCTTGCTGAGCATTGTCGTGTTGCTTCTGCCCCTGGTCGCGTAGCTCTTGCGCGACGTCGAGCGCGGCCGTCCAGTCCCCGATCCGCTCATAACACAGCAAGAGCAGCGGGCGCACAGCCTTGGCGTCTTCGTCGCTGCCTTGGCGCGCCCGGTCCAGGTGCCACGCTGCATCGGCGTAGTTGTCTTCTTGATATAGAGCGAGCCCGGCCAAGCGCGAAGCCAGCGCCAGCACTCGCGTTTCTTGGTTCAGGGCCGAGCGGCCTAGCTCTTCGTGGGCGATGTCTTGCTCGGGCTCCTCGCGCAGCATGCCAAGCCATTCTTTGCTGTCGGGAGAGACCATCGTGACTCGTGGCCGGATGCAGGCGCGCTTGTCGCTGCACAGCACGCTGCCCCACACCACGACATCGGCCCCCTGTCGTCGCCCAAGCTGGCGGATCTGGCTCTGCGTGCCGTCGAGGTCCTTGACGGGAGTGATCTCGTGGCGAATGTGGATCTGCTTGTAGCCGCGCAGCACCTGGGTCTGCAGGGCATCGACCAAGCGGTCGCTGAATCGCTCCCCGTGCTCGCCCGAGAAGCGCAGGATCAGGATCGTGACCTCGCGCTTTTTGCCGGTGCCTGCTCCGGGTGGGTTCTGGCCGATAAAGCGCACGAACGAGCCCGCGGGTGCGATGCCTTGCTCGATCCCCGCCGTCGCCGTCAGCCCCTCCACCGCGAGCACCTTGAGCAGACCCACCGTCGCGCGGCCCAAGCTGCGCCCGCTGGCGTCGGCATCGCTCACCGCATCCCCGAGAGCGTGGTAGTAGTCGCCCACCCGCACTCCATCCCCGGCGCCCAGGTTAAGCAGCACGCGCTCGGTCTCTTCGTCTTCCTTGGCCACGGCGACGGGCTGCGGTCGCTGCGACAGCACCACGCCCAGGCTCTTACCGAGGGGGGCTTTTTCCGGCATCGGCCCGGCCAAGAGCGGAAACGCCTGCGCGTCCTTCGGCAGCACCTGCACGACCGCTTCCACCTCGCGTGGCTGCGGGCGCACTACCATGGCGTACCCGATGGGCTGCAGGCGCCGCCCCTGCACGCTGTGCAAGAGCAGCAGGGCGCCGCGCGCAAAGCCGTGGCCCACAGGCAGCTTGCTGACGCGCAGAAGCACCGGAGCCGCCGGATCGTCTGCCGTTCGGGGCAGCACTTCGACGGCAAACGGCGCCGCCGTCACCGGCTCGGCTGGCTTGGCCCATCCGACGTGGGCCTGTAGCAGCAGGGCCAGTAGCACCAACCACCTCGACACTTCGCGACACGTGCGCATCCGGGGCTCCTCCGCTTCGCTGGGACCGCCGATCTATACGCGATACGTCGACACAGCGGGGTTTCTGACGAGCCGAAGCGCTCGCCCATGCTGCTGACAAGTCCTGGCCGGCTGCCTATCATGGCGAACAAGATGAGCGCGCGTCGCAATCGACAAGCACGGGAGGCGATGGCCGACCGGCTGCGCACCGACTCCGAGTTCGATCAGTTTCTTCTCGACCACTTTGCGCCCGACGTGCGGCGGGCCATTCCATCCCGCGCAAGCGACCGGCTGGACCGCGAAAACGCGCTGCTGCACAAAGTCGGCGCCGAAGCCATCCTGCGTGCCCTTGACGGTCCGCGCTATGCCCTGTACTGGCTGGGACGCGTCGGGGTCGCCGTCGGGCTCGTTGCCGTGGGCGCACTCGCTGCGTCTCGCCTCAGCACACCTAACCCGGATGCAAAAGACGCCGCATCGGGTTCAAAGCCAGCGCTGACAGCGCCGCTCTCGCACCCTCCGACGTCGGTCACACCCTCGGCGGCTCCTGCGGCTGTGGCTGCCCCGCCCCCGCTCAGCGGCCCGCCAGATTTGGGCGCGGGCACCGGCCGTGCGCCCGTCGCTGCCGTGGGCAACCCTCCGGCGCAGCCCCTCCCGCACCGAACCACCGCCAGCAGCAAGCCAAGCTGTCCGCATGGCCTGTCGATGACGCTGGAGCGAGACGGCCAGCACCTTCGCAGTCCGTCTCTTCCCGCCACCCATGGATTCTCGCGCGGCGGCAAGGTGCGCCTCGTCGCCGCCTCCGGGCCCGAGCGCGGCCGCACCCTGGGGCTCGCGACCATCACCGAAACCGAGCCCAGCGGCCTCGTCGTCTTTGCCGACACGCCCGCCGCCTCGCTTCCTGGGGTCGCCTGCGCCATCCTTCTGCGCGAAGAGATTCAAATCGGCCGCGAGCTAGGCAAGATCCTCGCCGAGCACCGCCTCAACATCGGAGCCGGCGACGGCGTTCACGTCGGCGACCTCTACGAGGTTCTCGGCCCCGCCATCGTCGACGAAACCGCCCCCGGCCGCACCCTCGGCCGCCAAGCCATCGGCACCATCCGCATCACCAATACCGACGCCGCCTTCGCCGACTTCACGCTGCAAGACGGCCAAGCCCCCAAAGACAGCTTCGTCCGCCCCAAGCGCCCGCACTAGCTCCCCACCTTCGATAGCCCCCCACCAACACCTTTCCGACATCCCCACGCCCGTCTCACCCTGTACGCGCATCCCCCAGCCGATGCCCCCTTGACCCACGTATACCGGCGGGATAGCCTGCTCGTCGTCAGGAAACGAAGCGATCGTCAAAATCCGAAAAAGATCGAGACGCTTTGTTCAGTCTGTCTGAACGCTTGTCCATCGGCTAGCCTCGATAGTTCCAAGTACACATGAAATCGGCCCATAGTGCGAGTGTTCCAAAAAAAAGGAGTGTCCGCCCATGAATAAGACGCGCTCTGCCGTTGCACTGGTCCTATTCTTCCTTGTCGCCTGTGGTTCCAGCGGCCCTGGTGACCCTGGCAATCCTGGCAATCCTGGCAATCCTGGCAATCCTGGCGACCCCGGCAACTGCGCCACCGGCTGTGTACGCGGCTACCAGTGTATGTCGAACGCATGTACCCTCAATCCGTCCGGTTTATGGAAGCTCACCGTGACTAGCGGCACGGTAGCCACCCAGAACCAGTCAGGCAGTGCCTGGGATGCTTTCGGTGGTGCGCCCGACCCGATGGTCTGTTTAACTATCAATGGTATCCGCTCTTGCACCACCACCAAGCAAGACACCTTCACGCCATCGTGGAATGAGTCCTTTGCCTCTGCGACATCAACGGCTCTGCTCACCGGCATTACAGTCGAATTTGTTGACGTTGATCTCACCAGCAACGACAGCATATGCGCTCCCGGTGTGGTTCCCGTGAGCCAGCAGAACTTCTTGGGTGGTACATGGGGAGCAACCTGCACTTCAAGTTCCCTCCAGGCTACCCTGACAGCCCAGTAAGCCGGTGATTCGCAGAATAGAACGGGAAGAGGCATCGTGAAATCCAGAGTGCGACATGTCGAAACCCTGGCGTTACTTTTCTTCGCCAATCTCGCGGTTTGGAAACATAACACCGCCGTCGCTGTGCCGAACCGTTCTCACATGTCTGGCGGAACGACCTCGGTCCCAATCCCGTTGGGTGAGGACCCGATTCTGTGCGCCGCAGACCCAGCACAACTGCTGCGGTGTCAGACTGCGTGTGCATCGGGAGGAATGGCCATTCGCAATTTTTGTAATTCGCTGCCCGACCCACGGATGAAAGCTGGGTGCTTTGCGTTGGAATTGGGAAGCGAAACGGCCTGCCGGGCGTGGTGCTATTGGCACTTTGGCAAATAGTTGCACACGGAGGGATCTGGTGATGTCTACAAACAACCCTACATGGATTGCCACACGGGTCTTGACCGATCCGCAGGGTGGGCCTGACCTCGAAGTGCGTATCGGTATCCCTAAAGCCATCACCGCCGAGCTATGGGAGTGCCCATATATGATAATAGAGGCAGGACAATCGGCAGCACCTCAAACAGGATGTGGAGTGGATGGATTCCAAGCGCTACTGCAAGCACAAGAGGCAATTCGTGTCGCTCTTGAAAAGACAGACCGAAAACTCTGCTGGCTTGGTGGTGAGCCGGGCTTAACCGGCTTCACGAGAAGCATTCCCATAAGCTTCGGTCTCGGTCTTGTCCGCCATTTGGAGGCTCTAGTAGAGAATGCAGTAGAGCGATACGCACAGGAAGCAGCAGCCGGTAATCATGGGCGTCCCTATACGGATCTCTGATGCGGGTTTATCTGGCAGTAGTAGCGATGTTCTCCAGACGATTTTCCCACAGAAGCTCCCCTCTGCCGTGCTGCAAGCAATGGTGATCATGGGTGGGATACCGTTTGATGCTCAGAGCACGAATCTGACCCATGACACCATGCCTCACCTGAACGGCACGCGCCTCTGTTGCGATGGGGTCGGTACGCTTCGGTGCCGTGGATTGTGCTCAATCTCCGCCCGCCCCGCTCCTCAATCCCGCGGTTCATGACCGCGCTCTGGCGCGCCCCGCCAACGGTCCGGCTGGCTGGACGCGCCGACAGGCTTGCTGCCGAGCAAGGTCCTTTGGGACGCCAACTGTGGCAGTGCCCGCACCCAGTCAGTTTTGAAACTTAGTCAGTTTTGAAACGGCGGAAATTCGCTCCCTGTGCTCGCCGTGGTCAGGCAGCCGGCCTGCAGCGCGCTGGGCTCGCCGTGAACCAAGGTCCCACGCGCCTGCTAAGTGGACGCGGTGGCAGCCTCGCTGCCAGGCATGGCTTTCCGCAGTTTTGAAACTTAGTCAGTTTTGAAACGGCGGAAATTCGCTCCCTGATCCATGTGGATCCGAAGTTTTCGCGGGTGGGAATCTCCAAGGATCTCGTTCCTCTGACGCATGGACGCAGACTTGACGGTCTCATTGACGGTGCGCTCAACCGAAGTGCCCAGGAGCGTCTATGACGGATCATGCGCGCTCGCTCGCCCCCATCGCCCCAGTCTGTGTGAGCTGTGGCCAGCCCCTGCCTGAATCCCGAGCCAAGACGCGGAGATACTGCTCGGCAAGCTGCCGCACCACGGCCTACAACTTTGCGTCGCGGAACGCCTGGTGCCCCTGCGCGCGACGAGAATTTCGGAGCTGCCGTCGTGGGTCAGCACGCCAAGCGGCGAAGTCCCGGTGCTCAGCGATGCACGAGCAGCGTTGAAACAGGTGGGGGCGACCGTTCCGCTCGTCAAGTCGGCGGTGTCGAGCAGCGCCTTGGCCTGGGCCTGACGCTCCTGCACGAGGCCCTGCGAGAGCTGCAGATCGCGAGCCAGCGCGGCCTGCTGCACGTCAAAGACCTTGGCCTGAACTTCCGCCTCGCGCCGGAGCTGCTCCCGAAACTCAGCGCGCTCTTTGGCTAGAAGCTGCTGATGCTGGGTCGATTCGGCTGTGATCCTGTTGCGGTGTGCTTCCAGCTCGGCCGACATGCGCGACTCGTAGCGTTCCCGCTGCTCGTCGAACTCCTTCTGAGCCGCCGCCATCTTCTGTCGATTCGCTTCCAGCTCGGCGGACACGCGTGCGTCGTGCTGTCGCCGTCGCTCTTCAAGGTCCTTCTGTGCGGCCGACGTATGCTGTTCCAGCGTCCGTGCTTTCCGGTCCAGCTCAGCGGATCGTGCGGCCAGCACAGCCTCCTGTGCCTTGCTCCGGCGATCGAGGTCTTCCGCAAAGGCCCTCTCTCGACGAACCAAGTCCTCGTCAAACGCTTTTCTCCGGGCTTCTAGATCGAGCTGGGCACGCGCGATCGTGGCCTCCGCGTCCTTGGCAATCTGCGCGGAGAGACGCTCGCTCTCCTGCAGTCTCGCTTCGGCGGTCTTCTGCGCCATCTCCAGGACCAGCGTGGCCGCGCGAAACGGGTCCTGGCCGCGCGCCTGCAGCAGCAGGGACACCACACTCGGCATCGGATCGGCGGGATGTTCGCGCGCCTCCTGTGGCCGCGGGGTCTCGCTGGCTTTCGCGTCCGATCCACCGCGTCCGTCGCGCTTCTCCCCATCGGTCACAAGCGAGGCATACTCACTCGGCAAGCTTTCCATTCATTGATAGTATCGCTATTCGTCAATGATTGGTCAGTTCAATCGCAGAAATCGCGCGAGTGCCGTGTGATCAGGCGCCGAAAAGACATTGGAAAGACCTCAGAACAGCCATCATAAGGGCATCTGTCGGGCCATTCGCATTGCGAAAACAGCGCTTATCTGAGACCCATCATGCCACCCATCGGGAGGTCTCTGAACAACACGCGTCCTCGGGAAAAGGCCTGGCTTCTGAGAACCATCTTGCCGGCATCAGGGAGCTAGCTGCAAAGCCATCTGACTCCCCATCTGTTATCCCTTTCGTCAGGCATCTGGTATGGCATCTGATGGACATCTCATTGGCCTCTAGGTAGCCGCACAACAAGAGAAGTGGTAGGCCCAATGATTGTCGAAGTCCGCTGTACGCCCCGCTGTTGGCCTCTGCCGAAAGGACCCAGACCGGACCCGCTGTCTCACGTCGCAACCATGGGGGCCAGTTGGGTGTCTGCTGACTGGATGCCACTCCTAAGAGACCGCGCTGACGCCCCACCAGATACCCGACGTGACGCCTCCCAGAAGTCGATCCAGACGGCTCGCGGATCCTATTCCAGATGCCCCCTGAGATGCCTGCAGAGCAATTGGTGGGCGCCGTCCCAGACCGCACGCGTTCTGAGCTCAGAGGGCTCAAATGATGGCCGATGCGATGGCTCATGTGATGGCCGATGTGATGGCTCATCTGGCGGCTCACGTGATGGCTGCTCAGATGCGATTCTGACGGCTCGCTGTTGGCCCCCAAACAAGCCCGCTTTCGGATGACGGACAGGTGAGCTATGATGAGTTTGTGCCCTGTGCAGAATGTGGTGTGGACTTGGTCCCAGGGAAGCAGGCGCGCTTGTACTGCAGCCGTAGTTGCCAGAACAAGGCGTATGAACGACGGCGCCGTACGTCGGAAACGCGACTACCCCGTTGCATGGCAATGATTCAAAGGGTGCGCGCAACCGCGGGCCTGCAACCCGTGCTCGAAGAACCCTATCTGAACTTCCAGGCTGAACTGCTAGCCGCCAGGGCGCTCTTGCTGCAGCTCGAAGCCGAACACGCCAAGCGCTCGGCTCCCGTGGGTCGTCAGATCAAACAAACGACCTATCAAGATGCGCTGCGCGAAGGCCCCGATCCGCATGCTCAGTACGTGGGGATCGGCAAAGTAGTCGCGGGGCGCAAGACCGTGCTTGTGGTGGTATTCGGCAGGGAACCCAAGACGGAACCATGACCCTCGCTCGCCGATTCTGTTGCCCCACCTGTGGCGAGACCTTCACTGGCCGTGCATGGCCAAGCCATGAGCACCCATTGCAGCGTCTCTGTCGCTATCCAAACTGCTCCACGATGGTCGCCGGCATCAACGAGAGCTGCAGCGAAGAGCACGCGTTGCTCTACGGCCGAGTGTCCCGTGGCTTTGCCGATACGCTGCAGCCGTCCGGCGAGCGCACGGGGCTCGCTCTTTTCGCACGACGCAGAGCACAGGGCCTGTCACGCGTGGCCGTTGCGCGCATCGTAGGCGTTCGCTGGCACACGATCTGGCGAGCCGAGCTAGAAGACCAAG
This sequence comes from Myxococcales bacterium, assembly GCA_016794505.1. Lineage (GTDB taxonomy): Bacteria > Myxococcota_A > Polyangia > Palsa-1104 > JAEUJZ01 > JAEUJZ01. The sequence goes on from JAEUJZ010000101.1 coordinate 9,774, forward strand.
ACGTGAGCCGATGGGACGAGAAGCTGCGGGCGCTTTGGCTGAGCTCCCAAGCGAAGGGTGGCGCTCCCGAGCCGGCAGCCAAGCTGGCCGATCGGCTGTACCTGCAGCTTCGCGAGCGTCTCAGCGACCTTGAGTCGCTCGTTGCAGCCTATCCAGTTCTGCAGCCCACCCAGCGCCTGCAGCTCCTCACTCAGTGCTTCCGCCCGCTGCCCTGGCCGCGTGAGACCTGACTCAGCGGATGGCTTGGTCGCCCTGGCCCGGTGCCTTGGCCATCAGCTCGACATCACGTGCCAGGACGCGACGTTCTCCGGGTTGCCTGGCGACGGACATGTTGAACAGGAAGTACCCCGGTGCGTTGACCAGCAGGCTCGATGCCTTGGCTCATCGCGTCGAAGCGAAAGAGTCGGCGCTGCGTCGCGACCTAGACCGAGTGCGTGCCCGTGTGTCGAAGCATCAGACGCTCGAACGCGAGCTGGCTCAGGCTCGGCAGCATGCGACGGAGCGCGACGCCGAGCTGCGCCAGCTTCGGCAACGGTTCACCGAGCGGGAGGCGCAAACCCCGCCCGCGAGTACAGGGCATGCACCTGTGACGTTGACGGCGTTCCCGCCCCTCGACGTGCCCGATGGATTGCTGGACGGAATTGCACTGCTGACCCGCCAGCTCGACTTCGTGCGCCGCTTCGCGAGGGCGCAGGCTCAGCGTGGGGAGAGCGAGGTTCTGACCGGCTTTGCCGTTGGGCTGGAGCTGATCCACGCGCATCTATGCGTGGCGACACCGAATCTGGGCGAGCTGCAGAGCAGCGCAGATGCGGAGGTCCCCCCGACGACGCTGCGTGGGGCCATCGGCCTTGACCTCCTGCCCGCCTTCGATGACTTGCATCGCTGCGTGCGCACTCTGCGAGGCTCGGCCCGGTCCTCGTTGCTCGATCCGCTGCGCGAGGCCGTTGAGTGGGTTTTCGCCTGCTTTGTCGGGGTGTTGGAACGACGGGGCCTCTCGCTGCGTTACCCGCTGGGTAGCTCGTTCAACCCGCACGAACACGAGGCCAGCGCGCTCGTGCAGACCACCGCACTGGCTCCCGGCAGCGTCGCCGAGGTGCTCCAGGTTGGCGTCTGGCTCGACGGAACGCTTCTCCGCCCCGCGCGCGTGAGCGTCGTGGCGGCGGACTCGGTCTCTCGATCCTCGTAGTCCGTCGCTGTCCTGTGTCAGCTTGCAGGACTGCAAGCCTGCTACTCGCCTGCGTTGGGCAGATGCCCGCGTTCATCGTGGCCTGCGAGTTAGGGTCACGCTGCCAGAAAAAAACTGAGACAGAATCACGTCACGGATCGGCGTGAGCAACGTCTCAGTTTTCTCAAACTGGGTCGCCTGCTAACTCCGACCGTCCAAGTGTGCGGAATCCCATGGTGGGCTATTGCGCGCCGCGCGCTGGGTGCCCAGAGCTAGAGGATTCTGGGACAAAAGGGGGGAGTGAAAAGTCTGTCTCAGTTTCCTCTCAAGGCCGGTGTGAGCAGCGTTCGTCACAGGTTGTCTCAATTTTTTCGGCCCGGTCGGCCAGCCAATTCCTGACGCTTCACGGTGCGGATGCCGCTCTTCGTGGCGCGAACTCCGCACCATCCATCACGCCGCCGCGCTAAGACGCCACGCGAGCCAAGTCCTGCCGTACCCACCGGCCAGCAATCGCAGCTCGGGCGAGCGCGGATCTGCTGCAGTGTAGCCGTGTCGCCCACTCGCAGCTGCTCCCCGCGTGGACGACCATGACGACCGCATCGTGTCCTACTGCGCGCGGCCAGCTTGTCCGTGCTGATCCATTTGGACCCCAAATCATTCCTCGATCGCGCGATACAAGATTGGGAAGTTTGGTAGATACCATGAGCCAAAAAAAGACACGCTCCACCATCGGGGTCAAGTGCAAGCCAGCAGAACAAAAAGGATCTGAAAATGTCCTACGGTCCCAGGCGAATTTTCGTCCGGTACAGTGGATGTGGCGGCTAGGTTCGCAATCGTCGATTTGTCCTACGGTCCACAATGCGCAGGACACGCGTGATTCAGAGCCGGTTTGCACGGTGTCAGCGGACTGAAATGCACCGCATCCA
>JAEUJZ010000107.1 GCA_016794505.1 Myxococcales bacterium
GTCGCGGTGGATGATGCCTCGCTCGTGGGCGCACTGCAGGGCGTGTAGCAGGCCCATGAAGATCTCGATGCGTACGTCGATTGTGTAGCGCGCACAGGTCTCTTTGTCGCCGGCCGCGAGCTTTTCCAAGATGGCTTCCAGCGTCTCGCCCTCGATGTGTTTCATGACGAAGAAAAGCTGGCCTTGCTCGTCGATGCCGACGTCGTGAATGGGGACGATGTTGGGGTGTTCAAGCTGACCGATGGTGCGGATTTCTTCGATAAAGCGAGCGATGCCGTCGGGGCTTTGGGTGGGCGAAAGGCAGCGCTTGACGGCAACGGTGCGACCGATGTCGTTGTCTTTGACCAGCGTCACTTCGCCCATGGCCCCAGCCCCCAGGCGACGGATGCGCTGATAGCGCGTTTCGCTGCAGGGCCGCAGAGCGATGGACCCGCCGGCCTGTTCGACCTTGGGCAGCACGGTGGTGTTGCGCAGGTTGGCGGCCTGGCTGCTGGTGCCAAGCAGGGCCCGGCTCGGCCCCTCGACATGCACCGCCAAAGGTCCATGGCTGTCGTTTCGATTCGAGCGCTGTGAGGGAGCGATCCCAGCCTGCAGTGTCGCCTGTGTCTCTAGCGTGGTCATGCACCGACCTCCGACCGTTCGATCTAGGTACGGGCCGGCTGTGCGAATGGTTCCGTGGGCTCTCTTGGCGGGGGATCTGCGACGGGAAGGAAGCGAGGCGCAGCGTCTGCGGCAGGCGAAGGCGGGTTCGAGACCGGCGGCGAGCCGCGGCTTACTTCATGTCGCAGATCAGGATCGGCGGGTGATGCAGCATGGTGATTTGCGCTGAGCGGCCCATGCGGGCGCGACCCATCGCGATGGCTTCAGCCAGCGTGTCGGCGCGCTTCCAGCCAAGCAGGTCGGGGACCGTGCGGTTCTCGCTACCGACGACGATGACGTCGCTGCAGTGCTCGCGTCCGGCCTGGCCCCAGTACCACATGTAAAACGGGTGCGCGCCGTGATAGGCGTTGCCGCGCCGATACATCTCGATGTACGTCGGGTTGTACGCGAACTCGTCCTGGTACTTTTTTTCCAGCGTGTACGCGTCGCGCGTCTCGGGCAGCAGACGGTTGAAGAACTCGATATAGCTGGGGTGATGCACCGGATCGAACGCGTCATGGCAGGGGTGCGTGCAGATCAAGACGCCGCCTTTTTTCAAGAGCGGCTTGTTCCGGTACATGTGGAAGAAATAGCCAAGCGCCATCACCTGCACGAGCAGCGGGTTGAGCGCCTTGCTGTTCACGTTGTACGGCGAGATGTACGGGATTCCAGTGATCAGAATATCGGCCTGCCCCTCGACGGGAATGCTGTACTGCTCATAGCTCTTGGCGAGGATCTTTTCGTGGACCTCTTCGGCTTTGCCAGCGTGTACGGCGATTAGCTCGTACGGCGATGGCGTGCGCATGAAAACCTCGCGGCGCAGGGCGCGCGGCGTGCGCTTGAGCGTCCACTTGATGGCCTGGAATTTCAGCGTATCGGCCTCGGTGAACTCGTCTTCGTTCTTCATCAAGAAGTCGAGCGGGCCGGAAAACATGCGGCTGTTCAGCACGGTCTCGATATGAAAGACCTTCATGTGCTGCTCGCAGACGCGACCGATGCGATCGACCGAGCGATGCAGCGCCGAGCGCTTGGGATCCATGTACGAGTCGCACTCGACAATGGTCTTGGGCGTGTGGTGCGCCTTTAAGCTCTCGTAGCCGCACAGCCCGACGCCGACCGACTTGTGACCGCCGTCCATCGGCACGAGGTTGATGTTGACGTAGATGACCAAGTCGCTTTCGAGCGCTCGGCGGTTGGTCTCGACGACTTCGTTGTGCGCGGTCTTGCCGATCTGCACAAGCTGTTCGGGATCACAGGCGTCGTGGTTGTACAGACGATCTGGCCAGAACGCGTCGAAGATCTTGTCACCGACCATGCGCCGCACTTCAAAGTCGTGCATGCGGCGATGCAGCGAGGTGGCGATGATGATGTGAATGTCGTCGACACCATGGTCGGCAAGCAGCGAAAGCACGATGTCGAGGATCGTCTCGCGGATGTCCGGCCGCACCATCGGCGGCAGCGGAAGCGAGATGTCATCGACGGCAATCGTGACCTTCATGCCCGGCTCCAGCAGCGCGTGCAGCGGCTCCATCGATTCGGGATGGTGCAGCGCATAGCGGATGGCGGCGCGCGGGTTGGGCAGGCCCGCGATGGGCTTGCGCGGATAGATCACGCGGGTCCCGACCGGCAGGTCTTCGCACAGGAAGTCTTCGCCGTGAAACAGGATGCGCGGGGCAGAGTCGGTGTCGATGGTGATGATGTTCTCGTCGGCAGAGCGCGCGAACGAGAGCGCAGAACGGGCAGCAGCCATGGCCGGCACGTATCGCAAACTTTGCGACGGCGCGCAACCGGATTTCAGCCAGTCCAGCCGGTCTGTTTCGCGGGGCGCGCTTGCCCCGACGCGCTAGATGTTCAGCAATTGGACGCGTGCGCGATGGGGTAAGTCCGGCCGAATCTCGACGGCGCGGCGGTCTGTGACCCAGCAGGTCTGGTCGTTGAGAAGATCCAGTGTCAGACCGTCTTTCGCCCTCTTGGCCTTGACCGTTTCCGAGGACAGGTCGATGGCGGGGATCCAGCTTCCGGGATTGAAAAGCGCCCCGTCGAGGTCGCCGTCTACCACCTCGTGTGTGTGGCCGAAGACGACGTGCGTGATCCCTGGTTGGGCCAGCCGCTCTCGCGCTGCGCGATGCTCGCGACCGTCGCGGAACAGACCCAGCGTGGCGCTTGGCTCACCCGGTAGCTCTCCGGCTGCACCCAAGGGCGCGGACTTGCCGGCGAGGATGGCTTGCTCATCGGGGGATAGCTCGTTTACGGCGGCTTGGATCTCGGAAGCGAAGGCCGAGTCAGAGCGGCGACGTTCCTCAAGCATGGTCTGCCAGTCGCGATCGTCGATGCCATCGATCACACTGTTTACTTTTTCGTCATCGCTGAGCAGGGCCGATGACAGCCCGCTCCACGGAATGCCGCGACGCTTGAGAAACAACACCAGACGCACGATCTCGCGCCCGCCGATCCAGCGCTGGCGCAGGCCGTGGAATGCCACCGTCACCATCGGCTTGGCGTTGTCGGCGAACGGGTATCGGCGCTCCAAGTCGTTGTAGAAGTGCAGCATGAAATCGGTGCCCCAGACTCGCTCTAGGTACTCGACGGCCGGCCTCCCTGGCTCGGCCCATGTGTGCTTCCAGACCTCGGGATGTTCCAGCCCGTTTTCCGGGGTGAACTCGTGGCCGTGCTCAATGTGAACGCCGTGATAGACGGCAGATCGCAGCTCAAAGCGCACGCGTCCGTTGCCCAAGAGCGTCGCCATTCGCTGCTGCACACCCGGCCAGCCGAGATCGAGATCGTGGTTGCCGATCAGGATGACCAGCTCACTGGAAGCGGCAAAGCGCTGCAGTGCCTCGAAACATGGGCGGTGTGCCTGGTACGCACGCTCTAGCTTCTGCAGCGAAACGGACTCCGGCCAGAGCAAGTGACAGGGCGCCGGAACGTCGTACGGCGGGATCTGCGCGAAGTCGATGAAGTCTCCGTTGATGAACATCGTCGCGTCGGGCCCGCGCACCGAGTCGACGAACTGAACGAGCTGCTCGTCTTGGAAAAAATCTTCCAGGGCCTTGTCGGCATCGCCGCCGCCGATGTGTAGGTCGCTGATGACATAGCCGATCATGTGTTCTCCTCGCTGACCACGATGTCGGTCCGGCCATAGATGGCATAGATCAGTGGGAAGGGATTGCCCGCCGCCATGAACTCGTCGCTTGTCGCGATCAGCGCTTGGCCCAAGCTGGTGCCACCCAGGAAGCGGCGCAGGAAGCGCCGCGCGAACGCGTCGGCGAAGACCGTGGGGATCTTCCAATCGCTGCCGATCAGCCCGCGCGCGTCGTACTCACGGACAAACTGCGTCAGAAAGGGGCTCTGAAACTCGCGATCGCCCTCTGCCGTCGAGCAGGCGTTCAGAAAGATCAAGGGCTGTCCCGCCAAGCGCTCCTCGCGCGCCTTGCGTAACCAGTTGATGTCGATGTGCAGAGACTTGTCGGCATCGAGATCGAGCCACGTTCCTTTGTCCGAAGACTCGGTCGACTGAAAGTATCGGTCGTCAATCGTCTTGGCCGAGCTCGCATGACAAAAGAAATAGACGAGCCGACTTTCGCCGTGGTCCTTGGCCAGCCACAGTCCCAGCGCTTCGCGAGTCTGCACGACGGGATGACAGGTGATGCGCGCTTCTGCCAGGGTCTCGAAAAACGCTCGTTGATTGCTGGCCGCGACCACTTTTTGCTGCGAGTCCAAGTGCGGGTTGATGCAGGGCACGAGCTGAGCGATGCGGTCTTTGGCCTCGCGCAAGGCCCGCGCTGGGATCTTTTCGAGGACCGCTGGAGCGATGCGCTCGATGAGAAAGCGATGGCCCCAGAAGCCAGAGAGATCGACGGGCTTTTCATCGGCAAGCTCGCCGTCATAGACAATGCCCCAAGGCAGCGGCAGGCGCTCGGCCGAGATGGTCATCAACGCGCGCTGCCCATTTGTGGCACCAAGCTGAGCGATGGCGTCGGCCATGCGACGCAGATCCTCGATACCGCGCTGCTTCGGACGTCCAAACAGCGCTTGGTGGATCTCGGCCCCAATGCGAGCGAAGGCGCGCAGCGCATCGGGTGTCTCGGTCGCAAGCTCATCGTGTGTGCCGTGGCCGTACTGTTCGGACAGAGCGACAAGCTGCTTGCGCCACGCAATGGTCTTGCTTTCGAGATCGGCGCGCTCAATCGCCGGGACCGCAGGGCGCTCGGCCCGCCGCCCTGCGATGGTTAGCTCGATGGGGTAGCCGTGATCATGGTCGCCAATTTCGAGCGTAATAGCCGGCGCCGGCAGGGTGGCCAGGTTGCGTCCATTGATGTTGTTGCAACCAAACGGTGCGGCCGCCGATTGTCTCGGCGCTTCAATCGCGGCGGGCGCCACACGTTCCACAGCGGTGAGCGCAATCTGTTGGCTCAGCGTGGGGCGTCCGTTCAGATACAAAACGACGCGCAGTCCCACATTCCCTGGTGCGTCTGCTTGGATCTGAAACGCAAAGCGCGTCGGGGCCGGCGGCTCAAAGCGCAGCTCGGGACTGAGCAGGGAAGTGGCCCATGCGGCGCTTTTGTCCTGCGGACGTCCCTGCGCACCCTGCAAGACGACCTTGAACTGTATGCCCGCGTCTTTGAGCAAGTCCTGCGAGATGCCAATCGCAGCGAGCTCTCCTTCACCGGCCGCAAGGCCGAGGTGGGTCTCCATGCTCACTGGCTGTGCGATGGCGATCGTCTTTGTGTCGGCTACCTCGATGGGATCGACCACGGCTGTGACCCACGGCACCGTGACATCTTCGGCCTCGCTCACGGCGTTTGATGTGGGCTGTGCGTGCGAATGAACGGGCGCGCTTGTCGACTCCCCGGCACTGCGGACTTCGGGCAGTGGCTGCTTCAACGCGACCAGTCCAAGCTTTGGCGAACCGCTGCCAAGATTGGACCGAACCGGCAGAACCTCATCGAGCAGCACGGCGACTTGCCGCGCCATCGAGAACTCGCGAGAGAGGCCCTTGAGGCTGGTCTCGGCCGCCGGCTTGGCACGGAACAGCCGGGTCACTTGATCCGACGAAAAATGCGGGACTACCGCGGGCGCCGAGATTGTCCCGCGGACCACGAAGTAGCGACTGTCCGCGCGATAGATCTTCCCAAGCTTGGCCAGCAGCTCGTTGAGCTGCGCCGAAAATTCTTCTTCGTCCACGGCCTCGGATTCTTCGTTGTGCAGCTCTAGCTTGCAGTGGTCGAGCGGTTCCGTCTGGGCATCGGCCATCGACGGGTCGAGGCCAAGAAATCGGGCGTACGCGCTCAGCGTGGCGCGCACGCGGTCTTCGATGGCATGTGCGGATCGCGACGTCTTCACCGTCACTGGCACACGATCCACCATGAAGCGCTGGCCATCTGGACCAATGCCAAACACGGTGCCCGCGGCCAGATCCTGCGTCCCCGAAGAAGCGAGCTGCCAGTGCGGCCCCTCGTCTTCCTTCGTGTCCTTTTGCGGTCTGCCTTTTTTGATCACCCACATCCACTACTCTCCCAATCTCTGCAAGCGCGAAAGCTCACTGGCTAGGGACTCAAATTGCATCATGAAGAGCTGCGGCGTGCCGCGCGTTTTGTCTTTTTCCAACATCCACGCTGTCGAGGCTCCCATCGTTGCCAGCTTCACCGCCATGTCCATGAGCAGGCGCACCAGGGCAGCGCGCTGCAGGGCATCGATGTTCAGGCGTTCCTGCACGGGCTCGGCTGGGCTGCTTTGCAGCACGCGATCCATGGCCAGCGCAGCACGCAGCAATGTGAAGCGGTGATCGCTGCCCAACACCGACGACGCACGCACGTAATTATGGCGGTCGCGCATCAGCTCCAGCATGAACTGGCTGAGGCCGATCGGATCGACCTCTTCATTCACTTGCTGCATCAGGCGGAACAGATCCTGGAACCACGAGACCACCGATACCGCGAACAGCGAGCGTACCGCCAAGTACGCTCCAGGCTCTGCTGCATCCTTCCAGAGCTCGACGGCCTGCAGGGCCTGCAGCAGAACCTCGGTGCCGCACGCATCGGCGCGGCTCTCGTCGCGGAACCAGGTATCGTGATTGATGACTTCGTTTTCGGGCAGCGATGCGAGCACGGCGTCGGCCGCAACGCGCACTTCCCCGCCCCGCGTGAAGACCGTTTCGAAGCCTGGCAAGTCGAAGCCAAAGCTCCTTAGCTCGTCGGCGTGGCGACAGTACTTGGCGGTCGCGGCGGCAAGCTGGGTTTCCAGCGCGGTTCCTTCGGGCAGCTCGGTGGTGAAGCCGCGCCGCTCTTCGCCTTGGCGCAGGTGGCCGATCTCGTGTCCCAAGAAAAACACCAGAGCTAGCGCAAGCTCATCGCGACGACGGCGCTCGCTCTCAGCTGACGCCAGCGTTCGCAGAGCCAGCCCGTACTCTTGGGGGCGATCGCGCAGGTGGCGCACCAGACCGAACATCTCGGATTCCTGGCGAAGGAACGGTGTGGCGAAGACCGATCCAGACAGGCCCATGGCGCGGATCGCGATCTCGGCGCTGCGCAGAAAAGACGCATTGACCACGATGCCGTGCTCTTGGACCAGCGCCATGCAGTTGGGCGTGAAATAGTCCTCGCGCACCGCTGGCGTCGCGCGATCGAAGTCGACCACGGCGATGCGCAGCTCATCGAGCTCTTGCACAACCGAGGTCGCAAGCAGCAGGGTGATCGCGCGATCGCGAACCGCGATCAGCACGGGATCGTCTGTCTCACACGCCGCCAGATCAGCGAACGACGTCATGCGTCTCCTCACCACAGTGCGGGAAGCTGCGCGTGCTTCCACGTTGGGCCATCGACTTCGGGATGGGCGCTCAGGTACTTGTGGACCTGTCGATCGAGTGCTGCTGCGGCATCTTTGCGGACCTGTTCGGGGACCGGGGCTTTTGCAAGTGCGCCGAACAGCGTCCGAGCGTGATCCAAGGCCTCGTCTATCGGGCGATCGAGGTGTTCTGCCAAAAGGATCAGCACAGCGCGCGTGATGGCTTCGGTCCGTGGGTTTGGCTGACGGCAAAGAAAGTCGACGCTGTCTGAAGCCAGTCGGTGCGCCGCTGACCAGTCTTCGCGGGCCATGGCCAGCGTCGCCAAGTTGGTCGATGCCGACGCGGCGTTGGCGTAACAAGAGTGAGCCAGGCCCGCGGTCCGTGCGCGCTGATACCAGAACGCCGCTTCGTCGAGGTTGGCCAGGCGGGAATACAGGCTTCCCACCTCGATCATCAGCGTGCTGGCGCGCTCGTGTTCGCCGATGTTCTCGCTCTCGCGAGCCGCTTGCGCGAATGCGAACAGAGCCAGATCCTCGAACCACAGCGTGCGGCAGTGAACGGCCAATTTCGTCAACTCAACTTGACGAAAAGGTCCGGGCTCGGCGCTCATCGCGAGCAAGATCGCTTCGAATAGCTCGCCGGCTGCGACGCTTCGGCGCTTCGCATGCCTGGCTAGCTCTGCTGACTGCACTTCTCCTGCGATCCGCATGCGCAGCTCTTCGTTCGACATCCGGCACCGGTCCTAGGCAGGTCCTGATGAACCAAGGAACTGCATACGGCGCGCCGAACCCCAAGGGCCGGCGCTTGCGTCGAGGAGCCCGCCGGAAGCCGCTGTGGCTTGAAGGGCTGCATGCAAGGAATGCGTTGGCTGACGAGGCTGCTGCAGATTCTGCGGTGAGTGAGGGGCTGCGGTCGCAGCCTGTGGGCGGTGCGCGGTGGGCGTTGTCTTGGGCGGGGCGGCTACGGAACGAGGATGCGGACGCCGCGAGCCGGGACGCTGACCTCGGGCCCGGTGACGCTGTCGCCGAGCAGCGCGTCATTGAAGCGGTTGGCCGGCAGGCCGCCCACGTTCTTGGGCGAGTCGCTGCGGTTGATGAGCACGTACACGAGGTCGGCGCCCTCGACCATCTTGTATCCCCAGGTGTCGTCGGCGACCGAGATCGTCGTGCGCGATCCATAGCGCAGCGCAGCGTGCGCCTTGCGGATCGTGGCCAGCTTTTTGTGGCGATCCAAAAGAAGCTGCTGCCCGGCGTTATAGCCCGCGGTGTTCCAGTCCATCATGCGGCGGTTGTCGGGGTCGCCGGCACCGGGCAGGCCGATCTCGTCGCCGTAATAGATCAGCGGCACGCCGCGGTTGGTAAACAGGATCGCCATGGCCAGCGCCATGCGCTCATACGCTGCGGTCTCGGCCACGACACCGGGGCGACTGCTGCCGAAGTTGCGGTCCTTGCCACCGTCCCAGATGTTGGTCCAAAGCGGCGTGTTCTGCGCGAAGTGGATGCTGCGCGGCACGTCGTGGTTGCCGATGAACGTCGACATCAGGCCGCTGCCATAGAACGTCGTGTTGCTGTCCATGAAGCTGCGCAGGTCCTGCATCTTGCCCTGACGCAACAGCACTTTTCCGTCGAGCTCGGCGCGCAGCGGAAAGTCGAACTGGCCGTCGAGCTTGGTGCAGGGATCGACAAACGGTCGGATGGCATCGCGGCTGCCGGAATACGTCTCGCCAACCAGGTAGACGTGTTCTTTGGTCTTGCTCTCGACGTCTTTGATGATGCGGCTGCGCAGGTCGGTCAGCCACGACATCTCGATGTGCTTGACGGCGTCCAGGCGCAGGCCGTCGATGCCATAGTCGGTGAGCCACTTGATGGCGTTGTCGACCGACCACGTCCGCGCCGCGGCGTTGTTGAAGTTGAAGTCGGGCAGATAGTCACGGAACCAGCAGACCTTGGCCTTGTTGGGGTCGTCCCAGCCACACTCGGGCGCGCCGCAGATGCACTGCTTGCCACCGCCCAGATCGAGCGGGTTGAACCAGCCATCGGTGCGGTGCGCGGCATAGATGGGCGCGTCCTTGTGGACATGGTTCATGGCGTAGTCGATGAGCACCTTGATGCCCAGCTTGTGCGCTTCGTCGATCAGCGTCTTGAGCTCGGCCATGGTGCCGAAGCGCTTTTCCGTCTTTTCCAGATCGCGCGGCCAGTACCCGTGATAGGCGGTGTACTTGCGGCCATCGTCGCCGAGCCCGGTGCCGTCGGTGTTATCCATGGGCACGGTCAGCCACAGCGCATTCACCCCCAGGCTCGTGAAGTAGCCGTCTTTGATCTTCTGCGTGACGCCGGCCCAGTCGCCGCCCATCCAGTTGGTCGAGGGATCCAGGCCGCCCTCGGTCGAAGGCAGGTTGTTGCCGGGGTTGCCATCGCGGAAGCGGTCGATGAACACGAAGTACATGACGGCGTCGCGCCAGTCGAAGCTGCCGGTCGAGGGCTTTTCACAGGTCGGCGTCGGCGTGCCGCAGGTCCACTTGCTGCACGTGCCGCCCATGCCGACCGAGTTCATGCCGCCGAAGCCATCGGGCTCGCCCTGCGGATTTTCCGGGTCGGCGATCCAGCGCTCGGCGCCTGCGGCATCGACGATGCGAATCTTGTAAAGGAAGCGGCCGTTCCACGGCATCTCGATGGTGGCGCGCCAGGTCTTTGTGCCGGCGTCCCACGTAAACGGATCGCCGGCCATCCAGGCGCCCGCGCGATAGTCGCCGCGAAGCTCGACGCTGCGCTCGTCGCCTTTGCTGGGTGCGGCCATCGTGCCGCGGTACAGAAAGTCTTTCGGGCAGCGGCGCAGCGACTCGTCACAGGCCGGCGGCGGATCCGGCGGGTTGACCATGCCGCCCGAGCCCGAGCCATACTGCGATCCGCCCGGTCGCGGACCCGGATCGAACGGATCGTCCGGGGTGTTGGAAAGCGGCGAATAGCTGCCGCAGCCCGCATCCATCAGCCAGCTTGCCAGCAGGGCCATGCCGAGCACCCGCGAAGCCAAAGACAGCCAGCGCGGTCGAGTCTGCGACGAAGAATGATCCGTGTGCGCACGCATGAGGCCTCCACCAAAGCGAGAGGCCCAGAATCTAGCGCGCCCTCGCCCGAAAGCGGAAGCGGCTTTTCCACGCCGCTCCTAGGTCGCGACCTTCGCGGTCTTTTGTGCCAGCACTTGCTTTAGTTGGGCCAACGTGCAGGGCTTGGTCAGATAGGCGGTAAGCCCCGCCGCCATATACTCGGCCTCGTGCTCGGCGATGGCATCGGCGGACAGCCCAATGATCGGCAGCTGCGCCTGCGGTCCCGGCAGGGCGCGGATCTGGCGCGTCGCTTCGATGCCGTCGAGCACGGGCATGTGCATGTCCATGAAGATCGCTTCGTACGTCTTTTGCGTCGCCTGCTCGATCGCCTGTTTTCCGTCCGTGACGCGGTCGCAGGTATGCCCCAAGTGTAAGAGCAGCTTGGTCAAGATGAAGGCGTTGATGTCGTTGTCTTCGGCCAGAAGAATGCGCAGCGGGCGCTGGCGATCGGGCAGGCTCTCGGGCTCGGTCCGGGGCCGCGCTGCCGCCGGGGCCTTGATCGTACATGTGAACGTCGAGCCGACGCCCAGCTCGCTTTCCACCGTGACATCGCCGCCCATACGCTGCGCCAAGCGCTTGGTGATCATCAGGCCCAGACCGCTGCCGCTGTACTTGCGGCTCGTCGAGGGATCGGCCTGGACGAACGCGGAAAAGAGCTGCGCCTGCGCCTCTTGGCTGATGCCGATGCCCGTATCCTGCACCGAAAGCGAAAGCACCTCGTCGCGATACCAGACGCGCACTCGCACCGAGCCGCTGGGTGTGAACTTCAGGGCATTGCCCGCCAGGTTGAGGACGATCTGCTGCAAGCGCGTCGGATCGCAGAGGATAAAGTTCGGGACCGCGTCCTCGATGACCAGCTCAAGCTTCAGGCCCTGGGCTTCGGCCTTGGGGCGCAGAAGCAAGATCACATCGCGCAGGATCGCGCGCACGCGCATGGGGATGCGCTCGATCTCCAGCTTTCCCGCTTCGATCTTGGAATAGTCCAGGACATCGCCGATCAGCGACAGCAGGGTCTTCGATGAGCTCAAGAGCGGCTCGATCATCGAGCGGGCTTCGTTGGGCAGCTCGCAGCGACCCAGAAGCTCGACCAAGCCGACGATGCCGGCGACCGGCGTGCGCAGCTCGTGGCTCATCGTCGCAAGGAAGGTGCTCTTTTCATGGCTGGCCGACAGCGCCGCTTCTTTGGCCGCGAGCAGCTCGGCCGTGCGCTCGCCGACGCGCGCTTCCAGCTTTTCGTTGAGCGCCCGCAGCTCGGCTTCGGCTTGGCGCAGCGTGGCTTCGGTCTGTTTGCGGGCAATATTTTCTTCCTCCGCGCGGAACAGCGCTTGGCGAAGCTGCAGCAGGGCCAAGCGCAGCATCAGCATCAGCCAGCCCAGGGCGATCAAGAGGCTCGCGGCGCGCGGTATATGGCCGATCGAAGAGCTCAGCGTCGGCAGCGCACCCGTGTGTCCCAGATACCCAAGCACCAGCACGCTCAGGATCGCGATGGCGACGCCTAGGACAAACTGCCAGCCACTTGTGAGCAGCGCCACGGCGACGCAGGTCAGCAAGTGCAGCGGCATCGCCGGAGCCAAGAGCCCCCCGTTGGTGATGCACAGCGCCAAGATCGCCCCCCACGAGAGGGTTAAGACCAGCCACTTGGCCACTCGCACATAGCCGCGCTTCAAAAAGAGGATCGGCAGCGCATGCGCCAGGATGGCGCCGACCAACAGCCAGTCCAAGCGCAGCTTCCACGACGGCACCAGCCACGCCAGCAGTAGATAGATGCTGCCAAGCGCCGCAGGCACGATCGACATGCCATAGAGCAGCTGGGCCACGCGCCGTTCCTCGCGATCGATCGCGGCCTGGTGCGAGCCTGATGAGACCCCGACATTCTCCATGTCGACTCTTTCCCCCACTGCAACAACCATCGGCGTATTCAGCCCATTGGATGCTACCCAAAGCAGAATGCTTCGGGGCATGAAGCATGCGTCCACCCCTCCGGGGGGGGCTGATCCGTGCCGGACCTAGGCTGCCAGCGTAGCGTACGGCTCAATGGCTGAGCCAGCCTGCACACATGGCGTCGTGCGGCCCTGCCAATGGCTGCATCGGGCTGTTGTTTCGGCGGTCCCATTTCGCGGTCGTTCCAGCGCTCGCTCGACTCAGCGCTTGTTCCCGTCAGGCCCCCTCGATATTTTCACGGCCTCTTCTTGCATCTCGTTCTGTCCGTGTGCTGGAGCCTCCCATGTCCCCATCTGCGATTTCTCGTGTTCCGTTTGCGCGCTGTGTCTTGGCACTGATGCTGGGCGTCCTGGCATCGTCGCACCCTGCCAAGGCCCAAACCACACCGATGGTAGTTGGCACACTGCTGCAGCCCGGCGCCCCCTGCGGCTTCATCGCCCCTTGCACCCGCATCGGCGAAATCGGTCTGCACCTCACCGCCCTCTCTTCCCTGCGCACTGACAAAGATCGCTCCTTCGTCGATGTTCAAGGCCACGCGCGACTTTCGATCACATTCCTCGATCTCGCAGAAATCGGAACAACCTTCGCCGGGCACATCGGCCGCGATCGAAAGGACCGCTTCTTCGCCATCAGCTCACCCGCGACGATCTACGCCCGCCTTCGCCTGTTGCCATTGCCGTTCCTCCGTCCACTCTCCGGCGGCTTCTTGCGTCTGGCCCTGCATGCCCAGCACGACTTCGTGGATGCCAACTTCGGCGAACACGAATCACCCGGCATCGCGCGCACCACGCTTCACATCGTCGGAGGCAAGAGCTACGGCCCAATCGATCTCGACGGCTCCGTCGGCTTCGTCCTCGCGCCACGCGGCGATCGTTCCCTGCAGCAGTCGGCATTTCAGCTCGGCTTCGCCGCGAGCTATTGGTTCGCGCGCCCCGATCCTCAGCAACCGCGCGATCAACTTCGTCTTCAGCTCGAAGCGCTGTACCAGTTCGCGCAAGACACGAGATTCAGCACACAAGGAACGCTGCTCGCCGGCCTATTGGGAATGAGCCGCAATGGCTTCGGCGGCCGCTTCGCCGTCGGGCCAGAGTTCATTGATCAAGACGTCGGCGTGCGTGTGATGGGCGGCGTCCAGTTCTCATGGGGCCCGCACGTCCGCAACCCATGGGCCGAAAAGAAAGCCGCCGAGCCAAAAGAAACCCCCGCCTGGATCTGGACCCTCCTCGGCGCCATCGATCCGATCCTGCGCGAGGACGGCTGCGTCTGGACCGAT
>JAEUJZ010000109.1 GCA_016794505.1 Myxococcales bacterium
GTCGCGGTGGATGATGCCCTCGTCGAAAGAGGCGACCGCTTTTTCCCTGCGGGCAGATCTGCGTCGCAGAGGCAGGGAAAGATTCTGCTTTGAATGGTGAAGCAAATGGGTGTGGGCGGGCTATGGCTTATTGGACAGGCGATGGACGGTGATGCCACCGGACTGCAAGGAGACAAAGACCTCGCTGCCGCTGGGTGAAAACGCGAGACCGCTGATGCTGCCCAGGGGGCGACGGTCAACAAGCGTGCCGTCGGTCAGGCGCCACAGTCGCAGCTCTCCGTCGCTGCCACCCGATGCAAGCAAGCGACCATCGGGCGAAAAGGCGACGGCTGTGACCGGACGAATATGTCCTGCAAGCGAATAGACCAGCTTGCCCGTCGAGGCCTCGAACACTCGCACGACATAGTCCTGGCCCTGCAGGTAGCTGCCGCCGCCGGTTGCCAGCTGTTTTCCGTCGGAAGAAAACGCTGAGCACAGGTACCCGCCTTGCCCGTTGTCGAGGCGCATGACGAGCTGAGCGCTGTTTGCATCCCACAGCCGGCTCGCCGCATAAAGGACGCTGCCATCCGGCGAAGCGGCAGCGGTCTGCAGCGCGAAGCGCTCGCGAAAGGAGAGCGGCGGACTGCCGTCGGTCAGTGAAAAGATCTGTGCCCGGCCGTTGTTCCCGCCCGCGAACAGAGCCCGGCCGCCTTGCACAAACGCCACCATGTTGTTCTGGTCACCGACCTTGATGCGCCGGACCAGCTCACCGCTGGGGATGCGCCACAGCCGGACGTTGTCGTCGAAGGTGCTGGTGGCAAGCAGGCTGCTGTCATTCGAGAACGAAAGGGCAATCGCCGTCCGTGCGTGATCGCCGATCTTCGCCACCAGCTTGCGCTCGGGAAGCCGCCACAAGCGCACGATCGATCCGCCCGTGACCAGCCACTGCCCGTCGGGTGACACCGCGACGGTGCGCTCTTGCGGCCAGCAGCTCGCAAGCTCGCAGGCCACCGCCGGATACTTGGCCACAAGCTCGTTCGCTAGCTGCTGCGGCGACTGCGTGGGCGACATGCGCGATGCCAGCTCGGCCAGATCCATCCAGGTCGGGCGCAGCGGTGAGCCGCACTGCACGTTGGGCTTGGCCTGCTCGTCGAGAAGCTCGCGATCCCACAGCCCGCGACACAGCGTATCGCGCAGCTGTCGCTCGTCCGCGTCGCTGAGCCGCTTGGGCACCTTGCCGTCAAAGCAGCGAAACGTCGGGCGTGAGCACGGGCAGTTGGTGTTGCCGTGCGCGCAGGGAGCGCAGCCGCCAGGGCTCTCCATGACCGCGGTCATGCCGCGCGGACAGCGGTCGGGATCAGAGACAACCGGGCCCGCCTTCTGCGCATGGACGACGAGCACGCCCCCCAAGATGCTCCCCAAGATGCCGCCCAAGACGGCAGGACGCAGCGTCATGGTGATGAAGCTCTGGCTTAGCCGAAGTGGACCGAGAGCGTCGAGCGCGAACCGAACAGCTCCCAGAACTTGGCGGCGATGTCGTTGGCGTCGAGGCTGGCATTGCCCGCGTCAAACGCCGTGCCCTTGACCATGCCCATGACGACCACTTCGCCGACATAGATGTCATCGGCCTTGAGCTTGGCCGCGAGAAGGCCGGTGAGCTTGTGCTGAGCCGCCTTGCCGATCGCGAGATCTGCCGCCTGAAACTGCGTGGCCATCGCATCGATGCGCGGGTCGTACAGGCAGAAGCCTCCTCCCGTGATCAGGACCGCGCCCTTTTCCGCCTTGAGATCGGCATGAGAGGCCTGCACCGCCGCCACCAAGCCGCCGACCGACACATCAAAGCTGCGACGCAAGCCTTCTGCGCTGGCCGAAAGCAGATCACCGCTGCCCCCGGTATAGGCGTTGTAATGCAGCACCGAGATCGCGCCGAGCTGCGCCCGCACCGCGGCAATCATCGCGGTCACCGCTGCGGCATCGCCCAGGTCGGTGGCAAACGCCGCGGCCTGAATGCCTTTTTCTTTCAGCGCGCTGACGCCGGCTTCCAGCTTGTCGGCTCGACGCGCCACCAGGGCGACCTGATAGCCCTCGGCGCCGAACTTGCGGGCGACTGCATCCGAGATTCCGGGCCCATATCCACAAATCACGATGGTCTTTGACATGTCTCGTATCACTCCTCAACAAGGCTGGCTGATGCGTTGTCGTGGGGCGTTCACCGCGTTCGTCGCTGGCAGAGCAAAGCCCCGCAAGCACGCAGCGACCCCATGGCTAAATCGGGAGCTTGTAGTATCGCGCGGTTGTCCGCTCGACGCACTAGCCTGTGCGCAGACCGAGCGCACGCGGCACCGCAGAGGCCGCCCTAGCCGGACGCGGGCGGGCTTGCAGTTCGTCGCAAAGCAGAGGATCGTGGCAGCACGTTCGTTCGCCGTCTTCGAGGCAACCATGGCAGAGTCGGCCCAGTCTAAGAGCTATCCCTGCGAGCAATGCGGCGGCACGCTCCACTTCGATCCGCAGCGCGGCAGCCTGCACTGTCGGCACTGCGGAGCCACGCGCTTGGTGCAAGAAAACGCGCAGCCGGTTGCCGAACGGGATCTGTTCGAAGGTCTTTCGACCGCAGCCCGCGGTCTGGGCGCGTCGCAACTGCGCACCTCGCGCTGTCAGGAGTGCGGCGCCACCGTCGACTTTTCCGAAGGCTTGACGGCAACGCGCTGCGCGTTCTGCGGCTCGCCACGCGTTCTCGAACAAGCCGAAAACCGCAGCTTGATTCGACCCGGCTCGCTGCTGCCGTTTTCGCAGAGCCGCGAACAGAGCAGCGCCGCGTTTAACCGCTGGCTCGCCGGACTGTGGTTCCGCCCCTCGAACCTCAAGCACTTGGCGCGCATCCACGAGCTCGTCGGCGTCTATGTCCCCTACTGGACCTTCGATGCCGAGGTCGATTCTCGCTGGACCGCCGAGGCGGGCTATTACTACGAAGTCGAAGAGACCTTCACCAATCGCGACGGCCAGGAAAAGACGCGCAAGGTTCGCCACACGCGCTGGGAACCAGCCGATGGCTGGCGACACGATCGCTACGACGACGTGCTGGTCTGCGCCTCGCGCGGGCTGCCGCCGGATCTCGCGAATCGCCTGCGCACCTTTGACACCACGAAGCTGCGGGCCTATGCCCCCGAGTACTTGGCCGGCTTTTCTGCCGAGGAATACGCCATCGATCTAGAGCGCGGCTTTGCCCACGCCAAAGCGAGCATGGATCAGTCGCAAGCGAGCCGCTGCGCCGCCGATGTCCCCGGCGACACCCACCGCAAGCTAGAGGTGCAGAATCGCTATTCCGCACTGACGTTTAAGCACGTGCTCTTGCCCGTATGGATTGCCGCATATCGGTATCAAGATCAGGTGTTTCGCTTCCTGGTCAACGGCCAGACTGGCGAGGTCGTCGGCAAGGCGCCCTATAGCTGGATCAAGATCCTTCTGACCGTGCTCGTCAGCGCTGCGCTGCTTGCGCTGGCATACCTTCTGGCCCGCTCCCGGCAAGGCGACGTATAGCGGCACGGCCCGCGGGCGCGATCGCGCGACGATCACCCGCCTGAAACGGCGGTTGCGGTGCGGCTCAACACGTCGCAGGAACGCCGCGCCAGCCAGCCGAGGATGCGCAGCGAAGGCCGCTCGTATGCTGATAGAGTGGCTTGTATGGTGCGACGGGACGAGCCGCGATCGGGGTCGAGTGTGCTGCGCAGCCTGGGGGTGTCGCTGGGTCTGCTGGCGCTCATCGGGGGCGGCGGGCTGTGGCTGCGGCGCAGCTATCTAGCCAATCAAAAAAAGCAGCAGATCGAGTACGAACAGAAGCGAGCCCACCTGATCGCCGAGCGCGCCCGGCAGCTTATGGCCGTCGGCACCCTGCGCGAGGCCGCACTGGAGCTCTCGCGCGCCTATGCGATGGGCATCCGCAACACGCCGACGCGCCTGCTTCTGCCCTGGCTGACCACGCGGCTTGAGTACGAGCAGGGCTCGCTTTCACACGACAAAGAAGTCGATCTTTTGCAGTACAGCCCCGACGGGAAGCTGCTTCTGACCGGCTGCCGTGACTTTAGCCTGCGCGTGTATTCGCGCGATCCGGCCGCGGCAACGCAAGGGGGCCGCCCCGGCGCACTGAGCCTGCGCCACCGCCTGCTGGGACACAAAGCACACCTGCAAGGCGCCTGGTTCAGCGGCGATGGACGACGCTTGCTCTCGCTGGCCGATGACGCGACGTGTCGGCTGTGGGATCCGGCAACCGGCTCGGCCGTGGCGACGCTCAGCGAGGCTTCGGGTCAGCCGTGGCTGTGTCGCTTCGTCGGCACCCACGACGCAAGCCGCGCCCTGACCCTGGCCAACGAGCCCGCCGTTCACCTGTGGGACGGACAGACCGGCGCGCTTGTGGCGACGCTCGCCGGACACACGCTGCCGATCAGCATCGTGCGCAGCTCTCCCGACGGAAGCCGCATCGTAACCGCCGCCGGCAACGGCGCCATCCTGTGGGACGGCAAGACCGGCCAGCGCCTGCTTTCCTTTTCAGGCCACAGCGAAAACATCAAAGACGCCAGCTTTAGCCCCGACGGTACGCGGCTGGTGACGACCAGCGCCGACCAGACAGCGCGCCTGTGGGACGGCAAGACCGGCCAGCTTGTCGCAGTGCTCGAAGGCCACACCGGCACCGTGTATTCCGCAGCGTTTACGCTGGCCGGCGGCAAGGCCATCATGACCATCAGCGCCGACGGCACGGCCCGCCTGTGGGACAGCCAAAGCGGTCGCTCGCTGTTTCCGCCCATCGGCCACCCGCGATACAGCCAGGTCTTGGCGCTCAGCAGCGACGGATCGCGCATGGTCATCCGCAGCGAGTCGGGCGCGCTTGAGCTATGGGATCGCATCTTGGGCAGCATCCGCGGCCCGCTGACCGCCAAAGACACCTCGCTGGCCAGCGAGGGCGAGAACGCAGGCGAAGTCGTGGTGTCGTTCAGCCCCAACGGCCGTCGCCTGATCACCGGAGGCACCGACGGCATGGTGCGCATCTGGGACGGTCGCAGCGGCCAGCCCTTGATCGCGCTGAAAGGCCACCGAAGCCGCGTGCTGTCAATCGCTTGGCTGCCGGACAACAGCGGCTTTGCCACCGGAGGCAGCGACGGCGTCACCCGCCTGTGGGGCAGCGGCATCGGCCGCTCTCCGCATCCGCTGGAAGGCCACAAAAGCGAGATCACCGCCCTTGCCTTCAGCCCGCTGGGCAGCGAGCGCAGACGGCGCCTGCTGAGCGTCAGCCGCGACGGCGATGGGCGCCTGTGGGACGCCGACAGCGGCGAGCAAATCCACCGCTTTGAGGGCCCGCGCCGCAGCATCGATCAGGCGCTTCTTAGCCGCGATGGCACGCGCGCCATCACCGTGGTCTCAGGCGGCAGCGGACCCAGCGGGCGGACGCCATGCATCGTCAAGGTCTGGGACACGCGCAGCGCCCAGCTTGTCCACAGCTTCGGCGAGCAGCTTGATCTGGGCCGGCTGCTGGCCGTGTCTCCCGACGGTGATCGCGTGCTGACCACCCCCACGGCGGCGGCATCCGGGCTGGGCGATGCCGAGCCAGTCGGCCTGCTGTTTGACCTGAGCGCGCAGAGCCCGACCGACGAAGGCAAGAGCGAGCGAGCCCCCATCGCGACGCTGCGCGGGCACGGCGCTGCGCTGTCGGTCGCGGCGTTTAGCGCCGACGGCTCTCTTTTGGTGACGGGCAGCGACGATCACTCGCTGCGCATCTGGGATGGCAAGACTGGGCAGCCGCTGCGGCAGATCGAAGGCCACCGCGACAGCATCCGCGCCGTCGCGTTTTCCCCCGACGGCCGTCGCCTGCTCAGCGGTGGCGCCGATCGCAGCGCGCGGCTGTTCGATGCCGTACAGGCCAGCCCCTTGCACGCGTTCGCTGGGCAGGTCGGCAGCGTGCGCTCTGTGCTGTTTTCCCCCGACGGCTTGCAAGCGCTGACCGTTGACAGCGGTGACCGCGCCTGGCTGTGGAGCACCGCGAGCGGTCAGCTCTTGGCGGCGCTTTCCAAGGCCACGCAGAAAAGCCACACCGCCATGGCCTTTTCCCCCGACGGCAGCCGCATCGCCAGCGCGGGCGACGAGCTACGCATCTATGACGCGCAGACCGGACAGTCGCTGCTAAGCCTCGACGGCAGCGGCAGCGAGCGCGCCGAGATCATGACCGCCATCGCCTTTTCCCCCGACGGCAACATTCTGGCCAGCGGCACGCAGAGCGGCGCCATCAAGGTGTGGGACGTCCACCTCGAACAGCGCGAGCCCGCCGCCGTCAAAGCCGACTTAGAGCGCATTCTCTCGGCCCCGAATTAACACGACATCTCTCTATCCATTTATCGATATCGTGTTAATCAGGGAAATCACATACAATCATTGAAATACTTCTAGTTGTCACTTTGGCGAACGCATCATTCCAAGACAGCCGGCCGAGCTGCCAGCACGACAGGCGATCTCATATAGCTCGGCTGGGCGGGTGCGATCGGGCGGAGTCTCTTGCCCTTGCTCGATGAGCTTGGCCAGGCTCAGGCACAGCTCGGTATTGCCCCCTTGGCACTCGCTCTTGCGCTCTGCGAACGAGCGCGGGCGTGGCTCGGCCTTGGCTGGGCTGTCGGCGCTGGGCTTGGCCGCGACGACCTTATCGGGGTTTGGATCGACGCAGCGCCCCGCCTGACAGATGCGGTCGCCCTTGCACTGTCCGTCGTGTTGACAGCCCGCAGGAGCGCTGGGCCGCGACACCCTCGCCTCGGTCGGGCGCTGCTGCGGACTGCACGACGCTTGGATCGAATACGCGCCGCTTACCGATGAACAGTAATAGCGCTGCCCGCGGCACGCGACGACCCAGGTGCTGCTGACTAAGCCGGGGCTGTGATCCAACACTTCAATCTCGTTTTCGGGGCATCCGATCTGACCAGAAGCCATCGAAGCCAGCGTCGATGCGCAGCCTGGCACCATCAACATAGATATCAAAATAAAGAATCGTGTTTTCTTCATACCCGCTTGCACCTTTCTTGCCTTTGCTGAATGGTTTGAATCGCGATCTTCATCGCAGATCGCTGCGTGGCGCCACGACCGTCTGTCCAGGTGCGCACCATGGCCCACGCAGCCACCACAAGGCAAGAGGTGCGTGGTTACGTATCCAGGCGAAAGACGCGGCGGGCGTTTTCGTGCAGGAACAGCGCCCGCACGTCCTCGGGCAGCTTCAGAGAATCAAGACCGTCGAGCGCCCGCTGCGGGGTAATCATCGGGTAGTTCGAGCCGAACAGGACCTTTTTGCGGCCGTGGCCGCGCAGGTACTCGACCAAGGCCGCCGGATAGCGCAGGCAGACGTACGCCGACGTGTCGATATAGACATTGCGGTGCTTGGTGGCGACGGCGATGGCCTCGTCGGTCCAGGGATAGCCGATGTGGCCGCCGACGATGACCAGCTCGGGAAAGTCGATGGCGACCTGGTCGAGGTAGATCGGCCGCCCCACTTCCGACGGCATCAGCG
Source organism: Myxococcales bacterium (assembly GCA_016794505.1). Classification (GTDB taxonomy): domain Bacteria; phylum Myxococcota_A; class Polyangia; order Palsa-1104; family JAEUJZ01; genus JAEUJZ01. Next base: position 7,514 of record JAEUJZ010000109.1, read on the forward strand.
GCCCGGTGTGCCCGATCTGCGTGCAGAACGGCACGCCTAGCTCGCAGCACTCGGCATACACGGGATACAAGCGACGGTCCGTCGGTGGCACTTCCCACAGCCACGGCAAGATGCGAATCGCTTTGAAGCCAAGCTGCTTGATGCAGCGCCGGATCTCGCGCACGGCCGCCATCGGCTTGCGGATGTCGACGCTGCCGACGCCAATCAGGCGCCCCATGCCCTGCGCGACGAAGCCTGCGACCTCGTCATTGCTGATCATCGCGCCGCTGGGCGCCGCCCAGGCCGAGACCAGCGCTTTTTCGACGCCGGCTTGCTCGCAGGCCGCGACGGTGAAGGCCACGGGAACCTCGACGCTGGGCGCCTCGGCCTTGGTCCAGCGCAGCAGCGACTCGAACATGGGGTCTTTGATGAAGCGCAGCGTTGGATGTTGCAACCAAGCATCAATGATCATTGCGCACCTCGTGCCTAGGGCGTTCCGCGTGGCGAGAGGTCCGTGCGGACCTCTTGGATCTCGATCTCAAGGTATGCGTAGTCGCCCGAGGCTGGTGCGTAGCGGCCCTCGCCGCGCGAGGCCAGTCGGAAAGGCCCCATCGAGCGATACTCGCGAAGCGGCGTCGACCAGCGCTGCGGCAGAAGCGTCTTTCCGTCCTCGGAAAGCGCCGGGCGATCGTCGGACCAAAAGTCGACGAGCGCGCCCGCATCGTCGAAGACCAGCACCGCGCGGATGCGGTATGGACCGTTTGCATAGGTCGCCTCGACGCTGGGCGCGTCTAGCTCGCGCCAGGTGATCGCCGGATCCAGCAGCCGACTGGGGGCAAAGATGCACACCTCGTTCAGGATGGTGACCGTCTCGGTCCGCATCATGTCCGCGCCCCCCAGATCGACGATGGGCAGAAGCGATGCCAGGCGGATCCGCATGCTCGCATCAGCCTGGCCATAGACATGCAGCCCGTCGATGGGAAGGCCTCCTCGGGTCGCCTGCATAAAGAAATAGCGGCGCGGTGGGTCATAAAAGTTGTGCTGCTCGGCGACAAACGGCATCCAGGGAGCCGTGGCCGAGCCGCGGATGCGTCCCTTCATACGCGCTCGAAACCCCGCGGCGCGCGGCGTTCCGACGACGCCAGCGAAGCGTATATAGCGCTGCACCAAGGGCGGCAGCCGGGCGAGATCGGCGTCGGTGATCTGCGCGGGCTGCGCGGCGCCAACGCTCTGCGCGATTCCTTCGGCCACGAGCCGCTCGTACTCGGCCCGCAGGCCAAACGGCCCCCACGCGAAGGCTCCATAGGCGGCGACAACGAAAAGCAGAACGTTGGGGATCGTGCCAAACCGCGCATCCGCCCATGACGAAGCAATGGCGACCTGGGAAGCAACGAGGCCCACGGCTGCGACCAGCCAGAACCAGCGCGGCGCCCACAACAGAAGCACCAGGGACGCAAGCAGCAGCAGCATCGACGCCAGCCAGAGCAGACCCATCGAGCGCGAGATCGGCAGCTTTAGCTGGTCGAGCGAGGCCACACCGAAGCCCTTGAGGAAGCCAAGCGTGTGCAGCAGGGCGTGTACGACCAGCACGACACAAAACGCGAGGCGCAGCATGGCGCCATCCTAGCAGCCAGTCGGCGCGGCGCGGCGCGAGTTTTTGCACCACACCTGCGACGAGTGGACGTCCTGCGCGGACGCGTTGGACCCACGCCTTGCGCCCGGCTTTTCGCGGTCGCGATCAGCTTGGGTCGTCCAGCGTGATAACGACGCTGCCGTGCTTGTGGCCACTGTCGACCCGCGCGTGGGCCTCGGCAATACGGGACAAGGGAAAGGTCGAGTCGATCACCGCGCGGTAGCGACCCGCTTCGGCCTGCGCGACCAGGTGACGGATGTCATCCACGCGCTCGGCGGCGACCCCTGCAATCACCCGGTGCCCAGACAGGCGACCTTGAAGCGGCGCGGCAAGCTGCCCCCAAAGGCCGCAGACCACGCGCACCAGACGTCCCTGCGGGCGCAGGATCCTGGCGCAGGCCGCATAGTTTGTGCTGCCCACGCAGTCGATGACGACGTCGTAACGGGCGGCGGACTGCGTGAAGTCTTCGCGGCGATAGTCGATGACCGCGTGCGCTCCCAGGCTGCGCACAAGCTCGGCGCTTTCGGCGCTGCATACCCCTGTGACTTCGGCTCCGGCTAGGCGGGCAAGCTGAATCGCGGCACAGCCGACTGCGCCTGCGGCTCCCACCACCAGCACCCGCTCGTTGGGGGCGACGCGGGCCGCGTGATGAATGTAGTGATACGCCGTGGTCCCCGAAAACAGCAGAGCCGCCGCCTGCTCAAAGGACAGGGACGCCGGCTTATGCACCACCGGGCCGTCTTCGCGCAGGCAAACAAAGCTGGCGTGCGCCCTCAGGCTGGTGCCGGGAAAGGCAACCACCGCATCCCCGACGCGAAAGCGCGTCACACCGGGACCGATCTCGGCCACTACGCCCGCGCACTCGCTGCCCAAGATGCCCTGACGCGGCGCGTTCCACCCCAGGGCCAAGCGCATCAGAAAGCCCATGCCGGGCGGCACCCGACGGGACCGGATCCGCGCATCGCCCGACGAGACCGTCGTCGCCTTCACCGCGATCAGAAGCTGCCCTGGGCCCGGCACCGGGCGAGGCACTTCGCGCACAGCCAGCACATCGGGCGATCCATAGCGAGTCACCACTGCAGCACGCATCAAGGCCGTTGCTTGTGTTGTCATGCCCATTAGGGTGAGGCCTGCCCGGCGCCGACAAAACCCACGAATTCGTGCAGCGGCTGTGCAAGACTGCACAGGTGCAGTGGGATGATCTGCGCTTCGCCTTGGCCATCGCGCGCACCGGTACGCTCAGCGCCGCGGCCGAGTCTCTTTCCGTCAGTCACACCACCGTCAGCCGACGCTTGCGGGCCATGGAAGAACAGCTTGGGGCGCGGCTCTTTGATGCCACCCCGGAAGGCTTTCGGCCCACGGCCGCCGGGACGGATCTGGTGGCCGTGGCCGAGCGCGTCGAAGCCGAGACGCTGGCGCTGGCTGGCCGCGTGCTGGGACGCGATGAGCGCCTGACCGGTGCGCTGCGTGTGTCGGCGATGGAGCTGGTCTTTCGCGCCTTCCGCGGCGCCTTTTTCAGCTTCATGGCGCGCTATCCCAGCGTGGCCCTGACCGTCACCACCAGCGACGATGAAGTGTCGCTTTCGCGCCGCGAAGCCGATGTGGTGCTGCGGCTGAACAACCGCCCGCCCGAGACGCTGGTCGGGCGCAAGCTAGGCAGTATGCAGTTTGACGTATACGCCGCGCGATCTTTGGTAGCCCGCGTTGGTGAAGGGGCTCCGCTAGGGTCCTATCCGTGGATTCACTGGGACGAGCGACTGAACATGGGCTGGCTGGACACCTGGCTTGCGCAGCATGCGCCGGGGGCCCGCATCGCGCTGCGCGTCGACGTCAGCGCCGCCGCCATGCACGAGCTGGTCGCCTCGGGGGTCGGTGTGCAGTTCCTGGCCTGTGTCGAGGGCGATGCCGATCCCTCGCTGGTGCGCATTGGGCCCGCCGACCCCTTTGCGCGACGCGATCTGTGGATCCTGACGCTGCCCGAGCTACGCGACACTCCACGCATCAAGGCCTTCACCGACCACGTCGCCGAGCACCTGCGCGGCTGCGTCACCTAACGCTCCGCCCTGATCGTTTCGCGCGGCCCCGACGAGCGCAGCGCTACGGGATCAGCGGCTCGCTAAGGGGGCGCGGCTTGCTCTCGGGGATGGTGAGCGTGAGGATCATGCCGGCGATCATCAGCCCCCCAACGGCATAGGTCGGAGCATAGACACCGACGGTGGACAGCACACAGCTACGGCCGGCGTTTTCCTTCATCATGCAGGCGGTGCCCATCGGATTCACCGACAGGTCGGGCGCCAACCGACGATCCAGACCGTGCATCACCGCCGCGGTGATCAGCGAGCCAAAGCCGAGCACGCCCATCACGGCGGCAATGCCCTTGCGAACCGGCGACAGCGGCTTTTTGGCCTTGGCCGCAGACGCTTGGACGACCGGTACCGTCGGTTGCTGTGCGTAGACCGGCGTCGGGCGAGGCGGCTGCTGCGCATACGCCGTCGCAGGCGGATACGCAGCCGGGGGCGACACATAGCCCGTCGCAGGTCCGGTTCCCTGCGGTGTGCCCGGCAGCGGCGGAGCGCTCGGCACCAGCTGGGCGGGCGGATCGCTCGGCGAGGGCATCGCAGGGGCATAGCCCGGCGGGGCTGGCACGGGCTGCGTGTACGACTCAACGGTGGGAGCAGCCACAGGCGGAGCCGACGGAGCCGACGGAGCCGAGCTTGGACGCGGCTGCCACGCTGGCCACGCCGCATCGGCCGGCGCAGGCGTGGGCGCAGGGGGAGCCGTCTGGGCTTGACCAGCGACGGCCGGTGGCGAAGCAGGCGAGCCAGGCAAAGCGGGACCGCTGCTGCCCGCGAACTGGCGATACTGCGAAAGCAGCTCGCTGGTGCTGCCGGTGAGCATGATGCCCAGCTTGGTCTCGTCGCAGTCGATGCACAGGTTTTCGATCTCGGCCAGCGCATCCGGTGTGCCACGACGACGCTGGTCAAACAACCGGACTTGAACGCGCAGGTTTCGCGAGGGCCCCGTCGCCGAGACATCCCCTGAAACGACCAGCACAGCCTGCTTGGCCTCGGCCAGCTCGCTTAGGCACTGCTGCCGTCGGCAGCGGCGATCCGTATCGCTAAGCTGAACAGTCTTTAAGACCAGCTCGCCACGATCGACCAGGTACTCGCGCACCAAGTCGGTTCCGACGCGATCGATGTTGTTTCCGCGCTGAATACCCAAGAACAAAATCGGCTCTGGCGTGGCGGCATGGGCGACGGAGAGCCCGGACCAAAGGGCCAGCCCAAAAGACAAGCCGAGCAGCGCAAGAGCAGGCCAGGCGAACAGAGCGTTTGGGGCGCGAGGACGCATCGAGGATAGGCGTAAGAATAATCGCTTCATCACGACGCGTCACGCACAGAGATGATCCGCAGTCGCCCCCCGAGTACGCGCGCAGGCAGCCGGTCAGCCCTGCAGCGCTGCGCCTTGCGTCTGCGCTGCCGCCGGGCAGGACTCGCTCAGCGCGGTGCGTAGCTCGTCGAGTGTGACCGGCTTGGCGAGCACGTGCTGAACGCCAGCATCCAGGCATACCCGCACATCGCTTTCGTATGCGCTCGCGGTCAGCGCAACGAAGACTGGCACAGGTCGTTGGTGCTGCTCAGACTGGCTCGCATCGACCGCTCGAACGGCAAGAACAAAGCCGACGCTCGATCGATGGATCGATGGATCGATGGATCTTCGGGTGGCAATTCGGCCCAGAACCGCAGGTTGAACGACCTCTATGTACCGTCCGAATAACAGCCGCCGCCAAGACAAAAGGACGCGCCCTGGCTGACGTCACAAGCAGCCTACGGGCCGGCCCTCTCGTCGGCAAGATGCGTATGGACCAAGACGTCGCATCCGCCTGCACGCGGTTTTTCTCCTAGGTGCGGACCGGCCTTGTCGAAAACAGGCCAGACGTGCGACCCTAGCGTTGCTGCGAACTCTGGATGGGCGCTGCATGCAGGGCCTGGGGTCGCAGCGCATGGATTCGAGCGGAGCCTATGACGAGCCTCTACAAGCGTTTCTTTGACCAGTCCTTGGAGCTTCTGGCGACGGCCAACTCTTCTGGATACTTTGTCGAGCTGAATCCGGCGTGGGAAAGCACGCTGGGATTTTCACGGGATGAGCTTCGCACCAAGCCCTTTGTCGACTTCGTGCATCCCGACGACAAAGACGCCACGCTGCACGAGGCGGCTCGCTTGTTTCAAGGCGAGCTCACGGTGCGCTTTGAAAACCGCTACCAGCACAAGGACGGAACGTATCGCTGGCTAGAGTGGGTTGCGCGCGTCTCGACGGAAGATGGGCTGATCTTTGCGTGTGCTCGCGACATCACGCGGGCCAAGCAAGCCCTGGCCGATTCTGCGGAGGCCTTGGCGCAGCGCAATCGCCTGACGGCACTTGCTGACAACACCAGCGACTTCATCGGCATCGCCGATCTGGAAGGCCGCGCCGTGTACGTGAACCGCGCGGGCATGCAGCTCTATGGAACCCCAGGCCAGTCCTGGGAGGGCATGAAGATCGCGGACTTTCATCCGCCGAGCTTCTTTCAGCGTCTGTCGGAAGTGGCCATTCCCCATGCCGCTCAGCACGGTACGTGGAGTGGCGAGTCACAGCTGCAGCGCGTCGATGGCGTCGTGCTCTCGGTTTCTCAGGTCGTGGTCGCCATGCGCGACGAACGCGGCGCGCTGCTCGGCTTCGAAACGATCATGCGCGACGTATCCGAGATCGAGCAGTACAAGAAGCTGGAACACGAGCTGCGAACGCAGCAGGCTTCGCTGACCGAGCTCGTGCGCACCATGTCGACGCCGATCATTCCGATCACGGATCAGATCGTGGTCATGCCGCTGATCGGCAGCATGGATCATCAGCGCGCCGAACAGTTCTTGGAATCGGCGCTGCGCGGTGCCGAAGTCAGCCGAGCCCGCTTTGTCATCTTGGACATCACGGGCCTGCGCCACATCGACACCAGCGTGGCCGGCACGCTGATCAAAGTCGCCGCCGCACTGGGGCTGCTCGGCACGCGCGTGGTGTTGACTGGCATCCGAGCCGAGCTGGCTCAGACCTTGGTCGGGCTCGGCATCTCGCTCAACAACATCATGACGCACAGCACGCTGCAGGGCGGAATCGCCTATGCCCTAAACAGCTTGGGGCAGGTCTTGGGGCAAAGCACGCAGCGCGCCTCAGCGTCGGCAAAGCTGCGAACCTGACCCTTCTGCTTACGCGGGAGCTAGGTGGCGGCGGACTTCTTGCGAGCGATGAAGTCGCGGGTCATGACTGCGGCGGCGTCATAGCCTTCGCGCATGCGATCGATCATGAACTTTTCCATCTTGCCGCCGATCAAAAGGACGTTGATCTTGATGTCGCCGCTGAATTCGCGACGGCAGCGACCCGGCGAAAGCGGCGTGACTTTGAAGGCCCCGTGAAGCTGCATGCGGTCCTTCATCATCAGCGGCTCGATGCGCACATCCATGCTGCTGCGATCGCGATGCAGCACGTCGTGTTCGATATAGCCGGTGTTGCTCACCACCGAAGCCGCCCAGCTCGGCACTTCCATTTCGGGCTCTAGGCGCACGCTGCGACGATAGGTATTGCCTTCGTCTTTGCGCTCCAAGATCGTCGGGTTGCGCAGCTTCAGGTGCTTCCACAGAGCCTGTTCGTATTCGTTGCTGAAGAACATCTTCCAGAAGCCTTCAGCATCGATGTCGAACTCGTGCGCGAAGACGAAGTTCATCGCCCTAGGCCTTGCAGATCTCGCCCAGCTTGGCGCGCAGCTTCTCTTCGATCGTGCCCTTAAGCGGCGACATCACGAACGACAGATCCAGCGCCACCGTGACCTTGGTCGGCTCGATGTTGATGCTGCCGGTGATGCCACTGCGGCTGACTTCCGCTTTGGTGTCCGACACCCACTTTGACTTGATCTCGTACTTGTCGCTCAGCTCTTTGCTCATGCCATCGAGGCGCTTCTTAAGCTCACCGGCATCCAGGCTGTGGTTCTGGCTGAATTCGATCTTGGGCATGGTCTCCTCCGCATCCCGCAGGCCACGTCCGACGCTCCAGATGAACGAGGCTGAGGGCCTGGTTTGTTGTGCGTATGGCAAACCTATCATGTGTTAGCGTGCCGGACGCATGAAGAATTCGGCGTCGAGCACAGGCATGGACACCGCAGTCGTGGCCCGTCCCGACCCGCGCGCCATCACTCGCTTTGCCTCGTCGGGTGGCTGAGCGGCCAAAGTGGGTCCGGGTGACCTGCACGCACTCTTAAAACACAGCGCGCATGATGGCCTGAACGCGCCCATGTGGCCCCGCGAAAAGCAGCCTGATGTGCTGGTGGGGCTTGAGACTGGCGATGACGCAGGCGTCGTACGCATCGACGCAGCGCACGCGCTCGTTACTACGGCAGACTTCATCACGCCGCCCTTCGACGATCCGCAGGGCTATGGCCGAATCGCCGCGGCCAACTCGTTGTCCGATGTCTACGCGATGGGCGGCACACCGCTCTGCGCCCTCAACCTGTGCCTGTTCCCGCGCGAGCTAGACCCCGAGGTCGCCCGCGAAATCCTGGCTGGAGCCCGCGCCGTCTTGGACGAAGCCGGCGTCGCTCTGGTGGGCGGTCATACGGTGCATGCACAGGAGCTATTTTTTGGCCTTAGCGTCACGGGTTTGGTGACGCCGCAGCGCATCTGGCGAAACATCGGCGCGCAGCCCGAAGACGTCTTGCTGCTGACCAAGCCGCTCGGCACCGGGCTCTTTGTCAGCGGCATGCGTCGCCGGCTTTGTGGATCGGTCTTTTCCGCGTCCGAGCAAGCCGCCTGCGTCGCTGGCATGAGCGCAACCAACGCACGCGCGGCCGCCGTGCTGGCAGGCTTCGATGTGCATGCAGCCACCGATGTCACCGGCTTTGGCTTGGTCGGTCACGCGCTGGGCATGACCCGCGGCACGACCCAGCCGGTGCAGCTTTGCATCGACATCGCGCGCCTGCCGACGTACGACGGAGCGCTGGCCTTGGCCGCGGCGGGCGTCACTTGCGGCGGGGCCAAGAACAACCGCAGCGCCTATCGAGCACAGCTTGCGATCACAGGAACGCTTTCCGCGGCGCAGGACGAGCTAATTTTCGATCCGCAGACCTCAGGAGGCCTGCTGGTCGCGCTGCCCCAGGCACAGGCCGATGCGGCGCACCATGCGCTGCGTCAAGCGGGCTGCGCGGCTCAGATCATCGGCCACGTGGAACCTCGCTGCGACGGTCCCCCGCTGCGCATCCAGGCCTGATTTCGTCTTTGACCCGAGGCCTCGGAGGCGTCAGAAATCACGCCAAGCCGCGCGCACATCGAACAGACTCCCGAGGCGTGCGGCTGGGATCGGCGGCCTAGAACAGGCTCCACAGGTACTGGTTGGTGACCTCGTGGTGGAACTGGATCTCGGCGCTCTTGATCGTCGAGCCAAGCGCTTTGGGGCAGCGCTCGGCGCTCGCCTGCTTGACGTCGGCGAAGCGATCCTGCGTCGTCTCGCCAAGGATCTCACCGACGAAGCGGCTGGCCTTAAACAGCCGCAGCGCGTCATAGATATTGTCCGGCAAAAAGCGCGTGCGGCTGCGCTTGCCATCGTCCCCCGCTTCGCCGCCCGTCGTCGGAACAGGCCCTTCCAAGCCGGTGCGCAGGATCGTGTAAATCGCCATGTACGGGTTGGCATCCGGCGCGATCGAGCGCACCTCGATGCGGGCCGAGCGCTCGTTGCCAAGCGGAATGCGCACCATCGAGCCCCGATCGATGGCCGAGGCCTTGATCTGGTTCGGCGCCTCATAGTGCGGGTCCAGCCGACGATAGGCATTCACGCTGGCGTTCAAGATCAAGCAGATGTCAGGCGCCGCAGCCAGGATGCGCTCGACACAGCCCCAGCCCATCGCCGACAAGCCATCTTTGCCCTTGGGATCCCAGAACAGGTTCTTGCCGTTGCGCGTCAAGGACAGGTTGGTGTGCATGCCGTTGCCGTTCACGCCAGTCACCGGCTTTGGCAAAAAGCACGCCGTCATGTCCAGGCTCTGCGCGATCTGACGGCACAGAAGCTTGTATAGCTGCACCTGATCCGCGGCAATCAGCGCCTCGGTGTACGAGTAATTCATCTCGAACTGCGACGGCGCGACCTCGGGGTGGTCTTTCTCGTTGGCGAAGCCCATGGCCCGCTGCGCCTCGGCGGCGCGATCGATGAAGCGGCGCAGGTCATCGCCCGGCAGCGAGTGGTAATAGCCACCCGTCGACAGGAACTCGAAGCGGCCGACCTCGTGATAGCGACGCTCGGCATCGCGACCGCGGAACAGGAAGCCTTCGATCTCGTTTGCGGCGTGGCAGATCGTGCCGTCTTTTTTGAACAGGTCGGCGGTGTACTGCTTCAGCCGGTGGCGCATGTCAGCGGGATATGGCGCCCCGTCGCGGCCATAGACCTCGGCAAAGACGATGACCTTGCCCGGCCCGAACACATCCGAGGGCAGCCAGTAAAACGAGGGCCAGTCGATCTGCAGCCGCAGGTCGCTTTCGTGCTGCTGCGAAAACCCGCGCACCGACGACCCGTCGAAAGTCAGGTTGTCCATCGACTTCAGCAAGAACTTCTTGTCGTAGTCGAGCATGTGCAGCCGACCTTCCAAGTCGGTGAAGCACACCGTCACCGCCTTGATGCGGCGCTCCTCGGTCAGGTACTTGACCCGCTGCTCGCGCAGCTGATCCGCCGGCACACGCGCGATGCGCTGCTGCTTCGCCTCCAGGTTCATCTCTTCCAGGGCGTCATAGGGAATCTCTAAAAAGTCGCGCAACGGACGGACGTCAGCAGGCATGGTCGAACCTTTCTTCTCTAAAACCTTCATGAACGAAGGCTTACAAACGAGGAAATTAGATCAATTCTGACAATTTTTAGAATAATTTTTCAAAAAATTATTTCCACCGCTCATCAGACAACCGAGACCCCCCAGCCGCGAGCCGGGCGGGCCAGTGCCTGCTGTTCGCCGGTTTCCTGGCGCGTTATGGGGGGCTGGGTTTTGTAGGATGGCTGCGGGTGATGCGTTTGCCGGTGGATCTTTCTGCGTGGCTGCATAAGGCGGTGCTGTCCGTCGGGGCAAGGCCGCTTGTGCTGGGGATCGTTGGGCTGCCGGGGTGCGGCAAGTCGACCTGGGCAGAAGAGGTTGGAAAATGGGCGACCGAGCGGGGACTGGGCTGGCTTGCGGTGTCGCTCGATGACTTTTATCTGGAGCCCGCCGCGCGACGGGCGCGGGGTGTGGCCCGCCGCGGACCGCCTGGAACCCATGACATCGTGCGCTTGACGCGCTTTCTTGCGCAGGTGCAGGCGCCGTGTGCAGCGTCGGAGGAACGGACAGTCGAGCGGCCGATCTTTGACCGCGATGCCGAGCGCCGCCTGCCCGATCAGCGAGCGCACTTTACCGCCGACGCTCCACTGCGGCTGTGCATCATCGAGGGCTGGTTCGTCGGGGCGCCAGCCCCCGGTTATGAAGGGCTGGCCAGGGCGCTGGATCGGCTGATCTATCTCGACATGGCTGAAGCAGACGCGCGGGCGGCTCGCATCTTGCGGGAAGCGGCGCTGCGGGCTGCCGGTCGTGCAGCGATGTCGGCCCCCGACGTCGATTCGTTCTGGTCCGAAGCGCTAGCGCCATCGTTTGCCACCTGGGTGTATCCGCTGCGCGAGCGGGCCGACGTCATCGTCACACTGGATGCGCGGCATGCGGTGACGGGGCTTGCGATCCAGCCGGCTGCTCACCGCTAAGCGCGAGCCAACGCTTACGATCCGCCGTCGAACAGCGATGCAAAAAAGGCCGCGCGCTGCGCGTCGCCGTGGCCGGCTCCACCAGGGCTTTCGGTCTCGATCACGTCCCCCGCTTGCGCGTGCAGGATGGCTTTTGCTGGAAGCTTGCGCATTGCTCGGTCGCGTTGCAGCACATCCTGGCCGGTGGCAGCGGGACCCCCGCCGGCCAAGCCATACGGCGGACGACGGCGACGCTCGCCGGCAAGCGTGACCTGCTGTGGGCGCAGGAAGACCAGCGCGCGGTGCCAGCCAGGCTCGCCGCTGCGCAGTCCCAGGCCCGCCGAGTCAGGACGCAGCGCCAGCGTCTGCACGCGCACAGGCACGCTCGCTTCCAAGGCTTCGATCGACGGCAGCATCGCCGGAAAAAGCGCGCCGGAAAAAGCGCCGGGCTCGGGCTGCGCCCCCAGGCCCCCTGGAAGCACGATGCGGCGCTCGGCCAGCGACTCGGCCCGTGCTGTGCCCTGCACTCCCGGCGGCTCTGCGACGTACACAGCGCTGCGCGTCCCAGCACTTCCAGCGGCCACGCGCGACGGCAGGACCTGCGCAAAGACGCCTTGCAGCACATCCATCAAGCGCTGGGCCGTCTCATCGCAGGCCAGAGCGTGCGCCGACGGGCTCTCGGCAGCGACAATCGACCCACGGCGCAGACGCAGAGTCAGCCCGCGGCACAGCGCATCGCTGGGCGGCAGCCGACCCGCGTGGGCTGACGCATTCCCATCGAGCGTGTGCAGCAGGCGATAGACCGCCTCTTTCACCACCGCCACGCTGGCAGCCGCAGACAGGTTGAGCGGTCCCGCAGCGGCATCGGCGCTGTCGCACAGATCCAGCGTGGCTTCGTCGCGACGCAAAAGCAGCGTCGCGCGCAGGGCCAGATCGGTGGCACCGCAGCCGTCTTCATCGAGGCTGTCCGCAAAGGCATAAAAGCCCGCCGGCAGCGCGGACAGCAGCCGCTGGGTCGCCTGGGCGGTCTGTTCGTACAGCGCGCGACACTGGGCCTGCGCCTGATCCCAGCCGATGCGCAAAAGCAGGGCAGAGAGCGCCTTGCGCCCCTGCAGCAAGCAGGCATGCAGGGCCAAAAGATCGCTCTGGGCTTCGCGGCACAGGCTGGTTCGCCGCAAGATCGCCGGCAGCGAGCGTTCGTCGATCACCGTCGCAGAAAGCGCGCTCCCTTCGTCGTGTTGCAGCCGGGGGGGCGCAGCCGGGGGCGGCGGCGCAAACGGCAGATAGCGCGGCCCGACGGCAGGAGGCAGGTTCGCAAGCTCGCTGTCCACGGCGGGGGCCAGCGCATCGATGCACAGTCCAGCCTCAGCAGATGGCAGTGAACCAAAGGGCGCTCGCGGAAATCGCGCGCCAAGCGCCAGATAAAGGACGCGCAAAGACACCGAAGATGCCGCCGCTTCTGGCTGTGCTGCCGGCGGGACAAGCGGCACCAGCAGCGCAAACGTCTGACGGTCGACAAACCCCGCCCAAAGCGACGCCTCGCGGACCACAGGCTCGCGGTCTTTTGCGGCTGGCTCGCTCGATGGGGTGGGCAGTGACTCGCTGTTGGCGATCAGCGCTTGATCCGCAGACAAAGACCACGCGCTGTGGTCCTGAGCCAAGATCGCCCGCACCTGCGCGCTTAGGGCGCCGCGCAGCACGGGATTGCCGCCGCGCTCGATCAGGCTGCGCCCATCGGCATCGCACAGCGCGCACGCGATGTCGGCATCCTCGCGCAGCGCAGACGACACCGCACAGCGGCGAATGCGCAAAAGCAGCGAGCCAAGCAGACGATCGACCTGGCTCAAGAACGCCGCAGTCGCAGAGTCCGCGACGGGGTCCACGGGCGACACGCTCACAGGTAATAGACCAAGCCCAGCGCAAACTGGAAGTGGCTGGCATAGCCCTGGTACGAAGTCGCCAGCATGTTCGGCGTCTGATCGCTCACAGGAATCAGCGAGGACTGCACGGCGCCATCGTTGAGCACGATCACCGGAACGTACAGAAAGCGCAGCGACAGGCGCAGCGACAGGCTGCTGGGCAGCGAGGTCAAAAGCGGCAGCTCTCCGTCGATGCTGCCGTGCAGACCGAACAGCGTCTGCGCCACATTGCCGAAGCGCTCGCCGTACTGGATCGAGCTATCCGATGCGGTGCGCACGATCTCAAGCGAGGGGCCGAGCGCCACGCGCACGCCGTGAGACAGCCGTCGCAGATAGCTGCCCTCGGTCCCCAGCGCAGCGAACGCGAGCGGCCGCGCGTCAAAGAGCAGCGGCACCGACACGCGATCGGGAAACGCCGCGGGAGCCTGTCCGCTGGGTGGCTGTCCCTGCGCAACGGCGGCCTGTCCCGACACAGACCACAGCCCCAGCGACGCGCCGAGCTTGCCGCGCCACAGGAAGCTGCCGTCGACACCTCCCAAAAACAGGGCGCAGCCGCCCCCCGCGATCAGCGTGCGAGCGCTGCCCGCGGTGTCACAGGCGCGACTGTCTGCGTGAAAGCCCAGGCCGACTCCGATTCCGACGGTCAGCGCGCCCAAGCTGCCATGCTCGGCCCGTGCGGGCGTGACCCAGCCCACAGCGACGAGCGCGATGCAGCAAACCAGCCACCTGCGAAAGGGGAACATGACCCGGTGGCTTGCCTGAGCAAGCCGCGATGCGTTCTGCGTATTCATGGTCAGCCGTGCTGGCGGGCGAATTCGGCCATGAACTGACACAGCGTCTCGGCCCCAGCCAGCGGAAATGCGTTGTACACCGACGCGCGCAGGCCCCCGACCGAGCGGTGACCCTTCAGGCCGTCGAGGCCCTGCACCTTGGCTTGCTTGGCGAACTCGTCTTCCAAGGCCGGCGTCGGCAAACGGAACGTGATGTTCATCTGCGAGCGCGAGTCCGGCTGCGCATGACCGCGATAAAAGCCGGGCGCAGCGTCGATCGCCCGATAGATCAGGTCGGCCTTTGTTTGGTTGTGCTGGGCCATGGCCGGAAGCCCGCCGTTGCGCACAAGCCAGCGCAGCACCAAGTGCGTGATGTAAATCGCAAAGACGGGCGGCGTGTTGTACAGCGACTTGTGCTCGATGTGCGTGCGGTAGTTCAGCAGCATCGGCAGCCGCTCGGCCTGAACCGCACTCAGTCGCAGCACTTCGGGCCGCAGCAACACCATCGTGACGCCGGCTGGCCCGGCATTCTTTTGTGCCCCGGCATAGACCACGCTAAAGCGGCCGATGTCGACGGGGCGCGACAGGAAGTCGCTGGACATGTCGGCGACCAAGGGGCGCGAGCCAACGTCGGGAACGCGGTGAAACTGCGTCCCAAAGATCGTGTTGTTGGTGGTGTAGTGGACATACGCGGGGCGGGCCGAGAGCTGCAGTTCACCGTCGGTGGGCACACGGCGGAAGGCCTCGTTTTCGCTGCTGGCCGCGATGTGGATCTGCGCCTGCTCAATGCGCTTCGCTTCGACCACCGCCCGCTTGCCCCACTCGCCGGTCACGACATAGTCGGCGGTGTCACCGGGGCACAGAAGGTTCATCGGCACCATGCTGAACTGCAGCGACGCGCCGCCCTGCAGAAACAGCACCACCATGTCTTTGGGGATGCCGAGCAGCGTGCGCAGGTTCGCCTCCGCCTCGGCGAGGATCGCCTCGAATTCCTTGCTGCGGTGGCTGATCTCCAAGATGCCGATGCCGCTTTTGCCCAGCGACAGCAGGTTCTCGCGGGCCTCCAACAGCACGTCCTCGGGCAGAACGGCGGGACCCGCCGAGAAGTTGAAAACACGGTGAATCGCCGAAGGGGCGGCGCTGGGAATCATGCAGGACTCCTTGGACTTGCAGAGCGCAAGTCGGCGCGAGGGTACTACCGACAGGGAACAAGATACAATCTCCTCACTGTGCAGCGCGCTCTTTGGGGCAAAGCGACTGGCTGGCTTGTGCTGTGGCTGGGCCTTTGGGGTCTGCCGTCGGCAGGCGCCGCCCCATCCCCTGCGCTCGCTCGGCCCGCGGCGGCCCCAAGCCCGCTTCCTGCGCGTCCGCGGCTGCCCCCGCCGCGCTTTACCTTCGCGCCGTACCTGCAAGATGTCGGCACCGACGCAGCGGTGATCTCATTTGCCACCGATGTCGCGACCGTGGCGACGGTGCGCATCCTGCCAGCAAGCGCCCCCAGCGAGCTGCCTGCCGAGTCAGGCGAAGCGACCATCCCAGGCGAACCGGCCGACACCGCAAGCCCCCTTGCCAAGCTGCCCCCAGTCCGTGCCGACGGAGAGCCCAGCAGCTTGAGCCAGAAGCCCCTTTTGCAGGTGCAGTCTCCAGCGGCGCTGCGTCATCGCGTGCGCGTCGCTGGGCTGCAGCCGGGCTTGCGCTATCACTATGAAGTCGTGGCGCGACGAGCCACGGCGCTGGCCCGCCCTGGGCTCAGTCCCGCTGCGCTGCCCGGTGCCGAGGCGGTGATGATGGCGGGAGAGCTAAGCACCGCCCCGAGCCATGGGCCGTTTGTGTTTCTGGTCTATGGCGACACGCGCGATCGCGACGCCGATCATGCGTCGGTCGTACACGCCATGGTGGCCGAGCATCCCGACTTGGTGCTGCAGACCGGCGACTTGGTCAGCCGCGCCAGCGACGAGCTGCAGTGGCGACGCTACTTCGCGACGGCGGCACCGCTTTTGCGGAACACGCCGCTTTATCCGGCCCTGGGCAACCATGAGCTGCGCGGCGAGCCAGCGGCCAGCCACTTTGCCCGCCTGTTTGTGCTGCCGCGCGATCGCTCGCGCCGCCTGCGTCCGGTCTATTACGCCTTCCGCTACAGCAACGCATTGTTCCTGGCTCTCGACGGCAACTCGCCGTACGACGCACCGCAGGCAAGCTGGCTAGAGCACGAGCTCAAGACCGCCCAGGCCGACGCCGGCATTCGCCACGTCTTTGTCTTTGTTCACCAGCCGCCGTATGCCGTCGGGGCGTACTGCGGCAGCCAGCGCCTGCAGCAGCGCATCGTGCCCATCTTGCAGCGCTACCCGGTGCGCGCCGTCTTTGCCGGACACGAGCACGCCTATCAGCATCTAGAGCGGCGCGGCCTGCGCTATTTCGTCACAGGCGGAGGCGGAGCACCGCTTTATCCCCGTCGCAAGTCGTGCAACTTTGAAGACGATACGGCGCTGTGGCTGTTCCGCGCCGAGCACCACTATCTGCGCGTGCAGGTCGACGGCGACGCTGCGGTGATGACCGCCATCGATCACCGCGGCAACCTCCTCGATCGCGTGGCGCTGCATGAACCGCCCGGCGAGGCGCCGCCGATGCAGCAGCTTTCCCCCGACCTGCCGACGCAGCCGCCACGCCCACGCTGGCTGATTCCTTCGCGCTTGCAGCGCGTGCCGCTTCTGTCCCAGGCCAGCCCGCTGCGCGATAGCGAGACGCAGCAACCAGCCGGCGCGCTGGTCCTTTTGGGTCTGTCCAGCATCACGGTCCTCGCCGGTCTTTTGGTGCTCATCCGCCCCAGCCGCCGCCGCAAACACGCAGTGACGTAGAATTTATATCGATAATAAATATATCGTAATACATTAATATTAAAATAAATTGTCGGGCTGCGCCATTTGAACATAGTTCATTTTATCGTTTAACCGCCGCCCTTGAGCCACTCGGACCCATCGGGGAAGAACTCTTTTTTCCAGATCGGGACTTCGACCTTTAGGCGCTCGATGGCGGTGCGGCAGGCTGAAAAGGCCTCGGCGCGGTGCGGAGCAGACGCGGCGACGAGCACCGCGACATCGCCAATGGCCAGGCTGCCAACGCGGTGGATGATGCACAGCTTGGCGCCGGGGGTATTGGCCTCGATCTCGTCGCAGATCGTCGACAGCGAGCGCACGGCCATGCTGTCGTAGGCCTCGTAGTCCAAGCGCACCACCGGCCGGCCTTGGTTGTGATCGCGCACCAGGCCGATGAACAAGACGACGCCGCCTTGGCCGGGACCGCTGACGGCAGAAAGCGCGTCGTTGGGCTGCAAGGGATCGTGGCTGATGCGGCAGCGCGGCAGCGCGACCGACGCGACGGCATGCGAGCCACCAGCCACGGGTGGCAAGAGCGCTAGCTCATCGCCCTCGGAAAGCGGAAAGTCGGCCGGCACCAGCGTCTGGTTGACGGCCAGAAGCAGGTTCTTTTCGATCCCGCGAATGACGTCTTCGCGCTCGGCCAGGATCGCCAGCGCATCGCGGACCGTGGCCCCGTGCGGCAGGCTCAGCGGCTCTTCGCTGCGACGCAGACGGTCGCGCAGCAGCGCGAAATAAAGGACACGGATCTGGATCTGCATGCGTGCTCTTTCTAGCGGGCAGAGCGGCGGCAGCCCAGCGAGCCCAGCGCTGCGGCGCAGCCTCGGCGCGACCTGGCCACCGCCGCGGTCGCTTACCAGCCGCCTGCGGGCGGGGCTTTCTTTTCTTCCTTGGTCTCTTTCTTCGGTGGCGCCTTTTTGCCGTCGGTCTTTTCGGCGGGTTTCTTTTCGTCCTTGCCGCCTTCTGCAGCCAAGACCAGCGTCGGCGCAAAGGCCACTGCCGTGACAAGAGCAACGCGAGCCAAGAGCGTGTTCATGAGAGCCTCCGTGTGTCTGTGGAACGGCCAAGTCCGACGCGAGCACCGCGCCTGCCCGGCACCTCGAACCGTCGCGAGGCAGCACACAGTACGACAAGTCGCCCCCAGCCGGAGCCCGTCGTTTGCGCTTTTGTCAGGCCCCGGTCGCAGCAGATCGCAGATAGCCGCACGCCACAGAAACGCATACGCTGCCCGCCACATGCAGCGCCGATCCACCCGACGCCCAAAGGAGACCCCCATGCTCAATTCCTGCTCACGCCTGCAGTCCTGGTCGCGAACGTTTTTGGCCTGTGCTCTGTCCGTTTTCTGGAGCGCCTGTGGCGGGGTCGAACCCGACGGGCTTTTGGGTGGCGCAGAGCCCGACCCAACCGCAGACGAAGCCGCGCTGGGGCAGCGGCAGCAGGGCCTTACCCGCTGCGAGGCTGGGTTCATTCCGCCCGCGAAGTCCGGCTTTCGTCACTTCGGCAGTCGCGTGATCGCGCTGGGACCAGCCGGGCACTCGCTGCAGGATCTGGTCGTCGCGCCCGGCAGCAGCGTGCAGGTCGAGGGCAAGTTTGCGTACGGCACCATCTCGAAAGATCTGGAAGACGAGCAGGTTCAGCTCTTCTTGCACGACTGCTCGGCGTGGCGCTCGCTGGGCACGGCGCTCACCGATCGCGACGGACGGGCGCGCATTCGCGTAACGGCGGCGACCAGCCCTGGCATCTATGCGCTGCGCATGGTCGTACGCGGCGATGCGACGCAGGCGACCGGCTTTCTGTTCGTGCCACCAGCCGGCGCGCAGCTTACCGTCTTTGACATCGATGGCACGCTGACCACATCCGATATGGAGCTGGTCAAGGACGTCATCACCGACCTGTTCGAGCCGATCCTGCGCGGCACCTATACGCCCGTGCCGCATCCCTTTGCCCGCGAGCTAGTCGAAGAGCGCGTGCGCCTGGGCAGCCTGCCCGTGTTTCTGACGGGGCGGCCGTACTGGCTGAGCAAGATCAGCCGCGAGTGGCTCGCCGGTCAGCGCATGCCGCTCGGCCCGCTGCACACGACGGATCGCAACAGCGACGCGCTGCCTATGGGCGTCGCGGCGTACAAGGCCGCCTTCCTGGGCTCGCTGCGGGCGCAGGGCTTCGTCGTGCGCGGCGCGTATGGCAATGCCTCGACGGACATCACGGCGTACGAAGCCGCCGGCCTGCCCAAGTCCGAGACCTACATCATCGGGCACAATGGCGGAAAGTCCGGCACGCACGGGGCATGCGCCAGCGACCCAACGTGCAAGACCTGGGAAGAAGAAGTCCGCCGTCTGCGGGCGCTGCCCTAGCAACGGCTCGGCGGTGTCCAGTCGGCAGTCGCCAAGCCAGAAACCGGGTCCGTACGAAGCTCTTTCAGGCCCGATCGCTGCGCGGTACCATGCGGATTCTATTCATCTATCCAGCATCGCCCGCGCGCGACCGAGGCAGCGCGCATCGCCACGGAGAGTCAGGTGACGGACAGCCCCTTGGAAATACGCGAGGTACCCGGCAAAGGACGCGGCATCTTCGCCACGCAGCCGATCGAGAGCGGCGCGCTGATCGAGCGAACCGCGGTCTTGGCGATGCCCGAAAGCGAGCTTGAGCTGGTCCGACAGACCCAGCTCAGCGACTATCTGTTCGCCTGGCCACTTTCCGACGAGATCGGCGAAGCCGTGGTGATGGGTCGCCTGAGCCTGGCCAATCACGCGGACGTGCCGAACACGGAATACCGACGCCACCTGGATCAGGGACTGATCGATTGGGTCGCGCTTCGCCCGATCGCGGCCGGGGAAGAGCTGACGATTCGCTATGCCTGTCCGCTGTGGTTTCCCGCGGTCTAGGTTCGCACACAGGCCTCCGAGGGCTTCCCTGGCAAGCGCGTTATCTGCAACATACAAAGCGGACTATTAATTTATATAAATTTTAATTTATATATTTTATCCATTTTATCCATTTCGCAGTGACTCCACCGACCCGCCGTCAGGCCGGAGAAGCGCGGGATGGGTGCTGCGCTCCAGGCTGGCTGTGCTATGCAGGCGCGTCTCGCAAACCCCCCACGTGCTCTGAGGAACCCATTGCCCACCGCATCCTCTTCCATGTCGATTCAGGGACCCGATCGCGCCCACGACCTGCGCTCGCGTCCGACGGCTCCATCCGCAGCGGACCTGCCCGTCGATGGAGTGCCGTACCTCTCGGTGGTGGCTCCGGCCTATAACGAAGAACAGGGCATCGAGTCGTTTGTCCTGACCGTCGATCAGCAGCTTCGCCAGCTGCTTTCTGCCCACGGCAAGACCTGGGAGATCGTCCTGGTCGACGACGGCAGCCGCGATCGCACGGTGGAAAAAATCGATGGCTTGGCGGCGCGCGGCCTGCCGGTGCGCGTCGTGCAGCTCTCGCGAAACTTTGGTCATCAAATGGCGATCACCGCGGGCATCGACGCGGCGCAGGGCGATGTGCTGATCACGATGGATGCCGACCTGCAGCACCCGCCGCAGTACTTCGTGGCGATGCTCACGGCGATGGAACAGGGCGCCGATGTCGTGCTGATGCGCAAGCGCAGCAGCCACCAGCGCGAGTCGTATAAGACCGCGCTGGCTCGCGGCTTTTATGCGCTGATGGCGCGCATCTCAGACACGCCGACCGAGCCGGATGTCGGCGACTTTCGTCTGCTCACGCGCGAGGTCGCCGATGCCCTGCGAGGCTGTCGCGAGACCCACCGCTTTCTGCGCGGCCTGGTGGCTTGGGTCGGCTTTCGACAGGTGACGCTCGACTATGAAGTGGCGCCGCGCGTTGCCGGGACATCGAAGTACAACCTGCGTCGGCTGTGGCGCTTGGCGTCGAGCGGGCTGTTTTCGCACAGCACGATGCCGCTCAAGTGGCCGCTTTTCTTGGGCCTGCCGCTGTTTGCCGGCGCTGCGCTGTATGTGCTTTGGGGGCTGTTCCAGTTCATCACGCTGCCGCAGGGCACACCGCGCGGCTGGCTGTCGGGCCTGGCCTTCCTGACGCTGTTTTCCGGCCTTTTGTTTATGGCCATCGGCATGCAGGGCGCGTATCTGGCCAAGCTGTTCGAGCACTCAAAAGGCCGGCCGCTTTACATCGTGCGGCGCTCGCTTCCGCAGCGTCGACAGGCGCGCGAAGAAGGCGCGGCAGAAGCGGCCCAAGAGTTTCTGCCGATGACTGTTTCACCGTCGGCAACAGCCAGTGAAGCCAGCGCGTGGAAGGCCGATTCCTAGGTTCACAGAGGCTCACAGAGCGGCAGGAACGCGGCCTGATGCGCGACCTCGCCCGCGCTCGATTCCGACCCGTCGGCATCGCTTGGCCAGACAGGCGAGCATGCCCCCGAACATGAGCCGCGTGCGCTCTCTGGCAGCGCATCGGTGTACCCTCGTGGCTATGTGGAATAAGCGAGTCGGCATGCCGCGGCACACGCTGCGGGCTTGGGTGCTCTTCGTCCTGGTGGACGATTCGGGGGCACTGGCTCGCGCCGACAGCGGGACAAGCCCGACAGATCGGATTCCGCAGCGCTATCCAGCGCCCGCATGGATCGATGCGCGCCTGGCGCTGCGTCGCGATATCCCCACACCGCACTTCTTGCTGGCCTATCAGACGTCGCATGCCCGCATCCTGCGCGACGGAAAACCGTGGCTCAACGTGGCCGAGCACATGCCAGGAGCATCGGTGGTGCGCGCCGATCCGGTCGGCGATGACGCGGTGCTTTCGTTGTATGTCGGGGCAGACCGGCCGTATGCCGTGTACCGCTATCGTCCGGGCGGACCGCTTTTGCCTCTTTGCGACAGCCGCGTCGGGGCTGCCGTGCGCAAGGGCCGCTCGCTGCTGTTTGTGCGCGGATCCACCGTGCTAGAGCGCGATCTAGACGGGACGCACGAGCAGGTGCGGCAGCGCTTCTCGGCTCAAGACCTCGTCGAGCGCATCGATGTCTTTCAGGACTCGGCGCTGGTGCTTGTGAAGCGCCGCGATAACACCCGCGATGTCTTTGTCTTGGGGGCTGCCCAGCCGATCCTGCGGGACGTTGCATTTGGCTCGGCCACCGTCGACGGATGGGCGGTGAATCTGCGCGGCAAGAACTGGGTCGTGGGTGGCGATGGCAGGCTGCGAGCGCTGCCTATTGGAAGCCAGCAATCGGTCCTCGATGTCGCCCTGCCCCCGCTTTCGCAGGAGGCTCGTACTAGCAGCGCCGTGGTGGCTCTGTTGGCCGACGGCACGGCCTGGCGACGCACGCCCTGGGTGGTGGACGTCGAAGGCTACGAAGTCCACCGCGCGATGCGGGGCGAAGTGCTTGCCGCGCATCGCCTGCAGGTGGTGCGCAGCGTCGACGGCAGCAGCGCCGCCTGGCGCGAGTCCGAGTCCGATCCATGGCGCTTGCTCGACGGAACGGCCGCGCCCTGGGGACCCAGCGCCATCACCGGCTCTGCGTTCTTGCTGGACGGCACCCACTTGATCGCGCAGCAGGTTGACAGCCTGCTGTGGTTTCGCCCTGGCGCGCAGACGGTGCTGGTGCCCAAAAGAGCCAGGGTGATGCGGCATTCCAGCGGCGCCGTGTGGTGGCAGACCACGGCTGGTCTGTGGACCCAGACGCGCCTGGATGCAGCGGGGGAACGGCCGGCCTCGGATGACCACACGCTGCATCACGCGGGGCGAACACTGCGCGTCTCGGCCGGTGAAGGTCTGTCGCTGGATGGCCGTCCCCTGCCCTTCCGCTTTCCCAACGATATGCAAGGCCATTTCGGCATCGTGG
This sequence comes from Myxococcales bacterium, assembly GCA_016794505.1. Taxonomy (GTDB): domain Bacteria; phylum Myxococcota_A; class Polyangia; order Palsa-1104; family JAEUJZ01; genus JAEUJZ01. The sequence goes on from JAEUJZ010000109.1 coordinate 30,247, forward strand.
TCGACGGAGCGTACCCGATAGAAGGCACTTCGTATGTGCTCTTGGTCATCGGGCGGCAGTCGGCGCATGGCGGTCACTTCGTCTTCGATCGCGTCTTGGCCGTCGATCTGCGCGATGGCTCCGTCGGGCGCGTGGGACCACAGGGCGCGCTGCCCCTGGGCGTTGACACCCACGACAACTTTCGCCGCTTTCGTACGCTCGACGCCTCAGCGCGAGGGCTGTGGATGCGCGCGGGGCGGAACCTGTGGCTCGCTCCGCTGGACGGAAGCGCAGCGCGGCCCGTCGGTGTGCTCGACGCATCGGAAGGGTCCCTGGGACCTGCCACGGTCGCGCGCGATGGCCAGCGCATCGCCTTTGTGCAGGCTGGGCGGGTCGTCGTATGGGATGCACAGCGCACGGCAGAGGTTGCGCAGACGCCGCCTCTGCAGGCTCCTTCGTGGAAATGGGCCCCGCGTGGACATGCGCTGGCCATCGCCGGCCGTCATGGATCGTTCGCGCTGGGCGAAGACGGCGGTCTGCGGCGCTTGGGCTGTGCGGTCCGGGCCGGCGAATCGCAGTCACCGCTTCTCGACGTGCTGCCCGAGACCGCTTCAGCCCTGGTCTGTGTCGACGGACAGCTGGCGGTGTCGCAGCCTGGTCGCTGTGTCCGGCATGCCGAGCTTGGCTGCTATCAAGCGATCCCGATCGCCTGGGGCGAAACGCACCGCTAAGCGACCGCCTTCCTACCTGCGACAGGCCGCTCTTCGCCGCAAAAAAGCCACAATCCCCGCAGCTTGTCGACGCGGATCCACCCCCGCCCCACACCACTTACAATGACGACTGCCGACTCTGCGGCGGGGGCAGAACATGGTCCACCAGCTTGTCGCCAAGATTAGGAAGCTGCTTCGCCACACTCCGTGGTTTGTCCAGCACCACATCTCTCCATGGCATCGCGAGGTCATCGATCTGCTGAATCGCGCGGCCGCCGTGACCGATGTCTTCGATCTGCTCATGGCGCTTGAGGCGCTCGTCGCCGATCGCATCGGTGAACAGCTTGGCCAGTACAACATTCAGCAAGCCATCGTCGGACAGACCGATCGCTCACAGGAGATTCTTGAATACGCCTCGACCCTATACGAGGTGTATTTGCTGGCGGCCCAGCATGCCCGTCACCCGCGCTTTATCAACGCGGGCGGTCCCGATATGGCGACAGTGGCTACCAATATCCGCATTCAGGCCGGTCAGCCGAAAAAGACACGGCAGTTCTTGGAAACGGTGGACCGCTTTGTGATGCTAAGCTTGCAGTGCGCGACGCGTGCCGCCGTGGGTGCGCGGCTGGTCAATAAGCTTGCACTGACCAATGCCGATGTGGTCATCCGCGTGGTCTGGAAAGAGACGCCCTCAAGCCTGCTGGCGTTCAACGGAGCCGGGCAGCCGTTCTGCCAAGCCGGAGCGGCCCCCATCCACCTGAATCCGTCGACGAAGCAGCGCGTCAAGCCGGTCGTAAAAGGGGGAGGCGCCGCCAGCGACATCGGTGCCCCGGTGTGGTTTGATGACGGCGTCACCAGCGCGGGCATGCTGCAACATTTATCATTTAATAATCAAAGTGTCGACGAAGCACTGCGTAAGATATTAATCGGATCTTTATCATTTAACAGCAGTCGGTATCCATTTTACACTCCACCACGCATTGAGCTACTGCATGAACTCATTCACGTTCTGCACAATGCCCGAGGCTCAAATCGTGTCAATATTCAAAATGTATTAAATCAAAATGAGCAGCACGCCTGGCACAATGCGGAAGAATATTGGACAATCGCTGGTGGCAATATCACCGAAAATTCGTTCAATTCACTGATTGGCTTACCGGCCCGCTATGGCCATGGCGGCGTCACGCTGCGCGGCTTGGATCCCAATGCTCCAGAAGCGCAGGAAAGCCTGGCCACTCTCTCGGGCTTTTGACGCGGGCCGGCACCGTCGCGCCAGCAGGGCCCGGCCCTTGCGACAGGTCGATGGGTACGATGGGCATAGCGCAGCCCAGCGTCACCCGGACAGAAGAGAGAAACCTCTAGGCTGCGCCGAAAAAAGCGTTGACACAAAGCAGAGATCCGCAGTACCTACTGGTTCGCTTCACGGCGCGAAAGTGGCGGAACTGGCAGACGCGCAGGATTCAGGTTCCTGTGGGGTAACACCTGTGAGGGTTCGACTCCCTCCTTTCGCACAGACGAGATAAGCCCGGTTGGGATCCCCAGCCGGGCTTTTTTTCTGCGCAGTGCGCTCGCGCGGACGTAGCGCGGATCCCGGCGTCGGCCACACGCGGGATTGTTTGACTTGCTGAGGGCGCGATCGTATAGGCAGCCCATGTGGGCTTCGGGTGCATTGGGCTTGCGAAGTGCCCGGCTGTCCTTTCTGTGGGGGCTGTCGGCGCTCTTGTGGTTCGCTGCGGGCTGTGGGCCGCCGCCGCGGTTCTATGGGCTTTCGCTGCGCGTCAGCGGCGATCACAACGACTGGGGCGACGATGAGACCGCCCCGCTTCTGCACTGGGACAGCGCTACCCGTCTGTATCGCGGCGTCGTCGAGCTACCGGGGCGCAACCTGGCCCTGCAGCTTTCGGCTCCGCGTAACAACATCTGGATCGGCGCCGCGCAGTCCGACCAGGGCAGCGACCGCGCGCTCGATATGGCGCCTGCGACGCTTCCGACGTCCTCGTTCGATGCCAACGATGTGCGCCTTCTGCATCCGATCCATGTCGCAACGCCGCTCTCTGCCCGTTATGAGCTGCAGTTCGAGCCACACTCGGGCCGGCTGCACGTCGATCTGGCCGTCGACGCCGAGCGCGATCAGTCGGCGGGGGCGGCGCTCTTGATTGCGGCCCTGCGCGGCTCGGATCAGCTGTCCGCAAGCGAGCAAGCGCAGCGCTTGGATGTCCTGCAAAAAGCCCTGCACGCGCAAGGCATCGAGACACCGCTAGTCAGTCGCATGAGCAGCCCGGAACGCGCGGCGACGTGGACCTTCATCGACTGGGATCCAGCGCCCGCGCGTACGGTCGCAGTGCTTGGAGACTGGAACCACTTCACCGCCGTCAACGATCGCCTGCTGCCGACGCTGTCCGGGCGCCTGCGCCTGTGGGCCCTGACCATTCCGGCGACGCGATCCGAGTATCTGATCGCCCGCGATGGCGTGCGGCGCGTGGATCCGCTGAACCTGGAAGTGGCGTGGAACGGCGGGTTCCTGCCGCCCAATCCCGCCAACTTGCTCGGCGGCAACATGGGCGAGCTACGCTCGGTGGCCTTGGCCCCCGGTGTGGTCGAGCCCGGCCCTCGTCTGCGTCGGCTGCCCCTGCCGGCAGGAACGCTGGCCGATCTAAGCATGGGCGAGGCCATGGTGCAGCTACCGGCCGGCTATACCCAGCGATCCATGGTGACGTTCCCGTCGGTGTACATCCACGACGGCAAAGATGCGCTGGTGCGTGGGCGCTATGACCGCCTGCTGTATGCCTTGGCCGATCAAGGCCAGGCTCCGCCGACGTTGGCCGTGTTCTTGCCCGCCCCTGACTCGACGATCGCGCGCTTGTCGCTGTACGCGCACTATCGCGATGCCAGCTTTCCAAGCGTCTCGCCGCGCGGAGCCGAATACGCCCAGTACATCCTGGATGTGGTGCTGCCCACCGTCGAAAAGAGCTATCGCGCAGGGACGCCGCGCACCATGCTGGGCATCGACATGGCGGGTCCGTTTTCGTATGAGCTGGCCTGGTCGGATCCCGCGCACCGCTTTACGCGCGTCGTCAGCCAGTCGGGGCGCTTTGGCTGGGGCGAAGATCCGCAGAGCGGCGATCGGCCGTACGCCCGCACCTTGTCGATGGATCGCAGTCGCGAGATCGAGCGCGTCGCATTCGACTGGAGCGACGGCGATCTGTATCAAGTGCAGGTCCACGACAGCCTGCGTCCGCTGTTCGCAAGTCCGGCCTATACCGGGAAAGTGCAGTTCAACCGCCAGATTGATCCCGGCCAGGACTTTTGGGAGAGTCTGCGGCAGCGCGCTCTCGGCAGCTTACGCCACGTCCTTTCTGATATCGTCTCTCCGACGGGAAAAACGAGGCCCTAGGCGATGAATGACCTGGAAGCGCGCCGCGCGGTGATCGACGCGGCGTTTGTCGATCGCGCTCGCTTGTCGGACCCCACACTGCGAGCGCAGGTTCACGATGCGGTGATGGCGACGCTTTCCGATCTGGATGCCGGCCGCCTGCGCGTCGCAGAGAAGCAGGATGGAGCCTGGCAGGTGCAGGTCTGGGTCAAGCAGGCGATCCTTCTTTACTTTGCGCTGCGCCCGCTCGAACCCATCGACTGTGGCGGCCTGCAGTTTCACGACAAGGTGCCAGTCAAGCGCGACCTCGCCGCCGCTGGGATTCGCGTGGTGCCGCCTGGTGTCGCGCGCTTCGGATCGTTTCTTGAGCCGGGCGTCATCTTGATGCCGGGCTATGTCAACATCGGCGCCTATGTCGGCAGCGGCTCGATGATCGACACCTGGGCCACCGTCGGAAGCTGCGCGCAGATCGGCCGCAATGTTCATCTGGCCGGCGGCGTGGGGATCGGCGGCGTGCTAGAGCCCCCCCAGGCCCGTCCCGTGATCATCGAAGACGGTGCGTTCATCGGCTCGCGCTGCATCGTGGTCGAGGGGGTCGTGGTCGAAAGCGAAGCGGTGCTCGGAGCCAACGTGGTGCTGACCGCATCGACGTCGATCGTCGATGTCACAGGCTCGACGCCCGTGGTGCTGCGCGGTCGTGTGCCGGCGCGCTCGGTGGTGATCCCTGGCACCTGGCCCAAGAGCTTTCCGGCGGGTACGTTCCATGTCCCGTGCGCGCTGATCATCGGGCAGCGCAAAGCATCGACGGACCAGAAGACCTCGCTCAACGAAGCGCTGCGCACGTTTGAAGTGCCGGTCTGAACGCGCGTTCGCAGGTCGCGCCGGATGTCGCTGCGGCTCGGCAGAACCAGGCAGCCCATGGGCTGAGCAGACGCCCACGAGCGCAGCGAGCGCACCGCGGATCCGCAAGCGCGGCTCGCGCAGAAAGAGAGCACGATGGCCGATCGAGATCCCGCGCGCAGCTTGGCCGAGACCACGCTTGCGCTCTGTCGCATTCCCAGCGTCACTGGGCAGGAGGCGGCGATTGCCGACGAGCTAACCAGTCGCTGCCAAGCCATGCCTGGTGTCCGCGTCGAGCGCATCGGGCTCTCGCTGCTGGCCCGCCGCGCCGATGTGCCAGAAGGGCCGTGGATCGCGCTGGTCGGACACAGCGACACCGTCACGCCCGCACCGCCCAGTCAGCAGCCGCTTTGCATCGACGAGGCGAGCGGTCGCGTGTTCGGCTGTGGCGCCAGCGATATGAAAGGCGGCCTGGCCGTGATGCTGGCCTTGCTGGCGGCCCCGCAGCGCTTTGCGGTCAACCTGCTGTGCGTGTTTTACGACCACGAAGAAGGCCCCGCCGAGCGCAGCGGCATCTTGCCGATCTGTGCCTCGGCAGCGCTGCGCGATGTCGCGCTGGCTCTGTGTCTTGAGCCAACCGATGGCGTCATCCAAGCCGGCTGCATCGGTGGGTTGCAGGCGCGCGTAACGGCGCTGGGCAAGCGAGCCCACAGCGCGCGACCGTGGCAAGGACACAACGCGATCTATGCCGCGCTGCCCTTGCTGTCGCGTCTTTCGAGCTTGCCGCGAAACGAAGTGCAGGTCGGTGGCCTGCCGTTTTACGAAGTCACGACCGCGACGCAGGCTCTGACCGAAAACTCGCGCAATGTCGTGCCGGATCGCTTTGTGTTGAACATCAACCAGCGCTTTGCCCCAAACCGCAGCCTGGCCGAGGCGCGGGCCGCTCTGTTGTCGCTGATTCATTCCTGCGGTCCGTATCAGATCGAGATCGTCGACGAGGCGCCTCCCGGAGCGGTCTGCTTGGACGAGCCGCGCCTTGCCGCCTGGATCGAACAAGAGGGCCTGACGGTGGAAGCCAAGCAGGCATGGACCGATGTCGCGCGCCTGACGGCCTTGGGGATTCCGGCCGTAAACTTTGGTCCGGGAGAGACCGCGCAGGCGCATCAGGCCCACGAGTCCGTGCCGATCGCCGCGCTGTCGGTGGCTTATCAGCGCCTGCTGCGCTTGTTGGGGGCTGTGTGATGCAAGAACGTATGCCAGCTGTCGATGCCTGGATCTGGATCGATGGCGAACTCCTGCCAGCGAGCGAGGCGCGGGTGCCTGTGCTCGATCGCGGCTTTCTGTACGGCGACAGCATCTTTGAAGTGACGCGCACCGCGCAGCGCCGTCCGCTGTTTTTTGCCGAGCATCTGGCGCGCTTGGAACAGTCAGCGCGCTTGCTTGCCATGACGCTTCCCGATCGTGACGCGCTGGTCATGGCGTGTCGCGCCGTCGTCGACCAGTTCGCCGAAAGCGAGTGTTATCTGCGCTTGATCGTGACGCGCGGCAGCGGGCCGCTCGACTTGGATCCAGCAGTCGCTGACGCACCGCGGCTGGTCGTGCTGGGCAAGTCGCTGCGCTTGCCCGAGCCGGCGCTGTACGAGCGCGGTGTGGCTCTGGCCACGGTGACCCCAGCCGACTGCGGCGTGCGCATGCTGCCTGCCGCGAAGTCGAGCAACTATTTGCCGTCGGTGATGGCGCTGCATCTGGCGCGCAAGCGGCAGGCGTACGAAGCGCTTTTGTGCGATGCCGAAGGCGCCATTACCGAGGGCGCGTCCTCGAACTTTTTCATTGTGCGGGCCGGCGTGCTGATGACGCCGCCTTTGTCTTTGGGACTGCTTTCGGGGATCACGCGAGCGGTCGTTTTGCGCATGGCGCAGCAGCACGGAATCCCGACCCGCGAAGCGCGCTTTACCGCCGAAGATGCCGAGCGCGCCGATGAAGCCTTCCTGACCAGCAGCGTGCGCGGCCTGGTGCCGGTGACGCGCCTAAACGATCAGCCGCTTGGCCCAGGGCAGCCCGGCCCGATCACGCAGCAGCTTCTTTCCGCCTATGCCGCCTGCCTCGCCGATGGAGGAAGCTGGTCGGTGTCATGAGCGAGCTTTCGGTTCGCATCGAGCACAGTATCCAGGCCGTGCCGCAGACCGCGTGGAATGAGCTCATCACCACCGCCGACGCCGTGGGCGACGCCGACAACCCCTTTGTCGACTGGCGCTTTCTTGCGGCCCTGGAAGAGAGCGGCTGTGCCGTGGCAGCGCGCGGCTTTCTGCCCTGTCCATTTGCCGTCTATTCCGGGCGCACGCTGGTCGCTGTGGCCCCCGCCTATATCAAGCAGGACAGCGACGGCGACTTCAGCCGCGACTGGGACTGGGCCGCGGCTGCCGAGCGCGCTGGTCTTCCGTACTATCCCAAGCTGGTCTTTGGCGTGCCGTTTACGCCGGTCACCGGGCGACGCCTGCTTCTGCCCGGCCCGCTATCACCCGCCGAACGAGCACCGATTGTTTCCGCCCTGCTGGGCGCGGCGCGGCGCTTCTGCCACGAGCAGGGCATCGCGTCCATGCATGTGCTGTTTCCGACGGAACATCAGCTGCACGAGCTGTCGCACCAGGGGCTGATCCCGCGCGTCGCGTTTCAGTATCACTTTCGCAACCCCGGCTATCGCCAGCCCGAGGAGTTTTATGCCCGCTTTTCGTCGAAGCGGCGCAATGCGCTCAAGCGCGAGCGCAGCGCGGCGCAGGGCCAAGGCATCGCGCTATACACCCTGCGCGGCGACGAGATTGCGCGCGATCCGCGAAAGTATGCCGATCTGGCCCACGCGCTGCATGCCTCGACGGTGGAAAAGCTGATCTGGGGGCGGCGCTGGCTGAACCAGGCGTTTTATCGTCGGCTGTTTTCCAGCCTTCCCCACGTCGTCGAGCTCGTCGTCGCCGAGCGCAATGGCCACGTCATCGCCGGAGCCTTCAACGTCGCATCGCACGGCGGGGCCGAAGCCGACGGACCGCCAGGGCGGACGCCTCGCCTCTATGGGCGATACTGGGGTTGTTTTGAAGAACATCCATTTTTACATTTCAATGTTTGCTATTACCACAGCATTGACGAATGCATTCGGCGAAAGGTGGCTATCTTTGAAGGCGGGGCTGGCGGCGAGCACAAGATCGCGCGAGGCTTCGAGCCCAGCGAGACGTACAGCGCACACGCCTTTTTCGACCCGCGCTTAGAGGCCGCGCTGCGTCGGCACCTGCAGCACGAACTACAGGCGCGCACCCAGGCCATCGCCGAGTATCGCAAGCAGGCGCCTGTGTTGAAACCGTGGTCCCCGGATCCGACGCCCTAATATATCTTCATAAAATCCAATAAGAGCGGTTTCAGGCGGGCTTATTCCTCATCGCTGTGCTGGGCAGATAGGCGTTCCAGGACGGCTATGTCTTCAAGCGTCGTCACGTCGCCGCGGGCGCGACCCGAGCAGGCGATCTCGCGCAACAGGCGGCGCATGATCTTGCCCGAGCGGGTCTTGGGCAGCGCCTCGGTAAAGCGGATCTCGTCGGGACGGGCGATGGCGCCGATCTCTTTGACCACGTGCTTGCGCAGGATCTCGGCGGCGGCCTCGCTCGCAGAAAGGGGGGCATCGCTGCGCTGTGCCGAGCCAGCGCGCAGCGTGACAAACGCCACCAGCGCCTGACCCTTTAGCTCGTCGGGGCGACCAACCACGGCAGCCTCGGCCACGGCGGGGTGCGAGACCAGGGCGCTCTCGACTTCCGCGGTACCGATGCGATGGCCGGCGACGTTCAGCACATCGTCGACGCGGCCGACCACCCACAGATAGCCGTCTTCGTCGAGCCGCGCGCCGTCGCCCGTGAAGTACACGGGCTTGCCGTCGATGAACATGTCGCCGAAGTAGGTCTTGCGATAGCGCTCGGGATCGCCCCAGACCGTGCGAAGCTGCGACGGCCACGGCCGACTGATGACCAGAAAGCCGCCTTGGCCAGGCTGGCAGCGCGTGCCGTCTTTGTGGATGACCTCGACGGACAGGCCAGGCAGGGGCTGCGTACACGATCCAGGCTTGGTCGCCGTCGCCCCCGGCAGCGGCGACACCATGATCGCGCCGGTCTCGGTCTGCCACCAGGTGTCGACGATGGGGCAGCGACCTTGGCCGATGGTCTCGTGGTACCACAGCCAGGCCGCTGGGTTGATGGGCTCTCCGACGGTACCAAGCAGACGCAGGCTCGACAGATCGTGGCGCTTGGGCCACTCGTCGCCCCAGCGCATAAACGACCGAATCGCCGTCGGTGCGGTGTACAAGATCGTCGCGCCCCAGCGCTCGCAGATTTCCCACAGGCGACCGCGGTGCGGCGTGTCGGGTGCGCCTTCATAGATCAGCACCGTCGCGCCGTGCAGAAGCGGCCCATACGCGATGTACGAGTGGCCAGTGATCCAGCCGACGTCGGCGGTGCAGAAGTACGTGTCTTCGTCGCGCAGATCGAAGACATGGCGGGTTGTATACGCCACCTGCGTGCCATAGCCGCCCGTCGAATGCACGACGCCCTTGGGCTTTCCCGTGGTGCCGCTGGTGTACAGGATGAACAGCGGGTGTTCGGCGGGCACAGCGACGGCGGGGCAGTGTGCGCTCTGCCCGCGCAAAAGATCGGCCCAGAAGTGATCGCGGCCCGCGTGCATCGAGACATCGCAGCCCACGCGCGACACGACGACGACGTGCTTGACGCCGGGACAGCTATGCAGCGCCTCGTCGACGTTTTGCTTGAGCGGGATCACCTTGCCGCGGCGATAACCCCCATCGGCCGTCAGCACGCAGGTGGCGCCGGCATCCTGCACGCGATCGCGGATCGCCTCGGCCGAAAAGCCGCCGAAGATCACCGAGTGCGTCGCCCCCAGACGAGCGCAAGCCAGGACCGCGATGACAAGCTCGGGAATCATCGGCATATAGATCACGACGCGGTCGCCGGTCTTGACCCCCAGCGTGCGCAGAGCATTGGCGGCGCGACAGACCTCGCGGTGAAGCTCGAAATAGGTCAGCACCCGCGACTCGACGCCGCGCTCGGTCGGCTCGCCTTCCCAGATCAGCGCCGCTTTGTTGCGCCGATGCGTTGCCAAATGGCGGTCCAGACACGACTCAGTCAGGTTGAGCTCACCGTCGGCAAACCACGTCACAAACGGCGCGCGACTTTCATCCAGGGTCTGCGTAAACGGCGTGCGCCACAGCAAAAGCTCGCGCGCTTGCTCGGCCCAGAACGCCACCGGATCGCGCTCGGCCTGCGCATGCAGAGCAGAAAGACCGGCCGCATCGATCCGCGCCTTTTCCGTGAACGTTTGCGACGGAGGAAACGTGCGATGTTCTTGCAGGACGGTGTCGAGCGTCTTCATGGGGCGAGTGTACTTTTTTTCGCCGCGCTTTTGGCGCTGCGCTGCGGACGCGTTTTGGCTCGCGCAGCGTCGAAGGAGATCGCGCGTCCAGCGACGCGGGCTTCGTATTAGGATGAATTCTGATGCCGGGCGAAGTCACCAGACGGGCGCTGCGCAGCTTGCTCGACGTGCTGCTGCCCGTGGCTTCTGACTTCGACGCGCTGTGCATCGATCACTTCCCCCGCGTCAATCAGCGCTTCGCCACCGGCATGGATCGCACCAGCCGCACCAACCTGCTTCTGGCGCAGGCCCGGCCCGACGACATCTTGGCCGCGCTGACCCGGATCTGTGACGCTGACGAGGTCCACGAGCGCTTGGCGCAGCTGCAGTCGGCCCATGGCTATGCCCGCGAGTGCGCGTCCGAAGCGCTGAGCGCGCGGCTGCAAGCCTTGCTGCTTGAGCGCGACCGCCTGAGCAGCGAGGCCGCCAGCGCGGAACAGCCGCTTGACCTGTCGGTCCGCAACGCCGAGATCGCCGCGATCAAAAAAGAGCTTCGCCGCGGTCCGCGCCTCAACGAGGGCGAAATCCTCGACGAGCGCTTCATCTTGCAGCAGCGCATCGGGCACGGCGGCTATGGCGATGTCTGGTTGGCCTTCGACCGCGGTCGCCAGTGCCTGGTGGCGCTGAAGGTGCTGCACGGTCGACGCGAAGACCCCAACAGCATCGAGCGCTTTTATCGCGGAGCCCGCGTGCTGATGCAGCTTTCGCACCCGCACTTGGTCCATGTCCTTGAGCCGCCCGGCGAGCACGAAGGATTTCATTACTTCGTCATGGAATACGTACACGGCGGCGATCTAGAGCGCGCGATGCGCGAAGACCGCGTCGAGCGCCCCCAGGCCCTGCAGGCGCTCTTGCAGGCGGCGTCGGCCTTGGCGTATGCCCACCAGCGCGGCCTGATTCACCGCGATATCAAGCCGACGAACATCCTGCTCGATGGCACCGGCAGCGCGCGACTGACCGACTTTGATCTGGTCTCGGCCGACGACAGTACGGGCGGCACGGCTTCGGGCGTGGCCATGGGGACGCTGCTTTATTCGGCGCCCGAGGTTCACGAGGATGCGCGGCGCGCCGACGAGCGCAGCGATGTGTATTCCCTGGGCATGACCTTGCTGTGCGTGCTGTACGGTCGGCCTCTGCCGCGTGTGGCGATCTTTCATGGGCTGGACTTCGCGCGACAGCAGGGCTGTCCGTCGGCCTTTCTGCCGCTGATCGAGTCTGCCACGGCCGATCAGCCCAGCCAGCGCCCGGCCGGGGTTCGTGCGTTTTCTGCCTGGCTGGAAGCAGCCATCGCCGCCGACCGTCGCACGCAGCCACTGCTTGCCCTGCCGCCTGCCGCCCACAGCGCCAATTCGACGCAAGAGCTGGCGCCGTCCCAGTCGTCAAACCCGCGGTGGTCCTGGACCGGGTCGAGCAGCAACCTGTGGGGCCAGCACAACCGCTGGCTGGGCTGGGCGCTGTCGGCCCTGACTCTTGCCGTCGGCGTCGGCTTTGTGCTGGTGCGTCTGCGCGGACCACGCAGCGTGCAGGTTCCCGCGCTCGTGTCTTCCCCGCCGACGTCTGTGGCTTCGATGACGGAAGAAGCGCTGAGCCAACGCAGCGCAGACAGCGTGACCGCGCCCGTCCCGTTGCGGGTCCCCAGCGAACCAGTACACGCGTCGGAAAAAGAAGACGAAACCAAGGCCAGCAGCAAGTCGCCAAGCAGCAAGCCTGCGACGCACCCGAGACCCGCCGCCAAGCTGAGCTGTCTTGGTGAGTCGCCCCCACGCAAGCGCTCGGCGGGCGCTGGCCGGCAAAACCCAGAGCTGCTGGACATGGTGCTCGCGCAGGCCCAGACCGAGTACAGCCAAGGTCGTTTCAGCCAAGCGATTCGCATGGCTCGAACCGCTCTGCCGGACAGCCCGCTGCGGGCCTGGCGCATCATTGGGGCCGCGGCCTGTCAAACCGGCGACCGCACGCTTGCGCAGGCAGCCTATGACTGTCTAAAGAGCGCCGAGCGCGGGTACCTGATCCTGGTCTGCGAAAAGCGAGGCATCCGCATCGCCTCGACCGATTCAGCGACCGAGATCCCCGTCCAGAAGAGCGCGTCCATGTCCGCCAATTAATTTCTAAATATCGCCCCAGTTGAAATTACTTCTTTTTTGGAAGTTGCGATATTAGATCGCATTTTGGACAGCGCGCCTGCAGTGCGCCAAAATCGATGATACGCGTCGGAATCGCAGCACCGCAGAATTGGCAGTTCATTGGCAAAAATGGCCACCGTGAATGGTCCTCTTCCAGAATCAAGCCAGCCTCGCGCAGGAGCTCACGATCCGTCGTGATGAATATCGTTGGTGTCGTGTGGAATACCAGACAACGCCGTCCGTTCGGACCCGTGGCTTCGCCTTTCCTGGGTGCATCTTCCCAAGAACCTTGCCCGATCACGGCAACGATCTCATCGTTTGTTATCGTGGATTCGATTAGACGCGTGTTAGGCGCTTCTGAAGCAGGGATGCCGCGACTGGCGAAAAATGCCATCACCGCGGGATCTTCTTCTTCTGCAGAGGCATTCGAGTGATGCTGCGCTTTTCGCGCCGCAGCTATGACCGCAATATCAGATTCGCGCGATAGCGCGACAAGTGCTTGGCCAGTATCGTCCTCAACATAAAAATCTATACCCCGTGTTTCATTTATTATTATATCGCCTGTCTCGCCTCTGTATTGATCAACAGATAAATGATAATAGCAGCATTGGTCCTTTGAAAAAGGCGCCTGAAGAATTTTATCGCCAAATTTTACTCGACCTACAATCGTTACAATCGCACCCTCTTGAACATCTTTGATAGACACCCGAAGATGCCGCGCCAAGGCTCTTCGTATGCGGGGATAGGGAAGAAAATAATACCACACAACAAACAAAGAGATCAGCGATACCCCAATAATTAGATTCATCGCTTCTTCACCTGAGACCGCTTTATCGCAAAAGCTGTCTCAGTCTAAGCGATCTTCGTCCTTCTCTTCAGACGATACGCTTCTAAGGCCGCGGGGTGGCCCAGGTCGCGCTGCTCTCGTTGCCCAGGCGATCGACGGCGCGCACCACCAAGCCGACGATGCCCGTCGTGCTGGCCAGCGAGTAACGCACCGGGCTGCCCGCTGCTGGGATGGTGTCGCTGTTCCAGCCGCTGGCCGTCTTGCTCGACACGACATACCAAAACGGCGCGCTGCCACCGCTGCCGGGCTCGATGCGCAGGGTATAGCCGCTGCCCTCGCGCAGGCCGCTGACCGTCGGTCGAGACGGCACAGTGCTGTCGAGCCAAGGCGCGGCCGGCACCACGGCGCGCTGCGCATACAAGCCGCTGCGCAGCGTCGTGGTCAGCCCTCCAGGGTTTCGCGGAAAGACCTTGTAGCTGTAATGGATGTTGCCGGTCGCGCCGCTGCGACGGCGCGTCTCGCGGATCTGATCTTCGATCTCGCGCACGGGATAGCTGCCGTCGGATACGCGGTTGGTGGCCAAGCCGGGCCACAGGTGTCGGCCCTGCTTGTTTTCAGCGCGCCAAAAGTCGACAAGCGCCGTATAGCTCTGCGCGGCCGGCGCGATCGGCCAGTAAAGCTGCGGCGCGAAATAGTCCAGCCAGCCGCTGTTCAGCCAGCGCCGCGAGTCGGCATACAGCTCGTTGTACGAGTCGAGCCCGACGATGCCGGGTGGGTGGCCCGGTCGCCAGATGCCAAACGGCGCGATGCCAAACAGCACGCCGCGCTTTTCCGACTTGATGCGCTGATACAGGCGCTCGATGAGCTGGTTCACGTGATCGCGACGCCAGTCGGCGCGACTCAGCGTGCCGCCGCCGGCCTTGTACGCGTTCCAGTTGGCGTCATCCGGGAAGTCGCCGCCCGCCGGGTAATACGAGCGGTACGGATAAAAATAGTCGTCGATGTGGACGCCATCGATGTCATAGCGACGGACGACATCGGCAATCACGTCGATGGTGTAGCTCTTGGTATCGGCAGCGGTCGGATCCATCCACAGATAGTTGCCGACGGTGCGCACCAGGTCGGGTCGCCGCTTGCTGATGTGATTGGCAGCCATGCCCGCCGCCGTGCCAGGCAAGGCCACGCGATAGGGATTGAACCAGGCGTGCAAGAGCAGCCCGCGCTTGTGCGCCTCGGCGACCCAGAACGAAAGCGGGTCGTACGCCGGGCTGGGTGCCTTGCCGTTTTGGCCCGTCAGATAAGCGGACCACGGCTCGATGGTGGAGGCATACAGCGCATCTGCCGACGGACGGACCTGCAAGACCAGCGCGTTTAGGCCGAGCGAGCGCGCCTGCTCGCAGATGCGGATCGCTTCGTCCTGCTGCTGCGCGGAAGACAGCGTGCTGCGCGAGGGCCAGTCGAGGTTATAGACCGTCGCCACCCAGGCGGCGCGCAGCTCTCGCGGGGCCGACGGAATCGCGCTGGCGCTCAGGGCTTCAACGGCGGCGGACTGCACGGCCTCATCCTCGGCGCTGTCCGAAAGCGGACCGCCACAGGACACAGCGCTGCCAGTCAGAATCAACAAACCCAGCGCCCGAAAAGGCCGGTATCCCCGATCTGCACAGAGCGGCGCCGCGTTCCAAGAATGAAGGTGCGTGGGCTTCTGCATGCCTGCCGCGTACCACGATCGCAGCGAGCCCAGCCGGCTTTTTTCTCGTGATAACATCGCAAAATTCTTCACGATCTCGCATGAGCCAACCATCCATGTCGCAGACCCCCTCTTCCGCGCACGCATCTGAGTCTTCTGCCGCAGTCCCAGCCGCTTCGTCGCCGCCCCCTGCGCCGGTCGCCCACGAAGAGGGCGGCGAAGCAGCCCCCGTCGGTCACGCCATCGAAGAAGGCAAGCGCCTGTCCGAGTCGATGCTGTGGCAGCTCACGCGGCGCTACTACGAACACAAAGGCCCTGCGGCCTGGTCGAGCGGCGAGATTCCTTTTTATGTCACGAGCAATCCGTTCGTTGCCAACTGCTATGCGCAGATCGTGCTCGCCTTTCTGCGCGATGCGCTGCGCGTGCCAGGCTTTGTAAACCCCAGCCAGCCCATCTATATCGTCGAGATGGCGGCCGGCCATGGCCTGCTGTCGTTCTTGTTCTTGCGCCGCTTCCTGCTGATGCTGCGCAGCTCGTCGGTGCGTGAGCTGGATGTTCGCTATGTCATGACCGACATCGCCGAGAGCAATCTCGCCGCGTGGGAACAGTCGGTGGCGCTCGCGCCATTTCGCGATGAAGGCGTCCTCGACTTCGCGATCTTCGATGGCGAAAACAGCAGCGAGCTTCACCTGCGGCGCAGCGGTCAGCGCCTGCTACCGGGCAAGGTGGAAAACCCGCTCATCGTCTTTGCCAACTACATCCTCGACAGCTTGATCCAAGACGCGTTTCGCATCCGCGACGGCGTGCTGCAAGAGGCGCTCGTCACCCTGCGCCACCCCAGTCCCAATCCGCCGCTGTCCGATCCCGGCTGCATGGCCGATATCACCGCGCACTATGACTACAAGCCGTGCTCGATGCCGCGCTATCAGGACCCCGTCTTCGACGGAATCTTGGAAACCTATCGCGCCGCGCTGGCCGATACGCACGTGCTGTTTCCGATCGGCCCGCTGCGCTGCTTGTCTCGCCTGCGTGCGCTCAGTCGAGATCGCGTGCTGTTGCTGTCGGCGGACAAGGGCTACACGGAAGAAGAAGAGCTGTTCTTCCTCAGCGACCAGTATCTGCAGTCGCACGGCTGCATCTCGACGATGGTCAACTATCACGCACTGGCCAGCTATACGACGGCAGAAAAAGGCATCGCCCTTGCCGGCAGTCAGCTGCAGCAGAGCCTGAAGTGCGTGGCGCTTTTGTTTGGTCGCGGCGACAGCGCTCTGCGCGAGCAGTTCGCCGATACGCTGCTCGCCTATGGCACGCACGCCGATGACTTTGGGCCGTATGACTTCTATACCCACGCCAGCGCCGTGCGCGACTCGGGCGGCACGCTCAGCATGGATGGCCTGTTCACGCTTTTGCGCCTGTCGCGCTTTGATCCCAACGTTGTTCTCGACAACGCGCAGCGCATCTTGGATCTGGTGCCCAGCGCAGGCGATCAAACACGTCGCGAGCTGGTCGTGATGCTTGAGCGCGTCTTTGACAACTTCGTCCCCATCGGCCGCGACCTGCCGTTCGAGCTAGCGCGCATTTATCTGATGATGAACCGCCCGCGCGATGGCATTCGCTTTAACGATCTGTCGCTCAAGCTGTTTGGCGAGCACGCCGTGACCTGGAGCAACCAGGCCCTTTGCCATCACAACGCCGAGGACGATACCGAAGCGCTGCGCTGCCTGGATCGCGCGCTGCAGCTAGACCCTGAAAACGCCACGGCCCGCGCCTGGCGCGCTCGACTGCGCGGTCTTGAGCGCCGCCGGCAGCTGGGCAACAAGCCCGCCAACAGCAACGCCCGCCCCACAAGCAAGTAAGCGCCGCGCTCTGGCTGCGCGCTCGATCCGTTCTAGCGATCGGGCAGCGACTTGTCGTTCATCCGCCAGTCATAGTCGATGTACGCGATCTTGGCGTCCGGCGGAAGCTTCGCGCTGTCGGCGCGGTACTTGTTGATGAAAGTAATCGTCGCCATATCGCTGCCGCCGAAGTCGTCCTTGTACCACTTGAAGATCATCGACAGCTTGAGCGCCTTGGTCGTCGGGTCAAAGTCGACGTTGCGCTTTTCATTGCAGAACGTCTTCGATTCCGTGTCTAGCTGCGCCTGCACCTTGTCTGGCGTGAAGGCCTCGCGCGGCAGCTTGGGACAGCCGCCGCTGGCGCAGTTCAACGCAAAGTGGATGCGACCGTCCTTGAAGCGCGGGCGGATGATCTTCTTTTCGAGATCATCCAGATCGACATCGGCCCCGTTGACCTGAAACTCGGGGTTGCGAAAGAAGCTATACAGCCCCTGATCGACGCGCCTGAGCTTGGGAATGTTGTCGATGACGTTCTTCCACACAAGGACGTTGTACGCCGACAGGTAATAGGCCAGCGCCGCGTTCTTGCCCTTGTACAGGTTTGGCGTCTTGTCCGGTCCCGTCGCTGCCACGATCGCGTACAGCTTTTCGACGGTCTGCGCGTCATTGGCCTTGAGCGCGTTGTAATCGACGCGGCCCTGCGCATCGACGTACTTTTTCAACAGCGCGTCGTATTCCTCAAACGGGAAAGCTCCCGTGGGCGCTGCCACCTTGGGCTCCAGCGTACCGGCATACGCGGCAGTGGCCAAAAGCGCCGTCCCCAACAGCACGGCGGGCAGTCGATGCGAACGAGGCGCGAGGCGAATGGGCATAGGCGTCCTCCACGATGGGCAGCGAAACCAGGCAGCACGGCGCAAGAGCTGCACCCCAGCGTATCACGTGCGGCCTGACTGCCTGCTTCTGTCCTACGGCGCAGCCGGGGCGCTCGGTTCCCCCTCTTTTCTCTCTAGACGCTTGAGCGCCGTCGCGGCTTCATCGCGCACCGCTTTCTCGGGATGGCTCTGCGCGACAAAGCGCAGATAGTTTCGCGCGTCGTCCCCCCCCAGCGCCGCCGCCGCTTCCACGATCTTGCCCATCTCGACGGTGTCGACAAAGGCCACCGAGTCCAAGAGCGGTCGCACGGCGCTGCGATCGCCGATCTCAAGCAGCGCCCCGATCGCCGTATCGCGCAGCACGCCTTGGATCTCGGCTTCCTGCCTTTGCTTGCGCAGCCGCACGGCATCCGCAGGCGCCCCCGAAGCCGTCGGCTGCAGGCTGGTCTTGCGGTGTGCCCCGGTCTGCTTGATCAGATCGATCAACACGGGAATCGCCAGCCGCTCGCGACGCCGCCCCAAGATCTGCATCGCGGTGCCACGCAGCGCTGGATCGCCGTCTGACTTCGCCACCTGCGAAAGCAGCTCGCGCGAGTCCATGCGCAAGAGCCCAAGCTCGCGGCCCAGCGTCTCGGCGCTGTCTTCCACCAAGCGCACAAGCAGCGCGATCGCCTGCTCAGCCGTCGGCTCGCCCGGCAGATCTTTTTCCGTCATGCCGACGTGATCGAACTTCGTGATGGCCAGCGCAGGCGCCTTGGCCTTGCCTTCGTCTTCGCTCAACAGGTGACTCGCTGCGCCTTGGTTCGCGCTCAGTGTACCGGCGCACAGCCCACGCAGACGCTGACCGGGCGTGCCATCCTCCGCGGGCCCCACCTGCACCTTGAGCTGCAGCCGTAGCTGAAAGTCCGCGACCTGCGGCGACGTCGGCATCAGCTGTACCGTCGCCCCCGCCTGGCGAAGTCCTTTCTGTGCCGCATCGATGAGCTGCGCCAGCCGCGGATCGTGGTCGGGATCGACGCTGTCGGGCAGTCCCGCGATGCTGATTCGCGTCACCCGCGGCAGCGGCCACGCTGGCTCGGCCTTTTTGCAGCCGGAAAGCGCGCCACACCAGCACGCGCAGAGCAGCCACACGACATGCAGCGCCCGCTGCCCAAGCCGATTTCGCGACGCGCACTGCATCCGATCCGTACCTCGTCGAAACTGACGCTACTGCGGCCACATCCCAAGCTGCGTACAGCCTTCGACATACAGCTTGCCGACGCGCGTGTCATTGGCCATGTACACCTGATTGACCGGCGACTTTTCATAGACCATGGCCATACAGCTTGCGCTTTGACCGGGGCCGATGACGACGCGAGCGCCCAGCTTGACCGTGCAGCGCGTGAGCTGATTGAGCTCGCTCCACTCCGGGCAGATCGCGTTCTCTTCGCGATAGCTCGCCACGGTGCCGCTGGGCATGCTCAAGGACCACCACTTGCCGAACTCGGTGTAGCTCTTGGCTTGGTTCCATACGCGATATACGGCCACCTGGGCTGTCGCTTCATAGACGCGACCGGCGCACAGCTTGCCTTCGCCGGTCTTGCCCAGCGCTTCGTTGAGTAGCGCCGCATCGTCCACCGCTTTTAGGCCCTCGGGGACCTTTTCCACACCGCCCACGCAGGCGAGGCCATCAAGTGGGCTGACCTCGGGCTGGATGCTGTCGCCACAGGCCGCGAGCCCCACGGCCAACCACAAGAACCAGACATTCGTGCGCATGCCCTGACACATGCCTCGTTCGGTCCGCGGCCGTCAACTTTTCGCACCCACCGACCACCGCCTGTGCGAGCGCGATCAAAGCCCGCGACATCGTCCGTGCCGCGGGCGCGGCTCGTTTCCCGGCGAGGCAATGACTCGCTGCATCGACAGAGTCTTGCCCTGACCGCCGTTGCAGACAAAGTCCATGCGCAGGACGAACAGCGCTCGATCCGCAACCATCACCCGCTTTTGGACCGTCGCGGTCCAGCGCTGCCAGTCTTCATCTCGCACGCAGGAACTCACACACCAGACGGGCACCGGCAGCTCGGCAACCTGCTTCCCCGCGGCATCGCGAATCTCGATGCGGTGTTCAGCAAAGCGCTTCCGCGGCAGGAATTGCGCCCGCAGCCCCGCGGCGCCCGGCTGTGGGGGCAGCCAACTGACAAGCTTCCGGCCCTCAAACAGCTTGAGCTTCTCTAGCTGCTCCAAGGTCAGCGGCCCTGGCATGCGCTCGACTTCCTGCCACTCGGGCTCGCTGCCGCATGCCGCGACACGCATCCGCGTCACCGAAAAGTCCGACCCTCGCTTCGTGATTGTGTACTTCCATCCTTCATAGCGAGTCGGATGGATCTCCATGGACTCGCCGCCGGGGAAGCCAAAGATGGCCAACGCACCGTCGCTGGACCAATACAACAACTGGTTGCTTTCCCAGCCTTCCATGCAGGCGGATGCCGGCCATGGAGCCAAAATCCATACAACACAGAGCAGCAGCAGTCTGCGCCAGCGCCACACGTTCAAACGGTATCACGCTGCATCTATGCCAGCGCGTGACCCGCGAGCGAGCGGATGAATTGGCGAGCGGACGAGCGGACAAACAGGAACCGCAGCGTGCGCGGCCCACGAGCGCCATCCGCTTCGGCGGACCAGGGTCCGCTGCCGGTATTTCGCCGATGTACTTCGGGGCGCCGATCGATCCACAATGCCAGCCTAGGATCTGTGTCCTAAAGCCGCCTAGCGCGGTGAGTGAACCTCGCATGATCAAGCTGCCTCCCGATCATCGCAGCCCGTCGTCTCCGTCTGGGGCGGCCCCTGGCAAGAGCGCGGCGCCTGCTCCCAAAGATGCCGAGTCCACGCGCCTTTTGGTCGATGCCGAGGCTTTCTTGCGTCTGGGCCTGGTCGACAAAGCGATCGCCCATCTGTCGAATGCGCTCGACCGCGACCCATCGCTGCGCACGCTGCGCAAGCCGCTGCTTACGCTGTATGTCGCGCGCCGCAAGTACAAAGACGCCGTGCGAGAGCTGCGCTCGCTGCTTTCGACCTGCAGCGACCCGCAAGAAGAGATCCGCTATCTGCGCTATCTCTTGCGCTTGGGCGAGCAGGACGCCGCGGCAGAAGCGCGACTGCAGTCGCTGTTGCTGCAGCAGCCACAGGATCCGGCGCACATCAGCGCCGAATTCGTGCAGCCCGATACCGCCGAGACCTCGCTGGAAGGTGAGCTACGCGATTATCTGCGCACGCACCGCCCGCCCACCGATCTGATGCAGACGCAAGCACTGTCCGCAGACGAAGCGCAGAGCCAGCTCGATCGCCTGCATGAGCTGGCTGCCATCACCAGCCCCGACATCGGCAAGATCGAAGAAGTCGCCGAAGAGATGGCCTATCACAACGGCACGCTCAAGGACGAGCTTGAGGACTTCGACCGTCAGCTGCGCAGCCAGAACTATGACGCGGCGCGCTCGCTGTTGCGCGATCTGTGCGAGCGCTATCCCCACAGCAAGCGCGTGCAGGCCAAGCTGGGCGAGCTTCTTTCGCGGCCCGCCGAGACCAAGACCGGCCCAGCGATCGCGCCCGAAGCCAAAAAGCCAGAGCCAGCCAGCCCCCCCGAGCGCAAGAGTCGCCGCAAAGGCCACGCGACCCGCGCGACACAGCCCGCCGATGCCCACGACGAGATCGGCGGCTCGACGCTGGAAGTCGATCCCAACGACATCAAAGAAGAGCGTCCCGCCCAGGCTGCGCGACCCGTGCCACCGCCGCCGCCCAGCTCATTTCCCGGCACCGGGCAGGAAGGCGGTATCCCCCGCGCCTATGCCTTGGCCTCGACGCTGCGTGTCGCCGGCAAGTTTGAACAGGCCATGGTTCTTTATCACCAAGTCTCTAGCGACCCCGCGTATGGCGTCAGCGCGGTGCGCATGATTGGCCTGTGCTTGCGCGATCTCGATCGCCTCGACGATGCCATCCTGACCTTGACCAAGGCTGTCAACCTGCCGCAGGCCAACGAACGCGAGCTCAGCGAGCTGTTCTATGAGCTCGGCGCGACGTATGAGCTGCTCAACAACGCTGCCGAGGCCATCCTGTACTACCAGCTCTCGCTGGGTTCGCGCGGTAGCTTCCGCGATGCGACCCAGCGCATCGCCGAGCTGCAAGACTCTATGCTGACCCCGTAGTCTGGCCCTACGCACCTCTGGCTGCAGCCTGCCGCCGTCGCCGCTCCTCTAGCTCCTCGACTCTGGCCCGCGCCTCTGCTTCGCCTTTGAGGACCCGCACAACCGCTCGCTTGTCCTTAACAAAAAAATGAATCGCCCTCGTCATCAGGCCCACCCAGTGGAACATCTAGGACGATGCGCGGAAGCACAGCAGCGCCAGCAGAATCGCATCGATGACGTCCTGCACGCGCTGGGCCTCCTTTCTCGCGTCATGGCTGTGCTGCCAACCGTCTGCACCGACTGCGAAGGCGGCGTCTGTGTGCTTCAGACTCTGCGCGGGCCAAGGCTGGCTGGAACCGACCCGCCGATTCGACTGCGCAGAACCCTGTGTGATCCGCCGTAAATTTTCGCCATTCTCCGTCGCTGTTCGGCCATACTGCAAGCATGGCCGTCAAAGTGCCTGCCGTCTTTGGGCCGTACCCGAATCGCGACAAGTGGCGCGTGATCTATGACCAGGGCGATCGGCGCGTGTCGAAGTGCTTTGCGTCTCGCGAAGAGGCGCAAGCCGTCGTCGAGACCTTGCGCGCATCGCTGTCCAGCGAGGCCAAGCGCCCAATCGGCCTTGCGATCGACGAGTTCTTGGCGATGAAGAAAAAGCAGGGACTGCGCGAGGTCTCGATCAAGTCCTGGAGCGATCGTCTGCGCAGTCACCTCGACGACAGCGCCAGCCTGTGCAGCGTGCAGCCGCGCGACGCGCAAGCCATCTATGACGCCATGACCGGAGAGCTTGCGGCAGCGACGCACCGCGCACGCCTGCGCTATGTGCGCGCGTTCTTTTCCTGGTGTGTGGAACGTGGCTATATCGCGGCGAATCCCTTTTCGCACGTGAAGCCCATCGGCAAGCCCAGGCGCGGCAAGCCACAGCTTCGCGTCGACGAAGCGCGCGTGCTTCTGTCGCATCTTCTGAGCGAGGCAGAGTGCGGTGAAGATCGTGCGCTGGGCCTGTCACTGCAGATCCTGCATGGCCTGCGATCCGGCGAAGTGCTCAAGCTCAAGGCTCGCGATATCGATGGCAACGGCACGCGCCTGTGCGTCGCCATGGAAGGCGGAAAGACGGCAAACGCCACGCGCACGCTGCGCATCACGGTGCCCGACGTGCAGGCGCTGCTGATGCGGCAAAAGGCCGCTCGCGCCGCGGATGCATGGCTGTTTGGCGACGGTCACGCGCTGGTGAATGACTACCTCTGGGACTACCTGACGCGCGTCTGCAAGCGCCTCGGTCTGCCGCACGTCTGCCCGCACTCGCTGCGCGGCATGCACGCCACCTTCGCCGTGCAAGACGGGGCGAGTGCTGAGCATGTGGCCGCCGTCCTTGGCCATGGCAGCACCGAGATCACGCGCCGTCACTACATCGCGCCCGGCAGCGAGCACGACGCGCAAGCGCGCAGCGTGGCCACCTTGCTGATGCAGCCTGCGGAAAGCCCGCCCCAGACCGCTGAACCGACTGCGGAGCCAAGCGCCGAAGCACTGCGAAACCTGCTGCGCGCGATGAGCCCCGCTGAACGCGCGGCCTTGCTCGCTTCCGTCGAGGACAAGCGTTAAGTCGCCGTTTTTTCTCCGCTTCCCCAGCGTTTTCACGCCCCATTTAGGATCGCGATTTCTCGACGCTTTTTGATCCTCGAAGGGTCCGCGATGCACGATGCCTTGGTCGTGGACGGCGTGCAGGCCGCGGGCGATCTGCAGTGCGATGTGGCAGGCGCGCTTGGCATCCAGGTGCTGCGCGTCCTTGAGCACCTTGGCCAGCGTCGGACCGCGCAGAAATTCCATGACCAGATACGAGCGACCGTCGGAAAGCACGCCAAAGTCCGAGATCGCCACGGTGTTGGGATGGCTGATCTTGGACGCCAGCTTGGCCTCTAGAAGAAAGCGATGGCGCGCGTCTTCGTCTTGCGGCCGCAGCAGAAACTTCACGGCCAGCTGACTTTCCAGCACGACATGACGCGCCTTGTACACGACGCCCATGCCGCCGCGGCTGATGCGCTCTTGGATCTCGTAGCGATCGCCCAAGATGACGCCGATCAGATCATCGGCTTCGCGACGCAGCCCAGGCTCTGGCAGCGTCGGCTTGGTCAGCGGCCCGGCCTGGCTTCCGCTTTGGGCCGCCGTCTCGGCTAGCTCTGCGGGACAGTGGTGTTCTTGTTCATACGGATACTGACTGGCACAGCGCGGGCAACGACGGGCCATGCTGGTGGCCACGTGCCCCTCCCCGGATGCATCCCCCGACATATCCCCAGCCTAACAAAGGCCAACAGCGACGGGCGCTTTGGGAAAGTTGCCGAAGAATTCCGCGCGCTTGGCAGCTAGAACGTCAGGCGCAGGCCGACGTTGGCGAAGATCGAATTCAGCGAGGGCAAGGTCTCGGGCACGCTGCGCAAGAGCATGTGGCGATAGCCAGCCTCGACGAAGACCGCGCCGTACTTAAAGCGGAATTCGCTGCCGCCAAAGCCGCCCAGGCCAAAGCCGACGCGCCACTCACCGTCGCTGCGACGCATGCCGTCCTGTGCCAAGAAGCTATAGTCCGCGACGATCTGCGGCAGCACACCGATGTACGGCACCAGATCGGCGTCGACATCTTTGCGAATGCGGAAGGTGATCGGCAGGCCAGCGCCTACCGCGTGCGTCACCGATGGCGCGGACTGATAAAACTCGTACTGCGGTCGCAGAGCAACGGCCAGCGCGCCGTAACCCAGGCGAACACGAACCCCTAGATCCAGCGCGCCCCCGACGCCAAAGACCAGGCGCTCGGTATCGATCGCCGTCACAGGCATGGCAGCGATTTCAAAGGCGACGCGCTTGGCGGATGGACCGGCCGGCGTGTCCTCTTTCGCCGCCGCCTGAGCCGCCGGCTGCGCCGGCTGGGCATCGGGCAGGCGCGATTCGTAGGTTTCGACATCATTGATGCGGTACTGCAGGCTGTGGCCGGTCTGCCCAGCTGGCCACTTCACCGTCGCCAGATAGCTGCCGGGTGTGGCGGTCTCGCGCACGTCGCTGACCTGCAGGCCGCCCTGGCCTTGGGCCGTGACCGTGGCCCCCGTCACAGGTGTTCCCACGGCGTCGCTCAGCACCAGCGTGACCGGGCGCTGACCTTCGGTCGCGTTGAATGTCACGGCTCCTGGCTCGACGCGGGCAGAGAGCGGACCACTTTGCGCGGCCGAGATCGCAAGCTGCGCTGATTCTTCGGGCCTTGGATTCTGCGCCACCGTCGCGCACTGCAGCGAGTGATCGCGCGCCGGAGACAGCGGCAGCGGATCGGCCACCGCGCTCATCGGACCGCCATCCAGACTGCAGAACAGGTCCTTGCCCTCGATAGAGACAGCGGCGCGACGGCCTTCGCTGCCCGGTACCACAGTGACCCGTGCCACCCGCACCCGCACCGGAGCGCTCGCTGGCCCTTCCAGTCCATCGGTGCTGAGCGCGCTCACGCGAATGTAGGAATCACCGGCTGCTACTGGCTGCGGCACAAGCTTGCTTTCGCTGCCAGGCAACCGGGTGTCGGTCACGATCTTTTCAAAGCCCGCGTCGCGAGCCACCTGCATGCGGAAGCCCGCCGGAGCCGCGGTCCCGGCTGCGGCGGCGAAGGTGCCTGCGACAGCGACGGGCTCTCCGGTTGAAAAGCTCAGCTGCTGCACGCCGGCAACGCTGGGCGCAGCGGGCAGCGGCTGCACTGGCTTGGCGGGTGCCTTGACGCTGTCGATGCGCAGGCCCGAGCCTGCACTGATCGCAACCGGCTTGGCCTTGCCCGGCGCAAGAAGCTGCGCAGAGCCACCATAGACCGCCACGCGAGTCACCCCGGTTGGCTCAACCGACACGCGCACCGTGCTATTGGGAGCCGCCGTGACCTTGCCCATCGGGGTCGCGAGCAAAGCCGTCACGGGCGTCTTGGCGGCGGCTGGCTTGACCACCGGGGCTGGCTTTGCGCCCTTGGCCGGCGGTGCCACCTTCGCAGGGGCCGCAGGTGGAGCCGGCGTTGTCAACGTCAGCTCACCGCGCAGCAACGTGGTCGTCCCCGGCCGAAACGGAGCAGGCTTGACCGGCTTGCCCTTGAGCGGGGCCGGCAAAGGCGGCGCCACGCCGTACAGCGACAGCTCGCTGTTTTCCCCAAGCTGGGCTCGCGTACCGTCGGCGAAGCTCAGCTCGGCAGCCGACTGCGCTTGCGTGCTGAGCACGTGGCCTGGGCTTACGACCTCGTCCACTTTGGCGGGATGCGGCGTTGGGCCCGAGAGCGCAGCCTGGCTGCGGACGCTGCGGACACGTGGCTCGACCAAGCCCGCAGGATACGGCGCAGCCACGGGGGCCGATGGCTTGGCTAGCGCAGGCGGTGCCGTCTTGCCCGCCGGAGCCTGCTTGCCCGCCGGAACCGCAACCACCTTGGCTGCCGGTGCCACCTTGGCCGTCGGAGCCACCGTCGACTTTGCCGCCGGAGCGCTCTTGGCCGGCGCGGCGGCCTTCGCAGGCTTCGGCGCAGGCTTGGGTGCTGGCTGCGCAGCAACGGTTGGTCCCAGGGTGAGCAGTACACCCAAAACGCACATCCGCGAGCAGGTCATAGGGATCTCCAGGCGAGCAGCCAAAGCAGGCTGGGACGGGTTCACGGTCGTTATAGTCCTGAGCTTGCAGCCCTTTTGCAAGCATGCGAGCCGCACGGCTGCGAGGCCATGCAGCGCGTCGGCTTAGGCGCGGGCGTCCTTGTGGCCGCGACCTCGTCGACCTTTGGCGGCCGCGTAGTCCTCAAGCGAGCCAAGAATGCGCTGCGTATCCGGTCCGATCTTGGCCTTGTCTTCCGGCGCTTTGGCGGCGCTGCCTGCCGCCTGCTCACCTTCGGGCTGCGAGTCGCGCGATGGGTGAATGCCGCCCCCGTTTCGCGCGGCTGGGCCGTGTGGGCCGTGGCCGTTTTTCGTCGCCACACCGCTTGATCCGCGCCGCGCTTCGCGCAGGCGCTTGATGCCTCCGGCCAGGATCTCGGCGATCAGCGTGCGATAGTCCATGCCCGCTGCCGTCGAGATGAAGCACAGGTCGGAATAGTCCGGCGTCAGGCCGGGCAGCGGATTCAGCTCAAGCACATAGACATCGCCCTTGTCGTTCATGCGCAGATCGACGCGGCACACGTCGCGACAGTCCAGGGCTTGAAAGGCGCGCAAAGCCGCCCGCTCGACGTTTCGCAGATCCGTCGGAGTCAGCTTGGCCGGGCACTGATAAAAGACATGCTCGGTCCAGTTCTGTTTCACTTCAAAGTCATAGATGGGGCGCAGGTTGTTGCGATCCTTAAACAGGATCTCCATCGGCGGCAGCACGCGCGGCCGACGATCGCCCAGCAAGCCGACGGTGAACTCGCGGCCGGTGATGTATTCCTCGATCAGCGCGGGCTGCTTGTATCGATCAACTAGCTCGCGCACGACCTTGCGCAGCGTCGCTTCGTCATCGACCACCGACTTGCTGACGATGCCCTTGCTGGATCCTTCGGCGACGGGCTTGACGATCAGCGGATAGCGCAGCTTCGACGACAGCTTTTCGCGCCCGGTGGTCATGACCTGGAACTCGGGCGTCAAGATGTCGTGCTGGCGCAGCAGGCGCTTGGTCAGCGCCTTGTCGAGCGCCAAGGCCAGCGTCGCGGAGTCGCTGCCCGTGTACGGAATTCCACATAGCTCACAGAGCGCCGGCACTTGCGCCTCGCGATTGCGACCGGACAGGCCCTCGGCGATGTTGAAGACCAGCGAGACCTTGGACTCCATCAGCTTCGACGGTAGCTCGCGGTTTGCTTCCAGCGGCACGACGATGTGGCCCATCGCTTCAAGCGCGACCGTAATCGCCTCGATCGTCGTCGGAGAGTCGTACTCGGCATCGGCGTCGCCGTGGTTGCCCTGGCGCTTGACGTTGTACGTAAAGCCGATGCGCAGTGGCTCGGGCGGCTTGTTCTTCGGCTTGCTCTCGGCATTGGGCAGAAGCTTCCAGCGCACCGCGGCACTGCCGACGATGGCCGCGATCGTCGCGTCGTAGTTCAAGTGCTCGCGTCGCGCCGCTGCGAACAGACCATTTTCTGGTTCCAGCGACGGCAATGCGTTCACTTCCAAGAAATAAATGCGGCCGTCTTCGCCCAAGCGAAAGTCGACGCGAGCGACATCGCGCAGGCCCAAGATGCGCACGATGTTGTGCGTCAGCGTCTGCAAGCGCACCAGGACATCGCGCGGCTGATGCGCCGGGCAACGCACCGTGACCTTGCCGGGGTCAAGGTTCTTTAAGCGATAGTCGAGCAGGTTGTACTTGCTGCGAACGTTGCTCGGGACGATGAACTCGACGGGCGATAGCACCCCCTGATGAACGCGCCCTGCTGCGCCTTCGATGTACGGAACGGTGACGTCCACGCCGGGGATGTACTCTTCGATCAGCACGCCCTGCGGATACTGCTCGATCATGCGCTGCACGATGGCGCGCAGCGAGCGCCAGTCGCGCGCCACTGACTCGTCGCTGATGCCCTTGGACGAGCCCTCGTAGTTGGGCTTTACGATGGCTGGAATCGGCACACCGAGCGAGCCGCCGAGAACGCCTTCGATCTTGGCGGCATCGGGCAGGTCGCGCGCCGTGATCAAGCGCGCAGTCGGCGTGTCGATGCCGTGCGAGCGCAGCACTTGCTTGGTCAGCCACTTATCGAGCGTCAGCGTCAGCGTGTACGCATCCGAGCCCGTATAGGGATAGCCAAGCTCTTCAAACAGCGCCGGATAAAACGCCTCGCGCGAGCGACCGCGCTTGCCCTCGGCGGTGTTGAAGATCAGATCGGGCGAAAACGCTTCCAGTCGGGCTGCCAGGTGCGAGGCCGGGCCGCTCACTTCGATCTTCTGGACCTCGTTTCCGTCGCTGGCCAAGGCTGCAGCCACCGCTTCGATCGTCTCGGGCGTGTCGAACTCGGCCTCTTCCTCGGTATTACTCAGGCGAAGGTTGTGAGTGAACGCGATCTTCATAAAGTTGCGAGAGCCTCCAGGCGCGAATGCGAGGGAAACATCCCAGACAGCCCAGGATGCAGAGCCCAAACAGGCAGATGGAAACCGGGCTTTTGTCGCGACGCTATGCGGCCCTCGGAGCCACGGCGCATGACCGTCCGAGCGCAACTCGCAGAGCGTATTTTTCGGGATTCGTCCGACGCATCCGGCAGGAATGACGGCGCGTCCAGGGGGAGAGTCAAGCTGCGTGAGAGCAGATGGCTACAGAGCATTCTGCAAAGGTAAGGTAAGCGCCAAAAGTGTCTCGCAACGGCGCACAGGGGTCAACGATTTGTGGGCGACTTGGCCAAGAATTTCGCGAGGGTTTTAGGCAGGCTTCAACGCAGGCGGGCCGCACCCACGATGGCGCGGCAACGGGATGGTGGGCTAGTTCCGCAGCGGCTTGTTGTTCTGCAGCATGTACATCATGCGCTCGCGCGTCTTTTCTTCGCCGCAGAGCTTGAGGAACTGCTCGCGTTCGAGGTCGAGCAGGCGCTGCTCGGTCACCTTGATCGTCGGGGACGTATCGCCGCCGGTAAGGACGCGAGCCAGGGCACTGCCCACCACCAAGTCATGCGGCAGGATCTGGTGCCCGTTTAGCATCATCTGCAGGCTCGACCGAATGTTGGCGTAGCCCGACGGTCCCGGCAGGCGCACAACGCGCGGACGCGGCGGCCGATAGCCGGCTCGCAAAAGACCCAGCGCGGCCTGCTTGGCGTCATAGATCAGGTGGTCGCGGTTCATGGTGATGCTGTCGCTCTCGCGCAGGAAGCCGGCGGCCCGCGCCTCTTCCGCCGAGGTCGCCACCTTGGCCATACCGATGGTCTGGAACACCTGCTTGATCGCGGGGAAGGGATCGGCATCGTCGGGCAGGCCTGACAGCGCGCGACAGACCATTTCCTTGCAGCCACCGGCACCGGGCAGCAGACCCACGCCGACTTCGACCAGGCCCATGTAAAGCTCGGCATGGGCGCGGGTGATGGCGCTGTGCATCGACACCTCGGCACCGCCGCCCAGCGTCAGGCCAAACGGCGCGGTCACGACGGGCACGGGGCCGTACTTAAGCAGCATATTTGCCTGCTGGAAGTCGCCTGTGACCTGTTCCAGCATCTTCCAGTTGCCACCGCTTGCCGCCATGACGATCAGCATCAGGTTGGCACCGACGGAAAACGCCTCGATCGCTTCGTTGGCGACGACCAGGGCCGCGCCGTCGCGATCCGCGCGATCGACCGCCTTTTTCAGCAGGGCGATGATGTCGGTGTCGACGGAGTTCATCTTGCTGCGGAACTCGACGCAATAGACGCTGTCGCCAAGATCCACCAAGCGGGCGCCGTCGTTTGAGTCCAGCACGGCCCCGGCGGCCACGCGCGCCGCCAGCGACAGCGCTCGCGGGCTCTTTTGCAGCGTCTTTTCGCCGCCCGCATTGACGTCATACACCCGCGTCTCGCCGCCGGTCTGCGCGCCATAAAACGACGTGCGACCCGAAGCCAGCATGTCATAGACCCACTTGGCCGGCTTGATGCCGTCTTTTTCCATGCGCTCGACGGTGGCCTTGACGCCCAGGGCATCCCACATCTCGAACGGGCCGGCTTCCCAGCCATAGCCCCAGCGCATGCCGCGATCGACCTGCGCCAAGTCGTCGCAGATCACCGCGTCATTCTGGTTGCCATCTTCGACGCTGCGCGGCCCGATGCGCCGCGACGAATACGCAAACAAAAGCGCCGTCGCCTTCCACGCGATCTGCGCTGCACGATCGCTGCCAGCCAGCACGACGGCCATGCGCTCTTGCCAGGTCTCTTTGCCTTTGGCGGCGCCCAGCGATTCAAAGCGCGGCTTCTGCTGCGGCCGGTATTCCAGCGTGTTCAGATCCAGCGCCAGGATGCCGTCCTTGGTTTTTTGATAGAAGCCCTTGCCCGACTTGTCGCCGCGCAGGCCGGCCGCGACCATCTTGCGCAGCACCTCGGGCACCTTGAAGGTCTCGCGCAGCTCGTCGGCGAGCAGGTTGTTGTAACAGTTCTCGCTGACGTCGATGACGGTGTCCAAGCCCACCATGTCTGCGGTGCGGAACACCGCCGACTTCGGACGCCCCAGCGGCGGGCCAAAGATCGCGTCGATTTCCTCGACGGTAAAGCCGCCCTTCACGGCCATGTCGATCAGGCCCATCATGCCCAGCACGCCAATGCGGTTCGCGACGAAGTTCACCGTGTCATGGCCGAACACGATGCCCTTGCCCAGCGCGGTCTCGCCAAAGCGCGCCACGTCGGCGAGCACACCGGGATCGGTCTCGTCACCCGCGATGAGCTCAAGCAGGCGCATATAGCGCACGGGGTTAAAGAAGTGCGTCACCAGGAAGCGCTTGCGCATGCTCTCGCCGCGCCCGGCCATCAGCTTGCTGATCGGCAGGCCGGATGTGTTGCTGGCGACAATGGTCTCGGGTCCAAGGAGCGGCTCCAAGCGGCTGTACAGCGCCCGCTTGACCTCGATGTCTTCGCGCACCGCTTCGATGATCAGGTCACAGGATCCGGCGGCGGCCAGATCGTCGATCAGATTGCCGACGGTGATGCGCTCTAGATCGCGGGGGTGGAACAGCGCGGCCGGCTTGCTCTTCTGCAGCTTTTCCAGCGCCGACAGCGCGAAGCGGTTGCGGTTCCGCTTGTCGCTCGCCGCTGGGTCGCCTTCCTTCAGATCCGGCGGGACGATGTCCAAAAGCAGCACGTCCAGACCGGCGCCCGCCATGTGCGCCGCAATGCCCGAACCCATGACGCCTGCGCCGAGCACGGCCACGCGGCGGAACCGGCGATCTCGCTTTTCACTGTGCATGAGAACTTTCTCCAGGTCGCTAAAGCTGTGGCGGGCAGTCTATCACCTTCACCTGCGGCGGTGACCTAGGATCCAGCGCGGCGCTGCGGTCCGTCCATTGCGAGCCACTGCGTGTGCTGCGGTCTCATCGCAAGCTCACGATAGAATCAAGCTCTGCGAGGGGGGAACCTATGTCAAAGACGATGTCGTCGGTGCGCTGTGTGCTGTGCGTTGGCGCCGTGATCTCGCTGCTGGGCGCAAGCTGCGGTTCATCGGATGCAGGCAGCGATCCGAACACCATGAATCCGGGACCTGGCCCTGATCCGGGACCGCTGCCGATGAGCCTGCCGCCCGTCGGAAACCCCGACGGGAAGTGCGCCATTCCGGCTGAGGCGCAGGCCGAAGACACCAGCCGTCCGACGACCGTCGTCGGCACCGGCAGCGCCGCTAGCTGCACATCGGATGCGGTGGTCAGCGCCGTCGCTAAGGGCGGCATCATCACGTTTAACTGCGGCCCCGATCCGGTGACGATCACGCTTTCGCAGACCGCCAAGATCTTCAATGACAAGGGCCCCAAGATCGTGCTCGACGGCGGCGGCAAAGTGACGCTGAGCGGCGGCGGCAAGGTTCGCATCCTGTATCAGAACACCTGCGACCCCGCGCAGAAGTGGACGACCAGCCACTGCAACGATCAGGACCACCCGCTTTTGACCGTGCAAAACCTGACGTTCATCGACGGAAACGCCAAGGGCATGGACCCTGGCGGCGGCGGTGCCATCTTCGTGCGCGGCGGGCGGCTTAAGGTCGTGAACTCGCGCTTCTTTCGCAACACCGTCGACGAGACAGGCCCCGATGTCGGCGGCGCAGCGATTCGCGCATTCGATCAGTCGATGGACCTGCCGCTTTATGTCGTACACAGCACCTTCGGCGGCGACGGAGGCCTGGGCAACGTCGGATCAAATGGGGGCGGCCTGTCTAGCATCGGCGTCTCGTACACCGTGATCAACAGCCTGTTCGTCGAAAACTCGGCGATTGGCAGCGGCGCGAATCCACCCAAGTCGGGCACGCCCGGCGGCGGCAGCGGCGGCGGCATCTACTGCGACGGCAACCTGTTTACGCTCAGCCTGTGTGGCGTCAAGATGACCGGCAACACAGCCAAGGAAGGCGGCGGCGCCATCTTCTTCGTCAGCAACAACCGCACGGGCTCGCTGATTATCAAGGACTCGGTGCTGAGCGGAAACCCCAGCATGGGCTTTGAGACCGCGGGCTACAAAGGCATCTTCGTGCTGGCCAACGGCACGCCGCAGATCAGCAACTCGACCCTGAATTAGCGACGGGACATCGGGCGCGGATCCGGCACCTGCGGCGCTGCGTTATCCTGCCTGTATGCTCGAAGCTCTTGCTGCTTTCGCTGGGTCGGATCGCACGCGGCTGGTACGCGAACTCGATGCCTATCAAGCTGCGGTCGTGGCATCGCGAGGGCGCGGTGACCGCGGTCTGCTTTTGCGCGCCGAAGCCGATGTGAAAGCGGCTCCGCACGAGTGTTTTGTCGAGGATGCGCAGGGTCAAGTCACGCTGTTTGCCGCCGGACGTCGCTATCACGCCGGCTGCTTTGAACAGCTGAGCCTGCGCGAGCTAAAAGCGCGAGCCCGACGGGCGCAAGCGCGCAATCGGCAGCGCTCGGGTCGCCTGCGACTGTTCATCTGCGACGGGACAGGGCCCGGCACTGACATCGGCGCGCTGCAGGCCTTTGCACCACCGGGCACGCTGTTTCAAGTCGCTTCGCAGTTCAACTGCCTGGAAGCGCCGGGCGCGTTCATTACCGACGTCAGCGACTATCTGCACGATCCGACGCAGGGGCCGCGCGCTTCGGTGTCGGCGTTTCCCGGCACGCTCTTGCGCCACTATGCTGCGCCCCAGGCCGATGCCGACGCGCCGCGCTTTGTCCAGACCAGCGACGGTCCCCAGCTGAACCTGCTGGCTTCTGTCTGCGGTCCCGGCCTGGCCCGCGTACACAGCGGCTATCTGCGGCCCGACGATGTGGACGATGCCGCGGCGTTTGCCCGCGCGCTCGACGATCGCTTCGACGAGCTAGCCATTGGTTTTCACAACGATGTCCAGGTCGTCTTGGGCTGCGACTGGGACGGCGGCGTCGAGGCCAGCCCGCACCGCCGCATCGCGCAGGTCCTTACATCGACGATGGCCGCGGGAATGTATGGCGATCTTCACAGCGACGATGCCGCCATCCAGCGCAGCCTGTGGAGCCTGCAGCGCACGGCCTATCTGGGCACGCTGCTTGCGGCGGCGGCACACGGCAAAGATCAGGCGGTCTTGACGCTGATCGGCGGCGGCGTGTTCGGCAACCCGATCCCGCTCATCTTTCAGGCGATCGAGTGGTCGCTGGCGCAGGTCGCAAGCTATCTGCACCGCGACCTGACCGTCGTGGTGAACGGCCGCAACCTCAGCGATCATGTCCAGGTCACGACCCTTGGGGCCGCGGCACAGGCGCGAAGCGGGCTGTTTCTGCGGCTGGACAAAAACGGAGCGACAATTCCCTGATCGTCGGGCTGCTGCTCGACGGCGCCGGGCCTTCGACGGGGCTCTTTGAGGTACGGCGCCCTCGCGTCAGGCTCTATCCTTCGGGCTCGATCGCCTGCAGAAGCTGACGAACGCGATCGAGGTGGCCAGCATCGTGCTGGCTGCGCAAAAGAGCCAGCGCGGCATCGTGCAGAAGCTGTCGCGTCGCTGCGTCGGTCTCGTCTCGCTCGGCGGCTGCGATGGCGTCATACGCCGCGGTTCGATCGGGCTGCTCTGCCACTGCTTCGACCCGGTTGATAAGCCGCTCTCTCTCACTCGCTTGCATCGAAGTCCCCCCAGGTTGGTGGACCCATTGTATCGACGGATCGGGCGGTTCGTCTGGGTCTTGCTGCCGCCGCGAAGCCCGCGCTCGCTCGGCCCGTTGGGCAAGCGGCTCAGCGCGCAGCCCGCCGCCGCCGCGCAGACAGCATAAACAGGAACAACAGACCGGCTAGACCGCCGTGTGATCGGCGGGCGGATGCAGTCGATGAAAGGCTGCAGCCGATGCCGCCTCCGGCGAAGCGGATGTCGAGTGGGTCGCCGTTGAGCACGGTCAGCGTCGCGCGGTTGTTGTCGGGCTGCGGATCGCTCGCGGGAGAGCTGACCGATGCGCCAAACAAAAGCTGGCTGGCGGAAAGAGCCGGCGTCACCGTGGCGCTGAAGTCAGCCTGTTCATCGACGGACAAAAGCGATCGGCGGCAGAGCAGACCCTGCGTGCTGGCGGTGCAGTCCCAGCCGGTGGCAGAAAAGGCGATCAGGCGCACGCCCGGCGGCAGCTCAAGCGGCACGCTCAGGCCGCCGGTCCGACTGGGGCCATGGTTGCGCACGCTGACCTGCAGCGTGAAGGGCTCAAGGCGCATGACCTGGCTGGGCATGGCCCCCAGGCGGATCGCGACATCGGCCACCGCGCACAGCGGCGCGCCGCCAAACAAGCCACTGACAGACTGAGATATTATACCTATCTCTCCGTCGCTGGCGCCGTTGCGCGGGAACGCCAGAAGCTCAGGCGAGCGCGTACTGCCGCCCGGACCACCGCTGGCCTGCAGCGGCAAGACCAGCCCTGGTGCCGTCGCAACAAAGCCGCCGCCGCCACCGCCGCCGGGGCCTCCTGCTTGCGCCGTCGCTGCGCTTTGATCGCCGCCGGCTCCGCCGTTGGCCTGCACGGTGATGCCTTGCACGCTGGGGATCGCAAGGACGATGCTGCCTCCGGCCCCGCCGCCGCCGCCGCCACTTTGCGTGCTGGTGGCGCTGTCGCCGCTTTGCCCATTGGCCAAGATCTGTCCGCTGCCGGCAAGCTGCGTGGCGTCGATGAGGACGAGGCCCCCCCCGCGTCCGCCGCCGCCGCTTTGATCCATAAAGTCGTCGCCGCTGCCACCGCCGCCGCCAAGAAACAGCCGTGTCTGCGGATCGTTGGGGACGGGGCGACCGCCCAAGCCACCGCGCTCGCGCCGCAGATCCTGACCCCAGCTTGCGCTGCCCGGAGCCACCACCGTCGGATCCTGCGCTCCGTCGGACAGCGTGTATCCGCCACGCCCGCCGCCGGCTTGGCTGGCCAGGGCCATGGCATAGCCGGGATCCAAGGGCCACGCGAAGGTGCCGCCGGTTGTGTTTTGCGGCATGACCCCCTGTCCGGTCCAGGCGGGCAAAAGCCCCCCGTTGCCGCCGCCGCCGCCGCCTGCCGCGATGCGATTGCCGCCGCCGCCGCCGTTGGCCGCAGCCCCGCGACCGTACTGGCCCAGCGTGACATAGGCGCTTGCGTCTCCGGCGATGCTCTCTCCGCGGTTGCCGCCATCTTGGGCGCTCATCGACAGATAAAAGCTGCCGACATTGGCCAGCCGCATGCTGCCGACCGAGGTCTTGCTGCCGCCGCGGAAGCCCGACGACGAGGCATCAATGCGGCCGTTTAGCACAAACGATCCCGCGACCTGCAGCGCCACGATGCCGCCGCTCTGTCCATCCCATGGCTTGGGGACGATGCTTCCGGTGGCCGAAACGGTCAGGTTGCGCAAGAGCGGCACGCGCACGACCTGGGTCTTGCCGCGCGTCTGATAGCTGTTTTTCAGACCGCCACAGCCGCTGTTTACGACCAAGCGGTTGTTGGCTGCATCGACGCTGCTGACCTCGATCAGCTCAAACAAACCAGCGCCGTTCAGATCCAGGACCTCGCCAAAGCGAGCGCTGTTTTCGCCGCCGATCTCGGCGCCTTGCATCTGCATCAGCAGCAGCAGATCGCCGGCTGAAATCGGCTGCAGCGCGTCGAGATCTTGGCCCACGCTGCTCGACAAGGTCAGCGTGGTGTTGCCGCGGTTGGCATCGGCTCCCAGCGCGGCATAGCGGTTCAGCACGCGCCCCATGGTGTCGACCGCCACGTCGCCGTCTTTGCCCAAGCCTTCGGCCTGCGCGCGGCTGCTGTGCTCAGGAACCGCCATATTTCCGTCGCTGCATGCAGCAGCAAAGATCCCAACACAGCCGCTGAGTAGCCACGCCCAGCGCCCGCGTAAGCGCCCCTTTTTGTGCCGACTTTCGGCGCCGCCGGCATGGCCCACATCGCGAACAGAACACCTGGGGTCAAGGGCCCTGGCATTGTTTGTGTGCATAGCTCTTTAGAATCGGCGCAAAAATTGATCTAGGCAAACAAGCCTGCGGCAAGGGGGGGCCATGCGTTTTATGCGATCGATTCACGCTGCCTGGGGTGCGCTCTGTCTGAGCGCGATGGGACTGCTTGCGGCCTGCGACAGCACGCCGCCTGCCTGTCAACCGGCGCTGGACCCGAACGCTTGCGTCAGCGCGCCGGAGTGCTCTGGCACACGGCGCGACTGCAAGAACGGCGGGCTGGACGGCTGCGAGACCGACGTGTCTTCCGACGTACAAAACTGCGGTGCCTGCGGCAACGCCTGCCCCACGCCGGCAAGCGGGCAGGCGATCTGCGAAGACGGCGTCTGCGGCGTCGCGACCTGCGGGGCTCGCTATCAGGACTGCAACGGCGATCCCAGCGATGGCTGCGAGACCGATACCCAGCGCAATGTCGACAACTGCGGGCGCTGCGGCACCCCGTGTTCGACGGGAGCCAACGCCAAGGCGGCCTGCAGCCTGGGCCAGTGCAAGCTAGCCTGCCAAGCCGGATACCTGGACTGCGACGGACAGCTCGAAAACGGCTGCGAGACCAACGGCGCCAGCGACATCAACCACTGCGGCAGCTGCGGCAACCGCTGCGTCTCAAGCGGCGCGGCGAACGCGGTGTGCTTGGCGGGCTCGTGCGATGTCTCAAGCTGCAGCGCGCCGTTTCTGTCCTGTCGCAGCGGCGCCACCAATGGCTGCGAGACAGACAGCAGCAACGACCTGAGCCACTGCGGCCGGTGCGGACGAGTCTGCGGCGCGGTGGCAAACGGCACGCCAGCCTGTCAGAGCAGCAACTGCGTGATCGGTGGCTGCAACGGGGGCTATGCCGACTGCAACGGCGATCTGACCGACGGCTGCGAGACCGGAACGACCGGCAATCCAGCGCACTGCGGATCGTGCGCGCCCTGTCCGGGCTATGGCTTGCCGACGTCAGACACAAGCTGTCAAAGCAGCACCTGCGGTCTGACCTGCCGTGCCGAGTATTACGACGTCAACCGCAATCCCAGCGACGGCTGCGAGACGCCTGATGACTTCGCGCCTGGCCACTATCAGGGCAACCCGACGGGCAAGCGCGGCAGCAAGCCGTGCGAAGACGGCGCCAGCAGCGATGCCATGTACGGCAAGATGGTGTCGGACTCGCGCGTCCACACAAACCCGGAAATCTTCGGCTTTGTTCCGTCGGTGGGCACCGCGCCGGATTTTTGGCAGGTGACGGGCACGGGCGGCGCATTTTGCGTCAACGACATCGCCTTTACCTTCACAACGGCCGGCGGCGGCAACACGCCGTGCTACTTGTTCTCGGTCGACACCGACAAGTTCGGCGACAGCGTGATCTTGACCGGCTCGCAGAGCGGCTCGTTTTCGTACGGCGGCGTGTTCAATCCGGCGTACTCAAGCGGATCAACCCTCGTCATCACGGTGCAAAAGATCTGCTCGGTGATGACGCAGGAAGCGGTCACCTATCTGATCCAATATCACCTGTGATCACTGCGTCACCGTCAGCATGAAGCCCCAAGGCGACAGCGAGACGGGGCCAACGGTGGCAGCCTGCCCCAGGTAGCCGCCCGCGATCACCTGGCCGTTGGGAGCCACAGCAACGCCCTTGACTTGACTGTTGTACGTCGGCCCGCCGCCGAAGCGATGGACCCAGCGCACCAAGCCTCCGGGCGCCTGCTTTAAGAAAAAGCACGGGCCGGCATCGTTGGTCGTGGTGCCAAAGCCAAAGTCGACATCGCCGTCCGCCACGCCGCCCACGACGATCTGGCCCGTGGCGTCGACCGCGATGGTGTTCGTATAGCTCGTCCGGGTCGAGGCGATGACGTACGAGGCCAGGTGTTCGCCAGCGCCGCTATAGTGCGCGGTAAACACGCCACGGCCGGTCTTCGAGGGGCGGGGGCCTCCGCCGAGATCGACGGCCAGGTTGGTGTCGCCAGCCATCCACAGCGAGCCATCGATCGCCGCGGCGACGACGGTCGTGGACGAGGGCGCGATGCGGAAGCGCTTGCTCCAGCGGGCGACGCCCTGGGGCGAAAAGCGCACCAAGAACGTGTCGACGTTGGGATCCGTGCCAACGCCGCCGTCGCCAAAGTCGATGGGATAGCCTCCGGTGCCGTTCAAAAGGACATCGCCGTCGGGCAGGAGCGAAAGCGCGCTCGCCTGGTCATAGCCGGTGAAGCCCCAGCGCTTTGAGAACAGATGCGTTCCGTTCGCCGCAAGCTGCACAAGATAGATGTCGCGGTTGCCGGCTGAGACGAGGTCGCCGCCGCCAAAGTTGATGCGGTCTTCAAAGCCTCCGGTGATGTACAGGCTGCCGTCGCTGGCGAAGGCCGCCGAGATGCCCGCATCGACCGCGGTCGCGACCGGGCCGCCATAGGTGCGAAAGTACTTTTGGCCGCCGTTTCCGTCGTAATACGCCACGAACACGTCATGCGTGCCGGTGCCGTCGAAGCGCAGGGAATAGCCGATGACCGCGGCATTGCCGGACTTGTCGACGGCGACCTTGCGCGGCACGTCGTGATACGCGCGGCCAAAGGTACGTGCCCACAGGCGCTGACCCACGTAATCAAACTTAATCAAGAACACATCGGTGAGGCCGCTGGATGAGACCGGGCCATCGCCGAAGTCGGCGCGCGAAAAGTTGCCGGTCACATAGATCGTGCCATCGGAAGCGACGGCCACATCGTCGATCTGCGCCGTGTACGAGCGGCCCCACAGCGGCTTGCCCTCGGCCGGAGGCAGCGCCATATCGACGGCGGGAGCCAGGTCTTCCGGCGGATTGCCGCCGTCGGGCTGAGTCGGTATCGCCAGGTCGGGCGGCGGGTCGCTGCCGGTTCCGGTTCCGGTTCCGCCTGAGTTGCACGCCAACAAAAGGGAAGTCGCGATGAAGAGTCGTCGAAGCATCTGTGTATTTAGCGACGCAAGCGGGCCGGCTGGCAACTAGTCAGGTGGATGAACCCGCATGCGGGCGGGCTGAAGGCAGAGACGGCCGGCTACTTTGCGCTGTGCAGGATGGCGCCAAACTCGCCGACCACCCAGGTGTGTCCAGCCATTGGCCACACCGCGCGCAGGTTGCCTTCAACGCCGACGCTGACCTGGGACCAGGCCGAGCCGTTCCAGTGAAGCACGGTGCCTCCGGCGCCCACCGACCACAGATCGTTGCCGGCGGTGCCGTGAATGTGCCGCAAGAGCGCGCTGGTTGGGCTGGTCACCTGCGTCCACGACGTGCCGTCGTAGTGGCCAATCACGCCGCCGGTCCCAACCACCCAGACGTCGGTCGCCGACAACGCCAAGATGCTGTAAAGGAGCGTGTTCGGCAGGCCTGTCGTGGGGACGAGAGACCAGCTATTTCCGTCGCCGCGCAGGACGGTACTGCCCGAGCCAGCCGCCCACACATTGCTGGTGCTGTTGCCAGTCACGCTGAGCAGCGCGTTGGTCGTCGGGCTTGTAAGGGGCGCCCAGGTGCCGCTGCGGCGGCGATAGGTTGTGCCGTTGGTGGCGACGGCAAAGACATCCGAGGTACCAGCCCACAAGCTGGAAAGAACCGTACCGGCTGGCGCCAAATACTCCAGGCTCCACGTCGCGCCATTCCACTTGAGCAGCGTGTTCTGGCAGGCCGCCCAGACGTTGCTGCTGTTCTGCCCGGTCACTGCGTCGCAGTCGAGCGACGTGCCAGCTACCGGTGTCCATGTGCCGCTGGTCGTGTGCAAGAGCGATCCCGAGGCTCCCACCACCCAGACATCGTCTGCGCTGGCCGCCCAGGCATCGCGTAGCTCGTTGCGCAGGCCCGTCTGCTGGTTTTGCCACGTGCCGCCGTCTGGCAGGCGCAATAGAGCGCCGCTGTTGCCGACCGTCCACGCCTCGCCTGCGTCATCCGCCCAGACCCCGCGCAGATCCTGGTTGACGTTGCTTAGGACCTGATTCCACTTGTTGATTTCCCAGCGCAGGGTGAAGCCAGAGGCACCGACGATAAAGCCCTTGCCAGAGCTGGTCATGGCCACGTCGTAAAGCGGCACCCCGAACGGCGGCATCTGCACCTGCCAGCTTGTGCCGTTGTAGCGGACCAGGCTGCCTTCCGCCGACACCGCCCAGATATCGCTGCCGCTGCTGCCCGAGACGCCTTGCAGGTTGAGGGTGCCGATGGCGCTGGCCCACGTCCAGGCGCTGCCGTCGTAGTGCAGGGCGGCGCCGCCGCTGCCCACGGTCCACAGGTCGTTGGCCTTGGCCCCCCAGATGCCGGTCAGACTGGCCCGCGAAACCGGCGTGCCCTGGGCCGAAGCCGAAGACCATGCGCTGCCGTTCCAGTGCAGAAGAACGGTGTCCGCACCCGAGGCCCACAAGTCATCGGCAGCCAGGCCAAAGATCGCGAGCAAGTGGCTCTGCACGCCGCTTGTGACAGGGGCCCAGGCTCCGTCGCGAAAGCGCAAGATGGTGCCAGCGTTTCCGACGGCCCAGACATCGCCGCCGGGCACACCAAAGATGCGGTTGATCGTCGCCATGGTGCCCGAGGGCGTGGCCACCCAGCTCTGCCCATCCCAGTGCAGGATGGTACCGACGGCGCCGACGCTCCACACATCGCGCTTGGATGTGCCCCAGATCTTGAGCTGCGTATTGCCGTGCAGGATGGGGTTTTCCCAGCACCACGAGCCCTGTGGGCACAGCGAGACTTGACGCTTGATAAACAGCGCCTTGACCTCGGTCGCTGCGCGCGGGCTCAAGGTGCAAACCGCGGTGCCGCTGCACGGTCCCGACCAGCCCAAAAAGTGCGAGCTGGCGTCGGGCTGTGCGGTCAGCGTGATCGACTGACCGCGGCTGTAATACGCACTGCACAGGCTGCCACAGTTGATGCCGCCGGCTGGTCCCTGCACGACGCCGCTGCCGGCTCCGGTCTTGGTGACGCGGACTTCGCACTGCGGGCTGGGCAAGGCGGTTAGCTGCACGGATAGCGCGTATTCCATGCCACCGTCGACGCCAAGCTCGCCCTTGCCGCGAGCCAGGGTGCAGCCGCTGGCATCGCGCGCTTCGATCGAGACCTGCAGCGTGCCGCGACGATCCTTGGGAATGCGAATGCCAAAGCGCGACAGCTCTTGCGTGAAGTCCATCGCCAGACTCGCCGCTTTTCCGTCGAGTGTGGCCTCGACATGCAGCAGCTTCGTCTCGGCGGGTACATCGATCACATCGACCACCACCAAGGTCTGATCGTACGAGCAGGCGAAAAATCCCAGGCTCAGCGCCGACACGAAAAGCAGCCACGGCACAAGCGACAACACGGAACGAAACGAATGCCCGCCCTCTGCGCGCACGCGGGCAGCGAGCGAGGGAACAGGGATGCGGCGCGTCGACATGATCGGCCTCTCTAAAACATGGGGTCGTAGTAGTTGGTAAGGACCGTCTGTCGCGGTCGCAGGCCGACCGCAAGTCCAATGCCCAGCCCAGTCAGAACCGCGGCGCCACCGATGGCGGTCCAGAACCACCACGTGCGATACACGGGCTTCTTTTCTGGCGGGGCGGGCGGCGGCGGCGGCGGCGGCAGAGCGGTGAGGGCGGCAGCCGCGGCCTGCTTTTGGCGCTGCTGCTCGCGTAGCTCAACCAGATACCCTTCGACCGCGGTGCGGCGCTCGGGCTCGATGGTCGGCTCGCGCTTGAGGTACTCATCGAAGAAGTCGATGGCATCCTGCAAGTGACCCAGCTTGCGATGCGCCGTGCCCAGGTTGTAAAGCAAGCGCGGCGCCTGGGTGAGGCGATACGCCGCCTCAAAGGACACAACCGCCTCGGCATAGCGCTCGGCTTTGTACTGGGCCACACCGCGGCGATATAGCTCCTCGCCATCGGCTTCGAGCTTGGCATCGGCCTTCGGGGCTGGCTTGACAGGTCCCTGAGCGGCGGCAGGCGCCACCCAACGACTGCACAAAAGAAGCAGCGCCGCCAACACCAGGCGGCTAGTCGAGATACTCGATCTCTTCATTGCGGAGTCCCTTCTTGCGTCGCAGAAGTGGCTTTTTCTTTTTCGGCTTGGCGTCGCTTTCGCCCGTGCCAGCGTCGACTGCAGCGGCGTCGCTCGGCTGTGGCTTGGGGGTGGCAAGCTCGGGGCCGCTGCTTCCCAGATCAGACGGAGCAGAAGCAGGTCCAGGCACCAACGGACGGATGCTGCCCTCGGACCCAGGCTGCGGTGCCGCTTCAGGCAGCGCGTTCCTTGGAATCGGCGCAAACGTAGCCGCGTCCTGCTCGGCCTCCGACGGCGTGGGCTGTGCGTTTCGCGAGCGCAAGTACAGACCGACGATCACGCCGACGACCAAGATCACCGCGGCTGCAGACAGGCCAAGCAGCACGATCTTCAGCGAGCGCTTGTCGTCGCTCTCGACCAGGGCGGGCGGCTGTACCGGGCCCGCCGAGGCGACCACGGCGGTCGAGCCAGGCGAAAGCGAAGCCGGCTGACCCGTGACCTCGTCCAGAGCCGCAGGCTGGTGTTCTTCGACGGGCGCTGCGGGCCTGTCCTCGCTTGCGCTCGCTGCCGCGGCTGGCGATGCAGAAAGCGAAGCCAGCGACGAGTCGGCTGCCGGCGCGGCCTGTTGCGGCGCGGCGCTGGGCTCGTTTTCAGGCTGTGAGACACCGATGGTCGGCGCATGCGGACTGGCCTTGATCGGCCCCGAGTCACTGGCGGCCAGCGGCTGCACCACCGCCGGACTTGGACTTGCAGGCTCGGCCGCGGTGCTCTCGCTGGACTCGCGGGCAGGCAGTCGGCTGGGACTGGCCGGGCTGCTGCTAGTGTCGGCAGCGACCAAGGTCTCGGTCTCGGGCTCGGCCGATCGCAGCGCCTCGGGCGGCGGCTTTGCGGGGTCGGCTGCTGGCGTCGAAGGCTCAAGCGGGCCGGGTGCAGGCGCAGGCGTAACCGGCGCGTGGACAGACGGGGACTCAGCCGGGGCGGCATGAAGGATCGGGGTCTTTGCAGATTGAGAAGCAATATTCCCCGTATCATGCCGCGTCACGGGCGTCGTCGCAGACTGCGAAGGCGCGGCCGCTGCCTCGGGCCGCGTCACGGGCGTCGCACCCGACGACAAGATCTGCGTGACGCCTGGAGCCCGCGGCTCGGCTGCATGCGCTGGCACGGCGGGCTCTGGCGGGACAGTCGGCGGCGGTGCCAAAGGCGGTGTCAGGCCCGACGGCATGGCTGGCGGCGGCGCCAAAGGAGGCGGCGCTAAAGGCGGTGTCAGGCCCGACGGTGTCACGGGCGCGGGCGTGTAGTGCGGCGGCGTGACGTACGGCGGCCCATAGTGCGAGGGCGTGATGTACGGCGTATACGGCGTGGGCGTGCTGTACGGCGAGACCATCGGCGTCGGCGTGTAATGCGACGGCGTGATCGGCGCGGCCAGCGGATGCAGCGGCACAAACGGCTGGGCCGGTGTCCGCGACGATGCCGCGCCCGGCTGCGAGCTTGCCGAGGGCGGCGTCACCTGCGCGTGACTCACCGAGGTCACTTGTGCTTGCCGTCGCAGATCGATGGGGATAGTCAGCGGGCCCGGCGGCTTGGGCTCGGTCGCTATGGCCGCGACCTCGGCGCTGACCG
Organism: Myxococcales bacterium; assembly: GCA_016794505.1. Lineage (GTDB taxonomy): Bacteria > Myxococcota_A > Polyangia > Palsa-1104 > JAEUJZ01 > JAEUJZ01. The sequence goes on from JAEUJZ010000109.1 coordinate 74,648, forward strand.
CCTGCATCGAGCCCGTCAAGTGACCGCCGATGCGATCGAGCTCGTGCGCAACCTGGACAATCGACGGACGCGCGTCGGGGTCCTTGCTGAGCATGCTGTGAACCAAGTCGACCAAGTCGAGGGGCAGCGTCGGTTCCAGCATGTGCAAAGGCGGCGGCGCCTGGAACAGGTGCATGCCCATGATCTCGCCGCCCCCTTCTGCGACAAAGGGCGGACGGCCGACCAGCATCTCGTAAATCATCACGCCGAGCGCATAGACATCGGTCTTATCGGTGACCTCACCGGCCCCGCGGCACTGCTCGGGCGACATATACGTCGGCGTGCCGAGGATGGCCCCGGCGCGCGTCTTGTACCCGGTGTCGTTGTGCTCAGCCGAGATCTTGGCGATGCCGAAGTCGACGACCTTGACGCGCTCGCCGCCTGGCATGTCGGGATCGGGCACCAGCATGACGTTGGCTGGCTTCAGGTCGCGATGCACGATGTGCTTGGCGTGCGCCGCCATCAGCGCCGACGCGATCTGACGCGCGATGCGCAGCGTGCCCAGGCTCATGCGGCCGACGCTGGCCAGGCGATCGGCAAGGGTCTCGCCCTCCAAGAACTCCATGACGATGTACGGGCTGCAGTCTTCGGTCTGACCGAACTCAAAGACGTTCACCAAGCCTGGGTGCTGGATGATGTTGACGGCCCGCGCTTCGTTCAAAAAGCGGGTGTACGCCTCTGAGTTGTGGGCGAACTGCGCGTGCAGAACCTTGATCGCGGCCCGGCGACCGATCTGATCGTGGACCGCTTCAAAGACGCGGCCCATGCCGCCTTCACCCAGAAGGCGGACGACCTTGTAGTTGCCAATCTTGCTGCCCGCTTCGATCATCAGCTGGTCTCCGACTGCGATTCACCGTCGAGCCGGGCGCTTCCCTGGCCCCAGACGGTGAGCGGCCGAGTGAAAAGACGGTGGCTCACGGCTGCGGGTCCCCGGCGCGGACGAAGGGAACGGCACACGCCGCGCAGTCAGCCAGTCGGGCACCTGCGGCACGGCGTCGAGCAGACTGCTGCCCACAGGCCGCCCTTGGCAGGCGCAAAAGATTCCACAGCATATTCCCATTATTACCGACCTACGCGCCGTACGGTCAATCGTCGGCACAGCCAAGCGCGCCCAAGAAAAATTTGCGCGGCTTGCTCGTCGGTCTTCGACGGAAACCGGTATGCGACAGCGCATCAGGACGGCACTGCGGCCAAAGACAGCGGCAGACCCGCGCTGGCGAAAAGTGGCCAAACGCCGAAAGGAAAGGCGAGAAGCAGGGGGAGCGGCGAGGAGCAGAGGGAAGCGGCGAGGAACAGAGGGGAGCGGCGAGGAGCAGAGGGGAGCGACGAGAAGCAGAGGGAAGCGGCGAGGAGCGGCGTGCTTAGTCGTGCCAGATGACGGTCTTGCGCGTGCCGTACCAGCCGTCGATGTTGCCCGAGTAGGCTTTTTCAACGACGTCGCGCTTGAGCTTCATCGTCGGGGTGAGGAAGCCGTTTTCAATCGCCCACTCGTCCTTGACGATGACCACGCACTGAAGCTGTTCCCACTCTTCGATTTCTTTGTTGACGCGGGTGACGAGGTCGTTGATCGCGCCCTCGATCTCGCCGCGCAGGCTGCCGTCGGACGCGCTCTTTAGCTGCTTGCGCAGCGTCTCGGACAGCATGATCAGCGCGAACGGCTGCGGCTGGCCCGAGCCCATGACGCAGGACATCTCGATGTGCGTGTGGGCGTTGATCAGGTTCTCGATCGGCACCGGAGCCACATACTTGCCCTTGCTGGTCTTAAACAGCTCTTTGACGCGGCCGGTGATCTTCAGGCGGCCTTCGCTGTCTAGCTCGCCGCGGTCGCCGGTCTTTAGGTAGCCGTCTTCGGTAAAGGCGGCCTTGGTTAGCTCGGGCTCGCGGTGATAGCCGGTCATGTTGCCTGGGCTCTTGATCAGCACCTCGCCTTCGGGGCTGATCTTGCAGTCGACGCCCGGCATGGTGTTGCCGACATAGCCGACGCGCGCCTTGCCCGGCTTCGAGACGTGCGAGTACGCGAAGTTTTCGCTCATCGCATAGCCTTCCAGAAGCTCAAGCCCCAGGTCGCGATACCACTGGATCAGCTCGGGTGCGATCGGCGCCGAGCCCGACACCGCCATGCGCGCCTGATCGAGGCCCAGGCCGGTGAGGATCTTCTTTTTGACGATGCCCGAGAGGATCGGGATGCGCAGCAGCGTGTTCAGCTTTTTCTGCGGCATCTTGGCCAGCACGCCCTGCTGGAACTTCAGCCACAGGCGCGGCACCGAGTGAAACAGCGTCGGGCGGGCCCGCTGCACATCCTTGACGAAGGTGTCCAGCGACTCGGCAAAAAAGATGCGGAAGCCGACATAGAGCGAGATCGTCTCGACGACCAAGCGCTCGAACACGTGGGCCAAGGGCAGGTACGAAAGCACGCGATCGTTCGCGTTGAACTTGAAGACCTCTTGCCCGCCTTTTACCGCCGAGGTGATCGTGCGGAAGGTGTGGACGACGCCCTTGGGCTGGCCCGTGCTGCCGGATGTGTACAGGATCAGCGCCATCTCATCCGGTTCGCGCGTCGGGTTGCCCTCGATCGGCTCGGTCTTGGCGATGATGTCGTCCCACATCGGGAAGTCGTTTTTGGGCGACAGCGGGTACGAGATGCACGGGATGCCGGATGGAACGCCCTGCTTCAGCTCATCCCAGGTGTCGAGCTTGCCGACGAACAACAGCTTCGACTCGCTGTGCTCCATGATGTAGCGGATGGTCTTGGCATTCACCGTCGGATAGATCGCCACCGAGACATAGCCCGCCATCCAGATCGCAAGCTCGCTCAAGATGAAGTGGGCGCAGTTCTTGGACACGATGCCAATGCGCGAGCCCTTTTCGAACCCGAACGACTGCAGGTGACGCGCCATGCGCCGCGCTTCGTCGATGGTGCGCGCCCAGGTGTAATCGCGCACCGCGCCGCCGCCCATGGGCTGGGTCATGTAGATCGCGCTGCCGCGCTCACTTCCCCACCGATAGGCCCGCTGAAGAACCAGATCGCTTGTCTCGATGTGCATGGTCTTCTCCATAAAACCTAACTGCCTATGCTCTTCGATGCTCCCACCTGCAAGCAAGTGTCATGACCAAGCGTTGCAGCGACCGAGGGCGCAGATTTGTGGGATGTACACAGAAGTTCAGATATAAGCCCCGATCATGAAGTCAGACGAGCCAAGCAGCCCAGCACAAACGCGCATCCTCGATGGCAAGGCGATCGCGGCCCAGGTGCGCGTCGAGGTGGCAGCGGGCGTGTCCCGCCTGAAAAACCAGGGCATCACGCCAGGCTTGGCGGTGGTGCTGGTCGGCGACGATCCCGCGTCGCAGGTCTATGTGCGCAGCAAGACCCGCGCCTGTGAAGAGGTCGGCGTCGTTCACTTTGATCATCGCCTGCCCGCGACGATCCCCCAGGCGGAGCTTGAGTCGCTTATCGATCGCTTAAACGACGACCCGCGCGTGCATGGCGTGCTCTTGCAGCTTCCTTTGCCGACGGGACTTGATGCGGGCGCGGTGCTGCGACGGCTGGATCCGCGCAAAGACGTCGACGGCCTGCTCGCTGAAAACGTCGGCCGCCTGTGGAACGGCGAGCCGCGCTTTGTGCCCTGCACGCCGCTTGGTGTCATGCGGCTTCTTCACGAAGCGGGAACGCCCATCGCCGGAGCCCACGCCGTCGTCATCGGCCGCTCGCAGCTTGTGGGCAAGCCCGTAGCCGCGCTGCTTCTGAACGAGCACGCGACGGTGACGATGTGTCACTCGCGCACGCAGGGCCTGGATGCGATCGTCGCGGCGGCTGACATCGTGGTCGCGGCGCTGGGCAAGCCGCAGCGCATTGTCGGCGCCTGGATCAAAAAAGGCGCGACGGTGATCGACGTCGGTATCAACCGCTTGCCCGATGGGCGCCTGGTCGGCGATGTCGACTTTGACAGCGCGGTGCTGCGCGCGGCGACGATCACGCCGGTCCCAGGTGGCGTCGGTCCCTTGACCATCGCCATGCTGCTGGCCAACACCCTGCGCGCAGCCGAGAACACAAGCGAGCCCCGCTGATCCCGCTTAGCCCCGACGCTGCGACGGACGCAGCGCCAGCCACAGGCCGCTTGTCGCGGCGGCCACCAAGCCGACCGCAAAGACCAAGAGCACCAAATACGATCGATACGGACCCGGCCCGCTGCCGACGCGCCAGACGTGCAGCCCAAAGTATGCGCTGCGAATCCACCAGGCCATGCGATCGGCGCGCAGGATCACCTCGCCAGTTCGTGGCGAGACATAGATCTCGCTGCCATCGCTGATCGCCACGCGATAGACGGGCAGCTCAAAGCCAGCCAAATAGACAAGCGATGGCTCGCTCTGAAACGCCACCGCGAGCGCCTGGCTACCCAAGGGCGCGGCGGCATCGGCGATGCGCAGGGCTTCGCGATCGTCGATGGGCGGCGCGATCTGTCCGGTCTCGCCATCGATGACGACGACCTCTTTGGGCGACTCGTACTGCACCAGATAGCGCGGAGCGCCGACGACGTGACGCCACTCTAGCTTCTGTGGCTGGGGGCGGCCTTGCGCTTGAAGCTGCGTCAGCACCTGCGCCGCCGACACGACAAACGGCTGCTCAGGCGGTGGCGGCTTGCCGGATGGAGGTTTTTGCGTATCGCGCGCCCAGTTCTTCCAAGCCAGAAGCGCGCCCGACAGCCCCCACAGCAGGCAGGGGACGCAGACCACAAGGGCCAAGAGCTTGTGCAGTCGACGCGAGCGCATCTAGGCGAAGTACTCGTCCATCGAGAAATAGCGCTCGCCGGTATCGCATAGCACCGTGACCACCACCGCGCCTTCGCCGAGCTCAGCCGCCACGTCCAGCGCGACACAGACCGAGGCGCCGGCCGAGATGCCGACCAACAGGCCCTCTTCCCGCGCCAAGCGGCGCTTGGTCTTGTACGCCGCGACATCGTCGACGATGCGCACCTCGCTGATCAGGCTGCGATCCAAGATCGCGGGGACAAAGCCAGCGCCGATGCCCTGAATGCGATGCGGACCGGCACAGCCCCCGGACAGCACCGACGATCCGCGGGGCTCGACGGCGATCAGGCGCACCTGCGGATAGCGCCCGCGCAGCACCTGGCCCACGCCCGTCAGCGTGCCGCCGGTCCCGACGCCCGCGACAAAGGCATCGATGCGTGGCGCATGCCCGCGCGCCGCGGCAAGCTGCTCGACCTGGGCCAAGATCTCGGGCCCGGTGGTCCGTCGGTGCGCGTCGGGGTTGTTGGGGTTTTTGAACTGCTGCGGCATGAAGTACCGGCTGTCGCTGCGCGAGAGCTCCTCGGCGCGCTGCACGGCACCGGCCATGTCCAACCGCTCGGGCGTCAAGACCAGCTCGGCGCCATAGGCACGCAGCAGGCTGCGGCGCTCTAGGCTCATCGACTCGGGCATGGTCAGCACCAGCTTGTACCCCTTGACCGCGCAGACCAGGGCCAGGCCCACGCCGGTATTGCCCGAGGTCGGCTCGACGAGGATCGACTCGCCGGGACGAATCAGGCCCTCGCGCTCGGCCGCTTCGATCATCGAAAGCGCGATGCGATCTTTGACGCTGCCGCCGGGGTTCTGCTGCTCGCACTTGCACAACAGCGCAGCGCTTCCCGCTTGCGGGATGCGACGCAGACAGACCAGCGGCGTGTTGCCGATCAAGTGCAGCAGGTTGGGAACGGCGCAGATGGGCTGGGGCACAAGCTGGTTCTACCGCGAATTGCGAGGCGGTGAAACACCAGGCTTTGCCGTCGAGCGCGCCGCCGCCACCTGGATCACGCTGCGCTGCTGGGCATGACACAGAGCCACCGCCAAGGCATCGCTGGCATCCAGCGGCGGCGGCTGTCGCAAGCCGCAGCGGTACGACACCAAGCGCTGCACTTCGACTTTCTGCGCCCGGCCGTTGCCAGCCACCGTGCGCTTGACCGTCGCAGGCGGGTACTCATAAAGCGGCAGCTTGGCCTCGGCAATCAACAGCATGATGACGCCGCGGGCATGCCCCAAGCGCAGCGCCGACTGCGCGTTGACACCGTGATACAGCGCCTCCAGTGCGACCTCGTCGGGCGAAAGCTCGTCGAGTACCTCGCGCAGATCGCGGGCCAAGGCCACCAGGCGCTCGGACAAAGACTTCGCTGGGTTTAGCTCCAGCACTCCACATTCGACGTAGCGCGGACGCATAAAGGCGCCGCGCTGCGCTTCCAGCACGCCATAGCCGCAGTGGATGGTGCCGGGATCGATGCCCAAGATGCGACAGGTCCCATCCCCAGGGGCTGGCGCTCGTTTCACGGCCGCTTTCATGCCTTGCCTGCTCGATTCACGCGTCGTCTTCCCGATTCGACGACAGCCGCTTGCCCACGACAATTTTCTGGGGCCGCGGCAAGGGAGCCGGCGGGGGCGCGCTCGGCAGTGCCGTGGTTGCGCCCAAGGCGGTGCAGGCCAGCGCTCCCAAGTGGCTGGCGTGCGTGGCCGCGCGCTTGATCTGCGCCGATGAAAGCGACTGCAGCCGCCGTCGCAGATCGTCGCCAGCTGCGGGGTCTTCGGGATCGCGCACCAGGACTTCGAGCAGCAGGCTGGCCACCAAGCCGGCAGAAAACGCATCGCCCGCGCCCGTCGGATCGACCAAGCGCAGCGGCGGAACGATGGGCTCGGCCGCGAAGTACGCCTGACCCGACGGACTGTCGACGTAACAGCCGCTCTCGCCAAGGGTCACAGCGACGATCGTGGCCCCGGCTTTACGCGCTTTTTGGGCTGCCTCTTCGACATGTTCCGTACCGAACAAAAGCGGTAGCTCTTCCGGCACAAGCTTCACGATGTCGCAGTCGGCAAGCAGCTTGCGCAAAAGCGGCGGTGCTTCTTTGATCTCGGACCACAGGTGTGGGCGCAGGTTGACGTCGCAGGACAGCAGGCGCTGCGAGCGCTCGGCGCCCTTGCCGGTCGCTAGCTCGATGGCACGCAGCGTGGCAGAGCGGCTCGGCTCGCGCGACAGCGTCGACGATCCAACGTGAAACAGCCGACCGCGACGGACAAAGGCCGCCTTTTCATCGACCTGACCCGGCGCGATCAGCATGTCAGCCGAGGGATGGCGATAGAACAAAAACGAGCGCCCCCCACCGTGCAGCGAGACAAACGTGACCCCGGTGCGGGCGCTGCCATGCGTGACCACGGCATCGCAGGCAATCGCTTCGCTGGAAAGCGCGCTCTGCACGAAGCGACCGAAGGCGTCGTTGCCCACCTGGGTCACAAGCGCCGTGGGAATGCCTTGCCGCGCCAGTGCCACCGCGAAGTTGGCCGGGGCGCCCCCCAGAAAGCGGCGGAACTGGCTCACTTCTTCCAGCGGGCGACCGACCTCATCCGACTGGGGAAAAAAGTCGACCAGCGCTTCGCCAAACACCACCACATCGACCGGCAAAGGCGGCGAAAGCGGGCTCGTGCCTCGACCGCGAGCAGAGGAAGAAGGGGTCACCACGAGTTGAAGGTATCGCACCGCCCCGCCACCCGGCCAGCGCGTTTATCGCAGAGGCACATCACGTCGCGTCCTCCCAGAAACGGCGCACCCAAAGCCGACAAGCCAGGCCACAGCCTGCCGAAGCGACGGCCGGATCCAGCGACGGCGGCTGAGCCCACGACTTCCCCACCCTGCCCTCGCCCCAGCGCGCGTGGGGAACCAAAACACCGCAGCCCTCGACGGGGGGAAGCGTGCATCGCG
>JAEUJZ010000127.1 GCA_016794505.1 Myxococcales bacterium
GATGGTCGATCCGATGTCGTGGTTGCCAACGACACGCTGGGTACGCTCAGCCTGTTCTGGAACCAAGGCGCCGGCAGCTTGCAGGCCGCCACCCCCCCCATCTCCACCAACTGCCGCCCACGCGCGCTCGCGCTGGCGGACGCCTGACCCAATTAAACCGCTCCGTGAAGCAACCACATTCACTCACGGAGGGCAGTCATGAACATGGGCACACGGCGTTCCGCACGGCCAATCGGCGCACTTTATGACGGTACTGTGGCTGCCGCATGCGGGGCGCTCGGCGGCTGCAGAAGCAGACGCCCCAGGATCAGACTCAGCGCGCCCGCGCGGGCGCCGGCAGAGCTCGGCTTGCGATCAGGTGTTCTGTTGGGCTCAGAGTTGCAGGGGGGCCCAGCGCTGCCAGCGGAACTGCGACGACGAGGCACTAGCCGTACGTGATTCCGACGCCGCCGATGTTGCCAGACTCCGCCCAGCGCGCTGCGTGCTGGATCGTCAGGGCTGCGTTCCCCGACGGGGTCTGCGTCCGGGGCTTCACAAGCGCGTTTGCGCGCGATGCGCAGACTGGCTCTGCTAGGGTTTTTGTGCATGAAAATCCTTGTCCTCAACGCGGGCTCTTCCAGCCTCAAGTACCAGCTTGTCGATCCTTCCACCGGGCAGCGCGTGCGTGCCGGCCACGTCGAGGGGCTTGGTTCTACTTGTTCCCATGAAGACGCGCTGCGCCCAATCCTCGCGGAGCTGGGTGGCGCGCAGGTGGACGCAGTGGGCCACCGCGTGGTGCATGGTGGCGAGCAGTTCGTGGACGCCGTGCGAATCGATGACGCGGTGCTCGCCGCGATCGAGACCTGCGTGCCGCTTGCGCCCTTGCACAACCCCGCGAACCTTGCGGGCATCCGCGCTGCACGCGCGCTCCTCCCCGGCGTGCCGCAGGTGGCGGTCTTCGACACCGCGTTCCATGTGCGGATGCCGCGCCGTGCGCGCACCTATGCGATCGACCAGGGGCTCGCAGCGCAGAAGGGTCTGCGGCGCTTTGGCTTCCATGGCACGTCGCACCGCTTCGTGTCGGCGCTTGCGGCTGCGCACATCGGTCGAGCGCTCACGGATCTGCGCGTCGTGACGCTGCACCTCGGGAACGGAGCGAGCGCGTGCGCGATCGAGCACGGGCACAGCGTCGACACATCGATGGGCCTGACTCCGATCGAAGGCTTGGTGATGGGCACTCGGGCGGGCGACATCGATCCGGGCATCGTCCTGGCGCTGGCTCGCGAGCTTGGGATCGACGGGGCCGAGAAGGTCCTCAACACCAGAAGCGGCCTCGCCGGGCTCTCTGGGATCTCCCATGATCTGCGGGCGATCCAGGCTGCTGCGGCAGAGGGACACGATGGCGCGCGTCTTGCGATCGGTGTCTTCGCCCACCGCGTGCGCAAGTACGTGGGCGCGTACGCAGCGGTGATGGGGGGCCTCGACCTTGTGGTGCTTACCGGTGGCATCGGTGAGAACAGCGCTGAGATGCGCCGCCGCATCCTCCAGCGACTGGACTTCCTTGGGCTCACGATCGATGACGACCAAAATGGCGATGTACGCGTCGATGACGACCATCCCATCGCCGAGATCTCGGCGGATCACGCGCGCGTGCGCACGCTCGTCATCGCGACCAACGAAGAACTCCAGATTGCGCGCGACGTCGCAGCCGTGGTCGGCGATGGCAAGACCGTGCGCCAGCCGGGGCCGATCCCCATCGCCGTCAGCGCGCGGCATGTCCACTTGGATCGCGCTGGGATGGATGCTCTCTTTGGGCCGGGCTCTGAGCTTACGCCGATCAAGCCCCTGTCGCAGCCGGGGCAGTTCGCATGTGCAGAGCAGCTGACCCTCGTCGGACCCCGCGGTCGCCTGGAACGCGTGCGCGTGCTTGGTCCGCTGCGCAAGAGCTGCCAAGTCGAGGTGTCACGCACCGACGAATTCCTTCTTGGAGTGGACGCGCCGATCCGTCAGTCGGGTCACACCCAGGGATCTGCCCCGATCCTGCTTGAGGGACCGCAGGGCACGCTTCGCCTGGACGAAGGGCTCATCTGCGCTTGGCGTCACATCCACATGCACCCCAACGACGCGGAAGCCTATGGCGTGGCCGATGGCGATGAGGTGGAAGTCGCGGTGACCGGAGGACCGCGCGATCTCGTCTTCGGGGATGTGATCGTGCGCGTGAGCGAGCAGTTCGCGCTTGAGATGCATATCGACACCGACGAGGCCAACGCCGCTGAGCTCTCGCCTGGCGCGGCGGGAGCTCTGCTCACCGAGGCCTATACCCGACCCGAGCGCGGCGAGGCAACCCTGCGAAGCAAGCGCTGATCCGCGCCGGCTCGAAGCGAGCCGCCATCGCTGGGTAGGCGGACGTGAAGGCATCCACAAAGGGGTCGGGTTCGGCCGGACGTGCGCGCGGTCGATCCGCACGTGCCGACCGCTTGGCTGAGACAAGACGCCAACCTGTGGCAAGTCGTCCCAGTCAAACGGACATGCCGCCGCCGCGGGTCGTGGAATCCTGTCCTCCGTGCAAGCCCAGTCAACCCCCTTAGCGCCGCGCCGAGCACGACCTTTGGATACTGCAACGAGCGACGTCCTGGTGTTCGTCGAAGGCGCATTGGGCACTGGCACGCCCGAGGTCGTTGCTGCTTTCCAACGCGTTGTTGAGCCCCAGCGGCCCAGCCCGCTCGGTCAGAAGGGTCGCACGGGACCATTGCTCAACATCGAGGAGATCGAGGGCCGAACCGTTTACTCGAAGAACGGACAAACTGCGAGGTTCAACTCGCAGATCCTATTCACAATCGCGCCGCCGGCAGCAGTGGTGGTGCTGACCAACTCACGTGAGCTCGCTGATGGGAGCGCCCTTTGAGATCTTGGACTGGCGATCCTCGCGTCGCTTGAGTGCGGCGACAGGACGATGGTCGGCGCGCAGGTCAAGAGGCCAGCGCCTACGATCGAATCGCGATGAATGACGCGCTGCCGATGAGCTTGCTGCAGGACGGAGGCGAGCTGCCGCATCACGGCGATAGCCCGTATTTGCAGATAGTGGGCCTTCTTTGACGAGAGGGGGACCACGTCGACTGCATTGTCCTCGGTCGGAACGAGCACCGCATCGAGCAGACTAGCGGTGTCTCGGCGAAGCTCCGCGAAGCTCCGCGAAGCGTTCCTCGTCTCCAGCGCCAGCCCCAGCAGTACTGTCCGCCGCACCAAGCCTGCTACGTGCCACCAGAACAGCGCATGCTACTCCCATGATGTTCTGCGACTTATTGAGCCGGCCTGCTACCGGTGAATTAACCCTCCTTCGTCTAGCCGAAAAAAGCTTTGGACAGGGACGCCTCAAGGAAATGGCTGGCTCCGTCGCGAACGCATAATCCGCGAAGCATCCGAACGGGCTGAACGCCTGTGGCAGCCGTCGCTTTGTCCAGCCGCTCACGGCCGACCGCAGCGCAGGCCGGAACATCGAGCGGGGAAGCGCACTTAAAGCGGGTTCCGAGAGCTCAGGCTAGGGATGTCCCGCGTCTTCACAGCCGCGAATCGCGGGTGGTACGATAAGACGATTTTTCCTGTGCTGTGCTCGGGGGCAGCTACCCCGCCACTCTCTGCGAAGCCGAGTGCGATCACCATGCTTCATGCCGGCCACTACACGTTGACGAACCTGCTCCACGAGGGCACAGAGACGCTGGTCTACGAGGCTCAGCGCGATCAGGATGGCTTGCCTGTCGTGGCGAAGGTTCCAAAGTCTGCCTACCCGTCCGCGCGCGAGCTGGCCAGACTTCAGAATGAGTTTTCCATCCTTCGTGATCTCAAGCACCCCCACGTTGTGAAGGCGCTCGCGCTGGAGCCTCACCAGACCGGGCTGGCGCTGATCCTTGAGCGCGTTGCGGCCCGCCCTCTGAGCGCCCGACTGCGGCAAGGTCGCCTGCGCATCGAGTCTGCCCTGAAGCTTGCCCATGCGCTGGCCCTGGTACTCGCTGCGGTTCACAAGGCGGGAGTGATTCACAAAGACATCAAGCCGCAGAACATCCTGGTCGAAGACGAAACCGACCAGGTGACCCTGATCGACTTTGGCATTGCGGCGCGCCTGCCGCAGGAAACACAGGCCTTGGTTCCTGCCGAGTCGCTTGAGGGCACGCTGGTGTATATGTCGCCCGAGCAGACCGGGCGCATGAACCGTCCCATCGGCCACCGCACCGACTTCTACTCACTGGGCGTCACGCTCTACGAAATGCTCACTGGGGCACCGCCCTTTCACAGCAGCGACGCTAGCGAGCTCGTACATTGCCACATCGCCCAGCTGCCGCTTCCCCCAGAGCGTGTGAATCCAGAGATCCCTGCCGCGCTGTCGGCGCTGGTCATGAAGCTCCTGGCCAAGAACGCCGAAGATCGCTACCAAAGTGCGGGCGGGCTCGCGCAGGACCTCATGCACTGCCTGTCGGAATGGCGGGCCACCGGAACGATCGCGGCGTTTGATCTGGGACGCAAAGACCTAAACCCCGAGCTGCAGGTTCCGCATACGCTGATCGGTCGGGAGGCTCAAGTTTCGACGCTGCTCTCGGCATTTGACCGAGTGCGCGCGGGGGGGGTTGAGCTGCTCTTGGTCACCGGCCCGCCGGGGATTGGCAAGTCATCACTGATCGGCGAAGTCCATCCCGCGCTCGCTCAGCATGGCGGCCTCTTTATCTCGGGCAAGTTTGATCCGCTCAACCGCAGCACTCCGTTTTCTGCTTTCGTGGCCGCGTTTCAGGAATTGGTACGGCAGCTTCTGGGTGAGCGCCCCGAGCGATTGGCCGTCTGGAAGGCAACGCTGTGCTCAGCCCTGGGCACAAATGGCGGACTTCTGACCGCTCTCATCCCCGGTCTCGATCTGATCATCGGCGCGCAAGCTCCGCCCGAGGAGCTGGGTCCCACCGAGGCGAAGAACCGCTTTGGCTTGGTGCTGCAAGACTTCGTTCGCTCTCTGTGCTCGCCCGCGCATCCTCTCGTTCTCTATCTGGATGATCTGCAGTGGGCGGACTCCGCGTCTCTGTGGTTGGTACAGACGCTGCTGTCCGATCCTGCGCGCCGCAACCTCTTGCTGATCGGCGCCTATCGCAGCAGTGAAGTCGATGCGGCACACCCGCTTACCGCCACGCTCGACAAGCTGCGACAGCATGGCCTGGCGCCCACGCAGCTTCAGCTCGGACCGCTCGACGCGGCGAGCACCCGACAGCTGCTGGCCGAGACCCTGCAGCAGGCAGCATCGCCTGAGCTTGATGCGCTGACGCATCTGGTGCTCGCCAAGACCCACGGCAACCCATTCTTTCTGCTGCAGTTCCTGCGCACGCTAGTGCAGCGTTCCCTGTTGTGGGCCGATCTCGACCTGGGACGCTGGAACTGGAACCTGAAAGAGATCGCTGCGGCGCCGCTGACTGAAAACGTGATGGACTTCATCGCGGAACAGCTGCACCAGTTCAGCCAAGACACCCAGCACGCGCTGGCCGTTTCAGCGTGCATTGGGTACGAGTTCGATCTGGGAACGCTCGCAAGAACACAGGATCAGACACCCGCCGCCACGGCCGCAGTGCTTTGGCCCGCACTTCGCGCCGGGCTTTTGATCCCGCTGTCGAGCAACTATCGCCTGCTCACCGGAGGCGAAGCCAGCGAGGCAAACACCACGCCCGACGCGACCGTCATTACGTATCGCTTCCTTCATGACCGCACGCGGCAGGTTGCTCTGCAGCGGCTCAGTGAGGTGGATCAAGCAGCCACCCATCTGCGCATTGGTCGTCACCTGCATGAGCGACTGTCCAGCGACTCAAGTTCCGAGCTGCTCTTTGATGTCGTCAGCCACCTAAACGCGGGGGCTGCGCAGATCCAGGAGGCTGCAGAACGTCGCGATCTCGCAGCGCTCAATCAACGCGCAGCACGGCTGGCTCGCAGCGCGACCGCGTACGCAGCGGCCACGTCTTTTCTGCAAGCCGCGCAGTCGCTTCTTGGCGCCGATGCGCAGACGACCGACCCGCAGTTTGACTTCTCGGTGCGGCGTGACTTGGCCGAGTCGCTCTATCTCGTCGGAGAGTTCAGCCGCGCGGATCAACAGCTGGCTGCGCTGCTCTTGGGTGACCTCACGAACATCCAGCGTGCGAGCATCCTCGGGCTGCGCCTGATGCTGTACACATCCCAGGGGCGCTTCGAGGAGGGAATGCAGGCGGGGCTGGAAGGCCTGGCGCTTTTGGGTGTGTCCCTGCCATCCACAGCCGAGGGCTGCAAGGCCGCGCTGTTGGCCGAAGTGATGGCCATCGAGCAGCGCATGGCTTCGCTGTCGACCGACGCTGTACTGGACGCACCGCGCTTGCAGGATCCCGAAAAGATCGCAGTGCTGCAGCTGATGGTCATGCTCAGTCAGCCCGCGTATCAAGTGGCGCCACCGCTGGCTGCGCTGGTGATGGCCAAGCAGGCGCATCACTCTTTGGTCCATGGCCATGCCGCACTCTCACCCTATGGCTATGTGGCGTACGGGCTGATCTTGGCCGGTCTTCTTGGGCGCTATGACGAAGCCGATACGTTTGGCCGCCTGGCGCGTCAGCTCGTCGAGCGAACCGGCTTCTCGGAAGTGGCGTGCAAGGTGCGCTTCATGTACGCGATCTACGCGCCCTACAAGCACCCGCTGCGCGAGACGCTGGCCGAGTTTGCCCAAGCACAACAGATCGGGCTCGACACAGGCGATCTGTTCTATGCATCGCTGGCGTTTTCCTACCTGCCGCTGACTCAGCTGCGCTTGGGCGATCCGCTTGAAGCGACGCGTCGCGAGCTGCAGCGCGGAATGGCGGCGATGAAGCGCACCAAGGATCTGATCAACACAGGCGCACACGAGCTGCTTTTGCAGGTGGCTGCGGCCTTGTCTGATCAGACTCACTCGCCAACCTCGCTTGCCGACGACCACTTCAATGAGTCGGACTGGCTGGCCCGCATGGACGCCATGCGCTTTGGGGCTGGACGATGTCTGTTCCATCTCTACAAGCTGCAGCTCTGCTACCTGCATGGCGACTATGCGGCGGCGCTCGCGTTCGCCGAGCACGCCGAGCAAAGCCTGGCCACTGCACTTGGGATGCACTGGACAACGGACCTGTCGTTCTATGCCGGTCTGGCGGCGGCGTCGGCACTCGCCGAAGGGACGGATCTGCCTCAGGACGCTGTGCGGGCATCGCTGGCTCGACATCGTGAACAGGTCGCCGCGCTGGCAGCCGCGTGTCCAGAAAACGCGCAGCACCGGCTGCTCTTGCTCGACGCTGAGCACGCTCGCGCGACCGGTGACCGTGGCCGGGCCTTGGATCTTTTTGATCGCGCCGTCGAACAGGCCGGTCGCAGTGGACTGACCCAAGACGAAGCCCTGGCCAACGAGCTCTGCGGTCGCCTGTATCTGCAGCTCGGCCGCAGAAAGGTCGCCGCTCTCTTTCTAAGCGAAGCCCGTCACGGATACGAACGCTGGGGCGCGGCGGCCAAAGTTCGCCAGATCTCCGAAAAGTTTGGCGTGCTGCTCGCAGAGGGCAGTCCTCGCCCCAGCACGCGGGCGGCCGCGTCCGAGCCATCAGAGGGCAGCTCGACGGTATGGATGCCAGGGCGACGCATCGACATGGACCATGCGCTGAAGGCAGCGCAAGCCATCTCTAGCGAAATCGTCCTCGACAAAGTGCTTGAGCGCGTCATGCGCGTCGTGCTCTCTAGCGCCGGGGCGCAGCGTGGCTTTTTGGTGCTGGAACGCGATGGCGCACTGTGGGTGAAAGCGGTGCTCACACTCAACCCGCAGCGTGCCGAGATCGGCATCCACACGCCGATCGGCGATCGCAACGACTTCGCAGCCAGCGTGGTTCATTACGTCGCGCGCACGCGCGAGCTTGTGCTGCTGGGCCATGCGGCCAAGGACACGCGCTTCTCGGCCGATCCATACATCCAAGCGCAGCGGCCCAAGTCCATCTTGTGCATGGCGCTGCAGCACCAGGGGCGACTCTCGGGCGTCCTGTACCTTGAGAACAACAGCTCCGTCGACGCATTCACCAGCGATCGAGTCGAGCTTCTGCGCATCCTGTCCTCGCAAGCCACGATCTCGCTTGAGAATGGCTTCCTGTTTGACAACCTTCAGACCGCGACCGAGAAGCTGCGTCAGGCGAACGACACGCTGGAACAGCAGGTCGCGCAGCGAACCGCGCAGCTCAGCAAGGCGCTGCAAGAGCTCTGGAGCGAGATGGATCTGGCGCGCAAGATCCAGACGGTCCTGGTTCCGACGAGTCCAACCATCCCTGGCTATCAACTGGCCGCGACCATGCGCCCTGCGGCGAATGTCGGCGGCGACTACTTCGACTGCTTCCACATGGCCGGCGCGGACTGGCTGCTCATCGGTGACGTCTCGGGCCATGGGATCAGCGCAGGGCTGTGCATGATGATGGTGCAGACCGCGGTGCGTTCTGTGGTCGCCAGCTTGCAGAAAGCCCCCACCGTGCCGCGACCGTCCGAGGTCCTGGCTCTGGTGAACGCCGCCATCCACGGCAACCTCGCCCACATCGGGCGCGATCAGTACATGACCATCACCGCCTTTTGCTTTCGCGACGGCGAGATCGCATTCGCAGGACAGCACCAGGACCTTTTGATCTATCGCGCCGCGACGCGAAGCGTCGAGCAGATCGAGACACGCGGCGTGTGGCTCGGGGTGCTGCCAGATATCGACACGCTCTTGCCTGAGGGCCGCGTTCGCCTAGAGCCAGGGGACACCATGCTCCTCTTTACCGATGGCATCACGGAAGCCAAAATTAATAAACGCACGATGTTATTGACCAGTGGGCTATCGCGATTACTACAGCAGTCCGCTGAGGCAATGAATACTGCAGAAGAAACCGTGGCTCGAATTATCAACGAAACCAGCAAGTTCGTGATCAACGATGATCTAACCCTGGTGGCCATCCGTCGCGTGCCATTGGAGTCGTCCGATGCATAAATCCATAAAAATGGATATTCCCGTAGCCTGGCAATTCGTCAAGAATGTCAAGCTTATGGTGGAAGAGACATTGCGAAGTTACCCAGATAACATTCGCTACAGCGCGGGCATGGTTGCTTCAGAGCTGGTTGGCAATGCCATCAAGTACGGCGATCGCACCGAGTCTGCGCCTCAAGCCAAATTTGAAATTTCAGTAACGGACAGTCACGTCGTTATTGAAGTATCGAACGGTGTGCGCTCTGTAGATCATCTAGAACAAGTCACCAAGCGAATTGATGAACTTGCGGGCTCAACGAACAAGGAAGAATTCTACTTGCGGCGCCTGCAGGAGCTCCTCTCAGGAGTGTCCCAAGGTAGCCAGCTAGGCATCTATCGTATTGGCTATGAGGGAGAGTTTGACCTCAGCTACACGTTTGTGAACCAGATCTTGACGATCAAGGCAACGAGAGGTCTTTCATGAGTCCAGAGAACCACACGCTGACGCTGGATGAGTTACAGATTCGCTTCACGACAGAGGACGGTAAGTCGTTCATTACTTGGCATGGTACCAGCGAGATTCAAGATCCCGCTGCGAGCATTGGCGGATTTCTGCGCAGCCTGATTCCCGTCATTCAAGAAAAGCGTGTCACGATGGACTTCAGGCCGCTTGAGTACATGAACTCAGCGACCATTCAACCGCTGCTGCAAATCATGAGAGAATACAATGCTGCTGGCATCTTCACCGAAATCGTGTATGACGCGAATATTGAATGGCAGCGCATTGTCTTTCGCTCGGTTGCGTCGATTAGTACAACCCTCGCCAATGTTTCAATTCGTCGAGTCTGACAAGTAAACTGCTCTCACTTTGGATGTAGTAAACACGAGCAGTTAGGCCAGAATGAGCACCAATCGCTCTAATCTTATCGGCAATCGCTATCAAATCCTCTCGCGGCTTGGCCAGGGAGGAATGGGGATTGTGTACCGAGCGCTGGATCGACTGCGCAGCCAGCCGGTCGCACTCAAGAGCATCTCGTCGCTGGCTCCGATGCTGGATGTCACCCACAGCGGCAACATCAGCGCATCCAGCCACACCGAGCAGCAAGCGACCGCGCCGCAGGTCCCCGCGCCCACGGCGTCGATGAGCGTCCGCATCACCGAGTTCGGCGTGGGCTCGGCCCTGCAGATCAGAAACTCGCACGACCCGGTGGCGCTGCGCATCGCACTTTCGCAAGAGTTCCGCACGCTCGCCTCGCTGCGTCACCCGCACATCATCACCGTGCTGGACTATGGCTTCGATGCCCAGCACACCCCCTTCTTCACGATGGAGCTGCTCAGCGATGCCTGGCCCATCCTGACGGTTGCCCGCGACATGGCCTATCCACAGCAGGTCGAGCTGCTCCTGCAAGTGGCGCAGGCCCTGGTCTATCTGCACCGCCGCGGCGTCCTGCATCGCGACTTGAAGCCCGCGAACATCCTCGCGCAGCCGACCCCGCAGGGCTATCACGTCAAGGTCCTCGACTTTGGCTTGGCCACCGCCAAGTCCATGGATGTGGCGGCACAGAACATCGTCGGAACCCTGGCCTTCATGGCCCCTGAGCTGCTGTGGGGCGAGCGACCCAGTGAAGCCACCGACGTATATGCCTTTGGCGTCATGGCCTATGAGCTCTTGGCGCGACGTTCGCCGTTTGCCGGCGCATCAACCAGCGACCTGGTGTCCGCGGTTCTTTCGCGCGTGCCCGATACCAGCTGGCTCGCCGTGCCCGAGCCGCTGCGAGACTTGCTAAACCAACTTCTGGCCAAGGATCCAGCGACCCGCCCCAAGGATGCATCCGAGCTCTGCGCCAAGCTGGCGAGCGCAGTCGGACTGAGCGTGCCGACAGAGACCAGCACCATCCGCGACAGCTTTCTTCAGGCGGCGTCCTTCGTCGCGCGCGATGAAGAGGTCGCGACGCTCATGGATGCGCTCGATGCAGGGGCCGCCGGACGAGGCAGTGGGTGGCTGGTCGGCGGCGAGAGCGGCGTTGGCAAGTCGCGGCTCATCGATGAAGTGAGCACGCTGGCGCGTGTCCGGGGCATCCAAGTGCTGCGAGGTGAGACGCTGCGAGCCGGCGCCGCCCCGTATCAAGCATTCCGCGATGTCCTGCGGGCTCTGCTTCTGCAAGTCGAATGCGATGACAGTCTGGCCAGCCTGCTGTTGCCGCTGGTCCCGGACCTTCCCGTGCTGCTGCAGCGCGAGCTGGTCGAGCGCCCTGCGGTCGATGCGAAGTCAGCGCAAGAGCGCTTGCTGCGAACGATCGATGACTGCTTTGGCCTGGTGCGCACGCCGACGCTGGTGATCATCGAGGACGTCCACTGGGCCGGGGTCGAGGTCATCCTGACGCTGAGCCGGCTGATGCGCAGCATCCGCAAGCGACCGCTGGTGATCATCGCCAGCTACCGTGATGACGAAGCCCCGTGGGTGCCGTCCGCTCTGCCCGCGATGGAGCCGCTGCGGCTGGCGCGGCTCGATCGGGCAAGTGTCACCGCGCTCAGTCAGTCGATGCTGGGCCCGCTCGGCGGTCACCCTGATCTCATCGAGCTGCTGCTGCGAGAAACGGAGGGAAACGCGTTCTTTATGGTCGAGGTCCTGCGCTCGCTGGCTGAAGAGCGCGGCATGCTCAGCGAGATTGCCTCGAACCGACTGCCCGATCGCGTCTTTGCTGGCGGCATGCGCGCCGTGCTGGAACGACGACTCAGCCGCGTGCCCGGCAAAGCACGACCGCTTCTGCACTTGGCTGCCGTGGCCGGGCGTCAGCTCGACCTCCCTCTTTTGCGATCGCAAGAGTCGCAGCTCAACGCATGGCTTGAGGCCTGTGCCAACGTCGCGGTGCTCGAAACCGTGAACCAGGGCTGGCGCTTCACGCACGACAAGCTCCGCGAGCGTCTGCTCGAAGAGCTGTCCTCTGATCAGCGCCGCCAGCTACACCGCAAGGTCGCAGAGCTGCTTGAGCAGTCGGTCTCTCCGGCCGAGCTCGATCCGTCTCGGCTGGCCTATCACTATGGCGAGGCGGGCGTCGCGACCTTGGCTGTTCGCTATGCGACCATGGCGGGTGAACGCGCGCTGCGCGAGGGCGCGATCGAGAAATCGCTGACCTACCTGAACGATCTGCCCCGCTGGCAAGAGCAGATTGAAGCGAAGACCGCGCTGGCACCTGGCTACCGGCTCGCAGCCAGCGCTCTGCTCGCGCTGGGTCGACTCACCGAGAGCGGCGAGCGCTGCGAGCTGGCGTGGGCGACCCTCGGCTATCCGCTGCCAGCTCCCGAGCCGCTCTCAGCCGCCTTGGCCAAGAGCATACGAGCCGAGGTGGCGGCAACGCTTTCGCAGCGGGACTTTGGGCCGCACACATCGAAGGACGCGATCCGCCTAGCGCTTGAGACCATCGAGCTCGCTGCGCAGAGCATCGGTGCTTTCCTGCCCTTGAGCCAACACAGCAGTGCCTATCGCGTCTGCTTGCTGGCGCTCGGCATCGTGCGGCGGCTAGAGCTTCCTTCGCTGCGGCCGTTCTTCGCCATCCATATCAATTACCTTCACCGGCTGTATGCGATCGATGCGGATCCAGATCTTGATTTGTCACAGACAGAGTTTTCTACATCTTTGTCGATCAACGATGACACGTTAATCGATCTTCGTAACAAACTTGAGGGATTACTATCCCTACAGCATGGACATTTTGATGAAGCATTAAAGCATTTACAACTAGCAATTCAAAACAGCATAAAACAAGACAACAATCAGCAAAGTTTGTTTTGCCAGCTACAGATAGCTTTCGTCCATTACTATCGCGGCCCATGCGAAGATGCACTGCGGGAATCGAACGTATTGCAGACACGAGCCACCGTCGATGGCATTGCTCAATTTCAAGCATGGGGACATGCACTCAGCGCTCTAACCCTCATTCGTATGAATCAGCTAGCGCGAGCGCAACACGAGCTGGATCTAGCGCGCAAAAATCTTGATCGCATAAATGATCCACATTGTTTGTTATTCTATTCTTGTGTGCAATCATCTTATCATGCAACCATTGCCAATATCATTGAATCACGACGCTGGGCTGAGCGGGCATTGGATCTCCTCAGTAAGCATCTTTTTGTTTCGCACGAAGCACTCATAGCCGTCACGATCTTGGCAGAGGTTTATGTCGAACTGGTGAGTGATAAGGCGCATTCTTCCTGGACTGACACCAATACACTACTTGCCAAGACACGATCTCATATACACCGACTTGTAACGATCTTCTGTGTGGGTCGCCCACGAGCGCTCTTGCTAGAGAGCGCTGACGCCTGGCTAGCGGGGCGTGTTCGCCGAGGAACCGCGCTGGCCCGCTTGAGCCTGCGCCATGCCCAGCGCGCTGGCATGCCTTATGAAACGGCATTGGCGCATTTGGTTCTAAGCCGATTTGCTCCAAGCGACAGCCAGAGACGCTCTTGGCATGAACAACACGGGCGAGAGCAGCTCGCGCGAGTTGGCCTGACTTGGCCACCGCATTATCCTGATATTAGGTCATCAGGAAAACTTAGCGAATAAACCATATGCTCCGAAGTATTGGAGCCAAGGGAAGTCGCAATGGAACGTACCACACGCTGCGAGCAAACGATTGTCTCGCGCTTGCGAGCTGTATGCACTCAGCATCCAGACGCCGTTGCCCTTGAACATGCCGGTGTAACCATTAGCTATGGCGACATGTGGCAACGCACAGATGCTCTTGCGCTTTATTTGCGCCAACAAATGAGCGTGCGACGCGGTGACTGTGTTGGTATTTGCATTGATTCAAATTTGAACATGATCTTGGCGTTAATTGCCACATTCAAGGCAGGTGCCTATTACGTTCCGCTCGATGCCGACCTACCAAAGCATCGCCTGCAGTACATGGCAGCAGAGACGCGGCCAAAAGTCATATTGACCCAGCGAAAATACAGCATCGATATGACGATGGCGGCCGATGGAATTGACGGTCTGAGCATTCTGCTCATGGACCAGGATCTCAGCTGGCAACGCGCGGTTTCCGTGCAGCTGGAATCAGAGGAAGTACAGCCAAATGACCTGGCCTACGTTATCTACACATCGGGTTCAACCGGTGAACCCAAGGGGGTCATGGTCGAGCATGCCGGCTTGCTGAACTTGGCACTGGCCAATGTCGCCGCCTTCGAAATCGATGGCCGCACACGCCTGATCCAGTTTGCTTCCTTGAGCTTCGATGCTGCGGCCTGGGAGATCTTCAGTGTTCTCGCCGGGGCCGGGACGCTGGTCTTGGGCAGCAAGGAAGACATGATTCCCGGCCGCGCGCTGGGGGCCTTCTTGGCGCACAAACAGGTGACGATGATCTGCATTGCGCCCTCGCTGCTGGCCACCCTCACCTCGGCGCGCGACGATCTGCCCTGTCTGCGCACCGTTGTCGTGGCTGGCGAAGCGTGCCCGGTGTCGGTCGTTCGCGACTGGGCAGGTGGTGGACGCACGCTGTGGAATGCCTATGGCCCGACGGAAGCCACGGTCTGCGCAACGATGCACCGCTTTGCTGGCGATGAGCAGACGGCGCCCATCGGCGTGCCACTTCCCGGCGTCTCGGTGTACCTGGTGAACGAAGCGATGCAGCAGGTCCCCCCAGGGCAAGCCGGCGAGCTTTGCATCGGTGGCATCGGGGTGGCCCGCGGCTACCTGCACAAGCCCGCTCTTTCAAGCGCGGTGTTCGTCGCCAATCCATGGGGCCCAGGGCGACTGTATCGAACCGGCGACATCGCGGTTCAGCACGAACCAGGCGGCGTCTTGGAATTCGTCGGACGCCGAGACGATCAAGTGAAGGTGCATGGCTTCCGCGTGGAGCTTGGCGCCATCGAAAATGCACTCGGCTCGCATCCTGCGATCCTGTCGGCCGCAGTGATCGCCACCGAGCTTGTGGGCTATGGCGCGGAACCCACGCGGTCGCTGGTTGGCTACTTTGTTGCACGGCCCGGCGCCGATCCCGACCTGCTCACGCAGGAATCGTTGGCGCGCTTTCTCGACCAGCGCCTGCCCAACTTCATGGTGCCTCCGGTTTATGTCGCTCTGGATGCGATGCCGATGATGCCCAATCGCAGCAAGATCGATCGGTCGGCGCTGCCACTGCCATCGACGCGTCGCCGCGTTGTGACCCCGAACTCGACACGCGCGACAGAGATGGCGGCGCTTTTCGATCAAGCACTCGGCTTGCCGCTTGGAACCTTTGATGTGCAGGGCCACTTCTTTGAAATGGGCGGCAACTCGATGGCCGTGGCCCACTTGATCCTGGCGATCAAGACCGAATTCGGAATCCGCATGCCGGCCCGCCAGATCTACCAACACCCGACGCCCGCCAGCCTCATGCGGGTCGTCGATGCGATGCTGGCTTCGCCCTATCGTCAAGCAGCCGCCGAAGTCGTCGATGTTCGCGAGGCCGCCTACAAAGAGCCATGGCCAGAGCCCCAAGCCCCAGCCGCGACTGGCCCGATGCGGTCTGTGCTGCTCACAGGAGCCAATGGATTTCTCGGCTCGTTCCTCTTGGTCGAGCTATTGCGAATGAAAGACCCGCCGCGGATCTATTGCCTGGTCCGCGCAGATTCCGATGTGCAGGCGCAGCAACGCCTGACCGAGCAGCTTGCAGAGTATGGCCTGGCCTCGACTCTTCCCGAGACCGTGCAGGTCCTCGCGGGGGACTTGCGGGACAAGCAAATGGCGCTGTCAGAAGAGCGCTACGCGACGCTCGCGCAGGACATCGACACGGTGTTTCATTGCGGGGCGGATGTGAATCACCTCAAGCCATATGCGGCGCTGCGGGCGGCCAACGTCGACGGGACTCGCCATGCCCTGCGCTTCGCATTCACCGCGCGGACGAAGCGCTTTCATTTCGCCTCGACGCTGGGAGTCACCGGCTCGGCGGATATCTTGCTCGGCATTCACCACATTCCTGAGGACTACGACATCGAGCAGAGTGTCTCGATCTTGGACATCGAAAATGGCTACACGAAGTCCAAGTGGGTGGCCGAACGCGTCGTCCAGCAAGCAGCCGATCTGGGACTCCCGGTGACGATTCATCGCACGGGGTTTCTCACGGGCAGCACACAGACTGGGGCCGTCAAGCTTTCCGATTTGATGTCGCGGCTGGTTGTCGGTTGTATCCAGCTTGGCTGCTATCCCTATTTGCCGCGCAAGTACTGGTGTCCGATTCCGGTCGATTTTGTCGCGCAGGCCATGGCTACCGTCGCTGTTCGCGAGCTGCGCGGCCCGTTTCAGTGGGTCGTCGATCGTGACAAAGAGCCAAGTCACCTCGATCTGTTCCGCATGATCAACGATCTGGGGTTTCCGGTTCGCGCGGTCGATCCCGCAGTCTGGTTCGAGGCGCTGGCGACGTGCAAGACCGACAATGCGCTGTATCCGGTCACGCCGTTCCTGCTCGAAAAGGTGCATGAAGGTCGCAACACCATTCTCGAAGTCCACTATCGGTCCGCCACGTGTGGCAACCAGCTTGCACGACAGGCGCTGGCCGGAAGCGACATCGCGTTCCCGGCGATTGATGCGGCCCTGATGCGCCGCTACCTGGACTACTTTGTCCGCACCGGTCTCTTGCCAGAAGCGGTCGGCACAGCCGCGTCCAGTGTGTCCTTCCGCTGATCCACCCCGATGATTCGTTCCGCCCGGCAGCGCTGGCAACGGCCAGGCGTCTGATCCTGACTGCCGTCTTCAGCGCTCGCCAGGCCCATACAGCACGCCGTCGATGGCCTGTTCACCAGACAGCACCGACATCGGCCAACGCCGTGCGCACGTACCCGACAGGCCCGCGAACCAAGCGCGTGTGCCCTCGTGTGCGCAGGACGGGAGTCCAGATTCCTGAATAGGGACGCCTGACCCAATTAAACCCCTCCGTGAAGCACCCACGTTCACACACGGAGGAATTGGATGACGGCGAGTTTGAAACCGTCCGCAGGGGCGGCGCGGAAAGATATGGGCGCTGGCGCGAGCCAGCCAACGACTCGACGGGCTATCGGCTATGTCCGAGTCTCGACGGATATGCAGGCCAATGAGGGAATCTCGTTGGAAGCGCAGCAGTCAGCGATTGCGCAATACTGTGACTTGCACGGTCTGAAGTTGGTCCGCGTGTACCAGGACATTCTCTCGGGTGGGAAGGATCGGAGACCGGGACTTCAGGATGCTCTGACTCATCTCGACAAGGGTGGCGACGTGCTTGTCGTGGTGAAGTTCGATCGCTTGAGCAGGTCGATTCGTCATTTCTGCGAGCTGTACGAGACCTTCTTCAAAGACGGAGCGAAGGAACTCGTTGCGATCCGCGAGTCGATCCGGCTCGACTCTGCGCTCGGTCGTGCGCTGATCAACATTCTGCTCGTCTTCGCGCAGATGGAGAGAGAGGCGACGGGGGAACGCACGCGCGAGGCGATCCATCACATTCGCCAGAGCGGCTACCACTTCGGCAAGGTGCCGTATGGCAAGAAGACCATTCCGGCTCCTGACAATCCGCGGATGAAGATCCTTGTCGATGACGAGGACGAGCTAGTGGTGATCGCTCAGCTCAAGGCGTGGGCGGCTCAGGATGTCGGCATCACGGAGATGGCGAAACGTCTGAATGCCGCCGGCACTCCGCCACCGCAGGGCGCTCGCTGGACCAAGAGTCTCATCTACAACCTGCGCCTGCGGCTGAGTCACATCCAGCCACGACCCATCAACGAGCGTCCGCACACCGACGAAGAACTGAAGCAACGCATGGTTGAGCTGCGCAAACGTGGGCACACGCAGGCGCAGATCGCGGCGATTCTGAATGAGCTGGGATTCCTGCCGCTCAAGGGGCGTCGCTTCACGGAGAACAGCGTGCGCAAGCTGATGGTGCGCTGTGTTGAGACGCAGCTTCTGACGCCGCGCCGATTCTTGGAAGCGATGCTGGAGCGGATGAGGCAGGAGCATGAAGCGGCGGGTCACAGCGAGCGTTTTTCACGGCCAGGATATCCGAAGCTGGCGAAGGTGCTAACGGAGGCGGGCTATTCGACGCCGAAGGGCCGGGGGCGCTGGTGGCCGGCGCAGGTGCAGCAGCTTCTGGAAGGTCGCTTCGACCGCTACTACGACCGCGCCTCTCGATCAGCAGTCAGAATCCAAGGCACATAGCCAAAAAGTAAAGCGACCTCCGTCGTGGTTCAGACGACGGAGGCCAAGTTCCCCGTAGTGAGGGCATCACCCCACGGAACTGATGCGCACGGTATTCGCGGGGCTTCATAAACGCAACTGCGCTTGGAGCCTTCCATGAAATGGAGTCCCGTTTCTTCGTCTGCCAATCGTCGGTGGTCTCTGGTCTTGCTCTGTGCAGTACAGAGCTGCGAGCGCTTCGCGTTCTTGGCGATGCTGCCGCTGTTCGTGCCGTATGCGCAGGAGCGTCACGGCATCGCGGCTCCGCAGGCGCTGTTCATCCTTGCGCTGTTTCAGGCGCTCGCGTACCTGGGTGGGCTACCAGGTGGCTGGCTTGCAGACCGCGCTATTGGCACGCGGAAAGCAACCGTGCTCGGTGCCTGCTTGCTGGCCTGTGGCTACGGTCTGCTCGCGCTTGATCGAGCTTCTCTGCTGTGGCCGGCTTTGCTGATGATGGTGCTGGGGCAGAGCGCGTTCCGTCCCGGCCTGCATGTGCTGCTAGCCCGCGTTGCCGACGCTGACGATCATGTGCGCGAGCGCGTCTTCCTGTGGCACTACCTCGCCGCGAATCTAGGCTACGCAGCCGGTGCCCTGTTCAGCGAGTGGGCACATGCGCGCGTGGGGTGGCGCCTGCTGTTTCTAGGCGCGGCAGGGGCATCCGCGATGAGTGTCGTGCTCCTGGTCGCCAGGCTGCCGTGGCTCCGCGCGCAGGCAATACGCGCGCTCGATGAGTCAGCGCACAACTCGCGATCACCGGGGGCCGCGAGCATGAAGGCAGTCTGGTTGCTGTCCGGTGTGGCGGTAATCTTCTGGCTGACGGCGCAACAGGCCGGGAGCTCTCTAACGGTGTTCGCGGCGATGAACACCCTGCAACGCGTGACTCTGTTAGGTCAAACAATCCAGATCGGCCCGGGTCACTTCGCATCACTACATGGGCTGATCGTGCTGGCCATGCTGCCGATCCTTCTCGCGCTTCAGGGGCGAAAGATCAGGCGGGCACCTTCGACAATTGACCTGATGATCTGGGGCTATGTAGCCACGGCCGGAGCCTTTGCGCTGATGGCTCTGGCCGGACTTCGTGGCGGCGATCTGGGTCGCGTCAGCAGTGTGTGGCTTGTCTGCTGCTATTTGCTGCTATCGCTGGCCGAGGTGCTGCTGGCGCCGCTGGGCATGTCGCTGCTGACGCGGCTCGCACCGAAGCACAAGGCAGCGCAGGTCGTGGGCCTGTGGTTTTCCGGATCGGCGATCGGCAATGGGCTCGCCGGTATGCTCGGTCTGTGCTGGGACCGCTGGCCGCATCACCGTTACTTCGCCGCGCTCGCAGTGCTCTCGCTTGCCGCTGCCGCCGGGCTGCTGTCTCGACGACGGTACCTTGACTGGCTCACCGCGCTCAATACGAGCGCAGCTTCACCACCCGTAGTTGAGAAAAGGACGCAGACCATGACCCCGACCTCGAAGCCCAACCGCAAACCCATCGCCCAACCGCTCTCAGCCACCGTCAGCGATCAGCCTGCAAGTTGGACGCGAGTGTTGCTGATGGCTCTGCCGATCTTCCTGCCAGGCGCACTGATGGCGAACACGGCCCTATCGCTGCTGCTGCGCGGAGTCAGCGCGATCGTCTGCGGCCTGGCTGTGCTGCTCTGCGGGCCGTACCTGTTCACCCAATCGCTGATGCAGTGGGCACGACGGGGCATCGCCCACCCCAATTAAGAGCCCAGCATGGCTGGGCGATACGACTAAGAAGCCGCGACGTTACCCTTTTTCAGCATTGCATCAGTTCGGCGCGCCTATAGCAGGAAACCTCAGCAGCTAACCCGCACCGAAGATGCTTGCAGCAACGGCCTAGCGGTACGTGATCCCGACGCCGCCGATACTGCCGACGCCGAACGTGGTGGTGCCGCCGCCGGTGTCGGCCACTGCCCGACCTACCGAGGGAAGCTCCGGCTCCTTCGGCGGCTCGGGCTGGTTCAGAAGCTCTTCGCGACCGGGAGTGGGAATGATCATCACGGGCACTGGGCTCTTAGCTGCAAGCTCACTTGACACCGACCCGAGCAGCGCACGGCGCAGCATACCCTTGCCGTGACTGCCAACGACGACAACGTCTGGCTTGATTTCTTTGATCAGGGACAGCATACCCGTCATCGGCGAGGTACCCAGACGCACATGGACCTCGCCATCGATGCGCGCCCCAAACTGCACGAGCAGGCGCTGCAGGCTGCTCCGCGCCTCTTTCGCCTCGGGGAACTCGCTGGGGATGTTCAGCCCCAGGCTAGTGTCCGCGACAATGCCCTCGCCTTGAGCGATGTGGCAGAGGTGCAGTCGAGCATCGCAAGACTCTGCCCAGCGCGCCGCGTGCTGGATCGCTAGGTCCGAGCTATCGCTGAAGTCGATTCCAACCAGGATGTGGATCTTCTCTTGACTCATCGGGGCTCCTTTCTGATAGGCCTTCTCTGAACTCCTCGGCATGCCACTGCAAACCGCGTGCCCGCTCCCGCTTGGCCGGGGCGTGACTAGAGCGTTTGCGCGCGCTCCTCAGGCCGCCTCTGATACGTTTTGTGCATGAAGATCCTCGTCCTCAACACTGGCTCTTCTAGCCTCAAGTATCAGCTCGTCGATCCCGCAACGGGGCAGCGCGTGCGTGCCGGCCAGGTCGAGGGGCTTGGCTCGGCCCATTCCCACGCAGACGCACTGCGGCCGATCCTCGCAGAGCTAGGCAGCGCGCGGGTGGACGCTGTGGGTCACCGTGTAGTGCACGGTGGCGAGCAGTTCGTGGATGCGGTGCGAATCGACGATGCCGTTCTCTCTGCGATCGAGGCATGCGTGCCGCTCGCGCCCCTACACAACCCCGCGAACCTGGCTGGCATCCGGGCTGCACGCACGCTCCTCCCCGATGTGCCGCAGGTGGCGGTGTTCGACACCGCGTTCCACGTGCGGATGCCGCGTCGTGCGCGCACCTATGCGATCGACCAAGGGCTCGCAGCGCAGAGGGGCCTGCGGCGCTTTGGTTTCCATGGCACCTCGCACCGCTTCGTCTCAGCGCTGGCGGCTGCGCACATCGGTCGGCCGCTCAGCGACCTGCGCGTCGTCAGCCTGCACCTTGGGAACGGGGCGAGCGCGTGCGCGATCGAGCACGGGCATAGCGTCGACACATCGATGGGTCTGACCCCGATTGAGGGCTTGGTGATGGGCACACGTGCTGGTGACATCGATCCGGGCATCGTACTTGCGCTGGCTCGGGAGCTTGGCGTCGATGGGGCTGAGAAGGTTCTGAACACCCAGAGCGGCCTCACCGGCCTCTCTGGGATCTCAAATGATCTGCGGGCGATCCAGGCAGCAGCGGCAGGGGGACATGACGGTGCGCGGCTCGCGATCGCTGTGTTTGCGCACCGGGTGCGCAAGTACCTGGGCGCGTACGCGGCGGTGATGGGGGGCCTCGACCTTGTGCTGCTGACCGGCGGCATCGGTGAAAACAGTGCCGAGATGCGCCGCCGCATCCTGCAGCGCCTGGACTTCCTAGGCCTTTCGATCGATGACGACATCAACGGTGATGCGCGCGTCAATGACGAGCATCCCATCGCCGAGATCTCTGCGGAACATGCGCGGGTGCGCACGCTCGTCATCGCGACCAACGAAGAACTCCAGATTGCCCGCGACGTCGCAGCCGTGGTCGGTGATGGCAAGTCCGTGCGTCAGCCGCGGCCGATCCCGATCGCTGTCAGCGCGCGCCATGTGCACCTGGATCGCACTGGGATGGATGTTCTCTTTGGAACTGGATCGGAGCTGACGCCGATCAAGCCCCTCTCGCAGCCGGGGCAGTTTGCCTGTGCAGAGCAGGTGACGATCGTAGGCCCCCGCGGACGCATTGAGCGAGTGCGAGTCCTCGGTCCGCTCCGCAAAAGTTGCCAAGTCGAAGTGTCGCGCACCGACGAGTTCGTACTGGGGGTCGATGCGCCGATCCGCCAGTCCGGCCACACCAAGGGCTCAGCCCCGATCCTGCTGGATGGGCCGAGAGGCGCTCTTCGCCTGGACGATGGGTTAATCTGCGCTTGGCGCCACATCCACATGCACCCAGTGGACGCCGAGGCCTACGGTGTGGCCGATGGAGACGAGGTAGAGGTGGCAGTGACCGGAGGCCCACGCGATCTTGTGTTCGGGGATGTGATCGTGCGCGTGAGCGAGCAGTTTGCGCTAGAGATGCACATCGACACCGACGAGGCGAACGCCGCTGAGCTCTCACCTGGCGCGGCTGGAGCCCTGCTCTCTGAGCCATACACCCGGCCCGAGCGCGGCGAGGCAACCCTTCGTAGCAAGCGCTGATCCGGGCAGGCTCGAAGTGAGCCCCGTCCTATCGCCGGACAGGGTGTGCGCATCCACGTGGGTGTCTGGTCTGCCGAACATGAATGCGATAGAGCGGCACCCAGCGACCACTTTGCTGAGACAAAATGCCAACCCGTGGCAAATCGTCACAGTCCAACGGACATGCTGCTCCAGCGGGTCGTGAAATCAGTCCCAGGTGCAACCCCAACCAACCCGACCTCGGCTTGGCTTATTGGATGGGCTTCGACGTTGGGCATGGGCCTCCCCTGGCTAGCTCGCGAAGCCGACGCTCGTGTAGGCTCTCTGATGGGCGTGTTGAATGAACGATCTGGTGCTCTTGCTTCTAGGTGGTGTGCTTCTCTACTTCGGCGCCGAGTGGCTCGTCTCAGGTTCGTCCTCGCTGGCGCTCTCGCTGCGCATCCCCAAGCTCTTGGTCGGATTGACTGTCGTCGCTTACGGGACCTCGGCCCCTGAGGCAGTGGTTGGTGTTCAAGCTGCGCGGACACAGCATGCCGACATCGCGCTGGGCAATGTGGTGGGCTCAAACATCGCAAACCTCGGACTGATTTTGGCCCTGTCGGTCCTGTTACGACCCGCGCGCGTAAGCGGCGTACTGCGTTCCCGTGAAGTCCCAGTCCTCGTGCTGGCCACGATCGCACTGCCGGTGCTGCTGCTGGATGGTCGTGTCTCGCTGCCTGAGTCCGCTCTGCTCTTGGGCATGGCAGTTGTGTACACCGCGTGGATGGTCGCGGATGCTCGCAAGCGCGACCGGATCGCACAGGCAACAGAGGCAGGGCTGACGGCAGCCGCAGCAGCGGATGCAGCCGGCGGACCCACAGGATCCCGGCAGGTCGGCCGCTCGCTGGGCATCGCTCTTGTGGGGTTGCTGCTGTTAATAGCGGGAGGGCAGCTCTTCGTGCAGTCTGCGACAGCGCTCGCACGAAGCTGGGGAGTCAGTGAGCGCATTGTCGGTCTAACCCTGGTGGCCATCGGTACTTCGCTGCCCGAGTTGGCTACTAGCCTCATCGCATCGGCCAAGGGGCACGCCGAGATCGCCGTCGGCAATGTCATCGGCTCGAACATCTTTAACGTCCTCCTGTGCTTGCCGGCCTCGGCAATCGCGGGGCGGGTCGGCGCGCCGTTATCCGCGGTGGCACCCGACCTGGCGGCTATGGTCTCCATCACGTTCCTCGGCTGTCTGTTTCTGCGCAGCGAGCGGCAGATCACGCGACTCGAAGGGGCCATCCTACTGCTGCTCTACATCGCGTTCCTGGTGGGTCTGTCATGGAGCCCGGGCCGCTGACCCGATTGCTGCACACGCGATGTGTCTGATCTCAGCTGGCTGCGCCTTCTTGTCAGAAGTCAAGTCCGCGTACGACGTATGGTCCACCTGGCATACCCGCGCGCCGATCCCATGGCATCCACCCGCAGCCGCCACGGGTTAGTCGCCGGCGGAGCTGGGAAAGCGAGCACGCAAGCGCCAACGCAGCCACTTTTCAAGCTCGACAGCCAGCATCGCCACAGCCGCGATAGCAGCGATGCGAAGCCAGGCATCGGCGCGGATCGGCGTCGTGTGGAACAGACGGTTCATCAGCGGGGCGTAGGTGAACAAGAGCTGCGCAATCAGCATGGCTAGGATGCCTGGCCAGATAAAGGGGTTGCTAAACAGCCCAATCTGTGTTGGCGGATGCAAGAGCGAGCGACAGCTCAGCAGGTACGCTGCTTCGACAGCCACAATGACGTTGATGACGACGGTGCGTGCCGCCGAAAGGCTGGCTCCGTATGTCTGCTGCTCAAGCACGAACAAGCCGAAGGCTCCGGCCAGAATGACGAGCGCGACCAGCCCGGTACGCATGAACAGCGGGAACGTCAGGATCGGTCGGTTGGGGGCTCGTGGGGGGCGTTGCATCAGGCCGGGCTCTTTGGGCTCGAAGACGAGCGTCAACCCTAAGAAAAGTGATGTTGCCATGTTCACCCACAGAAGCTGCACCGGCAGAACAGGCAGCGCAGTTCCTAGCGCCAGGGCTGCCATCATCACCAACGCTTCGCTGGTGTTGGTGGGTAGCGTCCAGATGATGAACTTCCTCAGGTTGTCAAAAACACCACGCCCCTCCTCCACCGCCGCTTCGATCGTCGCAAAGTTGTCATCGAGAAGTTGCATGGCTGAGGCGCCTTTGGCCACGTCGGTGCCGCTGCGCCCCATGGCGATACCAATGTCGGCTTGTCGCAGCGCCGGAGCATCGTTCACGCCGTCACCCGTCATCGCCACGATGTGCCCTCGCGCTTGCAGCGCTTTGACCAGCTGCAGCTTCTGCTCTGGTGCCACGCGCGCGAACACCGCGGTCCGCTCAACGAGGTCGGGTACATCCGCAGCCGCAACGCTCTGCAAGGCGTGACCGGTGCAGACACTCAGCGTCGCATTCCCAGCCGGTGCCTGGATGCCAAGCTTCTCAGCCACCGCGCGCGCGGTCAGCGGATGATCGCCAGTGATCATCTTGACGCGAATGCCTGCCTGCTGGCAGGCAGCGACCGCCACCTTGGCCTCGCTACGTGGCGGGTCCAGCATCCCTTGCAGTCCGACGAATACCAAGCCCGTCGCAACATGGGAGTGATCCAGGCTGGGTTCGACTGCAGACTCGCGACAGGCGAACGCCAGAACACGCAGCCCACGCCCAGCCATTTCCTCCGATGCACGACGAATCGATTCCGGCACAAGAGGCGCCAGCGACCCATCGCTCTGCATATAGTGTGTGCAGCGCTCAAGGGCTCGCTCCACTGCACCCTTCCAATAGATCATGTGGCGCTCATGGTGCGCATGACGGGTGGCCATGAACTGATGCTCGGACTCAAAGGGCACGCTGTCGATGCGTGGGTGCGCGCGGCTTAGCTCCGCCACCTTCAGGCCAGCCTTGTGCGCCACCACTAGAAGCGCCGCCTCGGTAGGATCTCCCTCGACATGCCAGCCATCGTCTTTACGGGTGACGGTGGAGTCATTGGCCAGCGCCCCCGCTTTCAGGCACGTCAGCAGCGCGTGCTGAGACCTCACATCGACCGGCTGTTCTCGATGCCGGATCTCTCCGACGGGATCGTAGCCACTGCCAGTGATGTCAAAGAGCTGGCCACCGGCCACGATCTGCTGCACGGTCATCTGGTTCCGGGTCAAGGTTCCCGTCTTGTCCGAGCAGATCACGGTGGTGCTGCCCAAGGTTTCAACGGCTGGCAGCTTGCGGATGATCGCCTGGCGCCGGGCCATGCGCGCCACACCCACCGCCAGCGTGATGGTGACCGCAGCAGGTAAACCTTCGGGGATGGCTCCGACGGCGATCGCCACTGCCGCCATTAGCATCTGTGATGCCGGATGGCCGCGCAGAACACCCAGCCCAAAGGCCAAGGCAGACAAGGCGAGAATGATC
Source organism: Myxococcales bacterium (assembly GCA_016794505.1). GTDB lineage: Bacteria > Myxococcota_A > Polyangia > Palsa-1104 > JAEUJZ01 > JAEUJZ01. Next base: position 25,871 of record JAEUJZ010000127.1, read on the forward strand.
CACAACAAGAGCTGACTAAACGCAGCGATCTTGCGTGTAAGCGGGGTCGCCAAGTCGGTCGTACCACGCAGGAGCCCCGCAATTCGCCCGGCCTCGGTTTGATCGCCGGTCGCCCAGACCACGCCGGTGGCCTGACCGTAGGTAACGTGCGTCGCTGCGTATGCGCTGTTGCGCCGCTCGGCCAGCACGGAATCGGTGGGCAACGGTTCTTTGTGCTTATCGATAGGAACCGACTCACCCGTGAGCGGGGACTCATCGACCCGTAGGTTGCGTACCTCGATCAGACGCAGGTCTGCTGGGACCTGATCCCCTGACTGCAAAAGCACGATGTCGCCAGGCACGATTTCATCGGCGGCGATGCGCAGACGCCGGCCATCCCGACGGACTGTGCATTCTGTCTGAACCAGACGGCTCAGTGCTGCCAGTGCCTGCTCGGCGCGCTGCTCCTGTACGAAGCCGACCAGTGCATTGATCAGCACAACGCCCAGGATCACGCCACCATCCACCCACTCGCGAAGGAGGAATGTCACTACTCCAGCGAGCAGCAGGATGTAGACCAGAGGCTGGCGAAACTGGGAGAGAAAGCGCCGCAGCGCACTTTGGCCTTGAGCGCTACGAATCCGATTTCTGCCAAAACGCTCCTGCCGCCTCGCGGCCTCCGCAGTGCTCAAGCCCGTGGCTGCATCTACTTCCAGAATGCGTAGCGCTGCAGCTGCATCGATCTGGTGATAGGTCGACGTCTGCGTGACTCGTGGCTTCTTGTGTGGCTTGGTCATGGCCTTCCTGCCTATTGAGCCGCGGGTGCGGCCTCTTCGCCCTGTGCCAAGCCCTGCCAGACCAGGACGTCGGCTTCCGTCTCGGCCAGCACGGCATTGGCCGTCGAGGGGAGGAATAAGCTCGAGAGAATCGACTGCCCAGCGCGGCCCAGCACGATCAGGTCGGCGTGGATCTCGCTGGCTCTGCGGCCCAGCGCATGCGTGGGATCGCCAGCGATGACCTCGCTATTTTTTTGAGTCGCAGCCGCTGCTCCAGCTTGCAGCAGCAGGCTGCAAAGCTCGCGCCTAGCATCCGCTTCACACTGCTCGCGATAGCGCCGCAGAGCCTCCTGCGAGACCCCGGAGCCGATGAGCTTCATCTCGACCAGCGGTTCCTGGACATGCACGACATGCAGGCTTGCTTCCGGGGCAAGCTGCGCGGCCAGCCGCAGCGCAGCTTGGCTGTGGGGTGAGAAGTCAATCGCAACCAGGACACTGCGATAGACCCCCTTGGGCATACGTCGCACGCACAGCAAGGGACGCTCGATGAGCCGTAGCAGTTTGTGACTGGTTCCTCCCAGAAAGTTGCGAAGCGGCCCGTGCTCCCCCTGCGCGCCGATCACCAGCAGTGCGGCCTGGCAGTCGCGCGCATGCTGTAAAAGCTGCTGGTGTGCACGCCCCTGCACGATGTGGATGCTCACCTCGCACGCGTAGTCGCGCACCAGGTCGCGCTGCAGGATCTCAAGCTGAAGCCGTCGCACCTCGTGAAGCTGGGCCGAGACTTCGTCCTCGCCCAACCCGAGCAGATCGCGCAGCCTGTGGATCGTTCGCAAAGGCAAGGCGGTGACGACGTCCAAGCGTGCTCGGCGCTGCCCGGCCAGTAACGCCGCACGATGCACAGCCGCGCGCGCATGCGGTGAAAAGTCGGTGCCGGTAACAAAGATCATCGGGTCGGACATGGCAGGCTCCTTTGCACGCGGCTTTCGACCGCCGTGCGGTGGGGATGACTACTTCTTGTTCTTTGGATGTCTATCGGGGGCTGAGCTTGCTGGCAGCGTTGCTGGGATCAACCCACCGCAGCGACGGCAGGTGACGGCCACATAGAGCAACGTCAGAGCAACCCCTTGTACATGTCCACAGGACGGGCAGCGTCGCTTACGCATGGGCATACCGGCTCCGGCTGGAATCATCGAGGGCCTTGTCGGGGCTGGGTGTTCGGTTTCATCTCGTTGGCTTGCCATCATGGCCGTCTGCTTGCAGGAGAGTCGGAGAGTCAGCTGATTCGCCCCCTGAGTCAGCCTGAGCGCCCAGGAGCAGCGATGTGGCTCGCCGAGTGGCCTGCTTCGAGCCGACCAGATACACAACGTCGCCGCTGCGCAGCGACTCGTGCGGGCTAGGTGCCTCAATCACAACTCCCTCGCGTTCCAGTGCAACAATCAGCGCACTGGTCGCGCTGCGTAGCTTGAGCGCTGCGGCGCTCATTCCCACACTGGGGCTTGTGGTTTCGATCTGGACGCTCTCAATCTTCAAGTTTGCGAGACGTGCATGCTGGGCCAGCGTTGGGCATGGCAGCGTCGCTGCGCGAGCCGACTGCTGCGTCTGATCGCGTGCCTCGCGGAGCGAACGCAAGATGACATTGCGTGGCACCGTGAGTCGACGCAACAGTCGCGCCACCATCTCGACGCCTCCCTCCACTTCTTCAGCAATGACCTCGTCTGCTCCGATCCGCTGAAGATAGTCACGCTCACCCAAGTAGCGGGCTCGTGTCATTACGGGTACGTGCGGCGCAACGCGACGGGCCACATCGATTACGCGCTTTGTGGCCGCTGGATCATTCATCAGAAGGACCAGTGCTTTAGCCGCTGGCAGGTGCGCATGCCCCAGTGCTTCAGGACTAGTGGCATCGGCATAATAGATCGACAATCCGCTGCGGCGCGACTGCCGCACCACCTCTGCATTCAGCTCCAGCACCACGTATGGAACTTGGGCTTGGCTGAGTGCCTGCACGACCAGCCGCCCGGCTACGCCGTAGCCAACGACCACGACATGGTCGGAAATGGAGTGTCTAGAGTCTGCTTCGTGAATGCTGCGTGCTCCGAGTAGGCGCGAGAGGGGGGCCAGCAAGCGCTCGCCTGCTGAGACATGCGGCGCAATCCCAACCAGGGCAGGCGTTAGGAACATGCTGATCACGCCCGCTGCCAAGAGCTGACGCGAAGTCTCCACATCGAGGACATTCGCAGCTTCACCTAGCTTGGCCAGCACAAAGCCGAACTCACCAAACTGAGCCAGTCCGACTCCGGCCAGCCATGCGACCCGCGCAGGGAAACGCATCAGCAGCACGGCGAGTGTTGCCAGCAGGCCCTTGCCAAACAAGAAGCCTGCGAGCAGCACGGCGACAGAGAGTGGGTGCTGCCACACCACGCGCGCGTCAAATAGCATGCCAAGTGACACGAAGAAGAGGCTGACGAACGCGTCACGCAGCGGCAGCATCTCGCTCATCGCACGGTGGCCATACTCGGTGTCGGAGATCACCATGCCACCAAGGAAGGCCCCCAAGGCCAGCGAGAGTCCAGCCAGCGATGTGAGCCAAGCTGTGCCGATACACAGGGCAAGGACCGCCAGTAGAAAAATCTCGCGGCTCCGGCTGGCATCAACCCAGCCCAAGACACGCGGAACTAGTAAGCGCGCAATTGCGATGGTGGCAACCACTACTCCGGACGCCTTGAGAAGCGCGCTACCGATGGCCCATACGACAGGGCCTCCTACCGCTGCACGTCCCAGAAGTGGGACGATCAGGACCATGGGTACGACGCACAGATCCTGAAAGATCAGCGTGCCGACAATGAATCGGCCATGGGGGGCATCCAGCTCGCGACGATCGGCGAGAAAGCGCAGGACAATGGCAGTGCTGGATAGCGCAAAGATGAAGCCGAACAGCACACCTTGCGCCAGCGGTCGCCCCATCGCGCTGCTGACGGCCGCAGTTCCGACGGCAGTCAAGACCACCTGTGCAAGACCACCTAGCAGCACCTGGCGAAAGATGTGGCGAAGACGTTCTAACGAGAACTCTAGTCCGATCGTGAATAACAAGAGGACCACGCCGATCTCGGCCAGTACCTCGATCGATCCTTCCTGCCGGACAAAGCCCAGCCCAGCTGGTCCAATGAGCGCTCCGACGAGCAAGAGGCCCGCGACGGTGGGCAGCTTCAGACGGGCCAATAGCAGCGTCATCACAACGCCAAGGCCCGCAATCAGAGCTAGCTCATTCAAGAATGGAATGTGTGCCATCAACATCCCTATCTGCAATCGCGTGCGCCAGACGAATGGTTGCGACCCGCTACAGTCCTTGCTTGTGCGGCGTGCTTACGGCTACGCGCGATGCGCCAAACCGAGTCCCAAGCACACAGCACCCACAATCGCGAGGCAGCCTCCGGGCTGTGGTGCCGAGTTCGGCGACGACTGATCGTGCGTGACGTCCCCCTGGCTCCCTATTCAAGCTCAATGGTGTCTCCCCGCTCGGGAACATGGACGCAGACGCCGCGCTCCGCAAGAGTTGCGCGGAGAGGTCCTTGCTGGTCGGGCTCTCCATGCACCAGAAACACACGGCGCATGGCGCCGCAGGCTTCGACGTACTTCAGAAGATCGCCACGATCGGCGTGAGCACTGAAGGCATTTAGCACCTCCACCCGCGCGCGGACGTCTCGTTCCAGTCCCCAGATCTTTACGCGTGGGCGACGTTCAACGAAGCGCCGGCCCAGCGTGTGCTGAGCCATAAAGCCGACGATCAGGATGGTGCTGCGTTCGTCTCCGACGTGATTGCGCAGGTGATGCAGCACGCGCCCAGCTTCCGCCATGCCAGAGGCCGAGATGATGATGGCCGGGCCGGCATGACGATTGATCTCCATCGACTCTTCCGGCGTCCGCACATACCTGACGCCTTGGAAGGAAAAAACATCGCCATGCTCGTCGAGGAAGGAGCGGGTCTCGGCATCGAAGCACTCGGGATGCAGGCGAAAGACCTCGGTCACGTTGATGGCAAGTGGCGAGTCGATGAAGATTGGAATCGCGGGTAGTCGCCCGGCCTTAAACAGGCCATGCAGCACGTAGAGGATCTCTTGTGTTCGACCCACTGCGAAGGCCGGCACGATCAGCTTGCCGCCGCGTCGAACGGAGTCCTTTACGACGCGCTCCAAGTCGTCGTGCATCTGCTCGACCGTGCCATGCAGGCGGTTGCCGTAGGTACTCTCGATGACGAGGTAATCGACGGGGAGCGGAGGCGGCTCGGGGTCCCGGATGATCGGCAGACCCTGGCGGCCAAGATCGCCCGAGACCACCAGTCGCCGACTGTGGCCATTGTCGCTGATATCGAGAACCAGCTGGGCCGATCCCAGAATATGGCCGGAGTTCAGGAATGTCGCCTTCACACCGGGGAGCGGTTCGAATGCATGGTGATAGGGAATGGCCACGAAGCGCTCAAGCGCTTGCAGAACGTCCGTCTCGTCGTAGAGAGGGACGATCGGAATCCAGTCCGGATCGTTTTGAAACTTCCGATTCAGGTACGCCGCGTCCCCAGTCTGAATCCGCGCAGAGTCGCGGAGCATGTAGGCGCAGAGATCCAGGGTCGCCGGCGTCGCGTAGATGGAGCCCGTGAAGCCCGACTTGACCAGCGTCGGAAGATTTCCAGAGTGGTCGATGTGCGAGTGCGTGAGAATCGCGACATCGGCGTGAATGGCCTCAGCCGGGAGCTGGCGGTTCCTTTGGCGTGACTCCTCTCGCCGTCCCTGAAACATCCCGCAGTCCACGGCGATGGTGCCGCTTGCCACCTCGACTAGCAGGAGCGAGCCGGTCACCTCTTGCGCAGCACCAAGAAAACGAAGGCGCATGTTTACCTCCGAAGCTGCGCCACGATGCTGTCTAGTGCGGCGAGCCCGAGCATGATCTTCTTCACAAAGGAAGCGTTGTGGGGCACGACGACGAAGCGCGGGTGTTTCGACCAGATCTCTCGCAGCCGTCGGTCAAGGTTGAGGGCCTGCGCATTCGACTCAATACGCGTGGGGTTGCCGCCTTCCGCATTCCGCTGCACATGGTAGATAGCGCACTGCGCCGATCTGCGAGCGTGGATCTCAGGCGACCTGGGAAATCCGCCCGAGAAGAGCAGCGTGGCTGCCTCTGGGACGACAACTACGCGTTCGCCAATCTCACGGCGGAAGAGGTCAGCGGCGGTCGTCTTGCCGCCACCAGGGCCACCTGTGAGCACGATGCGACACCGCACAGTGGTTTCTTTCTGCTCCATCATCGCTGCTTCCTCCTGGGCGGTCGCGTCCTTTGCAGTGCGTAGTCCCTCATCTGCCAGTCCAGCCGAACGATCGGAACAAAACATCATGAGAAGCGCGAGCCCAGCGAGGATCACCACAAAAGCCAGCCGAACGAACCATCGCGGCCCAGGTGTCGTAGAGTGCCAATGTCGTGTCTGCGATGGCTGCGAGCATTGTCAGTCAACCAAGCTTTCATAGAACCACCCGAGTAGATTCGTTCACCGACCTGGCCACTTCCAGTCGCGGATCTCTGGCATGTCGTCACCCGTCTTCACGATGCACTGACGGTGCTCGATTAGCTTATTACGCACCTTCTGGCGCACATACGCCGCGCGTACCGAAAGACCCGGCACGCGGTCGATGACGTCATCGACCAGGTGGAAGCGGTCGATGTCGTTGCGCACCGCCATGTCGAACGGTGTAGTGGTGGTCCCCTCTTCCTTGTAGCCTCGCACGTGCAGGTTCGCGTGGCCGGCGCGCCGGTAGGTGAGCCGATGGATGAGCCACGGGTAGCCGTGGAACGCGAAGATGATCGGCTTGTCCGTCGTGAAGAGTCCGTCGAACTCCTTGTCGGGGAGCCCGTGCGGGTGCTCGTTGGGCGACTGCAGCTTCATCAGGTTGACCACGTTGATCACGCGGACCTTGAGCTCAGGGAGCTCCTTGCGCAGGATCGCCACCGCGGCGAGCGTCTCCATCGTGGGCACGTCGCCACAGCACCCCAGCACCACGTCCGGCTCGCTGCCCTGATCGTTCGACGCCCAGTCCCAGATGCCCAGGCCGGCGGTGCAGTGCTTCACCGCCGCGTCCATGTCGAGGTACTGGAGCGCCGGCTGCTTGCCCGCCACGATCACGTTCACGTAGTTCGTGCTGCGCAGGCAGTGGTCCGCGACCGATAGGAGCGTGTTTGCGTCGGGCGGCAGGTAGACCCGGATGATCTCGGCCTTCTTGTTCACCACGTGGTCGATGAACCCCGGATCCTGGTGCGAGAATCCGTTGTGGTCCTGGCGCCACACATGGCTGGTCAGCAGATAGTTCAGGCTCGCGATTGGCGCCCGCCAGGCGATCTCTTGGCTGGTGGTCTTGAGCCACTTCGCGTGCTGGTTGAACATCGAGTCGATCACGTGCACAAACGCCTCGTAGGTCGAGAAGAACCCGTGGCGTCCGGTGAGCAGGTAGCCCTCGAGCCAACCCTGGCAGGTGTGCTCTGACAGGATCTCCATCACGCGGCCGTCCGGCGCGAGGTGCATGTCGTCGTCCTGATGTTCGGCGAGCCACGTGCGCGGCGTCTCCTCGAATACGGCCTGCAGCCGGTTCGAAGCCGTCTCGTCCGGGCCAAAGATGCGGAAGTTCCGCTGCGCGGCGTTCTTGCGCATCACGTCGCGCAGGAACTTGCCCAGCACCGCTGTCGACTCTGCGACCACATCCCCCGGCTTCGGGATCTCGACCGCGTACTCGCGGAAGTCCGGCATCTTGAGTGTGCGCATCAGGAGCCCACCATTTGCGTGCGGGATCGCGCCCATGCGCCGCGGGCCCTTGGGCGCTAGCTCGGCAAGCTCCGCCTTCAGGCGACCCTGCCCGTCGAACAGCTCCTCGGGGCGATAGCTCTTGAGCCACTCCTCAAGCTGCTGGAGGTGATCCGGCTTTCGCGCCAGATCGGCGAGCGGCACTTGGTGCGAGCGCCAGTTGCCTTCGGTGGGCTTGCCGTCCACTCGCTTCGGGCCGGTCCAGCCCTTCGGCGAACGCAGAACGACCATTGGCCAGCGCGGCCGCGTCGAGTGTCCTGTCGCGCGCGCCTCCTTCTGGATCGCGCGGATCTTCGCGTGGACCTCCTCCAGCGTGCGCGCCATCTTCTCGTGCATCTCGGCGGGGTCAGAGCCCTCGACGAAGTACGGCTCATGACCGTAGCCGATCATCAGGCTTCTCAGCTCGTCGTGCGGGATGCGCGCGAGCACCGTCGGGTTCGCGATCTTGTAGCCGTTGAGGTGCAGGATCGGCAGCACCGCGCCATCGGTCGCGGGGTTTAGGAACTTGTTGGAGTGCCAGGCCGCCGCGAGGGGGCCCGTCTCGGCCTCGCCGTCCCCGATCACGCAGGCGACGAGGAGATCCGGGTTATCGAAGGCGGCGCCGTACGCGTGACTGAGCGCGTAACCGAGCTCGCCGCCCTCGTGGATCGAGCCCGGTGTCTCGGGGGCCACGTGGCTCGGGATACCACCCGGGAACGAGAACTGCTTAAACAGCCGGCGCATGCCATCCTCGTCGGCCGACACGTTGGGGTACACCTCACTGTACGTGCCTTCGAGGTACGTGTTCGCGACCAGCCCCGGCCCACCGTGGCCCGGGCCAGCGATGTACACGATCTGCGCGTCGTGCCGACGGATCAGCCGGTTCAGGTGAACGTAGATGAAGTTGAGGCCGGGCGTGGTCCCCCAGTGGCCGAGCAGGCGCGGCTTTATGTCTTTGAGCTCCAGCGGCCGTTTCAGGAGGGGATTGTCCAGGAGATAGATTTGACCCACGGACAGGTAGTTCGCAGCGCGCCAGTAGGCGTCGATGGCGGACAGCTCGGAGGGCGAGAGTTCAGCGGTCACGTTTTCCTCGACTTTCGATCGGCGGGTCAGAGAAAACACGGGTGACTGGCTGGCCAAACCCCTCTGCGTTGGGCTGCTGAGCACCCCGCGCGCAGGAGGTTAGATCCGCAGGCACCTATGCAGAAGAGTCCCATCGGCCATCAGACCCGGCGCATTGAGCAGCACCCAGGGCTCGCCGCGCACGGAGCTCGCAAGGCAGGGAAGATGGTACGCATCCAGGAAGCGTATGAAGAGAAAACATCCAGATTCCTCTCAGGCTACAGCGCATTCTTCGTGCCTAGATGCCGCCACTGGCCCAGCTCAGAAGGCTGCGGAACTGACGAAATAAGACAATCAGCAGGCCGGGCGGCTGCGCATGTGGTAGCTCATGGCGCCCATAGCGCACCACGCGCTGGCGGATCTCTTCTGCGCTTAGGCCACCCTCGGAGAAACCGAGGGCCGCGAGCGCGCGATCCGGTGTGCAGGTGTGTAACTGCTGGCTCAGCAGGCGGTGGTAGTGCGCCTCTACCGGGGACAAGGCTGTCATGCGAGAGACGGCTCAATCGAAGGAGGATCCACCCTGCCGGAAAAATCGAGCACCACACGCTGCGACAACCACGTCTTGTTTCGTTCCAGGAGAAGAGAACGTCCCGGCATGGGCGGACCCGAGGGGGTGCTCGGCGGGGACAGAACATCAGCAAGTGCAATGCCAGCCGGGGTGGAGTCGGATAGGCAGCGCGCTACGAGGCAGAGGCGCTTTGGTTGGGGCAATTTGCCAAACTGTGACAATTTGCACCGATCGTTACAGGGGCTTCCTGCTGATCTGTGGCAGTGTGCGATGGCAGAATCCGAGCGCCAGCCATGCTGCATCGTCTTTGCAATGGCTCTGGCCCATGGGACGCTGGCGCAACCCGCTGAACGGCGGGGGATGCGCAGCAAACGGAAGAGAGAGGCCGGCACAATAAGCAGGCCCTAGCCCAGGTCGTCTCACAGCTCCGTGGATGTTTCGGCCTCGTCAGCGGTCTGGGCATGCGGAACAGAGAGCTGCGGCGGCAAGAGCGCATGACCAATCAGGACACTCAATGTGCCTGCTGTAACGCTGGCCGCGAGCACGCCGAGCTTTGCAGAGCCAAGCAAGCCTGCGTCGGTAAAGGCGAGCTGCGCGATAAACAGCGACATCGTAAATCCAATGCCCGCGACCACTCCTAGTACGACCAGGTGACGCAGGCCCAGGCCGCGAGGCAAAGATGCCAGACCGAGCTTGATGCTCAGCAGGCTGGCAGCGAAGATGCCGAGTGGCTTTCCAAACAAGAGTCCAATCGAGCAGCCTAAAAGCACATCCAGCGTTGAAGCACCAAACGTCATTCCGTTGAGACGAACACCGGCATTGGCCAGCGCGAACAGGGGCATGATGGCGTAAGCCACCCACGGATGCAGCGCTTCGATGAGTGCTTCCGCGGGTGACTGGGCTTCGCGGCGAGCGCGATTGATCGCCCGCAGTCGACTGCTGAGCTGCTGGGTCGATAGCGTCTGGGTTGGCTGCGCGAGAAGCTGCTGCAAGTTCGACTGCACATCGTGCACAAAGCCGCTTGGCCCCAACCACGCCCGCACTGGAGTCAGAAGGCCCACGATCACACCGGCAATCGTCGGATGCACGCCAGCGCCATAGATGCCAGCCCAGGCAAGCACTCCAGGCAGCACGTACAGGAGCTTGGTGCGGATGCCCATGCGCTGCATGACCATGATGACCGCGATGCCGGCGCAGGCGAGCAGCAACCCTTTGAACGCGAGACCAGTGGAGTAAAACGCGGCGATCACCAAGATCGCTCCCAGATCATCGATGACGGCGATCGCCAACAGCAGCACACGCAGTGCGGCGGGCACACGCTTGCCAAGTAGGGTCAGCACTCCAAGCGCAAACGCGATGTCCGTAGCCATCGGCACACCCCAGCCCGAACGGGTAGCGGGGGATCCTGCCAAGGACAGGTACAGCAGCGCGGGCACCACCATCCCTCCACATGCCGCAACCAGCGGAAGCGCTGCGCGTCGCCACTCAGATAGCTCGCCATCGTGTAGCTCACGGCGGATCTCCATCCCCACGACGAAGAAGAACAGGACCATCAGGGCATCGTTGATGAACCACTCAAGCGAGCGCTCGAAGTGGAAGGGACCGATGCGAATGCCCAGTGGTGTCTGCCAGAGCGCTGTGTACAGCGAAGACCACGGCGAGTTCGCCCAGATCAGGGCCAGCACAGCCGCAAGCAACAGCAAGATGCCGCTGGCCGCTTCGATGTGAAGGAAACGCTCCAGAGGGCGCGTAGTTCGTCGTGCCAAGCGCAATAGCGGCGCCCACGCTTCCGGGGGTGCCCCCGAGGGGGAATTAGGATCGGTTTGCGAGGTCCACATCACACACCAGAAGAAGACTACGAGCGAACAAGCGGCACTCTTTGCCTGATCAAGACTGTCTAGCAAAGCACGAGCCATGCCCTGTGTGCCGTGCGCCAAGCAGAGGCTCGCAGTGGCATATCTCGTGCACTGGCTCGGGGAACTGGGTGGGGTCTTCTGCCGCGACCCCGCGTAGCGCAGTAAGCTCTTCCAAGACAAGCCGTTTGCTTGGGTTGAAACGATGGTAGGTGCATGAAAAGCGAAGACGCCTCTGTGGACGAGGGGATCCGCATCACACCGCGTGTCCCTGCCTCTGAGATCGCAGCGTTCATCCAGCCTGATCAGATCGACTCGCTCCTTGAGCCCTGGCTGCCCGATGCAGGCGAAAGAGCCATGGTGATCCGCTGCCTTCTTGAAGTGGGACCGGCCCATCACCGTGGGTCCAACTTCGTCTTGCTGCGCCTTTTGGGCCTGCTCCTGAAACGCAGCGGAGCCTCGCCGACGCCGCTATCCACAGGCGCGGTCGTACCCGTGCCCCTGCGAATCCCGCCCTCCGTCGATTCGAGTACCGGCCCGATGAACTATCCCTTGGGCGTGCCTACCGATGTACTTGAACGGCTGGCTCCGCGGGGCTCGCGTGCCTGGGTAGCCATGATCGACTGCCTAACCGATGGGCCGCCGCAGCACTCACTGGCCAACGCGGCGATGCTCTGCATCCTCAGCGCGTTACTGCGCGGAGGAGATACCGCGGCGGACCCCGCGCGATGACGCCGCTTTCTCCGGCACTGACCCAGTCGTTCGCAGTCGCCGCCGCAGAGCTAGGGTTTTGCTCCGCAGCCTGGCTTTTCACTGAAGCCGTAGCCGCCGAGGGTGGCGACGCAAAGGTTCGCGTTCTCCGCGACTTACTGGGCCGCACCTATCCGGTGCTGGATGCGGTCTGTGTGGCCTGGCTGGCGGGTGAGCGGAAAGCCAGGACCGAGCCCGGTGCCGTCTGCAACGCACTACAGGGCGCAAAGGCGGTGATCGTCGTAGGCTTCGAGTCGCTGTTCCTGGATGCACTGCTTCCCACCTTGCGCGACAAAGCGATTCATTTGCTTGTGCAGAGCCGCGTCGATTCCGAGGCATGGGATCGCATTCTGTCGAACTATGACCATCGCGTTCGGAGCCTCGACTTAATCGATGTTCAGCGGCTAGCAGGCAGTCAGACTGCGATCCTGTGTCTGCTCTACGGGGCCAATGAGCACTCGGTCCATGTGCCCCCGGCCTGGCTGCGCCTCTTCGGCGACGACGTTCGCGCGCAGTATCGATCGTTCATTGGCTGGGATGTGCTGCATCAGCCGATGTACGTCTATCCGCGCTGGCTGATCGAAGTGCCGCGCAGCGACTTTACGAGGATCGTATGAGCGCTGCTCCGCTGTGCCTCGCACTGCTCTTGTTGGTCACGCTGATCGCCCAAGCGGTGCTGCCCAGCTTACGTGTGCTGATCGTGGTCAGTGGTGCCGCGCTCTCGTGTCTTGCGGTCACACTCTTGGGCTTGTCCACGACGCACCAAGTGATGTCCGAGCTACCTTGGGATGTCCTCATTCTGCTCGTGGGCCTTGGCCTCTTGTCCGAGATCTTCGCCGCATCGCGTGTGTTCGGCTTGCTCGCGGTGCGCTTCACGCGGCTCAGCCAAGCCCAGCCGCGACGCTTGCTGGTTTTTTTCGCCGTCGGCATGTACCTGATCAGCGGCCTGGTCAACAACCTAACGGCGCTTCTGCTCGTGCTGCCGATCCTGCACATCTTGCTCAAGCTCCTGGGCTATCCACAGCGCTATGTGTCGTGGACGCTGGGCGTGCTCTTGGTCGCCTGCAACCTGGGAGGCGCGGCGACCCCAATCGGCGACTTTCCCGCAATCTTGCTGTTGAGCAGTGGTCGCATGCAGTTCGGTGCCTATCTGCGGTATGCCGCACCGCCAACGCTGCTGGGTCTGGCGATCTTGCTCTTCGTCGTTCTGGTCTGGGTGCGGCCTCATCGATCTGTGGAGCGCGATCCGCTGACCTCGCGACTGTCTGTCTTGATCATGGAGCGCCTGTATCGCGGCGTGCGTCTGGACCGTCTTCGCTTTGTGCCAGCGGCGTTGATACTTCTTCTGATGCTCTTTGCGTGGATCGCAGTGCCTGCGAAGAGTGGCGTTGGCGCAGAATTGATCTGCTGGTTGGGCGTCTCGTGCGCGCTCCTGCTCAATCTGAAGAGAGGCGAGCACTTGCTGCGCACCCGCGTCGATGTCGAAGCCGTCCTGTTCTTGCTCTCGCTCTTTGTCATGGTGGCCGCCGTTCGCCAGAGCGGACTGTTCTCGCGCCTCGCCCAAGCGCTGATTCATCTGCCTCTGTCCGCGCAAGGCCAGCTCGCGGTGTTTCTCCTCGCAGCGGGTGTACTCACCGGGCTCTTCTCTGCCGGTCCCAGTATGGCCGGACTGCTAGAGGTGGCGCATGTGCTGGCACAGAAGCTGCCCCCACAAGCCGTCTACGTCGGCCTTGCGTTGTCCGTCTGTGCGGGAAGCTCGCTATTCCTGACGGCGGCGACTTCCGGTCCCATGGCGCAAGCGCTCACGGAGCGCGCCCAACTAACCGACAGCCAGGGTCGTCCGCTCCACTTCGGCTTTGCCGAGTTCTTGCCGATTGGGTTGCTTAGCTTCGCGGTGATTCAGAGCATCGCGATTGGGTATGGATGGCTGTTCACGCGATAGCCCTACTAAGAACGATCTTTGAACTTCAACTTCGTGCGCTCAAAATCCGGTGCAATAACAGATCCACTTCACTCTGGTTCTTCAGATACAAGCAGGCAGCGGATGCAGCACGATACCCGACCCGGATTCCCAGGACACGCTGCTCTGCGGCGAGCGCAAAGGCCGGCTCATCGGTGGCGTCGTCGCCCAGAAACAGCGCATGTGAGCATCCGAAGGCATCGAGGGCTCGCAGCAGCCCTTGTCCTTTGTGTAACGCTCCAGGCGGCAGCAAGCTGAGCACGTACTTGCCTGGGATAAGCGCTCCGGCACCCAAGTCTGTTGCCACAGCGGATGTCATGTCAATTACACGCTGCCGATGGAAGGCTCGACGGTAGTGAACCGAGATCGAGGCCGCCTTGTCTTCAATCTCGACGCCTGGAATTGCAGACAGACATTGCCGCAGCACAGGGAGCACTCGCGCTGTCCAACAGCGCAGAGGTTCTAGATCGCTCCAGGGCTCACTGCCGTGGTTCCCGATGATCTCAGCCAGAGCGATGCCCTCCATTCGACACGTCACGTCCGAGCGCGCACGCCCCGAGACGACGATGCACGGATATCGCAAGGCTAGAGGCTGAAGTAGATGGCGGGTCGAATCTGGCAGCCTCGCCTGATCCGGTTGTGAGACGATGGGCGCGAGCGTGCCATCAAAGTCCAGGGCTAGCATCGGTCGTCTCGACAACCACGAACGCAGGAGGGACCATCCTGCACTGCCAAGCGCCCATTTCATAGGGGACCTTGTGCCCAGAGCAACGCATCGCGAGAGGACTCGCTCGCCTCGCTGGTCTCGCGTTGCCGTAGGCGTTGATTAAGGCGTTCCCGCTCCCGCAGCCGGGCCGCATCGAGCAGCATCCGCCCAGCCCAGCGATAGACGTTGAACTCTGCCACGAGCGCGCGCAGCGAGCGCATGCGCTCGCGCTGCAGGTCGCTCGGCATCAGAAGCGCATTGTGCATGGCGGCACAGGTCTGGCGGATGTCATAGGGATTCACGATCAACGCATTAGTCAGCTCTTGCGCGGCCCCGGCGAACTGACTCAGCAAGAGCACCCCTTGCTCATCATCGCGCGCGGCAACAAACTCTTTGGCGACGAGGTTCATACCGTCGTGCAAGCTGCTGACATAGCAGAACTCTGCAGCGCGATAGTAGCGGAATACCGTCGGCGGCTCGTGGTGCGCACGCGCGAAGACGATAGGCTGGTACTGCGGTCGGCGGAAGCGCTGGTTGATGCGCTCCGCAAGCTCTAGCAGGCGATCATTCAAGGTGCGATAGCGCGGGATCACAGTTCGGCTGGGGGCTCCGAGCTGCACAAAGACAAAGCGTCCAACAAGCTCTGGATGCGCTTCCAGCAGCGCTTCCACGGCGAGGAGTCTCTCCTCAATCCCCTTGGTGTAGTCGATGCGATCTACACCAACGCCAAGCAGTGCGTCTGGAGCCAAGCCCAGCTCAGCACGGACGCTAGCTCGACACTCGGCGATCGATGGTGCTTGTGTCGCCCAGGGATTTGGCCACGCGATTGAGATGGGATATGGGCGAACGAGCGTGGCCTTGGCTTGGCGAATGACTGCATCATTCTCTCGATCGAGCCGTGCTTCTAGAAAGCGATCCACCGCTTCAAGGAAGTTGTTGCAGTGTGCCTGCGTGTGAAAGCCAACGATGCTACTGCCGAGAAGTCCCGAGAGGATCTCGCGATGCCAGGGGCAGATGCCAAAGCGCTCAGCATTGGGCCAGGGGATGTGCCAGAAGGTAATGAGCGTCGCGCGCGGCAGGCGCCTGCGGATCATCGCGGGAGCGAGCGCGAAGTGATAATCCTGCACGAGCACGATCGGGTCCTCGCACTCGGCTTCGTCGCAGACGGCATCGGCGAAGCGCTGATTGACCTCGCGATACGCAGCGAAGTCGCTGTCCCGAAACTCTGGCCGGTTGTGTGCAAGATGGCACAGCGGCCAGAGCCCTTCATTGGCGAAGCCATAATAGTAGCCCTGCTCTTCTGCCTCACTCAGCCAGACCCGTCTCAGCCAGTACGCGGGATCATTCGGGGGCACTTGCAGACGGTTCTTGGCATCCACCGTCTCGCGATCTGCACTGCCGCTGCCATGCGCGATCCACACACCAGAACAAGCGCGCATCACCGGCTCTAGTGCGGTGACGAGACCACTCGCGGGGTGAAGGATCTGCACGCTCCCGGAAGCGGTGCGGTTGTGGATGTAGGGCTCGCGGTTCGCGACCAAGAGCACGCGCTCTCCCTGCAAGTGCTCGGTCAACACACCGCGAAGCCGCTGCGGGCTCCAGCGACCTTCCTGCTGGCCGCGCTCTCGCTCACGCACAAGCTGCCCTACCAAGGCACGCACGTCGGCGGCGACCGGGGCAAAGTCCGCTTCGGGCTCTCCCCCCTGAAGCTGCGCCCGCAGCGTGTTCGTCCACCTGCGCCACAGTCCGCGGGTCAGAAGCAGGGTTAGAAGAGATGCAGCGATCGAAAGCAGCGCGAAGGCGATGAAGAGGAAACGCTGAGAGGCTCCTTCGCGGCGGTCGAGAAAGCTCAGATCATGAATGAGCAGAATGACGCCGAGCATCTGGTCATCGTGTCGCAGCGGTAGCGCTGTCAGGTGAACCCGACCCGTTGGCAGTGTCACCATTTCCCGGATCGGGCCACTTTGGGTCTGTGCTCTGGGCAGCTGAGCAGCACAGGCCAGCTGAGCAGGAAATTCTTCCGTCTCAACAGCAATTTCTCCCGAAGCTCCGCAGGCCGCAGCCGCTAACAAGCGGTCATCGCGGGTCAGTTCGCTTAGGATTTCGCGGATCTGTCCAAGATCCTTGGCTTGCCAGGCCGCCGTCAGATTGCGTCGCGCCCCATGCATGGCGAGATCTCCTCGCAGCTGCAGATCGCGCTCGGTCCACCGCCACAGCGTGCGCTGTACAAGGAGCTCGGCGGTCCAGGTCAGCGCAGCTAGACCCAGCAGCAAACCAAGCAAGACTTTCCAGGTACGCCGCATGCAAGGGATTCACAGCAGCAACCATGCCACCTCTGCGCGCTAGCGCCCGCCTGGAGAATTCGGATGCAGCTTGAGACCTTGGGACTTGTAGGGAACTGTCAGATTTCCGCGCTGGTTTCCGCATCGGGAGCTGTGGTCTGGTGCTGTCTTCCGCGCTTTGACTCCGAGCCTGTCTTTGCCGCACTACTCGACGAACTCGCGGGCGGCTCGATGCTCATCGCCCCGGATGAAGGAGGCGTGGGGACTCAACGATATCTTGAAAACACCAATGTACTGGAGACTCGCTTCGATACCGGGAGCGGTAGCTTTCGCATCCTCGATTTTGCGCCGCGCTTCGTGCTGTACGAGCGGTTCTTCAGGCCCACCAAGCTGTGCCGCATCATCGAGCCGATCGAGGGAAGCCCGCGCATCCGCATGAGCTGCAAGCCTCGTTTGGGTTGGTCAAAAGGTGTGCCCACCGAGACGCAGGGCTCGCATCACATCCGCTACCACGGATATGCCTCGCAGCTTCGCCTGACCACAGATGTTCCGCTGTCCTATCTAAATGAGCAGGCATTCGCGCTGACCGAGCGCAAGCATCTGGTGCTGAGCTGGGGCGATCCCGTGGAGGAACCATTGGCCCCACTGTGCGAGCGCTTTCTGAGCAGCACCGTGCAGTACTGGCAGACCTGGGTGAAGCACTGCTCGATTCCTCCGCTTTGGCAGAAGGAAGTGATCCGCTCTGCGCTGGCGCTCAAGCTGCACTGTTTTGAAGACACTGGCGCCATCGTCGCTGCGCTAACCACTTCGCTCCCCGAGGCACCGGCTAGCGGACGCACCTGGGACTATCGTTACTGCTGGCTACGGGATGCGTACTACGCGATCAGTGCCTTTCGCTTGCTCGGTCACTTCGAGGAGCGCGAGCAGTTCATTCAGTTCTTGCTCAATGTCGCCGCCAGCGCGCCTGATCTAGACCTAGCACCGCTGTACGGCATCGATGGCCGGACACTCGCGGACGAGCGCATCCTGAGCACCTGGCCAGGCTTTGAAGGACACGGACCCGTGCGCGTTGGCAATGCTGCAGCGGCGCACCGGCAACACGATGTCTTTGGCGAGATGGTCCTGGCGCTATCGCCCATATTCTTCGACGAGCGTTATGCAGCCGAGCGCTCCGAGGCGAGCCTGAGCCTGCTTCTGCGCCTAGCACGCAAGGCCGCAGCTGTGGCTGGAACCCCGGACGCAGGCATCTGGGAGTATCGCAGCGACTGGCGACCGCAGACGTTTTCCAGCTTGATGTGCTGGGCGGCCTGCGACCGCGTGGCCCGCGTCGCGCAAAGGCATGCACCCGCGCAGGAGCGCGAGTTCCGTGGGGCGGCGGATCAGCTTCGCGGGCAGATCCTGGCGCGTAGCTTTAACGCAGGCATGCAGAGCTTGGTTGCGACGTATGACGGCAGCGAGCTGGATGCGTCGCTGTTGCAGGCCGTGATGCTTCGTCTGTTACCCGGACAGGATCCGCGGATCTTGAGCACAGTGCGCGCGATCCAGCAGTCCCTCCGCGTGCCCCCCAGCGTCTGGCTCCGTCGCTACGCAGTTGATGACGGCTTCGGCGTGCCGCGGAGTGCCTTTGTGATCTGCACCTTCTGGCTGATTGAGGCACTCGCTCTTTGTGGTCAAGTCGATGAAGCGCGGCAAGCCATGGAGCAGGCGCTGCTCGCACTGTCTCCTCTCGGTCTGCTCTCGGAGGACATCGATGCGCACAGCGGTCGCCTGTGGGGAAACTTTCCGCAAGCGTACTCGCACGTCGGACTGATCCATGCTGCGTTCGCGGCTTCTCCCCGCTGGGCTGACCTCTTGTGAAGGAATCTTCCCATGCTCACAGCGCTCGATCTGCTGATCTTCGCCGCGTTTCTTGCCTACTCGATCTGGAGTGGGCTGCGTTCACGTGCCGTCGCTGCCCAGAACTTGGAGGAGTATTTCTTGGCCGGACGCACGCTGCCCGGTTGGAAGGCCGGGCTGAGCATGGCGGCCACCCAGTTCGCCGCTGACACGCCGCTTCTGGTCACGGGTCTCATCGCCACCGCAGGCATTTTTTCGCTATGGCGCTTGTGGATCTATGCGCTGGCTTTTTTGCTGATGGGTTTCTTGCTGGGCGGTGCATGGCGACGAGCCGGCGTCTTGACCGATGCCGAGCTAGCGGAGCTTCGCTATGGCGGTCGTCTGGCCACGGCACTGCGAGGACTCAAAGCGATCTACTTTGGCGTGATCTTCAACTGCGTGGTGATGGCGATGGTGCTGCTTGCCGCCACCCGCATCGCCGAGCCGTTCTTGCCCTGGAACACCTGGCTCCCGACGTGGCTATTCGAGCCCGTGGCCCTGCTCGTGCAGTGGGTGAATGTCCCCCTGACGACGACACCGGAATCGACCACATGGGTCACGCAGAGCGCCAACAACCTGATCTCGCTCCTGACCATTGTGAGCGTCACGACGCTGTATTCAACGACGGGTGGGCTGCGCGCAGTCGTGGATACCGACGTCGTCCAGCTTGGCATTGCGCTGCTGGGAACGGCGATCTACGCCGTCGCGGTGATCGGGCAGGTCGGGGGCCTGGGACAGCTACGGCTGCGACTCGACTCGCTGTACGGATCGCAGCACGCATCGCAGCTTCTGGCCTTCACACCGGACGGCGCACGCGATGCCTCACTGGCTGTGCTCGGAGTCCTGGCGATCCAGTGGTTTGCGCAGATGAACAGC
This sequence comes from Myxococcales bacterium, assembly GCA_016794505.1. Taxonomy (GTDB): domain Bacteria; phylum Myxococcota_A; class Polyangia; order Palsa-1104; family JAEUJZ01; genus JAEUJZ01. The sequence goes on from JAEUJZ010000127.1 coordinate 45,375, forward strand.
GATGGCACCGGCTATCTCGCGCAGCGCACGATGGCGTGTCGCAGCGATCGCGATGCCAAGACCGCAGCACTGCTGTTTGTGATCACCCAGGTCCTATTGCGATCCCTGTTGTGGCTACCGATTGGATTGGGCCTCCTGGTTCTCATCCCTTTGACGAGTGCAGATCCCACGACGCAGACCGCGCTGCGAGAAGCCAGCTATGTCGAAGGAATCGTGCGCTTCTTGCCTGCGGGCGCACGCGGCCTCTTGCTCACTGGAATGCTCGCAGCCCTGGCATCGACGCTGGACACCCACTTGAACTGGGGAGCTTCGTACTTCGCCAACGATCTGTACAAGCGCCTGTATTGCGAGGTGTGGCGCAAGACATCGCCTTCGGAACGCTCGCTGGTCTGGGTCGCACGGGGCAGCAACCTGCTCATTCTTGCGCTGTCGCTGGTTGTGCTGACCCAGCTTCGTTCCATTCAGTCCGCTTGGTCGATCAGCTTGCTCTTAGGAGCCGGCATGGGGGCTCCTTTGCTTCTGCGCTGGCTGTGGTGGCGCGTCAGCGCGGCCTGCGAGCTGGCGGCGGTTGCGGCCTCGCTTGTGACCGCACCGCTCTTGCTTCACTTCGTCTCTGGCGAAGCGCTGCGCCTGCTGTGGATGACCTTGATCACCAGCAGCACCGTGCTCGTGGTTGCATGGGCCTTTCCACAGTCGATCTCCGCCGGTCTGCTGACGTTTTATCGCCGCGTGCAGCCTCCAGGGTTTTGGGGTCCGGTTGCGGCACAAGTCGAGGGCTCAGAATCGCTCTCTTCGCGAAGGCTGTGGCGGGGTCTGGTGATCACCAGCACGGCGGCGCTTTCGATCTTCACCTGGCTCACGCTGCTCGGCAGCGTGCTTGTACAGGCTCCCGCACCTACTGGGATCTCCTCGCGAGCGGCCTGGTGGATCTTCCTTGCGCTAGTGGCGATGCTGACTTCCTGTCTGACTTGGATCTGGGGACTGCGCAGCCGAGCAGATGAGCAAAGCGCAGCAGCCGAGCCCGCGGCATAGACGAGGACAGCTTGGCTGGGGCAAACTGCCAAGTTGAGGCAATTTGCCTCATGTCCGTCGAGCCGGCACTGGATACACTGATCAGCAATGCACTTTGAAGCCGTCTTTGTCACGCTGTTCGCCGTCGCTACAGCGGTTGCGCTGACTGCGCGCTGGCTCAAGGTTCCGTACACAGTTGCATTGGTCGTGGCGGGCTTGGTGCTGGGCAGTGTGCGTGTCTTGGATCCGCCGCACCTGACCAAAGATCTGCTGTACGCGATCTTTCTACCGGGCCTGGTCTTCGAGGCCGCGTTCCACTTGGACTTCCAGAAGTTCTGGCAAAACAAGCTCGCCATTCACTCGCTGGCAGTGCCTGGGGTCGCGGCAGCGATCGGGCTGACCGCGATCCTGCTTCAGCCCGTTGCCAATGCCTTGCACTTCGTGGATGGATTTACCTTCGCACACGCGCTGGTCTTCGCTGCGCTGATCGCCGCCACCGATCCCATCGCGGTCGTCGCGCTGTTCAAGAGCTTGGGCGCCCCGAAGCGCCTGGCGATCCTGGTCGAAGGCGAGAGCCTACTTAACGATGGCACCGCCGTTGTCTTTTTCACGCTGATCTTGGGTGTCGTCAGTGGTGGAGCGGGGTCGTTTTCCATCGCGGGTGCGGCGCTCGACTTCGTGCGCGTGGTGGGACTGGGCACCGCGATTGGCGTGGTCGTCGGCTACCTCGCGTCCAAGCTGACGCAGCGGGTTGACGATCCCATGATCGAGATCACGCTAACCACCATCGCCGCCTACGGCAGCTTTATCGTGGCCGAGCACTTTCATCTGTCGGGTGTCATCGCCACCGTCGCTGCGGGCATGCTCTGCGGCAACTATGGCGCGCGAACTGGCATGAGCCCCTCGACGCGCATCGCTGTCGAGTCGTTCTGGGAATACATCGCCTTCGCGCTGAACTCGATCGTGTTTTTGCTCATCGGCTTCGAGGTTCACATTCGTGATCTCGCGCGCTCGTGGAAGCCAATCTTGGTGGCCTACCTCGCGGTCACGGTCGGGCGCGCTGCGCTGATCTATCTGGCGACGCTGCTTTTGCGCCGCACACGCGAGACGCTGCCCTGGTCGTGGAGCGCGGTGCTGACCTGGGGCGGTCTGCGCGGCGGCTTGTCGATGGTGCTGGCCCTGGCGCTGCCGCGTGACTTCCCACATCGCGAGCTTCTGGTGACGATGACTTTTGGCGTGGTCATCCTCTCGATCTTGCTCCAGGGGCTCAGCATGGGACCGCTGCTGCGACGGCTGGGACTCATCGGGCTGCGTGCCGAGCGTCGCGAGTACGAGCGCGAGCGCGGCATTGTGCGGGCCAAGACCGCGGCGCTGCAAGCACTTGACCAATTGGTCAAGGATGGCGCGGTGCATGCCGAAGCGGTGACGCAGATCCGCAGCGACTATGCGCAAGAGATGAGCGATGCCGAAGGCCGCATCAAAGACATGCACCTGCAAGCCGATGAGCTACGCACCGAAGAACAGCACGCCGCTCGTCGCCACATGCTCGTCGTCGAAAAGGACGCCATCCTGGCCGCGTTCCGCAAAGGCTACGTCAGCCAAGAAGTTCACGACGAGCTACTGGCCGATGTCGATGCACGACTCCTGAACCTGGACTCGCACTAGTCACGTCTATTTTTCGACAAAGACCATGTCGAAGACATCGGCCTGGCAACGAACGCGGCTGTTCTTCTGTTCAAACAGCGCCGACAAGCGTAGCTCCATGCCTTTGACCACCACGGTGTCGTTCTCGCGCTCGCTTGCGGCGAGCCAGTCCGGGAAGTCTCGACCCGAAGCTGCGCCGGTTGCTGTCTGACGGAAGTAATCAATGCAGCGCCGGAAGAACTTGGGATAGATCAGGCTGGGGTGTTCCTCGGGAGGACGCTCGGGCTGGTGCCGCCCTGCGATCGACTCCCGGCCTTGCAGGCGAAACTCACGAGAGCAGTCGTGCTGCCAGATCCCAAACGCTCTGCGACGAGCCGCTTCAGCGAGCTGACACAACACGGCGCGATGCGGTGCAGGCGTGGACGTGTACAGGAGCGGATACGCAAACCCGGCGGCGACCATGCGCGCATTCAGCGTCTTTGCGAGCAGAGCCTCATCGACACGAACCGCATCTCCATCGCCCGTGCTCGGCACATCCTCTCCGACCAGGGCATAGCTAATCGGCCGGCCATGCGAGTCAAAGCTGCGGGTCAGGATGGCCCCGGGGATCTGGTCGTTTCTGCCCTTCACCACGCGCTGTCCCGAGAACTCGACCTCGCCAGTGCCCAGCAAGTGCACCAGGTGATCGCGGGCCTCATCGCCCATCGGCTGCACATCGGAGCCATAGTGGGTTTCGGGGGCGTCAATGCCTTCGAGGCGTAGCTGGAAGCTGCCCTTGGTGAAGTCGGCTTTGTAGGCTCCATACAGATCGCGAAAGGGCTCGACTGATGCGGCAAAGCGAATCGAGTCGCCATCGGGCTTAAAGCCGGCGATCTGAAAAGACCCGCGGATGAGGCGATAGAACGAGTGCGGCATGCGTGGCTCCTGGTCGTGCGCGATTGCGCGGTGCGACGCTCTCTGCTGCATAAGTCGCGCCGTGCTTCGTCAGAGCCCTTGCACTGTACTGGCGTGGCATTGCGGCTGCACTGGATGCAGAAGTCCCTTGGGGACGGTCCACACTCAACGAAGGAGATCCCGATGAAGAAGCTAGCTCTTGGTCTGACCGCGCTGTTTGCCTTGTCGACGGCTGTCCCGGCGTTCGCCGCTGAAAAGGAGGAGGGCGCAAAGAAGGAAGCCAAAGCCGGCAAGAAGGGCGGCAAGAAGGCCCCAAAGAAGGGCGAGGACAAGAAGGGCGAGTAGGCGCAGACCAAGTTGGCTGAGACGTTTTGCCCATTCGTAGCAAAATGTCACAGTCCCATCGCTGGGCTAAGACGTGATGCCGTAGCGCTCCAGCTTGCGGTAGAGCGTCCGCCGGTCAAAGCCCAGGATCTGCGCCGCCAGCGACTTGTTACCAGCGACGACATCGAGCACGCGGAGGATGTAGCGGCGCTCGATCTCGTCCATGGTGACAAGCTCGCTGGGGTGGTCGCTGGGAACTAGGATCTGCGAGGGGCGGTAGTCGCGGATGCGATCCGGCAGATCATCGACGCCGATCTGGTTAAACGCCGCCAGCGCGACCGCGCGTTCGATGCAGTTCTGTAGCTCGCGGACGTTGCCCGGCCAGCTATAGGCCAGCAGGCGTTCGGCGGCCTTGGGATTCAGGCTTTCGACGCGCTTGCCGATGCGATTCGCGGTCTGCTGCAAGAAGTGCTGCGCAAGGAGAAGCACATCGTTTCCGCGTGTGCGCAGCGGAGGAAGCCGAAGCTGCACGACGTTCAGCCGGTAGAACAAGTCGCCTCGGAAACTCTTACTCTCGACAGCCTTCTCTAGATCCTGATTGGTCGCGGCCAGTACACGCACATCGACATCGATCTCGACATCGCTGCCGACGGGCCGCACCTTGCGCTCTTGCAGGGCGCGCAGCAGTCGCGGCTGCAAAGACAGGGGCAGGTCGCCGATCTCATCCAGAAAGATCGTGCCCTCGTGCGCTTGCTGGAACAGTCCACGGCGGGCGCTGCGGGCGTCGGTGAAGGCGCCGCGGGCATGCCCAAACAGCTCGCTCTCCAGCAGCGCTTCGGGCAGAGCTGAGCAGTTGATGGCGACGAAGGGGCCATCCTTGCGCTGGCTGCGCTGATGCAGGGAACGGGCGATCAGCTCTTTGCCAGTGCCGCTCTCCCCCAGGATCAGGACGGATACGTCGGCGTCTGCGACACGCGAGACCAAGTCGAAGACCTGCTTCATCTCCTGACTGTCCCCGAGCACATGCTCGGGTTGCGCTCCGCTCACCGCCAAGCGCAGACGCTTGACCTCCTCACGCAGCGCACGATGCTGGACCGCTCGCTGAAGTACCAAGGCAAGGGCATCGACCTCTAGCGGCTTGGTCACGAAGTCATAGGCTCCGGCGCGCATGGCTTCGACCGCCGACGCCATACTCCCAAATGCAGTGATCACCACAATGGGTACATCGGGGCGATTGCCGACGATCTGGCGCGTCAGCTCGATGCCGTTCTGTCCCGGCATGTTCAGATCCGACACGATGGCCGCGAAGTCGTTTTCTTGGACGAGATCCATGACCTTGCGCGGCTCGGTGGTCCAGCGCACAGCGAAGCCACGTCGGGCGAGGCCCAGCTCCAGCAGCTCGCACATTCCGCGATCGTCATCGATGGCGAGGATCAGCGGCTTCATGAGGTCTGCTCCTTGAGCGTGACACCCACTTGCGGTGCCGGCTTCACGCTTCGTCGCGGCAGATGAATGCGAAAGCAGCTTCCTTTGCCTACTTCGCTGTCGAGTTCGATATGGCCACCGTGATCGCGCACGATTCCCTCAGTGATCGATAGACCCAACCCGGTGCCCTGTCCGGCGCCCTGGGTCGTAAAGAAGGGCTCAAAGATTCGGTCTTGATGTTCCTTGGCAATTCCCGTGCCTGTGTCTGTAACCGACACGATCAGCTCTGTCTCTTGCTCGGTGATTTCCATGCGGACCTGTCCCCCGTCTGGCATGGCCTGCATGGCGTTCATCACCAGGTTGCTTAGGGCCTGCTGAAGTTGGTTGTAGTCCACCGCGACCGCACAGTCGGTGGCAGCCGGGCGCAGGCTGAGTTCCACGCGTCGCTTCTTCGCCAGCGGGCGTAAAAGCTCGACGACGCTGTCGCACAGGGCCTGCAAGTCTACGCGCCCTAGATCCGGCCCTCTGCGGCGCGCAAAGTCGAGAAGCTGGCGGATGATGTGTGTCATGCGCTCGGCCTGTTCCAAGATCGCGCGAACGTGACCCGCCTCGGTCGGACTCGCCGCTTCGGACTCCAGCATCAGGCGAGCCCGCCCCGCGACCACGTTGAGCGGCGTCCCTAGCTCGTGCGCTAGACCAGAGGCTATCTGCCCCACCAGTGCCAGCCGGTCGCGATGCCGAAGCTGATCGATGGTCGCGACGTGAGCCGAGGTCCGTTCAGCGAGGAGCTGATCGAGTCGATCGCGATCACGACGCAGCCACGCCAGCAAGTGCCCCATCGCACCCAATACGCCGACGCGCGTCGACATGTTCCACAGCGTAATCAGCGATGCTTCCTGCCCGCCCCAGGCGATGTCTGCCGTGAACTGCGCCAGTCCGACAACACAGGTGACGGTCCATGCAGATCGCGCCCCGAGCAGCCACCCCGCTACGGAGACTGGGGCCAAGTAGAAGAGGCCAAAGGACAGCCTTGGCCCGGTGATGTAGTCGAGCCAGCCAAGCATCAGCGTGGCCAGGACCAGAAGCGGCAGCAGATACGGGCGTGACATGCAGGCTCACTGTACTGAAGCCGACGTGGACATCCCATCGCGTTTCGCCAGAGCGACGAGCAGCACGCGATACATGACGGGCAGGACATAGAGCGTGAGCAGGGCGGCTGAGAGCGTGCCACCCACGATGACCACCGCGATCGGGCGCTGCGTCTCGGAGCCGATGGCGCGCGAGAGGGCGGCAGGAATTAGGCCCAGCGCAGCCAAGGCAGCGGTCATGAGAACCGCGCGGAGTCGCCCCTGTGCTCCTAGTACGATCGCTGCGTCGAGTGGCTCACCCGCGCGACGACGTTCCTCGATGGCTGAGACCACCAGCACACCGTTTAGCGCCGCCTGCCCGACGAGAGCGATGAATCCCACAGCCGCCGCGACAGAGATCGGCATGTTGACCAGCCACAGTCCGATGGCACCGCCAATCAGCGCAAATGGGACATTGAGAAGTACCAGCAGAGCGAGCAGCATCGAGTCGAACGCTTGAAACAGCAAGGCCAGGGTGATGACCAGCGCAACGGGCACCACCAGCTTAAGGCGCTGCATGGACCGCTCTTTCGACTCGAACTCCCCGCCCCATTCAACGGACATTCCCGGCTTGAGCGGAACCTTGTTGCGCACGGCGGCCTGCGCTTCCTCGACAAAGCTCCCGAGGTCGCGACCTCGGACATTCATGCGCAGTCCGATGTAGCGACGGCCATTTTCGCGGTTCAGCGTCGCGCGACCGTAGTCGACACGCAGCGTAGCCACCGCGCTCAAGGGAATCAGCGCACCGCTCTTGGTGGGAATGCGCAGCGCGCCGATCTTCTCGATCGTGTTGCGTGCGGCATCGGGCAGGCGCAGCACGACATCGAAGTTGCGCTCACCCTCCCAAAGCGTGCCCACCGGACTGCCGCCCAGGGCCACCGAGATAAAGTGCTGCACCTCGGCCATGCTGAGTCCGAAGCGTCCCAGAAGCTCGCGCTGCGGTCGGACTTGCAGCTGTGGCACGGGGGCGCTCTTGACGATGCCCAGATCGGCCACGCCGCGCACGGCGCTAATGGCTGCCTGCGCAGCCTCCGCAGCGGCTTGCAGATCTTTCAGATCGTGATGATAGATTTTGAGCGCGATCTGCCCGAACTGGCCATAGATGTTTTCATTCACGTTGTCTCGGATTGGCTGAGAGAAGTTCACCGAAAGACCAGGCACCACGCTGAGTCTCTGCTTCAGCTCCTCCACCAAAGCTGCAAGGTCGGGAGTCGATGCCGGCCATGTTTCCATCGGCTTCAGCTTGACGAAGAACTCCAGATTGTTCGACAGCGTGGCATCTGTACCGTCCTCTGGCCGACCGAGCTGGGCTGACAGTGCCTCGACCTGCGGAAACTCGCCGAGCAGCATGCTCAGTCGGGGCATCAATCGGCGTCCCTCATCGAGCGAACTATTGGCTGGGAGCGTGAAGGTCAAGTACAACGCGCCTTCGTTGATCTCGGGAAGAAACTCACTGCCCCGATGCGCGAGAAGATATCCAGCAAACAAGAGCGCGCTGGTGGCACCGGCCATGACAGACCAAGGGCGTCGTAGCGCTACGCGCAAGGTGGGCAGGTAACTCGCCTCGGCCACGCGCAGCACAGGCGACTCGCGGTGGTGAGCGCCACGCCGATACGCGAACGTGGCGAGCACTGGCACCAGCGTGATCGAAAACAGCAAGCTCCCCAGCAGCGCAGCAACCACTGTATGCGCCATCGGTGCAAAGATGCGGCCCTCGACGCGCTGCAAAAGAAAGATGGGCAGGTAGGCAGCGATGATGATCAGCAGCGCAAAGATCGTGGGCCGCGCGACCTGAGCCACTGCCCAGCCGATGCGCTCGCGTGGCTGCTCTGGGGCCAGCTTGGGTGGATGATGCAGAGTACTCACGACGTACTCGATGATCACCACCGCGCCATCCACGATGACCCCGAAATCTACCGCTCCCATCGACAGCAGGTTGGCGGACATGCCGCGCGTGTGCAGGTAAATGAACGCCACGCACAGGGACAGCGGGATGGTTGTGGCGACGATAAGCGCGGCTTTCACATCGAGCAGAAAAACAAACAGCACCAGGATAACGAGGACTGCACCTTCCAGGAGGTTTCTGCCAACGGTTTGCAGCGTCTTCTCGATCAGCTCGGTACGGTCATAAAACGGCCAGATGCGCACCTGGGCTGGTAGGACACGCGCGTTGAGTTCTTCAATCCGAGTGCGCAAGCGCCCCAGAACCGATGAGGGGTTTTCACCGCGCCGCATCAGCACGATGCCTTCGACGGCATCAAGATCAGCTCCACGGCTGTAGATGCCTTGGCGTGGTGCCCAGCCTTCCTTCACCGATGCGACATCACGCACCAGGATTGGCGTACCGCCGCGCGTCGCGACTGCGACCTTGCCGATGTCGGATTCGCTGCTAAACAGGCCCTCGCTGCGGATCACAAGCTGCTCGGCTCCGCGCGTGAGCACGCCGCCGGATGCGTTCTGTGACGCGCTCTCCAGCGCATCTTCTAGCTCACGCAGAGTCAGACCCTTCGCGGCCAGCAGCGCGGGTTCGGCGCGAACGTGAATCTCGCGCACGAGGCCCCCATAGCTGACGACATCGGCGACGCCATCGACTTGCAGCAGACGCGGACGCACCACCCAGTCTTGTAGCGTGCGCAGCAGCAAGGGGTCGCCCTGCATCGTCTGCCCTTCTTGGTTCACCGAGCGCAGCGAGTAGCGATAGATCTCGCCGATCGGCGTCGATAGCGAGCCAAGCTGTGGCGTGACAGTGGCTGGTAGCTCCGCCAGCCGCAGCCGCTCCAGCGTCTGAGAGCGCGCGAACAGGACATCCACGCCATCTGAGAAGGTGAGCGTGACAAACGAGAGTCCAAAGAGGTTGATGCTGCGCACCTTGGCCAAGCCGAAGGTGCCATTGACGGCACGCTCAATCGGAATCGACACCTGGCGCTCGACCTCTTCGGCGGGCTGGCCGGGATAGATCGAGATGATGTTGACCTGGGTGTCGGTGGGATCGGGGAACGCTTCTATCGTCATGTCGCGAAACGCATAGAGCCCCCAGCCCAAGCAAACCAGGGTGGCGATGAGCACGGCCATGCGGCTGCGTAGCGCGGTCTGGATGAGTGCATCGAGCATGGGCTAGCCCTCAACATCCAGCGAGTTGAGAAGCAGCAACGCTCCGCGGGTCACGATGCGATCCCCGGACTTCAGGCCAGCGCGGATCTCGGTCAGCTTGCCGCGCTGACGTCCCACGGTGACCTCGGTGCGACGAAACCGTCCTGGCTCGCCCTGCACGAAGACCACGGACTCTAGTCCGTCGCTAACCACTGCCTCGGTGGGCACAAGGAGCATGGTGCGCGGAGCGGATGCGCTGGCTCCAAAGTGTGCTTCGACGAAGGCGTTGGGACGTAGCCGGCGCTCGCGGTTGTCGGCACGAATGCGGATCGGAATCGTCTGGCGATCGGGATCCACGACCTGCGAGATGTTGTCGATGGCTCCACTGCCGATGCGGTCGTTGTCCCCCAGGATGCGAAGCTCGACGGGGTCGCCGATGTGCAAGACCCCGGCATCCTGCTGCGGCACATCGGCCAGCACCAGCACAGTGTCCAGGTCCGCCAGCGTTGCAACGGGTCGATCGCGCCCCGGGCCGACCTGCTGGCCAGGCGTGGCTTCGATCTGAGTGACTACGCCCGCGCGTCCCGCGAGCAGCCAGTATAGGTTGTCGCCGGCGGGCTCGATCGAAAGGGACTTCAGGCGCGACTCCGCCGTTCGGGCTTGCAGCTCGGCATCGCGCAGATCATTGCGTGCGACCAACAGATCATTGCTCGATGCTCCGCGCGCCTCGACCAAGACCTGCATGCGAGTCGCGAGTGCGCGCTTGGTCTGGGCCAGCGCGCTGCTCGACCGCAGATCGCGCAACATGCTGGCCAAGTCCCCGCTGCGCAGCAGCGCCAGTCGCGAGCCCCCTGCCACCGTCTCACCCAGCTTGACCAGGACGTGATCGACTCGACTTTCGAGCGGTGCATACGCGGGCGCGGTGTTGGCCTCCAGTGCCGCGATGCGCGCCGTAACCGGCGGCAGCGACAGCGCAGGACCAAGCTGGACCGCTTCGATCTCAAATGGGATCGGCTGAGGCACATCCTGCCGCAAGACCACATCCTGCTTAGTGCGCGAGAACGCGGGAGCCTGGCTGCTGGTCTTGCTAGGTTGTCGCAGCAAAACAACCATGGCGCCAAGCAGCGCTGAACCGCCGACCCCCACCAGGCAGCCCAGCGCGAAGATACGGCGATGTGCCCTCTGCCACGGGATCGCTTGAGAGGGTGCGTTTGGACTAGGAACGGGATTGTGCATGGGCTCCACTCAGCTCCAACAGGTCAACACAGAGGCGGAAGAGATCGCCGAGAGCGGTCGCCTCTTGCAGCAGTAGCTCGTCAAGAGCGCGCTGGGCTTGGTTCAGATCGGTGAGGGGCACGGCCCGCGCCTCAAACGCGCGGCGCACATCGCGCAGAATGGACTGACCGCGAGGCAGCACTTGCTGCTGCAAAACGGTCAGTCGCTGACGCTGCATGACCGCTGCACGCTGTAACGATTCAGCGCGTGCCATCGATGACAGCACCATCAGCCGTCGCTGTTCCTGCATGCGGTGCGACTGCGCCGCCGCCGACTGGGCAGCCGCCTGTCCCCGATCGCTGAGGGCCAGCGGCAGGCTCAGGCTTACGTTCAGCGAGTGTTGCTGGTTGCCGGAAAAAACGAAGCTGTCGTAGACATAGCCCACGCGCACGGTGGGATCTGGAATCTGCCCCGCACGGGCCAGACGCTGCTCTGCTGCCGCCGCTCGGGCCTGGGCTGCCATCGCTTGCAGATCTGGACGCGACTCGATGGCGAGGACTTCCGACTCCGCCTGCGTGATCCAGCGAGACAGGAAGCGGCGCGCATCCGGCTCTTCGGCAAAAGCGTTGCACGGTGTCCCCAAGATCTCGGCGCAGGACGCTTGGGCAAGCAGGATGTCTCCACGATCGGCAGAGACCTGCTGTTCCAAGCGCAAGAGCTCGATCTCGGCGCGATCGGCATCGAGGGGCGGACCAAAGCCCGTGCGAACGCGATCCCGCGCCAGACCCAGCGAGGCTCTGGCTTGCCCCACAAGGCGCAGATCGGCGGTAAGTCGCAGGGTCGAGACCGCCAGATCTCCGAGGATGCGCAGCAAGCGTAGGGCCTGTCCGCGAATGGCATAGCGTCGCTGCGCCGCCGCGGCTGCAAGCAAGTGCTGCCCACGCTCTATTCGTGCGCTACGCCGCGCGAGATCGGGGTGCAGACTTAGGCCCGCGGAATAGTTGGGAATGTTGCTCAACGGGCTCGGCAAGTCGGGGGGATTCGCCGGGCCGATGGGCAGTGTTCCGACGGCGAGATCCAAGACCGGGTTATCGAGCAGCCGACTCTGCCTCAGCTCCGCCTGACGGATCTCAACGGCCAGATGTTCGGCTTGCAGCACGGGACTTCGCGGCTCAACCAAGGCCATCAGCCCATCGAGATCCAGCTCGCTGGTGGGTTGAAAGGCGGCCGATTCAGGACTCGCGTGCGCGGTGGGTAAGAGCGGGGATGACAGCGCGAGCAACAGCCAAAATGTCACAGCTTGGCAAATTGTCTCAGCCAAGTTGGTTGGCGCGATCCGAGCAGCAGCGCGGTTCGGACGCAGCACACAAGGGAGGAAGCAATCGGACTTGGCTTGCATGGGTTGGTTAGGGGGCAGTCTGTGTTGCGATCTTCGGTGCCGCAGGTCGTTCAATCGGATGCAGAGCAGGCTGCGCCGCGTCGCGCACAGCCTGTTCGGGGTCGGACGCTGCGGCTTGCACCAGTGCAGCCTGCGCTTCTGATCCACCGATGCGCCGGAGCGCTCGCGCGGCTTCGAGACGGGCCAGCACTCGCGGATCGGTGGCGAGTCGGTGGAGAAGGGCTGGAATGCACTCTGGCGATCCGATCTCCCCCAAAGCACGCAGCACTTCGCGCTGGACCATGGGGTCTTGGACGCGCTGGAGCAGAGCGGGAAGTGCTCGCGGATCTCGAAGCTGCCCCAGGAATCCGATGACGGCTCGCTGTGCCTCATAGTCGGTGGCGTGGTCTAGCAGATCAAGGAGGGCCGGCAGCGCAGCTTGAACCCGACGGAAGGCCAGGACTTCGACGGCCCGCAGGCGTAGCTCCGTGTCCGCCGCCGCATCCTGCGCGAGCCGCAGTACATATATCTGGGAAGGCGCGTGCCCAAGCCGCAGCGCAGCGATGTGTGCGATGTCTGCGACGCGGGCATCAGGGTTGCGCGTGAGAGCGGTCAGAGCAGTCCCGGTCTGACTCTGCGGGGGCAGTCGTAGAAGAAGTCGCCCGGCGTCCTCTTGGACACTTGGCTCGTCAGACCGAGTCAGCAGCCTCAGCAAGCCATCGACGGCCCGCACATCTCCGAGCCGAGCGCGCAGGATCTCCGTCGGTGCCCGGGGCAGTGCCCTGATCCAGCGCAGGCGCTGCGCGCTCTCCATTCGTGCTTCGATCCAGGTGTACAGCTCACTGCGCAGCAGACTCGCCGTGCGTGGATCACGCTGGCTGAGATCCTCTCGCTCACCCGGATCGCGCTGCAAGTCAAAGAGCTGGCTGGTGCCCCGCCTTAGATCCCAGATCAGCTTGTGTGTCTGGGTTGCGATCATGCGCTGGTCTTCCAATGCGGCAAACGCCGCCGCCCCCGGCTGAAATTGACCTGTGAGCGCAGGTAAAAGATCGCGACCGTCCGTCTCAAACAGCCATCGCGCATTGGCGAGCTGCGCCAGCGTTGGAAACACATCCACAAGCTGCACGGGCTCTGAAATCACCTGCGGCCTCAGATGAGGAGCCAAAAGGACAAGCGGTACGCGCACCTGTTCTTCATGCAGGTTGGTTCCGTGTAGGCTCTCGCCATGTTCATTGAAGGCTTCGCCATGATCAGACGTGACGACAAGGATGAAGCCGGGCTGCTTCTTCTCTAAGTAGTGTGCCAAGCGACCGAGCGCCGCATCAGCGACGACCAGCTCTTGGTCATAGCGATCCATCGCTGTGCTGCCGAACTGCGGAGCCCCGCCCGCTTCATAGGGCTCGTGCGGCTCGAACAGATGCAGCCACAGAAACGCTCGCTCGGGGCGCTTCTGCTCGAAGAAGCGAATGGCCTCATCAACGCTCTGGTCCGCACTCAGGTACTCGCAGCGCACATGCTGAAAGCCGAAGTGACTGGACTTGTAGGGAGCCAGAGCCGCCTCGTCGGTGACGTAGATCGCAGGCGGATAAATCGCCGCCGTCTGCCAGCCATACGCCGCGAAGTGGGAAGCGAGCGTCGGCAACAGCGCTTCCGGCACCATGCGCGACAGCAGGCCGAAGTATCGACCCGTCAGCAGCGACGCGATGGAAAATGAAGTATGCGGGGCTTGGGAATAGGCTCGCTCAAAGCGCACTCCTCGCGCGGCGAGCTGATCGAGGTTGGGCGTGGTGCGGCGGGCATAGCCATACGCGCCGACGTGATCGGCTCGCACGCTATCAATCGTCACGATCACGACATCAGGTCGCGTATCGCGAAGGGCTTCGCCGACAGGGGGCCAGCCCGTGCCGGATGTCTGAGCCTGTTTGCAGGCTACATAGAACAGAAGAGGCGTCAGCCCGAGGAGCAGCAGCCGACGCCAACGCGCAGCCGGCAGCCAACGAGACGACGAGAACGGACCCAGCGGCATATCGGCAAGTTCCTGTGCTCGCTGGCTAAAGCAACCTGCATACCAAGACGCGTTGGCAGCAGCGGCCTTCGCTGAAACCGCGGGGTCTGCGAGCAGGCCCTATGGCCAGGGAGCCCAGGCCACGCCCCGATATGCAGTGTTCGCTGAAGCGGTGGCAAGAGGCTGGGCGGCGATCATGTCTAGCGCAGTGCCGTCGTCTTCAAATCGAACCACACGCGCTGGTGACTCTGCCGTCGTGACCACCAGCGTCACGCCGCTTGGATGTGCATAGCCGGCCAGGCCGCGGACGCCTGCGGTCAGGTTCTTGCTCATCGTGCCTTCCAGCACCCACGTCGTGCCAGAGAGCTTCCAGCGCTGCACGCCACCACCCGTCGCAACGCTGCGATCATCCGCCACGTAGATCACATCAAGTCCGGGCTGACCGTCACGATCCGCGGCGAAAAAGCCATAGTGCGACGTGTTGGCCTGAGCCGAGAAGCCCGCGAGCAGCGTCGCGGTGGCCGTGCCGGTCGGGGTGCCGTTGCCGACGCGGCTGATGCCTTGATTGCTCCCGGAAGCACTGCTGGCGTAGAGCTGCGCGCTTGCGACCTGGAGCCAGCGCATGTTCGTTGCCAACAACGACGCGGGCTTGGCAGTGCTGCCAAATACCGCGTAGACAATTCCCCCCGCACCGGCTGCCCAGAGGCTGCGACCATCCGTGCTGGTGGCGCTGCGAATCGCATTGCCGCTAAAGAAATCCGCTGCCGTACTGGTGTCCACACCGCCGCTGGCATCCACGCGTGCGATCACACGGTTCACGGTGGCTGACGACGTACTGGCCACGGCAGCGGTGCCGGGTGCGGCATCGTAGCCAGCGAGCAGCAGGTATCGCCCGTCCGCGGATCGACTGAGCGAGCCTTCGGAAATCGAGCTGCCGCCCAGAGTGATCGCTCGCTGAGCCCCGCTGCCACTTGTCGGCAAGGCCAACGCTGCACCGACCATGCTGCCATCCGCGAGCTTGCGACGCTCCAGAGACAACGCCGTCGCTGCGCTGCTCAGCGCCACCGCTCCATCGCCCACGCGCACGACGTAAAATTCAGTGGGTGGAGGAGCAGGCATCAGATCAGGCGTAGCCATGTCCTGTAACCCCGCCGCTTGATCGGTGGGCATCGCCAAATCCTCAGACGGCGTTGCGAGATCCATCGGTGGCTCTCCGCTGCCCGCCTCACCCCGACAGCTCGCCAGCCCCAAGAACCCAAGAGATATCGCACCCAGCAATCGACTGTACATAGACCCTCCGAACGTGTGAGCCGAGCCAGCGGCCCGTGGACCGAGCCCCGCCCATCGGTTGGCTCTACACCAAGCACGCTGGGTGCCAAGGACAGCGGGCTCCGACTTGACGCAGAGGGTTCGCCGGTTCAGTCCGAGCGCCAGACGGGATCTGACGGGTCATGGTCAGCCCAGTCCTCCGTTACTGCACCGTGGGTAGATTTTCGTGGGGTTGCGATTGCGGTCGTGGCCGCGACCCGGAATGCGGGCACTCAGATCGATACGGGCCTACGCGGTTGCCTCTTGAAACAGATCCCCCGTGTGCGACTGCATCAGGCCGATCGATGCAGTCGCACGGCGGGAGTCTGCCCAAGCTGAAAATTCAAGGCTCGCAGCGTGATGGCGCTGCGCTCAAGGCGTGGTTAGGGCGGTCTTCCCAAGGCATCCCCCAGTGCGGCCTTGCCATCCGCGCGAACGACGTACTCGCAAAGGGGGACGATGCGGCCTTGCCGTCAGCGTGGACGACGTACTCGCATCTGTGATGTGCGGCTTTGCCGCCACGAAGGACGGCGTACTCGCGGCGCTGCGGCCTTGCCATCCCGCAGGATGACGTACTCGCAACGCTGGGATTGCGGCCTTGACATCCCGCAGGATGACGTACTCGCATCCGAAAATGCGGCTTTGCCGCCACGAAGGGCGACGTACTCGCGGCGCTGCGGCCTTGCCATCTCGAAGGATGACGTACTCGCAACGCTGGGATTGCGGCCTTGCCATCCCGCAGGATGACGTACTCGCATCCGAAGGCTTGGGGAAACACGACCGCGCAGGCTCGCCGATCACCCAGCGCGACGACGGCCACGCCGGTCTGGATGACGATTGCGTCCCTGCGATGACACGTCGAGCGGGCCGCGCCGTCTGCGCACGAACCGACGCTGCCTGCCCTGGTGTCATGCTCATAGCTGGCCAAATCGCCATGAATCCGTCAAGGCTATTTTATAAACGCGCAAGATGCCTTGGGTTTCAGGTTTTCTTAGACCACGGCGGTACCCATTCCTCAATCAATCCAGCCCCAGGCAGAACGCTCCCTTCGCCGGGCCAGAGGCTCCGCCGGCGCCAAATAATTGCTTGATAAATACCGAACTAAGTTATCGCAAATCAGCCGCATAGCTTCCCAAAAAACCGCCATCAAGGAAAGTGTTACAGAATTTCCTTCCAGGGATAACCGTGCGAAATTCATGCGGAATATTAATTCTAAAAAGCAAAAATTAAAATCTTCGATTTCGCAAAAATATCATCATAAAATCAACCTCACCTATAGTAATTAAGGTTCTCTTGATCCCATTGCAGCTCATCGTCCCTGCGTTGTGTGGTCTCAGGTTGCAGCCACGAGTTGTCGTGCAGTGCTGCCGCCGACATCGACCGTACCATGACGCGTTGCTTAGCCGTTGCCGTCAGGCCGAGGTTGTCGGGAAAAGCACGGACTTCTACGCGACGATTTTCCTCATACTTTCATGGACATATCTATGTGCGTCAAAATAGGTCGGTTCATTGCATTGTAGAGCAAATGTATACAAGAATATAACTTGGCAGAAATATTCGATTATTTTAGGTGTGAGCCTGTGCGAAAAAGGGTTACATGATTTCGAGAACGGCAACGCCTCCGCGCCCTGCTATGCTGGCATTCACTGATCACGGGAGAAACGACCCTGCGCTGCGGTTCGAAATTACAGTCGTGTAAGAGCGGGGTAACTCGCGGCGATTTATCTCGGTCCCAAAGCGGAGTAATTTCAAGCATTTAACAATATCTTTGAGTATCGGCATTGACAAAATGACAACTTGCAGAAGACTTTATCCTATGCCAATCAGAAAATGTGAGTACTGTCGCAGCCACTTGCCCAAGGGGCTGCGAATTGATGCATTCCATTGTGACGATAACTGCCGCGTGAATGCCCATAAGAAGCGAAAACGCGACAATCGGAAACAGCAGCTATTACGGGAGGATCACATTCCCATCTGGTCGTTCCCGTTTTCGGAGTCCTGGCAGCCGCTCGTCGATAAGATGGCGCGCTCGCGCGGCGCTCGCAGCACTGCCGTTGGCTACCGCCTGAAAAAAAAGGGCAGCATCTTTCCCAATCCCAAGAGCCCGCTTCGCATCATCGCCGGCGAGCTGGTCAGCCTCCCGCACTACCTCTGGGACCCCTTTGAACCGCCATCGGTGCCCGAGGTCGGGGAGTATCAGTTGCAGTGGTGCCTCGGGGATGGCCGCGCTCTCATGGCCTTTGACACCGAGGGCATCCCGACCTGCTTCGTTCCGATCGCGGACCCGCAAGCCTGCTTTCACAACAATCGGCTGACGCGAGAGGTGCTCTCACACCCGGCATGGCAGCGACAGGTGAAAGCCAAGCTCAGGCCCCTGCGCGCTGAGATCGCGAGGGCCGAGGCGGCGAAGAACAAGTAGACAGCCCTTGGACTGTCAGATCAGAGACCTTGCCGCCGCTGCTCCCCAGGCTCAGAGCTTCCTGGCCATGGATCGTCCGGTGCGACGAATCCGCCAGACGACGTTAGGGCCAAAGCTGCGGATGCTGATCATGACAACGTGGGTCGTGCACGAGGCCGGTCTGCCCGCGGCCGTCATCTGCATCTACAAAATCGAACCCATCAACGACGAACGATCGAGTCGTGGAGCCGCTTCCATCGGTGACTGTGCAGGCGAGCCAATAGGATCTTCTGTCCGGTTGCGTCTGGGGTCACATGCAGTAAAGGCTGCTACGCCTCACTTTCATGAAGATAAGACTGAAACTCACCAAATTGGATTGGGAACTCCTTCGTCAGTCCGCTGGCTAGCTGATCCAGCTCAGGATGAAGGCGGTAGGTTCTCTTCCAGTCGTCGAGCGGTGCCACGTCCGAGTACTTGAGGATGGAGAATCCATATTCGGTCATGGTGGCTTCGACGAGGTCCTTGTATTCGTGCTCGCTTGGGGCAAGCGCCACCACATTCACGAACGCCCCCTTTGCACCCTTAAGAGAGTCATTCCCCGGCTGAGGCTGCACCTCGACCAGTCCAATCCAGGCTTCAGTACGCTTCATTCTTGGGGTAGTTCGCTCGTGGGTACGCATGGTGCTCGCGGTGCCGCGATCCGCTCGGATGATAGTGTGGATCGCCGACGGTGGGGTTGGAATGTTCTTCAGGCGCTACCCCTCTTCGACTTTCGGCCTGGGCAGCATCCTGGGCCCGCTTGCGAGTGGCGTGCTCCTTGACATGGATCTTTGGTTTTCCACTCGGTCCGAGCTGCGACGCGGGGATACCATTCGCCAGATGCTGTGCTCGCTCTGCTGCTGCCGCGGCCTGCTCAACGCCCCCAACCGCTTCCGCGCCATTCGCCGCTCGCTTCTCCGCCTCCTTCTTCCCGCGTTGCTCCGCCTGCTGCAAGAGGCGTCGTGCGGCGGCTTCGTCGGTGTGTTCGGCGACTTCTTCGAGGGCTTCTTTCCCGGCCTTTTTCACCAGGGCTTTGCCGACCGCTTTCTCGCCCGTGCGCACGACGCCACCGAACACAGCACCGGCTCCGGGGACCACGGCAGAGGCGGCAGCGCTAGCGGCAGCATCAAATCCCCAGCCGCCGACGGTGTACAGCTTGTCTTCGGGAGATTTCTTGCGGAACTCATTTAGCTCATCAGCAGCTTCGTGCGCCTTTTTTTCCAGGCAGTCCTGCATGTGATCCAGGCACTGATGCTTGAAGTCGCTGGCCCAGGTCTTGATGTCTTCCTTGCTGGGAACGACGGCCCCGATTCCGTGGTCGTGGACCACGCGCGCGATCTGACGGACGTGCTCGGCGGTTTTCTTGCCGCGATCGACAAAGCCGGATGCCAGTGGTGAACCAGGCACCGATGCGGCCTGCGGGTCGTAGTGCTCGCCCGCGTGCTCCGCCCTCGGCGGTACCTGGGCAGCGACCCCAGCGGACGCCTGTGTGGGCGATGCTGGTTGCGTTGTCGGGACGGGCGTACTCGGAGCATTGACCCCAGGCTGTGCAGCCGTGACGGGTGGACGCAGATCGGGCTGCCCATGGCCGACACGCGATGGTGGGCGGGCAGCAAATGTCTGCGGGGTCGGCCCGGCTGTGGCGTTCGGTGCGGTCGATGCTGGCGGCGCAGGTTCGTTATTCGCACGTCCGGGCTGCGGTGGCGCGATGATTGCGCCGAGCGGTAGACGCAGGCCGTCCCATTCGCAGTATTCGCCGCTGCGATCGATTCGGCCGACACGCAGATGCGGGCTGCCATCGAACGGCACGAACTCGCAGGGATGACCCCACAACGGACTCGGAGGCGCAGGCCGCGGCATCACGCATTCCATTCGAGGCGGCAGCGCAGGCACCAGGCCCGGTGGGCACTGCCGAGGCTGCGGTAGAAGCGGCAGACACTGCACGGAATCGACGGACTGCGGCGCGCCCGGAGCTGCGCTGGGCTGTGCAGCAGGCTGCATGCCCGACGGACACGGCGCACCTGCGGCCGGCGCGTGCAGCGCGACATCGACCTGGGGCGCGGGTTCAGGCTTGGGCTTCGGGGGGAACAGCGGCTTGATGTGCGGGCCGACCTCGAAGCTCAGCAGGCGAAACAGCAGATCGACCCGCGTTTCGAGATCCGACTTGGTGAACATCACGGTCAGGCCGACACCGAAACCGAAGTCCGCGCGCTGCTGCGCTCCGATGGCCAGTGTTCCCGCGACGGGCGGCGACAGGTCAACCGACTTGCCATATTGCACATCCAGCAGCACCGGACCCCACGATGGCATCTGCAAGATCGCCTGACCGAAGACCCACAGATGCTCGCCAAACGGCACGCGGTATCCGGCATGCGCGCCAAGCTGAAGCGTGCCCGCACGACTGATGTGGTCGAGCAACACGGTCGCCGCGCCCGATAGTTCCAAGTCACCGAGCGGATGCCGATACATCAGGCTCATCTTCGACAGCGGCCCCGGCAGACCGAGCTGATTCAGCCCGGCGAATGGACCCGCTTGGTACTCGAACAAATACTCTGCCGCCAATGCAGGATGTTTGTGTGGGTCGCGGAAGAACGGCAGCACCACCGCCTTCGCGGCCAGCCACATCGGGCATAGTCCCGTTGGTGTCGCAGGTGACGACGGAGAAGACGCGGCGGACTTGTCCGCTGAAGCCCACGCCATCGCGTAACAAGATCCCAGGCCCACTTCCGCACGTCCCAAAATCGGCACCGATACCGCAAAGGGTAAAAGCAGCGCCGTGCTGCCGTCAGCCGCCGAGGGCCGGATGAACAGTTCCAGCTTCGCGTTGAACGCGAACGGTCGATCGATCAGCGCGCAGGCCAGCGGTGCCAATGAACATAAGCTGCCGAAGGCCGAGCGATGCTGAAACGCAGCGCGCTGAATCGGCGGCAGCACCCGCGCCACGTAGTCCGCCGGCAGCGTGGCCTGTGACGCAGTGGACCACGGCGGCGACCAGTCCGGCGTGGCAACGCCTTGCGCCGCGGCAGAACCGCTCGTGAGCACCGCAGAAAGCAGCGCACAGAGTACGAACACTCGATGGAAACAGGCAGCGAAGGCGGACATGTCGAACTCCGGGTGCTGCAAAAATTGGAACAATGCCGTCGGTCAGCCCGGCGGCAAACAGGCAAAGCGAGAGAGGGCGGAACCTACCATGCCGATGAGTTCGGTTGGGGATCGATAGCCACCTTATCCGACAGCCAGTGACGACAACGCAGCGCCACGCTCGCAAGCGCAGTGCCTAAAGTGGCTGTCGCCGGTTCTACGCCCCGCTCGGCCTTCCCATCGTCAATCGGCGCGACATGGCTTCGCATTCATCGCCACATCACCCGCTGTCTGCGCTACACCCCAAATAAGCTCGGCGGCATCCTCACCGCGGTCGGCTGACAACCAGAGACAACCGGACCTTAGGGTCACAGCGAAGATGGGCAATCAACGTCGCGTTCATGCCTTTGCGCAAGCGCAAATGACGGTATCAGGACGTTGATACACGGACCATGCTATGCGCCTATCGAGGGAGCCTCCCGACGGAAGCGATCGCCACTTACGACAGTGCAGTACCGTAATGTCGCAAGGAGCAAGCCTGCGACAATCACACATGACTTCGCAGTGCATCGCACAAAATGTCACAACCGATAGCCGCCCACGCCCGACGGTGAATTAAGTTTTTTTCGTCTGAGTGAAAAAAGTTCTGGACACGGACGGATCAAGGAAATTTTCCGGCCCGTCGAGAAGCCTTAATCGCGGAGCCGTAAGATCGGCCAGAAAGCATGTGCGTAGCAGCACATCTGTAGCCTCCGGGGAACCCTACCGCAGCTCCTGTGAGGCCGCTTCGCTGGTGGTCTGTGTGGCCGATGAGCAGAGAACCTGAGACCCTCCCGGCAGGGTCACGACATGCCGCTACACAGCCTCGTTGCAGCCATTATGCCGATAACGAGCCGCCCTCTATCAAACAACTACGGCCTCGCTCTGCTGCTGTTCCTGCTTCAACTTCTGAGTGATTGTGTCGATGCGCTCTCCCCCAATAGCCAGCAGGTATTTCTCGCTGGCCTCATCGAGAAGGAAGCCGATGATGCGCCAGATGGGGGGCGTTGGAAGGCGCGAATGCGGGCGGTCGATGAGGCGCCAGCGTGACGCGAGGGCCGAGGCGTAGGCTTGTTCATCGACGGTCTGTTCAGGGTCGAGCTTGCGGGCGCGGCGGCGCATGTTCCGGGCTTCCTGAATCGTGGCCCAGTCGTTCTCGACGCGCAGCTCGCGGCGCTTCAGCGCAATCAGCGGGTCGGTGACGGCGTCGTAGTTGGCGGTCGTCGCGTGGGCGAGGTACTGGCCGGGCTCCATCAGGCGCAGCAGGCGTCGAGATAGCAGGTCGCGCTCGTTGCTGACGCCGTCGCGCTGCTGGCGCAGTGACTTCAGCTCACGCAGCAGTGCCTGCTCTTGCTGCGCCGCCGTCCATGCCGGTGTGCCGTCGCTGCCAAGCGCGGCCAGCTCGATCCGGCGCATGGCCTCGCGCAGCTCCTCGTTCATCGCCTCTACGCTCTGCCGTCGTTCGCGTTCGATTTCCAGCGTCCGCTCAGCCGAGCCCACCATCTCCTTCGCTTCCTGGCTGACGCGCTCCTGCGTACGGCTCAGCGCCTGAGCATGGTCACGCTCGCGCATTTGTGCGAGTCGGCGTGCATCCGCAACATGCCCCTTGTGCTCGTCGCGGCTGCGCTCCAGCTCTGCCTTCTCCGCGGCCCACTGTTTGCGCTCCTCCGCGATCGCGGCAAGTTCCTTTTTGCACCCATCGACAGTCTGTCCATGCGCAACAAGCTGTGTCTGTAGTGCCGAGATCTCCGCCTGCCGAGTCTCTACCTTTGCTCGCAGCTCTTCGACAACGCGCTGAAGCTCTACCCGCTCGTTCTCCAGTTCCTGAATTCGCTGCTGAGCCTCCCTTTTTAGCTTCTCGATGGCATTCAGGAACCCCTTGGCGAGTTCTTCACTCTTCCTCCGTAATTCTTGTTGTTTGGCCTCTCGTTCCTTTTTCTCTGCCGCCCATTCCTGTCGTTCCTTCGCGACCCCCGCAAGCTGTTTGCGCTGCTCATCGACGGTCTGCGCCTCCGCCGCGAGCTTCGTCTTCAGCGTCGAGATCTCTGCCTTCATGGTCGCAATCTGCGTTTCCAGATCCCTGACGCTGCGCTGAAGCTCTGCCCGCTCGTTCTCTTGCGCTGCAATGCGCTGCTCGGCCGTCTGCTGTTTCTTGTCGAAGGATGCCAGGATCTCCTTGGCCAGCTCTTCGCTCACCTTCCGCAGCTCTTGGTGCTTGGCCTCTCGCTCCTTTTTCTCGTTCACCAGCGTCCTGACCTGCTGCTCAGACTCGGTCAGTGACTGCCGCAAGCGAACGATGGTGGCCTGTTCATTCGCCAACTTTTTCTGCGTTTCGCGCTCGGCACTTTCAGCAAGCTCCGCCTTGGACTGCAACTGCGCGGCCTCCTTTGCTAGCGCGGTGTGCTTCTCGGAAAGCGACTTGTGATCTTCGCGCAGCGTCGATAACTGGCGATTCAGCCCATCGCGTTCTCGCTCGCGATCTGCGGCCACGTTGTTCGCGCGCTCATTCTGTTTCCTAAGCTCCGCACACTCCGAATCCAACTCGGACACTCGGGCATTCAGAGTCTGGCGATCCTTGGCGTGGCTATCCATCAGCGACGACAAACTGCTGTTCAACTCTTGCCGTGCAGCCTCTTTATTCTGAAGTTCCTGATTCAGCGTCCGCAGAGCTGTCTTCTTGCCTTCGATCTCATCGAGTAGCTCGCGCCGTTCTTCTCCGCGCAGTCGTCGTGCCCGCTCCAGGTCATTGCTCAGCGATGTGACCTGTTGTCGAAGGTCCCTGTTTACAGCGTCGGCAGCCGCGGCAGTAGCGCCCGATCGAGCCGATGCGCGCTCCATCTGCGGCGCGCTGGATTCGTCATCACGCCATCGTCGCCGATTGCCCAGAACGGAACCGAGCAGCAAGCGTGGCCCATAGGATTCGCGCCGGACTTCATCGCGCCGTGATGTCCAGCGTCGCTCGTGATCCTCCGTGCGCGGGGCGCGTGGTGGACCATCCTCCTCACGAGGATCGCGATCGGCGTGCGGGGTCTCGCGTTGGGATGGAGTGGACTCGTGAGGCTTCGTTGGCTCTGCCTTAGCCTCTTTTTCTGCATCGGCAAGCTGCTTTCCTAGCTCGGCGACTTTCTGTTCGGCGGCCTGCGCGCGCTCCTGCGCTGCGGTCACGGCATCGCCACCCTGCGCCGTGCGCTCGCGCTCGCGGATTAGCTCGGCGCGAAGCTCGGCCTGCGCGTTCTGTTGGTGCGTCAGCTCCAGCGCCAGGGCTTCGGCAGAGGCTTCGAGCTTGGCGGCGTAGGCGCGCGTCTCGGCCAGGAGGCGCAGCGCCTCGGCCAAGGTCTTGGGCTTGCGCAGGCTGACCTTGCGCGGCAGCGGGACCGTGCCGCGCAGCCGATGGACGCGCTTGTGGCCGGGATGCCGCTGCGACCACTTGCGGCAGACATCGGAACAGGTCCGCCGGTCGGTGCGGAGGATGATTGGAATGCGGACATCGCACACGCGGCAGTAATAAACTCGCCGACGCGCGTCACGTTTTAGCCGGGACATGCGAACCCCCAAT
>JAEUJZ010000017.1 GCA_016794505.1 Myxococcales bacterium
CCCAGCGGATCGAAGTCGACGAGCACGTTGACATAAGGCGTCAGCACCGACGGACCCGCGGGCGGATTAAAGAACGGCCCGCCGGACCCGTGGACGTTGCGCCACGTGTACGCGACGGAGACCAGATCGCCCATCGGCAGCCCATCGAAGCCAAACACGCCGAAGATCGCTTTATTGCCCGTCCCCCCGCCGTGGAAGGCTCCCGCCGCATTCGTCCGCGCCCCGGTGCGCAGCACGATCGAGCCGTCGGCGTATCCCCCGTCGACCGCGGCGGCATTCACTGAAAAATCCGAAGGACCATGACCCGGTGGGCCTGCCGGCCCCTGTGGCCCCGTCGAGCCGACTGCGCCCGGTGGCCCTGCGGGTCCCTGTGGCCCCGCTGCGCCTTGTGGCCCCAGCGGCCCCGGTGGCCCTGCCGTACCTTGTGGACCCGTCGCCCCCGGTGGCCCTGCCGGAGCGGTGCCCAGGTGTGCGCCTTGGATCGACGGCAGGACACTCTGCCGCCGCCGCCGCCGCCTGCGCGACAGACCGAGCAAAGGCGGAATCGCAAGGCCCAGCCCAATCAGAGCCGCGGTCGCCTGGTCACGCTCGCTCATGGTTTACAGCACAAAACGCCGTTACGGTTGTCATTATTAATCGTCTTGTCGATTGAATGCCCATTGTCCATATTGTAACTTCCTTGTTTACTACGAGCGTACAATCTGAAGCCTGCACACGGTGTAAATCCGACATCAACGCAAAATCCACAAGTGCCGCAACCCATCAGCAATCGTTCGAAGATGGTTGTGGATGCACAGATAAAATTGGGATTAAGGTGTGCGGGAACATCTGCCACATAGAATCCGCTTAGTAGCCGACAATCATCCAAAGGCACGGATGATGCATCTTTGCAAAACTGCCAGCCTATAGAACAGAGCCCACGCGCCTCGCCGACGCCGAAGGAACCCGGACACGCATAGACACGGTCAGAGAGTTTGGAACCCCCACCCGAAGCACAGCCGACCGCAGGAATGGACAGATCGGCGGGCGCGCTCATGTCCTGCGGTGCGGTGCCCGACTGCGCGCATAGGCTATCGCGACAGACCCACCCCTCCGGGCAAGGATCGCCCTCTCCACACCGGATCGGGATCGAGCCGATGGGCTGAGATGAGAAGCAGGCAGAGAACAGAGCAAGCGCGATATAGAGGGACGGTCGGCTGTGCATGGGGGTCCTATGGGCTGGGGGTGTGAGGCGCTGATTTCAAGCTGTCGCGGATCGCGCCCAGCTCAGCGCGCAGGCTTGAGACTTCGCCCTTCAACCTATCGCGTGCGGAGTCGTCGCAACAGTCAGTCAGTCGACGATCAATCAACACAAGCTGCTCTTTGACCTTGGCGATCTCCTGCATAGCGGCCTGGATCATACCGTCCAGTTCATCGCAAATATCCGCGAGCATCAGATCCGGCATTGCCGCAGAGCACGTCCTCACCCGATCGCGATAGCGCCCCATTAGAGCACCCCAGAAATAGACGCGATCTTGAGGTCATAGCTCGTGTTAGCTAGCAAGGTGCCTGTTTGCAGTGCTATCCCGTATGTCTGGAATGTGCCATTGACAGGGCAGAAGAAAAGCGTAAAAGGCTGTTCTGGGATCACTATCGGTGATATAGGCGCACCGTTATCGCGGTATTCGGTAGCATATCCGATAGTGAAAAGGGCATTGGCGCTGGGGTTCACATTTCCACCGCCAACGGTCACGCGAACGCGGGTTACTGTGTCTGTCGACTTGGCGAGCGAAACGACGCTTGTGATCCCAGCGGCCACGCCGCTGATCGTCGGTACCTTCGCCGGATCCGTGTGCGGGTCGTATCCAGGCAGCGTGTTTTGGAAGAACGCATCCCACGCCGCTTTGTAGTCCGCCCAGGTTGCGCTGCGGCTTGCCACCGACGCGACGAGCGCGTTGAGGACGTTAAAGAGCTGCTCTTTGCTGGCCAGCGACGGCTGCGTCGACTGAACCAGCGCCATGACGGCGGTGCGCACCTCTTCATAGGTCAGGGCCAGGCCAAACTTCGTCAGCTCTCCGACGGCGGTGACGCGCTGGTCGGTGTCGTAGGTGCCTTGCACGGGCGGCCAGGTGTTCGCCGTCGCCTGCGACACTCCCGAGATG
>JAEUJZ010000172.1 GCA_016794505.1 Myxococcales bacterium
CGCCCGCTGGCTGGATGCCGAAGGATACGCGGCCCCAAGTTCGGAGCCGGGGCACTGGACGCGCAGCGACGTGCTGAAGCTCCTGCGTGAAGCTCGCAGGGTTCAGCCACTGCTGCTGCCCGACGAGCCGCGGGGTGCTCCGGCTGCGTTGCTGTAGGGGAACTTTTGGCCATGCTCGGTTGCGCGGCTGCGGTGGGGTTGCGATGAGCTTCGGTGGAAGCCGCAGACGCCTGACGGCGGCGAACGAGGAGGGGTAGCTGCTACTTCGTGGGGTCCATCACGAGGAGATCGATCTTCCCACCGGCTCAGCCACGGTGAGCCCAACGCCCGTTGAACTTTGGTCGGGCAGAACCTTGACCCCGAAGCGCATGGGAGCGTGGTGCCATGCTGGCTCTTCGAGCACCACCGCCTGGCCCGTGAGTTGATCGAGCGAGCCTTGATCGTGTTGTGGTGCGAGGGTGGTGCTTTCTACTCGGCGAGGCCGATGCCGCGTCGAGCCCAGCGCATCAGTGAGTGGGCGAACAAGTAGGGCCCGAAGCACAGCACCGCCAAGCCGCAGACGATCGCGCTGAAGCCGCGCACGGGCAGCGGCAGGGCTGTGTTCGCCATGAGCGATCCTGATAGCAAGATCGGTAGGGCCGCTAGCAGCATGCGATTCCAATACGCGGGCTGAGCGGCGGCAGCAATAGGGTCGATGCCAGCGCTTGTGGCTGGGTTCACGGTCTGTGCCTCTTTCTCGACGGTGGTTGATGCTGCTGAACCCATCGTAAGCGCGGTCAGCCAGTCCAGATGTCTGCGACGCGAGAGAAGCGGGACCGCAGCAGCCAGAGACACTGTCGCCAACGCTGCAAAGTAGCGGTGATGCGGCCAGCGGTCCCAGCACAGGCCCAACACGGCCGCGAGTCCGTTGCCTACAGCGCTGCCTGCAAACCACAGCCCTACCGACTGCGCAGCCCTGTGTTGCGGGGCCAGGCGAGTGACCAGGGATACGCCGAGCGGAGCCAGCAGAACCTCTGCCAGCGAGAGCAGCGCATAGCTGCCGATGAGCCAGGCGCTACTCACCCGGCCCGCATCCCCACCACGCAGGCTCGCGCCGGTCATCAGTGCGAAGGCGGCGGCGGTGGCGACGTAGCCCCAGACCAGCTTGCCTGCCGTCGAGCCGCTGCGCGAATGCGACCGCCCGTGCAGGTACAGAAACGCGGGCAGCATCGCGATCACCATCAGACCGTGCAGGGATGCAAGAACGCCAGGGCCAAGCCGCAGCGAGTGCGACAGCAGAGTGATCTGCTGCTCCATGTTCACCGCGGCGAACACGGCGAGCGAGCTACCCGCCTGCTGCGCCGTCATCCAGAAGACGATGGCGACCGAGCAGAGCAGCCACACCGCGGCCATGTTGCCGTGGCGCGATGCGGCTGCCGGTGGCGGATAAGTGCCATCGGCGTCAGCGCCATCGCTTTGTAGATGCGACAAGCTGAGCCACAGCAGGCCAGCACTCAGAAGCGATGCCATCGCAGCGCCGCCGAACAGCGTCGCCCAGCCGCGCGCCGCATGCGCCCACTCGCCGTACAGCGCACCCGTGGCATAGCCGATGTTGGCCGCGAGGTAGTGCCAGAGGAAGCCGCGCTCCCGCGCTTGTTCGTCGTCGCCCATGGCTCGGGCGATCAGGACATGCAAGCCTGGGCGGAACAAGCTGTGTCCGATGACCATCAGCCCAAGTGCAGGCCAGAACGGCAACGCGCGATCCAGGGCGAGGGCGGCATACGACAAGGCCAGCAGCAACGCACCCAGCGTGGTCGCCAGCCGCACGCCAAGCCTGCGGTCGGTGAGCCACCCGCCGGGAAGTCCGCCCAGATACGACAGCGCCTGCACGACGGCGAGCACCATCAGTGCGGTGGGAGTGGGCAGTGCCTGCCGATCCTGCGCGTACGGCACAAACATCGGCAGCATCGCCAGGAACGCAAACCGCTCGCAGCTCTGCACGGCACAGAGCAAAACCAGAGACCACTGACGAGAAGCAGAAGAAGAAACGGGACTCGACATCATGGAAGGCTCCAAGCGCAGTTGCGTTTATGAAGCCCCGCGAATACTGTGCGCCGCAGTTCCACGGGGTGTTAGCCCACTACGGGGAACTTGGCCTCCGGCGTCTTCACCACGACGGGGGCCGTTTTGCTTTTGCGCTACCGACCGCAGTTGTTCGGGCTGGTCGGCGAGCGGCGGCGATAGTGCTGGTCGTAGCTGCCGTTCAGTAGCTGCTGCACCTGCGCCGGCCACCAGTGCGTGTTGCCGCGCG
>JAEUJZ010000021.1 GCA_016794505.1 Myxococcales bacterium
GCTGAAGACGACGTGACCCTGCCCGTTGGTCAGCGGTAGCCGAACATCGCGCAGCTTGCCCAGGGCATAGCCGACGTGAATCGTGTTCGCGATCTTGCGCCCGTAGACAGCGCCGAGAGCATCAGCGACGGCACGGCGAAGGCGGTAGGCTTCATCGTCTTCGCTGCGCAGCTTCAGAAAGCTCATATCCAGATCGCCCGCGTAAAAGCAGCACTCATACGCATCGAGCCCGCGAGCTTGGCGCTCCTCTTCGGTGAGCTTCGACATCTGCCACTGAGCTATCGCGCGCAGCGCTGCGGCCTTGGCCTCTAGGTTCGTATCAACGATCTCGCCGCCGACGGGGTCATCGAGACCGAGCCACAGCAGGGTCTGACGCACCAGCCGAGACCACTCAACGAAGCGGCAATAGGGCACGTCTTCTTTCTGAGGCATGCCAGCGACGATGAAGGCGCGAAGCATGGTCAAGGCGTCGGCCACCGCCAGCGAACGCTGTGCGCGATAGAAGGCGACATCATCGACGGCAAAGTCATATCGCCGCGTGGTAGGCGCCTGAATGCGTGTGATGATGCAGCGTGAAGCGGCATCGTCGCCCACAGCCAGATTGTTGCCAGTCATGGCCCAACACGTCCCGGTCAGGTCCACTAGCAAGCCCTCGTTTCTTCCTAAGCACCGCACGTTCTGCTTTCCGGCAGTGATAGCGCCATCGACCACAGGCGAGGCGAAGATCTCCTTGACATTGTCCCAGCACACCAACGCTTGCTTCCCCCACATCGGCAGTCGCTTCTCTGCTTCGGCGTCGTCCTTAACCACTGGGGCGCCGAGCTGCGGCAAGTCCCCGTGGATCAAGCCATAGGCGATCTTTACGAGGGACGTCTTGCCCGCGCCCGCTAGAGCGGCATCGAAGCCAAAAAGCGGCGCCGTCGGGAATGCGTGCCGGGCAGCGAGCGTCAGCACGAAAGCGAGCCACGATGACGGCCCGCGCGAGTCGCAGAAATTCGTGTTCCGCACGTACCGCAGCAGCCGATCCTTCGCCGCCAGCGCTTCATCACGGGTCGGTTTCGCCGGAATGCTGAAAGCCTCATCGGGAATAAATAGCAGCTTGCTCTCTGCGTCATAGCCGGGGGCGGTGATGAGTCGCCCATCGCCCAATAGAATCGGGTGACGAACGATGCTTTTCAGCTCAGCGATTCCCGGCCAGCTCGCAGCCTTCAGCACAGCCCCAACGACATCGCGCGGAACCTTGGCCGGCTTCTCAACGAGCTGATCTGCTTCGTTGCGGCTGTAGCTCACCCAGGTTGCGACCTCCGACAGAACCGCCATGAGATGATCCGCAGGGATTGCGCGCGACCCGTTCGGAGTCAGGTCAACAAGCTCCCAATCTCGGACGTAGATATCAGCTCGACTGCGCAGAGCGGCGATGGCGGCATCACGCATCCCGGCGATGTCAGCCTGCCGCACGGCGATCTTGGGTTTGCCGCTGGGCTTGCCGCTGGGCTTCGACTGCTCAGATGCTTCACCGCTGCCAAAGGAAGCGCGATCGGGCAGTGGACAACCCTTGAATCGAGCCCAGCGCAGCACGTCGGCGGCATCGCGCTTGCGCCCGTTGTCCCGGCACCCGTCGTGCTTGCAGTCAAAGCCGCCATCATCGCCGTTGGCCGTTGAATCATAGATGACCGTCGAGTTGTCGAGCAGCCCCATCGTCTGTCGTGGATCGCTGCGGTGCTGGTCGGCCCATGGACAGCGACACAGCCACTTCCCCGCCGTGCGGTCGATGCAGTGCTGGCGTCCGTTGCGATCAGTCAGCAGTCCGAAGTGCTGCATCGCCAGCATGATCAGAGATCCAGTCGTCTGGTTTGGCGTCGGCCCGCGCGAAGCCGACGGCTCAGTCATGGGGGC
>JAEUJZ010000028.1 GCA_016794505.1 Myxococcales bacterium
CAAGCCAGGCAGCCACGACAGCGGAACATCCAGCGCCTGCCGCTCGACGCGCGCAAGGGTGCTCTCGGCAATGCCTAGCCGCTCAGCTACGGGACGACGGCCCACCGCGATCCGCTCGCGCTCTGTGCGCAGCCAGGCCCCGTCCCAGCTTGCAGGCACCGTGTTGCGTTCAGAGTCGTCACCCATTTGGCTTGATCCTGCGGATGCTCTCCGACGTGCCCACTGCCCCACAGCACGGCGGATTCCCAGCCCGCACTCGCTAACCACCCTCAGCATATCGTGGTTGATTGCTCCAAGGGCTACGCCGTCGCGCTGCGCGAGATCCCCGTCGCGGCGCTGCCACTGCCGCACCGTGCAAGGCCCGCCCCCTGGCCCATCCTCGCTGCGGCGTTCGATGGCTGGCCCATGGCTGGCTGCATCTCGATGCGGACGGTCTCGCTTCCCCATGGCACTTCGCTTGCAAAGCCCTCGTCGCGAAGGGTTAGCATGCTGGGGGGAAACCGAGAGGGCCGGGAGGTCACCGCTGACTGCCGTAGCCGCAGCCGCAGCCGCAGCCGCAGTCGCGGTTCTGGCGCAGCACAGTCGCGGTTCTGGTGCGGCGCAAGCGCGGCGCAAGCGCGGCGCAAGCGCGGTGCAAATGCGCTATAGCCACGGCACAAACGCGCTATAGCCGCGGTACAAACGCGGCGTAACTGCACAGCCTGCGAATACCACACGCAGATAAATGGCTGAATTTGCTCTGTTTCATAGTGCTGCTTAGCGCGGTCGAACGCGGATAGAGTTCCCGTTACGTTCCGTTTGTCCGGTAAATACGCAGCGGATGCACCGCGGATACGCCGCGCCTATACCGCGGATACGCCGCGGATACACCGCGCGTACGCCGCGGATACACCGCGCACATACTGTCCTTGCATTGCGATTGCACTGCACTCACTGCGCTGATACATTGCGCATAGTCGGCATTACACGATTACTGGCCGTGGGGGAAAAAGATGAACCGAGGAATCCTGTGTAAGAAGTGCCAGCAGGAGATTGGCGAGGACAAGCGGGCAGATGCACTCTATTGCAGCAGAGAATGCCGTCTCGCCGCGCGGATGCAGGAGGTGAGGCGTCGCAACAGCCAGCGCCTGAAGTATGAGCGCGAGCTGGCTCAACAGTTCGCCGCGTGGCTGGAGTCCTTCGAGAGAAAGCTCCGCAAGCAAGCTCCTGAGAATGCGATTGGGTATCGAGCGGGCCTGTGGAGCGGACATGGTTACCTTTGGT
This sequence comes from Myxococcales bacterium, assembly GCA_016794505.1. Classification (GTDB taxonomy): domain Bacteria; phylum Myxococcota_A; class Polyangia; order Palsa-1104; family JAEUJZ01; genus JAEUJZ01. The sequence goes on from JAEUJZ010000028.1 coordinate 1,264, forward strand.
TCCCAGTTCTACCCGCCGGCACCGATGCTCGTGGCAAGCTGAGAACGCGCCTCGATTTCAATCGTCGGCGCACTACTGACGATTACTTTCATCTGCATCCGTTCGAGCCTCCCGCTGTGCCGCTGGCCACGCTGTATCAAATTCGATTCATTTCCAATGTTTACCCATATCCCGATCTTGAAGATGCCGGGAGCTTTGAGGAACTGATCCCGTATGAAATGAAAATACGAGGCTTGCCAATTGAAAACCTGGCCAGCCTTCCTGTCCGCAAACAAAGAAAGTAACGGTTTCGGTGTCTTGTAAAATAGCGATTGCGAGATTCGGGTTCCATAATCAAGCTGATTGGCATGTCCGGGGGCACAGAGCCATTTGAGGCAGTCGTAGCGCGGCATTGCCCGTCAGACGCTCGCTATTATTTCTGCGAGCGGGTGGGCGAGACGGGGGAACCGATCCGGTTTCCAACCGACAGAGCGCTGCGGATTCAGCCGTTTGAAATGCCGGTTGGCGCTCGTGCGGCGGCGTGGATGATTCGCTATTGCAAGGACAGTCAGGGGCGGGACGTGGTGTCGCACGTCGCGGGCAAGACGCAGGTGGTCGCGCAGCTTCGCTATCCCAGCGAGGTCTGCGACAAGTCGGAGCAGAGCCTGGATGCGGAGATCGCGGCGGCGCTGGCGCAGGCGAAGGGCGAGCCAGAAATCGAAGACGACGCCGAAGGCAGCCTGAAGTCAGCGCGGATCGATGCCAAGAAGCGAGAGCTGGCGCTGGAGATCGCGGGCAAGGAACAAAAGCTGCTGCTGCGCTCGGCGAAGAACAAGGAGATCGTCGAGGGCTATCTGCTAAATCGCTCGCACCGGCAGGAAGTGCGGGCGCAGTCGGAGTCGATGTACAAGCTGCAGCACCAGTCCGTCGAGATGCTGGAGCGCAACTTCGTCCTGATGGAGAAGATGCAGGAGTCGTTCGGGCGCTTTGCCGAGATGGAGAAGTCGGCAGCGCAGCGCACCGCATCG
>JAEUJZ010000004.1 GCA_016794505.1 Myxococcales bacterium
GTACCTCACGGTGGCGCGCGATCTTCCCATTCCCACCCCGATAACCACGGGCAAGATCCCCGCCTCAAGTCGGCGGCGAGCGGCTGCGCGAACCAGGCGCGGACGAGCTGCGCGGCGTAGCGGGCGCTGGGCTTATCGCAGGCCAGGCGGGCGAGGCATCGGCTGTGCATGCGCGGGCGGGCCACGCGCGGGCCAGCGTGCCCAGGAGGGCGGCAAGCGTGGCCAGCAGTGCAGCCACCGCGGGCGGCATCTATGCCGCTCCCATGGCCACGGTCTGGGCTTGGGTCTCGGACGCGGTGAGCAGATGGCCGTGCTCGGCGGCGCGCAGGCGGGCGGCGGCGACGTGGGCATAGTGCGCGTCTTGCTCGATGCCGACAAACTGCCGGCCTTCGAGGAGCGCAGCGACGCCGGTCGTGCCCGAGCCGGCGCAGGGGTCGAGGATGCGACCGCCGGGCGCGACGAACTCTGCGAGCCAGCGCATGACCGCCGTCGGTTTGCCCGTCAGGTGGTGCTTGTCGCTGGCGCGGACGACGGAGCGCAGCACGCCGGGCAGGATCGGTACGCCGCGGTCGGCGGGTAGCTCGCCCTTGCTGCCCCACAGGACGAATTCGCATTTGTTGCGGAGACGATCGGGCGACGGGCGCGCGGCCTCGGTCTTGTCCCAGACGGCGATGTCGCGCAGCCCGAATCCGGCTCGCTGAGCAGCGAGGATGAGGGGCACGATCTGCCGCCAGTCGATGAACGCCGCGAAGATACCGCCGCGCTTGATGAGGCGATAGCTTCGGCGTAGGACATCGGTCGACCCCTCGGTGAAGGCCAGCTGGTCGCGCTGGTCACCGTCGAAATCTTGGCCCGGGATCTGCACGCCGTGGCCCTGGTATTTGCGCCGCGGGTCTTGCTGTTTGGTGCCGATGTGCAGGCCGCCGCTGGAGTATGGCAGATCGACGATCAGCCCATCGAAGGAGTCGGGCTGTAGCGTCGACAGCACGTCGAACAGATCGCCGTGATACAGATGCCATCGGGCGCCGCTCGCGCAAGGCTTGGCATCGGGCAGGTGCACCGAATTCGCCGCTTTCAGTTGAGCGACGGCGCGATCGATTCGCCTCCTTCTGCTCAGCGTGCGGCGCGGTTTTTCTGAGGCTGGGGCGCGCTCGTTCGCGGGCCTGTTCGAGCCCGATCGGCGACGGCTTCGCCGCTCAAATCGCTCTCCGCTTGATCGCGCATTTGCTGCAGGAGTTCGCGATGGCTGGGGCGCGGGTGTTGGATACCGCGCTCCCATCTGCCGATGGTGCAGCCGTGGACGCCGACCAGCAAACCGAGGCGGGCTTGGGTGAACTTCACCTTCAGGCCAAGGCGCAAGGCGCGAGTCTCAAGCTGGTTCATCAGATGACCTCTCCTTCTTCGACAGCAAAGGGGCGTATGGGGTTGAGCGGCACGGGGTGCGAGAATCCAGCGGAAGCGGCAGCACCGCGAAGCGGGTGACGAGCTGCAGGCCGTAGGGCGCAGACAAGGGAACAATCGGAATCTCGTAGGGAAGCTGCTGCGGGCTGGATGCGCTGGGCGCGCGGTTTGACACGTCGCGACTTGGCCGAGAGGTGCTCGCGGCGCCCGGTTCGGCTGTCCGCAGCCGTCACATAGCACCCAGCGCATCTGCCGGCAGTGTGCCACCAGCGTCGCGTCACACTTCGCGCGACTCGCAGGATCCGTTAGTGTCTGATACGCCTCGGTAAGCTCAGGAACGCGCGCGGATCGGCGATGGGAACATCGTCGGGGACTACTCCCTCGCCGTCTTCCGGCAGGCCGCCCTGATCTGGGCATCGGTCGCTGTCCTACCCAAGTGGAGTGTTGCGTAGTGCTGCCTCATTTTGTTGAGCCTCTCAGCATCTGCCGGAACGCGGGATTGAAGAACAGCAGACCGCCGAGCGCCTCGATGACTCCCCCGCTAGCAAGCGCTCGACGGGCAGCCTCTTCGCTCATCTTGGGAGGCTCCACGATGACCTGGGCAACCTCGGCCACCTGGACCTTGGACGGCGTGGGGAGGGTCGTGGCGGCGCCCTCGTCCCAAAGGTCCCCGGCAAGTAGATTTGCCAGCTCGCCCGACAGCAGTCCGTCAGGTAAGTGCAGGCTGAGGGGGCCTTGGGGCGTCTGCAGAGCGAGCTGCTTTGGCAGCGCTTCGGACGCGGCATCGTTCACCCTGCTGTCAGCCGCGAGTTCGCGTGCTTCCTCTAGCCTGGCTTCACTGTGCGCGTGGCTGGCGGCTTCGGGCGCCGTTGGAATCGCGCTTCCGACCCCCTCCGCTTTGACCGAGGTGCTTTGCTTGGTCGCCCCAGTTGGCGACCAGGGCTGTGCTGCGTGCGCGGCCCGCTCGGTCGCCGCCGTAGCCTGAGCACCACCGGTAGGCGTGACTTGGTTCGCAGCCCGCTCGATCACCCGATTCGCTTGGGCGCCGGGGGCTGGCGCTGCCCTCGGCGCGGTTGAAACGTCGCTCGCTGGGGCCGAGACATGGACGACTTCAGCGGTTTTGCGCCCGGCTTGCTCCAGTCGAGCGATTTCCTGACGCAGCCGATCGCGTTCCGCCATCAGTTGTGCCAGCTTCGGATCGGGCGCTGGTCTCAAGCCCTCGTCTGCGGCATCCGCGTCCTCGCCGAGCATTGGCTGGTCTCGACGATCGCCCCTCTGTAGCGCCACGACGAAGATGTCACGCGCAGCGCTGGCGATCTGGGCAAACAAAGGGGTGTAGTCGACTGGCGGCGGTGGAACGGCGACCTTGGTCGCCATACTCTTCACCTGCTCCAAAAAAATCCCCATGGACGTCATGCTGGTTTCCAGCAATGCGTAGTGTCGCTCGATTTGCTCAGTCTGAGGGCTCAGGTTCCTCGTGAGTAGCTCGGTCAGTTCGTGGTTGTCCCGGCGCAAAGAGCGATGAACCACTTGCTGCTCAAGCATTTCTTTGGACAGGCCATTGCGGGCCATGTCTCGGGCTGCCGCCCTGTCCTCTCGTCGGATCAGTGCCCGCTTCCGCGTTTCGATCTTCGTCTGGATTAAGCCCGGATCGCTACGCACCGGGTCCGCTGGGCGGGCGCCTTTCGCCAGCAGCCGCACAGATTCAGGGTCCACCGCCGGCCCGGTCGGCTCGTCTAGGTTAGGCATCGGCAGGTAGACCTGGATGCAGTGATAGTTGCCGACATGCTGGACTTGCTTCTTGCCACCCTCATCGGAATAGAAGTGGACGAGCCAAGTGCCAGGGGAACAACCCAGCGGGTACTCAAAGGTTGGGGAACAGCGCAGCGCTTTTTTCACCGGCGCTGGGTAATACCTGTCCATTGCCATCTTCCGCCGATACAGGCGGTAGTGGGTCGCGTCGGGCGGGCGTTTGGCAAGGATCTGGGCTTGAAACTCCAAGTCTTGCATCGCCTACGGCCGCTCGGTCACAAGCTCGTCTGCGTCGAAAGCCAGATCCCAGAGCGGCACGCCATACGGGATGCGGATGTTGTGGTACTCGTCGCAGGACTGCGGTTGCGCCTCATCCCCGACGACGTAGCGAAGACGATAGAAGCCGGCTTTCGGAATCCACGGCTGCTCGAACGGAGCAAGGGAGAAGTATTCGACAGCCTTGGCCCAGGATAAGGTCAGCGTCCGTCGTCGTTTCCTACCCTTGGCCCCACTACTACTGGGAAACCAGAAGAGGTTTCCCCCCCGAATTGGGGCTCCAAGCTGGTAGCCACGCGCGAAACGCGGCGCCCGCTCTACGACCTCTCGTTGGAATCCAAGCAACCAAAGCTTGTATGTCGTGGTGGCAACAGCAAGTTCGCGGCTCCTGAGATTGTGACTCTGGAAGCGGGCAAGTCGCTTAGCGGTGGCGTCCGCCGCGTGCTTGCAATCACGGCTACAGTACTGGGCCCCTAAGCGCTTGCTTATCGGCAATGGATCGTTACAGGCCAAGCATAGGCGCTGCTCGAACATATCCCCCCCTTGAGCTAGTGTCGTGAAAATTTTCAGTACTTTAAAATACAATTATGGTCAGGCAGGCGCAACAGAAAAAGGCAGGCGCCAGTACCCTCGGGATCGCGGCGAGTCAGCGCTGGAACGACGGAGGAACGACGGAGGAACGACGGAGGAACGACGGAGGACGAACGCTGGAACGGCGCCGGAAAAGCGACGTGGTTGGACCACCCCCCGCTTGTGTTTCCATCAATCGCCCATCGGCTTTGCCGACGACGCTTCAGGTAAAGCTACTCTGGCGCCCGTCGGTCAGATCCGGCGACCACGACTCTCAGCGTCGAGCGGGGATGGCTGGCGCAAGATAGGTCAATTGACCCATCCAATTGCGCTCGTCCAGCGTCGTTCCAGCGTCGTTCCAGCGTTCTTCCAGCGTTCTTCCAGCGTTCTTCCAGCGTTCTTCCAGCGTCGTTCCTCCGTCGTTCCTCCGTCGTTCCAGCGCGAACTGATCGCCGTTCCGGCGCGATCATGCGAGAAAGTACCCCCCTGCACGACAGGGAACTGTGCTGGCGGGACGTGAAGACGACAGGGGAAGGATGTGAAGATTGGAGAGTGTGAAGGCGGGTTGATCGAGCTAAGGAGCGAGCGGGCGGGCACGCTATCGGTGCAGCGAAGGGGTTGCAAGTGAGTCCTATGCGGGATGGGTTCAGGCGGCACCACAGGCTCCCTCCCCAGGCGAGCGGTGCGGGCTGTGGAGCTGTTCTCCTCGCCGCCTTCGCCGCTCGCGCGCGTTTGCCAGGCTGTCGCGTAGAGCCCAGATCTGCTGCTCACGGCCTTGGAGTTTGTCTCGCGGCGCGATGTAGCCGATGGCGCTGTGCAACCGTCGCTCGTTGTATTCTTCGACGTACCGCGCGATCAGCCGTCGCGCCTCGGCCTCGTCGCCGGGGTTCTTGATGCGAATCGCCTCGGATTTGATGCTCTTGTGCCAGCGCTCGATCTTGCCGTTCGATTGGGGGTAGTACGGCGTGGTTCGCACATGCGTCATGCCGCGCGGGTGGATGAATATCTTGAAGGATTGCTTGCGCCCGGTGCGCTGGGCAGGAATCTGCGTTGGTTTGGTGTGGTCGCTGGCAGCATCGCCCCGTTCTCGGCGTATGAATGGACGCTGACCGGCTGGGGGGCTGGCCCCTACGGTGACGCGATGGAAGTGCCGAGCACGACGGAACGGCTGCAGGTTGTGTACGAATCCGAGCCTCTGGAGCGGGGTTGCAGCGGCGGTGTTGCCCGATGTTTTTTTGCGGGGGCTGCTCGGGAAGCTTCTGCGGACGTCACCGGACGTCGATGCGCTGGGGCTCGATTACTTCCCGGAGATCAAGCGGCGGTTTTCGGAGGGGATGGAGCGGGTGCAGCGGGAGAGCCTGTTGCTAGAGCATGCGGCGCCGCATCCGCTGTATCGGGCGCTGCGGGCGATATGCGGCGAGGCGGAAGGCTCAACGCAGGCACGGCGCTCACGCGATCAGGCAGGCTACCTCAAAGCTCCGTCAGCAGCTCGGCGACCGCGAGGGAGCTGAGGGTGGCACGTGAGGTCGGGCTGTAGCAGAGGCCGATTGACAGCGCGGCTACGGATCGGGTCAGCGCCTTCATGCCATCGGGGAACGACGGCGCATCAGCGCGGCAGCAGCTGCAAGCGACACGAGCGCGAGCGCCGCGAAGTACCGATGATGCGGCCAGCGGTCCCAGCCGAGCGCAAGCAGTGCGGCGAGTCCGTTGCCGACTGCGCTGCTCGCGAACCACAGCCCGACGGCGCGTGCGGCCTTGTCGCGGGGAGCGAAGCGTGTCACCAGCGACATTCCGAGTGGAGCGAGCAGAATCTCAGCGAGAGAGAGCAGGAGGTAGCAGCCGATGAGCCAGGCGCTGCTGACGCGGCCCGTGTCGCCACCCTGCAAGCTAGCTGCGGCCATCCACGCAAATGCGGCGGCGGTCGCGACGTAACCCCAGATCGGCAGGTTCCCCGTCGATACACCGTGAGCTTGCCGCCGGCCATGCAGGCGCAGGAACACCGGCAGCATCGCGATGACCATCAAGCCATGCAGCGCTGCGAAGTGGCCGGGACCGAGCTGCATCGTGCGCGAGAGCAGAACGATTTGTTGCTGCGTGTTCATCGCGGCGAAGACGGCCAGCGAGGTCGCCGGCTGCTGCGCAGTCAGCCAGAACACGACGGCGACGGAGCAGAGCAGCCACACGGCAGCCATATTCCCTTTGCCCTCCTCACTGGCTGGCTGCGTGCCAATCGCCGTGGGATCCAATGAGTCGGTTGGCTGCGTGAGCGAAGTGCCCAGGAACAGACCCGCGCTCAGCAAAGAGGCCATCGCAGCACCGCAGAACAGAGCCGCCCAACCGAACGCTGCATGCGCCCATTCGCCGAACAGCGCACCCAACGCGAAGCCCACATTCGCGGCGAGGTAATGCCACAGAAAGCCGCGCTCCCGCGCTCGCTCCCCGTCGCCCGTAGCGCGAGCAAGCAGAACGTGCAGGCCCGGTCGAAACAGGCTGTGGCCCACGACCATCAGCGCAAGCGCCGGCCAGAACAGCGACGCATGATCCACCGCCAGCGCACCATACGCGAGCGTCAGCACCGCCGCCCCAAGTCCGGTGGATGTGTACACACCGAGCTTGCGATCCGCGAGCCAGCCGCCAGGCAAGCCGCTCAGATACGACAGCGCCTGAAAGATCGCGAGCACCATCAGCGCCGTCGGTGGCGACATGCCCTGCCGCTCCTGCGCATACAGAACGAACAGCGGCAGCATCGCGGCGAAGGCGAAGCGCTCGCACCCCTGCACCGCGCAGAGCAAGACGAGCACCCCAGAACGACGACGAGAAATAGACCAAGGCTCAAGACGAGAAGGCATCGAAGGCTCCAAGCGCAGTTGCGTTTGAAAAGCCCCACGGCGTACGCTGCGCGCGGTTCCGCGGGGTGTGGCCCACCACGGGGACTTGGCCTCCGCCGTGTGCTAGACGACGGAGGCCGTTTCATTTCTGCGCTACTCGCTGTGATCGGTCACAGCGCGAGCAGCGCGGGCGTAATACTTGTCGAAGCGACCTTCCAGAAGCTGCTGCACCTGCGCAGGCCACCAGTGCGCGCGACCTTTCGGCGTCACGTAGCCCGCATCGCTGAGCACCTTCGCCAGCGTCGGGAATCCGGGGCGCTCAAAGAGCGCATCCGGATCCACGGCTTCGTGCTCGCGGCACATGCGTTCGAGCATCGCTTCCAAGAAGCGACGCGGCGATAACACACGAGTCTCGCGACAGCGTCCGAATAGCTTGCGCACGCTTCGCTCGGTGAAGCGGCGGCCCTTCATCGGCAGGAAGCCCAGCTCATTCAGGATCGATGCAACCTGCGCGTGGGTGTGACCGCGAGCGCGCAGCTCCAGCATGCGGTCCTTCACATCTTCGTCGGTGTGCGGCCGGACGTTGACCGCACGGCTCTGAATCTGGCTCAGCCGGAGGCGCAGGTTGTAGATGGTGTGTTTCGTCCATCGCTGCCCCTGTCGCGGCTTGATACCTGCGGCATTCAAGCGACTCGCCATCTCGCTGACACCAAGGCCAGACTCGGCCCACGTAGTGAACTGCGCGATGACCGCTTGCTCTGCATCGTCATCGACCAGCACCTTCATGCGCGGGTTGCCCGGCGCGCGAACGGCGCGCTTTCCATACGGCACCTTGCCAAAGTGATAGCCGCTGCGGCGAATGTGCTGAATCGCTTCGCGCGTACGCTCTCCGACGGCCTCGCGTTCCATTTGAGCGAACACCAGCAGGATGCTGATCAAGGCGCGCCCCAGCGCAGAGTCGAGCCGAATCGCCTCACGAATCGCGACCAGCTCCTTCGCCCTATCGCGGAAGTACGTCTCATAGATCTCGCAGAAGTGACGAATCGATCTGCTGAGGCGATCAAACTTCACCACGACGAGCACGTCCGCATCGCGCCGAATCCGACCGAGCGCATCCGCGAGCCCCGG
>JAEUJZ010000023.1 GCA_016794505.1 Myxococcales bacterium
TCAAACCGGACAACGTGCTGGTCGGCGATGACGGGCGGGTGCGGGTGGCGGACTTTGGGCTGGCTCGCGCCGCGGGCTTGGCCCCGGCAGGCCGCATCGATATGCCCGCGCTGGCGGCAGACGCACCTGTCTCTGACACCCCGGCCGCCGCGGCAGCAACCGCACAGCCGGCCGCGACCGCGATTCCGGGACCGCACGCAGTGCCTGCGTCGAGCCGCGGAGCTTCGCCACGCCTTACCCAGCTCGGCAGCATCTTGGGCACGCCTGGCTATATGTCGCCCGAGCAAGTGCGCGGGCAGGAGGCCGACGCGCGCAGCGATCAGTTCAGCTTCTGCGCCGCGCTGCACGAAGCCCTGTATGGTCACTTGCCCTTTGCCGGCGACACCTTTGAAGAGTTCGTCCTGTCCATCCTCGACAACAAGCGCCGCCCCTTGCCCAAGCACGTGCAAGAGATTCCCCTTTCTGTGGCCCAGGCCATCGAGCGCGGCCTGTCGATCGATCCCCGTGCCCGCTTTCCGTCGATGGCCGAGCTTCTTTCCTGCCTGGAACAGGGCCTTGAGTCCGACGCCGAGACGCCACACAGCCAGCGTAACCGTCTGCTTTCGGTCCTGGTCTTGGGAACCGCCACCCTGAGCGGCATCGTGATTTCGTGGCTGTCTGAGTTGACCCAGCACAACACAGCCATGGAGCCGCTTCTTTGGATCACGTTCGCGGTCTGCGTGCCGGTGGCCACGCTCGGCGTTCTGATCCGCGGTCGCCTGCGCGTGAATCCGCGCTTCCGGCGCTTTTATTTCATGATCGCGATCAGCAGCGCATACATGCTGACGTCGCGGCTCGGCTCGTATCACATGGGCATCCCGTTTCAGCAGCACATGCCGCAAGAGCTCGTGGGCCTGATCGCGCTCGGCTACATGGGCTGCTTTTTCGTCAGCCGTCGCCTGCTGGCGGTGGCCCTCCCGGTCTCGCTCATGACGCTCGTGATCTTCGCAATGCCCGCCCTGATGACGCGGCTGGTCGCGCTGATCTTTCCGCTGATGGGCCTCGGCTCACTGTACATCGCGCTCACCGAAACGCAGCGCGCTGGCAGTGACGCAAGCGCTGGCCACGCAGCGCAGTCCATCGCCGACTAAGTCGACGTCGTTGCGCCTCGCTTAGTCGAGGATCTCGACTGCGCCCAGCTCTTCGGCCTGCGCCAAGAACTCGCGGATGCGCGCTTCCACCGGACGCGGGTCAAGGATGTGCGGACGCAGCGCAGCGCTCTCGGCCAGCTCAGCCAGCTCGGGCTGGCTGGTCTGCCCGCTTAGGCGCAGCGCCGTGCTCAGGCGCACCGGCACTTTCGGCAGGCCGGTCGGCGGCGGCGCCGGCATGCCGATCTTGGCGGGGTCGATGCAGTCCCCCAGGTCGGACGCAGCGGCCATGCGTGTCGTCAGATTGGCGATGCCATAGCGCGTGCGCAGCGTCGCCAGCACCGACGTGTGATCGTACGTCGTATGGCACACACGCCCCGTTCGCACCGTCGGACCGATCACCAGCGACGGAACGCGGAAGCCAAGCTGGCGGAACTCGGGGCGATCATCGGCGACCGTGGGCGGTGGCACGTGGTCAAAGAAGCCGCCGTGTTCGTCATAGGTGATGACCAGAAGCGTGCGCGACCACTGCGGGCTTTTCGCCAGCGCCTGCACGATGCTGGCCATCAGCGCCTGACCCAGGTTGATGTCGTGGCTGGGGTGATCGTCGTTCGACAGATAGTCGGGATCGATGATCGAAAACGGTGGCAGCGTGCCGGCCTTGGCATCGGCAAAGAACTCGGACAGGCGGGCGCTGGGGTTCTTGCCCAGAAGCACGCGTCCTGGAAACCCGCCCAGATGAAACGCGACCAAGCCCGCGGTGTAGTTCTTGGCAGCCAGACCCTTGGCGCGCATGCGATCCCAGACCGTCGCCACGCCGCCATTCCACTGCGGCGAATTCTTCTGCAGGCCGAACGATGTGCCGGCGTGCAGATAAAAGCGATTGGGGAACGTCGGGCCCATCACCGACGCAAACCAGCGATCGCATACCGTGTATCTGTCGGCGAGCGCGTAATAAAACGGGATGGCGCTGCGATCGTGGAAGCCCATGACCTCGCGCTGTTCCGATCCGGCGCCTGCGTGTTCTTTGGCGAAGCCGTCGTTCTTGCCGCTGTTCCACTGCGCATGGCTGGCGCTCCAGCTATGCGGCGGATCTTTCGGCGTGCGGTTGCTGGTGCGAAACACCGAGATGTTGCCGCCGCGGCCATCGGGGTTGCTCTCGCTGCCGCGCAGACCGTCGACATTGGCGCGATCGGGGTACATCGCATCGCTGCGCAGCGCGCCCAGATAGTGATCGAAGGAGCGATTCTCCATCATCAGCACGACAACGGCGTCGATGCCGGTAAACGGCGAAGGAGCCTTGAGATCTGCGCCGCCTTCGGCGACCGTATCCTCTGCCGAAAGCGCCCCAGCTTCGCTGCTTGCTCCGTCGCTGCCACAGCCCAAGGTCAGGGCTGAAAGCCCGCCTCCTATGCCAGCCAGCACTTGCCTGCGTGAAAGCGAACCTGCCACGTCTTTGCGCTTGCGATGGGTCATGCCCGCGTCTTACCGCGCGCCCATGGCGACTGCAATCAATTCACAGCGCGGCGAAACAATCCGCAGCACCGGGGCCGGGGACGGGCCAGGCCGGCGATTCGCTAGAAGCGGCCGATGAGCGCAAGCCCACCGGGGCCAGGTCCCAAGCTCAGCCCGCGCAGCGAATACTCGGCCGGGCGCGGCCCCGGATGGCGACGGGCGCCGGCAATGGTCAGGATCATGCCGAGAAGCTGCGTGCCGCCACCGATGAAGATCCAGGGCAGCGTCCACTCGACGCTGGGGATCAAGCCCGACGAGACAAACGGCCCGGCCACCGGGATCAGCAAGACCCCAGACGCCGCCTGAACCTGCCCGATCGATCCCGCCGAGTGCTGCCGCTGGATCTGCGATGACGTACTGCCGGCCAGGATCAGCGACCCCACCACGGCGGCAGCCAGATAGCTTGTGCCCCAGATCGAGAGGCCAGCCGCCAGCATCCCCGGCGATCGCAGCGAACCCGCCGACGCCGCGGGTGCATCGACATCGCGGCGGGTCGCCGGCTCGGACGAGGCGTCCTGCACGGCCAACGTCAGGCGCGCAATGTGGGTGGCAACCTCGGCCTGGCGCTCATCCGGCAGGTTGGGGTTCTGCGCAAGATAGCGACGGTACAACGTCAGGGCCTGGCGCGGGTGGTCCAGCTGATCATGCAGGCTGGCCATGCGGTACAGCACCGCCGGCTGCGGGTTGCGCGCATACGCCTGCTCGTAATGGCTGAGCGCATCGGCAAGCTGGCCCACTTCCTCTAGCACCTTGGCGTCGTTGAGGTGTTCGCGATAGCTGGCAGCGGCTCGCGGCGCCTCACGCACCTTGTTGTCGGTCCAGGTCGGCGGGCGCTCGCCTGACGGTGCGGACGCTGGGGACGACCCGCCGCCTAGCTTATCGCCGCCGCGCCCACGCGATGCAGACACCGGGGCGGGGCTGGTGCCGGCGATGCGGCGCAGATCGCGCCACTCAAACCGACGCTGCGCCCCCGACGCCAAGCGCAGGATCACATGGCTCTTCGGCTCTAGCTCGATCACTTCACCGCGATAGACCGCCCCGCTGGTTAGGGTGACGATGCGCTCGGGCGAGTCGGTCGAATCGATGACAGGCTCTGCCCAAGAGGGCACGGCAAGCTGAAGGACAAACAGAGCAGCGAGGATCGGCAAGGCACGCATGGGTCTCTCCCGCGGGGGCATGGTTGCCGGGACCATACATCCGGGGAGATACGGGTCAACCCCTTTTGTGTACGTCGCTTGCGACCGCCTCTCGCCGCTTGCGACGGCCTCCATGCGCCTGCCGGGCCGCTGCTCATGCCACGTGGGGACGAGAGGGCTGCTTGCAGCGAAGCTGTGGCATGCTGCCGTCACCTGCTTCCATGCTCACTGCCACGCCCATTTCTGCTGCCGTTGCGACGCCGCGCCATGAGCCGCTGCCCGCTCTGCCAGGTCGCTACAGCTTCAGCGCGGGGCGACCGCTTCTGACGATCCTCTCGGGGACGGCGCTTGCGGCCTGGCTGTGGACGCTCTCGGGGGGAAGTACCCTGCCCGCCTGGCTGCTGTCGCTGTCGGTGCTGGGGCTGCTGGCGCTCGGCAGCTTGTGGGCGCCTGCGGGCGTGCATGGCCGCGTGCTGCTGGCCGGACCTGCCGACGCCCTGCCGCCGCGGGTGGCGCTGACCTTTGACGATGGGCCGGATCCGCAGACGACGCCGCAGGTGCTGGCGGTACTGGCGCAGCACGACGTCCGCGCGACGTTCTTTGTCATCGGCGAGCGCGCCCGGCGCCACCCGCGCCTTGTGGCCGAGATGGCGGCGGCAGGGCACCAGATCGAAAACCACTCGCTGCGCCACGCCTGGACGACCGCCTTTGCCGATCCCAATCGCCTGCAGGCCGAGCTAGAGCAGACGCAGCAGATCATCGCCGTGGCCACGGGTCGACGACCGACGTGGTTTCGTCCGCCGATCGGCATCCTGTCGCCGCCAGTCGCCCAGGCCGCAGCAGCGCTGGGCCTGCGCCTTGTCGGCTGGAGCAGCAAGGCGCGCGACGGCTGGGCTTCGACCACGCCTGCCGACGCGCTGTCACGTCTGCGCCGTGCCCTGCGTCCGGGAGCGATCCTGCTCTTGCACGACGCACCCGAGCGGCCAGCGCCCGCAGCGGTCCCTCCACTCGCGGTGCCGATCCTGCAAGCCCTCTTGCCCGAGCTTGCGGCGCGCGGCCTGCATCCGGTGCCGCTCGATGATCTGCTCGTGGGATCGGCCGGGGATCGCAGCTAGGTCGGCTCGGTGTTCGGGGCGGGGCGGCGCAGGCCCAGGCGGCGCAGGATCCAGGTCAGGCAGGCGCACAGAAACGGCGCAAACGGCAGGCTCGCGATCAGAAGCAAGAGCGATCCCAGGCGCAAGCGCTCGTCCAAGAACGCGAGCACGCGATCGGCGGGGTTCTTGCGAAAGAGCTGACGAAAGATCGCCGGCACACGGCCGGGGTTGTTCTGCCAAAGCTCAAGCATCACGCCATCGGCAAACGCATAAAACGGCCGCCGCCGCGGCTGCACATGGGGATGGCCGTGCTGCACAAGCGACTGCACGATGGCGCGGCTGTCTTCTTCGATGCGCGACAGGGCATAGCCGGTCGATGGCTTGATCCGTCCCGCCGCGATGCCGATGCGGCGCACCCGCGGCGCTGGCTGCACAGAAAATGGCTGCTCGGTGAGCGGGCTGATGCCGCGCTCGCGCGCTTCGATCGCGTACTCGCGCAGGCCCAGCACCTCGCGCAGATAGTGCTCAAGCGCCTGCGGCGCATCGACGGCGGACAGCGTCACAAGCTCGACCAACGCCCGACGGTCCGAGAGCGGCAGCAGATAAAAAAACGACTCGCCCGCGGCCAGTCCGGTGTGGCCCGTGCGGAAGTCGAACAGCAGCACGCGCAAGGGATCGAACGTCGGCTCGGGGGTCTGCACGATCCAGCCGCAGAAGTGCTGGCGCAGGAAGTGAAAGCGCCGCGTATCGACGGTCAGGCTCGACAGCGAAAAGCGCGAGTCGAACACATAGCGCGCCCGGAAGCGCTGCTCGCCGACTTCGACCTCGGCACAGTCCCCCTGGCTCGTCACCTCGCGGACGCGGCCCGCCAGCACCTGGCAGCCCGGCTGCGCCTGCACCTCGGCCCGCACCGCGCGCTGCAGGTCGGCAAAAAACAGCGTGCGATACCGATGCCGCCCCAGCGTCTGCGTGACCGCTTCGCCCGCGGCATCGCCCTGCAAGGACAGCGTCGACCACTCATGGCGTACCAGATCGTCGAACACACTCGGCGCATCCGACCAAAACGACAGCGTGCGCAGCGCTTCATCGTCTTCGGCGCCATCGATCACCAGCAGCCGCTTGTCGGCAAGCTCGCTCCGTACGATCAGCCGCGCCAGGCACAGCCCCGAAAGCCCCGCCCCGACGACGATGAACGCAAAGTCCATGGCGAAAAGCATACGGGAAGTCGCCCCAAAACGGACCGCCGGCTGCACAGCCGGGATGCCTGCCGCCCCTGGTTTGTGCCCAAGGCTTTGATGCGCTTCTTCTTCGCCGATACCTTCCCCGATCTGCCGCTGTCGTGGCACGGGCTGCCACCGCCCTGGGTCCTGCCCTGCACCCTGCCGCGGGCCCATCAGGATCGGCTGTGTGTGCTCTTTCTCTCGGCGCTGCGCGGGCTTTCTCTTCTGGCGCTTCTGAGTGGGGGCGAGTGGCGCGAGCGCTTGCGGCGCGCCGAGGCGCTGGCCGAGGCGGCGCAGGATCTATATGGCCAGTGGCTCGGGCGGCTGCTGCGTGCCGTGGCCGAGCGCGATGCTGCGCAGCTTCAGGGGGTGCGCGACTTCTTTCAGGGGCGCGGCATGCCCTATGAGGCGCGCATCGCCGCCCAGCTTCTTGCATCCGACGCCCCGACGCGCTGGGACGACGCCCTGCGCACCCTGCCCTTCTTCTAACGCAGGGGGAGCGGCTTCGTACGCGGGGGGAGCGGCTTCGTACGCGGGGGGAGCGGCTTCGTACGCAGAGGGAGCGGCTTCGTACGCAGGGGGAGCGGCTTCGTACGCGGGGGGAGCGGCTTCGTACGCGGGGGGAGCGGCTTCGTACGCGGGGGGAAGGGCTTCGTACGCGTACGAAGTGGGGGGGGTTACTTCGGGGGGGCCTGGACGGGGAGCGGGGGCTTCTGCTGCGGCTTCTGGACGGGGCTGCCGGCGGGTGCGGGCTTCTTGCCGCGGCCCGCGCCACGGGGAGCCGGCGTCCAGGTGACGCAGGGGGCGCTCTGGGTGAGGCCGGTCTTGGCATCGACGATCAAGAACTCGGTGCGGCGGTTGGCCTGGCGGCCTTCGGCGGTCTGGTTGGTGGCGATGGGGCAGCTATCGCCATAGCCTTCGCTGCTGACGCGGGCGCCAGGAATGCCGTGCATGACCAGGTAGTGCGCGACGCTGGCCGCGCGGTCTTTCGAGAGCTGCAGGTTGCCGCCAGGGGCGTTGAAGGGCACGGCGTCGGTGTGGCCTTCGATGCGCAGCCGCATCTCGGGATGGGCCTTCAGGATCAGGACGACCTCATCGAGCAGGTGATGCGAGTCGAGCTGGATCTTGGCCTTGGCGGTCTCGAAGTGAATGACGTTGCCCTTGAGGTTCAGGCGCTTGTCTTCGACGACGATCTGGGTCTTGATGAAGCGGGCCTTGAGGCGCGTATCGCTGCGCGCAAGCATGGTGCAGGCCTCGGTACCGCTGCAGGCGCCTTCCCATCCCGAAAACAGCGAGCCCGGACTGGCCAGGGCGCGGAAGTGGATCTCTTGCTCGACGCGGAAGCTGGCGCTGCAGACCTTGCCGCAGGCGATGCCGCTGGGCTCGGACAGCACTTCGCCCTGGCCTTCGCCGTCCTTTTCGACGGTGACGGTGATGCGGCGCTCTTCGGCTTGGGCGAACTCGGCGCGGATCGACGTCGGGCCGCGCAGGATGACGACGCAGTCGTCGGTGCCGCTGCACGGTCCCGACCAGCCAACAAAGCGCGAGGTGGCGGTGGGCAGGGCCCTAAAGACGATCTGGCTGCCGAGCTTGAAGTCGGCCGAGCAGGCCTGGCCGCAGTCGATGCCGCCGGGCAGCGAGGTGACGAGGCCGGCGCCACTGCCCGCCTTTTCGACGAGGATGGGCGCGGTGGTCGGCTTGGGTGGCTCGCTGACCTTTTCGCGCTCCATCGGGGCATAGCCGACGCTGGCAAAGAAGCGGAACTTGGGCGAGCCGGGGGCGTCGGTAAAGCCCATGCCGGTGCCGAGGTTGAGCTGAAAGCCCGAGCGATGCGCCCAGCGCCCGCCGACGTGGCCCTCAAGGGGCGAATAGATCGGCCCGCCGGGCTCGGTGGCGATGCTGGTGCCGCCGGCAAACTCGCCCATCAGGCCAAAGCCCTCGGGCAGCGGCACATACATGCCCAGGCCATAGCGGACCTGGCTGCTGATGCGCAGGTTGCGCACGACCTGATCCGACGTGCGGCCCAGAAAGCCGAGGTTGAGCGCGATGATGGCGCCGCCGAGCGAGCGGTAATCCAGGGCGAAGCGCGGCTCGATGCCATAGGCGTCGTCCCCGCGAAACTGCTTGCCATCGCCGCTTGGAAAGGTGAACTGCGGCGCGAAGGCCAGGCCCAGGCCGCTCTTGCTGTTGTTGATCAGGCGGACCTTGCCGACGACGCGGACATCGCCCAGGCCATAGCTGGCGGGGGGCATGGGGACATCGGCGGCCGGCGTCGCGCGGTCGAAGTCCTGATAAAGAACGACGGGCAGATCCAGGCCAAGCTGCAGCCAGCGCGTCAGCGCAATGCCGCCGATCATGTGCAGCGTGGTGATGTGGCGAACGGTCTCGGCCAGGGTCTGGCCGCTGGGGTTGTCGATCAGGCGCAGCGGGCGATGGCCGTACTCGATAAGGCCGCTGAGGATGGGGCGAAAGCGCTGGCCGGTGCGGCTGCCTTCCACGGTGATGATGTTTTCGCCGCCGATGGCGGGGCGAAAGGTCTGGGTGTTGACGGACAGGTCCGCGCGGGCGCTGGGCAAGGCCAGGCCCAGGCTGGCGATGATGAGCAGCGAGCGCATGCCGCGCAGACCGCGGCGCAGGCGCAGTCCGATCAGCATCAAGAAGAGCAGCGCGGCGGCGATGGCGAGCGGGCTGGCATGCGAGCGATCGGCGAAGGCTCCGCCGGCACTGCAGCCACCGACATAGCGCCAGTCTTGGATCGGCGTCTGGCACGAGCGCAGGGTCAGGTTGCAGACGTCGCCGGATGCGCAGTCGGCATCGGACAGACACTGGACGCAGCTGCCTTCGTGGCAGATGCGGGTCTTGCCGCTGCAGATGCGGCAGTCGGGACCGCAGTGATCGGGGACGTTGCACACCTGACACAGACCCTCGGGCGGGGTGGGGCCCCAGTCCTTGACGCAGTAGTTGCCTTTGCCGCAGGTGGCGTCGCTGGAACACTCGGTGCAAGACGGCGCGGCGCCCGCGCGGGCGGTGTATAGCTCGGTGTTGACGAACAGGTTGGGGCGGGGCGAGCCGAGCAGCGTAAAGCCCAGGTCGCGCAGGTTGGTGAGCCGGGTGTTTTCGGGGACGAAGATGTCGGACTGCGAGAGCTCAAGCACGGCGTTGCTGCCGTTTTGGTAATAGACGAGCTCGATGGGATACAGGCCGCTTTGGCCGTACTGCACCTGGCGAATGCGGCGCGATGCGATGCGCTGATCGAGGTCGGGCACGGTGACCAGCGCGCCGCCGATGGACAGGCGGGCGCCGTCGTCGGCAAAGATGCCCAGGGTGCGCTGCAGGCCAGCGGCGTCGGGGGCGTCGATGTTGATGTAGCCGCGCAGGCGAACGACGAAGTTGCGATCGTTGCCGGGCGGCGACGCGCCGGGGTTGTCGCTGTAGGGGAACAAGACGTCTTCGGGAAAGTCGCCGATGGCGACGGGCTCGTTGTTCTTGAAGTTGACGCGCGAAAAGACGGTGCTGGTGCGGGCGTCTTCGGTGACGCGGGACGAGGTCTTGTTCAGCGTGCCCAGGGCTTCATCGACGCTGGAATAGGGCACCTGGCCAATCGCCGGATCCTGGACGTGGACCACGGTGGCGCACAGACCATCGCCGACATCCTTGCGCGGCGTGGCAACCTTGGCCTGCGACGAAATGGCCAGCGGCTGTGCCGTGGCCGCTGCGGACATCAAGAGCAGGCCGGGCAGAAGCGCCGAGATCAGCCAGCGGAACTGGATGTTGCCAGACATGTGAATGGCTCCTTTGATCGGCGGAACCATCGCAAAGAGCATACCGAGCGCGGTCGGGAGACATCCGACGCAGACCCCATGCAGGGTCTTTGCGGCAGATCTCGACGAGAGCGTCGCGATGGCCGCCACACAACGAGCCGGTGGGCGCTTTGGCACGCATGAGGCCTGCGCGCACAGGCCGCACCGGGCCACGCAAACCTTACGGGGCGGATGCGGCTGCCGCGAAAATTGTGCGGAATGCGAAGACCGCGGTGCCAGACCCAGAGAACGGCGCGGGCTTAGGATGAGGAATCGCTGGCCACGTCACTGCGCGGGAGCTCGCGGGCCGAGCGGGGCAGGCTGAAGCGAAAGATGGTCTTGCCACCGGGCATGCTCTCGGCCTGGACGCGACCGCCGTGCGCTTCGATCAGTTGCTGCACGATGTACAGGCCCAAGCCGACGCCTTTGATGTGGCGCTGGCTTTCTTTGCCGACGCGATGAAAGCGCTGAAACAGGTGCGGCAGGTCTTCGGGGGCGATGCCGGGACCTTGATTGATGACGGCGACGACCAGCTCAAGCTCGCGCAGGGCGATGTCGATCTCGATGGGCGTCTCGGCGGTGCCGTATTTGATGGCGTTGCTGAGCAGGTTGTCGAGCACCTGCATGATGCGATCGGCATCGACATCGACGAAGGGCAGGCCGGCAGGGATGCGCACCTCGAACGCGCGATCGGGGGCCTCGGCGGCCATGCGCTCGATGCTGACGTGGACCAGGCTGCCTAGATCGACGGGCTGACGCACGAGCTTTAGCTGCCGCGCTTCCAGGCGCGACAGATCGAGCAGGTCGTTGATCATGCGGTTTAGGCGCCGCGCCGACGCGGTGATCTGTTCGACGGGGCGGCCGACATCGGCGCCGTCCTTTTTCTTGCGCGCGATGAGCTGGGCGTTGAGCGCGATCGCATTGAGCGGCTGCCGGAGATCGTGGGCGATGACGGCGTTCCATTCGGCGCGCAGGCGATCGAGCTGCTTTAAGACGGTGATGTCCTGGAACACGATGATGGCGCCGCGCACCGGCCCATCGTCTGCGCTGCGGATCGGCGCGGCATCGACGAGCACCGGCACGAACTCGCCGCACAGGCGCTGCAGGGACAGCATCAGACCGGACAGGCGCTCGCCGCGCAGGGCTCGGGTGATGGGGTGCTGATCGTCTGGCAAGATGCCGCTGTCGTCGGCAAAGACCAAGGCAGGCGGCGGCGGGCTGCCCTCGGGCATGCCCAGCAAGTGCCGCGCGTGGCGGTTGAGATCGCAGCGCTCGCAGACCGCTTGATGACACAGCACGATGCCGACGGGGCACTGGGCCAGGACTTCATGCAGCCAGCGCAGCGACTCTTCGCGCTCGTGTTCGAGCTGCTTGCGGGCGCGGATGTCGCGCACGATGGCCTGCCAGCGACCGTCGGGCAGGATGTTGGCGCTGACTTCTGTGGGAAAGACGCTGCCGTCTTTGTGCCGCACCAGCCACTCGCCGCAGTGCGTGCCGCGCTCGATGAGCAGGCTCTGGCGGATGGCCTGCAGGCGCTCGACTTCCGAGGCAGCGACCAGGTCAAAGACGCCGCGGGCCAGGAACTCATCGCGCGGATAGCCGAACAATTGGCAGGCGGCCGAGTTGACTTCGACCACGCCGCTGTCAACGTTGGCGACGATGATGGCATCGGGGGCGAGCTCAAGCATGGCGCGGAAGTGGGCTTCGGACTGCTGCCGCGCGGCTTCGGCCCGTCGCTGCTCGCTGATGTCTTCGATCTGCGCGATGCGATACAGCAGGCGGCCTTGGGCATCGTAGACATTGGACATGCTGAGGACGGCCTGCACGGCGTGCCCATCTTTGTGCAGGTAGCGCCTCTCGACTTTTGCGCTGGGCGCTGCGCGCTCATGGATGCGCTGCAGCGAGGCCAGATGCAGATCCCGATCCTCGGGATGCGTGATGTCGAGGAACGTGAGCGCTGATAGCTCCGCTGGGCTGTAGCCGAGCATGCGGCACAGGGCGTGGTTGGCGCGAAACAAGCGGCCCTGCGGATCAGCCAGCGCCATGCCGATGGGGGCTTCTTCAAACGTCAGCCGGAAGAGCTCTTCAGCGTCGCGCAGGGCGCGCTCGGCGGCCAAGCGGGACGAGATGTCGCGGACCGCCGCGGCCGTGAAGTGACCGAGCGGCGTGTCGACCGGGCTCAGCGTGATCTCGACGGGAATCAGCGAGCCATCGCGGTGGCGGGCCGACAGCGTAAGACCGTCGCCCATGGCACGAAAGCGCGGGCTCTGCACATAGCCCTGGTGCAGCTGAATATGCTTTTCGCGCTGCGCTTCCGGGACCAGGATGTCCAGCTTCTGCCCGACAAGCTCTTCTTCGGAATAGCCGAAAAGCGCCTGGCCCTTGGTGTTGACAAAGACGATCTCGCGCTGACCATTGACCAGGAGCAACGCGTCGGGGGCTGCCTCGGCAAGGCTGCGGGCCAGGGCGCCTTCTAACGGATGTCGGACTGGCACGCTTGCAGCGTACGGATTCTAGGAAGGGAAGAAAAGCCCCAATTTCAGCAGCCATGGCCCTCGGTGCCGAAGCCGCAGAAGCGCTGTCAGAGGCAGGGGGCGGGCGCGATTACTTCGTCGCAAAGGCAGCGCGGTGCGACACGTTGAGGACGTAGAGCGTTGCCACATGATAAAGCAGCGTCAACCCGACCGTTGGCAAAAGGCCTGGGCCCGATGACTGCCACAGCCAAGGGGTCAGCAGGGTGATGCCGATGCTCAGCCCAGCAAGGCCGCTGCCGAGCTTTCGTCCCAGCCGCTCGCTCTGTCGCAGATAGCCCATTCCCGTGGCGATCAGCAGCGCCACAGCCACAAGGGACAAAAGACCGTTCGCGCGCTGCAGAAACAGGCTGGGATACACCGTCGTCAAATACGACGTGGTCAGCACCGAGCCGGGCTGTCCCGGCGCCACGAAGGGATTGAGGCCTGAAATGAAGTGGGGCCACGCCGATATGAAGTTGAGCACCGCAAGCAGGGTCAAGACCCTGGGACGCGGAGACAAAGCCATCCTGTAGTTTAGGCGCAAGCTTGCACCGCGTGGTGAACAAGCTGTAACGCGGCTTAGCTCTGCGCGGATGCTTCGCCGAGCCAGTCGCGCGGACGCAGGAAGTCCGAAAGCGCGGCCTCGCGGCTGCCGGGTGCCGGACGGTAGTCGTACTGCCAGCGCACAAGCGACGGCAGCGACATCAGGATCGACTCGACACGGCCATCGGTCTTTAGGCCAAAGACGGTGCCGCGGTCATAGATCAGGTTGAACTCGACGTAGCGCCCGCGCCGGTATAGCTGAAACTGCCTCTCGGTCTCGCCATAGGGCTGGTTGTGGCGCGCTTTCACGATCGGCAGATACGCGGGCAAAAACGACGCGCCAGCATCGCGCCAGAAGGCGTGGTTCTTTGGAAGATCGTCGTGCAGATAGTCAAAGAACGTGCCGCCCACGCCGCGCGTCTCGCCGCGGTGCTTGAGGAAATAGTACTCGTCAGCCCAGGCCTTAAAGCGCGGGTAATACGTCGGGTCGTGCGCGTCGCAAGCCGCCTTGAGCGTGCGATGAAAGTGAACGATGTCCGAAAAGACCGGGTAATACGGCGTCAGATCGGCGCCACCGCCAAACCAACCCACGCGACCGCGCCGCAAGAAGCGGAAGTTGGCGTGCGTCGTCGGAACGTATGGGTTTACAGGGTGCAGGACCAGCGAGATGCCGGTGGCATAAAACTCGATCCCATCGCCCGGCATGGTGTTGGCAAAGGCCGGATCGAGCTGACCAAAGACCTCGGACACGTTGACGCCGGCTTTTTCAAAGACCGCGCCGCCTTCCAGCACGCCGGATCGACCGCCGCCCCCGCCGGGCCGCTGCCACGTATCGAAACGAAAGCGCGCGGCGCTGCCGGCGCCTTGTTCCAGCGACTCCAGCGCGCTGCAGATCTGCTCTTGCAAGCTTTTGACATACGCGGCGGCCTGGCTGGAGATGGCTTCAAGCTGGGCTGCGTCGAGTTCTTTCCCGTCGGGGGCAACTGGATTTGTGCTCATGCTGGGCATTTTGCCACAGGAAAATGAGCGGTTAGCTGTCCATCTGCATAAGCTCTGAGCCGATGGTCAGCAGCAGGCGCGGATCGGCAAACAAGTTCAGCGATGGAGCGAGCAGCCGCGCATAGCGATCGAAGTACAGAAGCTGACGCAGAATCAGGATGAAGTCGTCGGGAAGCTGCACGCCGTGACGCTCCGAGACGCGCACCATCTTGCCCAAGACATAGGCATAGTCGATGTCGCCGAGCGTGCCGCGCATAAACGGGGCCAGCGCATCCTTTAGCTCGTGTGCGAAGGCTTCCCAGTCTTGGCTGGTGGTCTTGGCTGCGACGGCGCCCATCTCGGCCATGGTGCGGGCGACGCCGACGAAGTCACCGCTGGGAAACGCCAGGATGAAGCGCGCCACCTGCTGCCTGCGCTCGCGCGATAGACGACCGATGATGCCAAAGTCCAAAAAGCCGATGCGGCCATCGTCGAGCAGCATCAGGTTGCCGGCGTGAACATCGCCATGGAAAAAGCCATAGCGCACCAAGCACTGAAACCAGGCGTGCATGCCGGCGATGAGCTTGGCCTCGGCCTCTGCGGCGCTGATGCCGCGGGCGCGAATCGCTGCGACATCGTCGACGCGGATGCCGCGCAAGCGCTCCATGACCAGCACCTCGGCCGTGCTCAGGCGATGCACGGGACGCGGCGCGCAGACATCGCTGCGACCTAGCTCGCGCATGATGCGATTGAACTCATCCATGCGCGTCGCTTCGCCGAGGAAGTCGAGCTCTTCATAGATATTGCGCTCGAACTGCTGTACGACGCCGCGCGGGTTGGCGTTGCGCACGCGCGGAAGCTGCTGCAGAAGATCGGCGCCAAAGCCCAGCATGCCGACGTCAGCGGCGACAAGCTGCCGCAGGTTGCTGCGCTGCACCTTGATCACCAAGTCGCATTCAACGCCGTCATCGTTGGTGCCCACTGCACCATAGACCTGCGCGATCGAGGCGGAAGCCAGCGGCGCGGCCTCGATGTGCTTAAACAGCGAGCGCGGCGGTACCGACAGCGTGCGGGTCAGGGTCGCTTCGACGATGGGCCAGGGCTCGGGGGGGACGCGATCCAGGCAGTGCTGAAACTCGCGGACATAGCGGTCGGGAAACAAGCCGCTCGACGACGCGATGAGCTGACCAAACTTGATGTACGTCGGGCCCAGGCGTTCGAAGGCCTGCCGCAGCTCACTGGGTCCGGCGGCCAGCGTATCGCCGGCAAGATAGCGACGCAGATAGCGCCCCGCCGCCACCAGCAGCTGATACATCGTCACAAACGAGCGCCGCAGCGGCGGATGGCCATAAAACAGCGTGCTCAGCACGACGATGAAGGCCAGGCCAGCCAGCCACAGCGCCAGGCTCCAGGGCATCCAAGCAGGGCTCTCGGTTGGTTGCACCATGAAGGCAATCTAGCGGATTTGCGCCGAGGTGCCTACGCGCATCCAGGCGGCGAAGCTGCGTGATATGTTGATGCCGTGAACGCCAAGGAATTCGAGCAAGCGGTCCTTGAGCTCGCGATGACGACGAGAGCACCGCTCTCGCGGGCGAACATTTCGTTCTATACCGGGGTGCCCGCGCGCCAGGCTGAAAAGTGGCTCGATGAGCTCTTGCGCGATGCCATCGTCGAGATCGACACCGACGACGACGGCGAGATTGTCTACAACGTCACGGGCGCCAAGCGACCGGAAAACGGGGCCACCTCGCTGACGCGCTGTGGTGGCTGTCAGCGCGTCACGGGATCGGGCAGTCGCTGCGCTCACTGCGGCGAGTATCTGGACACTCGCTTGCGCGCCCTCAAAGCCGAGGTCGATCGCGAGCGCGGAGTCGGCAGCACAGCACCGCTTGCCCGACGAGCGTCCCCTGGAACAGGAAAAAGCTCGGGCGGACGGCGCGACTCGACGGACTCATCCGACCTGAGCCCGCTGCGCCCCCTGGACACGGCGCGGCTTCTTTCGCAGTTCGAGCGCTTCCGCCGCGATCTCAGAAAGCCCGCGGTGGCCGACGAAAAGAACGTCGTCGTCGCTGGAGTGCTGGGGCTGTTTGGTCCGCTGGGCTGGTTTTATGCCGGCTCGCAGCGCGAAGCGGGCATCGCCTTGGTCGCGGTGCTCATCGCCGCCAAGCTCTTGCCGCTGTTTGTGTTCGTGCCCTTGGTCACGCTGTTGGCGCCGCTTTCCGCCCTGGTCAGCGTGCTGTACGCCTGGCAGTACAACCGCACGGGAGAGCGCACCGACCTGTTCTTAGAGCCGCGCTCGCCCAGCCATCCCGACGCCGATGAAGACCAGGACACCGGCCCCACGAGTCGGCGCCCCCGTCGCCCTGGTCGGCGGTAGCGAGTGCAGGTCCCATGTTGATCCGCGCCGCCCTTTCGCATCGCGCCACGTCGCTGTCGCTGCGTCCGCTGCATGCCGAGCACGATCTGCCCGCGGCGCAGGCGCTGCTTGCATCGGCCCTGCCCTTGGATGCTGCCGCACCCGCCGTCGAAGAAAAGCTGTTCGCCGGCAATGGCGTCCGTCCTGGGCAAGCCATCGGGGCATTTTCCAACGGCGATCTGGTGGGCCTTGTCGCGCAAGCCGGTCGCTTCATCAAGATCCTCACCGTGCATCCCAGATGGCGGCGACAGGGCATTGGCACAACGCTCTTGCAGGCCGCGCGCACCTTCTTGGCCCGTCACAGCGCAGGGCCGCAAGAAAATACGAAGCTGCGCTATGGGGATCATCCGGGTAATTACCTGTCTCCGGGCTTGGACGAGCGAGAACAGGCGGGTGCAGCGTTCTTGCAAGCCCAGGGCTTCGTCGAGGTCGGCCGCAACTTGAACCTGCGAGCGCCGGTCACAGACAACCCCAGCCTGCGGCCCGAGCACATCGCGCAGAAGCAGGCAGCCGTCGCAGCCTTGGGCTATGTCGTGCGTCGGGCAACGGCGGCCGATGTGCCGGCGCTGCTGGCCATGGTGACGTCTGCCTTTCATCGCGTCTGGGCGTACGAAGTGGCCCGCGCGCTCGGCAGCCCGCTGGGGGGCGAAGCGGCCCTGCATACCGCGACGCTGCCCGAGGGCCCCACCGTCCATATCGCGCTGTCGACGGCAGGGGACGTGGTGGCGTTCGCCGCGCACGACGGCAACAATCGCGGCATGGGCTGGTTTGGACCGACGGGAGCCCTGCCGGAACACCGCGGCAAAGGGCTTGGCGAAGTGCTGCTGCTGCACTGCCTGCGCGATGTCGCCGACGCATACGCTGTGCAGCCGTCCTGCCGTCCCGACGCCGGGGTCATCGCCTGGGTCGGTCCCGTCGAGTATTACGCCCGAGCCTGCGGCGCCGCGCCCGATCGCCGCTTCGTTGTCTATGAGGAGGCAGCCTAAGTCATGCAGGGTGTCTTTGGAACCCAGCTTCGCGGCATGGTGCTGTGCGCCGGAATGTCGAGCCGCCTCAAGGATCTCGGAGCCGAGCTCCCCAAGCCGCTTCTGCCCGTCTGCAACCATCCGCTCGCCAGCTATGCGCTGTCGCTTCTGCGCGGCTTTGGCATCACCGAGATCGGCATCAACCTGTTCCACTTGGGCGAGCTAATCGCCGAGACGCTGGGCAGCGGAGCCGACTACGGCGTCGACATTCGATACTCGCAAGAGACCGAGCTTTTAGGTACAGGCGGCGGCATCTTGCGCATGGCTGATTTCCTGACGCACGGCGGACGCGAGCCCTGCGTCATCGTCAACGGCAAGATCCTCATCGACGTTGATCTGGAAGCCGTGCTGGCCATGCATCGCATCACGGGCGCCGTCGCCACGCTGGTCTTGCACGAGTCGGCCGATGCCGATCAGTGGGGCGCGATCGAGGTCGATTCCGACGGTCGCATCCACCGCATGCTGGGCGAGTCATCGCCGCTGTCGCCGCCCAAGCGCCTGCACAAGTGCATGTTCACGGGCGTCCACATCGTCGAGCCCAGCGTGCTAGAGCGCCTGCCGAAAAACGGCCAGAGCTGCATCGTGCGCCAAGGCTATTTGCCGGCCCTGCGCGAAGGCGATGTGCTGACGGCGTACGTCACGCCGGGGTATTTCTTTGAGCACTCGACACCGTCGCGCTATCTGCAGGGCAATATCAACGCGCTGCGCGGTGTCGCCAAGCTGCAGCATGTGCCGGGGCCGCTCGTCGGGGTCAGTGCGCGAGCGCAGATCTCGCCGCGCGCCGTGATTCGACCGCCGGTCTGTATCGGCGCCGGAGCCGTCGTCGAAGACGGCGCCCAGGTCGGTCCCGATGTCGTGCTGGGCGAAGGCGCGCACGTCGAGCGCGGCGTCCACATCGAGCGCAGCGTTGTCTTTTCTGGCGTCTATGTCCGGCAGGCAACACGCGACGCCATCGTCACCCGTCGCGCCACCTATCCCGCGACGGCCAACGGCTCGACGGTGTAAAGTGAAGCGACGCAGGAAGAGGCACCTTCTATGAGTGAAAAGCTAGCTGAGCGAACGGCACCGCGTCCGACGACTACCGGGGAAAGCAGTGAATCGGCCCGTCGATCGGGCCCTGAATCGGCGGGCCAGGCTCTGGCCCAGCGCTCGCTTTCGGCCAGCGAGCGCGCCGAGCATGAGCTGGCCAAGATCGACGAGGAAATGGACGCCATCCTCGAAAGAAACCCCAACCGAGAGGCGCTGATGAACCGTCCCGATCAAGCTCTGCAGCCGCCGCAAGGTCGTCAGGTGACGCCCGCGGTATCGCAAGGGATCGACGGCAAAGCCGTGAACCACTTGGCGATGAACGTCTTTGTTCCCGGCCTTGGCACCATGGTTCGCGGGCACTATGCCCGCGGCTTGATGCAGCTCGGCCTGTTCCTGGCGTCAATCCCGACGCTGTTCATGGGTCGCTGGGCGCTGGCCGTGATCATCGCCATCGTCGCCTATCTGTGGTCGCTGATCAGCGGCATCCGCTTCTTGTCCGCGTCGGCCACAAGCACCAGCACCTGGAAATAAGCAAAGGTCTGCCTTACCCGCCATGTCGTTCTATCAAAAGCACGTCTTCGTCTGTACCAACCGACGCGATCCACAAAACCCCAAGGGCTCGTGCGCGCAAAATGGCGCCGACGAGATCTGCCAGATCTTCAAGAAAGAGCTCGCCGATCGGGGTCTGCGCGGCATGATGCGCGCCAACTCAAGCGGCTGCTTGGATCAGTGTGCGCACGGCCCCACGGTCGTCGTCTATCCCGAGGGAATCTGGTACAGCATCCGCACTCCCGACGACGCCAAAGAAGTCATCGAAGAACACCTGATCAACGGCCGTCCCGTCGAGCGCTTGACCATCAAGGCGCGCAAATAGCTCGGCACGACATCCCGGCGCGACGCGTCAACGCACCGCGAAAGCCGGCCCAGCCGAGCCAACGCGCAGGGAGCGGCGCGAACTCGTTTCAGTCCGGGCGGCAGAGCGCGCAGTGCCTGTCTAGCGTGCGTCTTCGTCGAGGGCGCGAGAGATCATGGCGTCGACGTGACGCAGGTGATGGTCCAGATCAAAGCAGGCGCCAAGCGAATCGGCGGACAGCCGATCGCAGATGCGCGGGTCAGCGGCCAAGCGGGCCAGAAACGGTGGGCTGTCGAGGCTGCCAAGCAGACCAAGGCGCTCGCTGTTTTCCTGACCCTGCGCCAAGGCATGCGCTTGCACAAGCTCGTACGCCGCGCGCCGGGAAAGCCCGCTCTGCACCAACGCCAGCATGACCTTTTCCGACGCGTACAGCCCGCCGCCCTGGGCCAGGTTGCGCGCCATGCGATCGCTGCGCACCACCAAGCCACGCACCAGTCGCGCCGCTCGCTGCACCATGTAATCGGCGATCGTCGTCGCATCCGGCAAGATCACGCGCTCGACGGACGAGTGCGAGATGTCGCGCTCGTGCCACAGGCCGATGTTTTCCAGCGCGGCGCTGCAGTGCGATCGCAAAAGCCGCGACAGTCCACAGAGGTTCTCGGCCGAAATCGGATTCTTTTTGTGCGGCATCGCCGAGCTGCCTTTTTGCCCGACGCGAAACGCCTCTTCGACTTCGCCGACCTCGCTGCGCTGCAGGTGGCGCAGGTTGATCGATAGGCGCTCGATGGCGGTCGCAAGCAGTGAAAGCGCCAGCAGAAGCTCGGCGTGGCGATCGCGGGCCACGACCTGCGTCGCGACGGTCTCGGGGGCAAGGCCCAGCGCAGAAAGCGCCCGCTGTTCCACGGCAGGCGACATCGCGCCCGAGCCATACACACCGACGGCCCCAGCCAACTTACCGACGGCAACGGCGGCACGCGCCCGCTCTAAACGAGCCTGCGCCCGCTTCACTTCGGCATAGCTGCCGGCGAACAGCAGCCCAGCGGTGACAGGCTCGGCAAACATGCCGTGCGAGCGACCGATCATCGGCGTCTTGGCATGGGCTCGCGCTTGCTCGGACAGCGCGGGCAGCAAGGCCTCGCGCAGACCCGCAAGGATCTCGTCGGTGGCATCGCGCAGCAGGATCGCTGTCGTGGTGTCGAGCACATCCGACGAAGTCAGGCCAAAGTGCAGGTAGCGCGCTTCGTCGCCCAGGCGCTCTTCGACGTGCGTCAAAAAGGCCAGCACATCGTGCTGCGTGGTCTCTTCGATGACGGCGATGCGAGCGCCATCCAATGGCCCGCTCGCCTGCGCCCGCTGCCGCAGAAGCGCGGTGGTACCGACGGGAATTGGGCTCTCGGGCTGCGCTTCCAGCGCTTCACAGGCGGCAAGCTCAACCGTGAGCAGGGTGGAAAGCTTGCGCGCTTCGCTCCACAGCGCGGCCAGGTTGGGACGGGTGTATCGCGCGATCATGAAAGGGCCATCGGTCGACGGATGGACTTACGGCGACGGCGACGGCGACGGCGACGACGGGCTCAGCGGCTGACGCGCTTCGGAGCCGTCTTCGCCGCGCACCAGCGCTTCAACGCGAAGCTCGGCCGCATCCAAGATGGCGCTGCCCGCTCGCGAAAGCTGCACGCCTTCTTCAAACGCTTGCAGCGCTTGCTCTAGCGGCAGGTTGCCTTGTTCCAAGCGAGCGACGATCTGACGCAAGCGATCCAAGACCTGATCAAAGCCAAGCTTGTCGTCGGCGGGAACAGAAGAAATCGGGGGCTGCGGTGTGGGCGTCGGGCTGTTCATGGTCGTGTGCATCGGCATCCGCAAGGACGTGCTTGGGCCGGTTAGGTATGGACATTCATGCGATAGCGAAACTGCTCGGGGCGACCGCTCGGCGGCGCCGGGAACTTCCACAGCGGCGCTTTGTCGCGGATGCAGTCGGCAAGCAGCAGATCGCCGGTCTCGTTCTTCAGCACGGCAAAGCGATGGACGCTGCCGTCGGGAAAAATCTCGAACGCCAGCTCGACTTCGCCCTTGGCATTGGGGTTTCGGGCAAAGGCCTGCTCAACGCAGATCATCAGATCGTTGCGGTTCTTGCGCACGGTGGCAAGCGCGGTCTCGTCATAGCGACTGCAGCCGGAAAACAAGACCAGCGACGCCGCCAGAAAGCCCCCCAAGATGCGTTCGTTTCTCATCGCTGTGGTCCGCTGGCGGTGGACTTTGCGCTGCCGCTGCGCAGCCGTCAAGCGCGTTCCCCTGGCAGCGGTCCCTGCGACGGAATCAGCGCGATGCGCTCGGGAACGCTGTACACATTGAACTGGCCTTCACGACAGAACGCGACCAGGCTCAGCCCGACTTCGTGGGCCAGCTGCACCGCCAAGCTCGACGGAGCGCCGACCGCGACGAACAGGGGCAGACCGGCCATGCAGGCTTTTTGCACCAGCTCATATCCGGCGCGACCGCTGACCCACAGGATGTGCGCGGGCAGACGCAGCGGTGCCTGCGCATCGACCGCCGCAAGCAGCCGCGATCCGATCAGCTTGTCGACGGCGTTGTGGCGCCCGATGTCTTCGCGCACAGCGATCAGCCGGCCCTGCCAGTCGAACAGCGCCGCCGCGTGCAGGCCCCCCGTGCGGGAAAAAATCGGCTGGGCCGCGGCGAGCTTTTCCGGCAGCGCAGCGATGTCGCGGGCCGCCAGAGCCGGCTGCTCTGTCGCGGTCACAGGCTGAAGCGCGGACGCCAAGCGATGTGCCGACAAGGCATCCAGGCTGCGCTTGCCACACAGGCCACAGGCGCTGCTGGTGACACCGACCCGCTCGACGCTACGCCACGGCACGCGCCGACCGGAACGCAGCGTGACCACGACCACGTTGCGCGCCGGGCTGCTCAGCGCGGCGACATCGGCTCGACACGACACCAGCCCCTCGGCAAACAGGTATCCCAGCGCGAGCTCGTAATCGGCGCGCGTGGTGGCCGGGATGTCTTCTGCGGCATCCTCGCTCGCCGCGTCCTCGTCGGGAACCACCGTCGGAGTGCGCAGCGTCACCGACAGCGTGCGCTCTTCGCCGGCCTCGCCATCGCCGACAGGTGCCCACGTTGACTCGTCCTGGCCTTGCCACACGGCGTGGACGCGAATCTCAAGCGGCTCTTCGCAGGTGATCTCGTCATAGCGCGCCTGCGCCTGGCCATCGTGCGCCTGGACGACCCAGATCGCCTGCCGCTGGCTGCTTTCCATCATCGCCGCGTCGAGCGGACGGCGCTTGCGGGTCGTACTCATTGTGATTTATTTTGATATTTAATTTTTATGTCGATAAAAATCATTTATCCATAGCTCGCTGTACGTTTCGTGCCAAGCCGCTGGCTAGTGCAGCTCGTGCGCACCCAGATCGCAGCGCTCGCCTTGCTTGCGGCGGTTGCCGAAATAGTCGACTTCTCCCTCGCAGAGCTCGGCCTTGTCGAGGCAACAGGACTCGTTGTTCGGCGTGTCTTTTAGCTGAAACAGGTTGTCGAGATCGGGGATCGCCGGGATGCCCTTGCCGCTGACGCCCGCAGCATCGACACCGACGACGACGTTGCTGAGCTTGCAGCCGCCCAAGAACTGCGTGCCCAGCGGGTTGCCCATCGGATCGCTGCGCAGGCTGCGGCCGTTTTGCACGATCAGCGAGTCGTTCAAGACAGCGCCGGCTTCACATGCGACAGCGCCTCCGTCGGTGCCCTGGACGCCGTTATTGAGCAGCGTGTTCAGCGCGAACAGGCCGCTGGCTGCCGCCGTCACCGTGATGGCCGATGGCCCGGCGTTGTCGTGAAACAGCGAGCTTACGATGCGATAGCTGCGCGTTCCGGCCCCGATGCGGATCGCCGCGCCCTTGCTGCGCGCCACCTTGCTTTCGCTGATGTCCAAGCGGTCGCAGCCCTGCGCATCCATGCTGGTCCCGCTGCTGATTCCACTGTTGATCACCGCACCACGCACCAGGCGAAGCTGCGCGCCAGCGCTGCACGAAAGCGCCGTACCCGACCCGCTCAGCGCGACATCGATCAGCGAAAGCGACGTGCGCGCGGCCGTGACCGTGACCGCCGACAAAAGGGGCGACCCATCACGCCCCGACCCCACCAGCACCGTGCGTTTTCCGTCGGAAAACGTGGCCGGAGCATACGTCCCGCTCATGCGCGGCGCGACCGCGATCAGCGAGCCTTTGCCCGCCGCAGCCGACAGCTCACAAAACGGCTTGGCTCGGCTGCCATCGGCGCCTGTGCCCCCAACAGGACAGCGCACAGCGTCGACAAAGACCACGGACTGCGGCGGAACGCAGTGCCCAACATCGACCCCCGGCACATCGATCAGGCCGCTGCCGTCGTTGCAGATGCCGGACTCGCTGCACTCGCGATGCTGTTCACAGGCGCGACACAGGCCATCGATGCACACCGGACGCTGGCGATCGCTGCACTGGCTGCTGGATCGACACTCGCCGCACTGCCCTTTGCGCGGGCCGCTGCGCACGCACACGCGCAGGTATTCCTGTCCCAGCTTCTGACAGGCCTGGTCCGACGCGGTCACGTCGGCGATCTGTGTACACGCAAGACACAGGCCATCCAGGCACAGAGGCCGCGCCCCATCGGGACAGTCGATCGGCAAGCGGCAGCGCTCGACATCGCGCAACGAATCGCTGATGCAGCGCTGCGAGACAGCGTCGCAGAATGTGCCGGGCGGGCAGTCTTCGGTCGCAACCAAGCAGCTCTCGGGCCCCTTGGGCGACGAGCAGCCCGCCGAAAAAGAGCCCAGGACAGCCAGCAGCAAGCCCACCGCGAAACGCACGTGGACGCGGGCATTGGACCGTCGACAGCGATGGGCGGGCAGGCCGCGCACGAGCTTCCTCATACCACGCGGGCGGCGCGGATTCGCAGCGCGTTTCAAACTTCTTGCGCAACGTGCCTTTACAGCGGCGCGGCGGTTCGCTACCACTGCCACTTCGCGAACCGTCCCAAGGTCGCGCGAAGACCCGCCGCGATCGCGTGTGGCCGGTTCCTCGCCGCGCTCAGGGAGCCATCGTGCAGGTGGTCGGCGCGCGTTTTTCCTCGGCTCGGAGTCCTCTGTGTCAACGTCTGCCCCCACGCCTTCATCCCCTGCGTCCGCTGGTCCGTCTGCTCCGTCGGGTTCGTCGTCTGCCCCGGCGGGCGCTGGCCCAAGCGAAACGGCACCGGCAGGCTCGCGCTCGACGGTATCGACGCTGCTGCCGATTTTTTTGATCGTGCTGGCCGATGTCTTTGGCTTCACGCTGGTCTTTCCGCTTTTGGCCATCTATGCCGAGTCGCTGCACGCCACGCCGCTTCAGGCGGCCTTGCTGGTGTCGGTGTTTGCGGCGTGTCAGCTTGTGTCGGGACCGCTTCTGGGCGCCGCATCCGATCGCGTGGGGCGCAAGCCGATGCTCTTGATCAGCCAGGTCGGCACCTTCCTCGGCTTTCTTTTGATGGCCCGCGCCGACTCGCTGTGGCTGCTTTACTTGGCCCGCGTCATCGACGGAGCCACCGCCGGCAACCTATCGATCGCGCAGGCGTATATCTCGGACCACACGACGCCGCAGCAGCGCGTGCGATCGTTTGCGCTGATCGGCATCGCTTTTGGTCTGGGCTTTTTCGTTGGCCCCTTCGTCACCGGATCGCTGGTCAAGTACGGGCTGCAGGCACCCATCTATGCCGCTGCGGGTCTTTCGATGACGTCGATCCTGTGTACGCTGTTCCTGCTGCCACACCGCAGGCCGCCACAGGAACCCGGCCCGCGTAGCGCCGACGAGGCACCGGCAGGCAAGCGCCTGTCGATCTTCAACTGGGGCGCCTATGCGCGCTATTTCCGTCGCCCCGTGCTCAGCGGCCTGCTCTTGCAGTTCTTTTTCTATGCGCTGTGCTTTGCCATGTTCACCTCGGGCTTTGCCATGTTCGCCGAGCGCACGTTCACCTGGCAGGGCAAGCCGTTTTCCCCACGCGAGATCGGTTATCTGTTCGCGTACACCGGCTTTCTGGGCATCGTCTTGCAGGGCGGGCTGATCGCGCGTCTCGCGCGTCGCTTTGGCGAAGCGTCCTTGGTCTTTGCCGGTTTTGTCTCGCTGTGCATCGGCTATGCCGGACTTTCGCAGGCGCATGACGTGCCGTTCTTGGTCGTCGTGGCGACGATCTCTTCGTTCGGCAACGGCGTGCTGCGCCCAGCGCTGTCGAGCCTGATCTCGCAGGCGTCCGAGCGGCACGAGCAAGGCGTGGTCTTGGGTCTCAGTCAGTCGCTGCACTCGCTGGCGGCGCTGCTTTCGCCGCCGCTCGCCGGCTTTCTGATCGAAAAGCGCCTGCTGTCGCTGTGGGCGCTGATGGCGGCTCTCGGTGCGGCGGGGGGTCTGCTGCTTGCGCGCTGGGGCTCGGCGGCGACACGCCCCTCATCGCAGGCCATCCCATCGCGCGATACACGCTGAGCGCCCCAGGCCCCCCAGCGTACAAAAGAGGAACCCATGCACGTTCTGTACGATGACGACGGTCACTTGCGAGTGGCGACCGTGTTCGAAAGCCAAGACGGCTCGCTTTCCGTCGAGTCGCCGCCGCCCCATCGCAAGCGCAGCAAGGTGCGCGCCGATCGCGTGCTGCGTTCGTTTTCGTCGTCAGAGATCGCAGGCATCGCGATCGACACGCTGCTGGCGCAAGCCCAAACGCTGGCCGAGACCATCGACATCGAATTCCTGTGGCAGTGCGTCGGCCGCGACGAGGTGCAGTATTCGGATCTGGCCACCGAGTATTTCGGTCACGCGCCCACGCCGCTTGAAGCCGCTGCCCTGCTGATCCGCTTGAGCACGGGCAGCAGTCACTTTCACCGCCGCGGCCAAGGCCGCTTTCAGGCCGCCACCGAAGCCGAGATCGCCGCGGCCAAGGTCGCTGCCGCGCGTCGCGCCGAGCGCACAAACCGCATCAGCGCGCTCGCCGATGCCCTGCAGCGCGGCGAGCTGCCGCGAGAGATCGCGGCCCGCCTGCCTGCACTTCTGTATCGCCCCGACGGCAACAGCGTCGAATGCAAGGCCGTCGAGCAAGCGGCGCAGCGGCTGCGCATACCACCGGCTCAGCTTTTTCTGCGCTGCGGGGCAATCAAAGACGCCCGCGACTATCACCTGGGGCGCTTCCTGTTTGAGAACTTTCCCAAGGGCCGCGATCCCATCGTGCCGCGCGAAGCCGGACCGCTTTTCGATCCGCCCTCGGATCTGCCGCGCGCCCAAGTCACGGCCTTCAGCATCGACGACATCACCACCACCGAGGTCGACGACGCGTTTTCGGTGACGCGCCTAGCCAATGGACAGTACCAAGTCGGGATCCACATCGCGGCGCCGGCCTTGGGCTTTCTGCCCGACTCGCCCGCCGATGCCATCGGCCGGGCGCGGCTTTCGACGGTGTACCTGCCGGGCGACAAGATCACGATGCTGCCCGAGTCGCTGATCCAGGCGTTTTCTCTCGACGAAGGGCGAAGCTGCCCGGCGCTGTCGCTGTACCTGACGGTGGCCGGCGACGGCAGCTATCGCATCCTGGGCACCGACACCCGCGTCGAAAGCGTCCCCATTGCAAAGAACCTGCGCTATCCGCAGATCGACGAGATCTTCGACGAAGCCGCGCTGTCCCGCGGCGGCGAGGGCGTTCCCTTCGGCAGCGAGCTGTGCGTTCTGTACCGCCTGAGTACCGCGCTGTGGGAAGCCCGCGGCAAGGGCGAGATGGACAAGACCGACTTCCTGTTTTACGTCGACAAAACCGAATCGGGCGAGCACATCCGCATCCTGTCGCGACGGCGCGGGGCGCTATCGGATCGCATCGTTTCCGAGCTGATGATCTACGTCAACAGCACCTGGGGAAAGGTCTTGGGCGATCGCGATATCCACGCGCTGTTTCGCGTGCAAGACGGGGGCAAGGTGCGCATGAGCCTGTACCCGGCCCCGCACTTGTCGCTGGGCGTCGCGCAGTACCTGTGGGCAAGCTCGCCGCTGCGACGCTATGTCGACCTGATCAACCAGTGGCTTTTGCTGTCCGTGGTCTATGGCGAGCCGTCGCCGTTTGAGGGCCGCGATGCCGAGCTACAGAGCATCGTGCGCGAGGTCGAGCTGACGACGCCGGTCTATGACGAGTTCCAGCGCGCCATGGAGCGCTATTACAGCCTGCGCTTCCTGCAGCAGGAAGATCTGCACGAGACCACGGCCGTCGTCGTCAAAGACCGCGACAACCTGGTGCGCTTCGAGCGCGTGCCGATCTGGCAGCGCGTCGCGTCGCTGCCCGAGCTTCCTTCGGGCTCGGTCGTCCGCGTGCAGGTGTCACACATCGACCTGTTCGATCTGGTGCTGCACTGCGAATACCGGCCGTAGATCGCAATGCAAATGTCTTGCATCTAGTGCGGAGCGCACACCTGCAGGTTGCCCATCGGCGTCGGAATGGCACCGCAGCGATAACCGGCGGGGCAGTCTGACGTCGCCGAACAGAGCTGCGAACAGCGCTGCTTGACACAGACGCTGGATGCGCAGTCGTTGCCCTCGCGGCACGCGGATCCCAGTCCGCCACGACCGGCGCCGCCGCCGCCGATATCGCCGGCTGGCCGCTGGGGCGACGCACGGAACGCCCCCAGGACGTTGGCGGCCGCGTTCAGGACCGATGCGGCCTGCTCACCGCGGGTCGGTGGGCGCTGACCAGGGTCGGTCGCGACCGCCGGCATCCTCCCAGATACCGCTTGCCGTCGGTGGCGCCGGGCGTTTCGCTACAGCGCGCCGCCGAGCCAGCGCTTACTGCGAGGTGTTGAGCAGAATGGTGACTTGGTTGTCGCCGGTATTGGCCACTGCCACGTCGGGCTTGCCGTCGGCATTCAGATCGCCGACCGCGACGGCCTGCGGGTTCTTGCCGGTCAGGATGAAGCTCGCTGGCTGCGGCGTCTTGTTGCGAGTGAGCACGAGCGCGACGCCGTTGCTGCCACTCAATGTGGTGACGATGTCAGGAAGGCCATCGCCATCAAAGTCGGCGCTGGCCATGCCCAGCGGCGCATCGTTCATGGTGCCGCTCACGGCGTGCAGCATGCCGGCTCCCAAGGCTCCGGTGCCGTCGCCCGGCAGGATCAAGATCTGCGGCGCCGCCGTGCTCAGCGAGACGGCGACATCGACGTTGCCGTCGCCGATGAAGTCTCCGACGGTGACGCCGCGCGGGTTGGTGTTGACGCCAGTCTGATAGTTGGCCTTCCACTCAAACGCCTTGGTGGTGTCGTTCCACAAAAAGACGCTGATGTTGTTCGTGAGCTGATTGACCAGCACCAGATCGGGCTTGTTGTCTTTGTTCAGATCGACAAGCGAAAGCGAGCTTGGGTTCTGCGCAGCCCCACCCGGTGTCACCGACGTCGCGGGCGTCGTGAAGGCCGCACCCGCCGCGCCATACAGCAGCGATGCGTTGTTGCCGCCGGAATTCGCCGTCAGCACATCGAACATCGTATCGGCGTTCAGATCGGCGCCCACCACGGCCTGCGGCGTCGAGCCCACGGCGTACTCGTTGTTGCGAGCGAACACGCCCGTCTGATTGTTCAGCAAGACCGAGACCGAGCTTGGCCCCTCGTTGCACGCGATGGCGTCGAGGAAGCCGTCTTTGTTCATGTCGCCAAGCACCAAGCCCGTCGGTCGCGCGCCGCCCATCATCGAGGTGTTGACGTTGCCCACCATGCCGAAGGTGCCGTCGCCGTTGCCCAGCGCCACGCCCAGGTTGTTGCTCGATCGATTGACGGCGATGACGTCTTGCTTGTTGTTGTTGTTTAGCTCGGCAATGGCGATCGCCCAGGGCTGCGTGCCGATGTCCAGCTTGGCCCCCTGCGCGGTCAGCGCGACGTTGCCGTAGTAGTAACGGAACAAGTCGCTGCGCGTCACGGTGCGTGTGTCGGGATGACGGACTTCGACGGCCACCAGGCCCTTGGTGCCCAGCATGGCGGGCAGGCGGACCTTCATCAGCGTCGACGAAACAACCTGCTCAACCGTCGCCATCTGGCCGCCGATGCGGACCTGCATGCCAGCTACGAAGTTGCCGCCGCTGATGTCGAGGATCACGGGGCTGCCGCCGATCATGCCGGTGCTGGGCCCCACGGCCGGCGAGACGCCAAGCAGAAGCAGATCCGGCGTGTTCAAGTCCATCGTGCCGGCTCCGCCATCGCCGCCGCCGCCGCCACCGTCGCCGCCGCCCGGATTGCTGAGATCATCCGAGGGATTGCCGCCGGTCATGTCTTGGCTGTCCATACCGCCGGGATTTTCTTTGTTGCACTGCAGGGGAAGGGCCAGCGCCAAGGGCAGCAGGGCCCCGCTAAGCAGAAGTCGCTTGAGTGTGGTCATGGAGGACAAGTATATCGTGCTCAACCGCGACTGGGGGGGAACCAGATCCAGCCGTCCTCGGCGAAGATGGGATGTTCGGGCATCGGCCAGCCCTCGCGAGCCCACAGATACGCGGTATAGGCGCAGATCAGAGCGTCGAACTGGTGATCGTTTTGCACCGTAAACTCGCGCCACTGTCCGGGGCCAAAGCGCAGACCGGGAAGCTCTTCCAAGACGCGCGTGCGAATCGGCAGCGCATGCCCCGAGCGCTTGTACCAGCGCGCCACCTGCGAGCGAGGACGTCGTGGGCTGCCTGTGGCCTCGTCGCTGTCGTCGGCATCGTCGATGCGAACCTCGTTGCCGTTGCTGTCGCGATAGCGCACAGCGGTGCGGTGGCTGCTGCGTGCTGTCGTCGCCGACGCCGTGGGATTACCCGACGAAAGCCCCGGCGGCGGAGTCGCATCGGGGAAAAGCTGCGTCAGCGTCGCCTTGGGATAGACCTCAAGCAGGTTGTCGTGCAGTCGATAGTGGGTCGCCAAGGCGCGACGCAGATACGCCATGCGCGCGGTCAAAGGTCCCATGCCCTGCCCCAGCGTCTCGCGCGGGGTGATGCCGTGCTCTTCGTGCAGAAGGACTTCGGTCGCGCGCTGCGTGTACGGCGTATAGCGCGGCTTGCCCCGGCTGCGAGCATCCGAGATGCTGCCGCTCGCTTCTTCCTCGGCCTGCCTGCGCACATCGCGCTCGCGAAACCAAGCCACCGTCGGAACATCACACACCGCCGATCCCGGACAGCGCGGCAGCGTGCAGCGCACGCACACCGGCAGGCTCAGCGGCGCATCAATGGCCAGCACAGCGCCGTCGGCGTGACGCAGCAAGTAATCGATCAGCTGATCGTCATAAAAACTGCTGCCAGCGCCTTGGTCTTCGACCACGACATCGACCCCAGCCATCGGCTGCGCCGGCACGCGCAGACGACAGAGCGCCGTGGTCTTGCCTTTGCCACCGCCCAGATCTACCCCGATAAAGGTCTTGAAGGCGGCGCGCATGACGTCCGCTGACGATGACCCGAGCGCAGGCTATTCGTCAAGCGCCCCGACGCTCTGTGAGCGGTCAGCGGATGGTCGGTGGACAGTCGGTGAGCCTGTTCTCGCGAGCCCGTTAGACGGGGATGATGCCGCGCTTGCGATAGGGGCGTTCCAGCTTGCGGTCCCAGCACATCCGCAAGCCATGGGCCAACACGCGGCGCGTGTCACGAGGATCGATGATGTCGTCGACCAAGCCCCAGCCCGCGACCTTGCGAATGTCGATGTGGGCTTGGATCGCCTGCACAAGCTGCGCCTTGACCTCGGGTGGAGGCTCGCCGCCTGCGAACAGCTTTTTGCCCGCGATGCCGACCATGCCGTCGGCGCCCATGACACTGATCTCGGCGCCGGGCCACGCGACCAAAAGATCTGGCTCGTAGGCTCGGCCTGCCATGACGTAATAGCCCGCGCCATAGCCCTTGCGAACCACCACCGTCAGCTTCGGCACCGTCGCTGAGGCCATGATGTGCAGCATCTTGGCGCCGTGACGAATAATGCCCTCGTGCTCGACCTTGCTGCCGACCATGAAGCCCGGCACGTCCATCAAGAAGATCAGCGGAATGCCGAACGCGTCGCAGATCTGCATGAAGTGAGCGGCCTTGTCAGCGCTGTTGACATCCAGCACGCCGCCTAGCTGCTTGGGGTTGTTGGCGACGATACCGACGGGATAGCCGCCGATGCGAGCCAAGCAGGTGATGATG
The DNA here is from genome assembly GCA_016794505.1 of Myxococcales bacterium. Taxonomy (GTDB): domain Bacteria; phylum Myxococcota_A; class Polyangia; order Palsa-1104; family JAEUJZ01; genus JAEUJZ01. The sequence continues at coordinate 31,400 of JAEUJZ010000023.1, forward strand.
TTGCGTGCCCAGCGCGGCTTCAGATCCAAGATGTGCCCATCGTCGACAATGGTCTTGACGATGCTGTACATGTCGTAAGCCTGCCGCGGGCTGTCAGGCAGGATGTCGAGCAGGCTCTCGTCGCGGCGATCGATGGGATCGGTCACCTGCGTGCGAACCGGCGGGCGCTCTTCACAGTGCTGCGGCATGAAGGACAGGTAGTCCTTGATCAGCGCGATGCAGGCAGCCTCGTCGGCGACTTCGACATCGCCAACCCCCGAGACCTCGGCATGCACGCGGCTGCCACCCAGATCTTGCTCGGTGATGTCCTGGCCCGTGACCGCCTTGACCAGCGGCGGGCCACCGAGCGCCATCGAGCCCTGCCCGCGCACCATCGGCACGAAGTCGGCAAGACCGGGTATGTACGCCGTGCCGGCCGCTCCCGGCCCCACCATCGCGGCGACCAGCGGCACCACGCCCGACATGATCACTTCCTCGCGGAACAGGTGGCCCGAGCCGGCAAACAGCGAAATGTTGTCGCCGGACAAAGCGCCCTGCGGATCAATGCGCGCCCCCGCCGAGTCGATGAACCACACCATCGGCATGCGGCAGCGCAGAGCCAGCTCGCGCATGCGCGAGACCTTGACCTCGCCGGTCTGCCCGATCGAGCCGCCCTTGACCGTGAAGTCATAGGCCGCGGCCGCCACCATTCGCCCCTGGACCGAGCCATAGCCGCAGATCACCGCATCCGCAGGCGGCTTGTCCGACTCGTTGCCGGTGCCCATCTGCGTGCCGTGGATGCCGACCTCGAAGAACTCGCCTCGGTCGAAAAAAGCGGCCAAGCGCTCACGGGCGGTGAGCTTGCCGCGCTCGTGCTGCTTGGCCACTTTGTCGGGGCCGCCCATCTCGCGGATGCGGGCCCGCTCTGCGGCCAAGGCCGCCACTCGATCGCGCATGACATTTCCCATGGCGGCAAGATAGCAGAACCCCATGAGCGAGAGCGCGCCCAGTGGGCCTGTGAAAGACCCGGCAAGCCGACGGGTTCGATGAGGATGGGAAAAACGCGAAGGGCGCAGAGCCCCCGGTATCGAGCGGGATCGAGGGAGAGAAGAGCGGTGCCGCCGCCTTAGGCGCGACGGCGCGACGTACGGGTGGCGAAGTACAGAGCAGCGGCGATCATCGACAGGCCGGCGATCAGGTTGGCCAGCGACTCAGGACCGCGGCCGGAAGGCCCCTGGACCAGAGCGCAGCGCGGACCGCCCTGCAGACCCGGCTCACACGCGTCACCCAAGCCATTGCCGTTGGCGTCCTTTTGGTCGGGGTTGCGGATGCCAGGGCAGTTGTCGCAGAAGTCGCCGAAGCCGTCGCTATCGCGATCTGCCTGCACACCCTGCGCGTCTCGCGCGTTGGCGATCGTCGGGCAGTTGTCGCAGACATCGGGCACGCCATCGCCGTCGGTGTCACGAGTGTCAGGGCTCGGCGTCATGGGGCACAGGTCACAGGCGTCACCCAGGCCGTCGCGATCCCCATCCTTTTGGTCAGGGTTGCGAAGATTCGGACAGTTGTCGCAGCCGTCGGGGATGCCGTCGCCGTCGGTGTCCTTCTGATCCGGGTTCGCCGTGCCAATGCAGTTGTCACACGCATCCCCGATCCCGTCGCCATCCGAGTCTTTTTGATCCGGGTTGGACAATAGCGGACACGTGTCGCAGACATCGCCGTGGCCGTCACCGTCGGTGTCCTTCTGGTCCGGGTTGGGGATGTCCGGGCAGTTGTCACAGGCATCGCCCAAAAGATCTCCGTCGCGGTCTGGAGCCAAAAATGGACTGCACGTCGCCGGCCTGTTGGGACCAGGGGCGACGTAGTCATCGCAGGAGCGATAGAACTTCACTTCGGTGGTGGGGTTGCACGTGTTGCCATTGCGGACATAGTCGATGCAGTCAAAGGTCCCGCCCGTTGCGGGGTCCTTCTCAAAGGGCCGCAAGACGCCGTTACAGTTCACGTCGGCGGTCTGGGCCTGGGCAGCGGGCGCAAGCAGCACGGTACCAAGGGCAAACAGGACACCAACAAGCCACCGTGCTTGCATACGACCGGACTTCACAACAGCAGGCCGCGGCAAGGTCTGGCTGGAGACAGTAGGCGCGCTCATGTTCGTGACTCCTTCCATAGGTGCGATGACTCTACTTTACCTGGGCGAGTGACGCCGTGAAAAAACAAGACCCGCTGACCGACGGCAGTCAGCGGGTCCTAGCATGGGCGACCGCATCGTGGAGCGGTCGCTAGCATGGTGACAACTCTACGGCTTAGAGGCCGGCTTGGCGCCCGCTGGTGCCGCGGGCTTGGCGCCCGCTGGTGCCGCGGGCTTGGCACCCACAGGGGCTGCCGGCTTCGGCGTAGCAGGCGTCACAGGCTTGGCACCCGTCGGGACCGCAGGCTTGGCACCCGCAGCACCCGGCGTGGCCGGACGAACCCCCGGAGCCCCACCCTGCGCGCCGCCCGGACGCTGACCCGGACGACCCGGCGGGCCCTTCTTGATCGTCGTCGGTAGCTGCGGCGGCACCTTGCACTTCGGCTCGTCGTGCTGCACGCCTTCCTGCTCAAGGATGATGAAGTCGACGCGGCGGTTCTTGGCGCGGTTGTCCGGCGTGTCGTTATCGACCAGCGGGCAGCGGAAACCAAAGCCCGCCGAAGTCAGACGATACGTCTCGATGCCGTGCTCGACCAGATACACCATGACCGAGGCCGCGCGGCGGTGCGACAGATCCAAGTTGTACGCATCCGAGCCGTAGTTGTCGGTGTGGCCCTCGATGCGCATGCGCTTGATATCGGGCCGCACTTTTAGAACACGAACGACCTCGTCGAGGATCGGGAAGCTGATCGGCAGGATCGTGTCCTTGTCGAACTCAAAGAAGATGCGCTCGGACAGAACCAGCTTGCCTTTCTTGATCTCGACGGTAGCGGGCGGCTTCGGACGATCCGGGCAGTCCTGCTTTTCGGGATCGCAGACCGGCGGTGGCGTGGGCGGCGGTGGCGGCGGCGGCGGCGGCGTCACGCAGTTGCCCTTTTCATCCTTCAGCATGCCTTGCGGAATCTGTTCCTGCGCCCCCGGCAGGTTCGGACAGAAGTCCGGTGGCGGCGGTGGCGGCGGCGGCAGCGGCTTGGGCTGCTGCGGGATCTTCTGCCAGGCGTACGTCGCGCCGATGAACACGCGCCCATCTGGCACACCATAGCCAGGGTTCAAACCCGGCCCACCGCCGACGAACAGCGTCCAGTCCTTGATGGCGGTTTTAAGCGCCAGCGAAAGCTCCGCTGGACTGGTGCGCAGCGAGTCGAATGGATAGTGCGTGATGCCGAAGACTTCCGCGACAGCGTAAAACGGGAACAGGCGATAGCGGAACATCTCGACCTGAACACCGACGGCATACGAGAGGCCGCTGCCGGTCTTGATGTTGTATAGCTGCTCGACGGAACCAAACAGGCCACCGAAGTTCAGCGCCATGGTCAGGCGACGGAACTGCAAGTGCCCAATCAGGCGCAGCGTAAACGTTGGCAAGCGCGAGCCGAGGTAGCTGTTGGCATTACCGGTCGGCAGGGTCAGATCGCCACTCGCTGCCACACCGAAGAGCGGCGCGCCGACGCTGGCGATGCGGTGGTTGTTCCAGATCACGCCCTTGAGCAGCAGGCGAAGATCTTCCTGACCAGCCGAGGCCAAGTCCTGCGGCGGGGCTTTGCCGCCATCCATCAACGGAGGGAAGACCACCGATTGCAAGACGCTGTTGTCACACGACGCAGGCGGGAAGCCAACGCTGCCATCTGCCCCCGTCGTTGGAGCCTGCCCCGCACACTGAAACACCGTCACGGGCAGAGCCAGAGCGATCTGCAAGCGACGCCACAGCGCGATGGAGACGGACAAGTCACCCGTCAGACGGTGCTTGATCAGATCGACGGTGGGCGTGTTGCCAAGCACGTAGACCAGCGGTCGATTCGCATAGTGCATGAACAGCTGCGGCACGACCTGCAGGTGCGGCCCGACATCGGCCAAGTCGACGGACAACAGCTTGGCGTTGCCGGGCGCTGGATGGAAGCGGTTCATGTCCACCGCCGTGCCATCGCCAATGGCCTTGGCAGGCGTCGCGGAGAACAGCGCCGCCGCGCAGGCTGTAGCCCCGACGAAACGGGCTACGCCAGCACGAAGAGAAGTAGATTGTGCTCGCATTGAGGGTTTCCGACCGATCGAGTGAGAAGTCAGGGACATGATCGAGGTGACGTCTACTTGCGCAGAATATCACGCATTTTGCGCCACAGGGTAGAGCGTAGATCGCAGGAGCTGTCTCCACTGCAGCGACCACCGCCGCGCCTGCTCTTCTGCGGGAGCGAACGTTACTCTGACATAGCCCAGCGCGTCGAAACAAGGGCCGCGCAAAAAGCCAATGGCTAAACCAGCGGGAGCAGGGCAGATGCCCCGAACGCCCTGGTGCAGCGAGGGCAAAACAGCCCACAGCGACAATCTGCAAGCGCACTTCTGCAGGCGAAAAAAACCGTCACACTCGCAGATCGAAACTGCTAGGATGCGCCGCCTGAGGGAACAAGACTATGAAAGTTGCTTTGTTTTTCGACGGGAAGAATTTCTATTCTGGCTGGCGGGAGCGGGCCGGAAGGCAGCCTTTAGACTTCACGGCGCTGTCGCGCTGGCTGGTTAAACGCGTCGGCGGCAGCGTCCTGTGGGGCGCGTACTACTACACGGGCATCGAGTCAGGCCCGTCGCAGCCAGGCACCGGGCAAGCCGCGCTCACCAGCTTCCTCGACAACCTCGAAATGCTGCCTGGTTACTTCGTGCAGCGATTTACTCGTCGCACCAAGAGCTATCACTGCCGTGAGTGCAGCGCCGAGAACTACTACACACAAGAAAACGAAGTGGATACGACGATGGTGGCGGACATGCTTCGCCTGGCTGCCGTCGGCGCCTTCGACATTCTGGTGCTGATGTCAGGCGACGCCGATCATGCTCCGGCGGTCGAGGGTGTTCGCGCACTGGGCCGCCAAGCCTATGTCGCCACATGGGGTGGCATTGGCTTGTCGAGGAGGATCCGCCGGGCCGCGTTCGATCACATCGACTTGATGGAAGCACTCGGCGAGTGCGGTCGACAGTGGCCGGCCGGTGAAGGCGATGAGTCCAGTGCGCCGATCCTGGTGCCAGGAGCCGCACGGGAAATGGGACCCAACAGCTCTCCGAACATCGTCGGTGCCGAGGAAAGCCTGCCGGTCGCTCACAGCGAGGACGCAGCAGCAGAAATCCTTCTAGACGAGGTGCGTCGGGCCGAGAGCAAGTTTCCCGCTGGCTACGTCGGTGTGAACTTCTTCGTAACGCGCTGGCAGGGCAGTCAACTGGATCCCGATCCAGAAGTCCGTCGTCGCTTGATCGACCGGCTCGTCCGCGAGGAACGTGTCGAGATCTACACAACAGAAGATGGAACCAAGGCCATGCGCGTCAAGCGTTCGCCGGCCTCCGCGCAGTCTCCTCGTAGCGTACCGCCGCCATCGGTAGGCATCGAACACTAGGCTCTCTTTAGACGGTGTGGATGCCCACGCGCCCGCCAATCGCAGCGACAGCATTCTTCCATGGCCAAGACCTTTGAGACCCCCAAAGGCACACGCGACTTTCTGCCGGATGAGATGCGTGTGCGCAGCGCTGTGTTTGATCGCCTGCGGCGATCGTTTCAGCTCTTCGGATTTGAAGAGCTCGACACACCCGCCTTTGAGTACCTAGAGGTCCTCACGCTCAAAGCGGGTCCGGCTGCGGAACGAGAGATCTATTCCTTTGAAGACAAGGGTGGACGTCGGCTGGGGCTGCGCTTTGACTTGACCAGCTCGACGGGCCGCGTGATGGCCGCCCATCCTGAGCTGAAGCGGCCCGTGTATCGCTATCAGATCGGCAAGGTGTGGCGATACGACCGACCGGCTGCCGGCCGTTATCGCGAGTTCTATCAAGCCGACGCCGATATCGTCGGTAGTCACTCGATGGACTGCGAGGTCGACCTTCTGCTCTTGGCCACGACGGTGCTGCGCGAGTTCGGGCTGTATGACTACAGCTTCGTCCTCAACAACCGCAAGCTGCTGGAAGCGCAGGTGCGACAGGCGGGCATCCCGGCCGAAAAGAAAGCCGATGCACTGCGAGCCCTCGACAAGCGCGACAAGATCGGCCTCGATGGCATTCGGCAAGAAGCGGTGGCGTACGGCATCGACGCTTCGCAGTTCGGCGCATTCCTAGGCCAGCTGGGTCTGCTCGAAGGACAGGCGGATCTCGCTGGCCAGGGCTATCTGGATCATGCAGCGCAGGGTCTAAAAGACGATGCCGAGGGGCTAAGTGGCGTCGAAGAGCTGCGGTACATCATGGCGCGAGCGCACGGCCTGGGCTTTGCCGACCGCGTCACCGTCGATCCAACGCTGGCCCGCGGCTTGGACTATTACACCGGGCCGATCTTCGAGGCCAAAGCCTACGTCGAGCGCTTTGGGGGCAAGCTGAGCTTTGCCGGCGGAGGACGCTATGACGATCTGATCGGCCTATACGGCGGCATGCCGCAAGGAGCGGTCGGTTTCTCGTTTGGCGTCGAGCGCCTGATCGAGCTGCTCAAAGAACAAGCGGGCGGTGCGATGGGCAGCGCGCGTCCTGTCTTGATCGCCCCGCTGGTGTTTGGAACCAAGCGCAGCGAAGGCACCGGCTCGGTCGGAGAGAGCGCAGAGCGCATCGCCCAAAGCCTGCGCTCGCAGGGCATCCCAGCGCGCATCAGTCTCGCCGCCACCGCCCCCGGCAAGCACTTGCAGTACGCCGAGGCCGCCGGCCTAGACTGGATCGTCTTCGTCGGAGAAGACGAAGTTCAAAAGGGCTTGTACCCGCTGCGGCAGTTGTCGACACGCAGCGAAGAAAAGCTCAGCTGCGCTCAGCTGATCGAAAGACTGCGCCCGCAGGCGTGCTAGGCGCCCCTCGCGGGCTTACTCGATCTCGTCGGGCGGCGTGGGAGCCGGCGCCTGCTGTGCTTGCTCGCTGTGGGCACGATTCAAGCGCTCTTGAAACTCGCGCGCCGAGTGCTTGCCCTGGTGTTTAAGCAGCTGGTTGCGTGCTGCAACCTCGATCAGCGACGCAATATTGCGCCCTGGACGAATCGGGACACGCAGCATCGGCAGTGCCACATCCAAGATGGCATAGCGACGCTCTTCAACGCCCAAGCGATCGTACTCTTCGGCTTCGTTCCAGTCGGTCAGCTCGATCACCAGTTCGACCTTCTTGGTGTCGCGCACGGCCGAGATGCCAAACAGGTCCTTCACGTTCAGGATCCCGAGGCCGCGGATCTCCATGTGGTGCTTCAAGAGCTCTTTGCTGGCACCGATCAAGAGGTCCGGCATGCGCTTCTTGATCTCGACGATGTCGTCAGCCACCAGGCGATGCCCGCGCAGCACCAAGTCCAGCGCGGCTTCGCTCTTACCGATGCCGGACTTGCCCAAAAGCAGGATGCCGATCCCCAAGACATCGATCAACACACCGTGGACGGTCGTCGACGGAGCCAAGCGCATCTCCAAGACCTTGGTGACGCGATTGATGAACACCGAAGACATAAGCGGCGTGCTGAGCAGGGGCACTTCGTGCTCGTCCATCGCGGCCGATAGCTCGGGCGGGATTTCGAGCCCTCGCGTCACGACCACCACGCAGGGCCGCAGCGACGCCAAGCACTTGGCCGCATGCCTTCGCCCCACTTCATCCAGGCTGCGCAGGTACGCGATCTCGGTCATGCCAAGGACCTGCAGGCGCTCGGCATGGACATGCTGGGTATAGCCGGTCAGTGCCAAGCCCGGCTTTTGGATGCGTGCGCCGCCGATCTTGCGCTGCAACATACCGCGCCCAGCAATGACGGATAGCGCCAAGCCAGCCTCGGCTTCCAGCAGCGAGTGAACAGAGACACCGGCCATCGTCTTTGCGTCCTTGCGCGACGGATGTCGCGGCTAGTAACGGGCGTCTTCTTCTTCAAGAATGCGGAACAGATCGCCAGCCGAGCCCGCGCGCATCAGACGGACTCGGAAGTCCGGGTCCTTGAACAGGCGACTGATGCGAGCCAGCGCTTTTAGGTGCATCCCCGTCGAGCTCTCAGGAGCAATGAGCACGAAAAACAAGTGCGTCGGCTTTTTGTCAAGCGAGTCAAAGTCAATGCCACGCGTCGAGCGCCCCAAGCAGCCAATCAGACGGGTGACGCTGTCCAGCTTGCCGTGGGGAATCGCGATGTCTTCGCCGATGGCTGTGCTGGCTAGCTCCTCTCGCTCCATCAGCACGCGGGTCAGCACGTCGACGTCGACACTGGGCTGCGTACGCGCAAGCTGGCGTGCTAGCTCGGCGATAACCTGCGGCTTGCTCTGTCCCTGAAGCTCGGGAACGATCAGCTCGGGCCGGATGAAGTCCGTGATCTTCATCGGCGCTCACCGCCCTCTGCGACGTACGCGCGTGTGAGGAGCCGTCCCCACACGTCGAGTGAACACCCAGCAGGACACGCCTCCCAGTCCTTTTGCATGGACCGGCTAGTGCGTGGTCTCAATAAGGCCGTATGTGCCATCGTCTCGACGGTAGACGACATTGATCTGGTGTGTCTCGATGTTATTGAAACACAGGAAGCTCTCGTGCAAAAGGTTCATGCGCATGATCGCTTCATCGACGGAAAGCGGCTCGGCAATGAACTTGTCTTCCTTGATGATGCGCGGGCTTTCCACCGCAGGCGGCTGCGCAGGCGGGGAAGCAGCCGCGGGGGCGACCTTTTCTGCCGCCGTCTTGGTTGCCGTCGGTGCGTGCCCCTCGTCGGAAAAAACCCGGTGCGTCAGCGAGCGCTGCGGACCTGCCGCTGGCTTGTGATCGCGGATGCGGTCTTTGTACCGACGCAGCTGCCGTTCGATCTTGGCCATCACCAGATCGATGGCCGAAAAGAAATCTTCGCTGGCTTCCATGCCTTTGACGACCAAGCCTGTGCTCAGCGTGATCTGCACGTCGGCCGCATGCAGATACCCGCGCTGCTGCGAGTAGACCACGTGGACTTTGATCGGCTCTGGAAAGTACTTGTGGATGCGCTCCAGCTTCTCTTTGGCGTATTCCTTGAGTGCTTCGTTCGCTTCCGTCGAGCGGAATGTGAAAGAGAGTTGCATCGCAGTCCTCTGGTTTTGAGTGGGCTTGTGGACCCAAGACCGAAGCGGGGCTCAGGCGTACGGTCAGCGTATGGGTCGGATGTGACAGTTCTTTGGAAGGTCCACTAGCGAAGTGGAAGCTGTCTAGTGCTGATTGCGCTGCCAGTCAAGCAGCTTGCGCAACTAAAAAACCTGCTTGCGCTGGGCTGACGGCAGGATGCCCAGCTGCTCGCGATACTTAGCGACGGTGCGGCGAGCGATGTCGATCTTGTGCTTCTCGCGCAGAAGCTCGACGAGCTTCTGATCGGAATATGGGTGCTTGCAGTCTTCGTCTCCGACGAGCTGTTTGATTAGGCGCTTGACCGCCTCGCTGGCGATGTCGTCGCCGCCATCCTCACGATTGATGCCGGCGTTGAAGAAATACTTGAGCTCAAACAGTCCCTGCGGCGTGTGTACATACTTGTTGCTGGTCGCCCGGCTGATCGTCGACTCGTGCATGCCGATGTCGTTGGCGATGTCGCGCAAGATCAGCGGCTTGAGATGGCTGATGCCCTTCTCGAAGAAGTCGCGCTGGAACTTGAGGATCGACTCGGTGACTTTGACGATCGTTCTCTGTCGCTGCTGGATGCTGTCGATCAGCCAGCGAGCCGAGCGCAGGCGTTCCTGCACATAGTCCTTGGCCGCCTTGTCTTGGTTTTTGCTCTTCAGCGTGTCCAGGTAGTAGTTGCTGATGCGCAGCTTCGGCAAGCCATCGTCGTTGATCTGCGTGAAGTAGCGATCCCCGACCTTGTGGATATGCACGTCTGCCGTGATGTACTGGGGGCGCTCTGTCGTGTACTCGCGTCCCGGACGCGGATCCAAGCGCTGGATATCGCGCGCGGCTTCATAGACTTCTTCGACGTCGACCTTCAGCTTCTGAGCGATCCGGGCAAAGTTTTTCTTCTCTAGATCGACCAGGTGGTCCGTCAGCATCTTGACGAGCACGTCATCGTCGATATCCAGCACTGCCGCCTGCACCAGCAGCGACTCCTGCAGCGTGCGCGCCGCACAACCGACGGGATCAAAGCGCTGCACTTTCCTAAGCGCTCGCTCGGCGACATCCTGCTCGACGTCTGCCTCTTGCGCGATATCGGACAGCGGCGGCTCTTTCAGATAGCCGTCCATGTCGAGGTTGCCAATGATCAGGATGGCGCAGCGCTCTTCGTCGGGTGGCAGCTTGGCCATCTGCAGCTGCATCATCAAGTGCTCGCTCAGCGACGGTCCTGTTGTGGCCGCCTGTTCTAGCGCCGGCATCTCGTCATTGTCCGGGCGATACGAAGGCATGCTCGGAGCCGTCGCCATGTTCTCGGCATAGGTCTCCCAATCGACATCGCCTGCGGCCTGCGTTCCCGTCGGAACTTCCTGCTCGATCTCGCGCGACTCTTTCTGCGCCCCGGCGTCGACGACCTGTTCCGTTTCGCCGAGCAGGCTGCTCTCTGCCCGCACCACCGGGTCATCGCGCGAGATCTCGGTCTCTGTATCGCTGGAGTCTTCAAGGAGTGGGTTTTCCTTGAGCTCCTCGCGAACCTGCTCCACCAACTCCATGCGCGAGATCTGCAGCAGCTTGATCGCCATCTGCAGTTGCGGTGTCATCACCATCTGCTGCGATAGCTTGAGGCTCTGCTTCATCTCCATCGACATGACGCCACTCCCTACGACCGACTAAAAGTTACCCTACCACGCTGTCTCCGTCGGGTAGAGCGAAAAATCGAACTCACGGTATATATCTTGCTTGTGTGCCTGACAAGGGCCGTGACAGGCCACGCCAGCGGCCCACCAGCCTAGGCGGGATCCGTGTCTCAGGGCGAGGTTCTTGCAGGCTGCAGCGACGAAGTAAGGGGGAAAAAGAGACGCTGTACGAAGGGCGAGGCGAGGTTTCCTCGACGACGTGTCTAGCTAGCTTGAGACCGTTCCCTGGCCACCGCGCAGGGCCATCGACTCGACGTACAAGTCCAGCTTCACTTTCTGCAGCTGAACTTGCTTGGACTCGTGCTTGACCGGGCTTACGCCCAAGATGCCGAGCCCGAATAGATCCAGCTCCAGCAGCGGCTCGCCAGTTAGGATCCCTGGCCCCGTCGCTGTCCGCTTCAGATACGAGATGTGACCCGTCTTCTGTTTCGACTGCTCGTGGTTGCCGCTGCGCACGAAGTCATCCCACCACTTCATCCATGGATCGGCGTCGCGCTGCAGAATCGTGACGGCGAGATTGGGAAAATCAACACGCCCCGGCTCTTTGGTCGTCAGCAGCTTGCCACCGACGGGAACATCGATGACTTCTTGCTTGACGGTGAAGCTATCGATCTTCACGGTCTCTTGCTCTTTGCCCGTCAATCCATCGACCTTGAACGTGAACATCGACGGCAGCCACAGGCGTTGCTTGTCCCACTCGCCTTTGGACTCTTGCTCTGCCGTGTGCTTCGTCCCTTTGCGGCCGCTGTCGTCTTCGATGTTCTCGACGACAAACTTGACCGTCATATACGCCGGCTCCTTCGCGGAGCCATCGAGCGTTGGGAAGGCCACTTCTTTGATCAGGGCCCCGAAGAAGTTGCGACGCCAGCGCTCGCGGTTGTCGAAGTCCAGCGCGACGAGCGAGCCATTGCGACGCTCCGCCTCGTAGCTGAAGCTCTTGGAGATCCACTTCCAGAAGCGCGGCGCCATGACCATACCGACCTGCACCGTGACCTCGTCGAACTTCGGTCGGCCCGAGTACTTCATCACGATGGCTTGACTGCCGACTTTCTCGTCGACGACATCAGACTTGAAGCTTCCCCCCTCGATGCTCTGCAGGGTGCCAACACTCTGCGAGCCGCCGCCATCGTCGAGCTCCAAGACGAAACGGCTAGAAATGTAGGGTCGGCTGAGCTTACTGGTCGTCGCCATTTTCTTATCGCCTCGTGTGCAGGATATCACGCCGCGTCCGACGTGGGCTGGCTGTGCGGCGTGTCCCGTTGCTCTCGCCACATGCCTGGGTTTTCGTGCCGAAACAGACGAGCCGCGATGTGCTTGCCTGCCCTGAGTTATCGACCAGCCCAGGCGCGGGTTGCGCCCAAGGCTTGGCGACAATCCCCACAGCTAGGAAATGGTAGGTCGCACTACTTGACTGTGTTAGGCTGCGCCGCATGTGGACAGCCACGCACATCTCGCAATCCATCGAGGTCGCTGCGGTTTCGTTGGTTCGTTCGTTCGCAAGGCGGGCGCGGCACGTGGCCCTGCTGCCGCTCTGCGGTCTGGTCTGCTGGGCCTCGCCAGCGCAGGCCGGCCCATGCTCTGACGTGAAAAACGCGGTGTATGTGGCCACCACGCCAGCCGCCGAGCAGTACGTCGAAAAGATCGCTCAGTTCTTGCAGCTCGACGACGCCAATCCGCTGCCCGTCATCTGGCAAGTGACCACAAGCTGCCGGGCCGCTGAGTCCGTTGTCCTAGACACCAGCCCGACGGGACCCTGCGCCTCCGGTGCCTGTTTGAAGGGCACGGCCAAGGTATGGCCCCTTGATCGCTCGCCGGTAAAGACCTGCGAGCTTGATGCAAACGGCACCCACATTCATGTCGCCGTATCCGATGTGTTCCCCGCGTCGTGCCGAAAGCTGGCCACCAAGCCGATCTCGGGCGTCTTGGATGTGCTGGGGCCGATCTCGCCGTATGCCATGGTGATGTCCGCCCAAGCCACCGAGGCAGCGATCCACGCCGAAGAGGCCCACTTCGTCTTTGGCGAAGGCCAAATGGCCAAGGTCAAGCCGTGGCTGAACGACTCTGCTGTTGTCCACTTGAGCGATCAAGATGCCGGGCCGTTATTGCTGTCGCCGCGCATCAAGCTGCCCATCGGCAACTGGCGCACGGGCCGCCAAGTGACGTCACCCGACGAGGTCTTCACCAGCCTGACCATGGAACCTGCAACCGCGCTCAGCATCCTGCCCACGACGCTGATCGACCGGCGGCGCGCCGATGTGCGCGTCCTGGGGTTCCAGTCGATCGGCCAGCGCGGCGCGTTTTTCCCCGATCGCAAGACCAACACCTTCGACAAACAGAACGTCCGCGACGGGCACTATCCGCTGTGGGGATACATGCATCTGCTCATGCTCGCGGATCCGGTGCGACCGACGCAGGCGCTGTCTTTGGCCGCAGCCCGCGTCGCTGACATCCTAAGTGGCAAAGAAAAGGTCGCCGCTCGCGACACGCTGCCGATGCAGGTCACCCATGGCTTTGTCCCGCAGTGCGCGATGCGGGTTGCCAAGGCGAGCGACGGCGCGCCCTTGACGCCCGCGCCGGCCAAAGATGCGTGCCACTGCTGGTTTGAAAAGAACGTCCAAGGCGGCCTGCTCAACTGCGGCGAGTGCAAAGACGGCATGACCTGCTCGGTGGGCACCTGCCGTCGCAACTTCTGCGAGGTGGACTAATGCAAGTCGATCACCGCAGCGTCCAGGGGGGCGAAAGCAAGGCAAGCGCGACAGACCTTCGTTCGTCGCTGCGCTTGGCGATCTTGGCTGCAGGTCTGCTGTTTGTCACCAGCCAGATGACCTGCGCCGAAGTCGCGAATTTTTGGGGCGAAGACACCCCACAACAGAAGCCCAGCGACGGTGGAGATACCGACGGTGGCGATGGCATGTGGCGGTGCTTTATGGGCACGCCCAGCAAAGAAGAAGAGCTTCTCAATCGCTGCACCGAAGCCGAGCGCATCGATCGCCCGAGCGCCATTCCTCCCGCCAAGTGGGATGGCAAGTCTCCCCTGCCCTACCAATAGGCCCGTTGCCCGAGGGCAGCACTGGCACGCTGACCTAGGTCGCGTCGCTGTCTTCGGACCAAGCGCGCTGTACATCGCGCGCCCAAAACACCAGGCGCAGCGCCATGCTCGCTAGCCAGATCATCCCGCACAGAACGGCGCTCCACGCGTCTTGTTCGGCCCGCCATACGAAGTGCAGCACCGCCAACAGCGACACGCCATACACCAGACGATGCAGGCGCTGCCAGGCTGGACCCAGGCGGCGAATCATGGCGCGGGTCGAGGTCACAGCCAACGGCACCAAGCCGAAAAACGCCGCGGCCCCCAGCGCGATGTACGGCCGCTGAGCCACGTCGCTCAGGATGCTCTGCGCGAGCGAGAGCGCGGAATGGCGGCCACGGTCGAGCAGCCACGTCGCAGCGTGCAGGCCGGCATAGAAGAACGCCAGCAGCCCCAGCGTGCGACGAAAGCGCGCCAGCCAGTGCAGCGAAAAGACCCGGCGGACCGGCGTGATCGCCAAGCTAAGCAGCAGAAAATAAAGCGCCCAGCGTCCGCTGCCCTGCGCCACGTTCTCGATCACGGGCTTGCCCAGGCCGGGGCCGCCAGGTCGCAGCGCCAGGGTGACCCGGTACAGCATGTGCAGAGCCGGAAGCCCTCCCGCAAGGATCAGCCCACGCTGCAGCCAGGCCAGCGCGGTTCTGCCACGCTTCACGGGCCAGCCAGTGGGTAGCGCGACGCAAGCCGAGACTCGACGAAGGCCCGATCGATGACGACGGTCTCGCCGCGGCGCTCGGGCCCCTCGAAGAGCAGGTCACGGCAGACGCTCTCCATCAGGCTGCGCAGTCCGCGGGCGCCAGAGCGCTCAGCCAAGGCGGCGCGGGCGATGGCGCGCAGTGCGTCCTCGCTGAACTGCAGCTCGACCCCGTCGAGAGCAAGTTGATGTACATACTGCCTGCTCAACGAATCAGGAGGTATACGCAGGACATCGAGCAGCTCCTCTTCGCGAAGCGGCTGTAGCTGCACGCGCACCGGCAAGCGCGCCAGAAGCTCGGCGAGCATGCCGTACGCGATCAGGGTGTCGCTGGCGATGCGGCCCGGCTCATGCCGTCGCCCGTTGCCTTCGTCGCTGTCGGCAAAACCGATGGCCCGCGTCTGTCGATAGTCGAACAGATCGCTAAACGTCCCCGCCGCAATGAACAGGATGTCGCTGGTGTCGATCTGCACAAAGTCTGACTTGTGCGTCGCTCGCGCCCCGTGCAGCGGCACCAGGGCTTGCCGTCCTTCGAGCAGCTTCAGCAGCGCCTGCTGCACGCCTTCGCCGCCGATGTCGCGCGTGCCGCCGCCGGTCTTATAACTCTGGCTCCGTCGCGCGAGCTTGTCGATCTCGTCGATAAAGATGATCCCGCGCTGCGCGTTCTCGATCGAGTAGTTGGCGGTATGCAACAGGTCGGCGACCATCGACTCGATGTCTTTGCCGTAGTACCCCGCCTCGGTGTACTCGGTGGCGTCGACGATGGAAAGCGGTACGTCCAAGCACTCGGCCAGCTTGCGTCCGAGCAGGGTCTTTCCCGAGCCTGTGGGCCCCAGCAGCAGCAAGTTCGACTTCTGCATCAGCCGCTTTTCCGCTGGAGACAGCGTCGAGCGCCGCTGGTGCGCATAAGCCGCCACCGCCACAGCCCGCTTGGCTTCTTCTTGCCCGACGACGCTTTGATCCAAGAAGGCATGGATCTGACGCGGCGTCAAAAGCGGACGCGGACGCCCCAGCGCATGATCCGCTGCGCCCGCCGCCGATCGAGAGGCTGTTCCCGTCGAGGCAGAAGCCCGCTGGGCCTGGTTTTTTACGCGATGAACAACGGCCATGGTGATGTGTGCGGTGCCGCGCGGCGTTTCGCGCTCGCGGGCGGCGCAGTGTACTACGGTCTGCGGACTGCAGTCTGGGGACGGGGATGCAGAGGGCTAAAGAGAACGATCGAGGTGAGCCAGCACCTCGGCAAAGACGATCTCGCGCTCGACATCCAGCGGCAGCAAGTGATAGCTGCGCGGCAGCGCCACCACGCGAAGCTGCGACGCCGCCGTGCCCAGCCCGCGCGAAAGCTCCGCCAGCGAGGCATAGGGGACCGTGTGATCGTGAAGCCCGTGCATCAGCAGAGCCGGCTGCCGCACGTCGCTGAGCCGCCCACGCACCAGCGCCATCAGATCCAACAAGCTATCCAAACAGACAAACGGCATGGCCTTGGGCTTAAGCGGCAGGCGGGGCGTTTGGGTCTCGCGGATATCGCCTCCGAACAGCTTGGGCACGGCCAACGCGCGCAGACCCGGCGTGCGGGCGATGCGGCGGATGGCGCGCTCGCTGCGAGGGTGCAGAAACAGCGGGGTCGCAAGCGTCGAGATCGCCACAATCTGGGGACGCTGCGCGGC
Source organism: Myxococcales bacterium (assembly GCA_016794505.1). GTDB lineage: Bacteria > Myxococcota_A > Polyangia > Palsa-1104 > JAEUJZ01 > JAEUJZ01. The sequence continues at coordinate 47,706 of JAEUJZ010000023.1, forward strand.
GACGGCGGCTTCGTCGGACGCGCCAAGCACAGGGTAGCGACGCGCCAAGTCCAGCGTCAGAAGCCCGCCCATGGACAGGCCGACGATCGCGATCCGCGGTGGCTGCGCAGACTGGGCCGCGATCTCGCGATGCAGCGCGTGCAGCGCATCCTCGGCGCTGGCCAGCCAGTCCGGCCAGCGCGTCTTGGCCAAGGCGGACAGGCTGTCGTGATGGCCCGCCAAGCGTGGCAGCGCGCAGTGATACCCGGCGCTGTGGATGCGCTGCGCCAAAAGGTGCAGCTCATACGGCGAGCCGGTAAAGCCATGGATCAGCAGCACGCCGCGGTGCTGTCCCGCCGACCCGCGCAAGCGCTGAGGCTGCGTGAAGTCCGTCGACGCCGCGCTGTCTGCACTCATCGAAGCCTGCATGCTGTTCTTTTCATAACAGATCGTCCCCTGCTCCGTCGCTCGCCTTGCACCTGCGATCGCCGCAGCGCGGACTGCAGCGCCGTGCGGCAAACTTGACCCGGTCGCAGACCCCCTGGCAGTGTAGTCGCATGCCGCCATCGCCACCGTCTGGGTCTTCTGGATCGTTCGGAACTGTTGCTGGGCCCGCAGGCTCTGGCTCGACGGGGGGCGATGCCAAAGAGCGTCGCGATGGCTGGTCGGCACCTGGCTCTGACGAAAACAGCGACGAACGGCGCCTGCGCGAGCGGCTGGAAAAGCTTCTTCCAGAGGTCGTTCGCCGCGCCATCAACGTCGGCTCATCGGCGATCAGCAACACCGAAGACGGCATCCGGCGCCTGGTTTCCGAATTCAACCTGCCGCGCGATGTGGCGGCGTACCTGATGGTGCAGGCCTCTGCGTCGAAAGACGAGGTCCTGCGGATCATCAGCGAAGAGATCCGCAAGTTCCTGCAGACCGTCAACCTGTCGGGAGAGCTGCAAAAGCTCCTGACCTCGCTGTCGTTTGAGATCAAGACCGAGATTCGCTTCATCCCCAACGATCAGGCCGTGGTCAAGCCCGAGGTGCGCAGCAAGACCACGGTGAAGCGCCGCGACGGTAAAGACGAAGACCCCGAGCGCTAGCCAGAGAGCTTCCGCACGCGAGCCAGCGTCGGCGCAAGCAGATCGGCAAGGAGCTGTAACAGCGCCTGCTCGTCGGGAGTCGACGGCTCGCGGCGGTCGGTGATGCAGAGCTGACCGAGCACCTCTTGTTGGGCACCGATGGGATAGCACTCGGACGTGGGCGAATGCAGCGACGGGGGATCGCACGTCACTTGGGGCGTGCCATGTAGCTCACTGCTCAGCGACGAGAGCCCTCGATTCAATGCCGCCACGTCGACGGCCTGCGCTGCCTGCTGCACCGCGACCTGGATAGCCGCCAGCCGAGCCCGTGTCTGCCGTCGCTGACGCAGCGCCTGCCACAAGCCACGTGGTCCCGCGCGCAGATACCCCAGAGCCCAGCCCAAGACCAGCGCAACGACCAACGACAAGGCAAGCGCCACCCGCGCCGTCGTCTTGTCCCCAAGCAGCATGGCCAGAGCCAGCCCGGAAAACACCGCGCAGACGCCGTACAGCAGCCAGACGGCTCGCCGCACCCCCAGCAGGCCGCGCAGGCGGTGGTGGACATGATCGCCGTCGCCTTGCATCAAGGGTCGCCCGGAAAGCAGGCGCCGCGAGATGGTCAGCGACGTATCCAAAAGAGGCAAGCCCAGCGCCACCGCCGGCCCCACCAGCAACACAGCCGTTGCCGCCTTGCGCACCGACCAGATCGCCGTCGCGGCCAGCAGATACCCCAGAAACAGGCTGCCCGCATCCCCGAGGAAAATCGACGCGGGCTGCAGGTTGTAAAACAAGAACCCCAGCACCGCTCCGGCCAGCGCGCACGCCAGCAGCGCCAGCAGCAGATCGCCGCGCAAAAGCGCCGCCACTGCCGTCGTCGACAAAGCAAAGAACGCGACCCCGCTGGCCAAGCCATCTAGGCCATCGATCAGGTTGGTGGCATTCATGACGCCGACCAGCCAAGCCACCGTCAACAGGCAGGAAAACACGCTGATCAGCGTCGGGGGCCAGACCGCAGCAACCGAGTCACTTGCCGCGGACAGTCCCAAAAGATGCGTCGGCTCGATCCGCAGACCGGCCAGCCACAGCCCGACGCTGACCGAGACCTCGACGGACAGCTTGGGCAGGGCCTGCAGGCCGCGCAGATCATCGAGCACACCGATCAGCAAGATCGGCAAGCTGCCGATGAGGATGCCCAGCACAGGCGTGTCGGGCGAGAGCGTCGCTCGGGTCAGCACACTGCCGGCCAGCCACAGCGCGGCCAGCGTCGCGTAAAACGCAAGCGCGACGGCCAGCCCGCCCATGCGCGGAATCGGCCGCGGGGACACGATCTTGCGAGCCGAAAACGGATCGAGTGCATTCAGATGCAGCGCCAGCGCACGCACCAGCGGCGTCAAGATCAGCGCCAGGATCGCCGACAACAGCAGGCTCAGCGACAGCGCTCTCATGTTCGCCTCGGCCACGGGGTCGGGCTGCTGAAGCTTGCCGCGACGGTCGCACGATGTTCGGTGATCACGCGCTGCAGAAGCGCCTCGTGGCGAGAGGTGGCCAGGTGCTGATCAAAGCGCTCTTCGGCCAAGCGTCGGGCCTGCGCCGCCATCGCTTCCCGTCGCTGGACATCGTCGTATAGGCGGCGTAGCGCTGCGACAAAGCCGTGCGCATCGCCGTTTTCTACGCGCTCGCCCACGGCCTGTCCATGGGGCCAGCCAGCGCACAAATCAGCGAGCCGTCCCGTCGCTGGACCGACATACAAGATGGGCCGCGCGGCAGCCAGCAGCGGATAGATCTTGCTGGGCGTCATCAGGCCGGCAAAGTCGGTGCCCAGCGTGACCAGCGCGATGTCTCCGACGGAAAGAACATCGCGGTGCAGCGCGGCTTCTTGCGGCGGCAGAGCGTGTACGCGAGACCTGAGTGACGCTGGCACAGCCCGCAGCAGCGCGCCACGGCCCTCGCCTTCACCGATGAACACCATGTGAACGCGAGCCAACGCTGGCTCGTCCGCAAGCAGGGGCAGCGCTGCGGCCACCGTCGCAAAGTCATGCCCACGACCCAGATTGCCGGCGTAGCAGACAACGAAGTCTGCAGGTGTCAGCGAAAGCAGCCGTCGCACGCGATTTTCTGCCACCGGGACCGGCCGCAAGGACGCACTTCGGGCGGCGTGATCGATGACGTGCAGGCGCTCGGCCGGGAAGCCCGCGGCACGCAGGCGATCACGCATTGCCTCGTCGAGCGCAATGGCAGCGTCGGGGCGCTGATACAGACGCCGTGCCCCCCAGGCAAGCCCAGCGCAAATCAGACGGTGCAGCGGCTTTTTTCGCTGCAAGAGCCCGCTTGCCCACAGCAGATCGGGATAGACATCTTGCACCCAGTACACGACGGGCAGCCGCGAACCACGCCCGACGCTCAGCGCCAACAGCAGCAAGGTCGGCGGTGTCGACATCGCCACCAGCACATCCGGCCGCTGCGCTGCCACAAGGTGCCGCAGTCGAAGGTACGCTCCGACGGAAAAGCGCGCCTCTTGCAGCAGACGAAGCGCCAGCTTGCCCGTGTTTGAACAGGCCCAGCGTGCTGTGGCGGCAGTCGGCGACGGCAGCGCGACGCGATGGACCTGGACCCCGGCTCGCTGCTCGGTCACAGCATCGCGATCCTGGCCATGTTCGGCCTGTGAGACCGCGGCTTCGTCGGCGCTTTGCACAAAGCCATGGTGCGGCGTTCGATATCGCGCACTGCTGCACAGCACAGCCACATCATGCCCTCGCGCGGCCAAGTCCTCGCACAGCGCGCTCAGCACCTGTGCCGTCGCTGCGATGTCCGGGGCATAGAACTGATTTAGAAACAAAGCGCGCACGCAGCGTCCTTGGTTGGCCGTAAGCGATCCTAGTCAAAGTGCAGAGCGTGCTTCTGAACATACGCCAGCCACACGAAAAGCGCCCAGATGCGGTGTGCCACACGCCGACGCAGCGCAGAAGGACTGGCCTGTAGTGCCAAAAAGATCGACCACAGCCGCGAAACCCGGTGCGGCAAGAGGCCGGCCGAGGAGATCAATGCTTCGTCGGAAAAAAGCCGCGACGCCGCGGAAAAAAGGGGCCCGCGCAGCCACGCATCAAGCGGCAGATCGAAGCCGCGTTTTGGACACTGCGCCGCCTGCGCCACACAGCGGTCGCCCTTGGGAGCCGCCGCGACCAACAGGCTTTTTCCGCGCTGCCCCGTCGGAAAAATCGGATCCAGCGCCTGCAGCCACAGCCACAGCCAGGGGTCGCACCAAGGCAGCCGCAGCTCAACCGAGTGGGCCATGGACAGGATGTCTCCGTCGCGCAGCAGCGTGTTGCGCAGATAGTTCTGCTGTTCAAAGGCCTGTACACGAAGCAGCCCCTCGACCCGCGCCGTCTGAGAATCACCGCCCGCCGCCCAAGGCTCGCTAAGAAATGGCGGAGCAAGAGTTGGCCCAAGAATCGGCGTGTCGCGCAGACCCGGCAGAAGCAGGCGGGTGATGAGCTGCGGCGCAAACAGGCGACGCTGACGCTGATACAGCCAAGCCGCGACGCGATCATCGCTGGCCCAGACCATCGACAGCCCGGACCGCCGCAGCCACGTCGAAAGCACACGATAGCCAGCCCACGCCGCGGCAAACCGCTGGTGCAGGCCATAGCCCAAAAACAGCTCGTCGCCGCCGGCACCGCTTAGGACCACTTTGCACCGGGCCTGATGGACGTGCTCGCAGATCAGAAACGTATTGCCGCCATCGACGGTGGGCTGGTCTTGCGCGGCCAGCCAGCGCGGAGCCAGCGTCGCGGCATCATCCGACGAGACCCGCGCCACATGGTGCCGCAGCCGCAGCGCCTGCGCCGTGGCCCGCGCCTGTGCCACTTCTTCGTCGCTGCCAGGCAACCCCGTGGCCAAGGTAAAGGCCCACAGATCGTGTGCAGGCGCCACGCAGCGCGCCCAGGCCGCGATGCTCGTCGAGTCGATGCCTCCCGACAGCAGGATCCCGACGGGAACGTCACCTTGCAGGTGGCTTGACACGGTGTCGGCAAGAGCGCTGCGCAGGGCGGCGATCCGATCGCTTTCGGTTCGAGCATGCGCGGCTGCACCCACCGGCTGGGCTAGCGGATCGATCGGCTCGGCTGCAGGCAGAACAGCGACGAGCGTTGCAGGGTCGATCTGCAGTCGCTGCTGCGTCACCCGCAGACGCAGCATGTGTCCCGGCGGCAGGGGCCGCACGCCATCCACGACGCTGTGCGGCTCGGGAACACTGCCCCACGTCAGAAAGCCGGTCAGCGCGTGGCGATCGATGCGTCGCGGCACCGTCTGAGCCAGAAGCAGCGTTCGTACCTCAGATGCAAAGCACAGGTACGTCGCCTCAGTCTTGTGTCGAGCAAGCCCATCGTGCGCTAACAGCCCGTCGCTGCACAGGTACAAGGGCTTCTGCCCCATGGGATCGCGCAGCAGGCGAAGCTCGTCGCGTGCGGCATCCCACAACGCGAGCGCGAACATGCCGCGCAGCCGCGGCCACAGGCGATCGCCCCAGTGCGCATAGCCAGCCAGGATCACTTCCGTGTCGCTGTGCGACTGAAACTGCGCCCCCTCGGCCCGCAGCGCATCACGCAGCGCCTGGTGGTTGTAGATCTCGCCGTTGAAGCTCAGCGAAAGACGTCCGTCGAGGCTGCGCATCGGCTGGCTGGCTTCCGGGCTGAGATCGACAATGGCCAAGCGCGTCGATACCAGCTGTCCAAGGGTCCCGTCGCGAGCCTGAAAGCGCAGGCGGCCTTGCTCGTCGGGTCCACGGTGGCGCTGCGCCGACAGCAGCGCTTCCTCGACAACTGGCAAGGGCGCAGGCGGGCGACCCAGATACCCAGCGATGCCGCACATGGCTCAGCCGCGCTCGGGCAGCGGGCGTAGACCCGACCCAATGGGCAGGGCGGCGCCCATTCTGCGACGCAACCTCTGCCTGGACCAGCCGAGCATCCTGGACATCGCCACCATCTCAGAATGGGATCCTACGCACACGCGCTTGCGCAAGCCAGAACTTTGCCCAGGGGGCGGCCTCTGTGCCCAGGTTCGCCAACCCACGATGGCAAGCCCGGCTGTCGTCTGTTGCTTTCATCGCGTGAGGCGAATAGCCTGGAAGTTGGTTTGTTGGCCTATTTCGCAGAGATTCTCGAAGGATCGCAGCCTCGCCGAACCGCTCCTGGTGCGTCGCGCGGGGCTCGATGGTGGAGTGATGGCGTATGCGAGTAATTGCGGTCCGTTGGGCAGAGCTAGAGACAGCCGTCGAGCGCAATGCCCCTGATACCGAGAGCTTCCTAGACACCCGCACGGGCGAGGTCATTACCCTCGTTGATTCGGCCCCCAATGTCAGCGAGCTACGCAGCCGGGTCATGACCGGCGGCGATGCCTTTCTGCGCGTCGAGCCCGCGTCATCGCGCGAGCAGTACAAGTGGATGGAGCGCTTCGTGGCTGGGGTTACCGATCCCATCCTGCGCGAGCGCCTGCTGATCAGCATCGACGGCAAAGGCGCGTTTCGCCGCTTCAAAGACGCACTGCTTAACTATCCCGTCGAGCGTGAGCGCTGGTTCAGCTATCGCAGCGAGCTTTTGCACTGGCACATTCAAGAGTGGTTCCGCCGCGACGAGCTGACCTCGAAAGAACCGCCTCCTTGGGGTGAAGTTGCGCCGCCGCCGGATCTGGATGCCCCGCTGCCCCGCCCACTGCCCCCCAGCGAAGGTCCGGGCGAGGCACTGCGACGGCAGGCTCGCGATCTTCTGGAGCAGGTTCCAGCCGTCGAGCTACCGGCGGCGATCACCTTCTTGGAATTCCTGCGCGATCGCGGCAGCGCCGACTTGGTTCGTTCGCGAGCGACGCCCAAGCGAGCGGTGCCCGCTTGACCACCCCCGGACGGGTGGCCTTCTTACTCAAGCGCGATCGACGCGAAGCCATTGATCTTTGTCGAACGCTCGTCGATGCGGTGCGCGCCCGCGGCCTGCAGGAAGCGGTGGTGCGTGACTACATTGATCCGCCACCCAGCCTTTTCAGCGTCGGAGAACGCGAGCTTGCAGGGCTGGGACAGCTTCGCCTGCTGGTGGTCTTAGGCGGCGATGGCACGATGCTTTATGGCGCCAGCTTGCTTGCCGATGGCGTACGGGCGCCGGATCAGCCACCGTCGAGCCGCCTGCAACATGGGGCGAGCGCCAGCATCCCCATTCTGGGCGTCAACCTGGGCCACTTGGGCTTTCTGACCTGCTGTGCCCCCGAAGAGGCCGTCGTCACCTTGCACGCGGCCCTGGACGGCCACTTGCCCGTCGAAGATCGGCGGCGACTGCGCTGCCGTGTGCTGCGCAGCGCAACCGGCAGCGGCGATGTCGTCGAAACCCTGGCCGAGCGCAGCGCACTAAACGATGTCGTTTTCAGCCAGCCGAACCAGGCCCGCCTCTCTGAGCTAGAAGCGCTGGTCGATGGCGATCTGGTCACCACGTACCGCGCCGATGGCCTGATCGTCGCGACGGCAACGGGATCGACGGCTTACAACCTAGCAGCGGGAGGCCCCATCCTGATGCCAGGCATGGACGCGGTCGTGCTGACCCCGATCTGCCCGCATACGCTGACTGCGCGACCGGTGGTGACTCGCCTTGGCTCGCGCATCGTCGTGCGCCCCGGACGCAGCAGCGGACGCGGCGATGAGCTGCTTCTGACCGTCGATGGCCAGTGGACCCACCGCATCGGCAGCAGCGACTTCGTCGAGGTCACAAGTGATGCGCCGCCCGTGCGCATTCACCGTCCGCCGCAGCGATCGTTCTTTGACCTGCTGCGCACCAAGCTGCACTGGGGCATTCGCAGCTAACCGGCCTCGTCGTCGTGCCGACGCGAACGACTATTCGCGGCGCGCTGGCTCGGGCTTGGGGGTCCCCGGCTTGGCGGCGGGCTTCTTGTTCTTGTCGGGACCGCCCCACTCAAACACCTTGGTGCCGCTGAATTCACCGGGCTGACCCGGCGTCAGGCCAGCCGGCAGCGTGCTGCGCGTCGGTGGCGTCTGCCCTGGCTGCGCACCCGTCAGCGTGCGCTTGCCATCGCCTTCCTTGCCGGCATCTGCAGCCTGCGCCCCAGCCCGTAGCGTCGTCGCCGTACCCAGCCCCGCAGTGCCCGGTAGCGCTGCGGCAGTGCCCGGCTTGCGTCGACGCGCTGGCTCGGGAGGAGCCGCCGCCGAGGCATCTTGCGCACCACCGGTTCCACCGCTGCCAAGCCCCGGCTTGCTGCTGCCCGATCCCGTGCTGCCCGATCCGCCCGTTCCGCCGCTGCCAACGCCCTGGGCCAGAGCCTCGCGACGGGCGACGATGCGCGCCGCGATCTGCTGCCGCTCGGACGAGTGCAGGCCGGCACGAGGATTCTGCAGCGGCTCGGTTTCGCGCAGGGCGGCATAAAGCTGCGAGCCGGACAGCGCGACCCCCTCGATGCGACGGGCGGTGAAGTCGTTGTCGTTTACGACGACAAAACCGGCATCGCGACCATCGCGCGAAAAGATCTCGGGCGGCAGCGTCACCCGTGGCAATTGAACCGCAGGCGGCAGCGCCATGCGTACCGGCGGCCCGCTGTAGGGCTGCGGTCGCCACGCGATCACGCGATCGCTGACGCGAAACTCGACCCAGGCGGGGCTCCAGTCGCGACCGGGCAGCCACGCCCATGAACAATTGGGCAGGCCGACCTCGACCCAGCGGCCATAGTGATCGGTCACCCAGCTAATCTTTGAGCTGCTCACGAACGTCCAGCCGAACTCGGACATCGTCCAGTGCCCACGCATGTACGGCTGAAAGTCGACGCCGACAACATCGGGATGCGGACAAAACACGTGGCCATAGCGGTCCGAATCGAGCCAGGTGCCATAGTCGCGCAGCACCTCGAAGAACTCCTCGACGGGAATGACCTTCTGATCCGGCACCAAGGCCGCAAGCTGGGCCCGCGCGGCGGGCAGATTCAGCAAGGAAAGAGGCCCCGATCCCATCGCTGTGCCCAGCAATACGGCCAGCGCCAGGCAGGAGGGATGCAGGCGGCGATTATGTCCGGGTTTTGTCGGCATACGGTCGAGCGCGCGGTCTGCTCTCTATATTTGCCTAGCTTGCGGTAACCGTGCTACTTCCGCCGGGACTGTGCAATGGTTTTCAGGTCCATCGTCTGGGTGAGACCGGGGAGCAAGGATGAAAGTCGGACTGGTGGGCTTCTCTGGAAGCGGCAAGACCACGGTATACAATGCGCTGACCGGCCAGAAGGCCGAGACGGGCTATGCCTCGCGCGGCAGCGGCAAGACCAACCTCGGCGTCGTCAAGGTGCCGGATGCCCGCGTCGATGCGCTGGCCGCGATTCACACCCCCAAAAAAATCACGCTGGCCGAGATCCACTTCGTCGACGTTGCGGCTCCGCCCGGTGCAGGCGGACGCAGCCTGGATACATCGGCGCTGCCCGCCATGCGCGAGGTCGAGGCGCTGGTGCAGGTCGTGCGAGCCTTCCCCAGCGAAGACGGCAAGCCAGGAGAGCCGCTCGGCGAGCTTCAGGATCTGCAGACCGAGCTCACGTTGGGCGATCTCGCGCCCATCGAGAAGCGCCTGGAGCGCTTGAAGAAAGAAAAAGGCAAGCCCGGCGAAATCGAGCTTTTGGGCAAGCTCAAGGCGCACTTGGAAGAGGGCAAACCGCTGCGCGATCTAGAGCTGTCCGAGCAGGATCAGACGGCTATCTCGGGCTATCGCTTTCTGACGCTGAAGCCGCTTCTGATCGTGCTCAACGTGGCCGAGGGCGATGTCGACAAGCCGATTGACCCGGCGCTTTCCGCGTATGCGGCGGCGAACAAGCTGTCGATCATCCCGCTTTCGGGCAAGCTGGAAATGGAGCTGTCCGAGCTTTCGCCCGACGAGCAGAAGGCGTTTCTAGCCGATCTGGGACTGTCGGATACCGCGCTGCCGCGCTTTGTGCGAGCGGCCTATGCCGCGCTGGAGCTGATTAGCTTTCTGACCGCTGGCCCCGACGAGTGTCGCGCCTGGACGATCCGCCGCGGCACCAGCGCGGTGCGCGCTGCCGGCAAGATCCACTCGGACATTGAGCGGGGCTTCATCCGCGCCGAGGTCATGACCTTCGACGACTTCATGCAGTTCAAGAGCGAGGCCAAGGTTCGCGAAGCCGGCAAAGCGCGCTTGGAAGGCAAGGAGTACATCGTCCGCGACGGCGACATCATCCACTTCCGCCACAACAGCTAGCTTCGGGCTCGCGCCGCGCTGCGACAGCACCCGCAGCCGGACCCGCGCAAGGGGAAGATGGCGTAGCCAGGATCGCATGCCCTCCGAGGGAGATGTGCTTGACTTTGGCCAGTGGCCCGATATTGTGCGGCCTCGCCGTGAAGCGCACGATCAAAATCCACATCGGCGGTCAGCAGTACATTCTGCGCAGCGATGCGGATGAGTCGTACGTCCAGTCTCTGGCAGCCTCGGTAAACGAGCGCATCGACGCGCTCAAGGGCAGTCGGCAGGTGGCGACGCAGTCCGATGTCGTGCTCGCCGCACTCAAGCTCGCCGATGATCTAGCGCATGAGAAGCAGTCCCAGTCCCGCCTGCGCGCCAGCATGCGCAGCCAGGTCGAGCACCTGCTGGGCCAGGTCGAGGCCCGGTTGTCGACGGCAACAACCACCGTATCGCCCGGCGAAACCAGCGCGCCGGCAGACACCGGAAAAGCCCCCGCGGGAAGCGGAGCGACGACCACCGGACGCCGCAGCCGCCGCACCCAGCGCGGTGCCCAAGCCGAATAAGTGGGACGAAAGCGAGCGCAGCGCGTGCCAGCCGATGACAGCAAATCGCAACACGATCCTCGACCCGCTCCGGTGCCGGCTCGCCCCCTGCCTTCGCTAGGCGCAGATGCGCTCGCGGTCGTCGGGATGCAGAAGCAGACGCTGCGTGTCGAGCTTCGCGCCCGTCGCAAGGCCTGCGCGCCTCCGAGTGGTAGCCCGCAGGCCAGGCAGCTTGGCGAGCAGGTGGCCGATGTGCTGGAACAAGCGGTCGACTGGTCCCAGGTTGGCGCCACTGCGGTCTATGCCGCCGTCGGACATGAGCTGGATCCCGCACCGCTTGGTCAGCGCCTGCGCGCCCGCGGGATTCGCACCTGTTACCCCCGCGTTCGCAGCAAAGAACCACCCCAGCTTGACTTCGTAGTCATCGCCGACGAAGCCGAGCTTGTTGCAGCGCCGTTTGGCCTGCGTGAACCACATCCCGATGCAGCGTCGGTACCGCTGTCCGCGATCGACGTGTTTGTCGTGCCGGGTCTGGGCTTTGATCCGCGCGGTCAGCGCTTGGGGCAAGGACGCGCGTATTACGACCGCGTTCTGCACGCGCATTCGTCCGCGTTGCGTGTCGGGGTCTTTCATTCCTGTCAGCAGCTCTCTGCGGTCCCGTGCGAGCCACACGACGAAGGGCTGGACCTCGTCGTGACGCCGACGGGCTGTCTGGTCCCCTTGGCCCGCCCTCGCCATCGCCTGCAGCGCGAGATCGCGTCCCATGGGCCCGAAACGCCGTCTGTGCTCGTCGACAGCGGGACCGTTTGTCAACCTCTGGAGGTCAAACCATGAACTATGCCGTGGGCATTGTGCTGGCTGCGCTGGGCGCGCTGCTGGGCTGGCTCTTCGGTCGTCGCGTGGCACCACAGCCGCTGGCCACACGCGAAGAAGCGCAGCGCGCTCTCGATGCCGCCAAGAGCGAAGCCGAGCAGATCAAGCGGGACGCGCAGGTCGAAAGCAAAGAAGTGCTGCTGAAGGCCCAGCGCGAAGTCGAAGCCGAGCTGCGTACCCGTCGGGGAGAGCTAGAACGCGAAGCCGAGCGCATCACCAAGCAGGAAGCCGCGCAGGCCCGCAAGGCCGAGCTTTTGGCCAAGCGCGAAGAAGAACAGACGCGCCGCGAAAAGAACATCACCAACCGCGAGCAGAGCGCCGAAGCCCACGCCAAAAAGGCCGAAGAAGCCGCCAACGAAGCGCGCGTCAAGCTAGAGCAGATCGCGGGCCTTACCGCCGAGCAAGCGCGAGCGCTGGTCACCGAGCAAGTGCGTGAGGACGCTCGCAAGGCCGCCGCCGCCGAGATCAAGCGCATTGAAGAAGAGACCAAGGCCCAAGCCGACGAACGAGCCAAGACGATCATCGCCGCAGCGGTGCAGCGTCAGGCCGGTGAATACGTGGCCGAGCGCACGGTCAGCGTGGTGTCGCTGCCGTCTGACGACATGAAAGGCCGCATCATCGGCCGCGAAGGGCGCAACATCCGCGCGCTGGAAGCCGCCACCGGCATCGATCTGATCATCGACGACACGCCGGAAGCAGTGATCATCTCGTGCTTCAACCCGGTACGGCGCGAGATCGCGCGCATTGCGCTGTCTCGCCTGATCTCAGACGGGCGCATTCATCCCAGTCGCATCGAAGAAGCGGTCCACAAAGCCACGCAAGAGATCGACGAACAGTGCAAAGAAGCCGGTGAGCAAGCGGCCTTTGACCTGGGGCTGCACAAGCTGCATCCCGAGCTTCTGCGCACGCTCGGCAAGCTGAAGTATCGCAACACCGGCACGCAGAACCTGCTGCAGCACAGCGTCGAAGTTGCCTGGCTGGCCGGAGCCATGGCCGCCGAGCTTGGCTTTAACGCCAAGACCGCACGACGGGCCGGGCTCTTGCACGACGTCGGTCGCGCGCTGGATCAAGAAGCCGAAGGCTCGCACAGCTCTGTCGGGGCTGCGCTGTGCAAAAAGCTGGGCGAGCACCAGCGTATCGTCGACGCAGTGGCCTCGCATCACGGCGAGCGCCCGCCGCAGAGCTTGCTCGATCACATCGTCGACGCCGCCAACGTGCTGTCGAGCCAGCGCCCCGGAGCCCGCCGCGAGCAGCTTGCCTCGTACGTGCAGCGCCTAAACGACTTGGAAAAGCTGGTTCAGACGCATCCTGGCGTCGAAAAGGCCTATGCCATTCAAGCCGGGCGCGAGCTGCGTGTGTTTGTCGAAAACGACCGCATCGCCGACGACGGCACGACGCTTCTGGCTCGCGATTTGGCCAAGAAAATCGAAGAAGAGGCCGCGTATCCCGGACAGGTCCGCGTCTGTGTCGTGCGCGAGACGCGCTCTACCGACTATGCGCGATAGGCGCAGGCAGCGACGCCCGGAACAGGCCTTGCCGCGACGGAGCCAGCCATGATTCACATGCTGGTGCGACCCAGCGTACGCATGCACCTGCGTCCGGCGCAGCGAGCGACGCTGAGGCGACGGCTGCAGCGCGCATTGTCCGCGACGGGCTGGGGCAGCGCGCAGGTCAGCTTGACGCTGAGCGACAACGACGAGCTTCATGCTTTGAACCAGCAATACGCCGACGAGGATCACGCCACCGACGTGCTGTCGTTTGCACAGCTAGAAGCCCCGGCAAAAAGTCCGCCGCCCAAAGGGCTGCCGCTGCTGTTGGGCGACATCGTGATCTCGGTGCCGATCGCGGCGCAGCAGGCCCAAACACAGGGCCATACTCTCGACGCTGAGCTTCTGCATTTGGCTGTCCACGGTCTGTGTCATCTTCTGGGCTATGATCACGCGACGTCTGCAGAAGAACGGGTGATGTTCGGATACGAAGCACGGCTGCGAAACGAAGCCACGGCCCGTCGAGCCACGCGGCCCTGTCCACCGCCGCCGATGCCAGGCCGCGCCCGTTCAGCCCGCAGCACTCGCTCGACGGCCAGCGCAGGAAGGTAGGCACAGCACACATGCCCCCGTGGAGTTTTGCCATCGTCTCGGATGTTCATGTCTACAGCAGCGGCGCCGTCCCTGCGGCGTTTCTCACCGTCGTAAACGAGCTCGCTGCCGCGCAGCCGCGCTTCGTGGTTGTGGCGGGCGATGCCACCGTCGGCAATCCCGGCGATGGTGTACGCAGCGAGCGCGTAAGCGCCTGGTGGACGGCCTTTCACGCGGCCCTCGCCCCGCTGCGCAGCGCCGGCATTCCCGTGCTGCCGATCGCGGGCAACCACGACTACTACACCGATGTGCATCGCGTCGGATACCAGAAGGCCTGGGCCGATGTTGCGCAAGAAGTCGCCCAAAGCGGCCTCGGCGAAGTCGTGGGGCAGCCACCGCTTTCGTACTGGCTGCGCATCGACGACACGTTCTTGCTGATGCTGCATGTCGTCGATCAGAAGCTGGATCCCAAGGTCGCAGAGTTCGCGCAGGAAGCCCTGGCCCGCGACGAAGCAACCAGCGCCGCCCTGCGCCTGTGCTGTGGTCACGTGCCGCTGGTGTCGATGATGGGCAAGACCAGCGAGACCTTCCGCGATCAGCTAGGCGGTCTTCTGTGCCGCGGCGGCGTGGCCGCGTATTTTTCTGGCCACGAGCACTTGGTCTGGGATCAGAGCCTGAGCTTTTCCGACGGAGAGCTTCGCCAAATCCACGTTGGGACGGCCAGCGGGACCTATCACTATCCGCTGAATTCGGCGACGTTTTCCGAGCACTGCCGCGACGGCAAAGGCGCGCTGCCGTACAGCGGTCAGACGTTTCGCCTGCTGCCCGGTACGCGTCAGCAAGCGGACAAGATCACCGTGGCCTTCGTCGACGTCGATGGCGCGGAATACCAGGTCCGTCCGCTGTGTCTGCGCGACGAACACCTGGTGCCCTTCGGCGAAGCGGCGGGCTAGGCCCGCGGACCTAGTCGCCTTTGGCCAGGCGGAAGTGCCGGCCGCTCATCGTCACGCCGCTGCGCTGGCAGACATAGACCATGTACTGCCGCCCCGGTGCGTCGAGGTTTCGGTACGCCTCGTCGGCGAGCTTGGTGTTGTGCAGGTTGCACGCCGCCGAGCCGATGATGCGCGCCGCGCGAACGCTGTGCCCTTTGCGCTCGACGGTCTTGGCGACCGAGATGGCCTGCGCATAGTCCCCGTTTACATACAGCGTCTGGGCATAGCTCAGCACGCTGTCGGGATCGCTGTGATCCAGCGCGGGAGGCGACTCTGGCTCTGGCTCGTCCTGCATGCTCGGGCAGGGATGCGCCACGACCGTCTTCTGCACGACGACCCGCGCAGGCAGCGCGTTTTCCAGCGCTGCACGACGCTGACAAGTTCGCAGCCCAGCGTTATGGAACGCCAAGCCGCCCAGGAACAGACCAAACGAGACACCGGCAACCGCAGCAAGGAGTGGTTTGTTCATACACTCAGCCTATCCGCGTCTTTCCCGTCGGAAAAGCGGCTGCTTGTATGTGCGCGTAGCGCCTGCGTTTGTCTGCCGCCACAGCACGTCGATCGACTGCGGCCTCCATACCCCGCCCTTGTGTCTGCCGGGTTGTGGATATACTGCGCGCATGTCGCTTGGCCTTCTTGATCGATTTCTCGTCGCTGTCTTCGGCTTTTTCGCGATGTGGTGCGGGCTGGAACAGGCCGCGTTTGCCCAGCCCAAGATCTGTGGCAATCAGCCCGCTTTGGGTGGCTGGTCCCTGGCTAGCTGCCCGATGCTGCGCGACGACGACGGCGACGGCATCTATAGCGTGACGGTGAACCTCGGCGATACGCCGCTTTTGGAATACAAGGTCCTGCCCACCGGCATGTGGGATGGCACCAGCGAAATCCGCGCCAACGGCACCTGCCCCGCCGACGGAGGCAGCAAGCGCAACGACACGCAGAACATCCAGATCATCCGGCCCGACACAGCAAAGCCCGCGACGTTTTATTTCGACAGCCGCAGCGTGACGGATCCCAGCTACTCGACGGCGCCGGGCAACCGATCGGCCGGCGACTCGCTGATGATGGACGCCCCTTCAGGCACCTGCCCGCGCTGGCTCGCCGTCGGAGACTTTCAGAACTTGCCCGGTCCCAACAGCAGCGCTGTGACGCTGCGTTTGCTGCGCCCCGGTGTCTTTGTTGGGCGCGGCACAGCGACGAAAGCCATGGGCAGCGGCTGGCGCTGGAAGGTGCTGGAACAAGGCGCGGACATCGCCCGCGAGTACGGCCCAAGCGGCTGGGCCTACGCGCCCTGCGAAGCGACCCCAGCCCTTGTATCAACGCCTGTTTCCGTCGGAGACTCGATCTATTTCATCTTTCATGCACACGGCGGCCGCATGCAGACCGTGGTGTCCTCGGCGCCGCTCGATGGCTTTTCCAGCGACGGATCCAGCACCTGTCAGCCGCCTGTGGACTTGGGAACCCTCACGGACATGACAGGCCAGCCTCAGGATGGCGCGACCGCTCCTCTGTCCGATGCCGGACTTGATGCCGGGCTCGACGGAGGGCTGACGCGGCGTCCCGGCATACACTGCGACTGCCAGATCGGCGCCGCCAAAAGCCAGTCAGCCCCGACGCGCGTCGTGTCTGTGGCCGGCGTAGCCCTGGTGCTGTCGCTGCTGGCTCGACGCACCCGACGCGCTCGCTGACACAGACCCGAGGCTCGCCGCCGCAGTCGCTGGCTTCGCCGCACCTTTACAGCAGCCGGGAACCTGTGTCATCGCTTGTGCATGTCGTCGAAGCGTGCCTTGGGTGACCTTCGTTCCGCGGTCTCTTCTCGCTTTTCGCTGTGGGGCGTGGCTTTGCTGCTTGCCTGTTCTTCTGCGCCAAATCAGCCAAGTGGCCCGTCGGGGCTTGAAATGGTTCCGCCGCAGCCGACGCAGGGACCGGCGCTGCGCGTCACGGTGCGCGGCAGCGACGGGCTTGAGCTTCTGCCATCGCGCTTGCTGATCACCCAAGTCGCCCCGACGCCGGCCCCCGGCCTGCACAACGACGGTGCGACCGCGCGCATGCTGGCCCCCAATGTCTTGGGCATCACCGACGGCGCCATCTTGGTGACAGGGGAAGGAACGGTGCCCATCGCCGCCGGCACGTACGACGTCACGGCGCTGCAAGGCCCCGAGTACGAACAAGTCAAAGAGCGCGTCACCATCCGCGACAAAGACATCGTGCCGCTCTCGGTCGTGCTGCAGCACACCGTGCGCACCGACGGCTGGCTGGCGGCCGATATGCACATCCACACCAACCAGAGCTTTGATTCCAAGCTGGCACCGGCCCACCGCGTGATCTCAGAGGTCGCGGCCGGCGTCGAGGTCATCGTTCCGACGGAGCACATCTGGCACAACGAGCTTCAGCAGTACATCGACGCCCTCGGCTATGCCAGCCGCGCCGTGTCGATTCCAGGGTCCGAGTACGGCTTTCAATACGGTCACTTGGGTGTGTACCCCGTGCAGGTCGACCGCAAGGACGCGCTGTGGGGCGCACCCAAATGGCAAGAATGGGAAAACTGGCGGAACCTAACCCCCGAGCTGGTCTTTCCGATGATCCATGGGCTGCCGGGACAGCCCGTCGCCATCGTCAATCACCCGCGCCTGCCGCCGGATCTGGGGTACTTCATCAACATCGGCTGGCCGCGCTATCCCGGCGAGCCGCTCAGCACTGCCGCCCTGTTCGACGGGCTGGAAGTGTTGAGTGGCTATGATCAGATGCCCTCGTCGCTGCAGCCGCTGCTGCGCGACTGGTTTTATTTCTTAAGCCAGGGCCTGCGCACCATCGCACTCGGAAACAGCGACACGCACCGCATGGACTGGCTGACCTCGGGTTATCCGCGCACCTGGCTGAAGCTGCCCACCGATGTGCCGCAGTATGTGCTGCCGACGGATCTGCGCTCGGCGCTGCTCGACAACCGCGCCGTGGCCTCAAACGGCCCGTGGCTACACATGCAGGTCGATGGAGCCGACGTTGGCTCGACGGTAAAGCCCCAGGGAGGCAGCGTACAGGTCAAGATCACCGCCGACGCCGCCGGCTGGATCGATCTGTCGCGCGTGCAGCTTTATCACAACGGCTCGCTGATCAAGGAATGGTCCGTCCCCAGCCGATCGCACCCGGCCCTGGTTGTCGAGACCCAGGTGCCGGTCTCGGGCGATGGCTGGCTGGTGGCCATGGCCGTCGGCGATCAGCCTCTGCCAACCGCGGTGATCGGCAACGTCCTGGCCGGCAAGGTGCGACCCTTTGCGCTGACCAATGCCATCCGCATCGACGCAAATGGAGACGGCCGCGTGCAGCCACCGCCACTGGCCGGCGACCCGCGCCCCTTTGGTCTTTTGCCCGAGACGCTGGCAGAAGATCCGCTGCCGCCGCGCCCACCTGTACACGTGCCGCTCGACTGCGAGCCGGATGCGTACCTTGACTGGCTGCAGCGGAACGGGCTCGCGCCGTAGTACATTCGATGCATGGACGCCGCCCGGCTGGAAGTCTCAGCGACGAACGCAGACACCCATCAGACCCGCGCCCGCATCGCGCTGATCGCAGGAGCCATCTTGATCCTGGCGCTGCAGCGCTGGGTGCCGATGGGACGGCTGATCTTGTATCCGTTCACGCTGCTTTCGACCTGGGTTCACGAGATGGGCCACGGCCTGACCGCACTTTTGGTCGGCGGGCGCTTTCTTAAGCTGGACATCTTCGCCGACGCCTCGGGCATGGCCCACTTAGCCGTCCCGCGTGGCCTGGGCAGCGCCCTTAGCTCTGCCGGAGGTCTTCTGGGCCCACCGCTGTTTGGCGCGCTGTGTTTGATCATCGCGCGCCGCGCCGCCCGCCCCTTGCTGCTGGTCTTGGCCGCGGGTCTGCTTCTGTCTTTGGTCTTGTGGGTCCGCACCCTGGTCGGCCTGTTCACCGTCGGAGGTCTCGGCATCAGCATCGCCATACTGGCCCGCTTTCTGCCGGGAAACGGCCGCCTGTTCTTTGCCCAGCTCCTGGGGCTTTTGTTCGTCTTTGACACGCTGGCCCGCGGCGACTACCTGTTTACCGAGGGTGCTCGCGTCGGTGGCGCCCTGCATCCGTCGGATGTCGCGTCGATCGCAACGTCACTGGGCGGTCCATACCTATTGTGGGGCGGCCTGATCGCCTGCCTGTCGGGCGTGCTGATTGTCGTCGGCTTGTATTCGGTCCTGGGACGCGGACGCCGCCCTTGATCGAGCCGGCTTCGCCGATGGCCACCGACGAACCGGCGCTGTCCTTGCGCGACCCCGTCACGGGGCGTCCTCTGCGTGTACTGATCACGCGGCCCGCCGATCAGGCGCAGGCAACCGCCGATCTCGTGGAACGGGCGGGTGGCGATGCGCTGGTCTATCCCTGTCTAGTCGCTGCGCCGCCGGTCATCCCACTGTCATCGATCCTCGAATCAACCCTGCAGAACCTGCAGGCTGTCCGCCCTGGGACTCCCATCGTTGCCGTCACCAGTCGCTATGCCGTCGTGGCCTTGGTGGATGCTCTGACCGCGGGCGATCCGTCGCGGGCGATCGCGCAGGCACTGCACGGCGTGCGGATCGCTGCGGTGGGCCCCCGCACGGCCGAGGCTCTGGCGTCGTACGGGCGCCCGGCTGATTACGTGGCCGGCGAGCCCAGCAGCCCAGACCCCAGCGACGAGAGCAGCGCCGCTCAGCTTGCAGCGCACCTGATCCAAGCGCAGGCAGCCAGGCGTGCCGACGAAAAGCCGGCGGTCCTTTTCCTGCGTGCCGCCGAGGCCCGTCCGACGCTGACCCTGGCTCTGCGCCAAGCTGGCTTCCACGTCGTCGAGGCCGAGGCGTATCGCATGCAGCCCGCCAGCCCCGAGGCGCTGTCGCCGATGCGGAAGGCCCTGGTCGAAGGCCGCGTCGATCTGGTGCCGTTTGGCAGCCCGCGCACCGTCACCATTGCCCTGTCCGCGCTGGGCCCGCAGGCGACGACCCTGCTTGCGAAGACGCGCGTCGGAGCCATCGGTCAGACAACCGCCCACGCCCTGCGCGAAGCCGGGATTCGCGTCGATACGATCGCGCCCCAGGCTCGCTTCGCCGCGCTGCTTTCCGCGTTGGCCCGCTTGTAAACACGCCCCGTAGTTTTGGCGTGACCACCCGCGCCGCGCTGTGTTAGCGTGCGTGCGTCTCGTGAGCCGAAGTGGCGGAATGGCAGACGCAGGGGACTCAAAATCCCTCGTCCTCCGGGACATGAGGGTTCGACTCCCTCCTTCGGCACTGGGTGAATGAGCCCGCGGCGTGGATCGCGCCATCTTCTCGACGGGCCGCGATATACTGCGGCGAAGCAGGTGGGCATGGTTCGCACGCGGCTCTTTTCACTGTGGCGTCACATCAAGCGCGTCACGCTTCTGGCTTGGGACGGGTTTTGGGCCAACAACTGCACGCTGGCTGCCTCGTCGCTGGCGTACCAGACCGCCTTGGCCTTGGTGCCACTTTTGGCGATTGCCCTGGCCCTGCTGAAAGCCAGCGGTCAGCTAGACGCCGGCAGCCAGCTTGTCTCGTACCTGGTCAAGGCTATCTTCCCCTCGTCGACGGAAGCGCAGAGCGAGGTCGTCGAGCGCCTGTCGAGCTTTTCCGGCAACATCACGGCCGGCGCGCTCGGCAGCTTTGGCTTGATCACGTCGAGCATCATCGGCTTTCTTCTGTTTCTGTCCGTCGAGTCGATCTGGAATCGCATCTGGGACTCACAGCGCGAGCGCGGCTATATCGAGCGCTTCCTCTTTTTCTATACCGGCATCACGCTGTTTCCCCTCGTCGCGGCTGTCTGGGTGCTGCACACCGCCTCGCTGTGGGATCGCCACTTGGTGTCGCGCCTGCTTCTGTCGCTGGCCACCACCGCCGCCGGAGCGACGCTGCTCAACCGCTTCTTACCGACGCTGCGCGTCGACTGGCGACCCGCGCTGATTGGCAGCGCCATCTCGGCCGGCATGATGGAGCTCTGCAAGTTCGGTCTCGGTCTTTACCTGAGTTATATTACAGGAAAATACCGAACCATTTACGGCGCCCTCGCCGTGCTGCCCCTGTTCCTGCTGTCGATCTACTTGTGGTGGGTGATCTTGCTGTGGGGGGCCGAGGTCTGTCGCGCCATTCAGCGCCTGCCGCTATTGAGCGTCGTGACCAGCCACGTCGACGAGGAAGACGGCCTGAAGCCCGGCGAGATGCCGACGATGAACGGCCCCTTGGCGATGCGTCTTTTGTTCGATGTCGCGCAGCACTGGAAGCGCGGCGCGCGGGCCCTGCCGATCGTCGATCTGGAAAAGCGCCACGGCCTGCCCGAGAGCTTTGTCCGTCGTGCGATGAAGCGCTTCATCAACGCCGGCTGGGTGGTCGAGACCGAAGACAGCTACCTTTTGTCGCGACCGCCGGACGATATTCGACTGGACGAAGTGATCCGCTTGTTCAAAGACTTCTCGTCGCTGCGCAGCGGTGAAAAAGACGGCGACGCGCTCGATCGCGTGCTGTTCGATCTCGAAGGCTCGGTGCGCTCGCAGCTCAAGAAAGTCACGCTGGCGCAGCTCTTGTAAGCGCGCCCGCCCGACTCGTCGACGAGAGCACGGCAGCAGGGCCGCCACAGGTTACAGCTTGGTGATCGTCGTGCTCAGGTTGTACCGACGGAACAGCTCGCCACGCAGGGCCTGTCCTTGCTCGGCGGCGACGAAGTCCCCAAGCTGGACGCGCAGCTCACGCCCGCCCCCCGAAAGCGCCGAGCGCGGCTGCTCAACCAAGCTCGCTTTGTAGCCCGCTTGGCGCAGGCGCTTGACGAGCTCTTCGGCGTCGTTGCGCTTGGCGATCGGCGTGCTGCGTAGCGTGAAGTGCGGCATGTTCCCGCGGCTGCCCGAGCCTGCTCCGTCGCGGGGACGCTCGGCGGACTCGCCGCTTGCGCCGGCTGCTGCCGCCCGCGACCCGCTGACCGATCGCTCGCGATCACGCAGCACCCGCGGAAACGTCAGCTCTTCTTCCGAGTTGGCCAGCTGATCCAAGACGGCCAAGGGATCGGTTGCCGACTGCATGGCAGCCCGTACCGCGGCCCGCTGCTCGACGCGGCGCCCGACAAAGACGCCCAGCGCGAACACCAAGCAGGCAGCGATCGCGGTCCCGACGAACACGAAAAACAGCTGCCGCCCGTCGAGCGCAGCGCCGGCTTCGACCTCTCGCGCGACGTCGCGGGTGCGCGCCGAGCCGTCCACAGCCTTGCCGCTATCGACCACGGCCGACGCGGCGGGTGCCGCCTCAGCGACG
Organism: Myxococcales bacterium; assembly: GCA_016794505.1. GTDB lineage: Bacteria > Myxococcota_A > Polyangia > Palsa-1104 > JAEUJZ01 > JAEUJZ01. The sequence goes on from JAEUJZ010000023.1 coordinate 69,738, forward strand.
TGCCGTTCCGGTGAAGCGGGCGGCGCCGACACGAGTGGCAGCGCCACCTGATGCATCGCTAGGCCCTCTGCTTCGGCCCCCAAAGAACGATCCAGCGCAGCAGACGTCATCGTATTGGCACTATCACGCGCCCGGCAGTCCGAGCAATTTTTCTGCCCGTGCTGCAAGCCTTGCCAGCGTCGAAAAGCCCGCCTGTCTGCCTCGCCCTGGTCCCGGCGGCATCGGCACCGCGCACCCGGCAGACGCTTACTGTGGATTGGCCGACACCGGCAGGGTGGCTGCCCGCCCGCCACCTGGGCTGCCCGGCGTCGACGAGATGTACTGCTTCGGCCGATCGTCCGGCGAGATCTCGTCGAAATAGCCGCGGATGATGTCGATGGCCGTCGGCGCCGCAACGTGACCACCCAGGCCGCCGTGCTCGATCAGCACCGCGACGGCAATCTTGGAGTGGTGCGACGGAGCATAGCCGACGAACCAGGCGTGATCGTTGCCCGTGTCCCAGCCAGGCGCGCTGCCACGGCGGTTCTTGCGCACCTGTGCCGTGCCGCTCTTGCCGGCAATGTCGTACAGCGCAAGGCTTGGGCTGTATGCGCTCGCTGCCGTGCCCTTGGGATCGGCCAGCACGTCGACCAGGGCCCGCCGCATGCGCTCGATCGACTCAGAGGACACCGGCAGCACCCCGCGCAAGCTCGGTTGGCTTTGCTCGACCCGCTCGCCGCTTGGCTTTTCGATGCGCTCGACGAGCAGCGGCTGGTACAGCTTGCCGCCATTGCCCAGCGCCGCGTACGCCAACGCAAGCTGCAGCACGCTCGCCCGCACCGCCCCCTGCCCCAGCGCCGTGTTCAGCGCATAGCCGCCGCGAAAACCGCCGTTCTTTTTGTAGTACTCCAGCGTCGGCATAAAGCCACTCGCTTCGCCCATGCCCAGGTCGACTTTCTGACCGATGCCAAACGCCGCCGCCATCTGCGCCATGCGCTCAAGCCCGACCTTTTCCGCTAGGTGATAGAAGTACACGTTGCACGACTGCGCGATCGCCTCGTGCAGGTTCACCGGGCCGTGCGACTTCATGCAGCGGAACACGTGCCGACCCAGCTCATAGCGACCGTGGCAGGGAATGCGGACGTTGGGGTCGATCAGGTGCTCCTCCAGCGCCGACAGAGCCGGCACGATCTTGAACGTCGAGCCAGGGTAATAGCTCTCGCGCAGGGCCTTATCGAGCAGCGGTCGGAAGGGATCGGTCTCAAGCCGCTGCGCCTCGGCGTGGCTCAAGCGACCGGAAAGCAGGTTCGGATCTGGGCTGGGATGCGAGGCCATGGCCAAGACCTTGCCCGTCTCAACCTCGACGACGGCAGCGGCGGCCGAGTGATGGCGCGACAGCGCTTTTTCGACGATGCGCTGCAGATCGGCGTCGATCGTCAAGACGACATGATTTCCCGGCACCGGCTCGCGCTTGAGATCCGGCGGCAGAAGCTGCGCAAGCTCCCCCAGCTCGCGATCGGTCTTTTTGCGGCCGTATGCGTCGACAACGATCTTTTCGTACCCCGGAATGCCGCGCAGGATCGGCTCTAGCAGTCGCTCGACCCCCGAGCGGCCGATGGCGTCGCCGGGGCGATAGTTGAAGCTGCGCTTGGCTTCGCTCTGCAGCTCGGCGGGACCGACTTGGTTCATATAGCCAAGCACGTGCGCCGAGAGCGCTCCATGGGGATAGCTGCGCTGGGTGCGCGCCACCACATCGACGCCGTGAAGCTCTTGTTTTTCGGATTCCAGCAGCGCCATCTGGTCGCGACTGATGCCGTCCATGACCAGCAGCATCTGGCTGCGCTCTTTGCCGTGTCGACGGGCTGCCAAGCGATCGAGCAGGCTCTGGTACTGCTCTTGGCTCAAGTCCAAGTAGCGGCGCAGGCGCGACAGCGCGTCTTGCGAGACGAACTGCGGCGTCACATACACGCTGTACGTCGGGCTGTTCTCGACGAGAACCCGGCCCCGCCGATCGCGAAGCTGACCGCGCACCGCTGGCCAGTCGCGCTCTTTGATGAAGTTGCTCGTGCTGCGCTGGTAATACGCTTCGCCCTGGACGACTTGCAGATACACCAAGCGCGCCGCCAAGGCGAAAAAGCAAGCCACGACCACGACCACCGCGAAGCCCAGTCCACCCTCTTTGCTCGACGGGCTGGCTGGGCTGCTAGAGCCGCGCTTGGCCCCTTGCAGCGCCGAGTTCGACAGATCGCCTTTGGGCAGCGGCGACGCAATGCCGGCTGGCAGCGAGCCCACCGGCAAGCTGAGCCGATCGTCGAAGCGCAGGCGATTCAGGCGGATCTTCATGCCGGCACCTCAAGACTCGTACGACGCAGGCCAGCGCTTAGGCTGCCACGCGGACGGCGACCCCCGCCCAGCCCACCGCCCAAAGGACTGCCCAAGCCCGATGACAAAGACGAGGACGAGGACGAGGAGGTGCCGCGCGGATCGCCCCAGACATGGCGATCGAGCCGCGACAGCACGGCGAAGACCAGGGGCGCGACCACCGCGGTGACGATCGCTTCGCCCAGTAAGCTGCTCAGATCTGAAAGCGGCGCCAGCGTCGAGCCGGGGGCAGCAAACAGCGCAGAAAACAGCAGGTACACAAGCGACAGCAGCAAGCGATAGCCGATCAGCGACAGCAGCGCGACCAGCATCACCGCGCCCACGCCGCGCACCAGCAAGCGAATCGACACCGCGCGCAGCAGCAGCACACTTACGGCAAGACCCAGCGCATGCAGCCCAGCCGGCGAGCCCTCGACGACATCGGCCAAGTATCCCAGGACCGCGCCGAAGCCCGCCATGCTCTCGGGACGGGCGTTGCGCAGCGACAGCAGCGCCGAGCTGCCATCGCCCGAGCTAGCAAAGGGTCGGCAGTGCAGCCCAGCGTACAGCGCCACCAAGAACGGCACATCGGGCAGCGGGCGCCAGGACAGCGCTGAAAACGCCGTCGCGACGACCAGGCCCAGATAGGCGGCGATCAAAAGACCAATGGCGCGGGACAGGCTCATCGCGGGACTCCGATGCCGCGCGCTGGCTCGGCGGGACGCTTGCCCGCGTCGGGATCCGGCGGCGGCGGCGGCGACAGCACGACCAAAACCTCGCGCAGCTTGCCAAAGTCGACGAGCGGCTCGACTTCGATCTCTTGATACAGGCTGCTGTCGGGCTTGTGTGTGCGCACGACCTTGCCGATCGGCATATCGCGCGGGAACAGCCCGCCCAGGCCCGATGTGACCACGGCGTCTCCGACCTGAATGTCGTCTTTGTTCAGCACGTACTCGACGCGGCAGACATACCGCGAGTCCGAGGCCACGCCCTTGAGCACGCCGCGGCTGCCCGTGCGCGGCAGGACCACGTCGATCGACGTGCGCGGATCGGTCGTCAGCTGCACATCGGCATAGGCCCCACTGATGCGCAGCACGCGCCCGACGACGCCACTTGGGGACAAGACCGGCATGCCGGGACGCGTCTCAGCCGCCGAGATCGCCCCCGGCCCGGCGCTGCGCAGTCCACCAAGCTCCAGACGCAGGCGCAGCACGCGAAACTGGCGCGAGGTCTCGACGCCGATGACCTGCGCGGCCAGCGTATCGGCTTGGATCTGGGCGCGAAGCTCTAGCAGGCGCTCCAGCCGCTCGGCCCGCGCGGCAAGCTGCGATAGGCTGGCCACCTGCGAGCGCAGCGCAGCATTCTCGGCAGCCAAGCGCTCATTTTCGCGCTTTACACCGACGAGCGCGATGTAGTGCGACCACACTCCGCCAACGCGCGAGCCCGCCCCGACGACCACCCCCTGAAGCGGCGCCGTGATGCGCACGAGCAGCCGGTCCACCGGGTTCATTCGCTCGGGCGCTTTGATGCTCGATCGCAGAAGCAGAGCCGGCAGCAAAAGCAGCACCGCCGGAATCACAAGCTTCCAGACACGCTTGCTGGGGTTCATGGGCAAATCCCCCCGGTAGCGACGCTACTGGACGGTGACCTCGCGCAGCAGGCGAAGCTCGTCGAGAGCCTTGCCCGATCCCAGCACCACGGCAAGCTGTGGCGATTCGGCGACCATGACTGGCAGGCCCGTCTCTTCGCGCAGAAGCACATCCAGGTTGCGAAGCTGCGAGCCGCCGCCGGACAGCACGATGCCCTTGTCGACGATGTCGGCCGAAAGCTCGGGCGGCGTGCGTTCCAGGACCACGCGCACGGCTTCGACGATGGCGTTTACCGGCTCGGCCAAGGCATCACGGATCTCGTCTGAGTTGATGGTCAAGGTCTTGGGCACGCCGGCCACCAAGTCGCGACCCTTGACGTCGACGGTCAGCACCTCGTCCAGCGGATACGCCGAGCCAATCTGCTTTTTGATCTCTTCGGCCATGCGCTCGCCGATGAGCAGGTTGTACTTGCGCTTGATGTGCTGAACGATCGCCTCGTCAAGCTTGTCACCACCGACGCGAATCGACTTGCTGACGACGATGCCAGCCAGCGAGATCACCGCGACTTCGGTCGTGCCGCCGCCGATGTCGACGATCATGTTGCCCGAGGGCTCGGTGATGGGCAGGCCGGCGCCAATGGCGGCGGCCATGGGCTCTTCGATCAGGTACACCTCACGGGCGCCAGCGGCCAACGCCGAGTCGCGTACCGCGCGTTTTTCGACTTCGGTGATGCCCGAGGGTACACAGACGATGATGCGTGGCTTGACCAGCGTGCGACGGTGATGGGCGCGCAGAATGAAGTACCGCAGCATGGCCTCGGTGACTTCAAAGTCGGCGATGACGCCATCTTTCATGGGGCGCACAGCGACGATATTTCCGGGCGTGCGGCCGAGCATTTCCTTGGCTTCGCGGCCCACCGCGAGGACTTTCTTTCCGGTCGCGCCGCGCTGTACAGCGACGACGGATGGTTCATTTGAAACGATGCCGCGCCCCTTGACAAAGGTCAGCGTGGTGGCGGTGCCGAGATCGATCGCGAGATCGTTGGAAAACAGGCCATAGACCCAATCGAACAGCATGTGGATTTCCTTGCAGTGCTTCGTGGCGAACAGAGGTCGACTTCACCCGCGGGCTCAGACTGCATCCCGTGCGATGCGGCGTGCGACGAGACGCACGGAAGCACCGGGGGCTGAAGCGGGCAAGGGCGTAGCACAGCGCAGGCGTCGATCGCAAGGCCAGCGGCAGCCCTGGCGACAAAAAACTTGCGCTCGCGATCCGTCTGGCAGGGGTCGCTCATCCGACGGAGGCCTGCGCGGCACGGCCGTCCTTGGCCGTCCTTGAGCGGCATATGGCGCGCCGATGACGAGCTCAACCGCTAGCGCAGGACATCGCGCAGGGTGGTTCCCGGACGCAACAAGCGCAAGAAGCGGCGAGCCATGGCGTGGCCCTTGCGATCGGGGCCTGCCTCGTGACGCAGGCGGCGCTGCGCGTCGAGGTAATCGGGGAAAAAGCGCAGGTGCGGCGGCAGGTGGGGCAGTGCGCGACGAATGGCCAGCCGACCCGCCGTGGCAAGAGCCCGCTCGTGGACGCCGAGACACAGGCCAAAGTCCTGCCGCAGTCCGTCGGGAAGCAGCCATGCGGTGTACGCGCGCACGAAATGATAAAGCGGCGCAGACGCGGCGTTCGGCGCGGTCAAGATGTGCCGGGCAAGCTCGCGCGCTTCGTCGGTGACGTGCAAGCGTGGCGAGACCAGCATGCCGTCGAAATACAGACGAAACTGCTCGTAGTCCGCAGGCAGGCTCGCAGGCGACAGGCCAAAGAGCCGCGAGGTGGCCAGGCTGTCGGCATAGAAGCGCTCACGCTCGTCGTCGGCAAGCGGCGTAACCAGGTCTTCATAGACGCGCCGCGCGGTGTCGATCAGCGTCGCCTGCACCCAGAACAGCGCCGATTCATCGTTGGCGCTATAGCGCGGGCTGCCCGCATAGCCCGGCCCGGCCTGCCGCAGCGAGCCCGCGACGCGCGCATGCACCGCAAACACCCGCCGCGCCGTCGACATGGCCTGATCCAGATCGCCAAAGGTCATGTTTAGAACGCGCACAAAGGTCCGACGGAAGCGCCCTGCCACGTCGCTGCGCACGCGCGAGTGATCGAACACAGCCTGCGCCACGAACGGATGGGCAAGCTGCAGAAGCGCTGCTGCTCCGCCGCCCAGAAGCAGCATCGCCTCGCGGTTGATGCGCCACGACGCCGACTGGGGACCAAACAGGCCGGCTCGCCCGTCGCCGTTTTCGGCCAAGGCGCGACTCCGTGCCTCGCAAAGGGCCTGCTCTAGCTGCTCCGCCGAGACCATGGCTCACCTCCTGCCGTGGGCGTCCTTTTGCGACGGCTCACCGGCCTGCGATTCGCTTGTGCGTGGCACCGTGGCCTGGTCGTTTTCCGTCGGATACATCGCGAAACCAGACAGACACGGCGGCGGCAAGATATCACGCACGCAGCGGCGGCGGCTCGGTTAATGTAGGGACATCATGCAGATACGCTGGATGCGCGCGATGGCTTCGTCATTGGATAAGGCAGACCGTCGGTGGCTGGGCTGGCAACGCCGGGTCGGCGCGGGGCTTTTGGGGCTCTTGCTTCCCGGCTGCGCAACCGGGCCCGATCCGATCCTGTCGACGGGAGGCCAAGTGCCACCCAACATCGAACGCAGCCTGCGCTGCCCGCGCGACACGCAGATCGTCTTTGGTCGCATCGCCGGGGTGCAGACGGCGGCATGGTGCCAGCGCATCGGCCCGGTCGGCAGCGGCGTCAAGCATGGGCCCTTCGTCGAGTGGTACGATAATTTACAGAAAAAGAATGTGGGATTATACGAGGAAGGGCAGCGGCAAGGCCCCTGGCGCTTCTATCTGCCGTCGGGGCAGCTGGAAAGCGAAGTGACGTACGACCACGACCGGGTCGTGTCACAGATGCAAGCGCCCCTTCCTGCTTCGACGACGGCTCCGGCTCAGACCGCTCCGGCTCAGACCGCTCCGGCTCAGACCGCTCCGGCTGCGACGACCGCGCCGGGGACGAACTAGGGCGCTGGGCTGCCGCGCACCACCGCGCCCGCTGCTGCGCAGCGACGAAAGACCGACGCTATTTGCGACCGGGATAGGCCTGAAGCGCGTGCCCCAATAGCTGAACCGCCCGCCGCAGCGGCGCTTCCCCAAGGACATAGGCGATACGCACCTCGTCCTGCCCCGAGCCTGGCGTCTGATAGAAGCCCGGCCCCGGCGCCAGCATCACGGTCTCGCCCTGGTGCGAAAAGTCGTTGAGCAGCCAGGCACAGAATCGCTCGCTGCTGTCGACGGGCAGCCGCGTCATCAGATAGAACGCGCCCTGCGCTTCTGGCGCCAGCACGCCCGGCAGCTTGGCTAGCTCTTCCATCAGCACGTCCCGGCGACGACGGAACTCGGCGATCATCGACGACACGAACGGCCCTGGATCCTCCAGCGCACCCAGCCCGCCAAGCTGACCCAGCGTCGGTGGCGACAGGCGGGCCATGGCAAAGCGCGTCACGGCGTCGATCAGCTCGTGTCGCTGGCTGATGATGCAGCCCAGGCGCGCTCCGCAGGCAGAAAACCGCTTCGACAGCGAGTCGATGATGATCGCCACGTCGGCCGCCCCCGGAATCGACAAGATTGAAAGCGGTGTCCCGGCATAGACAAAGTCGCGATAGACCTCGTCGCAGATCAGCATCAGGCCGTGCTGCTTGGCCAGCGCAACGACGGCGGTCAGCGCGTCGCGGCTGTACAGCGTGCCCGTCGGATTCGACGGATTGCACAGCAGGATGGCGCGCGTCCGCGGCGTGATCGCGGCAGCAAAATCAGCAGGCGGAGGCAGGCGGAAGCCGTCTTCGATGCGCGTCGGCAGCGTGCGCAGCGTCGCCCCGGCCATCATCGAAAACGTGCCGTAGTTGGGATAGTACGGCTCGGGCGTGATCACCTCGTCTCCGGGATCGCAGAGCGCCATCAGCACGAACAACAGCGCTTCGGAGCCACCCGTCGTCACCAAGATGTCGCGCTCGGCCACGGGCATGCCGATGCCAGTGTAGTAATCGACGAGCGCCTTGCGATACGGATACAAGCCAACCGACGGGCTGTATGAAAGGACATTCCCCGGCTCTAGCCGCGCCTTCTGCAGAAAGCTCGCGGGCGTCGGAATGTCCGGCTGGCCGATGTTCAGGTGATAGATCTTGGTACCCCGCTCAGCGGCGGCACGGGCCAGGGGTTCCAGCTTGCGAATCGGACTGGCCGGCGCGTTCTTGCCCCGGTACGAAAGGATCGAGGAGGTCGACATGAAAGGGAATTATCACAGACTTCCCGTCCTCCTCTACAAGTCCTCTACGCGAGCCGGTTATTACTCTTCGATCAAGATGGGAGTCCCAACGGACGCAGCAGAAAACAAGCGCTGCGCGATGGTCTCGGGAAAGCGGACGCAGCCATGGGAATCGGGAAAGCCCGGCAGCGGCCCCGCGTGCAGGCCGACCCCGCCGACGATGCGCAGAAAGTACGGCATCTTGGTGCCGCGAAAGTGGCTGCCCGGCGGCGGCGGCGTGCCCAGCGCGTCGATGTTGGGCTGCACAAGCTGCTCGTTTTCGTCGACGTAGTCGCCGTAGCGGTTCGACACGTGCTCGGCGATCTTTTCCAGCACCGAAAACTGCCCGCTCGGCGTGCGGTGGCTGCGGCGACCACTGCAGATCGACGATCGCCCGACCAGCCTCGAACCGTCATAGATATCGGCGTACTGACCCGAAAGAAAGATGCGGATCGACAGCGCAGCAAGCGGCTCGCTCGCGGCCCAAAAGTAATCGCCGCCCGGTGGAAAGCGCGGCCGTGGCGACGCTCCTCGAACGGCTGAGCCCGACGCTGCGGCCACGCTGGCCTGGGCTCCTTCGGGCCCCGCCGTGCCTCCAGACGAGCACGCCAGCGCCATGGTCACGCCCAGCACACACACACGCCGCAGCGCCGCCGGAAAAGACGCCGCACGGCCCGCCTGCTTCACTGCACCGCCTCGGCCCGCTGCCGTCGCCACCGTCCCAGGCCCAGCAGGGCCATGCCAAGCAGCACCAGCTTCCAGATCGGGCCGTTGTGTCCGCTCGACGGGCCGCTCGCCGCATAGCTGCACCCAGCCAGCTCAAACGGCGCTCCGATGAAGCCCGGCTCGACGACGAAGTGCAGCTTCAAGCGACGCTGAATCAGCATGCCATCAATGCGCGCCGACACATGGGCGACGGTCCCGCGAGCGCCACTTGCGCGCAATCGACGCTCATAGCGACCAAATGGATCGCCAGGCGTCCCGACGTAGTACACGGGCCCCAGCCACGTGCCCGCGTCGCTTTCGATCTGCACATCGTGACCCGGCCCCAGCGGAATGCCGCGCGCATCGCGTGGACTGACGGTGATAATCGCCTCGCCATAGCCAGGGGTCAGACGATCCGCGCTGCTGCCCAGATCCGAGTGCAGCGTCGACACCGATCCCAGCGCCGCTGGACTGCCGCGCAGCGTGGTCAGCGCCGCTTGCAGATCCAACAGGCCAAAGCCCCGCCGCGGACCGTACGAAGGCAGCGCCAGATCGGTCTTTCCCGTCGTGCGCAGAAGCTCGCGGGCTTGTTCGACGCTCAGCTCGGGGCGTAGCTGCAGCAAGAGCGCCAGGCCCCCCGCAACGTGCGGCGTCGCCTGCGAAGTCCCGCGCAGCACCGCATGCACCGAGTCGTCCGCGAGCAAGTAATCGGCGGCTTCCGCGGTATTGAACACCGACTTCGGCGTACCCGGCACCGCGTCGGCCGACAGCGACGACACAATGAACTCGCCAGGGGCCAAAATATCGGGGGAAAAGCGGCCGTCGCGCGTCGGGCCAGCCGATGAAAACGGCGCCACGCGATCGACCTCGCGGTCATAGCGGACCGTGGCCCCGCTCGGCCGCAGCCAGTCCAGTCGACTGCGATAGGCACCGACGCTGATCGCGGTTCGCGCCGCCGCTGGAATCTCGACATAGCCGTCGGGATCCAGGCGGCTGGCCAGGCGAGCGTTGACCTCGGGCGAGACATCAGACATCCACACGTCGTAGCGCAGCGTGCGGCCCGACAGGCGCAGCGTCCAGGTGCCGCTCTTGATCGCCGTCGAAGCGGTCTCGGATGTCAGCAGCACAAAGGCACCCCGCAGCGGCGTCGGCCCGCTGACCACGGGCGGCGTCAGGTCACCGTTGTCGATGATGGCTTCGCCTTCGCCGGAAAAGCGGCCTTGGCTGCTGTCCCCGGCAGCCACCCGCAGCACACGGTTGCCAGGCGAGCGCAGCTCTAGATCCAGCGTGGGTGTGCCGCTCGTCGCGTGCGGGGCGGCTGCGTCGTAATAAATCTCCAAGATGATCGAGGTCTTGCCGGCGATGCTGTTTGCCGGCTCGACCTTGATGGCGATGTCGTGGCTGCCGTCGAGCATACGACCGCTGGCGTGGATATCGTCGGTGCCCGAGTTGCCAGCCGCCGCCACCATCAGCCGCGCCTTGCCGCCGCGGCGCGCTTCCATGATCTCGTTCAGCATGTTTTCCAGCGCGCTGTCGCCGTCGTGCGGGCCCCCCAGCGAGCCGAGGCTCAAGTTGACGACCACCGGCATGCCCAAGGCGCTGGCCCGATCGGCACAGAACTGCACACCGACGGCGATGTCGCGATCGGAAAAGCTGTCTTCGGCGCGCGTGCCTTTGACGATGCACAGCGTTGCCTCGGGCGCGACGCCGATATAGCGCCCGGCGGGCAGGCCCTTGCCGGTTGCGCGTCCGGTGCCCGCGACGATGCCGGCGACATGCGTGCCGTGCCCGTTTTCGTCCTTTTGCCCGATCGGCAAGGTCGGCGTCTTGCCCATGGCCTCGGCGTCCAGCACCGCGTCGATGTCGGCCGCGGTATAGACCGCCATGTCGTTGCTAGCGGGAAGCTCAGGATGCAGACCGCGTCGCGGCGCCCCCGCATCGATCAGAAACGCGATGCGACTTTTGCCGGCGGCGTCGCGAAAGTCGGGGTGGCGAAAATCGACGCCGGTATCGACGATGGCCACCATCACGCCCTGACCGCGCAGCCCCAGATCGTGCAGCACCTTGCCGCCAACCAGCGGCATCGAGCGATCGAGCAGCGGTCGCAGCACGCGCGCTCCGTCGACCCGTCGCAGACCTGGCAGGCGCCACAGCCGCGGTAGCTCGCTCGTCGGTACGGTCAGCCAGGAATAGCTCGGCGTCACTGCCTGCGCGGCCAGCCCCGCTTCGTGCAGAGTCGCCGCGCCGCCATCGACTTGTACCCACAGCGACACGGTCCCCTCGCCGGCAGCCAGCGGACGCGGAATGCTGCGCAGGCGCGACTGCGCCATCTGTGCATCCTGCGCCGCGCGCAGCTGCAGACGAGCCAGCGGACTCACCGCGACCTGCGCAGGGGGCATCGCGAGCTGTGCCAAGGTCGTCGCGGGCGCAAGCAGGCCCGCGCACAGCGCCGCAGCCGAAAAAGACCGCAGCCCAGCCTGCCAGCCCGTCCCGTTTCGACGACCGGCGCCGATCAATTGAACCTGCACGCGCCGGGGCCGCGCGGATCGCCGCAAGAGCCGCAGGGTCCCGCCGTAGCGGCTGGCGCCCCGGTACCGACGGCAAAGGCCGAGAGCAGCTTGTCTAGCTCGCGGCCTTGGCAGTGGGGACAGCTGGGCGGTCCGTCGGACGAACGCACTAGCTCTTCAAAGCGATGACTGCAGCTACGGCACTGGAACTCGTAAAGCGGCATGAAAAACCCCTCTCCCCCTCATACCGCAAAGGGCGCGACAGAGGGAAGATGCTGTCCCGCCCCCAGCGGCCCGGCCAAGACCCGCGAAGACCTGCTGAACCAGAGACCTCTAACCGTCGGTGAGACCGGGCAGAAAGCAGCGCGCAAGGCACCAGGGCCGGCGCCGCATTTTGAATTGCCCAAGCGGCTGCAGATGAATCCCCACATGCACCCACTTTCTTGCTAGCAATAGGCCCCATGCAGATGGCCTGGGGCCTTTCATTGGTTGGTCGAAACGCAGTGTCTGCGTCGCACAGTGCGCGCCACACGCAGGCGCGGTTGCGATGTCGAGTCGGCACGGTCGGCCTTTTGGCGCTGTCGCTTCTGGCTTCCTCGTCCGCGATGGCTGATAGCGAGGTCGCCCAGAGCGGAGCCCGCAAGGCTTCGGCCCACAGCGAGTTTGGTTCGTCGGGCAGCCCGCCCCCGGCAGCGACGATGGGCAGCGGCTTTGACTTCGGCAGCTATGGCCGCGTCGGCATCGGATCGGATCTGCGCGGCCACACTGGCTACGGCGTCAACGTCGTGTCGTACGGCTCGCGCTTGGAAAAGCCGACGTATCTAGAGCTGAACTTTTATTACGGCGGCAACATCGGTACAGCCGAAGAGGGCGGATCAGACCGTCGCTGGCGCGTGATTTTTGTGCCCGCGTATACCGGCGATCTGTTCCATTACTCGGGCAACTTTTCGCAGAACTTCGCCATCCGCAACGCCTACGCCGAAGTCGAAAACCTGGGCCTGCGCGGCGTGTCGATCTGGGCGGGCTCGCGCATGTACCGCGGCGACGATGTCTATCTGTTCGACTTCTGGCCGCTCGACAACCTGAACACCGTCGGAGGCGGCGCGCAGTACAGCTTCAACAAGCGGCGCACCAACCTGGCCCTGCACGTCGGCATGAACCGACTCGACGACCCGTATCAGTATCAAGCGGTGCCGGTGCCGTCGCGACGCCTGCCGCCCGATGCGCAGGTGCTGGGTGTGCAGCAGGCGACAACGCGAGCGACGACGCTGGATCGCCCGCGCATCGTGATGTCGCTCAAGGGCACGCACTTCCTGCGACCGCTCGACAACCTGCCCAACGGCAAGCTCATCGTCTATGGCGAATTCCATTACCTGCCGCGCGGCGAGCGCGAGCTACCAAGCTCGCCTCTTTCGGGTCTGGGGCGCGATCCCTTGCCCGATGACTATGGCTACTTGGTCGGCGGACAGTTCGGCGGCTGGCTGCGATCGTTCGTGTTCCTGAACCTGTTCGTGCGGCACGCCGGAGGCCTCGCCGTGTTCTCGGATCTCGGGCGACCCTCGGGCTTTGACGTGAACCGGCAAGTGCAGGGCGCCCGCGACCTAACGATCGCGTTTTCCGCCAACTGGGAAGGGCGTAGCTCGGGGATGATGGCGGGCGGTTATTACCGCTTCTACAGCGATGCCGCGCCGGCCGATGACAGCGGGCACAACGAAGGCGCGGTGGCGCTTCGCCCGACGGTGTACTTCGGCAAGTATTTCCACACCGCGCTGGAGTTTTCGTACCAAGTGCGGCGTCCGCTGTCGGTCGATCAAGAAAAAGGCCGCACGCTCGTGCCGATGGTGTTCCGCGGCAGCGTGATGCCGATTGTGGCGCCGCTCGGACGCGGCACGTACAGCAGGCCGATCTTGTACGGCATCTATACGCTGTCGCTGCTCAACGACGACGCGCAGTACTACCAGTTTCAGCCCCAAGACTTCCGCGCCGGGCAGACCACCGTGCATTACTTGGGTCTGGGCGTCGAGTGGTGGTTCAACAGCTCGTATCGCTAGCAGCGCTGCGCTTTTCGCGAAAGTCCGGGCCGACGAAGGTGCGCAGGGCGTTGCCGCGCTCCAGACTGTTGTGCTGATCCCAGCGCTGCCGCTCGGCGCTGGCTTGGCTGTCCTTGCTCTGCTGTTCAAACAAGGCCGCCAAGCGCGCCAAGGCCAAGCGCTTGTTCTGCTGCTGCGATCGCTCTTCGCGCGCGACGACCGCAAGGCCCGTCGGGCGATGCACAAGCCGCACCGCGCTCTCGGTCTTGTTGACGTGCTGGCCCCCCGGTCCCGAGGCGCGCAGCGTCGAAAACTCTAGATCTCGCTCGTGCCAGGACGGCTGCTCGGGAACTTCCCAGCGCTCGACACCGACGAACCAGTTCTGTCGGCGGTGGTGGGGACGAACGGGGCTCTTGCCGATCCACAGGATGCTGCCGACCCAGCGCGCCGAGAACGCCGACAGCGCCGCCGCCTCGCCCTGCAGCGACAGCAGCGCCGAGCGCAAGGTCTTGGCTTCGTCGCCCAAAATGGTCTCGATCAGCTCGCAGGCGATGCCTTCGGCCCGCGCCTCGCGCTCGACGATCGGCAGAAGCTGCGCGACGACGAACTGGCACTCGGCCGGCCCCCGTCCAGAGGTGATCTGCAGCCACAGGTTCATGTCCGCGGGCTCCTTTTTGCTGGGATGCACGGTCGCGCCGAAGCGATTGTCGCGCGTCCCCAGCGGGCGGGGAAGCACAGGGAGTTCATCGCGCGCAAAAAGCCTGACCTGCGACGCGGGCTAACCCGGCGGCAGAGCCACGGCGACATCGCTGCGCACACGACGCGGAAAGCGCCGCACGTGCTGCAAGGTACCCGTCTGCGGACAGACGTAAAAGCCGCGGCCATAGTCCGAAAGCGGGCTGTACCCATGCTCGTTGATGCGACCCCAGCGACGGGCTTCGGCGTGATGGGGCCAGTTGTCGATGAACACCGGGTTGCGCTCGACGTAGTGCCACAGGTGATCGAGCACGTGCTTTTGCACCGCCGAGTCGAGCTTGATGTGCGCGCAGATCTCGGCGTGAACGGCATTCCAGGGCTGCCCGACGCGACGCCGCAAGAAGCGACGCAGCGGGGCCAGGTTTTCGCTGAGCCACTTGCTGCGCTGACGCGGCCCCATGCGCAGCTTGGTCGGCCCACCATCGGCCCAGCGGCGCGCGGCACAGGCCAAGACCTGGTCATCGCGCTGCGCACACGACGCCAGGCGCGGTGCGCTGTCCGCCATGGCTGCGGCGGCCACTGCGCCAGCGTCAGCGTCGTGAACCGCGGTGCCAGCGGCGGCAGCCAAGCCCAAGTGCTCGCGCCGCTGCGCCGCGTTTTCGCGGGCGGCATAGTCAGCGGCCTGGCGCCAGTCAAAGCGCGGCCAGCCTCGGCCCCAGCCCGCACCGCCGCGGGGCCGCTCGATCAGAACTTCGTACATATCGGCTCGCAAGCCGGACTCCTTGCCGTGATGCGCTCGTCGTCCGAGCGTCCAGGCTGTGTCTATGAAAGCGCCGTGCCAAGCAGCCCTGCCATCCACCCCTGCGACGGAAATCAGTCCGATCACCGACCCTACATGATGCGAAATACACCACCTTTGTGTGTGTAAAAATGCACCAGGCATGGTGTATCTTGCAGCATGCGCCATACTCTGGTGACCTGGACGGATCGCGGCGGCACCGCACTGGCCAGTCGAGCGCGCCCGCCTGAGGACCAAGGCCCGGTGCTGCGCCTGTTGGCCCAGCCCGAGTCGCAGGACCGCTATGACAGCGCCTGGGTGCTCAGCACGCCGTCGGCTGTGGCCGCGACCAAAGAGCTGCTGCGGCAGCTCAAAGCCCATATTGCACAGGTCGAGCTGCGCGTGCTGCCCATCGACGATCCATCGGATTACGAGCAGTTGTTCCACGCGCTTGGGCCGCTGTGTCGCGAGCTAAAGCGCAGTCATCGCGCCCCGACCAGGGCGCTGGACGTGCTGCTTTCGGCGGGCACACCGCAGGCGCAGACGCTGTGGGTGATCTGGGTGCAGGCGGGGCTTTTGCCGGCGCGCATGCTGCAAGTGATTCCGCCGCAGTTCGTGCCGGTGCCGCATCCGCGAGCGGTGCGCGAAGTGCGCCTGGACATCGAAGGCTTTCCCGAAGTGCGGGCCCTGCGCAGCGAGGTGCAGCGACTGCGCGCCGTCGTGCGAGGCCCAGACGCCGCGTCGACCTTGCTGGGCGAAAGCCAGGTCATGCAGGATCTGCGGGCGCGCATCGAGCGCATCGGCCGCTCGGCAGTGCAGGTGCCGGTGCTGATCCTCGGCGAAAGCGGCACCGGAAAAGAGCTGGTCGCCCGCGCCGTCCACGCTGCCTGCCGCGAGCGCAGCGGGCCATTTCTGGCCGAAAACTGCGGCGCGTTTTCCGACGGTGTCCTTGGCAGCGAGCTGTTCGGCCACGAGGTCGGCGCGTTCACCGGAGCCAGCGCTCGCCATCGCGGCGTGTTCGAACAAGCACACGGCGGCACGCTGTTTCTCGATGAGGTCGCAGAGCTGCCGCTCAAAGTGCAGGCGACGCTCTTGCGCGTGCTGCAAGAGGGGGTGATCCGACGGGTTGGCGGCGACGGCGAGGTGCGCGTCGATGTGCGCATCGTGGCCGCCACCCACCGCGATCTTAAGGCGATGGTGGCGCGAGGCGCCTTTCGCGAAGACCTGTACTTTCGTCTGTGCGGCGCGACGCTGCAGGTCCCGGCGCTGCGCGAGCGGATCAGCGACCTGCCGATCTTGGTCGATGCCTTCTTGCACGAGCTGCAGACGAAAACAGGCGGGCGCACGCTGTCGCTGCACGCAGATGTGCTGCGCGTGCTCGGTCGTTATCGCTGGCCTGGCAACGTGCGTGAGCTGCGCGCCGAGGTGCAGCGCTGGGCTGTGTTCTGCGACGGCACGGTCGGTCTTCGCGACCTGTCGCCCGAGCTGAAAGCGAGCGATCTGCGAAGCGCCGCAGCCGCTCACAGCGCTGCGCAGCCGCCGCGATCTGCGTCGACACCACAGCCTGCGACAGAGTGGCTCGATGCGCTTCCGACCTCGCTTGCCGATCTGGAAGAGTGGGCGATTCGACGAGCCATGGCGCGCCATGAGCAGAACCTGTCAGCGACGGCGCGAACGCTGGGGATCGATCGCGGCACCCTCAAGCGCAAGCTGGCTGGCTATGGCCTGCGCCCGACGCCTGAGCCCGCAGAGAAAAAGAAGAAACAGCGCCCGCGTCGCTGACCGCGGCAAGGAAGCCCCGTACGTGCTTGCTGTCGCTTCGACGCTGAGTGCGCTTCGACGCTGCGGCGAGGTTCTTGTGTCGTATCCCGGCCTCGCGGTACGTTGACGAAACGGGGATGGACTGGGGCGATGCGGTCCAGGCACTGCGCGTACAGCACGCGCTCGACGGCTGCCCCCCAGAGAAAAAGGGGATCGCCATGATGCATGGGTCGGTATCTAGAGCTTTGCTGCTGAGTGTGCTTGTGCCTTCCGTCGGGCTCGCGCAGAACCTCGCTGCGCCGCCGCGGTTCAAGATGGCGGCACCGCAGCCCAGCGCCGTGGGACGGCCGATCGGCATTCCAGCCAAGCTCGGCGTGCAGATCGTGCCAGCGCAGCAGACGGTGATCATCGGTGCGCCCGTGACGCTATCCGTGCACGTGACGGCCGTTGCCGTGGGCCTTCCGATCGTGCTTACGGCGCAGACCTCGTCGCTGCGATCGATCACAGTGAACCCACCGCAGCTTCCTTCTACCGGGGGCAGCGTCACGCTGACGCTCCACCCAACAGAAAATGAGCAGCCCAGCAGCCATACGCTGCAGGTGCAGGCCACGGCCGGATCGCTCAGCGCGCAGAGCGTCGCGACGCTGAGCTTTGGAGATCCCGACTGCGGCAGTGGCCCACCGGTCCTGTCGTTCAGCGTACCGAAAGCAAGCTGGGGCTTTCAGGTCACCCAAAAGCCGGGCCCGGCCTCGGTCCGGCTGCGCGTCATCAACACAGGAGGACGCTTGCCTTCGCCGCTTTCGATGCGCGTGTTCCGCGTCGGATCCGACTGTCGCTATGGAAGCTGCATCAACGGCCCGCTTCTGCCAAACGGCATGGTCAGCACATTGGAAGTTCCGCTGCGCGGCGGCTGCGCCCGCACGCTGTACGATGCCGACATCGCCGCCACAAGCTCGGTCGCGCCCATGGTCTGTCGCCCTGGAACCTCCTTTACGATGGCCGTCAATGCGCAGGTGCAGCTCGTCGGTGCGCCCGAGCTACAGGGCGGCCCCAACTTGGCGCTGGGCTGCAGCAGCGTCACGCGCTAATTCGCGAACCGGCCGCGCGTTCATAGGCAGGGCCGGCGCCTTGGCTTATGATGCGCCGCATGTTGCTGCGACGTGGTCTGACTGGGGCTCTACTCCTCTACGGATTTTTTGGGGGACAGACGCCAGCGCGTGCCACCGATCCGATGAGCGGCGTGCGCTCGCTTTCCATGGGCGGAGCCCTGCGCGGCCTGCCCGCGGGGGCCGAGGGCCTGCTGATAAACCCTGCGGGCATCGCTACGCTGAAGCAGTTTTCGGCGACGGGCTTTTACAGCCTGCGACCGCAGTCGATGGGTCACTTTCTGCACGCATCGACGTCGGACTCGGTGACCAATCCGTACTTTGCTCTCGGCATTTACTACAACTTCGTGCACGAATCGCCGCGCTATACGTATCGAGTGGGCGAGTACACAGCCGCGGAAAACGGCGTGCTCAAGCGCGTGGTGCGCGTCGAGGGAGCGAGCATCGTGCGCACCGGCAGCGAAGCCGGCACCTCGGTCGCATTCCCGCTGTTTTCGCGCATGGCCTTGGGCGGCACGCTGAAGTACGCCTATTACACGCTGCGCTCGACGCCGACGCCGGCTCAGCTGCCGTCAGATTTTTCATACCAGAACCCAAAGATCGACGGCGATCGCGTGTTCGACTTGGGCAGCTTGAACCACGTCGTGACCTTTGACCTGGGCGCGACGCTGCGAGTAGTCGACGAGCTATACCTGGGTGTCGTCGGTCACAACCTGTGGGGCCACGGGTCTGAGCTCTCGACCCGCTTGGGGATGGGCTTGGCGTATCGCTACGGCGAGCGTCTGACTGTGGCCTTCGACGCCGTGATAGACTTTGTCGGCGCCCAGCGCTGCTCGCAAGAGGCGCAGCCCAGCCAGTTTGCGCCGGGAAATCTCATGCTTGCCGATAGCCTGTGCATCGCCACCGAACCCGAGCTTTCGTACCGTCTGGGCGGCGGCGCCGAGTACGCCATCTTGAGCCGCATTCCGCTGCGCTTGGGCTATCAGTTCGAGAGCTTGCTATCGGCGCACCACCTCACCGGGGGCATCGGTTATTTCAGCGTGGACCGCGGCATCGGTGTCGACTTCGCGTTTCGCCAGGGTGTAAACGCCGGGGCCGAGACCGTGCTCTTGCTGGGCCTGCGCATCCTGAAGAACTGAGCGAACCGACCAACCAGCACGCCGCTGCCGATGCGATCCACCGCCCTGACTTCCAAGATCTGAGACGCACGCATGGATGACCGACGAGAGGAAGAGCTAGTTCGCCGCCTGCAGCAGCGGGACGAGCGCGCTTTCGTCGAGTGCCTGCGCACGTATCAAGACAAAATCTTCGGCCTGCTCTACCGCATGCTGGGCAGCCGCGAAGAAGCGCAGGATGTGGCGCAGGAAGTCTTCGTCACGCTGTTCAAGTCGATCGATAGCTTTCGCGGCGACTCGAAGCTGGGGACGTGGCTGTATCGCATCGCCGTCAACCACAGCAAAAACCGCATCAAGTACCTGCGGCGACGAGCGCACAAGGCCAAGACCGATCTCGATGAAGCAGCCGAGCGCGCCATGTATCGCGACGCGCAAGACGGCGGCGGCAAGACCAGCCACAGCACGCTCGGGCAAGCCGATGCACGTCCCGACGAAGCGCTGGCCGGCGCACAGCTTGAAAGCATCGTGCAGCGGGCCATCGGACTTCTGGATGAAGACCAGCGCTCGCTGCTGATTCTGCGCGACGTTGAGTCGCTTTCGTACGAAGAGATCGTCGAGATCACCGGCCTTCCCGAAGGCACCGTCAAGTCGCGCCTGCATCGCGCCCGCCTGTTTCTGAAAGCCGAGATCGCCAAGCACACGAAATAGACCCGCCGCGCCGCAACAGGCGGTCCCGGCATGGGGAGAACGACGTTGAGCGAGCCAGAAAAAACGCATCCTGCTTCTGCCGAACCCAGCGCCCCTGCGCCGGATGCACGCGCAAGCAACGGGACCACTTCGCGCCCAGTTGAGCCTGGCAGCGACGAGCCGATGGATGACCGCGCCGAAGAGCAGGCCTCACGCGCGCTTCTGTCCGGGCTTTCGAGCGTGTCCCCGCCTCGCGATCTAGCCCAGTCGGTGCCGGCGCTGATCCACCGTCGCTCGCAAGGCCGCTTTTTTGGCCGCAAGCGCTTGGCCGATCGCCTGCCGTTTGAGTGGATCTCGCTGATCATGCTGCTGGTCTTGGCTGCCACCTACGCCGTGCTCAAGCTCTTTTTCACCGACTAAGGACACCCGATCACCAGGCATACGCAGCCGCTGCGGCACGAGCCGCGCGCTGTGCTTCATGCCGCGTTCCACACATGGATGCTCTGCTCGTAATCGACAAGCCGCTGGGCTTGACCTCGTTTGATGTCGTCGCCAAGGTGCGCAGGCTGCTTGGCGAGCGTCGCATCGGCCACGCCGGCACGCTGGATCCGCTGGCGACCGGTGTGCTTTTGCTGTGCTTGGGTGAAATGACCAAGCTCGTGCCGTATCTGATGGATGCGGACAAGGAATACCTGGCCACGGCGCGGCTGGGCCTTGCCACGGACACCGACGACGCAGACCCGCAAGCGCGCGAGCTTTTCCGCGCCGAAGACAGCGCCCTTTGTGCACTGAGCGAAGCGCAGATTCGGGCGGCACTTTCGTGCCGGATCGGCGAACTGCCGCAGCGACCGCCGCGCTTTTCAGCGCTGAAGCTCGACGGAAAACGGCTGTATGCACAGGCCCGCCGAGCGCGCTCGGGTGCTTCCATCGGCCCAGGAGCGGACGACCGCGCGGACGACCACGCAAGCCCGCCGCAAGCGCCTGATGAAGCCCACGCCGATGCCGCCATCGAAGCAGCCACGGCGCAGAAGACCCGCACCGTACACATCGCAGCGATCGACGTCGTGTCGCTTCGCCTGCGCTCGCCCGACGATCCGCCCGGCACCTTGCCCGAGGTGAGCTTTCGCGTGCGCTGCGGCAAGGGCACGTACATTCGCTCGCTGGCCCGCGATCTGGGTGATGCGCTGGGTGTCGGCGCGCACTTGTCGTCGCTGCGTCGGCTGCGTGTCGGTTCGTTCGATCTGCAGAATGCGGTGGCGCCGGATCAGGCTGCAGCCGCCAAGTGCTATGGCCTGCGGGATGCGGTCGCGCACCTGCCACAGCTTGTGCTGAACGATACCGAGGCCCATCGGCTGCGCTGCGGTCAGCCAGCCGTCTTGCGCGAGCTTGCGCCGCGACTTTCAGCCCTGCGATCGGCCCGCGAAAAAGCGGGCGTGCAAGCGGTGGCGGCTCTGGATCTGCGTGGCGCGCTGATCGCCATCGTGCAGCCCGTCGAGCCCAGTCCCGTTGCAGGCCGCGAAATCGACTCCATCGATCGGCACGAATCGCCGCAGCGCTGGCAGATCGCGCGCGGCTTCAGCGAGCCAATCGCAGCCCCCGCCCAGCCCACAAAGGAGGCGCCGTGTACCACGGACTGCGCCTAGCGGTGGTCGTTCCGGCGTACAACGAGGCCGACCGCATCGCCCCCACCGTGCTCGGCATCCCGGCCTATGTCGACGAGGTCATTGTCGTCGATGACGCCAGCCAAGACGGCACCGATCACGTCGCCGCCAAGACGCAGCGCCACGGCCTGTGCATCCTGCGGCACCCCCAGAACCGCGGAGTCGGCGCAGCCATCGCAACCGGATATCGGCAGGCCCTAAAGCGCGGCTGCGATGTGGCGGTGGTCATGGCCGGCGACGGTCAAATGGATCCAGCGGATCTGCCCGCGCTGCTCGCACCGATCGTCGCTGGGCGGGCTGATTACAGCAAAGGCAACCGCTTTGCCCATGCCGAACTACGCTCGGCGATGCCACGCCTGCGCCGCGTCGGCAATACGCTGCTTTCGCTGCTCAGTCGCGTGTCTTCGGGCTACTGGCACGTGTTCGACTCGCAGTGTGGCTTCACCGCCGCGACGCAGGCCACTCTGCGCCGCATCGATCTGGACCAGATCTTTCCCCGCTATGGCTATCCCAACGATCTTTTGGCGCGGCTGCGAGTGGCCAGAGCCCGCGTCGAGGATGTGCCGGTGCGGCCGATCTATGGCCCGGCCTGGCGATCGGGAATTGGGCTGCGCACGGCGATTTATCCGGTGCTGTTTGTCGTGCTGCGCTCGCTGCTTTGGCGACTGTGGCAGCAAGCGCGCTCGCGGCCAGCCATCGATCCGCCCAGGTTTCCGTCGCTGCCGTTGCATGCGTCAAGCCACCGCAGCACATCCGCTATCGCGGTGCGTAGCGTGGCTCAGTTTCCCGAGGCGGATCGTTCCCATGGCGACAGCTCTTCTTCCTCCGTCAAGAGCTCAGCAGGAAGCTCACGCGCCCCGCGCATGTAGCGCGCCTGGTTCTTGAGCAGCACCGCCCGCAGCGCTTTGACATCGCGCACCGCCGGGCTGCCGGTCGCCGCAGCGCCCTTACCCGAGCTGTCTTTTTCGACGCTGGCCAGCGCTTTCTGCGACAGCGTGATGGCGTGGGCGCGCTCGCCCCGCAGGTGCATGACCTCGGCCAGCGTGTCCAAATAAAACGGGCTGTTGCCGTCGATCTCGACCAGACGTCGCGCGGCTTTTTCAGCTGCTTCATACGCAGCGGCGCGCAGGCACTCGTACACCGCGAAGTTCAGGGCTTCGAGATCTTTGGGATCCTTGCTGCCCAAGCGCGCCTCGACGTAACGCAGCAGCGCCTGCTTGCCTAGCTCATCGACGGGGCCGCGCCGGGCTAGCTCGCGAAAGGCCACAGCGGCTGTCTCGCCGCGTGGAAACGCCAGCAGGTGCTCGGCCATCTCGCGACGCGGTGCCTCGCGCAAAAGGCGACGCAGCGTCAGCACGCGCAGCTCAAAGTCGGCACGAGCAGCCAGTTCCGCCCCCTGGCCTTCTTTCATCGCCTGAGCAGCCTGCTTTGCTTTTTCCAAGCTGGCCGCGGCCAGATCGTCTTGACCGCGCTTGGCCTGACGCCGCCCGAGCACCAGGTACGCTTCCGCGTCACCGCCCGCCCCTGTCGCACCCGACGCGCTTTTTTGGATGCGCGCCTGCAGGGACTCTTCACTCTCGGAATCCATGGATACGCGGGAAAGCCAGTCGATGAAGTCGCGAGCGCCCTGATAGCCCTGCAGGCGATCGATCTCGCGACCGTCTTGCGCCAGCGCCACCAGCGTCGGAAAACCGACGATCTTCAGCTCGCGCGCGGCCTGGCGACCAGGCTCGACTTCGCCGTCATAGTGGACAAAGGTCACGCGGCCCAGCGCTTGCTGCACCGCAGGCTGCGGCAGCACGCTGCGATCGAACTCTTTGCACGGCTCGCACCACTTGGCGCCGAACAGCAGCACCAAGGCCCGTCGAGCCTGCTTGGCTGTCGCGCGAGCCTCGGTCAAGGGCGGCGGGCGCGTCGCGGTCCCGGCACTGCGGTCGGCGTGGACCTGCCGCGTCGCAGGCAGCGCAGCGACGCAGAGCATGCCCCAAAGCAGCACGCGACCCACGAAAGACGGTCGAAACAAGCGCATGCTCGCGAGTGTATCAACGGGCCTGCGCACAAACTATACTGCCGCCTTTGTTGGCTGAAACGCCCGCGCTTTCGGGATGCCTTCGTGACCCATCCAACCGCTGTTTCCGACGAAAAAAATACCCTCTTGGCGCGGACCCACAGCAAGGGGTTCACGCCGCGGCACAGCGATGCCGACGCGCTGCTGGACCTGTACCTGCAGCAGCATGCAGCCGCTTCGTCCGATGCGCGCAGCGTCGACCCGCACGTCAAGGCGGATCTCTTGCGCGCCCTGGATCGCATCGCAGCGGCGGCTCTAGCGCGGGGCCTGCTGCGGCTGTCGCTGCTCAAAGGCGGCGCGCGGCGCGAGCTATTCACGCTGCTGGCGCGCTGGGCGGTGCTGCGGGCCGACGAAGACGATGCCGCGTTTGCCACGGTGCTGGCGTTGCTTGATGACCCCGATGCGCCCTCTGCGCGGCACGTCGCGATTGCCTTGGGACGAGCAGCCAGCAAGCTCTCACCGACGCAGCAGCGGCGCCTGCGCGCGGCCCTGCTGCGCCGATTAAACGACCGCGCGGCGGCACCCGCCGATGTCCGAGCCTGGGTGGAAGCGCTGGGAAAGCTGCCCCTTCCTGCAGCGTCCGATCCCGACGCCGATGCCGTCGCACACGACACTCTGCAGGTGCTGACGCGGCTGCAGGCGCAGTCGTTTCCGCAGGTGGTGGCGGCGGCGATCGAGACCGCGCTGACTCGCTACCAGCGCGATGCGGTGCGGCAAGCCGTGCAGCCATCGGGTCCAAGCTTGGCGTTGGATGCGCCACTTCCCGACGATACGCAGCTGGTGCTGCGCTGTCGGGCGGGCCTTTTGCCGATGCTGCGGCACGAGCTTCGCGAGCGCGGTCTTTTGCGTGGAGCGCTGGTCGCGGCCGACGATCCCGCCGACACGCTGCGCAGCTTTTCCCCACAGACCTCGGGCCTGGCCGCGCGCTTGGTCGTAAAGACCGGACAGCCGCTTTCGCACTGGCTTTCGGCTCGCCTGTTTTCAAGCCTTGGCTTTGCGCTGCCCGTGCCAGCGCCGACTTCGGCGACGGCCCTGGCGCAGCCCCTTTCGGCCGAGCTGCTTTGCCAGATCGTCGTCGCGGCGCTGGTCGCTCCGCAGAGCCAAGCCCTGCTGTCGCGCCTGAGCATCGGCGTGCCGCGCTATCGCCTGGATCTGCAGGTGCGCTGCGATGCCTCGGTGCGCTCGCTGGTCGACCGCATCGCCCGCGCCGTGCAAGCGCAAGCACCAGCCCTTTTGAACGACCCGATCGCAAGTCCCTGGCAGGTCGAAGTCACGGGACAGCGGCTCGGCGACCTGCGGATCGAGCTGGTGCCACGGGCGCTGCAGACCGACGATCCGCGCTTTGCCTATCGACGGGGCGATGTGCCGGCGGCTTCCCATCCACCGCTCGCGGCGGCCATGGCGCGCCTGCTTCTGGCGGGCCCACAGGCGGTGGTCTGGGATCCCTTCGTCGGATCGGGAAGTGAGCTGATCGAAGTCGCGCTGCTCGGCCGCGGGCCCCGCCTTGTGGGCAGCGATCTCGATGAACCAGCGCTGGCCACGGCGCGCGAAAATGCGCGAGCGGCTGGAGTGCCAACGGCTCAGCTTGTGCTGCGACGGGCGGATGCGCTGACCGATCCGCCACCGGCCGTGACGCACATCGTGACCAACCCGCCGATGGGACGGCGCACCCGTCCCGGACATCTGGCTGAATTCCTCAGCGCGTTTATCGCCCAGGCGGCGCGGGTCTTGCCGTCGGGGGGGCGCCTGGTGTGGATCTCGCCACAGCCCAACCTGAGCCAAGCGCGAGGCCGCGAGCACGGGCTGATCTTGCGCAGCGCGCGACCGGTCGACCTCC
This sequence comes from Myxococcales bacterium, assembly GCA_016794505.1. Classification (GTDB taxonomy): domain Bacteria; phylum Myxococcota_A; class Polyangia; order Palsa-1104; family JAEUJZ01; genus JAEUJZ01. The sequence goes on from JAEUJZ010000023.1 coordinate 94,965, forward strand.
ATGGCTTCTGGGGTCAGCTAGAGGTCTGGGATCAGCCGGACCCATCCGGCCACGCCCAAAGCTAGGTTCAGAACCTCAGCACCGAATTCGCAATCCGCAAACCTGCTGAGAATCGGTTTTCTGCAGAATCTGCAAAAACCGCAATGCGCTAGCAATGGGCAAATTAGGCCACATCGTTTCACCCGTGTTATGCCGCAATTCGCGCGCTGACCTTAGGTGTTCTTGACAGCGTTGGGACGAGACGGGCAGGATGAAGAAAGGGCAGTTTATCGCGTAATGACCATGACTATCGCTTTTCTCACCTCGCACGCAGTCGCCGAGCTAATCGGTGTCAGTCCATCGACGGTGTTGTCGTGGATTGACAAGGGTTTGCTGCCGGCGTTTCGCACCCCAGGCGGACACCGCCGCGTCGAGCCAAGCGCCTTGGTGGAGTTCTTGCGCGCACACCAGATGCCGGTGCCGCGCACGCTGCTGCCACAGGCCAAGCGCCTGCTGCTGATCGACGACGATGCGATGTTCTTGCGCTCGACCAAGCGACTGCTGAAGCAGCAGTTCAACGAGCTTGAGATCGAGACAGCGGAAGGCTCTGTCGAAGGGCTTCTGCGCATCGGCACCGACAAGCCGGATGCGGTTCTGCTGGACGCGATGATGCCGGGCATGGACGGCGTCGAGGTCTGTCGACAGATTCGGCAGAACCCCAGCACGTCTGAGATCGTCGTCATCGCGCTGACCGGTCGGCTGGATGAAGAGCTTGCCGCGGCCTTTAAGAACGCGGGAGCCACAGCCTGCCTGCGCAAGCCCTTGGATCTGGAAGCACTCAAACAACTGCTGGGGTTGTAAGTCATGACTGCCGTCGCGGTAGCACAGGGGGAGAAGGCTCCGCGCTCCGGTCACAAGCTACGGGCTCTGCGCCATCCGGTTGCGGAATTTGGCGTGGGCCCTTTGGCCGTGACTGCGTGGCATCCGCGCTTGTTGGTGTTGTCTGGCGCGTGCGACAACGTCTCGTTGGGAGGCGTGTGCCTGCGCGTGTTCGGTGCCGCCGAGCGCTGCGAGCAGATTCAAGTCGACGATCGCTTCAGCGGCGTCCACATCACGCTGGGCAGCGGCGAGGTGATCTGCCACTGCGACGCCATCGTGCGGCACGCGCGCAGCGACGGAGCGGACCTGCTGATTGGCCTGCAGCTAGAAGGCGGCGCCATCGATCTGCCGCTGCTTTACGAAAAGCAGACGCGCAGCCGCTTTGCAGCGCGCTGCGACGAAGCCGAAGCCACTGCCGACAGTGCAAAGATTCGCCCCGAGTTCAAAGCCTGGGTCTCGGATCTGCGCAACTATCTTGAGCGCATGCGCACCTTCCTAGACCGCGAAGAGGGGGCGCTGCAGACCGAAGATCAGTTCACGTATGAGCAGATCTGCGCGCAATATCTTGGCGAAGTCGGCCCGCGGATCGTGCAGCGTGTCCACGCGGCATCGCACAGCATGGCGCAGGTGATTGGCAACCTGCGCGAAGAAGAACACATCGCGCATCGCGCCTATGCTCAGCTGCACTTGGGGGCGATCTTTCTGTCGGCCCCGTTCATTCGCCGCGCGCATCAAAAGCCGCTTGGCTATGCCGGCGACTACGAAATGATGAACATGCTCTATCGCCCATCGCACGAGGGGAAGAGCCTGTTTTCGCAGGTCATCAACCAGTGCGCAGCGTCGGAAGTGGCGGCCCGCGCCAACATCAATCGCATTAGCTATCTGGCCGAAAAGCTGCGTCTGCCGCTTAGCAAAGCCCGCGACAGCCACGGCGAGCGCGTCCGCGTGGCCAGCATCGGGGCCGGCCCTGGTCGCGAGATCGAAGTGCTGCTTGAGAGCGATCCCAGCCTGGGGCCGTATCTCGACGTGATGCTGCTCGATCAAGAGCCGCGCGCCATCGCGTATTGCGAGCGCCGCTTGTCGCCGCTTGCCGCACGGACTGGCGCGCAGATTCACTTCGTCAAGGAATCGATGCGGCGCCTGCTCTGCGGCGGCCACGTCGCGCAGATGATCGGCGAGCGGCAGATCATCTATAGCGCTGGCCTGTTTGACTATCTGTCGGATCGCAGCTTCGCAGCGCTTCTGGCGACGCTGTATGACGCGCTGGAACGCGGCGGTCAGCTCTTCATCGGCAACGTCGATGTCTCGAACCCGACGCGCTATTTCATGGAGTACTTCGCCGAGTGGTTCTTGATCCACCGCTCGCGGGCGCAGCTCTTGGACAAGGCCCGCGTGCTGCGTCCGCCACCGCAGGCCGTACGTGTCGAGTCCGAGCCGCTGGGCGTAAACCTGTTCCTCGTCATCGAAAAATGACCCCAAGCTTCACAGCGTATCTGCAAGGGCACAACGCCGCGGCGGTGCGGTTGACGTGCATCTTGTGTGCTGCGCTGATGCCGGCTGGCGTGACGCTGGACCTTTTGACCAACCGCGAAAAGGTCTGGGAGTTTTTGGGTCTGCGCTTGATCGCCGCGGCGGTGTCGCTGCTGGTGTTGGCGCTGTCACGCCTGCAAGCGCTGCGTCGGCACAGCTATCTTTTGATCGTCGCGGTGATCCTGGCCTGCACCGGCTCGATGGAGATCATGATCCTGCGCCTGGGCCAAGCCGCAAGCTCGCCGTACTACGCCGGCTTGAACCTGTGCATCTTGGGTGCCGGCCTGGTCTATGTGTGGAGCGGCATGCAGACGCTGTGGGTCTGCTTGGCGGTGATGGCGATGTGGCTGATCCCGGCTCTGCTCGCGCGGCCCAGCCTGTACGGAAGCTTCTTCAATAACCTGTATTTTCTGGTCCTGACCAGCATCATCGCCGTCGCTGCGAACTCGATGCGATACAACCTGGCGAAGCGCGAATGGGAAGCGCGCACGGCCCTGGATCAAGCGAGCTTTGAACTGAAGCAAGCGCTTGAACGTCTGCGCGAACTCGATCGCTTAAAGAACCAGTTCTTTGCCAACATCTCGCATGAGCTGCGCACGCCACTGGCCCTGATCCGCGCGCCGATCGAAGAGCTAATCGCTCGCGCCAATCTGCCCGATTCCGTCGACAACACGCTGCAAGTCGTCCTGCGCAATGCGCTGCGCCTGCATCGCCTGATCGATGGCCTGCTGGATCTGGCGCGCTTGGAAGCGGGGCAGCTACATCTGCGCGTGTCGGCCATCGAGCTGCCGCAGCTGATCAAAAACATCGTCGCGGCCTTCCAGCCTGCGATCGAAAGCCTGGGCCTGACCCTCGATCTCAAGCTGCCTGAAACCCCAGTGTCCGAGGTGGTTCTAGGCGACAGCGAAAAGCTGGAAGTGGTGCTGACCAACCTGCTTGGCAATGCCGCCAAGTTCACCGAGCGCGGGGGTCACATCGAAGTCCGCTTGCGCGAGCTACCCGAGAAACATGCTGTCGAGATCGACGTAATCGACGATGGTCCAGGGATTCCGCTCAGCGACCAGCCACACGTCTTTGAGCGCTTTCGCCGCGTCGAGTCACCGGGCCGCAAGCAGGGTGGCGCGGGCATCGGTTTAGCGCTGGTCAAAGAGCTGGTCGAGCTGCACGGTGGCACCGTATCTGTCGACAGCGCGCCAGGCGCAGGAGCCTGTTTCACAGTGCGCCTTAAGACAGGCAGCGAACACTTGCACGCGCGAAACAACGCCGAGTCTTCGGGCGACAGCGCCTCGGCCGATACACGCTTGCCAGTCAGCGTGAACCCAGCGCTGGCCCACGTCACGCATGGCATCGATCCGCGGCTTGAAGCATCGGGTCGCACGTCCAGTCAGACCCTGGGCATGCTGCTGCCATCGAACATGACCGACCAAGGCCGGGCGCACATCGTCTTGGCCGAAGACAACGCGGACATGCGCGCGTTCTTAAGCGAGCTGCTCGCGCCCTACTACAACGTGACGACCGTCACCGACGGAAAATCAGCGCTTACGGCGATTCAAAGCCAGCTGCCCGATGTGGTGCTGGCCGATGTGATGATGCCGCACCTGTCCGGCATCGAGCTGTGTCGCGAGCTGAAGAGCGATCAGCGCACGCGCACCATTCCGGTGATCTTGCTCACCGCGCGCAGCGGCATCGACGAAACGATGGAGGGCTTTAGCTCGGGCGCGGCCGACTATTTGGTCAAGCCCTTCAGCCCGCGTGAGCTCTTGGTGCGTGTCTCGGTGCAGCTCAAAGTGCGACGCTTGACCGCGCAAGTGGCCAATGCCGCGCGCCTCTCGGCCGTCGGTACGCTGGCCGCGGGCGTGGCGCACGAAATCAAGAATCCACTCAATGCCATCAGCACGGGCGCCGCAGCGCTGCGCAAGCGCAACGAGCTGACACCAACGCTGTACGGCGAAGTGCTCGACATGATCGACGAGTGCGTGCAGCGCATTGCCGAGATCACCACCGCGCTCACCGATCATGCGCGTCCCGCTGACGGCGAAGGGGTCTCGGTATTCGATCTGCGCCACGGGCTAGAGAGCACGCTGAAGCTGCTTTCGGATCGCCTGCGGCACAACAGCCTGCACGTGGTGCGGCGCTATGACACCGAGCGCTTGGTTCTGGTGCGACCGCGACAGCTGAATCAGGTCTTCTTGAATCTTCTCGATAACGCCATGCGGGCCAGCCCCAGCGGCGGCAACATCTATCTTTCGTTGAGCGATACCGGCCGTGGAACCATCCGTCTGACCGTCGGGGACGACGGGCCGGGTGTCCCCCCCGAGAGCCGCGAGCGCATCTTTGATCCGTTCTTCACCACGCGGGCGCCGGGCGAAGGCACAGGCCTTGGTCTGTATCTGTCGCGGCAGATTATCGAAGCCCACGGTGGCGCGCTACGCGTCGGCAGCAGCGAGAGCGGTGGCGCTGAGTTTACCGTCGAGCTGCCGCTGCCCTCGGCCGATGAGACGCGAAACCTGCCGAGCACGCTGTCTGGTCCCGGCCATCTTCGACACGAACAGGGAGCCGTCGCATGAGTGGCACGTCCGTTCCCACCCGCTCCGCCGCAGTATCCCCTCCGTCGAGCCCCAGCATCGAGTCAGCACCGCCTGTGCTGTACGTTGACGACGATCGCGCCAACCTGCTGGCCTTTCGCGCCATCGCCGAGCCGCAGTACAACGTCGTCACGGCACGCAGCGCCGAAGAAGCGCTGCGCATCTTGGAAGGTCGCCACGACTTCGCAGTGCTCTTGGCCGATCAGCGCATGCCGGGCCTGTCTGGCATCGACCTGTGCGAGCGTGTGCGCGCGTCACACCCCGATATCGAGCGCATGCTGGTGACGGCGTACTCGGATCTCAGCGCCGCGATCTCGGCCATCAATCGCGGTCATGTCAGCCGCTATCTGCACAAGCCCTGGAATGCCGATGAGCTGCTTGCGACCGTGCGCGACGCCGTCGAGCGCCATCGCTTGAAGGCAACCGTGCAGCGCCTGCAAGTGCGGATCAGCGAGACCGAACGCATGTATGCGCTCGGCGTGCTGACCGCCAGCATCGGCCACGAGCTGCGGACGCCGCTTTCGGTGGTGACATCCAGCGTCGACTTCTGTCGCCATGCCCTGCGCCAAAGCCTGGCGCAGTTGACGCCTGAGAGCGCACCAGCGACGACGCGTGCCCTGGCCAGCCTGCGCGAGATCGAAGGCGCGCTCAGCGATGCCGCCGATGGCGCGCAGCGCTTGCTGGAAGTGGTCGAGGGCATCCACTTGTCCGCCCGCGGCGAAGCTCCGGTGCGGTTGCCGGTCGACATCGCTCACGTTGTGCAGTCCGTGCTGCGCTTGGTCCGCGGCGAAGCGGCGCTGCGCGCTCGCATGGTCGTCGATCTGGCGGCGCGTCCGACGGTGGCTGGCTCGGCAACGCGCTTGGGTCAGGTGCTGCTCAACGTGGTGCTGAACGCGCTGCAAGCCATGCCGCAGCGTCCGGTCGAACAGAACCACGTGACAATCAGCCTGCGCGAAGAGGGCCGACACGCCGTGCTGCGCATCGCCGACAACGGCAGCGGCATCGAGCCCGCGCAGCTCCGGCGCATCTTCGATCCGTTTTTCACCACCAAGCAAAAAGGCACCGGCCTGGGCCTCGCGATCTCGCGCCAGATCGTCGAAGAGCTCGGCGGCGAGATCGACGTCGAGAGCACGCTGGGCAGCGGTACCACCTTCACCGTGCGCCTGCCCATCTTGGCCCAGGCCAGCTCCTGACTCGCGCGATCTGGCTTACGGCAGCTCTGCGGTCAGGTCGCCGTACGCATCGGGGCGACGATCGCGATAGAACTGCCACACGCGACGGACTTCTTCGATCATCGACAGGTCGAGATCCGCGACGATGAGCTCGTCCTTGTCTTCGCTGCCGACAGACAAGAAGTTGCCGCGCGGATCAACGAAGTAGCTCGTGCCATAGAACGTGCCGATGTTCCATGGCGCTTCCGTGCCGACGCGGTTGATGCAGCCCATGAAGTAGCCGTTGGCCACCGCGTGCGCCGGCTGTTCGAGCTTCCACAGGTACTGCGACAGACCCGCCACCGTCGCTGAGGGGTTAAAGACAATCTCGGCTCCGCGCAGGCCCAGCGCGCGGGCGCCTTCGGGGAAGTGGCGGTCGTAACAGATGTACACGCCGACCACGACGCCCGACGACAGCTTGAACACCGGATAGCCCATATTGCCCGGCTTGAAGAAGTATTTTTCCCAAAAGCCCGACGTGTGGGGGATGTGCGTCTTGCGGTACTTGCCCAGGTAACTGCCGTCGTGATCGAGCACCGCGGCGGTGTTGTAATAGACGCCGGCCAGCGCCCGCTCGTACACCGGCACGATCATGGCCATGCCGTACTTCTTGGCGATCGGCTGCAGCCTCTCGACGGTGGGACCAGGGACCGGCTCGGCGGCGTCGTACCAGCGACGATCTTGCGACGGACAAAAGTACGGACCGTTGAAGATCTCTTGCAGGCAGAGGATCTGCACACCGCGCTCACCCGCTTGCGCGATGAGCGGCAGGTGCTTCTGCAGCATCGCCTCTTGGATCTCAGCGACGGGGCGTGACTCGTCGTTGATGGGATTAGACATCTGAATCAGGCCGCAGCGAACAACGCGAGCCTTGGGCTTGGGCACGGTAGATATCGACATGTGGGCAGGACCCTCCGTTTTGTCGTCGCGTACCATCGCGGCGAGCAAGCGGTCAAGAGCCTGACGTGCCAACGTGCCTCGCGGCGCGCTGCCAGACGTGCCGGCGGACCCGCGTCTAGATCCGGGGCCGCGTCGTCGGTGAGCGTCGATGCAAGGGGACCGTCGGCCGCACTCCGTGGCTGGCTGGCCGGGGCTTCCGCCTCGCTGCATCGTGAGGTCCTCGGCGGTTTTTTTGACGCGCAGCTACTGGACGCTGTGAAGCAGCGCTTTGGCCCCTTGCGAAAGCAGATCGTCGGCAAGGTGGCGGCCCAGATCGCGCGCGGCCTCGGGCGTGCTTGCTTGCGCCTGCCGTTCGCCGCGCAGCATGTGCAAGCCATCGACGCTGCCGACGAAGCCCTGGATATGCAGCAGGTCATCGCCGTCGCGCACACGGGAAAGCGCACCGAGCGGCGTGTGACAGCTTCCCCCCAGGTGTGTGTTGAACGCGCGCTCTGCCGTCACGGCCAGCGTCGATGCGTGATCGGCAAGCTGGGCCAGGCGGGCCGTGGTTTGGGCGTCGTCTTTTCGGCACTGCAGGGCGAGCGCTCCTTGCCCGCAGGCCGGAACAAGCTCGTCGGAAGTAAAGCGCACGGTGATGCGATCGGCGCGGCCCAGACGCCGAAGTCCAGCGGCCGCCAACACCACCGCATCCAGACGTTCCGATCCCGCCTGGGCCCAGGCATCGCGTGCGATGTCGACCTTGCGCAGCCGCGTGTCGACGTTGCCGCGCAGCGAGCCGATCTGCAGCGCGGGATTGATCGAACGGATCTGACACGCTCGACGCAGGCTCGATGTCCCAATGCGGGCCTCGGTTCCCAGGCGGCACAGGATCTCGCGGGCACTTTGGCCTGCGTGATCGGTCGCAAGAAAGGTCGGCAAGACCAGCGCATCCGCTGGATCTTCGCGCAGAGGAATCGCGGCCACGTGCAGCGCGTCGTGCAGATCGGAATCCCCTGGCAGATCTTTTAGCGAGTGGACCGCGACATCGGCCCGCCCATCGAGCAGCGCTTCTTCGATTTCTTTGGTGAACAGGCCCTTGCCTCCGACGGCAAAAAGCGGCCGATCGAGGATCTTGTCACCCTGCGTCTTGAGCACCACGAGCTCAACCTGCAGGCCGGGATCGCGCTCTTGCAAGCAGCGACGCGTGTGCTCTGCCTGCCACAGCGCCAAGGCCGATCCGCGCGTCGCGATGCGAAGAATGTGTGCGCTCATGAAGGACTCTCGTTTCGCTCTGGGTCCGCCGTGTCGGTTGGCTCGGTGCTGCCCGGCGCGTCTTCGTTTTCAGGAACAGAAAGCGACCACAACGCCATCACGGCTTGCGCCAGATGAAGTGGGCCGCGCGCGGGATCGCCACGCTCGAACGATCCGGCGCTGGCGCGCGACGAATCGGACAGCTCATCGAGCGATCCGGCGTCGCCTTTGGGTCCTTGCGGCTCGCTGCGCGACGAAGCGGCGACACTGCGCTTTAGGGCCGTGAGAGGTTCGTGCAGCAGCTTGTTGACGACGGCATCGGCGAGACCGCTGACCAGCGCCCGATCGCGCGGCGACAGCCCGCTGAGCCGCGGCAGCACGCGAGCCACTTCTGCTTGGGCGATGCCTTGGGCTTTTTGGCGCAGCGCTTTGATCAGCGGGGTCACATCGGCGCTGGCCAGCCGCTCGCGCGAGCGCTGCAGCTCAGCTTCGATGATCGCTTCGGCCTGTGCGGCGGCGCGCTCTCGTTCGGCGCGATTGCCCGCGGCGACATCGGACAGTGCATCGATGTCGTACAGATAGACATTGTCCAGGCTGCCGACGCTGGGCTCGACGTCGCGTGGCACCGCGATATCGATGAACAAGAGCCAGCGACCCCGCCGCGCCCGCATGACCCGCGCCACTTGTTCCTGCGTCACCAGCGGCTGTGTCGCGCCTGCTGAGCAGACGACCACGGCCGCGCGCAAGAGCAGCGACTCCAGCTCGGAGAGCTCATGCGCGCTGCCTCCCAAGCGGCCGGCGAGCTCTTCGGCGCGACGGCGCGTGCGATTGGCGATCAGCAGCGTGTCCGCACCTGCTTCGCGCAAGTGACGGGCGCAGAGCTCAGCCATCTTGCCTGCCCCGATCAGCAGCACCGGATGCCCGCGCAAGTGACCAAAGACCTGCGTCGCCAGCTCGACACCGACCGAAGCCACCGACGCTGCGGCGCGGCCAATGCTGGTCTCGGTGCGCACGCGCTTGGCCACTTGAAAGGCCCGCGGCACCGCGAGGCCAAGCGGCCTGTCCGCGACCCGCCCACTGCCGATCGTGCCGATGCTCTGCGCCAAGCGGTACGCTGCCTTGACCTGTCCCAAGATCTGCGGCTCGCCGACCACCAGCGAGTCCAAGCTGCTGGCGACGCGAAACAGGTGGCGTAGCGCTGCGTCCCCGACGTGGTGGTACAGGTATCGACGAGCGCTTATGTGCCCCGCGAGCAGCACGTCTTCAAACGGCGCAAGCTGCGCTGGCAGCGCATCCCCTGGGTCTTCGCTGGTCACGGGCAGCGTGGCGTACAGCTCGACGCGGTTGCAGGTCGAAAGCAGCAGGGCTTCGCCGCCGGCCAAGCGCGCGGCTTGCTCTAGCTGACTGCGGACGCGGTCTTCGGGCAGGGCCAGCGTCTCGCGCACCTCGACGGGGGCGGTGCGGTGGCTCAGGCCAATCACAAACAGCCGCGGCTGCGTCAGGCGACTCGGTCCCGTCCCCGGAGTGCTGCGTACGTCTGCACTCTGGCCGGGTGGATGTATGTCGACGCGCTCGTGTTGGCTCACGGCCGTCCCTGCACATCGCGAGCGAGGTACACAAAAAGCACGGCCAGCGCCGTCGCAAAGCCCAAGATGGTGACGTTGGCGGCGCGTCGTCCACGCAGACCAAAGGCCGCCCGCCCCAAGAGCAGCCCGGCGTAGATCAGCCAGGTCAGCACCGCCAAGCCGTAGCGCGACTGGCGCAGCAGATAACCGGCCAGCGACAGCACGCTGCTTGAGCTAATGCCCGGCGCGACTCGGATCAGCCACGAAGTCCCCGAGACCAGGGCCACGGTAAACGCCAGCATGCCGAATGCGATGCTGCGCTGGTTCCACGAGTCCAAGGTCTCAAGCGAGGGACCGCGCCACTGCACATGCGCGGGTCCACTGCTGCGATGGCCGTCGGAAGACGCGCTGGCCGACGCGGGCGAAAGGCGGCTCTTGCCGGGACGGCGCAAGCGACGCTCGCTGAGCAAGTACAGGACCGAGGTCGCCGCAGCGATGCCAAACAGCGCGGTGCCCAGCGTCGCTGAAAAGATATGCAGCGTGATCAGTCGTGGCTCGACGCTGGTCAGCTCAGAAAGCGAGCGCTCGGGCAGCGCGCCATGGCCAATCGGCACGACGCGCACCAGCACATCCATGACCAGCGTCACCGGCAAGAGCAGCGCGCCCAGCAACGCGGTGTGCGGGCGCAGCCGCGGCTGCCCGGTCAGCGCCGACAGCGACAGCAGCATCAGAAACGATGCGAAATAAATCGCCTCGCGCGCCGACGAGCCGGGGTGCTGTCCATGCAAGCACAGCCACGCGATATCGAAGGCCTGCGCCAGCACACCCAAGACGAGCAGCGGAAAAATGCCGCGGCGGAAGCTCGCCTCACCGCCCTGCGCCAGGCTGACAAAGCACAGGGTCGCAGCGACGGCGAAAAAGGCCAGGGTCAGAGGAAAAAGGGGCGGCATCATGGGCGATCAAACGAGGGAAAAGCGACCCGCAAGCGACTGTATCAGGTCTTTTCTGTCGGTTTCTTGTGACGGTCTTTTCTGTCGGTTTTTGTGACGGTCTTTTCTGTCGGTTCTTGCGGCGGGCCCTTACTTCTTGCCGATGGCCGGCCCCAGCCCCTGCAGCGACCCGCGATCGCGAGAGCTGCTGATCGGCTTGATCGGCACGACTCCCATCGTCGAGGCCGCGGCTTGTGACGCGCTGCTCATGGCGGCCAGCGCATGGATGCCGGCTTGGCTGGCTGCATCGCGGCTGCGCGGGGGCGGGGCGGGCGGCGGCACGGCTCGACCGGATGTCGGCCCAGCCTGAGGCGCCTGAACCGCTGGCGCCGGCAGCGCTTCACCGATGAAGCCCGACTCTCCTTCATACGCGGCCTCGCCGATGATCAGCGAGTTCAGGAACACCTCGCCGCCCAGCGTACCGATCTGGCCGCGGGTCTTGACCTTGCCGGTCAGGCGATAGGTGTCGCCGCCTTCAGACACGACGCGCTCGACGTGAAAGGCCTCGGTCAGGCGAAACTGGCGCGAAAGCTCCGGCAGCGTCAGCACGTTGCCCTCTACCGAGATCCGACCCTCTTCCGTCCACTGCTGTATGCGTCGTTGCGAGACGAAGATCCGCGGCACGAAAGCCCTCCAAATCGAGAGAAGAAACGAGAGCCCCAGTATATCCCGCGCGACGGGAAGGCAGTGTTAAAATGCCTCGTTTGTTGGGGGCGCAAACAAAGCAGCCTAGGGGGCTTGAGCGCTGGCTTGTCGTCGCCGCAGGTCTGTTCGCAGCCTGTGCGACATCGCCGCAGATCGCGACGCCAGCACACGCGCCCCAGGCTGGCGCACAGACTGGCGCACAGACTGGCGCACAGACTGGCGCACAGACTGGCGCACAAACTGGCGCACAAACTGGCGCACAAACTGGCGCACAAACTGGCGTACAAACTGGCGCGCAAATGAACACACAAGCTGCCACGCAACCTGCAGCACAAAGCAGCGATCCTTCCTTGGGATGGACTGCCGTGCAGAATGGGGATTCGACCCAGACTCACGCTGCTGCGTTGTCGTCGGGCTCTGCGGCGGTGGATTCACCGGGAAGAGCTTCGCAAGAAATATCGACACAAAAATCAGCATTAGAATCGACACAAAAACCAATCTTAGCATCGACACAAAAACCGGAACCGGCGGCGATTACCGGGGCGGTGGCAGATCGCGCGGTCTCGCTGGCCTTTGTCGGGGACATCATCGTCGGCCACTATCACTCGCGCGGCTATGCCCGACACCACCGTCCCGAGCACGCGCCGCTTTTGGCCGTCGCGCCGCTTTTGGCCGCCGATCTCAGCATCGCCAACCTTGAGACGCCGGTCGTCACAGTCCTGCCGCGCTATAGCCCGGTTGAAAGCAAGTACCGCTTTGGCGCGACGACGAGCGTGCTGACCCTGCTGAGCCAGGTCGGCATCACAGCGGTCAGCGTCGCCAACAACCACGCCGCCGATCTGAAAGAAGACGGCCTTCGCCAGACGCCGCGCCTGCTGCGAGACCAAGGCATTACGCCTCTTGGCGAGGCGCGTGTGCCGGCCGATGGCTCGCCGTTTGTCGTGCAGACGCTGCGGGTGCGGGGCCTGCGCGTAGGCGTGGTGGCCGCGACGACGCAGCAGAACGTGCCGCTTGCGGCCCGGCCGCAGACACCCCGGCTGCCGGTCTGCGATACGGCGCTTCTGCCTCGGCACATCGCCCCGCTGCTGCGGCGCGCCCGCGCCGAGCACGATGTGCTGATCGTCCTTCTGCACTGGGGCACGCAGTTCACGGATCTGCCCAGCCCGACGCAGCGCCGCGTCGCCCATGCGCTGGTCGATGCCGGCGCCGATCTGGTGATTGGCCACCACCCGCACGTGCTGCAGGGCATCGAGCGCTATCGCCACGGGCTGATCGCGTACTCGCTGGGCAACTTTCTTTTTCCCGATGCCTCGGGTGTGCCGCGCTTGACCGGGGTCTTGCGGGTCGATGTACGCCGCGATCCGGTGGCGATCGCCAAGGTGACGTTCCTGCCGGCGGTGGCTCGCGTAAACGCGCAGCACGCCGTGGCTCCGCAGCCTGCGACGGGTCGCGCCCAGATCGAGGTCTTGTCGCGCCTGCACCGCGTCTCGCTGCCGCTGGGCAGTCGCCTGGTGCAACGAGCCGATCACGCAGAGCTGCCGCTGCCTTCGCCATCGCCGCCCAGGGATACAGCGACGGTCGCGTCGACCCCGCCGACAGACGCGCCGACAGACGCGCCGACAGACGCGCCGACAGACGCGCCGACAGACGCTCAGGCAGCGCACGCGCCGCAGCCGTCGACCCCGCCTTCGTAGTCGCTCGCTTTGCCGCGGGCGCCGTCGCTAGAACCCCAGCGAGTGATCGCCGAGCACGCTGGAAAGGGGGGCCGGGACGCTCTTTGGATCGCCGCTTATGCGCAGCGTGCCGTCGGGCAGAAAGCTTGCCTGCGCGTTGAGCCGACCGGTTTTGGGCTTGCTTCGCGGCCCACCTGCCTGCTCGGTGATGTCCACCACCAGCGGAATGCTCTCGGTGCTGCTGGGAATGCCGGACGCGCCGACGCCTGCGACAACCAGGAATTCCGACTCGCTATCGCGGTTTTCGTACTCGCCCAGCACGCACGACGACATCAGCCGCAGCCGCAGCACGACTTCGGGAGATCCGCCGGGCACCACCTGGCGCAGCGCGAATTCGCGCACCTTGACCTCGCTCTCGCAGCGCCGGTTGGCGAAGCGCTCGGCGATGACCGACGACAAAAACACGCCTTTTTCCATCTCGATCAGCAGGCGGTAATAGTGGTTGCCGCGCCGCGCCTCGGCATCGAACAAGCAGCCCGTCGAAAACAGCGCGACCTGCTTGTACGGCGCTTGCAGGCCCTTGGCCGTGGCCACAAGTCGGCTCGGCTGGCAGGCATACGTCAGCTCGTCGGGAATGGGGTCCCCCAGACAGGCCGATGGCGCGCTCTTTTGGCAATAGCTGGCCAGCGACGGGAACGGACCCAGAAGCGGGCGCGGCACGGTCAGCGGCCGATCGCTGCCGGGCGCCAAGGCCAACAGGCGCTTTTGCACCGCCGCGTGGAGCCGTCGATCGAGCGAGGCGCGGTACGCGGTGATGGCACCCAGCGTGTCCCCCTTGGCTTCCAAGATCAGGCCCAGATTGAACAGCGAGCCAGCGGCGCTGCCCCCTTGCAGGAACAGCTCGCGACGAATCGCGGCTTGGGTGTAGTGCTGGGCCTCGTCGAGATCGCGCCGCTCATAGGCCGCAAGGCCCAGCTCGGACAAGGCCGGTGCCTCCCACGCGCTGGCATCAATGCCGCCGTGGGCCCCGGCTTTGTTGGCATAGCTGATGGCCTCAACGAACGCGAGCATGGCCTGTTCGAACTGCTTTTTGGCGGCGAGATCTCGCCCTTTGCTGAGCGCTGCGCGATACGCCTTGAGCGCTTCGTCCTTCGTCGTGGGTGCCTCACTGGGCAGGGCCGCGACGGTGCTGGGCTGCCCCAAGCGAGCCAGCCCCTGTCGAGCCAACGCGACGGTGCCAGGCAGGGCATACGCGGTCCATAGGATGTCGCGATACAGGCGCAGCGCCGTCGGCTTCAAGCCACAGGCCTCGGCCAGCCGAGCCCGCGTGTACTGCTGATCGGCCTGCGTCCAGGCCGAGGCGGTCGGTGGCGCTTGTTCGATCTGCGCGTATGCCGCGGTCAGATCGCCGCGCAAGTGGGCGGCCCGCGCGGCGGCGCTTTGGGGGCTCGGCTGGCGCGCGTCCGCAGCAGCGGCATTCGGAAACAAGCGCGGCACGTCGGCAAACGCGGCAGCGGCGCGCTCGTATTCCGCCTTTTGCGTCGGGGTCAGCGGGCTCGGCTGGGGACAGGCAGCCACCGCAAGCGCGGGATCGGCCGCCTGCGCGGACGGAACGCAAGCCAGCGGCACCCAGCTCAGGGCCAGGCCCGCACGCAAAGAGCGCTGCACACGTCGCATCCCGACATCGTCCCCCGGCGGCTGGCGCGGAAGCAAGCGCGGATCGAGCCAGCTTGCGGGCCGCAGAGGCGCGGAAAATTCACAAGCCCTCCGTCGATGGCCTAGCATTGCGACATGATCTTCACGATGAATCCCGTGGCCTATGTGCGCGGCAGCCGCCTGGTCCCCGAAGACGACTTCTGGGGCGGCAGTGTCGCCGAGATCGAGCTTGTCGCTGGCTTTGACGACGAAGCGCTGCAGGGCCTGGACCGCTTTTCGCACGCCGAGATCGTGTATGTCTTCGACCGCGTGCCGCCGGAAAAGATCGTCACCAGCGCGCGGCATCCGCGCAACAACCCCGACTGGCCCAAGGTCGGCATCTTCGCGCAGCGCGGCAAGGGTCGCCCCAATCGCATCGGCACCAGCCTCGTTCCGATCTTGCGCGTCGCTGGCCGCACGCTGTGGGTGCGCGAGCTAGACGCCATCGACGGCACGCCGGTCTTGGACATCAAGCCCGTGCTGCGTGAATTCCTGCCGCGCGGCGAGGTCTATCAGCCACGCTGGGCGACGGAAATTATGGAAAACTACTGGCTCTTGCCTACCCCACCTAGCGAGTGATGCGCGTCACAGAAAGCGCGGCGCCCAGGCTTTCCAGGTGTTCAAGGACTGCGTCGAATCGTACCGGCTGGGATCCCAGTCATAGTCGGCAAGCGTCCCCAGAATCGACCACGTCGCCGACGGTGGGTGCTTGTTGTCCTGGCTGAGCATGAGGTTCGTCAGGAAGCCTCCCAGGCTGTCTGCGAGATCGCGCGAGCGGCCCTGTAGCGCCACGGGCTGCAGCGGCCAGTTGTCCCAGATCACCACCTTGCGGCGCAGAAGGCCGTTGATCGTCGTCATATCGCTGGCCTGGATCGTCGCGCTGAAGGTCAAAGGTCCGGTCCACAGCACGTCGATGTCGGGGCGCAGCAGCGGCCCGAGTTCTTGGTTGTACTGCGGCCAGCCCTTGATGTCGGATGCATAGGCTGTCCCGACGACCAACAGGCGCGCGGCGGGATCTTTTTGCCGCAGATATTCCTGCAGGCGGTTCATCAGCGAGGCGTGCGCCGCGGCTTGCGATGGAAAGGCGGCCTTGTCCGCAGCGTGGTGCAGATCCGGCGAGATATCGTCGAGAAACAGCGAAAACTTGCGCACTCCGAGCCCGCGCACCTGTTCGATCTTTGCCGTCAGGCGCAAAAAATCGGCGTCGCTGCTGTACTGAATCGGCGTGATCGGCGCTTGCTTGGTGCCGGCATACCCTGGGCTGATGCTCCACAGAAAGTCGATCAAGCGGCGATCGGACTCGGCGGCGGCGTCGGCAAGCTCGCGGGCGCGATCGGCGGGGTACGGCGTGGCCCACTCGGCACGGTGATACGGGTCGTCTTTGGGGCCATACAAAAACAGGTTCTGCCGCAGCCAGCCCATACGCCGCAGCGTCGCGCTGCGCTCGCTGTTCGACAGCGGTCGCCCGTAATAGCCCTCGATCAAGCCGCGCAGCGGAATCGCTGGCCAGTCGACGATCACCACCGGCTGCGGCACCGCCAGCGCGCTCATCAGCGCATACAGCGCACCGCGCTCGCTGACGGCGAAAAGCTGCGTCTCAAGCTGCGCGTCGTTGCTTGCGGCACGTCGGGTCACGACGGCATAGCGCTCGGGATGACCGCCGGCCAGCGTCCACTGCATCGCGGCTTCGGCCGAAAGCGCAAGCGGGGTCGACGAAAAGCGCAGCGCCCAGGTGCAGCGCGAGCCGCCGCGATCTTGCTCGCGCATCGACAGAAGCTCGGGCAGCAGCGCATCGATCGCGGCATGCTGCGAAAGCGCCGAGGTATCGATCCGCGTCTGACAGCGCTTGCCGACGCGCTCTTCATCGATCGACAGGTAGCGCGGTGCGGGATAAAGCGGCTGCGGCTTGCTCGGCTGACAGGCCATGGGCAGCAGACCGGCCGCGCTCACGATCAGCGCCCACGCGACGTGTTGTCGACGCGGAAGCGGATCGGCTGTGCCCCTGCCAAGGCTCGCGTCCACGCCCATCCTCGGCACACCTTGCGACACGCTCATGCGTCCATCCTTTTGATTCATCGGTTGGGCCTAGCGCGTGGCCGCCAGCCGCAGCGTTCGCGCGACATACGAAAGCGAAAGCAGGCACAGCACGCCGGTCACCAGATAGGGAATGGCAAGCTGAGAAAGCAGCAGCGGCTCGCCCTTGATCACGTGCGTCATCATCGTGTTCTGCGACAGCGCCGGCACCCAGACATACCAGGGCTGCTCGGCCCCTGGATTAAACAGGGTCAGCGTCGGAACCAGCGACACAAAGAGCACGACGCCGGTCGCGCTCGCCTGCGCTTCTTTGTACGTCTTGCAGCGGATGGCCACGGCCATAACCAAGGCGGCGAGCAGGAACGAAAACGGAAACAGCAGGCCGATAAACGCCAGGCTCTCGCGCGGGCCGTACTGGAACAGCGCCTGCAAGCTGTCGCTGCGGATCACCCACTGCGCGGGCAGAAAGCTCAGCGACGACAGCGTCGCGACGAGCAGACCCACGCAGGACACCGCGGCCCACTTGCCCACAACGATCGCGCCGTGCGGCGCAGGGTTCATCAAAAGCGGCTCCAGCGAACCGCGCTCGCGCTCGCCGGCTGTGGTGTCAAGCGCCGCGCCCAGCAGTCCATAGACCACTGCCATCAGCACAAACAGCGGCAAGATGCCGGTAAGCTGCGCCGATCGCGACTGCTGGCTGGCCAGGTCGCGTTCTTGCAGCAACACGGGCTCAAGCAGCGACGGAGAGACGCCGCGCACGGCCAAGCGCAGCATGGCCTGCTCGCGACCGAAGCCGCGCAGCAGGCGCAGGATGGGACCCAGCCCGACCTGCGCGCGTTGGTTGGCGCTGCTGCTCACCACCTCGATGCGCGGCGCTTCACCGCGCTGCAGCGCGTCTTCAAAGTCGGGCGGCACCACGACCACTGGATCGGCAAGCTGACTTTTTTTGAGCTGGGTCTCATAGTCCTCAGGCGCTGCCACCACCGTGTGCGTCTGTCGCTCGATATAGCTGCGCAGCGACGGAGCGTGGCTCATTCCTATCGCATGCACCTGCCGCTTTTCAGCGCGCTCTTCAAAGCTAGCCAGAAGCTGGGTCAGCGCCGCCAAGATCAGCGGCCCCATCAGCACCGAGCTTGCGAACACGGTGAGCAGCGTGCGGCGATCGCGCAGCGCATCGATCAGCTCTTTGCGAAACACACACCAAGCACAAGCCAGCGCGGATGCGGTCATGGTGCGTTTCTTTCTGCGTCGGTAAACGCCAGCTTCACGAAGGTCTCTTCAAAGTCGGTCTCGCCGCTTGCGCGCGAAAGCTCGGCGATGCTGCCCTGCGCCACGGTGCGGCCGTGCGCGATCAACACGACGTGATCACACAGCCGCTCGACCTCTTGCATGATGTGCGAAGAAAACACGATGCACTTGCCCTCTTCGTCGCGCAGGCGGCGCAGCGCAGACCGCAGGCGACGCGTCGAAAGAACGTCCAGCCCATTGGTTGGCTCGTCGAGCAAGATGTTGGGCGGGTCGTGAACCAAGGCGCGGGATAGCGCCGTCTTCATGCGCTCGCCTTGGCTGAACCCTTCGGTGCGGCGATCCAAGATGCCGTCCATTTCCAGCATCGCAGACAGCCAGCGGATGCGCGCGTTGGCGTCGCTGTCGCGCATGCCGTGCAGGCGCGCGTAATACAGGATGTTTTCGCGCGCCGACAAGCGGGGATACAAGCCGCGGGCATCGCTGAGCACGCCGATCCGCGACAGGGCCTGCGCTCGCTGCGTCTTCACATCGAGATCGTCGATGGACACGCGGCCTTGGTCGGCGTCGATCAAGCCCGCGACGATGCGCAGGCTGGTGGTCTTGCCAGCACCATTGGGGCCAAGCAAGCCCACGATGCAGCGATCCGGAGCGCGGAAGCTCACGTCGGCGACGGCCTGCACGACGTCGCTTCGGCGGCCGCTTTTTTGGATGAAGCGCTTTTCGATGCCAGATACAGCGATCATTTGCGCACCTGGGGCGAGCGGTCGGATGTGATGCCGCGATACAGCGGAGGTCGCGGAATCGCCGTCGCACAGCTCGCATCAACGGTCAGAGCGTGGCGCTGACTTTCGGCATCGATAAAGCGGTACAGGACATCGGGAATGCACGGCAGCGCCAGCACGCCATGCCCGGCATTGGGGACGACGATATGGCGCGCCTTTTCGCCCAAGGCTCGCGCGACGCGATCGCCGTGCCGCGTCGGGGTCACCGGATCCAGACCGCCAGAAAAAAGCAGGGTCGGTGCCGGCGCAGGCGGCACGCTGTAAAAGGCGCTGGGAACGTCGCCACGCGGGACATGCGCGCAGATCTCTTGGTACTGCTGCGCGAAGCGCTCGGCGAATTCAACAGCCAGACGCTCGGTCGCTGCGTTCGCCGCTGCGCTCGCCGCTGCGTTCGCCGCTGCGTTCGTGGGTTGTGGCGTCGCTGCAGCGGGCAGATCTTCGGAACAGATCACAGCGAAGTGCATGCCCAAGGCCAGGCGCGTGCTGTCCCCGCCATCGAGCGCACTGCTCAGACCAAACAGCGCTTCGAAGCGGCCCTCGCTGGCTTGGGCCAAGGCCAAAGGCAGTGCCGAGGCCAACGCGGGCGCATACAGCGGTCCATGCAGCAAAGCCATCAGCTGATCCGGTTGCAGCGTCAGGCGCTCGGCGTGGCCGGTGTGCGGATGGGTGACGGTGATCTCTTTGGGCAGACTCGACAGCAGCGCCTGCGCCTTTGGACCGAGCGCAGGATGGCGCGCGTTGCAGTCGGCATCCTGTTCGCACGCGCGGATCCAGCTTGAAAGCGCCGCATAGGCATCCAGCCCCAGCGCCTGCGGCAGTCGCACATCAGGCGGCACGACACCGTCGAGAATCACGCGGCGCACGCGCGCAGGAAACTGCCGCATGTATTCCAGACCAGCGCGCGTTCCGTACGATCCGCCGATCACGTTGATCTGCTGGGCCCCCAGCACCTCACGCACGGCGTCGGCGTCTTGCATGGCCTGTGTCGTCGTGTACTTTCGCAGGTCGCCATGCGGACGCGTCTGCAGATCGGCCAAGCACTGCGCAAGATACGGACCAAAGCGGCTGTGTTGCAGCGACTCGGAAAGCGGCGTCGAGCGTGCTAGCTCGGGACAGGAAAGAGGCGCGCTGCGTCCGGTGCCACGCTGATCGATGAACACGATGTCGCGGCGGTTCTGCAAGCGCTTGAGCAGCTGGCCGATCGGGCCGACCAAGCGCAGCGCCGACTGCCCAGGGCCGCCGGCAAAAAAGAACACTGGATCCGGTCGTTTGTTGCGCGCGATGGCTGGCAGCACCGCGAAGTGGATGTCGATCTGCGGCGAATCAGGTGGCGAAGGACTGGCCGGCTCGGCTGCAGCAAGCGGGCGACGCAGCGTGCCGCACAAGAGCTCGGTCTCGCTGCCGGGAAGACGACACGGCGACAGCCCGCTTTTCGGCGGCTCGGCCCACGCGATACGGGGCGCGCTGAGCCCGAAAAGCCCAAGCAGGTGCAAGGCCAGCACACCGAACCGCTGAGCCGTCGGCTGTTTCCGTCGGCGAGTGCGATCACGTTCGGGCTGGCGAGCAAGCCGATGCCGAATCAAAGGCGGCTGCATGGCGGTGCAGCGTATACAGTCTGTCCACGATCCGCCATCGTCTCGCACCGGGGCGGGTACACGCTGGGGATGGGCAAAAACCAGCGCAGGGCGCAAAGACCCGCCAGCGCAGCGCGCCCGCGTCCGGCCGGCAGCGACGGTGTTACTTGGGGGTGATGACGAAGGCGATGCCAGGGATGTTGATGCCCGGAGCGCCCAGGCGCAGCGTGCCTTCGATGCGGCTCGCTTGCTTGCGGCCACCGACCTCGCTGCTCATCGTCACGTTGCCGACGACATTGGCGGCATCGGCAACACCGCGACCGGGCAAGGGCAGCGCGAATGGCTGCATGCGGAAGGTGTCTCCATCGATGCGGGCCCACAGCGTCTGCTGCTGATTTGCGCCCAACGCAAGCAGCACGCGCAGGCTGCCGGGCTGGTTTGCGTCCTGTGCCATGTTGAACACGATCGGGGGCGGCGGCGGTCCCCCCATCGCTGGCAGCTGGATGGAAAGCGTCATCGCAGCAGGCAGCTCAGCGACGGCGGGTTGGGCGATGGCAAACTCGCTGCAGCGCTCTAGATCCAAGACTCCGCCCGAGCGAAAGCGCAGGCCCGGCTCGACGCAGAAGCGATAGCGCGTTCCCGCCGACAGCGGCAGATTCGGGACAAAGCGCAAGCGCAGACCGTCGATGCGCGCCGTGCCTGGCACCTTGGGCCCATCCACCGCAGAAAGCGCGAGCTTGCCCTGCACCTGAGCCAGCGCTGCGGCGTCGCCATCGCTGTCGTCCACCGGCTCGCTGAAGGCGGCCCAGGGCTGCACATCGGGCAGCACGCCTTGGTTGCTGTCGATGTCCGGCCAGATGCCAAGCGGCGCGGCGCCTTTGGGCGTTAGCTGCGCAAGGAAGCTGATCAGCTGGCTGCGCTCGTCTGCGCTGACGCTGGCGCCGACATAGGCCAGCGCAACATCGACGGCTGCGGCCAAGCTGCGCGGCTTGCCGTTGACCATGTATACGCCGTGACGATAGACGCCAAGCAGCGACGGTACGTCGGCAGCTTCCCCGGACTTGCCGCGAGGCACGTATGCGCGGTTGGTGTAAAGCGGGGGCGTGTGGCAGCCGGCGCAGGACAGCTTCTTTTCAAAGATCTCTTTTCCGGCCAAGCCCGCAGCCGTGTAGCTGCCGTCGAGCCGCGTCTCGTGCGTGGCGCGCGGGGCGCCCAAGAGCGATCCCAAGAAGGCCGCCAAGCCCTCGGCTTCGCCGGTATTGACCTGCGTGCCGACGATTGAAGGCGGGCCTTGGAAGCCAAAGTTTTCGGCGCTGGACACATACGCGCCCCATTCGAGCGGCGTCGTCGCCTGCAAGAGCTGCAGCGGGCGGACGTTGTGCCAGATGCGTGGGCCAAAGCGCCAGACCATGCCGTCGTTCTGCGTCTCGACATGGCAGCCACTGCACGAGTGATTGGCGGCGAAGCCAGCGCCTGGCTGGGTGAAGATTTTTTCGCCGAGCGCGACGGCGGCGGGCCGCGGATCATCGCTCAAGGGCAGCGTCGACAGCAGCGCACCGTCGGCGCCGAGGATCGCGACAGCAAAGCTCTGGAAGCAGTGGACCGCGACCCCTCCCTGCGGCAGCGCCACCAGCTTGCGCGGGCCCTGACAGACGGGGGTGCGGCGGCGCTCGGCCAGCGTGGCGCGATCGACGATCAGCACCTGGCCAGACGCCTCGGCGCTGAGCCACAGCGCATCCCCGACGGCAAGCACACCAGCCGGGTGAACGAAGGGCAGCCCCTTGGCGCTGTCTTGCCGCGTCAGATCAGCCCGCCTGCGCACCTGGCCATAGTCGGCAGCCAGCGGATCGGCCGCAATCACCACCGCTTGATGGACAAACGGCTTGGCCGTGGGTTCGTTCTGCGGTGGCACGGTGTCCCCGTCGGTGGCTGCGACATAAAGCTCGGCTCCGTCATCGGAAAGAGCCAGCGCTCGCAGGTCGGCCGCCACGCCGAGGATCGTCTTTGTGACCTTGCGCTCGACGGTGTCGACGATCCAGATGTCTTGGTCGTCTTCTGGCTTGCGCATGCCCATCGGACCGTCCTGCAAGTTGGCCGATCGGTACGAGGCAACGAACAGGCGCTTGCCGTCGGCGCTTAGCGCCAGGGCGCGCGGGTCAAAGCCCACATCGATGCGCGCGGCCACTTCACGCGCGGCGACATCGACCACTGCCACCTGGCGCATGGTCGCAAGCGAGACATACAGCCACGCTCCGTCGGGTGACAGCGCAAGGCCCGTGGGCTCGTCACCGACCCACAGCGCGTCTTCCAAGACGCCGCGGCTGCGATCAATAAAGCCGACGGTGTCGGCACCACGCTGCGCCACCAGGACATAAGGCAAAGACTCGCTGCCGATCACCGCTGCCGGCCAGGATCCGACGGGAATTTCGTCCTGCTTGCGATATCCCGAGCCGTCTTTTTTCAGCCGCGTCACGGTGTACGCAGCGCCATTGGCGGACCAAAGCTCGTCCCCGACGCGGGTCAGGCCATAAAGCGGCGTCAGGTAGTGGTTGGCGAAGCGCTCGGCGGGCGGACGGGCTACGACGCGCAGGCTCTGCTCGCTGCCGGGAACGCTGGACAGCGAGAGCACATACGTCCCAGCGACGTCGGGCGTAAAGCGAGGCTGCGGCGCCCCGGATGCAAACACGCGACTGCGACTGCCGGCCGGCGCGGTCTGCACGTCCCAGCGCGCATCGCTTGGGCAGCCTTCTTTGCGAAGCACCTGGGGCAGATAAAACGTGTCGCCCAGCGTGTGCGAGCGCGCGTTCTGCAGCGCAAGAGGCACCTCGAAACAGCCGCTTGCGGACGGCCCCGTGGGCACCTTGCCTTCGTCGATCGCGGGCTCGGTCGGCGCGCAGGCAGACAGCAAAAGCAGACCCAGGCCGAGCGCTTGTGGGGCGCCCCTGAGACGAAAGAAACCGCGCGGGGCCAGCGCCCGCTTGGCGTTGTCAGCACGGCCGACGCCAAGGTCAGCAGCCACAGGGACCGAGGGAAAACGGGGCATCGTCACGAGGGGCCTCCTTCACGATGGGCGGGTGAACAGGGTGCTATGGGGGGTCGCTTTGCGCGAGCCCGTCACGATGCATGCCGCGCCTGTTCCGGCGGCGGCGGGATGATTCGAGGGCCCTGATCCAAGGTCTGCGAAAGCGAAAGGAGCCCTTTAGATGCCATGCCTGGACGGCTGTGCAGCGAAAGAGTGGCTCGACGCAGGGCGGGCAGAATGTGTAGAAAAATATCCGAAATATGGATTACACTTTTTCGTTGCATTAATAGATCGCAGCAGCCTGGCTCGTCGGTCAGGACGTTGCTCGATCAAAACCCAAACGAAAAAGGGAGTACGTCATGAAGAAGACGCTGGGCTGGCTTTTTTTGGCCAGCAGCATCGTGGCTTGCGGCGAACCGGTAGAGGGTCCACGGGGTGCGCAGGGGCCGACGGGTCCAGCCGGGCCGCAGGGACCGATGGGGTCCATGGGCGTGCCGGGGGGCTCTGGCACCGGCAGTACGGACGTGTCGATCTCGGCGATTACCCCATCGATGGTTCCGGGAGCGCGCACGGCGACGCTGGTCGTGTCGGGCTTTGGCACGCACTTTAAAGCCGGCACGACGACGGTGGCCTTCAATGACATGAACATCAAGGTGACCAAGGTGGACGTGGCCAGCGCCACCTATCTGCGCGTCACCGTCGACGTGACGGCCTTGGCCACGATGGGCAACAAGGACCTGACGGTGACGACGCCGGGCGCGGGCATGGGCGGCGCCGAAGAAAAGCTGACGGTGCAGGGCGGAGTGGTGGTCACGCCGACGCTGATGGCCGAGCTACCGCTGGGGCAGAACATGCCGGCCTCGGTGCCGCAGGGCGGGCTGGCGACGGTCCGCTTCCGCAACCTGGACTATCGCGACAACCTGTTCGATCCGATGAACACGCGCTCGCTTCTAGGTCTGTCGAGCGTGGTGGGTCTGGTGGCGCCGGCCTCGGCGAATGCGGTGGTCGATCCGACGACGTTTGGTGGCTTGGTGCTGGTCGATGCGCTGCCGCCCGCTGGAGGCCTGCAAGTTGGCCTGACCAGCCAGACACCGCTCGGTCAAGCGCTGAACTTCATCTCGGATCCGATGGATACCAAGACGCCGCAGGTGACGGCGCGCACGCCCATCGCGCTCAATGACAAGTCGGACTCGACGAACCAGAGCATTCCGGCGCCATCTTCGACGACGCTGTACAAGTTCTCGACGCCGGCTGACAACTACATCGTGCTGACGCGCCTGCACGGCATGCCGCTGGGCTCGGCGCTGCGCTTCGGTGCCGTACCGCCGCCGCGCGTCATCGGTCAGATGGCGCCAGCCACCGGCCGCTTTGCCGAGGGAATGCCGTTTGATACCTCGCGCACCATCGACATGATGGGCCTTCTGGTCGCGCACAACTTCCTTACGTACGTGCCCAAGGGCGGCGACCTGTACTTCGCGGTGTACACCGACAACCTGACGGGCAGCGCCAATCACAGCTATACGATCCTGCCCAAGCGGGTCGTCGGGGCTGCCATCTCGGTGAAAGAGCCGACGACGCCGGACACGCCCGCCAATCCGCTCTTGAAGAACCTGGCGGTCGACAAGGCCTTTTACGCCACCGACGGCATGATCGAAGACGCCAGCGACGCCGATTACATCACGCTCAAGCCGGCGACGAACGGCACGCTGTACTTTGCGGCCACCACCAACACGGGCGGATCGCTCAGCGTTCAGCTTCTGGACATGAACTGCATGGCTCCCGTCGGTGTGAACGGCATGCGCATGGCCAATGGCGCCGCCGCTCAGGAAGAGACGGTTAGCTCGGCCATCACCTACTGCCTGAAGGTCGCGGGCCAGGCCAAGACGCCGTACACGCTGATCCTCACGCAAGACATCCCGTAAGCTCGGCAGCCCCCCCGTCGCTGCGGGTCGCTTCTCGCGCGGCCCGTCCCCTCCTTTCTTCTGGCTCGCCCGGCGTCTGCGGTTCCTCGTTCGTTTGCGGCCTGCCACGCGCTCGCGGGCTCTTCCCGCTGGGCCGATCGGGATCGGACGCGCTGCGAACCCCGAGGCGAATGGGCCGCTTGCTTCCGGCCGATCCCGCTGGGCGGCGAGCGTGCGACAATGACGGCTCTAAGTCGGCGAGCGGGCTGCGACGGCAGCGTGGCTTGTCACCAAGGGGGGGAAGATGCCGGTCAGCTTCACGGTCTTTTGCCATGGGACGGGACGTCACCGCGGGCGCCGAGCCTGGGACATCGTGCAGGTGATGCACAACTGCGCCGACGGCAGCGACTATCAAGACTATCTGATCCTCGACGGGCCGGCCGGCCACTCGGAGTGGGTGCCCAAAGACGTGTACGACGCGCAGTACCGCAGCCAGGCGCACGTCGAGGTGCAAGGCAACAACCTGCGGGATCTGCACCTGATGGCCGGTGACTTCGACCCCGACGTCGACACCCTGACCCCTAAGTCGCGCAATCTATTAAATCCCAGCTATGCCAAAATGCCGTTTGGCACATTGCATACGACTATACAAGGCAAAGGTGTTGGGTCCAACGTCAAGCATGCGCTGGCGGTAATCCGCAGAAAATTTGTTAAACACGGCAGTGTCTCAAGGCGGCTTCGCTGCATCAATCTACTGGGGTGGAGCCGCGGTGGCGTTACCTGCATTAAAATCGCGAATCGTCTGTGGCAAGATCCACAATTGAAACATATTCCTGTCAATCTATTTGCGGTAGATCCAGTACCAGGGGATAGTCATTACAAAAATGCTGACTCACACAATATTCCACCCAATGTCAAGAATCTAATTGTGCTTTTGGCTATGCATGAAAAGCGTGATGGCTTTCATCCGGTGGATCTGGATACCGTGCGCTTTGATGGCGAGGCGCTGACCGCAGAAAACGACTTTGATATCGGCGAAAAGTGGAATCACTTATGGCTGCCACTGCCGGGGGTTCACAACAGCATTCCACAACCGCATAAGCCGCTGCTGGGCCCCGGAATGATCGGCTTTCAATTGTGCTATCAGTTCTTGAGTTATCACGGTACTGCGTTTAAACATTCCCCTTTTAGCAAGTCCGTGTATCCGATCAATGATAAGACGATGTGCTGGCTTTATGCCGACATGATCAACAAAATGCGTATTTACGAAGAACATGGCCACAAAGAGCACTCTTTCTTTAAGGGCGGTGGTGAGCATGTTCGGACCTTGAATCAACAATTGCATAAATACCGCACACACGGGCATTTGTTCCTAAATGAACATCATCGTCGATGTTTTATCAACGCATACCCAGATATCAGTGTCGGGTATCGAAGGCTCGATTGCTCTGCAACATCACCTCTGGATCGGGAAACGCGGAAAATGTTTTATCACAGTTATACCAGTCACTTATTTCCAAATTGGGACGAACTAGGAGTCGTGCCCGTTCCCGGCGATCTGCAGAATGTCGACCATTTTTGGCGACAGGCATGGCGGGATGAGTTTAAAGAGCTTGGCTATTGGGACGACATCAAAGAAGCGCATAAAAAGCCAGATAAGCCGATCAAATTAAAGAAAGTTAAAAACTTCAGCGAGGTGAAATAGTCGGCATCGACCACGCGGCGCACTGCCCGTGCGTGCTGCGCTGGCGTGCTGCGCTGGCTTGCTTCGTTCGCGGGCCTCGTGCCATGGTTCGCACCTTGCGGAAGGAACCATCGGCCATGCGACGAAACACCACGTCTTTTGTCTTTGCGGGATTGGCCCAGCTTGCGGCGCTGTCTTCGCTGAGTGCGGTCATGAGCTGCACCGATTCGATGAGCATCCTCGACGAAGAGGAGGAGAAGCGGCGCCGCGACATGGCGATGCCGGCCCCCGACATGGCGGACCCGCCGCGCGATATGGCGAGCCCACCGCGCGATATGGCGGACCCGTCGCGCGACATGGCGGACCCGCCGCGCGATATGGCGGACCCGTCGCGCGACATGGCGGACCCGCCGCGCGATATGGCGGACCCGCCGCGCGATATGGCAGACCCGCCGCGCGATATGGCGGACCCGCCGCGCGATATGGCGGACCCGCCGCGCGACATGGCAGACCCGCCGCGCGATATGGCGATGCCGCCAGTCGATATGAGCACGCCGGTCGATATGAGCACGCCGCCGGTCGATATGACGACGGTGTACAGTTGCCGCGGTGCCGATGCGCCGGGCGTGATGTACCAGACGGTCACCGACTCGCTGAAGCTGCCAGCCGCGGGCCGAACGTATGCCTATGACTACGACGGCGGTGGGCGGCCCAAGAACCAGTTCCGCACCCTGATCCAAGCCGTCGCCATTGCGGGCCTGGATCTGCAGACGTCCATCGACGACTCGGTCCGCAAGGGCCTGACGCTGCAGCTTGCCAGCCTGAAGACGGCGAGCCTGACCGGATCGACCTGCACAGGGGTGTCGCTGATTCCGGCCAAGCCGACCCCGATGCCGCCGAAGTTTGACGGCACCGACGTGCTGTCGAAAGCGATGACGCTGCCCGCCGATCTGATTGGCAGCATCACTCTCGGCAAGCTCAACACCAAGGCCAGCAAGGATCTGACGGCCGCGGAAGAGGCGGTGCTGGATGTGCAAATCAACATCGGCGCCATGGCGATGACGCTGCCTGTCCACGGCCTGCACATCGAAGGCACGGTCGAGCGCATCGGTGGTATCACGCGCATCAAAGATGGCGTCTTGCACGGCGTCATCGCGGCCGCCGACATCGATGGCCGCATCCTGCCGGCGATTGCCACGACGGTGACCTTGCTGATCAACAGCGATCCGACGTCCTCGACCACCAAGACGATCATCAGCCTGTTTGAAGACACGACAAAGCCGGCCAGCGCCATGAAGTGCATGACGCCCAGCATGTGCTGCAAGACCAGCCCCTCGACCTGCGTGATCCTGCCGGCCGAGATCAAGGCGTCGGTGTTCGGCGCGATCATCGCGCCCGATGTCGAGGTCTTTGACGCCATGGGCAAGTGGAAGCCGGTGCGCGGCGGCACAGCGTACAACGGCATGACCTTTGGCATCGGCTTCAGCACCGTCACAGCCACCTACCCATAGCCCGACGAGTCACGTATGGCGCACGCATCCCCTGCCCTGGGCTCGTCTGAGCCATCGCCGCCGATCCCCGAAAGCCTGCGCCTGCGCGAGCTTTCGCTGGATGAATTCCGTCGGCTGGAAGAGTCGCAGAGCCCGCTTTACAACCGCGATCTGGCCCCGGTGCCGCTGTCCGAGCGCACGTGGACGACGTACAACTTCGCGGCGCTGTGGATCTCGATGGCGCACTGCATCCCGACGTACATGCTGGCGTCAGGGCTGATCGGCGCCGGCATGACGTGGTGGCAGGCGCTCTTGACGATCCTTTTGGGCAACACGATCGTGCTGTTGCCGATCTTGCTAAACAGCCACCCTGGCACTGCGTATGGCATTCCGTTCCCGGTGCTGCTGCGCGCAAGCTTCGGCACCGTCGGCGCCAACCTGCCGGCGATCATGCGCGCCCTGGTCGCCTGCGGCTGGTTTGGCATCAACGCCTGGATCGGCGGCGCTGTGCTGCACACGTTCTTCACCGCCTGTTACAGCGGCTGGCCGACGCTGCTCGGCGCGACGGCGATCGATGGCTATCTGCCTAGCCAGTGGCTGAGCTTCCTTTTGTTCTGGCTGCTCAACCTGTACGTCATCTATCGCGGCATGGATCTGGTGCGCCGCGTCGAGAACTTCGCGGCTCCATTCGTCTTGGTGATGGCGGCGGTGCTGCTGATCTGGGCGGTCAACAAGGCCAACGGCTTCGGCCCGATCTTCCAGGACCGCAGCGATGCAGGAGGCACCGCGCATCTTTCCAGTCGGCAGTTCTGGGCGTTTTTTCCGGTGGCGCTGACCGGCATGATTGGCTTTTGGGCGACGCTGTCTTTGAACATGCCGGACTTCACGCGCTATGCGCAGAACCAGCGGGCGCAGATGATCGGCCAGTCGGTGGCGCTGCCGACGACGATGTTTGGCTTCTCGGCGATGGCGGTGGTGATCACCAGCGCAACCCAGGTGATCTTCGGCCGCGCGATCTGGCAGCCGGAGGTGCTGATCGGCGAGCTAAAACACCCGCTGTGGGTCGGCCTGTCGGCGCTGACCTTGGTGATCGCGACACTGGCGGTCAACATCGCGGCGAACGTGGTGTCGCCGGCCAACGACTTCGCGAATGCGTGGCCGCGCGTCATCAGCTTTCGCCGTGGCGCCTTCATTACCGGGCTGCTGGGCATCCTGTGCATGCCATGGAAGCTGATCGAAGATCCGCGCAAGTATCTTGAAGGCTGGCTGGTGCCGTACTCAGGTGGCCTGGGCTCGATCGGAGCGGTGATGATCGTCGACTACTGGCTGATTCGAAAGCGCAAGCTGTCGCTGTTGGATCTGTACCTGCCGGACGGCTCCTATCGCTATCAAGCGGGCTGGAACTGGAAGGCGGTGGTGGCGACCTTGGCCGGCTGCTTCTTGGCCTGGGGGGGGCTTGTGATCCCGACGCTGCGGCCGCTGTTCGACTATGCCTGGTTCGTCGGCTTCATGGTGTCGGGAGCGGTGTACTTCGCGCTGATGCAAGGCGAGCGCGAGCCGTCGGCGCTACGCCCGCAGGCGGCGTAGCTGAAAGTGAATGTCCGGGGCCGCCGGATCACACATGCGCTCGCGAAGCTCTAGCTCGTCGCTGAGGTGGGCAATGGCCTCGCCATGTCGTGGCGCCCCGGCCGCCGGTCGTGCGACCAAAAGCGACGTCGCCAGAAGGTGCAGCGCATCGGCTTCGCCCCACTGGTACTGACAGCCAGGGGCCATGGCATAGGCCAGCGCATCGCGCGCATCGCGCTCGGCCCGCAGGCTCTCGCCGCGCCGCAGCGCCAAGGCCCCGCGCGCAATCAGCAGATCGATGCGATGACAGGCAAAGCTGTGCTCGACGGCCAGCGCCAAGGCTGCGGTCAGCGCCGCGCCAGCCGCTTCCAGGTGCCCGGTCTGCATGCGCAGGCGGGCTTGGGACAGACCCCCGACGATGAGCATCTCCATATCGCCGCTGCGACTGGCATAGGTGACGGCGCGATGCAGCGCCTGCGCCGCGGGCTCGTAGCTGCGCTCGCGTCGCAGAAGCTCGGCCTGCGTGACATCGCAGCTCGCAAGAAGCCGCTCGCTGTGCCGCAGCAAGGCCGATGCGCGGCTGCGCTCGATGGCGCTTTTGGCCTGCGCGTCCATGCCCAGTCGCAGCGCCCGCTGCGCCGACAAAAGCTCAAGCACTGCCAAGAGCTCAGCGCCGGCAGGCTGCGTGATCAGGAAGGGCTCTTCCGCCAAGGCCGAGCTGCCATCTTGCAAGTGGACTTGGCACATCGCTGTATCGCCGCGCAGCAGCTCGATCGCCGCAAGCTCGATCGCTGCGCTGGCTGCAAAAAGCGGTGACTGCGTCGCCTGGCGGGCCAAGCGTGCCGTGTGCGCCGCCTGCGCCAACTTGCCCAAGCGCATGAGCACACGTGCCTGCTGACACAGCCGCTCAGGCGACGGGGGCGATCCCAAGGGCCACTGCCGCTGCGCCGTGACCAGCGCCGCATCCAGCTGACCCAGCGTGCGCAGCGTCTCGCCTTCCCACGTCAGAAGTTGGGCATAGCGACGCTGCCAGGTTGGATCGTGCATCGCCGTCGAGGCCACCAGCGGATACAGCTGTCGCACCAGGCTTAAAAAGCGGCGGCCACGCCCCAGGCCATGCACGTGATACAGATAACCACCTAACCTACCGACGAGCAGGGCATAGCCGCGCTCGGCAAGACCGATCGAGAGCAGCAAGCGCGCGAGGAGCTCTAGCAGCACCAGGGCATTTTCGCCACGCGGCAGCGGACCCAGCGCGGGCAGGCGCGGATCCACGACGGCCCCCCCGCGCTCGCGCAGCCACTCGCTGACCAGAAGCGGACGAAGCTGGGGATGCAGATCGATCAGCAGATCGGCTTCGGGGGGAACATGCCGGCGCGTCGCATCGCTGGTCGGTGTCGACGGTGGCGGAGTCAGCGCCGAGCCGACGGCCGGCAAAAGATCGATGAGATTCAGGCGGGCCAGCTCGCTTAAGCGCTCGCGCAGCCAGCTCGGCGTGGCGACGCCGCGGCTGACTGCCAACAGCGCCACCGCTGTCGGAGGAGCCCCAAAGCTGGCGGCGCTGGTGCCACTTCCCGTATCGACGCTCGGCGACGACCACAGCGCCGAGACCGAGACCGGCGGTATGCGCTCGATCTCAGAAGCCAAGAGCAGCAGCTCAGAGAAGCGCAGCGGCGGCGGCAGCAGCGCGCACAGGTCAAGAATCTGGCGCAAGATCGGCGACAGTGCCAAAAGATGCGCCCGCAGCACCGAGGGCAGCGTCGACAGCTCGCCGGGATTTACCCCCGTCGGCAGCGGTGGCTCGGACAGCGCAAGGAAAGGCTCATTGCTGGGCAGCTCTTCTCGGGTCACGGCACGCCCGTCGCCCGCGAAAAACGCCGCGACATAGCCGGAAAAAAGCCGCAGGGTCAGCGCATGGCCGCGATGCTCGTTGACGCGCTGCCCAAGCTCGCCTTCGCTGCCGGTGCGCAGGCCGCTTTCGCGCAGCAAGCGGATGCCTTCGCCCAGCGAGAGCGGGGGCAGCTCGAGCTCGATGCAGCGCGCATAACGAAACGGCGCGATCAGCGACAGCTTGGCGACCGCAGTCGCCACCACCAGGCAGTTGACGCTGCCCAGGATGCACGACTGCAGCATCGTTTCCAAAAACGGCTCGCTCAGCTCGCCAAGTATGGTCGGGTCTGCGTCGGCCGCGCTCTCGATATGGCGCCCGCGCGCCAGGCTGCTCAGCGTCGGTGAGCGCGCCGTTGAGCGCACCAGCGGGCCCGTCAAGGCCGAGGTCTGCAGCAGCTCTAGCCCATCCAGAACCAGCAAGAGCGGCGCGGCCTTCTGCGCCAGCCCCGTCGACACGATCTGCCACAGACGCCGGCACGCGGCATCGTCGCCCAGGGTCGGCGACTCGGCGTGCTGGGCCGCAGCGCTGCCAGCGACATAACAGGCCAAGGCCCGCAGAAAGCTCAGAAGCTCGGCGTCGAATGCAAAGCTCCAATAAAACACACCGGACAGCGCACCCGACTGCCAAGCCAGGCTCAATGGGCTGGGCTGTCCCATCGCGCCGGGCTGAATCGCCGCGGCATCGCTGCTGCGCGCATCGAAAAGCGGCTGCAGCCACGATGACAAAAGAGCGCTCTTGCCGCTGCCAGGTGCGCCACGCACGACGGTGCAGCGAATCCCAGACTGCAGATAGGCATCGAGCGCCGACAGCTCTGCGCTGCGTCCCGATCGAGGCACAGAAAGTGGGTGCGCGCACTGCGGTGGCAAGAGCGTCCCGTTCCGCGTCTCGGGGGGTGATTCCTCGTCGAGCACGACTTGCAGGCCGCGCGCCTGCGCTTCGGGACCGAGATCCTCGTCGCTGAGCAGGGCCAACGCCAGCCCACGCAGGGCAGAAGGCTGCCCTTCACCCGGAGGCTCTTGCAGAAGAAGTTGCGACAGCACGTGCTCAATTCGCTCGCGCGGGGGCAGGTGCGCGGGGGCCAGATCCGCCATCGACACCCCAAGCTCGGCCCGTGCGCACAAGATGCCAAGCTGCGCCGGGCTGACCCATTCGACCAAGTGCAGTCGCAGCCAGCTGTGCAGCTGTTCTCGCGACGGATCTGAACCGGCAAGCGGCGGGACCGTGGCCGCAGAGGCCGCCATGACGCTAGGTTCCTTCATCCGCGCCTCGGCAAGACAATGACCGCGCGCGTTCCGGGTCCGCGCTGCGCACCGATCAAAGGACCGCGGCCGTCATCGGCAATCGGAGAGTCAATGCGCAGCTCTCCACCATGCTGCGCGACGATGCTGCGGCAGATACCTAAGCCCAAGCCGGTGCCTCGTTCGCCCTTGGTGGTGAAGAAGGGCTCAAAGATGCGCGGCAGCACGTCTTTGGGAATTCCTTCGCCGTAATCTTCGATCAGGATGCGCACCTGCGGCACGCCGACCGCGCTCGCATCGCTGGCATCGCGCTCAGGAAAAGACCGTGCGCTGGGCAGCGGATCGGCCTCGATCGCGACATAGATCTCGCCGCCAGCCGGCGTGGCATCGACGGCATTGCGCAGCAGGTTGACGATGACCTGAACCAGCTTGTCACGATTGACCATCGCCGTCGGTGGACGCTCGCTTGAGCCCAGCAGGCGCTCGACGTGGCGCAAGCGATAGGCCGGATCAAAGCGCAGGATGCTCAGCGCCTCTTGCACCGATAGCTGTACTGCTTCTTCGGTCAGCGGATAGCGCAGCACGCCATCGGGCAAGCCGCCCGAGATCGAGCCCTGAAGCTTGCTCGGGGCTGAAGCAGGGTCCGACGGACTGACGGAGGTTCCATGGCTTGCATGGTTCGGCGCAAGCTGACCGTGTACGCGCGAAAAATCGCGGATCTCGCCGACCAAGCCGCCCAAGCGGGTTCGCGCGCTCAAGATCGCAGCGGTAAACAGACGGATTTCGCCATCGTCGGGATAGCGATCGCGGATCAGCTCGGCGTAGCTCAGCACCGAGAGCTGATTGCCGATCTCATGGGCAATGCCCGAGGCCACACGCCCCACCGCGGCCATGCGCTCGCTTTCGATCAGTCGCTCATGCGCCCGGTGGATCTGGGTCAGCGCCGCCGACAGCGCTTCGTTGTTGCTGCGCAGGGCTCGCACCGTTCGTCGCAGGGTGCCCACCAGATCGCCACGCTCGCAGGCGTTGCGCAAAAGCAGATGCAGCGCGTCGCGATCATACGGTCTTTCGACGTACTGATAGATACCGGCCTCGTTGACGGCGCGAATCAAGGCGGCTTTGTCTGCCCCTGCCGTCAGAAGCACGCGAACGATGTCTGGGTGTTCACGTCGGACGCGCGACAAAAAGCCAATGCCGTCGAGATCCGGCATGTCTTCTTCGCTGACGATCAGGGCTGGCAGTGGATCAGCCTCGGCCAGCGCCAACAAGGCTGTCGACGTGCTGGAAAACAACAGCAGCTGGCAGCCGTCGACGGGTCCCAGAAGCTGGGACAGCAGCCGCCCTCCGTCGCGGGCCACGACATAGACGGGGTGCAGACCTCCGTCGATGACGGCCCCACCTGCGCTTCCCGTGGCCAGGCCCTTGGCAGCGCTGGGGAAAGACGGCGGTACAGGCTTGGCTGCCAAGCCTGCCTCTGCTTTTGTCCCAAACAACTGCTTTTCCTCGCCCACTGCCGTCGACCTACGCCGATGTCTTGTGTTCTCGTCGACGGAGAAGCGAAGCGCAGCCAACCTCTGCCTGCAGCCTCACCCGCCTTCGCGACGTCGAAACCGGCGCAGCATACCGCCGACCGGTGCGGCCTAGCAAGGACCCGCTTTGTCGACGATCGCGGCCGGCGCAGCGGAAACCACACGCGCCTCCATAGACTTTGCGGGGAGCCTGGCTGCGGCCTGCCGGCGTCGGCGACCAGACCGTCTGCCGCCCGGTGAGATGTGATACGCTACGGGTGCGTATTTCTTGTCATCGTGGCGGTGAAGAACCCTCCATCAGCGACCGAGCCGATAGCCGGAGCGCCTGCTACCAGCGCGCCGACCGGAGTGGCTGCGCCATCGGCCAAGGTCAAAGCGCCCGCCGCTGCACCCGGATCCGCTCGCGGCGCCGTCGCTCCAAGCGCCAAGACGCCGTCGCCAGCCAGCGCCAAGACGCCACCGCCTGCGCCGAGTGCCCGCACGCCGCCGCCCAGTCCGAGCAAGCTGACCGGGCAAGGCATCGCCCCAAGTCCCGGCGCGCTGCGCGCTGCCAAAGCCAAGGCCGCTGAAGCCAAGCCGATCACGTTTTCGGCGACTCCGTCGCTGTATGACACGACGGCCCCCGTCGCGCCCGAGCGCTATGGCAAGTATCACTTGCTTGAGCGCATCGGCGTCGGTGGCATGGCCGAAGTCTGGCGCGCCAAGACGCTCGGCTCAGAGGGCTTTACCAAAGACCTCGTCATCAAGCGCATCCTGCCGAAGTTCACCAACGATGAAGAGTCGGTGCGCATGTTCATCGACGAGGCGCGCTTGGTCGCCAAGCTGCACCACCCCAACATCGTGCAGATCTTCGACTTCGACAAAGAGGGCGATCGCTACTACCTAGCGATGGAGCTCATCGAAGGGCGCGATCTGCGCCAGGCGGAAAAGTCGTCGGCGAAAGCGGGTGTTTGGTTCCCTATCTCGCTTTCGATTTACCTCATCGCCGAGGCGCTCAAGGGCTTGCACTATGCCCACACGCGCCTCGATCACGGCAAGCCCCTTGAGATCGTTCACCGCGACGTCTCTCCGCACAACATCCTGATCAGCTTCTCGGGCGACGTGAAGATCTCGGACTTTGGCATCGCCAAGGTCGCCGAGCGCGCATCCGCGCAGTCGACGGGCACGGTCAAGGGCAAGCTGGCGTACATGAGTCCCGAGCAGATCACCGGGCAGCCGCTCGACGGGCGCACCGATATCTATTCGATGGGCATCGTGTTCTGGGAACTCTTGACGCGCCACCGCTTGTTCTTCGGCCCCGACGAGCACGACGTGATTCGCCGGGTTCGTGATGGCATCGTCCCACCGCCCCGTCAGTTCAATCCAGACATCCCAGAAGAGATCGAAAAGATCGTGATGAAGATGCTGGTGGCGAACCGCAGCCAGCGTTATCAGTCGGCCGGCGAGGTCGTGCGCGCTCTGTGTTCGCTGCCGCAGTACAACTATGACGCGCAGGCGCTGGGCGAGTACATGCGCGCTCTTTTTCCCGAAGAGACGCGCAACTGGACGCAGATGCTGCAGACGCTGTTGGCGACGCCCAACAAGACCGCGCCGCGCGCGGAGCAGTCTGTGTCCATGCAGATCGTCGTCGGGCCAAGCGCCGAGAGCGCAAAGGCCGCGCTGCCGACGGCAGAGCTAAGCGCCCTGACCGAGGTCGCCGAGCCCGCAGGTCCAAGCCCAGCCAAAACGCTGGCTGTGGTTTCCTCGGGCCCGCCGCCCGCGCCTGCGAAGGGCTCGGATCCGACGAAGCCGCAGTCCGCCCCCAGCCCACCACCGACTTCGGGGCGTCCACCTCCGCCGCCTCAGCCGACTCGACATCTTACGCAACCCGCAAGCTCAGAAAGCGCGCCGACGACGAGCTCATCGGCGCCAGGGAGCACCATGGCCGGTTCAGAGCAGAAGACCCAGATCGCAACCGAGATGCCGCCAGAGGTAGCCAGTGCTCTGGCAACGCAAGCCAGCCCCGGAGGAGCCAGCGCCCCCCAGGCTGCCGCGCCTCCTGCGGCCGGACCTCCACCTGCTGCGGCAGGCGCTGCGGCAGGCGCACGGACCATGATTGCCTCGGCTCCGGCGCTGCCGAGCAGCCCACCACCGCCGGCTTCGCCGCCTGTTGCCGACGGTGCTGGCGCACGCACCATGCTGGCCACAGCCCCGGCTGTCCCGGCGCTTGGCGGGGGTCAGGCGACCCTGATTGCCGGGCCGGGAGGCGCTGCTCCCGGAGCGGGTGGAGCACCGCTCAATGCAGCGGCCACGATGTACAACAGCAACAGCAACAGCAACAGCGGGCCTACGTCTTCACCCGGCGGACGCTCGTCGCCCCTGCCCTTGCGCCCAGCCAGCGCGGTCTTTGGTGCGGCGCCGGCCAGCACTCATGTCCTTGTCACGGGCAAGTGGGTGATCGGCCCGGCTCTGGCCTTGGTCGTGATGTTGATGACTGCGGCCATCGCCAACCGCATCTGGCCTCCGGCCACGGGCAGTGGCGGCGGCGGGCCCAGCTTCCTCGCGGCCAAGCGCGCCATTCAGGTCACCAGCGATCCACCCGGCGCCGAGGTGCAGGTCGACGGCGTAGTTCTGGACGAAAAAACGCCCACGCAGGTCAAGGGCGAGATTGGCAAGAGCGCCCGCATCCGCATCAGCTTGCCGGGATACGACGCACACGAAGTCACGCTGGCCTTCACGCAAGACGCCCGCCCGCCGTACAAGGTCAAGCTGTTCAAGGCCGGCACGCGGCAAAAGACGCTGGATCCAAGCGTCTTCGACGAGAAGCCCGACGTATCCAAGAACGACGAGGACGGCGACGACAAGAAGCCCAGCGGCGACAAGGGCAAAGACGACGGCAAGAAGCCGGCGGCCGACAAGGACGACAAGACCGACAAGACCGACAAGACCGACAAGACCGACAAGACCGACAAGAAGGGCGACAAGAAGAAAGACGAGCCAGAAGAGGAAGACGACAGCAAGAAGAAGGGCAAAAAGGGCAAAGAAGGCGACGCGGCCAAGAAAGCCAAGGCGACGCTGACGGTCTTGGTGCGGCCCTGGGCGATCGTGTACCTCGACGGCAAGAAGCTGCAGCAGACGCCGCTGCGCAACCATCCAATCAGCGCCGGGGCGCACAAGATCCTCCTCGTCAACGACACCAAGGGCAAGCGCGAGGAGATCAAGCTCAAGGTCACGGCGGGCGAGGCCGTACCCGAGATCAAGCGCACCTGGGAATAGTCGGCTTGACACAAATGCAAATGATTTGCATGAATGGCCGCGCATGGTCTCGTCTGCTGCTTCGCGCCTGCGGTCGCATGTCGCCGCGTTCTTGCCCGTTCTGTGCTTGATTCACTGCATCGCCACTGCGCTCTTCGCCGCCGCACTGCCGGCGTTTGCACTGTGGCTGCAGAGCGAGTGGATCGAGGCAGCGCTGACCCTGCTTTCACTTCTGCTCATTGGCGGCCCGCTTGCGCGACGCAGCCCCGACCACGATCGCGAAGGCCTGAGCCTGGCGCTGTTTGCTGCGGGCGTGGCCCTCATCGCGCTCGGCTGGCTGTATGGGCAAGAGCCGCCGCGGCACCTGGGCCTTCTATTGCTCGTTGCGACGCAGCTTTTCTTTTGGCGCAGCCGTCGGACACAGCGTGCGTGTGACTGCGCTTCGTCCCCCGAAGACGTGCGCCGCGCAGCCGAATGCTAGACGCGAGGCTACGAGGCCTTCAAGCGACGGATTAGCTCGCGAATGCGACGCGAGCCGCCGCCATCGCGATAGATGAAGCGCAAGCCAACGCCGGTTCCCGCCAGATAGGCGACTCGTCCCGAGAGCGGCACGGGCACAGCGCCACCTGGCAAAAGGACATCGACGACCACTTCGCAGTCCAGGCCGGGCAGCGGCGCATCGCAGCGCAGAAGCGCACCGCCCAGCGAGATCTCTTCCAGCTCACCGTGCCGCGTGTCCAAGCTGCCGCCGACGCGAAACGTCACCGGCAAGTGAACAGGCAGCCGCGGATGGCGTCGCTTGCGCGCCTGCACCTGACCGGACAGCGCTTTCAAGATGAAGCTCTGCTTGTCGCGCTCTTCCGGCAGGAACGCAACGACAGCGCCTGCTCGCACGCGCAGACGCGGCAGCGCGGGCCGCCACGACTGCACTTCACTGCGCAGCAGCATCTTGTTCGGCAAGCCTTTGCAGAACACCTCGACCACCACTTGATCTCCGACGGTCAGCGGAGTCGTGGTCGCCACAAACAGCCCCCCATTGGGCAGGTCGGCGTGATACGCCTCGTCAAAGTCCTGTCGATTTTGGAAGCGCGCTTTCAGGATCTGCATCGGAGCGGGACCATATCACAAACACTTCATCGGGCAAGCACCGCCTCGCAGCCGCGCAGAGCAGAACATGCACGCAAAAACCTCGCTGCTACCGGGCCCGCGCCTGTCGGCAACGTGGGCTGGGAATTGCGGTAGAGTGCGGCTCATGAAGGTGCTGATCATCATTCCCACCTACAACGAGCGCGAGAATATTGGGTCGCTGATTGCCCAGATTCACCAGGCGCTCCCCGTCGCAGATGTGCTCATCGTGGATGATGCATCACCTGATGGAACGGGTCAGCTTGCGGATGAGCTGGCTACAACCGATCCGCAGCTTCGCGTGCTGCATCGCAGCGGCAAGCTGGGCCTGGGCACGGCGTACTTGGCGGGCTTTCGCTTGGCGCTACAGCAGAGCTACGACTATGTGTTCGAGATGGACGCCGACTTCAGTCACGATCCGCGCTACCTGCCGATCATGCTGCGCGCCGCAGGTGGCGAGCCCGACAAGAAGGAGGCCGATCCACGACACGATGGTGCCGACATCGTGATTGGCTCGCGCCGCATACCCGGCGGAGGCACGGAAAACTGGGGCCTTGTGCGGCGCTTCATTTCGGCCGGCGGCAGCCTGTACGCCCGCGTGATCCTCGGTGCGCTGCGCCCTGGCACGTTCTTGGGACTGCCGGTCCGCGACATGACCTCGGGCTTTAAGTGTTTTCGTCGACGCGTACTGGAAGCGCTCGATCTCGAATCGGTTCACTCGGAAGGCTACAGCTTTCAGATCGAGCTTACGTATCGCGCGCTTCTGCGCGGCTTTCGCGTGACGGAGATCCCCATCATCTTTGTCGATCGTCGCGCCGGTCAGTCCAAGATGTCGTCGCGCATCTTTTTAGAAGCGATGGGCGTGGTGTGGCGCCTGCGCTTGCAGCATCCGTAAGCGTGTCGAGCAGCGAAGCAGCCTGCCGCAACTCGCCGCCGCTTCCGGCGTGGCTTGGTTGTCTGGCTAGCGCGGTCGTCGACGCGCCGCAACGCAGATCTCTTGTCGATTGCTCGGAAGCTGCGTGGCGCGCACTTCGTCAAAGCCCATGGCCTGCACCTGGGACAAAAAGCGCGGCACCTGCTCGGCCATGCTCCAGTCGTTCAGCTTCAGCGTCAGAAGTGCGCCGCGCAGCGTCGGGCGCAGCGTGCTGACGATCCGCCGAAGCTGATGCAGGGCGACCTGCGGCGCCAGATTGACATCCAGAAGCAACCAGTCCACGCGATAGGGCAGCTGTTCCCGTCGCAGCTCGCCCAGCGTCATCTGCAGATGGGTAAAGCGCGGGCTGCTTAGCACGCGCGCATCCATCGCGCCGGGATCAACCCCGACAACCTGCAGGCCACGCGACAAAAGCGCCCAGCTAGCGCCGCCTGGTGCGCTGCCAATCTCGACGGCAACATCGCCAGCGGATAGCGGCAAGCGGCTAAAAGCCAGGCCCTCTTCTAGCTTCAGCCAGGCCCGCGATGGCGCCTCGGCCGGCATGCGCAGCGGCGGTCGAGCGCCGGCATGGGGCGAGTGTCCCGGACCCTGGCGATGCAGGCCAACCAGCCACGGCTCCGTCGCGCCGTACGAAGTGCCAGGCGATGCCAAACCGGACATATCGGGAGGCAGCACGACATCCAGCACCCACTCGCCGTTTTTTTGCGCCGCGCCGACTTGCCAGATGCTCTCTTTGGCGGCCGCCCGGATCGCTTCGGTTGTTGCGTCGATGCGGCGGCGCACTTCTGCTTCGTCTGGGTCTGCCTCGCCCGGCTTGTGGGCATCGCGTGCAAAGACATGCAAGCGCCAAGGTCCGCGTATGCCATGCGTCTGCAGCGTCGGCAAAAGTGCCGCCAGCTCGGCCGCCGAGCGCACCGAACCCAGCGAAGCGCCATATGCCCGCGCAAACACCGACGGCAAGACCTCGTGCGGCACGAACGCCGGCTCGCACTTCCACGTCACAAGTCCCGGACGCATAAACGCCGGTCGATAGCCCGGTCGGGCGCGAGCTAGCTCGGCCTTGACCGCGCGCTCGGCCCCGATCTGACAGACGGCAAACGCAAATGGAAAGCCGGCCTGCGTCGGGGCATCCGGCGTAAACAGCGAAGAAACAGGTTCCTGCAAAGCAGAGGAAGAAGTCACAGAAGTGGGCCGTTCTTATCACAAGGCCGCGCCGCCGCTTCCTGGGTCAGGTATAAAACGAACATCATGCATCCTTCGCTTGCTCGCTTGCTGCTGTCTGTGCTGCCGCGTGCCCCGCTTCGGATGGGGGCGTTGGGACTTTTGGCTGGGCTTCTTTTGTGGCCCCTGCCAGCGCTGGCAGGCTTCGACGGAGTCGAGACCGATCTTGGTCAGAAGCTCGCCGCTTCCTTGTCGGCGGGTCAGACCGGTGTGTGGGCCTATGTCTTGGCGTTTCTCGCCGGCTTTTTCACCAGCCTCACGCCGTGTGTCTATCCGCTGATTCCGATCACCGTCAGCCTGTTTGGTGCCCACAGCAAAGAGGCCTCGCGCCGCACGGCGCTTTTGCTTGCGGCCTGTTACGTCGGCGGCATTGCATGCATGTACAGCAGCCTCGGGATCTTGGTCGGTCTGACCGGCGCCAAGTTCGGCACGTTCATGACCAGCAAGGTGGTCATGATCCCGGTCATCTTGTTCTTCTTGACGATGGCGACCTCGATGTTCGGT
Source organism: Myxococcales bacterium (assembly GCA_016794505.1). Lineage (GTDB taxonomy): Bacteria > Myxococcota_A > Polyangia > Palsa-1104 > JAEUJZ01 > JAEUJZ01. The sequence goes on from JAEUJZ010000023.1 coordinate 136,823, forward strand.
GCGTTCGAGCTGACGCTGCCTTCCGAGCTCAACACGCGCCTGTCGCAAGTCGGTGGCAAGGGCTTTATCGGCGCGTTTTTGATGGGCTTGGTCGCAGGGCTGATCGCTGCGCCGTGCACAGGACCGCCGCTCGCCGCGCTGCTTTTGTTCGTCGGAACGCAGCAGTCTGTGGTGCTCGGAGGCTCGCTGCTGTTTGTCTATGCGCTGGGCATGGGGCTCTTGTTTTTTGCCATCGCAGGCTTTGCGCTAACGCTGCCCAAGTCCGGTGCGTGGATGGACGCCATCAAGCACATGTTTGGCGTCATCATGCTGGTCGCCGCGCTGTACTTCGCGCGCAACCTGCTCGCGCCGCTGCGTGAATACGGCAAGTCGAACCTGACGTTCTTGGGCATCCATGGCGCGCTGATGGCGGCCGGCATCGCCTTCGGCGGCCTGCGCTTGGCATTTTCCGGGGGAGTTTCGTCCGCAGCGCGCAAGAGCTTGGGCATCTTGCTTCTAACGATCGGTCTGTTCGGTAGCGTGTCGTGGTTCTTGGCGCCGCGTGAAGTCGGCATCACCTGGCTGCGCGACGAAAGCCAAGCTCTGGCGCAGGCGCAGCGCGAGCGCAAGCCGCTTCTTGTCGACTTCAGTGCCGAGTGGTGCCTGCCCTGCAAAGAGATGGAGCGTCGCACCTTTGCCGATCCGACCGTGCAGCGCGAGCTGGCGCGCTTCGTCTTGGTGCGCATCGACTGCACCGAAGGCACCGAGCAGAGCGACGCACTGCAAAAGAAGTACGAGTCCGAGACCCTGCCTTCGGTGATCTTGTTCAACCGCCGCGGCGAAAAGACGGCCAAGCTCAGCGAGTTCACTCCACCCGATAAGCTGCTTCCCATCCTGCAGCAAATTCAGTAAAAGCAGCCGCCGATGGCTAGTCGTGCCCAACCTGCAGCGCGAGGGGTCGCTCGCTTTCTGGCCAAACCCAAGGCCAAGCCAGCGGCAAAGAGCGCGCAGAAAAACCTGTTGGCACCGTCGGTATCCGGCGATGCAGTCGGCGAGCCAAGCAAGGCCGCCCCCTCGCTGAAGATCCCTGAGCTACTCGCCGAACTAGAAGAGCTGTTCAAGCAGCTTGGCGTGCGCCTGACCTATGAAGCGCTCGGCGGTGAGCTGGGTTCAGGTGGGCTGTGCAAAGTCAGAGGCCAGTTCCGCATCATCATCGATCGCCGCACCACACCCGGCGAGCGCGTCGCGATGCTGCTGCCGCTGCTTCTGCGATTTGAGATCGACGCACTGCCGCAGTCCGCCACGCTGCGCGATCTGCTCGGCCGCTTGCGTCCTGCCCCGATCCCGGAAGTCGAGACCGCAGCGGCAAGCGAAGGCAACGCAGATTCGACCGACGCAGACGTGGCAGAGCATGTCCGCGTAGATTTCGATGCGGCACACGGCCTGCTTGCAGAGCAAGCTGCCGAAAATCATGCGGCAAATGGCGAGGAATCCGAGGATTCGCAGGCGAAAGCGGACGCATGAAGGACGCCGACCGGTCCAAGGATCCGCTGCTTGCAGGCCTGTCTGATGAGCAAGCGGCCGTCGTGCTGTCGCCTCCCGCGCCGCTTTTGGTCTTGGCTGGCGCAGGCAGTGGCAAGACCCGCGCGCTGACGCATCGAGTGGCCTATTTTCTTTCGCACGGCGTCGCGCCCGAGCGCGTTCTTTTGGTGACGTTCACCAACCAGGCCGCGCGTAGCTTGCTCGCTCGCTTGTCCGCGCTGGGATGCGGTCGTGCTCTGGCCGATCGCGAGTCGCTGTGGGTCGGAACGTTTCACCACTTGGCGCTGCGTGTACTGCGTGTGCATGGCTATCGCATGGGTCTGCCCGAGCGCTTCGTGGTCCTGGACCGCAGCGAATCGAGCGATCTTTTGACCAGTTGCATGGAAGACGTGCAGCCGCCGCGCTCGTCGCTGCGCGAGCGTCCCTGGCCGCGCCCTGGTCAGCTGCAGTCGCTGCTTTCGCTGTCGCTAAACGCCGAACAGACCCTGGAACAGACGCTGTCCAGTCACGCGCCCGAGCTTCTGGAATCGGTCTCGCAGCTCTCGCAAGTCTATGATCGATACACTGCGCGCAAGCTGCGCATGGGGCTGTGCGACTTCGATGATCTCTTGCTGGGTTGGCGACTTTTGCTGTGCGATCAGCCTGCCGTTCGCGACGAGCAGCGCGGTCGCTTTCAGCACCTGTTTGTCGACGAATTCCAAGACACCAGCCGCATTCAGTCCGCGATCGTTGAAGACATCGCGCAGGGCTATCGCAGCGTGACCGCTGTCGGAGACGACGCGCAGTCGATCTATGGCTTTCGTGGTGCGCACGTTGGCAACATCCAAGGCTTTGCCAGCCGCTGGCCCGATGCGCGTGTGTTGTATCTGTCGACCAACTACCGCTCAGCGCCCGAGATCGTCTCGCTTTCGAATCAGTCGGTGGCCCGCCATGCCGCGGCCTTTGCTCCGCGTCCGCCGATGCGCTCGGGACGCGATGACGCGCTCAAGCTGTCGCCGGCCTTGGTGGCGCTGCCCGATGTGCGCCTGCAAGCGCGCTTTGTCGTACAGCGAATTGTCGAGCGCATCGCTGCGGGCGTGCCGGCTCGCGACATCGCCATCTTGTATCGCAGCCATCGCCACGCACGCGAGCTTCAAGTCGAGCTTCTGCGCTGTCAGCTTCCCTTCGTCGTGCGCTCGGGTCAGCGCGTCAGCGAACAGGCCCACGTGCGCGATGCGCTGTCGTTCCTGCGCCTGTGCCACAACCCACACGATCGCATCGCATGGACGCGCATCCTGCGTCAGGTCGCGGGCCTTGGCGACACCGGTCGCGCTCGCATTCTGGCCGAGCTAGACGAGCAGCTTGCGGCGGGTGTCCCGATCCCGGATGTAAGCGATCGCCTGCTGCGATCCGTTCGCGGGGACAGCAAGCGCGCTCTTCTGCGCATGTTCGCGCTCTTGGCGGAGCTTCGCGAGCTTTCCCGTCGCAGCCAGCCCAGCGATCAGCTGCCAGCGCGCCTGCTTGCGCATGTCATCGAGCGCCACTATCACGACTATGCCCAGCGCGCGTTCGCCGATGCCGAGCAGCGCATCACCGATCTAGAAGGGCTGTGTCGCACGTCGAACGAACGCGCTACCGGATCGAGCGGATCGAACGCGCAGCAGGCCGCGCTGCCGCTTGGACCCAGCGATGTCTTGTCGGCATTTTTGGCCAGCACGACGCTCGGCGAGGCGCGCGATCCTGGAGCGCGCGACGATCGGGATGCCGTGGTTCTTTCAACCGTTCACCAGGCCAAGGGGCTTGAGTGGCGCTTGGTCTTTGTGATCTGGCTCTGCGACGGTCACTTTCCGGCCGCACCGGCCTTGCCCGATCCGCGACGCGCCAGCGATGCCGCGGGACTCGCCGAAGAGCGCCGCCTGTTTTATGTCGCCATCACGCGAGCCCGCGACGAGCTTTACCTGTGCTATCCGCAGACCAGCGGGCAGAGTGGCCTGCTGCGTCGCTCGCGATTCCTCGACGATCTCGACGATCCCACGGCGCCGCTTGAGCGCTGGCGGATCGAAGTAGAACAGCCCGGCGCCTAGGACGCATTCGCCCGGCCCGCGGAGCAACAAACGAAAAAAATCGCTTGACCCCTAAGCCCGCGTTTTGATACCTGTTACAGCCGCCTGGACGCGCTGTAGCGACTGAACTTTGTAGCGACACACCGTCCCCAGCCTGTAACGAAGCAAGGGCGTATAGCTCAGTGGTAGAGCATCGGCCTTACAAGCCGGGGGTCACAGGTTCAAGCCCTGTTGCGCCCACCCAGGAAGTTCTTTCAAAACTCACGCAGTACGTCCCCATTTGGGGTGGTAGTTAAGTTGGTTATAACGCCGGCCTGTCACGCCGGAGGCCGCGGGTTCAAGTCCCGTCCACCCCGCCAACAGTGAAAAGCCTCTCTTCTCGCCGAAGAGAGGCTTTTTGCTTTTGCCCTTGAAGGGAAGCCCGGCGCTCAATCGGGGGGCGCAACGCGGGGCTCTGTCCCTTTTTTGTCACCCGCTGCCGGACTTGCCCGGCTTACCACTGGGCGGGTTTATGGATCGGGCCTGCGAGCGTTTGGGGCAACGGGCGGCGCGCAAGCAGGTTGTCACGGATGGGCTTTTGGAACGTGGCCACGGCCATCCGTTCCTGACTGGCGCGCCGGCCGGACCGTGAGATCGGCAAGATGACTCCGACCGGCAGCTTCCGTTCATGGCGGACCAGCTCGATCGGCGTCTTTAGGTCAGAGTCATTCGAGAGGATGACGGCCTGCTCAGAGTCGGCCTTGAATGCATCGAGCAGGAGAGAGGCGGCGATGTTGACAGCGGAGGCCTTCTCTTCGCTCTTTAGCACTCGCACCATGGGCGAACCCGAAGGGGGCGGCACGGCCAGCGGCATCCTGACGGCGTGCAACAGGTCGTGTCCCAGATGGAAGCGGACGCCTGGCAAGGTCTGGATGGCCCGCAGATAGGCTTCCTGCCGAGCTGGTTGTGCAGGGTCGAACGGGCGTGCGCTGACCTTGGCGGTGAAATAGCGGATGCGGTTGATCCGGTGGCCTGGAAGCAAGCCCTCGCAAAGCGCCCGAATGTCGAGCGTGTCTTTTGCCTCAGACGAAACGCGGTCCACCAAGGCGGGTCTTCGGGGCGCAAGGAGAGCAGGCGACGCGTCCCGTGACCCGGCAGGCGTGATACAACCGTCGGCCATGGCAGCGTGGCTGCGGGTGACCTATGTGATGGCCAAGCGCGAGCTTTGGGCGTATGCGCTCTCGCCGGTCACGTACGTCTTAGCGACGCTGTTCTTGCTGTCCCAGGGCTATTCGTTTTGGCTGCTGTCGCACAGCTTGAGCGCGCGGCAAGCGAGCCTAAGCACGCTGCTGGCCTATTTCTTTGGCGGCACGTTTCTGTACTGGTTCTTTCTGCTGTTTCTGATCGCGGTGCTGACCATGCGCCTGTTTGCCCCGTCGCAAGAGGGGGGCGTGCGGCGCAGCCCGCGCGAGCTGCTTTTGTCAACAGCTGCGCCCGAGGGCGCACTGGTGCTGGGCAAGCACATCGGTGCCACGCTGCTTTATTGCGCGCTGTGGGCCCCGACGGCGACGTTGCTGCTGCTCTTGCAGCGATACGGCGGACAGGCTGCGACGCTGCCCGGCGTATCGATTTTGTGCGGATATCTGGGCGTCTTTCTAACCGGCCAAAGCGCGCTGGCGCTGGGCCTTTTGGTGTCGGTGCTGGCGCCAAGTCAGCTGCTGTCGGCAGCCGCGAGCTTTGTGACGCTGAGCCTGCTGCTCTTGGCAGGTCTTGCTGCGGATGTGCAGAACGCCACGCCGTGGTTGCAGGCCTTGCTCGCTTCCATAAACCCGCTGTTCCACATGGACGAGTTCGCTCGCGGCATCGTCGACTCGCGACGCGTGGTCTATCACCTGGGGACCGCGAGTTTGTATCTTTTCGCAGCGGCTTGGCTGTTGCGCGTGCGGCCAGGGAACTGGCGTGGGCTGCGTCGCGCTTGGCTGCGCATCGCGCTTTCGGCAACGATCTGCGTCGGCGTCAACGTGGTGGCGGCCCGGCATCCGCTGCGCAGTGATCTGACGCAAGCGCGCGAATACCGCCTTGCGCCCGAGCTTGTAGACACCCTGCGCAGCCTGCCCCAGGTCGTACAGATCATCGATCTGTCGGCGGGCCGCGATATGAGCGACCGCGATGAGCTCGATGTTCGCTGGCGCGAGACGCTGCTGCGTGCTGAGCACACCGCAAAGGATCGCTTGAGCGTCCTGCGCGTGGATCTCGATCGCCAGCGCGAACACGTGCGCCTCTTGGCCGAGCGCTATCGCGTCGATCGCGATGAGCTACGCCAGGGAGTCATCGTCGTCCACGGCGAGGCAGAACACCGAGCAGGCGACCCGCGAACGCCGGGTGATCCAGGATTCGGGCGCAGCGCAATCATTCGCCGCGATCAGCTTGCCGACTTTGAGCGCAGCGACGCACAAAGCAGCACTGCCGCGGCAAGCAGCGAGCCAATTCTGATGCGCTATCACGGCGATGCCGTGCTGGAACAAGCGCTGCGCACAGTGACCAGTCGGCGTACGCCCAGCGTCTGTTTTACGCGCGGGCATGGCGAGTCCGAACACGACAGCCTGACCGCGTCGGGTGGCAGCGAGCTGACTTCTGCGCTGCTTCATGAAAATCTGACGGTCCGCGCCTTGGGATCGCCGCAAGAGCTTGCCGCGCTGACCGCGCAGGACGGCAAAACGACCTGTGATGTGGTGGTCGTAAGCGGTCCCGAGCGGCCGTTTCTGCCCGAGGAAGTCACGGCCCTTTCCGCATTTCTGGATCACGGCGGGCGCTTGCTGGTGCTCACCGGAGCCTTGATGGACCGCGAGCTGTCGCGCTTTCTCGACACAGGCCTAGAGGACCTGCTTTCGCAGCGCGGCATCGCAGTGGGCCAGGCCGTGGTCTTGGATCCGCCGCAGCGGCTCGGCGACAGCTTGGCTTTTGTCGTCGAGCAAGGCTATGCCGCGCATGCGGTGACCTTGCCGCTGCTCGGCCGCCGGACGCTGTGGCCACTGGCCCGCCCGGTGTCGGTGCAGCAAAGCCGCTTGCCGAGTTGGCAGGCGCAGGTCCTGATCCACACCAGCGAACAGGGGCTGGCAGAGTCAAACCTGGCGCGTCTGCGTGTCGCCCGCAGCCAAGCGGCACCGACGGATGTCGACGCGATCAAGACGGCCCTTGCGGCGGGTGTGCAGCCCTTGGCCGTGGTCAGCGAGGCGCAGCGTGGAGGGCGAGCCGCACGCGTGGTCGTGCTGGGCTCTTCGCAGCTCGCGTGGAACGACACGCTGGTGCTGTACAACCGCGATTTGCTGGTGTCCTCGATCAAGTGGCTGGTCGACGCGCCAATCCGTCGTACCGGCGCCGCCAAGCAGCCAGGGCAGGTCCGCTTGGTGCTGACGTCTGCTCAGCAGCAGCGCATCTTCGTCTTTTCCGTCGTGGGCCTGCCGTTTCTGGTTCTGTTGCTGGGTCTGGGCGTTCGCTGGCTGCGCCACGCACCATGATGCCGAACGCGTCCTTGTCGCCCCCTGCGCAGGCCATCTGCGACCTGCGTCGCCGCGTGACGGTGGCCTTGAGCCTGCTTCTTTTGATGCTCTATCCGCACAGCGGTGCCTTGGGCTTGGGCTCCGCGCCGCTGTTTCTGGCGTGCGTGTATGCCTTTTTCCGCATGGGCTCGACGCTGCGGATTCAGCCTGCGTCCTCGCTGGGCTTTTCGCAGGACGCTCTGGGCGAGCGTCCACTGCTTCGCACGCTTGTGATCGTGCTTGCCGTGCTGCAGGTGTTGCGACTGCCCGGCGATGCGCTGCACGCTGAAACCTCGCGGCTGCCGCACAGCCTGCTTGCCATCTGGCTTGCGGGCGTTGGGCTGTGGGCGACGCGACGAGAACGCGCGGCCTCGCCGGCTGCTTCGCGGGCTCTGGCTGCTGTCTGCGTGCTTTCGGCAGGCACGGTCTTCGCCTATCTGTTGCTTCACGCGCCAAGCCCGCGCATCGATGTGTTTGAGCTGCAGCAGCGTGGCGCCGCGCTCGTGTGGAGCGGCCAGAATCCGTACAGCGCGCTCTATCCCAACCCGTATGATCCCGTCGAGACAACCGCTTTTTTTGGCCACTACTCCGCCACGCTGGATCATTATCCGTATCCGCCGCTGTCTTTGCTGCTGACCGCGCTCGCGCATCGCCTGACCCATGATGTGCGCTGGTTGTTTCTGCTGTCTCATCTGCTGATTGGCTGGGCGCTGCATCGGCTTTCACAGCGGGTTCAAAAAGCGCAGCCGTCGAGCTTCGATCGCGGGCTTGTGCTTCTGTGCATTCATCTTCTGCATCCGCGCGGCTTTCTGGTGATCGAACAAGCCTGGACCGAGCCGCTTGTGGCGGGAGCCATCTCGCTGTGGGCCCTTTTTCGCGCGCAGCTCAGCCAGCGTTTAGAACCCGAAGCGCCGCGGCTCGCCTCGCGCGTTTGGGTCGTCGCAGACAGCCTGCTTTTGGGGCTGGCCATCGCGTGCAAGCAGTACGGGCTGCTGTTGCTTGTGCCCTTCCTGTTTCCGTCGCTGTTCGCGTGGACCTCGCCAGCCTGGCTGTCGGCGCAGCGACGGCGCGCGTTCCTGCTTGCTCTGCTGCCGCTTGTCGTCAGCTATCTAGCGTTTGCCGTCGTGCAGCCAGCCGACTTCGTCGAAGATGTCTTGCTCTTTCAGATCAAGCAGCCGTTTCGCAGCGATGCCTTGTCACTGCCCGCGCTGTTTTATGCGGTCAGCGATGTAAAGCTTCCCGGAGCCGTCGCCGCCATCGGCATTTTGCTGCCGCTTTCGCTCGTGTGGCGCAAGCGTCCACCGGGTCTGCCCGCGGGTCTGCCCGGTCAGCTCGTGCTGGCTAGCTTGCTTTTGTTTGGCTTTTTTGCGACGGCGAAGCAGGCGTTCTGCAACTACTACTACTTGGTGGGGGTGTTGCTGCTCTTGACGCTGGCGCAGCTCGACGAGGCAGCGGATGCAGAGGCTAGTGATACGCCAAGCCGACGTCCGCCGCTTGCTTCTTGACCGTCGCGCGAATGCTGCCATCAAAGCTCTTGGCGGGGGCCGCCGCTGCTTTGCTGCGCAAGAACGCATCGCGCTTGGCCGAGACGCTGTTGATCTCGTTCAAGATGGCGCTGCGATCGCTCTTCTTTTTCTCTAGCGCCGCCTGACGCTCGGCGGCGGGCAGCGCGGCCAGATCTTCGGGCAGCTCGCTTCCCGATACGCGGTTTAGATCGACGCGCTTGTTTGCCACATCGTCCAAAAGATCACCCTCGCTGACGGCGGCGGCTCGTCCGCGCGAGCCCATCAGACCAAACCAGCCCGCGCGCTCGGCTTGGGCTGCCGCGGGTGCTTCTAGGCTGTGCTTGGCTTTGCTGGCGACGCTGGCGCGCTTGTCGGCGCTGCCATATGGAACGGCCGTCTCGGTCAGCGCGCGGTTCAGGCGGGCGAGCTCGCCATCGTACGGAGTGCTGGTCTCGACCATGCCGCCGCTTTGTTCCACGCTGCTGAATTCACCGCCGGCCCGGTTGGCGATGTCCAGCCAAGCGACGCGCGTGGTCTCGTCGCTGCCGCAGCGGACGGTGTTGATGCGAATGCCGCGCGCCCGCGCGTGCTCGGCGATGGCGCGGTGATTGAAGCCGTCGTTGTAATCGGTGTGCGGCGGAGCGTCACCGACCAGATAGACCAGCTTGAGGGCGTTCTTGTTGCTCGACCAGTTGGCGCGAAAGACGGCATCGTGCAGGGCCTTGGCGACGTGCTCGGGTGTGTCGCCGCCGCCGCCGGCATGAAACGACGACAGGTTCTGATACACCGCGTCCAAGTCGTCGCTGAGGTCGAAGAACTTGGTGATGTACTCATCGCCGACGTCGCGATACGCTACCAAGCCGATGCGCAGCTCGGGTGCGGGCTGACCTTGCGCGATGAAGCGTGCGATTTCCCAGATCTTGCGCTTGGCACCATCGATCAGCGCGCTCATCGAGCCGGTGGTATCGAGCACGAACACGACATCAACCTGCGGCCGAGCCGCGCTGGGCATCAGCACCTGCGGCGGCTTCGGAGGCTCGGGCGGTGGCGTGCTGCCGCTGGGGGGACGCGGCAACAGAGCCAGCGAAGCCCACAGCGCCAGGCCTCCGGCGCCGCCCACGATGGCATACGTCAGCAGCGGACGCGGCGAGCGAGGACTGGCCGCACTCGCTGACGCAGGCGGCGTCGAAGCGGCGGGGCCGGGCGCAGCAGCGCTGGCTTCTGCTTTTGGTTTGGCGCTGGCCTCAGCCGACGGAGCGCTTTCCGTGGGCTTCGTCGCGGGGGCTGACGACGACGCATCCGCGGACGGGGCACTTGTGCTCGGCGATGTGGCGTGGCTGTCGCTCGGACCGGGACCCTGGCTCTGCATGGCGGCTCTCCTAAACCTGCGCTGATCGGCAGCGGGGGGTGATTGCTCGCTATCAACGAGCCCGCCGCCGAAACGATCTGACATCGCGCGCTGGGCGAGATTTTCGCACAGGCAAGCTGGTCAGCCACCGACGACAACACGCGATCGCGCAGGCGCGCGAAAGCTCAGGGTTCTTTCAGGAACGACAGCAGGCGCAGGCGCACCGGTTCGGGAAGCTGTTCAAAGCGTACGCCCGTGGCCCGCACGGTTGAGCCATCGGGCGCGGCTCGTTCAAAGGCCACTTCGCCCGCGACTTCCAGCACGTCGCCATCGTTGGGAAGCTGAAAGGCCAGGCGCAGCGGCGTGTGCTGCGGCAGCACGGGATCCGCGGCGTCGCAGCGACGCCACAGGAGCATTCCACCCAGCCCCAGATCGGAAGACTGCGCCAGATGAAGCTCGGCGGGATGTTCCGGCGTGGCCAGGATCTCTTGCCGGACCGCCACCGACAGAGGCTGGCGCGGCGATCGGCGCCGATCGGCTCCGCGCGTTCGCCGATCGCTGCTGCGTCGCTCGTGGCCAAGGCCATGGCTCGACGAGGAAGCTCGCTCTGACAGATCCCGCGGGGGCGGCGAAGGAGTCATGTAGGCCATGGTAGGACATTCGGCGCGGCGAGCCAATTCCTTCTTCGCTTCGCCGGCTCTACTTCAGCGCGCGAACGGCCGCTTCGATCTCGTCCTCGCCATGGACGCCGTGAAACACCCGCCGCACGACGCCGCTCTTGTCGACCAGCACCAAGTGCGGAATCGATGTGACGTGGAAGGGCGCTGCGGCTTCGCCGTTGTCCATGCCCACCGGCAGCCCCAGGCCAAAGCGCGCGACAAAGGCGCGGGCACCCATGACATCGCCGCTGGTCTCGACGGCGATCGCGCGCACGCCGTCCGCCTGCAGGCGCTTATAGACGCGATCGACGATGGGCAGCGACTGCTTGCAGGGACCACACCACGTCGCCCAGAAGTCGATCAGCACGGCATGCCCGCGCTGCGCCGACAGATTGAACTCTCCGTCGTTGTTGAGCAGCGGCACGACCAAGCTGGGCGCTTGCTTGCCGGCTTTGGTGGTCTGGGCGCGCTTGCTGAGCAGCCATGCGCCGTCATACACGGCCAGCGAAAAAAGAGCGGCCAAGAACACACCACCACCGACGGAAAATCGCGTCTTGGGACGCGGCGAGGGCTGCGCATCACCGGCAACGAGCTGCAGCGACTCGGGCGCCGCTTGACTCGCTGTGCCGACGGCAGGCGCGGAAGGAAGCTGCGACAAGACCTGACGCAGTGAAAAGAAGCCGATCAGCCAGTACAGGCCCCAGGCGGCAAACGCCGTCGCCGAGATCGCGCTTTGCACGCTGGGGCTGGGGGCGTACTGCAGGATCGCGCAGACCAGCGCAGCGACGGTCTGCACCGACAGCCAAGCCAGCCAGCCGTTCGCGCTGACATCTGCAGTCAGGCCGGACCGCAGGGTGCGCTCACGCGAGCCGAGGGCGAGCGACAGGACGACGCCGCCCAAAAAGATCCCCAGAAGATCGATCGACAGCGCCTGCATCAGCCCTAGAAGCAGCGAGCGGGTGTCGTCGCGGATGAACAGCGGCGCCTCACCGGTCAGCAAGCGCAGTGGAAACAGCCACAGCACATCGCCCAGACCTCCCGCCGCGCCGGCAGCCAGGGCTCGGGTCGCTTGCCTGGGGGAAAGCAGGGCTCGCCCCAGTCGACCCAAGAAGCCCAGGTCAAGGACGCTGGGCAGCGAAACAGCAGAGGAGGACATGCGCGTTAGTCTAGCCTCGCACGTTGCGTCGACGCTCGCGCTCAAAGATGATGCGCAGGCCGGTCAGCGTGAGAAGCTCGTCGATGTCTTCGATGGTGCGGCTGTCACGAGCGATGAGCGGAGCCAAGCCGCCTGTGGCAATGACGCGCAGCGGGAAGTCGACCTCGGCGCGCATGCGCTCGACGATGCCATCGACCAAGCCGACGTAGCCATAGACCAAGCCGGACTGCATGCTGGTCACGGTGTTGCGGCCGATGACCGTACGTGGACGAACCAGATCGACGCGAGGCAGCTTGGCAGCGGCGTGAAACAAGGCATCGGCGCTGATGCCAATGCCCGGAGCAATCGCGCCGCCCAAGTACTCGCCTTTGGGCGTCACCACATCGAAGGTGGTAGCGGTCCCAAAGTCGACGACCAAGCAGCCGCTGCGATAGCGCTCGTACGCGGCCACGGCGTTGATGATGCGGTCGGCGCCGACTTCACGCGGGTTGTCATAGAGCACAGGCATCCCAGTGCGCGTACCGGGCCCGACGATCACGGGATCGATGCCGAGATAGCGCACGAACAGCGAGTGAAACGCTCGCAGCACGGGCGGAACCACGGTGGCAAGGACGCCGGCCGTGATGCCTCGCTCGATCTTGGTTCGCGACTCGGGCATGACCAGCGCTGACGGAATACTCGCCGCGCTGCGCAGGCCGCTGGTCTCTTCGACGCCGATGTGAATCGGGCCGCTGATCGGCGCATCGGGAACGCCGGCCTGAAACGACAGACCGTGAAGCTGAAACAGCCCGCTTAGCAGCGCGGCGTATTCGTCTTCAGTGCGGGCTTTGCGCGTCTCAACGCGGAAGTGAAACAGCAGGGCGTCGCCCTCAAAGACTCCGAACACAATGTTGCTGTTGCCGATGTCGACAGCCAGAAGCATGGGCGTACTCTATCCGAGTCGAGACGCTCCCGTCATCTGGCGCAAGCTACGGAAGCGAGACAGGCCCCTGTCGCAGCACAACGCCTCGGGGAGGTTGGACGGGATACTGCGACAGATTGCCACCTACAGCCCAGCGCTGGTCTTGCAATCCGAAGGCGGCGTGCAGATCCAAGGAAGTCACGGGCTCAGCGACGGTGAAGGCGGATCCGAGTGGCTCGCTACGGCGTCGCCAGGCCACCAGGCCCTGCTGCCCGGTGATCAGAAGCTCTGCGCCATGGCTGTAGACGCCGGCAAGTCCGCTGAGCTCGGCCACCGCTTCATCGCTGCGCCAGGCCTGGCCATCAAACACAAGCAGGCGGGCGCGACCTAGGCCACCGACGGCATACACACGCTGATCATCGTCGCCCCAAGCGGTTAGCAGGCGGTCGCGTACCGGCGAGGGGTCACGCTGCCAGGCCGCACTTGCCCCCGGACCCAACCGACGCAGCAGAGCGCCATCTTGACCGACGGCAAACAGGGCATCTGGGCTGCTGGCAAACAGCTTGTACAAGGTCGCGCTTGCCGGAGCGCTGCGATCCGGGCTCAGCCCGCTGCGTCCGCCATGCAAAAGGACCCCCTGCCCTGTCGGCTCGCCGCCTACGGCCCAGACATCGTCGTCGGAAAACGCCCAGATTCCGTACAGCGTGGCGCGGCTGCCCGTCGGAATCGCCTGCAGCGTGCCGGCGCCAAGTGGCTCATAGCGCAGCACGCTGCCCTGTTCCCCACACAGCCACGCGACACCCTGACTCGGCAGCGCATGAACCCACCACAGCATGCCGGGCTGTGGGCTTTCGAGCACGGCATACTCGCCCGCGCCTGCACCCTGGTTCGAGCGAACCAGCAAGCGCCCCCGACCCGCTTGACTGGGCGTTGGCCCTGGCTGCCCCCCAGCGACGAGCAAGCGGCCTTGTAGCTCGCTGACGGCGAGCAGCCAGTTCTGTTCGTCGCTGCGATCCACCGTCCACGGCGCGGACTGCGTACAACCCAGCAAACAGGCAAGCAGAGCCCACAATGGCCACGACCGCTGCGCGTGCAGCGCCCGACGCATGCGCAGCCGCTACATCAGCTCGACGCCGGTCGCAACCAGAGCGTACGTCTTCTGAGGCTCGGTGACTTTCTGTACCGGCGCGCCTTCTTTGGCGGCGTCTTCGGCATAGTGCTGCGCCTCGGCCACCGACATCGTCGAGACCTTGAAGTGGCCTTCGACAACGGCCTTTTTGCCCAGGCAGTCCTTGGGCACGAAGAAGCCATAGTCCTTAAACGAGACGCGAACCGTCTGAGCGCCCGCCTCGCCGGTTCCGATGGTCATCCAGCAGCCTTTTTTCTGACAGGCAGCGCTGACCGTCCCCGTGACTTTGACGTCTTTGTCGTCGTACTTCTTGGCGTCAGCCAACACGGCCGAGACCGCCACCGTCGGAGCCGAAGAGAGCGGAGCCCCGAACTTGCCAGTCCCCGCAGCGGCGGGCGCAGCGGCGGGCTGTGCCTCGATCGGGGCTGCCGCCGCAGCGTGGGTTGGTGCTACGGCGGCAACGGCTGGTGGCGCCGCCGCGGACGGCACAGCGACCGGTTCCGAAGTGGGCACGGCCGCCGGCTGTTTGTTGCAGGCCGCAGACAGAAGGACCACTCCACAGAGCAGGGTGAATGTGTTTCGCATAGCCGAAAGCAAGCCCTGCTTTCAGCCGCCTGTCAACAGCCGAGCTCGGATGGACCGAGCGACGGTACAGCCGCGGTGACGCCGGTTGGCTTTTGCGGTGGCGCCGCCCTTACGGCCGGACCGGACGTGCAAACGTGTACAGACGAAACGAGGTCGGGGCGGCTCTGACCAGCGTCGCCTGCAGCGAAAACGGGCTGTGGTCTCCAGCGGGCAGATTCCGCTGGCCGACAAAGCCATCGACCAGGCCGACGATCGTGTGCTTGGCATCCAGCAGCAGCGCCGCCAGATGCACGAACTGCACTTCCTGCGTATCGGCATTGCGAACGCTGCCGCGCAGTCGATAGGAACCAAACAGCGCCGGCTCTAGCTTGGGCGTCTCGACCGTCAGCTTGAAGCGCGCTGGCGTGCCGAAGCGAACCGCCTCGGGAGCCACGTGATAGCTAGCCGACTCGTACGCAGGTGCGTGCTGCACCAAGATCTTCACCGGCACTTCTTCCCCTGGCAGCAGGTTGCCAAACGGGGCAAAGCCCGCCGCCACGGCTAGCTTCTGCTTCTTGCCGTCCCACAGCGTGACTTCAACCCGCGGATGATCGATGGCGGCTTCTCCGGTGTTCTTGTAGATCCCGACGAAATAGACGTTTCCGATGCGATCGGGCAGGGCCACGGCGTCTGTAAACGAGGCGCGCACGACCTTGGGAGCGACCACGGCTTCGCTGCCATATTCGACGGGGCGGCTGGGCTGGGTGTCCGATGGTGTGCCGCTGGAATTCGCGCCCACTGCAAGGGGCCCACCGCTGCCCGCCAAGCGACCGCTTGTGATCTCTTGGACGTGCAGCGGCTTTGTGCCCATGCGTGACTCGATGCTGCGGGCGATGTCGCGCTGCAGGGCGCGCTGTCGTCGCTCGTCGCGCAGGCGCTCTTGACGTTGTGCTCTCAGCGACACCGCCCCGATCAACAGGCCCAGCATCAACACCACCATCCCAGCCGTGTAAAGCGGGCTTTTCTTTTCGCGGGCGCCGGGCTTCACCACTTCGATCTTCAGGGCGGGTGCCGCCTGGACATGCATTCGGGACTTGCAGTGGTTGCAGCGGTACTCGCCTTCGGCCAAGCGGGTGAGGTCCGTGCTGGAGCACTGGTCGCAGCGCAGCGTCTTCATTTCGCTATCGTATCGCGATGCCGCTGTGTCGATCGGCCGCGAAAAGCCGGTGCGTCGTGGTCGGTATCGGTATCGGTATCGGTATCGGTATCGAGGGGAGACGGGACGAGCAGAAAACGGCAGCACCCGCGTGGCACACGCCACGGGGTGGAATGCAGGCAGTGCCAGCCTAGTGCGCGCTGGGCTGTGCCGCCTGCGCCTTGTTGCCAAGCCAGCTCAGCACGCTCTCGCCGAGCTTCTTGCCGACGGTCTTTACCGTGTGCAGTGGATCTTTCATGGCGGGCGCAAGCTCGTGCACCAGATCGGCTGCCGTCGTCGTCACGCGGTGGCTCGGCCAGAAAAACGGGCTTTGGAAGCGGCGGTTCTTGGCCATAAACAAGCGAAGCTCCGCCGGGGTCACGCCGAATTCTTTGCAGGTCGCTTCAAACTCGGCACGCGCCGCCGCACGGGCTTTGAACAGCATCATCTGCACGCGGCTATAGACGTTGACCGCGCCATCGCCGGACGTCTCGATCGGCAAGAAGATCGCGCCCGGCCATTTTTCCGTCACATACGACTGAACACCGTCGGAAACGCCCGAGCTAGGCATGCAGCCGAAGGGCTTGACCGACAGCGTCATCGTCGACTTCTTGTGCTTGACGTTCATCACCAGCTTGCCCACTTCCATGTGGCCTTCGCCGCCGCGCAAGTGGTTGTTGTAAAGCTCGCGCGCTTCGTCGGCGACCTCGTCCATATCCGGCATGTAGTAGTCGTGCAGGCCAAGGACATGACCGATGGTCTTGAACATGACGCGGATCGCCTTGTCGGCCACCCACAGCGTCGCCAGCTTCTTCTGCACATTGACGCCGGCCAGGCCCTTGCGGCCCTGATCTTCGGTGCGAAGCTCCATGCGCTGTTTCGTATCCCAGCGATGTTCCCAGATGTTGTAAAGGAGCCAGTTGCTGACGATCTGGATGTCGACTTCGGCGCCTTCCTGTTCCAAGAAGCGCTGCAGACCATAGTTGCCGTCGCCCTCGGTGGTCATGGCCCAGAACTCGCCGATGACCGCGACCTTGGGCTTGATCTGGCTGCGATCGACCTGCACGGCGCGCAGGATGCGGCGGCACTTGATCAGCGCCAGCGCCAGGTTCGTGCGCTCGTGGAACGCCTTGTACAGAAGCTGCTTGCACTCGTGCAGCGCTTTATCGGTGGCGCCTTTTTCGACCTCGTACGGCCGCATGCGATAGCCGATGGCGTTCAGCGCATCACCCACCATGATCGCCAACACCAGCGCGATGAAGAACTTGGGGTTGAAGTCGAGGCCGGGGTTTTCGCCCGTCGCCTGCTTCAGGCCCCCCTGCTGCTGGAACAGCATGACACGGAAGCCATCGAAGCCCGCGTCGCGCAGCGCTTTGCGGTACTCGGTGACATAGGTTCCGAAGCGGCAGGGACCGCAGGCCCCCGCGGTGACGAACAGGTAGTTGTCCACGATCTCTTTTGTGGACAGGCCCTTTTCATCGCGCAGCTGGACCAGGTGCTTGACCAAGTTGCCGACGTTGAAATAGGTCGGGTTGCACTGCGCGCGGTTGCCAAATTCCTTGCCTAGCTGCAGCGCCGCGTTGTCCGGGCAGTCGAGCGTCTGCACTTTGTAACCCAAGCCCGACAGCGCCGCCGTGATCAGGTAGTCGTGCGCCAGCGTCAAGCCGCCGAGGAGGAGCGTCGTGTGCGCTCGCTGATCGCCGGTAAATTTCTGCGGGTTCTCATCGACCCAGTGGGCCTTCATCTTGTCGAGACCCAGCGCTTCGCGCTGCTCGGCCTCAAAGCGCAGAAGCTCTTCTTCGATCTCGATTTCGTGCTGCGACTTGTTCGCTTGGACGTTGCCCAGCACCGGCAGCTGCACGCGCCCCTTTGGCGCCGACTGTCCCTGTCCTTCCAGATCCGCACGTTGCATGGTGACTACCCCTTGGTCCTAAACGCAGGTCCTGTTGTGGGTCGAAAAGTTCGCGATCCGTTATAAGCGAGCGACGTTGTCATCGCCTTGTCGCTTGATGCCAATGCGCAGAAGTCCCTTTGCTGGTTCCAGCGTCGCGCCCGTCGGAGCAAAGCGCGCCGCATACTCCGCGACCTTCTTTTTTACTTCTTCGATCTGCCGCGCCAGCGACTCGTCTTGTTGCTTGCGCTCTTCAAGCTGCTTCTGCTTCAGCTGCAAAAGCTGCAAGCGTTTCTCTTCGATCTTTAGCTGCAGCTCGTTCTTTTTCTTGGCGATGTCTTCCAGTCGCTCTTCATGCAGCTTCAAGCTGTGGGCATATGTCTTGACGCGAATCTTGATCGAGCCGCCCGGCTTGTTCGCGTCGATGTCGTGCAGCGCCGAATACGGGGTGGCGCTGGTGCCGATCACCGAATCGATCAGGCCATAGGTCGGCGCGTCGTGACCGCACTTGAACGACGACAAGTCGAGCACGACGACGTTCGGATGTCGCGCGGCAAACTTCGCGGCCCACACCTTCTGCACGCTGTTTGCTGAATAGTTCTCGGGCCACACATCGTTGACTTCGAGCGGCCCGTCGATGAGGCCCTTGTCGATGTCTTCTTTGTAAAAGCGATACAGCCAGCGCGGATCCTTGGGGATCGAGCGCATCGACACGATCGGATAGCCCAGAGCCTGGAACTCTTCGAGCACGCCGTGGTTCAGGCCGGGGTCGCTGTGATACGGGCGACCGATCAGCATCACCGCGACGCGATTTTCTTCCTCGACGACTTCCAGAATCGCTTTGCCGCGCTCTTGGATTTCTTTGTCAAAGACATCCATCGCGCGCATGCCTTGCTCGACGGCGTAATCGTTCTCGTCTTCGGTGACATCGAGCAGCGGACCGAACGTCTCAAACAGCACGCGGCGAAGCAGCGCCGGCTCAACAAAGGTCAGCGCCGGGTCGACGTACTTGATGCCGCGCGTCGCGAAGAAGTCGACCTCTTTGGTGAAGGCCGCCTTCATGACCTCGGGCGCCCCCGCGACGATCGGACACGACGCTGTGTCCATCACCTTGTGCAAACCCGGCGGAATGTGCGTGATGCAGGGGAAGAAGATCGCCGACAGCTTTTTCTTTTCGCTGTGGTGATGGAACAGCAGGTTGTGGATGTGCGCTTGCGCCACTTTCGACGGATAGCAGGGATCGATCGACCCGTACTTGCCGCCCTCTTGCCACATCTCTTCGCTGGTGTCGTCGGAAAACACGACGTTCTGGCGCTGGATGCCGAGCGTCTCTAGATACGTGCGAAGGAAGGGGGCGATGGTCCAGATGTTGAGGACCTTGGGAATGCCGATGCGCGTGCTGGCGCGCTTCTTTGCCGACGCGTCGCTGCTGCGCTGAAACAGGCGCCGAATCGGCACTCGCTTGACGCCCCCAAGCAGCGTCTTTTTCACCTCGATGTCGTCGATCATCGAGTCGGCGGTGGGCATCGGCGGCGGATCGTAAAAGTGACGGAACAGCTGCTTGGACTCGTAATCGACCAAGTTGGGAAACTGCTTCATCAGCTTCTTGCGCGCCTTGGTCAAATCCAGCATCGCTTCTTCGGACTCGACGGTGCCCTTCTCGCACGAGAAGCCGGCGATGTAACGGCTGGTGTCGCCGTCGGGTGTCTCGGTGTCGATGAAGGTGCGAGCGCAGTTGTTCGGGCAGAAGTGGCAGCGCGTCGACTCGTCGTTTTTCGACGTGTATTTCAGGTCGATGGCGGCGTCGATGCCGATGAAGGTCGACTGCCCGCGGCGCTTGACGACGCGCAGCGTCTCCATAGCCGCCCCGATGGCGCCAGCCTCGCCCGTGTGCGGATGGACATAGACCTCGCAGCCTGGCACGCGATCTTTGATGTAATCGACCTGCGCTTTGACCGCGGCCAGGTTGTGCTGCGTGCCACCCTGCAGAACGAACTTGCGACCCAGGCTGGCCATGCGCGGGATCTGCACGACGTACTGCCACACGTTCTTCGGCAGCACCTGCGCCAAGCCCGACAAGAGCTCTTCTTTCGAATAGCCTTCCTTCTGGAAGTTGACGCGGTCGCTGTCGAGGAACACGGCGCAGCCATAGCTGAACTTCGGCGATAGATCGGCATCAAACGCCACGTCCGCGTACTTGGTGATCGGCACGCCAAACTGATCGGCCATGGCCTGCAGCAGCATGCCGTTTCCCGCCGAGCACTGATTCGACAGACGGAAGTTCTTGATGTCGCCGTTTTCCATGAACAGGACCTTGATGTCCTGTCCACCGATGTCGCAGATGACATCGACATCGCCGAAGAAATGGACGGCCGACATCATGTGCGCGACCGTCTCGACGATGTTCACGTCCGACTTGACCGACTTTTCCAGCACGTCCGCGGCATAGCCCGTCGCGCCAAAGCCCATAAGCTGCAGCGTCGCGCCCTGCTCGGTGACATAGCTCTTGATGCGAGCCAGGATCTCCTTGGTATCAGCGATCGGGTTGCCTTTCGAGAGCTGATATTCCTTGGTCAAGATCTCGGCTGTGTCGTAGTCGATGAGCACGGCCTTGCTGCTCGTCGATCCGCCGTCCATGCCGATGACGGCGCGCACGATCTGACCGGGTTCAAGTGGCTTCTTCTCGAACCGAGGAATCTTGTACTGCTGACGGAACTCCTCTAGCTCATCGCGCTTTTCCTCGACGGCCTTGGCGCGCAGCAGCGGTGGGCCCGCGGTGTCACCCAGGCGCGCTTTGCGGCCGTGCAGGATGAACTCGGACAGGCCCTCGCTGCCTTTGTAACGACCGATGTCTTTGGCTTCGTACGTGCCGTACATCACAGCGCCGTACGCGGCGTAGTACTGCGCGTTGTTGGGGACGAGGATCAGCTCTTCGATGGCGACGTCACGCGGATAGTCAAAGCCGCGATCGCGCCAGGTCTCGGGGATGCGCTTGCGCCAGCAGTCGCGCAGAAACGGCAGATACGTGTTCGGCCCGCCGAGCAAGAGCACCTTGGGCTTGAGCGTATTGCCGCGCGTCAGCACCGACAGGTTCTGCATGACGATGGCATCGGCCAGCGAGTTCATGATCTCGATCGATGGGATGCCCGACTTCACCAAGTTGACGATGTCGGTCTCGGCGAAGACACCACACTTGGCCGCGACGTGATGCAGCTTGCTGTCGTCGAACGCGATCTTGACGACTTCTTCGTTGGGCAGGCCGACCTTGAGCACGCACTTGTCGATGGTGGCGCCCGTCCCGCTGGCGCACTTGTCGTTCATCGACGTCGAAGCCTGCTTGTCGCCGGTCTTGTCGTTCTTCTTGAAGATGATGATCTTGGCGTCCTGCCCGCCTAGCTCGCACACCGAAAGGACATCGGGATGCAACGTCTCGACGGCCAGCGTGACGGCGTTGACCTCTTGCACGAACTTGGCGCCGATGTGCGGCACGATCGGCGATGCGCCCGAGCCGGTCATAAAGATGCGCGCGGCATCCTGCGGCAGACGGGGAAAGTCGGCGGCGATGCGCTGCAAAAAGTCGAGCACGAACTCGGCCTGCTTGGTCTGGTGCCGCAGGTAGTCGCTCCACAAGATCTGCTTGCTCTGCGGGTCGACCACGACCGCCTTGACCGTCGTCGAGCCGACATCGATGCCGATCATCACCGGCTCTTTGCGATCCCGACACTCTGGCGAGACGAACAAGTTCATTCCCGTGACTCCGTTCTTGACGAACCAGCACCGCAGCGAGGGGCAGCGGGGATGCAATGAACAAACGCTAGACTGACGGTTCAGTCTATGGGGACACACTACGGGCACCGCGCGTTGGGGTCAACAGAAAATCTAGGCCACCTGCTGCGTGCGTATCGCCGGCTTTCCGTCGGGAACATGGCAAATGGCCGGGCCGCGCATGGCTGGGTCGGATGTCGTGCCCGTTCCGCGAGAGCTGGCTGGGTGGGTCTTCTGGCCGGGTCCGTTTGTCGATACAGTGAAACGAGGGTCCGTCTGTGGGCCGATCGCCTGAACGTGCAAAGGACAGGACGGGGGACGATGGCGGCGAAGGGGCGAGCGCCGGGCTCCCACGGGTCGTGAGGTCAGCAGAGGTTCCCATGTCATCCGTCCCCAGCACCGAGCCAGGACGAAAGGTCGCCTTGGCGCCCGCCGAGCGCAGTCAGCCAAGCAGCGAGACCGAGGTCGCGACGCTCTTGCGGCGGCGCATGCGCGTTGCCTTTGCGCTCATCGTCGCCTACAGCGTCCTCAACATCGCTCGCGAGCTGACCCGTGGTGCCATCGACAGCGCGTACGCCCGCAGCGTGGTCGGCGGCAACATCGGACTTGGGCTGATCATGTCGGCCCTGACCTGGCTTTTGTGGAGCAAGCGCCGTCTGTCGCTGGTCCAGCTTCGCCGCATCGAGATTCTTGGCATCGCTCTCGCCGCCTTGCTGGTCTGCGTCGCGCAACACCTTTGGTACACACACGGCCGACCCTTTCCGCCCGGCCTGTGGTCCGGCAGCGATCAGCTGCCTTGGAACCGCCACTGGTTCTATCAGCTTTCAGCGAGCGGCCCTGGCCATCACAGCATGATCTTGTCCTGGTCCGACGCCAGCTTGGTCTTGGGCTATGGCTACTGCCTGAACTGGGTGATCGGCATCTCGCTGTACGGCGTCTTCTTTCCCAATACGCTTCGTCGAGGCTGCTTCGTCATTGGCGGCATCATCGGCGCGGCACTTTTCAACCTGCTTCTGATCGCGCTGCGCAGCGAGCCCGCTGTGCGGAGCTGGTATCTGGGCCCGGTGCTTCTGCAGGTGACCGCGACCTTGGGCATTGGCGCGGTGACCGGCCTGATGGCGACGTATAAGCTGACAGAGCTGCGCCAAGCCGTCGCCGCAGTCCGTCGCCTGGGACAGTACCGTCTGTTCGATCGGATCGGCACGGGCGGTATGGGCGAGGTCTATCGCGCGCAGCACATGTTTTTGCGTCGGCCGTGTGCCATCAAGCTGATCCGCGAAGACAGCCAAGACATCTCGCGCAGCTTGCAGCGCTTCGAGCGCGAAGTGCAGGCCACAGCCAGCCTGCGCCACCCCAACATCGTCGACGTGTACGACTATGGCCGCGCCGAAGACGGGACGTTCTATTACGTCATGGAATTTCTAGATGGCCTGTCGCTGGAACAGCTGGTGCGGCGCCATGGACCGCTTTCACCAGGGCGCACGGTGTATCTTCTGCGCCAAGTCTGCCACGCGTTGGCGGAAGCACACACCGTCGGGCTGATTCACCGTGATATCAAGCCCAGCAACCTGTTTGTCTGTTCGCGCGGTACGCAGCACGACGTGATCAAGCTCTTGGATTTTGGGCTCGTGCAGCAGAGCGATGCCGCGGCTAAGACCGGCGATGACACCCCGCCCGTCCTCTTGTCGGCGCTGCCCTCGGTCTCGCTGCCGCCTGGAATGCCGTCGCTGCCCTCGTCATTTCGCACACTGCCGGGCAGCATCTTGGGCACGCCGTCGTTCATGTCGCCTGAGCAGATTCGCGCTGCGACGTCCCTGGATGCACGCAGCGACCTATACAGCATCGGGGTGGTGGCATTTTATCTGCTGACGGGTCATCCGCCGTTTCGTGGTGCCACCAATATGGATGTCTTGGCGGCACATCTGACGACGCCTGCTCCGTCGCTGCGTACAGTTGTGTCGGATCTGCCTGCCGATTTGGATGCGGTGGTCGCTCACTGCCTGGCGAAAGAGCCAAAGGACCGCCCGGCCTCAGCCAGCGAGCTAGAGGATGCGCTGGCCAGCTGTACCTGTGCCAGCCACTGGAGCGCGCGGTCAGCGGCGGCTTGGTGGCAGCGCCACAGCAACGATTCCGCCGAGGAAGCCAAGCCCGGCGCTGCGCTGCTGCCGACAGCGACAGCCGCCGAGCAAGGCGAAACGGCCACGGCTCCCGCCATGAGTACCGATCGCGGCGATCCCTCGGCTGCAGCCATTCCCACCGTCGAACGGCGGAACCAAACATCCTAGGTGACTGTTGGCGTAGTCGCCCTCCGGCGGCTGCGCAGGACGGGTCCGGCTCGGCTTACGTCCTCGCTTCCTCGGGCGCCGTACTTCCAGTACGGCTTGGTCGGTCGCTGCGGGCGCGCTCTCGCCTGACTCAGTCCTGCTTGTCCTCGTCACGGGCGATTACGCCAACAGCCTCCTAGCCGACGACGTGCAGGGCGCTGCGTGTACGGACCTGTTTTTCCAAGGCGACCAGTTTCTGCTGCGCCTGCGCGAGCCGTTCCGCGTTGTCCGAGAGCTCGGCTTCGGCGGAAAGGAGAAGCTGAAGCTGCTCGGTCACATGGCGCGCTTCGGTCAGCTCGGCTGCATCCAAGGCATCCTGCACTTCGACGAGCAAGCGCTCGGCAAGCTGAGCATCGGCCTGCCACGCAGCGCGAGCATGCTCGGCGGCTCGGCTCGGGCAGGCTCGGGCGGCAAGCAACAGGCGACTGGAGCGCAGCGGCCCATGCCATGTCGCTGCCGCCGCCTGCAAGGCCGCATGCTCGGCGCCCGTGGGCTGACCTGCGGCTTGGTACAGCGCAGCCAGAAGCCCCCACGCCGGCCCAGCCAGCGGATCAAGGATCACGGCCTGTTTCAGCGCCGCCAGTGCCGCGTCGACATCGCCCTCTTCGTACGCGATCTCGGCCTGCTCGAACCAGGGCAGCGCGGCGCCGGGATCCTCGCGCTTGCCACACGCTACCCGCTTCTTGCGCACGCTCAGCTCTAGCTCGTCGTCTCCGACGAAGACATCGCGGAATTCACCGTGGCGATCCACGATCAGGGCTTCGCGGGCCAAGGTCGCATCGATGAAGGCTTCGATGTGGCTACCGACGACAATCGGGTCCGGTGCACTCGCGTCCACAAGGGAGATGCGGCCGGATGCATCCAGCCAGAGCGCTCCGTCAGCGCAATCGCCGATATGCAGATACGAGCGCCCTTCTGGAGTGCCATCGACGGGCTGAATGCTGTCGCAGGAAAACAAGCTCTGTGCTTCGAGAAACAGCGTCACACCGTCAAACGATCGCAGAAAGTCGAGATACTCCGCCGGCAACGGCCAGGCGGCACGTTTCGTTAGAGCATCCAGCGATGTCAACGTGGCAGGTGCGCCGAGAAAATGGACAAACGCGGCATAACGGCCAGCAGCCGCTCGCAGCGCCTCGAAGAAGGCCATGTTGGGTTTACTTGACGGTGCAGGGGTTAGAGAGGCGGGCGCGCTTTTCAGCGTCGCGGAGCGTCTTGATCGTGCTCGCGCCCGGCTTCTGGTTGGCCGGCGCAACGCGGAAGGCATAGCACAGCACTTCTGCGCTATCGCGGTACTTCTTGGACTTGAAGTAGTCCTCGCCAGCCGCGATCAGCTTGGTGCGCAGCTTATCGGCAAACTCTTGGCGGTACGCGCTATCAGGAGACATCTGGTCGTAGATACGAACGGCCGCGGCAATGCCATCCGGCGTGCCTTTGTCTAGCTCGACGCTGCCGGCCTTGTACTTGCCTTCGTCTTCTGCGGCGCGTGCGGACTGCGCTCGCAAGCGGACCGCTTCCAGGCTGACTGGATCGATCTCAAGCGCGGCTTCTGCCGCATCTTTGGCTTTCTGCCATTCCTGCTTGTTGAATGCTTCCTTCGCGATCCGCACCTGGTTTTCGGCTTCCTGGATCTTCGCGGCGATCGCTTGCTCGACGGCGCCCTTGGGAGGACCCGAGGGAACGATCAGCTTGATGATCCAAATCAGCCAGACCAAGGCCGTCACACCTGCAAGCCCAAGGAACGCCTTCTTTACGTTCGGCGAGATCGGCGGTCCCATCAGGTTGGCGATCGCCTGCGACGCTTTGGCTCCGCCCGATCCGCCGCTTCCGTCGAGACGGAACATCAGCTCACCAAACCGAACCGTGTCACCTGGGCCGGCCTGTGCGCTTGTAATCTTGCGCCCGTTTACGTAGGTCCCGTTGGCCGAGTTCAGATCCTCGACTTCAATCCGGCCCCCACCGATGCGTCGCATCTTTGAGTGCTTGCGCGACATCGAGGGATCGTCGAGGACGAGGTCGTTGCCAACGCCGCGCCCGACGGTAATCTCGGCCATTCCAGGTAGATCGAAGACGCGACCGCTGTACTGGCCGCCTTCGGCAATCAGGCGAACCAAGTCGGTTGGCCCCCCCGCTGTGGGGGGCATTCCGCTCTGCGGCAAGGCGGCCCCTGGCAGCACGGCCGACGGCATCTGCGGCAACGGCTGCGGCGGCATCATGCCTGGCATCATGGGCGGTGCAGCCATCGGTGGTGCAGCCATCGGCGGTGCGGCCATCGGCGGCGGCGCCATGCCCACCTGTTCCACGAGCAGACGGAACTCCGCGATCTCAACCCGCGTGTTCGGTGGAATGGGGGTCATCGTATTGGCAGGGATGCGAGCGCCGTTGATCACGATGCCGTTGGCGCTGCCGTCATCGATGATCGAGACGCCGGTCGGTTCGATGCGCACCCGGCAGTGGCGACGGGAAACACTGGGCGATGCGAGGACCATCTGACGATCCTGATCGCGGCCAATCGTAAACTCGCCCGCGTCCATTTCTTTACGCGCGAGTTCCCGTCCATCCTTATCTGTGGCGATTACTCTCCACACAGAAGCTCCACCTGACTCTCAGTTAGGGTTCCACGAAGCCTCGTTATCCCGCAAAGGCTGGGACGTGACCAGTGGCCACGAACTGCCCATCGCCTCCTTCTGGCTTGAAAGAGAACACCGGCAGAAGCTCGATGCCGCCTTCTTCGCTCAGAATGACTTCCGAGATCTCCATGACACGATAGGCGCCGCCAGCTGTCCGGCCCACGTGGACCGCCAAATTCAGGCTCTGCGCTAGCTCTTCGCGCAAGGCTTTGCGCGACGGGGATTCATTGGACAAGCGTGCGAGCGACTCCAGACGGCCCACCGCTTCGCGTGACGAGGCTGCGTCGGCCCCGACGACGACGCCTTGGCCTCCACAGAGAGCAGCGGCAACGTCGAGGGCTTCGGGGCCTCGGACATCGGTGATGATGAGGTGATCTGGATGCATGCGAACCGCGTGACCGATCAGACTGCGCATTTCCAAGCCGCGTCCGATCAGCCCAATCCATGCCGCATGCGTCGCCGAAAGGTCAAGCTCACTAACAGGCTCGACGGTGACAACGCGCGCACCAGCGGCTGTGGCCCCACCAAGCGCCCCCAGCATGACCCCACGGCCATAGCCAGAAACGATGAGGTTGCGGCGCTCGCGCATGCAGACTTCGAGGAATTCGGACATCGCTGCCGAGAGCACGCCTTGATTGACGAGATCTTGCAGCCGGCCACCGGTTTTGCGCGCTCGGCGCAGCACCAGCGACGGAACTCGCGCCAGTGGCGGCAAGGCTGCCTGCAACAGGGCGCCACTGTCCAGTCGAATCTCTTGGATGCCGGTGTCCAGACGGCCTCCGGCCCGCGTGACCATGCGGTGGATGGCTCGATACACGGCCGCAGGTGACGTAAAGACGCGCTCGTACAAGCTCTGCCCGCTGCCGCGATCGACGAAAATGCGATCGGGGCCCGCCACGGCAACCTCATGGACGCTCTCGTCGGCCAAGAGCTCATCGAGAGGCCCGCAGCCTGTTAGCTCAGCCAGGGCCATCTTTGCCAAGGCATCGCTTTCAAGCCCCAGGGGCAGCGGAAAGATCTTGTCTGCGATGTCGCGCGTGGCCTTGTCTAGCTTGGCCTCTGCGTCGCTGAGCTGATCGGGTGTGGCCTGGGCGAGGCCTAGCTGATCCACGGCCTTGGTGACCACCTGCGTGAGCGCTTCTATGTAGCGTCGTCGCTGTGGATCTTCGATCGCAGCAGCCACACTGCCCACGGCGGGTCGACTTGCGGGGCCGATGGCAGGTGTCGCCGAGCGTGTTACTGGTCGACTGGCAGGTGCCACTGATGGCGTCGTCGATGGCGTCGAGCGAGCCAGCGGGGGGCGGGCCGTGGGGGGCGCGACCGGTGGCGGTACCACAGCCGGCGGTGGCGCACCAACGGGCGGAGCCGCCAAGGCCGATGAAGGCGGCGGACTCGAAGGGGGTGCCGCGATCGCCATCGGAGGCGGTGTCACTGCCACCGGAGGCGGTTGCGCTGCTGGCGGCGCGAGTGAAACCGGCGGCGGCGCCGAGGGCGGACTGATCGGCGTCAGCGATTGCAGCGTCGGAGGCGGTACCGGAACCGGGCCAGGTAGAGGGACGCTAAGCGGCGATGGAATGCGGGGCGCATCGCCGGCCATCATCGTCGCTTTGTCCGAGATCCGATCCGCCGGCATGATGGGTCGATCCAGCGACGCCATCTCTGCACTTGCACTGCCGGGGATCGGCGGCTTTGTGCTGATGCGCAGCGGTGGTGGAGGCGCTGCTGGCGGCGGCGGTGCAGAAACCGGCGGCGCTGCTGGCGGCGACGGTGGCGGGGTTGGCCGCGTCGCCCTGGCATCAGGAACAGGCGACTTTGCCGACTCATCAGGCTCATCCAGCTCGTCTTCCATGCCGGCGGCGACGTCCATCGAGGTCGGCTCGGCCCGGATGGCGGGCACCGTCGCAATCGGCGGACGCCCCCCAGGACGAGGAGGAGGCGGCGGCGGACGGCCCGCGCTCTCCAGATCGGCCGTCGAGCTCGTCGATGGCCCGGAGCCTTCCTCGATGTTCATGATGAAGTCACCGATGTAGATCTTGTCGGTGCCCTTCACCACCAGCGGCGCCGTGATCTTGCGGCCATTGACATACGTGCCGTTGGTGCTCTTTAGGTCGACGATGATGTACTTGCCGTCTTTGAAAACGATGCGCGAGTGACGCTTGGATACGTTCCCCTTCGGGAGGACGATGTCGTTGCCTTGCACTCGACCAATTGTGATCTCGGGTCGGTCGAACTCTAGACGCTTCGTCTCACCACCTTTTTCGGAGATCAGGATGGAGAACATATCTGGTCATGCTCCTTTGCGTGCCATATGGGCACGGTTGCCGTCGGCAAAAACCAGGCTGTGATTGCGGCCTACCTTACGATGCCCGTCGATTTAGGGTCAAGCGCTTTGGCAGAGGACCAGCGTGGCTGGGCGTGCTTGGGCGCTGCAGACCCTGACAATCTATTTTTTCGACGATATCAAAAAGCTGACTCGGCGGGAACAGTTAGTTACGAAGCGGGCAGGTCCCGATCGCTCGACAGCCCGCCTGAGAGTGAGCTACCAAGCCAACCGATGGGTATCAAATTTGTAATTCAAAAAACTAATTTATTTGTATAGTTACTCGGTATGTCCAGATCAACTCGCTCGCTTAGGGGGCCAGAGGGCGGTCTCTGGCTGCATCGTCGGGATGTTCTTTGGGCCATTCCACTCGCTCTGCTTCTGCCTCGCCTTGCCGAGGCTGGGCCGCGTTACTACCTGCGCTTGCGTGGTGTCGAGATGGCTCCGACGGCGCTGGTAGGGGCGGAGTCCGTCCATGCGGCTCCCGCCACGTCACCCGCAGCAGGAAGCTTGCCCGACGGCGGAGCTGCGCCTTCTGTGGCGGCTGCACCAGCGCGCAGCCCGGCGGATGCCGTCATCGAGATGGCGCGTGAGAACCTGGTCACAGAGCTTCGCAAGCGCCCTGAAGTTGTTCTAGAGCTCGACGGAGTGCCGGCAGATGCCCCGCCCGCGCGCATCAAGGAAGAGCTGCAGCGACGGGGACTACGCGGCTACGAGGTGACTCTTCGCCTGCTCAAGGTCGAACGAGCTCTGCGACCGGCTCCGACGGGACGACGCTTCCGTCTGCTGGAACAGAGCGTGAAGCTCTCTTTGGTCGGCACGCTGTACCCTGGTGACCCCCAGCTAGCGCTGGGAGGCGATGGAGAATCCGCTGTGCAGATCGAAGTCGGTGCGCAGATCAGCCAGAATCAAGAACGTGATGCGCTGACGGAAGCCGTCAAGGACGCCGTCAGTCAGGCCGTTGCACAAGGGCTGCGCAAGCTGAGCGCAGGGCCGACCAAGCCACCGAAGGACCCCCCACGGCGTCGTGTCCCAGCCAAGCCACCGGCAAAGTAGCCCACGTCGCCGCAGCGGCATAGAATGCCGGCATGTCACGTGTGGATGCTAGCTCTGCCGAGTGCTTGGTCTTTACCTTCAAGGAAGGGTTGCTTGCCGCTGTCGCACACGACCTGAAGCTGCGAGTGACGCGGTTTACGGTCGATGTGACCGACGGCGGGGTAAGCGCCGAGTTCGCTGCGGACTCGCTGCGCGTCATGCACGCGATGCGCGACGGACGAGAGGATGCCGCGGCGCTTTCCGATGCCGATCGCCGCAAGATCGAACGGAACATCGTCGAAGAGGTCTTGGCCGCAGGGCGCTACCCGACGATACGCTTTAGCAGCACACGCGTCGTGAAGAACCCCGTCGGTTTCGAGGTCAGCGGCGAGCTGGCTCTGCATGGCCAGCGTCGTCCCTTGCGAGTGGACGTGAAAGCGGTTGGGTCGCGGTTCGTTGCCGAAGTTGTGCTGCATCAACCGGACTTCGGCATCAAGCCCTACACGGCCATGCTCGGGGCCTTGCGCATTCGCCCCGATGTGCGCATTGAGCTCTCGGTTCCGAGTGCGGTATCTGAGAACGCCGAGCAGAAGTCCTAAGCTAGCGAGAGGAAGAAGCTAGCGAGAGGAAGAAGCTAGCGATCGCCGCGATCTTTGAGCGTCGTGCGCAGCATGCGGTGAGCCCGCAGACGACGGGTGCGTACGCCGCCGATGGTGATACCCAGCGTGGCAGCAACCACCTCGATCGGCTTTTCAGCAAGATCGCACTGCTCGACGACAGCGCGATAGCGCTCGGGTAGCTTTTCGATGGCCCAGCGCAGAAGCTCGGCGTTCTGTGCCTCTTCAAGCTGCGCGTGCGGTTGCGTAGAGCTACGCGCGCCGTGCAGCCAGCAGGAATCTCCGGGCAAGCTAGTGAGTGCGCGCTGGGTGCGATCTCCGGCGCGACGCTGACGACGCAACGACATCAGGACGGCGTTGGCGCTGACACGATACAGCCATGTACCCAGCTGGGAATCGCCGCGGAAGCAGTCGATGTGATGCAGCGCCGCAAGGAGTGCATCTTGCGTCGCGTCCTCGGCACCTTCAGAGCCGCGCAGCATGCGGCGAGCTTGGCGCAGCATGACGGGCCGGCTATCTGCGATCGCTTCGGCGAGAGTTTTCTTGGCGGGAGTCATCGTCGGCATGGGGGCTGGCTCCTTTGGCATCGTGAGCAGGTGAGATGGCCGTTTGTTGGCGGACCGCGACGGCAGCGTGCGAACCGTTTTTTGCCTGACTTGCAGCGTCAAACAAACAATGAACAAACCATATACAATCCATCATGGTTTGTCAAACGTTTGATCCACCCACGAAGCACCCCGTCGACAAAGTGATCTTTTGCATAGACCAATCTTTATACAAAGCATTGACAAAGCCGTCTTGACCGCGCAAGCTGAGTGTGTGAGCAAGTATCGGATTCGCACGGTCTCGCAGATGACTGGCTTGTCACCCGCCCTAATCCGCGCTTGGGAGGCGCGCTATCGCTTGGTGGTGCCTGAGAGGACGACAGCTGGCTATCGTCTGTATTCCGACGAAGATGTCGCGCTTCTGGTCGGCGCCCAGAGGCTGGTGCAGCGCGGCATCGCACCGATGGAGGTCGCTCAGCTACCGCGCACGCACTTGCGCGAAGCAGGCGGCACCGCGATCCATGAACCTCCGGCGCCGGTTTCGGGTCTGACGAGCTACGGCGATCACGTCGAGAGACTCGTGGCGGCCTTCGCCCGCTTTGACCAGCACCAGGCCGAGAGCCTGCTTTCGCGTCCGCTTTCGATGATGCCGCCCCTCGAAGCGTGCCGACAGATCCTGGTCCCGCTGATGCGTGAGCTAGGAGATCGCTGGCATCGCGGTGAAATCTCCGTCGCGGTCGAGCACTTTGGCACCAGCCTGGTGCGAGCCAAGCTGGTGATGCTCTTAGAGACGCTGCGTCACCGCAACAGCAACAAGACCGTTCTGTGCGCCTGTCCCCCAGGCGACCTGCACGAAGGCGGGCTCTTGCTGTTCGCGATCGAGGCGGTGGAGCAGGGCTGGCAGCCCGTCTATCTGGGGCCAGACTTGCCGATCGCTGCACTGGCGGCAGCAGCGCGACAGGCGGCCCCACTTCTCGTCGCGCTTTCGATCGTGCTGCGCCGCGAGCCGAGCGAGCTACAGCGTTTGCTGAGCAGCCTGCACGAGGCACTGGGCGACCGCTGTCCGATCCTTTTGGGTGGCTCTGGAATTGCCGGGCAGGAAGAGCTCATCGTGCGCTGTGGCTGCCGACTGCTGCCGCCATCGGGCAAACTCGATGAGCTACTGAGCGCCTCGCGCCATCGTCGGTAAGGCAACGCCCTCGACGCTGCGAGCTCAGCAAGGCCGCACTGTAAGCCTATCGCAGAAGCGCGAAGGCCAAGAGGCCCGCTGCAGCCAGCAGGAACACGCCAAGCAAGACCCACGGCAGAATTGGCTTGGACACTGGCTTTAGGGCTGCATTCGACGCGGCCAACGCAGGGGGCGGAGTCATGGCCGCCGCTCCGCTCAGCGACGGTGTTGTCGCAGGTGCGTCGGGGCGAACAGGCGTCAGCTTCGGCTGTGAGCTGGCTGCTACTCCATGGGTCGACAGCTTGCCTGGCCCTGGACTCGCTTTCGGCGGTGTGGTTACGCCGTTGCCCTGAAACTGGCTGGCTGGCTGGGGCGCGCTACTTGTCCCATTCGATCCCGGCGGAGTCTTCTGCGTCGGCGTCCGATTCACGGGCGACACCGACGAAGGCGGCTGGCTCGTTGGCGTTCCACTTGGCGCAGTCGAGGCCGGGGGCAGGCTTCCCCCTGTGACCCGTGGCTTCATCTGCCGCCCTGCATCACCAGCCGCTGCGATCTCGCGCAGCGTGTTTTCGAAGCTGGGATCGCCATAGATCTTCTTTGCGTTGTTGAGGAAGGCAAAGAAGGACTCCTCCATCTCGTCGAAGTCCATGACACCGTCGCACTCGTCGCAGCGACAGGTGGGAGCCTTCGAGATCGGCGCGCTCTTCGCCAGGTCGCGCGCCTCTAGGCGCAGCAGCTTTTCCTTCTTACAGCGCGGACAGAAGTACGGAGCGTAGAAGCTCTTGACGATGCCGTTGGCTGTGAAGTTGTTCACCAGATTGATCTGCGAAACGATCGCAGGCGAACAGTTCACAAAGACCAGACGGGCGCCGTTCTTCTCGATACGGCCGAGCCAGTTCACCCAGTCGCGCACGCCGCACGAGTTGATGCGCTCGATCTCGCCCAGGTCCAGCACCATTGGGCCGTTACCAAGCTGACTCTCAAGGGGCACAAGCTCGTTGTCCTCATCGATCACACCCGCGATCTTCAGGGTACAGACCCCATCGCGACTGTTCACTTCTGAGCGGAACTTAGAGCCCATGCCTTGCCTGGTCCCTCTACCTTGAGCGTCGGAGGACAACACCGACTGCCAGGAGGAAGAATAGCCTTTTGTTTGCCGTGATTACAAGCGTGATGTGTCGCGGATCGCGGACAGCAGCTCGTGATACCTGTCGGATACGTAGTACCGTGCGAGCTCAGTGCCTCCCGGTACTTGGCCCAGCAGGATTCCGCCGTCGAGACCATCCGGGCTTTGCTGGCTGCGACTTGTGCCTGGTTCGTCGCTGGGTCGGGGCTTCAGGCCGTGCAAGCGCATCAGGATGCGCAGCGCCGCCGTCAAATCGTCACAGAAGATCAGGCCTGCCCGGTCGGCGAGCATCGGCAGCACCGTCAAGAACGCCTGCGGATCTCGCATCGCCAAAGGAACCGAGCCAGGAGCCGTTGTGGCGGCCGCCTGTTCCAGGGCATAGGCCAAGCGGGTCTGCGCGCTTTCGGAAAGCTGCTGCATCAGCTCAGTCGTCGTGGTGTCTCGCTGCGCCGCCGAAGCCAGAAGGCCTGTCATCAGGCGCAGCCATTGCTGCTGTTCGTTGACCGAAAGGCGAAGCAAGAACGCGTACTGTGAGCGCAGCGACTCCATCGCGCGGCCGAGCAGAAAGCGGCGCTCTCCGTCGGAACACTGCATGATCGATGTGTCCAGGACGATGATCGGGCGGGCTCCCGGCTGTGGGGCCTCTAGCGCGAGGACATAGCCCGGCAACCCAGCGACGAAGAACACGTCCACTTCGATCCCGAACAAGCGCTGTGCGTCGGCGATCGCCATCTTGAACGCGGGATCCCACAAGCGGTTGGCTGGCTGCGGCTCGCGATCGGCATCAAGCGAAAGCGGCCACGGGCTGGGGAACAGACGCGACAAGACCGGCCCTTCGGCCAGCGCGGCGAGGACTTCGAAGTGCGGTGTGTTGAGCAGCCGCGAGGACCACAGAAGTCGGCCTCGCTGTTCGTCGCTGATCGGCTGACGGATGGCCAGCAAGCGGGGCGGCGGTTTGCGCTCGGCAGCGGTGCCGTATCCAAGCAGGCTGGCCACGGTTCGCACGCGCTCGACGCGGATCGGTTGACCGAGCTGTTCATACACATCCGTCAGCACGGGATAGGCGGCCATGTTCCGCAGATCGCGCGCCAAGACCCGCATGATCTCGACGCGCGCTGCGTTCGGATCGCGCTGTCGCTGCAAAAGCAGCTCAGCCAGCGCCACGCGATCATCCAGGGTTTCCCAGGCTGCCCGTGGCTCGTCTCCATCATCGAGAAGAGCTTGCGAGATCAACGACTCGGGCGGCACCTGCTGGGTCGCCAAGGCAATGATTTGACGATACGAATCGATCGCCTGGTTTGCATCAATGCTGGCGAACAAGCGGCTGATCGTTCGTCGCAGCTGCAGGTTCTCTTCGCGTGCTTCCCCATCGGTTCGAGCAGTGGGAGCAGAGACTTGAGTCAACGCATCACGCAGCAGAAGCTCTGCCTGCGCTCGCTCGCCCTGTTGCAGAGCCCGACGTGCGAGAGCCACCACAGACATGGAAAACGTCGGCACCAAGTCGATGGCTCGACGGTACGCTCGTTGCGACGCCGCATCCTCGCCCTGCGTTTCGCGAATGCGACCCAGATAGTGGTGATAGCGAGCGAGCTCTTCGCTGCCCGCAGCCATGCGCAGCTCTTGTTCGTTCGGCTGCAGCACCGCATCCGCGTTGTATTCCGCCGTCGGCGTTCCACTGGAGTCGCGAATCAGTGACTCCATCGCCGCTCCGGCATCGGCATAGCGTCCAAGCACGAACAGCTCTTGCGCGATACGGAAGCGGGCATCACGCAAGAGCGCTGGTGGCGGAAATGGCTCACCTTGGATCAGACTCTGCAAAACACCGAGCGCTTGTTCGGTGTTCATCAGCGAAACGCTGAGAATCTCAGAGAGTCGCAGAAGCGCCCGCGCCCGCAGCTCGGCTCGCTGGTTCTCATCGAGGATCTGCGTCGCATGGGCAAGCTGAGCCACGAACTGTTCAAGCACGCTGCGCGCATCATCGAAGCGTCGCAAGCGCTCACAGAACGTCGCCAAGGACTGCGCTGGAAGCAGATCATGTGGCGCTGCACGCACGGCTTCTTGCAGCAGCGCTTCGACTCCTTCGAGATCATTTGCCTGCTGCATCAACGCGGCTTGCGCGCACAGCACGCGAGCCAGGCAGTGTGGCAGATCACGTCGACGGTACTGCTTTTCTAGCTCACGGCACAGCGGTGCAAAGTCATAGGGCAGTTGTCGCCGGCCAGCCAAGCTGGCCAAGAGCTCTAGCGCGCTTAGGCTTTCGGGATAGACATCCAGCGCGGCCGAGATGCTGTCGCAGGCCATGCGCACTTGGCTCAGTCGCAGAGCCACGATGGCCCGCTTGCGATGGAACTCACAGCGCTCGCTCGGCTCTCCTTCGCGGCTGGCTTTCTGCAGCAGCACTTGGCTGGCCGCCAACGCGCGTTCCCAATCGCCGCGCTGAAAGTACATGGCGAACAGCGCGCGGTTGGCCGGCATGCTGTCTTTATCGACGCTGAGAGCCTGTTCAAAAAACTCGATGGCGCGCGATGCATTGCCGAGACGATCCAAGAAGATCTGCCCGATATGGGCCAAGATGCCGGCGCGCTCTTTTTCTTCCGTCCACAGCTTCGATTCCAGCTCTAGCGTCTGCGTGACGCGGGTCCAGTCTTCGCGGCGAATGTAGATATCGCGCAGGCTGTGCAACGCTGGCAAACAGGCAGCCGACGTGCGTACCGCGGCTTCGTAATAGCGAATGGCGTCGTCTTCTTTACCGAACTTTGCCTCGGTGACCGAGCCACACTTGAAGTACAGAAGCGCCTTTTGCGCGCGATCGGTGACCAAGCGAATCTGCCTGCGCGTGACGTCGATCAGCTCGGCCCAGCGCTCATTGGCTTCAAACAATCGCGCCATGGCATCGAGCGCTTCGCGATGCGTGGGTTGCACTTCGATGACGTGCCGATAGGCCTGGATTGCGCGGTCGTGATCACGCAGGCCTTCTTCGCACAGCGTGCCGATGCGCATGTTCAGCGCGATGATCTGCTGCTCGTCAACGGAAAGCGCGACTCGCGTAGCGAGCAGGTTGTATAGCTTCTCGTTGTCGCGGCTGCGCTCGTAGTGGCTCTCAAGGGCATCGAGTGCATCGGGATCCGTGGGATCCACCGCGTGCAGCTTTTCATAGAAGCGCACAGCTTCGTTGATATCGCGCAGCTTGGCGGTGGCGACCTTGGCCGCACGTCGCAAAATCTCGACGCGCTTGATGTCTTCACGCACCAGCGATGCGCGCTTTTCATACACGCTCAAGAGCTCGCGCCACTGGTTGCGATTGGCATAAATGCCTTCCAGTGTTGTCTGCGTATTGTCGTTTTCGGCGTCGCTTTCTAGCGCCCGCAGATAGCAAAGCAGCGCCTCGTCCGGCTGCTGCAAGTACGTCAGCAGCACTTGCCCGCGCCGCACATGCAGATCAGCGGGTCGATAGGATCGCGTCTTTTGGGTCTCAATGAGCTTGAGCGCCGCGTCATACATGCGGATCGCTTCTGGCCACTGCTTGCGCAAGTAACACAGGCGCTCGTACGAAGTGAACGCCGGCCGATTCGCCGGGTCCATAAAGAATGCCTGCCCGAAGTATCGAAATGCTTCGTCGATGTTGTTCTGTTTTTCTTCGAGCTCGCCGAGCTGCTGCAGCACGCGCGAGCGCTCGCTTCCTTCTGCCGCAATTTCCAGCAACAGGCCCAGGATGCGTCGCTGATCGGCCAGCTTTTCTGGCGTCGCCGCCGTCGTCGAGATCGCCGCCGAACCACCGTACAAGCTGATCAAGGCGCGCAGTGCGGTCGGCTCCTTGGGCCACTCGCGCAGCACGTGTTCAAACGTCGCGGTGGCTTGCGCGGTCGCTCCCAAGAAGTCGCGCTGCACATCGCCCAGGCGCAGCAGCAGCGCGCGACGTCGCTCGCGCAGCTCAAGTAACTGCTCGCTGCTAGCCCCTTGCTGCTGTGCTTGCTCACTGTTCAAGCGCTCGATCGCTCGCCCCAGCAGCGCCGCTTGTTCTGCATGGCGACCGCTTTGCCCGTATCGCTTTTCCAAAGCCAGAAGCGCTGGCACATGATCCGCCAGCTCGTCTGGCGCCAGCTCATACAAGCGCTCCCAGGCACGCGCTTCATCGTCGCTGCGCTGCAGGCGCTGATACAGCTCAGCGAGCGTCCGCGTGATCTGAGCGATGCGCGGTCGCGGAATATCCGCCGCCACCACCAGCAGCGCCAGTTGTTCTTCCAACACGGCAGCCAGCGCCTGCGGATCGCCGAGCTCGCCATACGCCAGCTCAAGCGCGGACAACACCTCTTCCGTGTGTGGCAGTGGCTTGAGGACATCAACCAAAAGTGTGTGGCGCCGCAAGCGACGACACATCTCGACGAAGTGACCGAGTGCGTCGGTGTGGCTGGGCTGCAGGACCAGCGCTTGGCTGTACGCGCGCAGCGCCTGTTCGCTGTACGAAAGCGCCTGCGCATCCTGATCCCCCGTCGGTGTGACGTCGCTTTGGTGCGGCGCAGCGGCTTCGCTCGTGGCCACTGCGCCGATTTCCAAGAGCAGACTCAGGCGCTGTCCATCATCGCGCAAGAGGGGCAGCAGGCGATCCATGGCCGACAGAAGCTCACGCGGGCGACCCATCGTGCGATACAGCGTGACCAGCGCACGGGCCGCTGTCCGGCAGCGTGGATCGCGACGAAGCGCTTCGCTGTAACACGCCAGCGCTTGATCGATCGCGCCGGTCTGCTCGCTCTGCATATCGGCCAGGTGCTCGTACAGCGTGCCCAGCTCACAACACAGAAGCGCCGCGGCCTGCGCTCCAACCGCTTGCTGGCTGTCGGTGGGACCCGTGCTGGAAAGTCGCCCAGGCAGGCTCTCAGACAGTGCCTGCAAAGACGGCGGCAGCGGCACCAGCGGGTCTTGCCCTGACTGCAGCGCGGCTTCAACGGCTTGTTGCAGCAACAGCACAGCGCGCTCGGGTTGATCGCGCTGCTGCGCCAAGCGCGCCAGAGCATGCAGCGCCATCACATCGCGTGGTCGACGCTGCAAGACCTGCTGATACGTCCGTTCTGCCAGCGCCATGTCTGCCGCGATCTCGCTGGCAAAATGCCCAAGCTGGCGCAGCAGGTGAGCTTGCGTGTCGGGGTTGCGCACGCGCACAAGAAGCGCGTTCAAGGCCTCGGTCACTTGCGTCGTTGCTTGTCCATCGACACCCTGACGCTGCTGCAGCAAAAACCGCGTGGCATCGGCCAGCAAGCTGCTGCCCGACTCGATCTTGCGAGGCTCAGACGCGCCTTTGCCCGCTGCGGACGTCCAGCTGTCGGCCTGCGCTTGCAGAGCCAAAAGCCCCGCGTCGACGTACAGATCGTCGGTTAGGTTCAGCGCCAAGGCAACGGCTGCTGTGCTGAAGACGGCTGCTGCCGTGGCATCGGCCGTCGAGCCATCGGCCGCTCCGCCGGCCGGCTGCAACGACCGCGCGGGCACTTGGCCGAGCTTTTTGTAGATCGAGACCAGCTCGGGATGGTTTCCTCGTCGACGGCTGTGCCGCGCCAGTGCCAGCAGATCGCGGCGCGTCGCCGGCACAGGTGGCAGCGACGACAGCTCACCCAGCGAAAGCTCATAGGCATCACCGCCGGGAATGCGCAGCGCTTCGGATGCGCGAGCCGCTCGTGCCCATAGGCGCAGCGTGTACGCCTCATCGCCGCGCGGCGTAGCCTGCTCGGCCAAACGAACCAGCGCCGATATCGCTTCGGCTTGACCATCGTGCCCGCTGGTCAGCAAGGTGCGCAGGCGACGCAGGACCAGCGTCTCATGCCAGCAGCCAAACTCAGCGACGCGGCCGAGCAAAGCGGCCGAGCGCAGGGCGCTTGCGGTGTCGCGTCCGTCGCGTTCGAGCAGCTCAGCGGCCCGGCCAAAGTACGAAAGGGCCGAGGTCAGCGCACGTCGATCGAGCAGCGTTGCCGTCGCTGTCTCTCCATCCGCTGCGCCGCTGGTCAGGCTCTGCGCGGCACTGCGTCCGCCCGACAGATCGACCAAGAAATACGCCAGCGTCTGATATCGCTCGGCGGCAGCGGCAGCCTCGCCACGCCGCAGGTGCAGGCGCGCTGACGAGAGCTGCGCCAGGTACCGCCCAACCCCCGCACTGAGCTCGCGATGGCGCGAACAGAAAGTGGCGACACCGTCGAAAAGAGCCATCGCCTCGGATTCACTTCCGCGGTCGCTCTGCTCCGTCAGAAGCGCTGCTAGCTCTAGCGCGGTTCCCAGAAGTTCGACGCGGTTTGAGGGGCGTCCTTGAGCCAGCGTGACCTCGCTAGCTGTCTCGGTCATCGCAGACAGGCCGCCGAGGTATTCGAACTTTCGCCGCACGAATTCTGGGCGACGGGCCACAAGACCGTTGCGCGGATCGTGAGCCAAGCACAGCAGGCGCTCTAGTGCCGACAGCGTGGCAAACGCCGCCGCCACGCTTCTCGCTGTCACGGCCTCTGCAGCGAGCGCATCACCGCCCCCAGCAACGGCCACACTTTCCAATAGGCCGAGTGCGACCTGACTTGGCCCGACTTCACTACGGCCGACGGAAAACAGGCCTGGCTGCCCGAGCAAGAGCAGATCCGCTGCCCACAGACGGTCGTTCAGGTCGTCGCTGGACTCAAGCGTCGCAGCAGCAGCGGCTGGTTTGCCCTGCAGCGTCAAGGACAGGGCGCGCATGCGTGGCTCGCCGCCCTTGGCCAAGAGCTCAGAGGCCAGCGCGTAGGTATCCAGCACCGACGCAGCCCCAGCGGTGTCGTGCGCCGCGGCAAACAAAAGAAGCTCGCCCAGCTCGGCTAGATCCTGGGGCCCGGCGCTGTTGCGCAGCTTTTCTGCCAGCGCTCGCAGTGCCGCGTCCGGTTGCGCATCGTCGATCGCGGCCTGCAAGCGCAGAGCGTGCGCGACGGGGTGGTCGCCCGCGCGATCCTTGAGCAGCGGCAGTGCAACATCCGGCCGACCCAGCCCATCCCACACCAGAAGCGCAAGCTGCGTCGCCAGCGCCGGAGCCTCGGCATCCGTCGGAGAGCGGTCATGAAGCTCGCGCCCCAGCAGCAAGATCAGCTCGTGCAGCACCGAGGGGCGCCCGCTGTCATCGCTGTCGCCGCCGTCGGGGCCGCTCTGCTGGCCCAAGGAAAACAGGCGCTCTAGTCGAACCTTGGGCGGGGGGGAAACAGAAGACAGCTCAGGTACGGACAGAGCCGCCACTTCGTCGGTAGAGCCCGGTGTCGCAGCTGGGCTCAGAGACACTTCGGGCGCGATCGTACGATCCGACATGAGACTTGGAAGTCTAACATATCGTCGCTGAAAAGGATTGCACTGCAGCGACGCTGTTCAGGTCGAGCGTGCGCGTTTTGCTGAGGATGCGGCCGACGAGGCCGGCAGGGAACGACGAAGAGCGCGGGGATGGGCGTCTAGACGGTCAGCTTGGCTGCGCCCGATGCGACGACAAACTCGGGATCGACGGTGACGTTGACGCAGGCGACGTCGGGGTGATCGATGGCCTTTTGCAGCGTCGGCAAGAGCGCATCGGGATCGTCGACGTGGAAGCCGACTCCGCCGAATGCTTCGACGACGCGGTCATAGCGTACCGGCGCCAGCTTGGTGGCTGGCGAGCGCTCGTTGCCAAACAGCATGACCTGCGGGCCGCGAATCTGTCCCCACGCCGCATCGTTGCCGACGACCACCGTGACCTTCATGCCGAAGCGAACGCAGGTCTCGAAGTCGAAGCCATTTAGGCCAAAGCTGCCGTCGCCAGACAGCACGACAACACGCTGTTTGTTTTCGCGATCGAGCGCTTTGGCCGCGAGGGCAAACGGCGCTCCGACACCCAGACAGCCGAGAGGGCCGGGATCCATCCACTGACCGGGGCGGCGCAGCGGCAGCACTTTGCTGCCCAAACCAACGACATCCCCACCGTCGCCGATCAGGACAGCATCGTCGGCAATCGCGCTGCGTCCCTGCTTAGCAGCCCCCAGCGCCTGCGCCAGGGCCGACGACAGCTGGTAGTGGTTGATGGGCCGGCCGCGTGCCGCAATGTGGGCGTCGATCTGCGCTTGCCCCTTGGTTTCTTCCGCGCCTAGCTCGGCCAGCCAGGGCTGGATGCGTTCGCGAAGCTGCGCCGCGGCCTGACCCGAAAGCGCTGTAGTCAGCTGATCGATCACGCGATCCGAGCTACCGGACAGGCAGAACTCTGCGACGCGGTTTTTGTTGAACTGCGTTGGGTCGCGGTCGATGTGAATGATCTGCGCCTTGGGGCTGATGCCGGCGCCAAAGCCGATGCGAAAGTCGAGCGGCGTACCGATCAGCACCACCAAGTCGGTGCCGCGCAGCGCTCGCTTGCGCGCGTGGTTCAGAGCCTGCGGATGATCGGCGGGCAGCGTGCCGCGTCCCATGCCATTCATCACCACTGGAATGTTCGTCGCTTGACACAGGCGGGCCAGCGCCTCGTGCGCGCTCTCCCAATACACCTGCGAGCCGGCGAAGATCACGGGGCGCTCGGCCTTTTCGATGAGCGCAGCGGCGATGGCGATGCTCTGCGGATCGGCCTGCGTACGCGGCCAAGCAGGCAGCGGCGGCGGCACGATGAGCTCGCTGTGATCGACCTGCGCCATCAGGATGTCAAAGGGCAGCTCAAGAAACACCGGGCCTGGCGTACCGGCCATCGACATGCGCAGCGCCGTCTGGACCATCTCGCGCAGGCGCCGCGGGTCGGTGCAGGTCGCCGACCACTTGGTGATCGATCGCAGCACGGGGAGCTGTTCCATCTCTTGCAGCGCGCCGCGTCCGACCGAGCGAACCTCGGCAGCGCCGCCAAGAAGCACCAGCGGCGACTGCGCTTGGTACGCATTGGCGACGCCGGTCACGGCATCTGTCACGCCCGGTCCCGCCGTCACCAGCGCGACGCCGGGTCCACGCGTCAAGCGAGCATAGCCATCGCCGGCATGCGCGGCGGCTTGCTCGTGTCGCGTGTCGATCATGCGGATGCCAAAGCGCAGGCAGCCGTCGTAGATCGGCGCGATGTGACCGCCGCACAGCGTAAACAGGTCGCGCACGCCCGCGCGATGAAGCTCTTCTGCAACCAGATGACCACCGATAGAAAACGCCATGTCGCCGACGCTATCAGCTACGCGAGCACGCGGTCAACAGCACCGGCACCCGCTGCGCGGTCGCGCGCCCGTGGCGCTGTTTCCCATGTGGCAGTTATGTATGATTTCATATAACAATAGTAATCGATCAATTATGGGCATTGTGATTTGATGGGTAAAATTAATAGTTAATTAACCTTTCACAATGAACCGGCTTAGGCGAGGGGGATCCGTTGGATATCGGCCAGGACCGCGAAGTGATCCGAAGGAAAGACGCCCTCGGCATCGGGCTGGTCCAAGACCACGCGGCAGCGCTGCACCAAGCCGCGCCCATCGCGACTGGCTTGGCCGACATAGATGTAGTCGATGCGGCGATCCATCTCTAAGAAGCGCAGCTTGTGGATCGCCGGGTTGCGACGAGCCCAGGTGGCGCCGGCTCCGGGCTGGCGGTGGCTGAGATCGCCGTCTGCGTCTTGGCACAGGAACGCATCTTGATAAAACGTGCGGCGCCCGCCGAGCGTGTGCAGGCCGCGCAGGAAGCGCATCTCGTCGGTGTCGGGGGCCGCATTGAAGTCGCCCATCAGCGCCGTGACAACCGGCTTGTAAAGCGCGATCAGATCGCGGGCGGCTTGATCGATCGCCAGCACCTGATCTTCGCGCTGGATGCCATGCGTCATGCGATAGGTCAGGTGGGTTGATCCGATGAAAGCCGGGCCTGCCCCCGTGTCGATAAGGGCCCACAGAAAGATGCGCTCGTCGGCAAGCTCAGGCATGGGGTGGGGCAGGGGCACGTGGCCCGACGCGATGACGGGAAAGCGCGACAGGATGGCGAGGCCCTCGTCTCCACCGCCCCAGGCCACGGTCTTTTGAAAGACGCAGTGCATCGAAAGCGCGGCCGCCAAGGCGTGCGCGGTGTTGGGGACGCTGCCTTCGACCTGCCGAACCTCTTGCAGCGCGATGACATCTGGCTCAAGTCCACGCAGCCCTTCCGCACACAGTTCAAGGCGGCGCTGAAGCGGTGGCTGCTCGCCCCACAGGTTGAGCGAGATGGCGCGCAATATCGGTCGCTCAGCGACGGCAAGTAAGGGGGGTTCGGGCATCGGCATGGCACGACCACTCGACACCATAACTTGTTGAATTGCCAACATTTTTTGGCGGGGGTGTCAGGGCCCTATGTTAAGGTCCCGTCCGCTCGAACGGTGCAGCAGAAAGCTGCTCAGAGAGGGGAACGTCATGAGAACCAAAGTTCGCAAGTCCGTATTCACAAGCTGGCTCGGAAGCCGCCCGGCCACTCCGATTGCTGGCGCTGCGCTCTTGTTCTGCGGGCTGCACTCGGCCTGCGGTCCGCAAGAGGAGAGCGCACTTCTGCAGCTCGATCTGGATGCACCGTTCGTGATGGTGCCGCGCACGGTCTCGGCTGAGACCAAGGCCCTGCGGGCCCGTGCGCTGCGCACATCGGCGGTGGTCGATCAGGCGGGCCTGGACCCCGACTTCTATCTGGCGATCAACAAGAAGGAACTGGGCACGGCCACCAAGTGGTTTTTGTCCTCGTACCTGCGCCAGAATCACCCGGCTGGCGTGTACAACTCGGCGGCGATCTCGCTGGGCACGCGCGTTGTGTCGTTCAAGCAGCAGAACGGCCGCCTGTACGTGTTCGACACGGACAGCCGCAAGCAGACCAGCGACATCTTCAACCCCGAGCTTCTGGTCGACGCCTATCAGCAGGTCGCGTACCCGCCGTTTGATCGTCTGCCGGGCTCGTCGCAGTTCGTGCTGTTCGATCCATCGGCTGGTCTGAACCGCTTTAACGTCATCGGCGATGCCTACGCAGGGGGCACGGGCGCGGACCGCGTCAAGGTCGAGCTGGCTTTCAGCCAGAAGTACCGCGAGACGGCAAGCAAGGACGGCATCACGTACGAGATGGTCTTTGCCGGCTATGGCGAGAAGCCCGATCCGAACAACAGCGGCCTGGGCGAGGACAACCTGTTCCGCGTCGCTGGCACGCTGGGCATCGGCCTGCGTCGCTACAGCGAGACCATGGGCTTCAAAGAGGCTCCGGTTTCGCAGATCGACGGGCAAGATCTGTACTTCCGCGCGCAGAACCGCTTGATCAACAACGAGGCGGCATTCGCGCTGCGCTCGATCAAGTGGGGCGTGTCGGCGATGAAGCCGATCGAGTTCGTGGTTAGCGACACGATCGACAAGATCCAGGCCGACCCGCGCTTCATGGGCTATGACCTGTTTGGCGCCATCTCGAAGGGCGTGACGAACTGGAACGCCGTGTTCGGCTTCGACGCTCTCAAGGTCCGCAAGGCGACCAAGGACGACGACTTCGGGCAGGACGACAAGAACTTCATCATCGTCGACACCGACCCGAACTTCGGCGCGGCCTTCGCCAACTGGCGCACCAACCCCAACTCGGGTGAGATCCGCGGTGCGAGCATCTATTTCAGCCCGATCTTCATCGAGATCGGCGACATCATCTTCGACGACGATCCGCCGATGCCGCTGACCTTGGGCACCGTCGAGAAGCCGAAGACGCCGATGCTGACCTGGGATCCGATGG
Source organism: Myxococcales bacterium (assembly GCA_016794505.1). GTDB lineage: Bacteria > Myxococcota_A > Polyangia > Palsa-1104 > JAEUJZ01 > JAEUJZ01. The sequence goes on from JAEUJZ010000023.1 coordinate 181,452, forward strand.
GCAACACGCCGATGAAGGACAACTGCGTGCTGTGGGCGCCGATCTACAAGAACTCGCGACCAGGCGTGCGCGGCGAGGCGGAGCGCCTGATTCCGCGTCCGCGCGACGGAGCGGCCTTCCTGACGAAGAAGCAGAAGGTCGAGCAGTACGTCACGCACACGATCCTGCACGAAGTCGGCCACACCCTCGGCCTGCGTCACAACTTCAAGGGCTCGCTGGCCTTCGACGACGCCAAGAAGATCTACACCTCCTCGGTCATGGAGTACGTGGATGACTTCGACGCGATCTACGCCGACAAGCCGCAGAGCTATGACATCGACGCCGTCAAGTATCTGTACGGTCTGTCGACGACGCGGCCCAGCGCCAAGTTCTGCAACGACAGCGCGGTCAACACCGACGTCGACTGCACGCCGTTCGATCGCCTAGACGACCCCTATACCAAGGTCGCTCTCGACGATTACTTGTTCATCATGAAGGACTATATGGATGGCAAGAGCACGGTGTCGCCGAACTCGACGCTGAACGCGATGCTGACCTATGTGCGCGCCTCGCGCTCGTCGGCGGCACGCGCCAAGGCGCTGAGCGACCTGTGGAACACGATGGGCTATGCGCTGCGCAGCGGTCAGCTCGATGCGATGAAGCTGGCGATGCTGCCGGGCTATGGCTCGCGCGCGGATGTGATCATGCAGCGCGTCTTCCAGCGCCTGCTGATCGACCAGCCGGCAGCCGGCACCCGCTTCAGCACCGTCGCTCTTGATAGCGCGACGATCAGCGCTCTCACGGCCGAGGCCTACAAGCAGGTGAAGAACGAAGACAAGGTTCGCAGCGTCGACACGCGCCGCATGCTGGCGGGTTACATGAAGAAGCTGCAGACCATTGACGCGTACAAGGCGCTGGCCGCTGGCGCGTCGCAGCTTGATGCGGAAATCCGCGCGGGCATCGCCGATCCAATCGAGGCGATCAAGGCGGAAGACACGCTGAAGTACATGGACAAGCTGCTGAACCCGTACTTCAACTAGTCTCGACGGAAGGAGAGCTCAACTGAGCTCTTCTTTCGCGTCGGATGCTTCCTTGTCCGACGCAGAAGCCCCCCAGGACCTGCGGCATGCCGCGCGGCTCTGGGGGGTTTTTCTTTGCCCGCGCAGCGAAGCCACCTGCCGACGTGCGGCTGCGACGGTGGGCCGCCGCGGGCTCTATTCCCAAAGCAGCAGCGAGTCTCGGGGCGACGCCTTGCGCAGGCCGCGCAGGTACTCGCGCGCGTGCTTGACGCGATAGACAAACGCATCCAGCTCGTCTTCCGTCAGGACCGGATGCAGCTCTTTCAAAAGTGGATCTAGATCCAGCTCGAACAGCTTGCTCGCGATCTCGCGCGGGAAGCGCTCGACCTGTTTTAGCGTGCGCAGCGCGGCACGTGAGCGACGGTGATGACGCTCGGGACCGAAGCCCGCACCCTGGTCGATAAACACCATCTGACCGTCCGATTCGTGCGTATTGCCGCCCGACCAGCGATCGTGGTTGAGGATCAGATAGTCAAAGAGGAACAGCGTGCTGATCTCCAACACGCGTCGACGCTTGCTAGCTGGCAGCGGCTGGCCGTGTTGCAGCATCGGCCGCCACCAGTCGAACTCTTCCAAGCGCAGGCCGTGCAGATGCGGCACCCACGCGATGACCGCAGTGGCAACCATGCCGTCGGGCCCCACGTTGAGCTCGGTCTGCATACGCTCGACCAAGGACTTGGGCATGTTGGTCGTCAGCTGATCGAACGGAATACGGCGCACGCACGAGGGGGGCACCATGTCCAAGCCCAGCGCACGCGACACACGATAGGCTGCGACTTCGGACTGATAGCGCGTGATGCGAACCTGGTCCGGCTTCACGGCGGCCTGCGCTCCACCCTCGAAGATGGCGCGCAGCGAGATCGATGAGCCGCCTCCAAGCGGCTTCAGCGTCTTAATCGGCAAGTTGCAGATGCGAGACAGGATCTCGTCGTCGGGCTGCCCCAGGAAATGGGGAATGTGACGCAGCGCGGCTGGCGGCGGCTCCTCACCCGCGGGAGGCGGCTCAAACGGCGGGATCTCACTCGGCGGGGGCAGCCAGATCTCGCGTCGATTGCGGACGGCGCTGACTAAAGAGGCTTCGCTTCGTGTGCCAAGCTGTAGCCCAGCGATGCGCTCGCTCCACTGCGGCGGGCTCGTCGGTGCCGCGGGGCCTCCTGCGCCTGGGCGCTCGCTCGTCCCAAGATATGCCGTTCGTGTCCCCGGCGACGAAGTCGAGCGGCCGACCAAGCTCAGCGTGGACAAGAGAACGACCGAGAGCAGACGAAGATGTCGCATGGCGCCGCGCAGCCTCCCGATCAGCGATTGCGGTCGCGGCGGGAAGGCGCAGCACATCGAGCCGCCGCGGCTGGCTGGTGCTGTATGCGGTATGTATCTGTTTTACACATAGCGTAGGGGGAACACCCCGAAGTCAAGGCAAGGCACTATGGAACGAGATTGTAGCTCGATTTGCACAATTAACACAGGGATAAAAACGGCTGCGCGACGATACATGGCGCCAAATCACTCGATAATGACAACCTCCGACATACAGCACCGAGTGCCCACAGATCGCTACATTCAATAGCTATAAATTCATCGAAATAAACATATAGATTATGAATGGTTACGTAACGATGACCCACGCCACCTAGGGGGCTAAGCGGTAGGTGACAGCCGGCATGAATCGGAGTATGAGGGAGCCATGCGCACACCTACCCGATTACTGGCTTCGGTTCGTTCCGGTCTGTTCTGCGGTGATTGGCTCTGCTCGCTGCCTGTCTTGGCGCTGCTGTGCGGGGTCTGTGCGCTCGGGCAGGTGTCCTGCAATCCCAACAGCCGCTTGCTCGACTGGGATGACTCTTTCGAGGACGGCGTCGACATGGCCACGCCGCCCCCCTCGTGCGAAAAGGGGCGTCTGCGCTGCAGTGCCAACCGCGACGCGACCGAGCAGTGCGACGGCAAGTCCTGGCAGCGCAAGTCCGACTGCGACACCAAGGCCGGTGACACGTGCGTCGAAGGAGTCTGCCGCACGCAGTGCGATCTGGTCTCGCGCGGGAACGTCGGCTGCAGCTTTTATCCCGTCAACCTGTGGTCGACCTCCACCGTCGGAGATCTGGGCATCGTGGTCACCAACACCAGCGATACCTTCTCTGCGGACGTGACTTTGGAAGGTCCAGTACGGCCGATGCCAGGCAAGCAGCAGACGGTGCCGCCCGGCGCAGCGGTCATCTTTCGCATCCCGCACAACGACGCCAAGCTGACCAAGACCGAGCAGTCGCTAAAGGGTATGCACCTTACGTCGACGGCGCCCGTGGCGGTGTACCAGTTCCATCCGATCGATGCCGCGACGGTGTTTTCAGGCTCAGCGACGCTGCTTCTGCCCGAGCACGTCATGGCCAAGGACTACTTCGTCATGTCGTACACCTACAACGCCGAGCTGATCACCATGCCCGAGCAGGGTCAGGGGCTGCTCGCGGTCGTGGCGATGCGCGACAACACGCAGGTCGAGGTCAAAGTTCCCGTCGAGACGATGCCCGGACCCGGCGTTCCCGGCTTGAAGCCAGGCCAGAGCATGATGCGCACGCTGAATCGCTTGGAAGTCCTGGAAGTGGCGCAGCTTAAGTCGCGCGAAGACATCTCGGGTGCGACGGTGAAAGCAAGCGCGCCCGTGGTGGTCTATGGCGGCGCAGGCGGTGTCTCGATTCCGTCGAGCGCCGTCGGAGGCAACCACCTGGGTGTGCAGATGTTCCCGCTTGAGACCTGGGGCAAGCGCTACATGGCGGCCAAGGTAAAGCAGCGCAACGCGACGGATCGCGACTATTACCGCATCGTCGCCAGCGTCAACAACACGACGATTACGCTCAAGGGCGGCGCTGGTTTGCCCATGACGGTGCCGACGCTGAGCAGCGGCCAGACCTTTGAGTTCTCGACGGCAGCGGACTTCGTAATCGAAGCCAGTCAGCCAATCCTGGCGTTCCAGTACATGCCAGCGTGGGGCAACTTGTCGGGCACCTATGACACGACGCAGTTCCCCGACGGACTGCCGGCCGAGTGCCCACCGGGGACGCGATCCGGGCCCGATAACGTGAAGTGCTTGGGCGACGCCAACATCACGCCGCTGATCCCGATCGAGCAGTTCCGCAGCGACTACATCTTCTATGTGCCGCGAACGTACAAATACAACTACGTCAATGTCTATGCGCCGACCGATGCCAAGCTGCTTCTTGACGGCAGCCCGATCAGCGAGCCGCTAAAGCCGATCGATGACACGATGGGGCGCGCCATCCTGCGCATCCGCGAAGACGGGCAGAACCATCGCCTGACCGGCGACAAGCCCTTTGGCATCATTGGCTATGGCTATGCGTACGCGACGTCGTACTCGTATGCCGGCGGGCTGAACCTCGCGAAGATCAACCCGATTGAATAGCGGCGCTCACTGCGATCTCAGCGGCGGCAAAGCGATCGAGCCCCAAGCGCGTCAACATGCGCGACCAGGAAACACGTGACAGATCCGGCAGCGGAGGAGGCTCTGGTTCGTCGCGAGCTGGGCAGGGAAGCTCGGCGGCAAAGGCGGCAACCACGGCGCCAGGCAAGAGCTCGGCAGGGCAGGCCACCGAGCACGCGCCACAGCGTGTGCAGCCCGCGGTCGCAGCGAGAAGCTGCGGCGTCAAGTGCTGCGAGACGCCTTGGCCAAGCGCCCGCATCAGCAGGTGAGGCCGGGTCCCCGCGTCGGCGGTGGGACACAGATCGCTGCAGAGCGTGCAGCCCAGGCAGGCATTCGCGGCGCGCTGACGCAGGCCCGGCGATGCGCGATGACGACGAATCAGCTCGTGGCTGGCCGGCAAGATGTACAACACCGACGGGGTCATACCGACGGATGCGGCGGGAATTGGGCGGTCTGCTTCCCAGATGCATCCATGGATCGGATCGGCCAGAAGCGGCACCCAGGCTGCTGTCGTTGCGCCACCACTGCGGTCGACGAGCTGACGCGGCGTGATCAGCTCGTCGGGCAGCGGTAGGACGGCCGGACGTTGCACGGCTCCGACGATGGAGATCAGCGCGGCTGTTCGTGGGGCGGGGTCAGGCTCAGCCAAGACATCCGCCACAGCGACAAGCTGCTCGGCCGAAAGCGCAAAGGCGCGGCCAGCATCGCCCAAAAGAACGCGGGTGGGCTGCGAGGGAAACGAGCTGGGAGCATGCAGCTCAGCAATCGCGGACGAAGAAGGCGTCGCAGGCGTCTCGGGCACGCGGGGCTGGGCAGGCAGCCAAAACGCCAAGCGCGGCGCGGCCAGCGCGAGCCCCACCGCCACCAAGCCCTGTTGGAGCCGCTCGCGCTTCTGCATCCACAGTGCGCGACGAGTTGCTGCGAGCGGAGCATCGACGCAGTCGGCCAAGAGCAGCTGCAACAGGCCGGGCCGAGCATCGATCCATGTGGGCCAGCGCAGCCCGCTCTGCCACAGCAGGTCGCGCAGCGGGCGGGCTAGCGCAGCGCGCTCTGGACCAAGCTGCTGCGCGGCGTACGCCGACAGCAGAGGTGCAGCCGATATCGATGATTCCGGCGCGACAGGCTTCATGCCGCGTCGAGATGCAAGCGCTTGTAGTACGTGTACAGGTCATCCCCCGGCTTGTAGAAATCGGGGATGCGCGCGATGTTTTGATAGCCACAGCGATCGTAAAAGCTGCGCGCTGCGCTATAGCCGCCCGTGCCGCTGGTCTCGACGCGCACGTGTTCGATTCCTTCCTTTGCAAGCGCTGCTTCCATGGTCGCGATCAACTGTCGCGCGATGCCAAAGCGGCGATGCTGCGGATGGGTGGCCAGCCAGTACAGATCGCTGGCGGCTCGCGTAAACGGCGTGCGCGCATAACAGGCATACCCAGCCACCTGATCACTGCCCACCTGCTGCGCCAAGACGATCTGGTAGTTGTCGAGGGCGGGTCGCTGCAACGCTTGGTCAATGATCTCCTGCGCGGTGGCGATCTCTTCGGCTGAAAAGACGCCGGCTGCCTCGACGAGCTGGCACAGCGCGTCGCGATCAGCCTTCTTCGCCGGACGAATAAGGTAACCGGCTGCCTGATTCTCGCTGGGCGTTTCGGCGGGCATGTTCGGTCCTTTGCAGCGCAGAGAGCGCGATCTGTTCGATCAGCTGGTCATACGGAAGACCGGCCAGAGCTGCAGCGCGAGCGTAGCCCGCGTCCTCGGACAGATCGCAGTTGTCATTCACATCGATGATGTGGGGCGTGCCGTTTTCAGAAAGGCGGACATCGCATCGCGCGTAGTCACGCACCTCAAGCAGGTTGAACGCCCGCCGCACCATGTCTTCGACGCGCGCCTTGACCGTCGGATGCAGCGGGCCCACCGCCACAGAAGAGACCGCGGCATAGTCCAGCGACTGCGGCTGCCACTTGGCGTCTTCGGTGACGATGTGCGGGACCCCCGGTGGCAGCTTCGAGAAGTCGAGCTCTTGCAGCGGCAGCAACAGCCGGGGTGAGTTGCCCAGCATCGAGACATAGAGCTCTCGACCCGCAATGAAGCGCTCCGCCAACACGGGCGAGCGATAGGTCTGCCGCAAGACGTCGAGCTGCCGCAGCAGCTCTTCATCGGTCTGCACCACCGAGCGATGGCTGATCCCAATCGAGCCATTCGACTCGGCGAGCTTGAGAAACAGCGGATAGCCGATGGCTTGCACGGCTTGCAGGTCTTCGCTGCGTGGGCGCGGAAGCGCGGGCAGGAGCACCGAAAGCGGCGTAGAAATCCCGGCACTGCGCAGAAGCGGCGTCATCATGTGCTTACGCAGAGTAAGGCTGTAAACAAACGCCGCCGAGCCGGTGTACGGGATGCCTTGCAGATCCAGAAGCGCTGGGATCGTGGCGGCATGCCGATCATCCGAGAGCAGCGACTCGACCAAGTTAAAGACGAGATCGGGAGGATCCTTGCGCAGGCGCAGCAGAAGATCGGGCAGATCGTCGCGATCGATGCCTTGCACTTCCGCGAAGTGACCGCGCGCCGCAAGGGCACGCGCCACGCTGCGAGCCGCGTTGGCGACATCCGCACGAGCATTGGCGTCGGCAGAAAGCGAAGACGCGCCGTCCTCGCTGGGCACAAGCTCGAAGTCATGGTTGTGCAGCACGAGCACGCGCAGCTCACGCGCTGGGACGTCACCGGGGGCGATGCGATCTGAATCCATCGGGGCAGACTCTCCGCGACAAGGCACGGAAACGAGGGGGCTATTCTACAAGGAGCGACTGTGAAAGCAACGCGACAGACGTGGCCTCGGCGACGCGTGGTGCTTGGTGCGCACGATGAAGCAGCAGCGGCAGCAAGCGCTCGGCCGCTGACTCGACGGACAGCGCGCTGGGCTCAGGCCGCAGGGATGTCAGGGTGGGATCGGTCGTGCCGTCGTCCTTTTGGGTCTGGGCTTCTTCGATGCTGATGGCGCGTCCCTGAGGGTTGCCGCAGGGCACAAACCAGCGCTGAGCGAAGGGTAGGGTGGCTTCCCGCAGGATGTTGATGGCCATGCCGTGGATGGTGACACGGCGCGAGACGTGTACACCGATCGCCGCCAGCTTGCGTGATCCCAGCCACACACCAACCTGTTCGCGATCGAAGTGAGCAGACAGGCCATAGCTCTTCGCAAGCTCGATGGCAGCTGCGGCCAGCCACGTGACGTGCGCGACAATTCCGCGCTGCAAACGGACGATGGGGTACACCACAAGCTGGCCTGGACCGTGATACGTCACCTGACCGCCGCGGCTGCTGCGATGCACTTCGACCCCATGCGATGACAACAGATCGCGACCGGCCAGGATGTCGGCTTCCGTCGCGCTTCGTCCCAGCGTCAAGACCGGGCTGTGCTCACACAAAAGGATCGCCTCGGGGCCGCCTTGCAGCACGCGCGCACGCAAGCGCTCTTGCAGATCCCAGGTCGCTTGGTACGGCGCACGGCCCAGGAAATAGACTTCCATGGGCGGGGTCGCGCTCTAGGATGCGTCGGTCAGCTCGTTGAACAGCTCTCCGTCGAGGTACTCGATCGGCAGCAGCATGCGACGCACGCCAACCTGGTGGCGAATCAGAAGCTCGGTCAGCGCATCTTGGTCGTATACATCGATGCCCGGAAGGGCGTTGGCTTCGGCCAAGGCTGCCGCCGATAAGCGAGCGCTGGCCAGAAGCAGCCCCTCGTCAAAGCCGCGCATGCGGATGCCAGCCCGCAGCTCGCCGATCGCCTCGCGCGGGATCTCGCTATCACCGGGCCGGATCGCCACCAGCAGGCGAATCTGCCGAGTGCCGCGCAAAAGCGTGCCGCCGAAATACGCTACGCCGTCGCCGCGCTTGATCAGATCGGGAGAAACCATGCCCATTCGTTCGAGCACGAGGCGCATCAAGAGCTCAAACGGTCCCGCAGCCATGCTGCGCAGCCGTCGTCGCAGAGCAACGCGTGTTGCTTCGCGGGTTCGGCTCAGGCGATCCATCAGATCGCGCTCGGCTGTATAGAGCTCTGGCTCTAGCTTGCGCTCGCCGAGTGCATATTGTCCGGGCCCGGTGGTGCGCATACGCGGGCGCAGACCTTCGCTGTCTCGCTGCCGTTGCTCGCGCACCAGCGCACCACGCAAGGCTCGCGCAATGTCGTTTAGCTCGCCACGCACCAAGCGACGCTTCAGGGCGATCTCGGCAATCTGTCGGCCAGCGAGTGGTCGACCGTCTGACGATCCGCGCAGGACGTCATACGCCGCATCGGCCAAGGTCATCAGGCGCGGGCCGGCTGGCTGCGGCGTGCCCCCTGGGGCTGCACCCGGCTGAGTCGGCTTTTCGGCTGCGCTGGGCATGGGGGTTGAACCGCTGGGCGCAGCCGCTGGGCGCGGTGACTGTGCGGACGGCGCCAAAGCCGGCGTGGATAGAGGCGCAGCGACGGCTGGCGGTGCAACAGGCGGCGCAGCTACCGCCGCCTCTGCGGTGGCTCCGCGGCTGGGCAGCGGCGGGGCGGCGGGCTCACGAGTCACTGCTGTGACGCGGCTCGGGGCGGGCTCTGGCGCGAGTGGTGCGGCAGGAACGGCGAGCGGCACAGCCTCTGCGGTTGCTGTCTTCGTCGGTTCGCTGGGGCTTGCGGACGCGGCTGCAGCTGGCGCCGAAGGAGGCTCCGGCGGCTTGCTCGCGACGTCCTCGTTCGGTTCTGTGACTGTCGATGGCAACGCCGGAACAACCGCTGCTGGGCTTGCAGGAACAGCGCCTGGAACACCGCGGCCACTATCGGTGGCCGCTGCCCGCTGTTCGTCACGCGACCGTCGGCTTCCCCGTCGATGTGAATCGCGCGGTGGATGCGCACTGCTGGCTGCCGCTGGCTTTTCGTCGGTCTCAGCTGACTTGGCCGGGGCTTCGCGCCGCGATTCAGCGCTCGCTGGGGCCTCGCTGGCTGCTTCGTGTCGCTGCGGGCTGGTCTTGCCAGATCCGCCCCGCCGCCTGCGAGAAGAACCAGACTCAGCGGTCGGCGCTGTGTTGCTGCCGCCGTCGTTGGATTTTGCGGCCGTATTCTCGTCCACCGTTTCCTCCGTCGTCGCCGTTCCTTCTGCTGCTGGCCGGCCTTTGCTGGCCCGCAGTGGCATGTTGCGCAGGCCGAATACCCCAGGACTCACACGCAAAAGATCGGTTGCAGGCCGACGCGCTTCGGCCTGCAGTCGAGACTGCATCATCTCTTCTGGGTCGCGGCCGACGACCGAGAGCAGCTCATACTTCAGCGCCAAGCGAGTCAACTCCTTGAAGTGAAGTGGCCTGCCTTCCCGTCGCAGAACCTCGAACGCAGCTTCCAGAAACGTCATCCTTATCAAACCCCGTGGAGCGTCTGCCCCAGATCAGTTCACCGTCGGTCACCAAGCATCGCGTACTTGCAGAAAACAGCGTGTTGGTGTCATTAGGATTGCTGGCTCGCCTTCCTCGTCGAACCACGCAGAGCCTTCGCGATTCACAACAGCCCACGCAGCGCGCGATCTACCAGCCTCTGGCAGCGCCTGGCGAGCACGGCCAGGGAGTGTTACCGCCGTCGTCGCGGACGTGTCAAGAGGCAAGTAGCGAGGGCTAGGGAATTTAAGCGCTCCATCCTAAGCCGAGGGCCCGAGAGCCTGCAGACCTAGGGCCCTTATGCTTCCTGTGCGCGGTGCTTGGTTGCCGATAGCGTGTGTGATAGCGTTCGAGCCTGTCATGTCAGTCACCCCTGATCGCACGCTTGCCGGAAAGACCCTGTTTATTACCGGCGCCAGCCGTGGCATTGGCTTGGCGATCGCTCTTCGCGCGGCCCGCGACGGAGCCAACATCGTCGTCGCGGCCAAGACCAAGGATCCGCACCCCAAGCTGCCGGGCACGATTTACACGGCAGCGGAGGAGATCGAAAAAGCAGGCGGACGGGCTCTGCCCTGCGTCTGTGACATTCGCGATGAAGTGCAGATCCACGCTGCGGTCAACGAAGCGGTCAAGACCTTTGGCGGTATCGATATCCTGGTTAATAACGCCAGTGCGATCGGCTTGACGCCGACGCTGGCTACGCCGATGAAGCGCTTTGATCTGATGCATCAGATCAACATGCGCGGCACGTATGCCTGTACGCAGGCCTGCATTCCACACCTGGCCAAGGCACAGAATCCGCACGTGCTGACGTTGTCTCCGCCGCTTTCGATTACTGGCAATCCGTCGTGGTGGGGGCCACATGTTGCGTACACCATGGCCAAGTACGGCATGACGCTGTGTGTGCTCGGACACGCCGAAGAGCTTCGTTCCGAGGGCATTGCCGTCAACGCGCTGTGGCCACGGACCATCATCGCCACTGCAGCCGTACAGAACCTGCTCGGCGGAGACGCGACCATCCGCGGCAGTCGCAAGCCCGAGATCGTGGCGGACGCCGCGCACTACGTCCTTTCGCAGCCCAGTCGCAGCTTTACCGGGCGCTTCTGCATTGATGAAGACGTCCTGCGTGCTGCGGGTGTGACGGACTTTTCATCGTATGCTGTGGATCCCACGGCAGCGTTGATTACAGATCTCTTTGTCTAAAGGTCGTAATAAAGACTTGCGGTGGCCTTTATTGTTCGTCGAAGCAAGATCGGCCACATGGGCATCTATAAGAACTGCGAATGCAGTCCGTGAGACGTGCCCAAGCCCCCAATCCTCATGAGCGGCCGACGCAGACCATCGCCATCGCACGCATCACGCCGCACTGCAGCCTCCGCTGGCTGGCCGCCTAGCGGAAACACAGAGGGCACCCTGATGACCATCCAAACGCAAGCTCTGCCACAGTCTGAAATCAAAGACCCGCTTGAGGAACACTTACAGCAGCTTCTGCCCAGCACCGACAGTGCGCCGCAGGCTCTGCATCGCGCCATGTGGCACGCGGTGTTTCCTTCTGGAAAGCGGGTGCGGCCTCGTCTGCTGCTGACGGTGGCTGAAGCCTGCGCGGCGGACACGGCAGAAAAAGATCTGGCGATGCATGCCGCCTGCGCCATTGAGCTGATCCACTCGGCCTCGCTGGTGCATGACGATCTGCCGTGCTTCGACGATGCCAGCATGCGGCGCGGTCATCCGACAGTACACAAGGTCTATGGCGAGGCGATGGCGGTCTTGGCGGGGGATGCGCTGCTGACGCGTGCCTTTGAGATCCTGGCCGATGCACCACCGCGACTGGCTCGTCGGGCGCTGCGTATTGTGCGGCTGCTGGCACAGGCCACGGGCTCGCAAGATGGAATCATCGGCGGCCAGAGCCTTGAGCAAGTGCCGGCGCGTGGCAGCAAGGCACCGACGCTGCCGATGGCTCCAGAGCTCTTGGGTCGTTATCACGCAATGAAGACGGCCGCGCTGTTCCGCGTGGCGGCTGCCGCAGGTGCAACCGCCGCGGGTGCCACCGACGCCGATGCCTGGGGGGAAGTGGGCCAGAACCTGGGCCTGGCCTTCCAGCTTGCCGATGATCTGTGCGATGCGTTTGGCCGTGCCGATGTCGCGGGCAAACCGGTGCGTCGTGATGTCGCGCTGGGCCGACCCAATGCCGCGGCGCTGGTTGGCGAGCGCAGCTCACGCGCCCGCATGAACGAGCTCTTGTCGCATGCACTGGAACAGACGCGCGCTCTGGCCGTCGATCCAACGCCGCTCGTTCGACTGATCGATGACCTAAGCGGTCACTTCCTAAAGACCACGAAATAGCGACGGGCAGCCGGCAGCATCAAGCGGGCTTAAGGGCGCTATTTTTCCGACGACATCGGCAGCTCGTCGAGGTTGTCAAACCAGCCAAAGAACGTCTTGAGTTTCTCTTTGCGCGGCGGCTCCAAGTAATCAAAGTTGGTGCCGCGATCGACGATCTCCCAGAAGTCCTTGCTGTGTACGGCCAGAAGCTCATCGCGGATCGACAGCAAGCGCTCGGGGCGCTCGTGCTGCATGTCGAGATAGATGCGGTGCGCCGCAAGCTCGTTGCCCATCTCGATGTACGCCGTCGCCAGCTTGATCTGCGCTTTGCGCACACCGCGCAGCGTGACTTCTTGCGCCTCGGTCTCGGCCGCTTGGTCGATCGACAGCAGGCAGCCCAGCATTGCGTCGTGCGCGGGCGAGTGGCGCTTCGCCGCCTCTTCACACAGCGCGGCCAGATCGTACGCCAGCGTCTCGGTGACAAAGCCCAGGTGCAGGTTCAGCGCAGTCTGCGCGTAATAGCGCAAGTGCTCGGCCACTTCGCACAGGATCTCGGGCTGCTCGAACGCGATCAGCTTTTCGGCAAGCTGTCGATACTGATGCAGCACGTTGTACGCGCTTCGCACCTTCTGCGTGTTCAGCGCGATGCGAATAAATGTGTTGAAGAACTTGATGCACACACGCAGCGAGGCGCGATCGTTCGTCTCAAGCGCGGCCTCGCCCAAGTAGCGCGCATCGATGGCGATCAGGTGGCCAATATCTGGAAGCTCGGCGATGGCCACCGAGTACACGTTTAAGAGCTGTCGCAGGATCTTCCACTCGACCCACGTGCCGTCTGAGTTCAAGGCAGCCAGCGACTCTTTGGCCATCGAAACGAAGTCGGGGCTGGTGCGCACATCCCGACCGAGCTGAAACCACGGTGGCTCTTGCGCGATCTTGAGCGGCAGGTAACCCACCCCCAGATCCTTGAGCGCGTCGACGGCGCTGGCGGCGATAAGCTGGTCGCGACTGGTGATCGCGTTGACCGCTATGTCCGAGATCTGCTCGATCCCATCGAGCACCGCGCGCTGCCTAGATCCCGTCGATCCTTGGTTGGTCACCGATAGGATCAGCGTCTGTTCCTGGATGCGATGGATGATCTTTTCGGGGTCGAGAAAGTCAAAGACGTACGCGAAGTACGGCAGGATCAAAAGCAGGCTCAGCGTCACCAGACCCAGCGTCAGCGCGATGGCCAAGCGCGGCACCAGATCGGCGCTCACCGACAGCGAGACCCACAGCGACAAGATGCAGGTCACGACGAAGAAACCAAGCATCGCCAGGTTCTTGCGGTCGCGAAAAAACAGCGTCGCAATGCGCGGCGTATAGCGCGTGGCCGATAGCTGCACGACGATGCTGACGACGGTGATGACGATGCCCAAGACCGCGACGACGACCTGCGCCAGATTGCCGAGCGCGTTCTGTGCCGTCTCGATATCAAAACGGAACAGCAGGCGCAGCGGCGACAGCAGCGGTCGACTGGCCGCGCGGTAGTAATCAATCAAGTAGACCGCGAAAAAGATCGCCATAGCCGCCCCACCCAAGGCCAGCCACGCCGAAAGCCACGAGGGCAGATGCAGCCATCGTCGCATGCGAAACAGCAAGCGATGACTGCGCCCCGCCGTCCCGGCGGCACCGCTGCCCGCTGCAAGCAGACCCATGGGGTCCGATGGCGGCGGCACGCTGGGCTCAGACGAGGGAGATGGGTTTTGCACAGGCGTCTTTCCGAGAAGCCGATTGTAGCGCCCAGACGGCACGCGATGCGTATACTGCCACGCGGTGCCGCATGTGCGTCCATGTGCGAACAAAGACAGAGCGAGGCCAGCGAGCCCGCACGGCGCGGATCGCCTTTGGTGGGGGGAGTCTTTTCGGCGTGGTGGGGCTTGCCTTGCTGTCGCTTTCGTCGACGAGCGCGGCCGACGTCAAGCCGCCAGCCGGCCTGCGCTGCCTTGAGCGCTTGTACGGCATCAAGAGCGAGCCCCGCGACGGTGGCTTCGTCGCGCAGCTAGGCAAGAGCGTCCTTCCGTATGACGACGGCCAGGCCAAAAACGCCATGCAGCGCATCGAGTCGCCGGATCTGGAAGACATGTTCAGCGAGCGCTACCGCACCGGCCCGATTCGCAAGGTGCAGCGCGCCGAAGAGGATCCGGGCCGCGCTCGCGTCGAGGCGCTGTTCATGCAGCGCTATGGCCGCACGCAAGCGGCTGTGGCCGCCGCCTTGGTAAGTGTCGACTTCGTCGGCAGTCGTGTGCGGGTACACCGCTTGACGGCCTCGGCATTTCGCGCGGTTGCCCATCGACTGGCCAAGCTTGTGCAGCACAAGCCTGAGCTACGCGCCTTTCTGACGGGAATCGGCGGCACCTTCGCCTGGCGACCGATCGCCGGGACGCAGCGTCGCAGTGCGCACTCGTATGGCATCGCCATCGATCTCAACGTCAAGCTCGCGCACTACTGGCGATGGCGCATGAACAGCGCTGGCATGGCCTGGGACAACAGCTATCCGCAAGAGATCGTCGACGCGTTCGAGGCCGAGGGCTTCATCTGGGGCGGGCGCTGGTATCACTATGACACCATGCATTTTGAGTATCGCCCGGAGCTTCTCGACGCCGCCTGTTACTCTGAACGCGACGAGAAGCGCTTAGAGTAAGATGGCCGTCGTGCCACGCCAATCGCGAGACGAAGAGAAAAAACCGCCGGGCCGGAACTACATCACGCCGGCCGGCTTTCGCAAGCTGCAGACGGAATTTGAAGCGCTTCGCTTCAAGACCCGCCGCGAGGTCGTGCAGAAGCTGGCAGAGGCAGCGGCCGAGGGAGATCGCTCGGAAAACGCCGAGTACATCTATCGCAAGAAACAGCTTCGCGAGATCGATCGGCGCATTCGCTTCTTGGTGCGCCGCATGTCCTTGGCCGACGTCATCGATCCGCGGCAGCACAGCGGTGATCGCGTGCGCTTCGGCGTCATCGTGACGCTGGAAGACGAAACCGGAAAGCGCGTGCGGTACCAGATCGTCGGCGAAGACGAAAGCGAACCACGCGAGGGCAAGATCAGCTGGAGCTCGCCCTTGGGTCGAGCCTTGGTGGGCAAAGAAGTGGGCGATGTCGCCACGCTGCGCGTCGCAGCCGGCGATCGCGAGCTATCGATCGAGGCCATCGAGATTCCGGGTCAGCTCGGCGGTGATAGCGGGGCCGATGAGGTCCGCGAGATCGCCGCGGCCAAAGCCGCAGCCCAGGCCGCTCTGGCCGAACAGGGGGCGTCTGCCGACGGAGCAGACGAAGACGAGGACTACGACGCAGAGCAAGAGCCTTTGGCTCAGAGAGGGTGAGGATGTTCCCGCGGGGAATCACATTTGACGATGTGCTGCTGGTACCTGGTTACAACGGCATCCGCTCGCGCCAAGCGGTGACGACGGACGTCGAGCTGCCGCGCGCCGATCGACCGATCACGCTGCGCATACCGGTCATGAGCGCCAACATGGACACCATCACGGGCGGCGAGATGGCCGCAGCCATGGCCAAGCTCGGTGGCCTGGGCATCCTGCACCGCTTTATGAGCATCGAGGCCAATGTCGCGGAATACAAGCGCGCTCGCGCCTTGGGTCCCGTCGGTGTCAGCATCGGTGTCAGCGGGGATGCGATGGAGCGCGCCGAGGCCTTGGTAGCCGCCGGGGCGGACATCTTGTGTGTCGACGTCGCGCACGGCCATTCCAAGATGGTCAATCAGACGGTGCGGGCGCTGCGCGAAAAGTACAACGACAACCTGTGCATCATTGCCGGCAACGTCGCGTCCTATGCAGGCGCCGACTATCTGGCCGCCGCCGGAGCCGACATCATCAAGGTCGGAATTGGCCCTGGCTCGGTCTGCACAACGCGCATCAAGACTGGCTTTGGCGTCCCGCAGCTCACTGCGATCTTGGACTGCCGCAAGGTCGACCGACCGATCATCGCCGACGGTGGCATCCGCGTTCCCGGTGACGCCGTGAAGGCCCTGGCGGCTGGCGCGGCCTATATCATGCTGGGCGGCCTGCTGGCCGGCACGGAAGAGACGCCCGGAGCCCGCGTCGCCAAGGTCGGCCCCGACGGCAAAGAGACCTTCGTAAAGGTCTTTCGCGGCATGGCCTCACGCGAAGCCCAGGAAGACTTCATGGGCGCGATGGCGGACTGGAAGACGGCCGAAGGCGTCAGCACCGAAGTGCCAGCGCGTGGCTCGGTAGCCTCGGTGATCGGCGATGTCATGGGCGGCATTCGCTCGGGCATGACGTACTGCGGGGCCGCCAACTTAAAAGAGCTGCAGCGCAAGGCGCAGTTTATGGAAGTAAGCCGCGCGTCGGTGGACGAGGGACTGCCGCACGCCCTGCTGCGCCAGCTAAACCGCTGAGGCTGGAAATGGGCCCTGCGATCGGGACCTAGCGGGATGGCTAGCTCAGCGGTCTGCCCGCGAATTCGCGCCCTCTGCGGCGAGCCACGGAGCAGGCGTTGACCGCGAATATGCAGAATCGGTAGTATGTTCCGAGGGGATTGCCGCCAAACCCAGACGACGGGACACCCCAGCGAGAGTCCAGGATTCTTCCGGCTGATAAGTGGCGGCCGCTTGTCAGCGAAGGCATGCAACCGATGTCTGAGACTGCTGCGAAAGACGAACCCAATCCAACTGCTGGCGACGGCGCGGGCCCTGCCGCGGACGCGGGACCCGTGCTCCCCGGTGTGCGTGGGCCCAGCTTGCCTGGCATGCGCGCTCCAGGAGAGCCTTCGATGCCTGCGATGGCTCGTCCCGAGGCATCCACGCCGAGCATGCCGCGCCCCGAGGCCTCTGTGCCCAACATGCCCAAGCCGCTGGCCAGCGGTCAGCATGCTGGGTTGCCGCCTCGTCCCGGCGACAAGATCGACGAAGATGCCGAGCGCTTCCTGATTCAGAAGGAAGACAAGATGGACTATGGCCCGTTTTCGCTGCGCGACATCCGCGCGCAGATCGAGCAGGGCAAGGTCCACGCCGAGCACAATATCCTCGACAACGAGACGGGCGAAAGGCGGCGGATCGCCGATCATCCCCTGATCGGTCAGATGGCGCGCGAGTGGACCGCCAAGCACGCCGAGCTAGAGCGTCAGCTTCGCGATCAGAAAGAGAGCGCCAAGCACCGCGACGCGGTCCTCAAGCTGCTCTCGGGGATCTTCGCGGTCCTCGTGGTCATCGGCGCGGGCGTCGGCATCTACGCCAAGTTCATCTACAAGCCGCCGCAGCAGGTGGTGGTGAAAAAAGAGATGTCGAACGAGGAGTTCTTCAAGAACATCCAGATCGCCATGAAGGCCGAGCCGCCTGCGCCGAAGAAGCCGTCGGGCAAGCGCAAGGGCCCGAAGAACGGCGCGTTCGACGACTCGCAGAGCATCAACTTTGACGAGGGCGGCGATACGCTCAGCCCGGAAGACATTCAGAAAGTCATGAGCCAGAAGTTCAGCTTGCTGGCCGGCTGCCTGCGTGAAGAAGCGCAGCGCAACCCCGGCGTAAAGAAGCTGGATCTGGAGTTCATCGTGAAAGGAACCGGATCGGTGTCATCGGTGCGCGTCAACGGACAGACCAGCTCGCCCGTAGCAAGCTGCGTGTTCGCCAAGATGCAGTCGATCCAGTTCCCGGAATGCAAGACCTGCACGAAGACGCACGCTGGGTTCTCTCTTGCCTTGAAGTGATCGTTGTGCCGGTGTGTAAGCCCGGCCCTGCATCAACGTTCTTACCTTTGAGATGCCGTTGCAGGCTGACCGCCACAGCGTAGATCCGCAGGCCCTGCTGCTTCGCGAGAAGCGCGCCATCGAGCGTGCGCAGAGCGGCGAGCTAGCGGCGCTGGAGCCCGTCTTAGCACAGCATGCCGAGGCGCTGTTCGCGTGCATCCTCGGTCGCGTGGGCGAGAGGGCACAGGCCGAGGATCTGCTGAAGGACACGTTTGTTACGGCGCTCGAAAAGATAAACGGCTTCACATGGCAAGACCGCAGCATCTATCACTGGCTGCGGCAGATCGCACTCAATAAGGTCTTGGATCACCACCGCGCGCTGGGGCGTCGCAAGCGCTTGTGTCAGGCGCTGCGAAATGAGCTGAGCGAGGCCGCTGAGCCAGAGGCTGCAACCTCGCTCAGCGTCGAGCAGGAGCGACGGCTGGCGCAGCAGCGCATCGATGGCACGCTGAGCGACTTGCACCCGCGCTATGCGCAAGCGATACGCCTGCGTCTGTGCGAGGAACGACCTCGCAGTGAGTGCGCGCAGCTTCTGGGCGTGACGGTCGAGACCTTCGACGTGCTACTTTTCCGCGCCGTGCGAGCCTTTCGCAAGGCGTATGGAGAACCCGATGCGACTGCGTGATCACGACGACGATCCCGATGCGCCGGTCAGCGAAGACGAGCGGCGGGCCGCCGCAGCACTGCGACGCGCGCTGGGTACCGACAGCAGCAAGAGCGCGAGCACCTCGGCAACTGCAGCGGCGCAAGACAGCGGGCCCAGCGCGCAGCGGATCGTCGGAAGCGAGGGCCCTACCGACGCAGCAAGTGCCGCTGGACACGCATCCTCAGCAAGTCCGTTGCCGCTTGCGCAGAGCAACGAAGCGCGCTTTCTGATCGCCCACCTGCGCTATCCCAAAGCGGAAGACTCGCTCGGCGAAGTCAAGGCGCGGCGCCTGGCTCGCATGGCACAAGAGGCCGTACATCTGCGACGGATCCGCCATACGCAGCGCGCAAGCAGCTGGGCTCGTCTTGGACGCTCGCTATCGAGCACCGCGGGCCTCTTGGGTGCGGCCGGTCTGCTTCTGCTCGTCTCGTGGCTGATCTTGGATCAGGGCGATCCGCGCAGGCCGTCGCGAAAAGACGGCGGCTCGCTGCGTGTGTCGCGCGTGTCTCCGCCGTCGGCGCGAGTGACTTCGACGCTGCTCTTGCGGCAGTCGCTGGCCAAGCGCGAAGACCCCGCGGCTCGCCTGGACTTGATGATCCAGCGTCGCATGAATGAGCTGCGCGGCTCGGCGCTAGATCCCGTGCCAGGTGGCCGCGGACTGGCCCTCGCTGGCTGGCCGTCAGTCGTCGAGCGAGGTGTTCCATGACGTCCGCCGCTCGCCACGGATCCGGTTGCCTGCGTCGTGCCTGGCTCTTCTGCGGCCTGCTGCTTTTACCCATGGCGAATGGCGGGTGTCAGCGAGCGGCCAGCGGGCTTCTTGGGGGCTCTACCGCTGAGAACACCGAAGCAGTCTTGGTCGCGCTCAGCGAGGCCCGCGCCTGGCAGCGTCGCGCCGATCTTTTGCTTCTTGATGGCGATCTGCCGGGAGCGATCCATTCCGTCGAAGAAGTCCTTCTGATTCCGTTCCCGGCCAGCGCACCGGAAGCCGAAGATGTGCGCTTGGATGCCCATCTGCGCTTGGCGCGCTTGTACTTGCGCCTTGGGGGTGAAGAAGGCGAAAAGAAGGCGCTGGCCGTGGTCGAAAAAGGCCGCAAGGTTGCGACGCGAGAGAGCTTTTTTAGCGCGCACTTGGAAAGCGTCGCCGCCGATGTCTACCGAGCGCGGGGAGAGCGAGTGACGGATCCGAAAGAAAAAGAAGACGCCAAGCGCCGCGAGCTAGAGGCGCACGAGCGGCATATCGACATCGACAAGCGGCTGTTGCGGACGCTGCTCAACCTTCCTCCTGCATCGAACAAAGGCGAAAGCCGATGATGTGTACGCCTGCCCTGCGCTCTGCGTTTGTCGTTCTTGGGCTGCTTGTCTCGCCGGGCTGCGCGCATCAAGCGGCGACCGCCGATGCGCCCGCCTCATCCAGCAGCGGAGGCGAAATTGCGACGCTCGAACGACGCATCGCCAGCGCCAAAGCGAACCTCTCGGGCGGTGTCTCGCGTGGCGCCGCGAGTGCATCGGCTCCGGCGGCGGCACCAAGCGCAGCCGGGGCAGCACCCTTTACGCGCTGCGATGGCGTCTGCCAAGCCGCGTCCGAGATCTGCACGTGTCATCGCCGAATCTGCACGCTTGCCGACGAGCTAAAGGATGGCCGCAGCGCCGATAGCTGCCGTCGCTCGCAGCGCGACTGCGAAGACGCCGGCAAGAGCTGCGCTGCCTGCGGCGGGTGATTCATGCGCCACATCGCCTTGACTGGCTTCGCCCAGGGACCCTGCAACGGCCTCATCGAGATGCGGCAGCTTGCGCGCCCGCCGGTCCCTGAACCCTTGCTGCGCTTGCCGATCCTGGGCGCTTCCCCCACCTCGCCCGTGACCCAGGAATGGCTGTGTACCCGCTGTGGCCAGCGCTGGCCGCACGAGCCGCTGCCTCAGGAAGCGCTGTAAGTCGCGGCGGCCGGACTCGCCGGGTCGCTACATATCGCGCGGCATCATGTCCGACGCAGCCATCATGTCCGACGCAGCCATATCCGGCGACGCAGACAGATCCATGGGCGCGCTCTGATCCGGTGGCGATGCATCCTTGCCCGGACTCGCAGCCAGATCGCGGGGCGCGGCGTCATAGGATCGCAGCGGCAGCTCAGCTCGATAGTTGTCGCGCTCGCACGAGGCCATCCACAGAAGCCAGCCCAGGCTGGCAGCGGGAAGAAAAGCGGCGAGGAAAAACGCGCGGCGCATCGGTTCGCTAGCCTCCGTGACGGAAAGAAGGCCCGCATCCTATCGAGCAGCGAACCCGCCGTCTAGTTCAGTTACAGGCCGTGGCCGCGAAGTTGCGCGGCATGGTGTAGCTAGAGTTCGGGCTGCAGCCATCCGCCGCGTTGTAGCTGACGCCGCGATAGGTCTGACAGCGCTGCGGTCCGCCGCCATCGCCTTGCGCCGAGCAGCGGCACGAAAAGCTCAAGCGCCGCTGGGGATAGTCGATCACCGTCTGCAGACGCCGCAGAAGCGAGATCCCCAAGACGCCATCGACCTGCGCCGAGCTGTTGCGCAGATCGACGTTTACCGACTGCAAAATCGGCGAAGAATCCGGCACCACCACCGCCGCCACTGTGTCCTCGGGCTCGCCGGGATTCTGGGCGCCGCCGCCGATCTCGACATAGGCCGCCGTGGGCGCTTGGTGATCGTCGCAGGCTCGCTCGATATCCATGCCGGTATAGCCGCAGCGGCGCAGGGTAAGCTCGCTCTGGCGAACCAGGTTCTGCAGGCAGGCCTCGCGCTCGCAGTCGGTGCCCTGCGTCTCGCTCGCATCGCTCTTCGGCAGGGCATAGCGCTGCCGGCGACTGCGCGCCAGCTCAGCACAGGGTGACAGGTGCAGCCCAGGCGCCATCAGCGACAGCGCCGCCAGCTTGCCACCGCCCAAGCGCAGCGGGCAGCCGACGTCTTCGCTGCTCGGTCCGCGCGTTCCGTCGGGATTCGCATGCAGACCCGGCAAGCGCAGACGAACGCGCTTGCTGTCGTCGCACCGGCAGCGCGAGGGATCGTTGAGCCGCTGACACGCCGACTGCGACAGGATCAGATCGGGCACTGCCGTGCTCAGCAGAAAGCGCATGCTGCTGCCGCTGGGTTCATAGGCTTCGTTGCGCAGCCGCAGACCCGCGACCACATCACCCAGCGTCGATGGATCGAGCTGCGTCGGGCACAGCCGCCCATCCAGGAGCTTCGCCGTGGCCAGCCAGGCCTGCAGGCGCGCGATGTCCTGCTCGTTTTGCGGCTGCTGCGCCAAGGCAATCGTCAGCTCGCGATCCAGCACGCGCACCGCTTCGGACACTCGCGTCTGCGACAGGCACGCCACAGGCGGCGAGCCCGGCGCCGCGGCTCCCAGCGGATCGCTCAGCGGCTCGACACAGGCTGCAACCGTGATGCGCGTCGCTGGATACGTCAGCACCGAGTCGCCAACCAGCACGCGCAGATCGCCACCAAGCGGCAGAAACGGCACCACCGCTGCATCCAGAGCACAGCTTGACGTGACATCGCTGCGCAAAAGCAGAAGCTCGCCGCGGCCCTGCATCCCCTGTCCATCCAAGCGAAGCTGCAGCAAAAAGCGCCCCAGCAGATCCGCCCCGATCACCGCCCCCAAAGGACCCGTCTCGACGGAGGCCCCGCCGATTCCGACCGATCGATGCAGCAGGAAGTCATCGAAGGCCACGTTGCTGTGGACCAGCGCGGCATCACACAGAAGCGCGCGGGGCGCCTGCGACACTGCCGGATGCTCAGCGGTCGCGGCGCGCGGAAAGGCATCGATCTGCACCTGCCCATGGCGAAAGAGCTGACCGCTGCGCCCTTGTCGCGTGTTGATCACCGAGATCGGCGCCGCCACATCGATCAGCAGGCGCGACGAGTCCGGCGGCGGCCGCGTCGTCGGATCCAGCGACTCGCCACAGCGGCCATCGCGCTCGCCACGGACATCGCCGACAAACGACACCAGGCCGTTTTCGTACGACAGCGAGATCGGCACCGGCAGGAAGCGCTCGACCGGCGGGCCGCACGCAAGCGCCAGCAGCGTCGCCACCAACCCGACGAAAAACAGCCCCCGCGACCCGCGCCTCGCTCCATGGTGTGCCGGTACGCGACTCACGGTGACTCCATTTGCATCCACACAGCCGGATAATAAGGCGTCGCCGACTGCCGTCGCAAAAGCTCATTGCAGAAATCACCGCCTGGCCAGAACAGGCCCCGTCCGCACGGCGCACAAACCGCGTCCCTTTGTTGTCTGGTCGTTGTCTTATCGTTGTCTTGTCGGGCGGCCCTTTTTATTCTGCGCCCATGTCGGTCGACGTTCGCAGGTTCCCAGCCACGTGCCGTCTGCTGCGCCAGGTCAGCGAGGCGCTGTTTTTTCGCGGGGCTCCCGTGCCCACCGATCAGCTCGACTTTATCGAGCGCGAGGCCATGACCACGCTCATCCTGTCGGGTCGACGCGCCCGCCTGCTGTTTTCGCTGGCGCTGTTCGCGGTCGGCTGGCTGGCGCCGCTTTGGGTCCGTCGCTTGCCGCCGCTTTCCCGTCTGCCGCTGCCGCAGCGCATCGTCGCGCTGACTCGCTTTGAAGACAGTCCCCTTGGGGCGCCACTTTTGCTCGGGCTCAAGGCGGTGCTGTGCTTCATTTTTTATGAGCAGCCGGGCCCGCTGGCCACGCTCGGCCGTCCACCCGGCTGCATGCTGCCGGCGCCCCCGTCGCGGCATGCTCTGCCCATCGTTTCCGATGCGGCCTCGCCCTTGCCTTCCCCGACGCCCCCCCCGACGGAGGCTGCGTGATGACTCCCGCTGCTGCATCGTCCAGCGCTCGCCCCACCATCCTGCCCATCGAGCAAGGCGTCCGCATGCTCGACGAACAAGCGCCGCTCGATCTTGACTGCGATGTCGTCATCGTCGGCTCGGGAGCCTCGGGATCCGTCGTCGCCTGCGAGCTAGCCGAGTCCGGTCAGCGCGTCCTCGTTTTGGAAGAGGGCCCCTATCTTTCCGCCGCCGCGCTCGCCACCATGCGCCCCAGCGAGAGCATGCGCCGCGGCTGGCGCGAAGGCGGCATGACGTTCGCGTTGGCCGATGGCGAGTCGCCCATGATCAACATCATGATGGGCCGCTGCATCGGTGGCTCCTCGCTGTGGACCGGCGGCGTCTGCTTCCGCACCCCCGACGAGGTCTTGCACGAGTGGGCGCAGGGCCACGGCCTTTCCGATCTGGCCCCCGCCCGCATGGTGCCGTACTTCGAGGACGTCGAGCGGCGCAGCCATGTCGAGACCGTTCCCGTCGCCATGCGCTCGCGCTCGACCGCGCTGTTCGCCCAGGGCGCCGAGCGCCTGGGGTATGCGATGACCGCCAACGAGCGCAACACCGACGGCTGCTGCGCCTGTGCCCGCTGCAACTTCGGCTGCCCGCATCACGCCAAGCTCAGCGTCGATCTGACGTACCTGCCGCGGGCCATCGCCGCCGGGGCCCGCGTGCTGTCCGACTGCCGCGTCGAGTCGATCGACTTTTCCGGCGAGCAGGCTACGGGCGTCCGCGGCCGCATGCTCTTGCAAGAGGGCGCCGATGGGCTCGCCCGTCGCGCCTTTACCGTGCGGGCCCGCCGCGTCGTCTTGGCGGCCGGTGCCATCCACAGCGCCAAGCTCCTGCTCGACAGCGGACTTGGCGATGGACTGCCCGCCCTCGGCCATCACTTGAGCGTCCACCCCAGCCTGCGCGTCATGGCCCGCTTTGACGAGCGCGTCGACGGCTGGAACGGCGCCCTGCAGAGCGCCCATAGCCTGGCGTTTTTCCACGAGCGGCTGCTTTTGATGAGCATCTTTCTGCCGGCCGGTGTCCTTTCGGCGACCCTGCCTGGCATCGGTCTGGATCACGCCACGCGCGCCGCCTTGGCCCCGCACATGGCCGTCTTTGGCGGCATGGTCCACGACGATGGCGGGGGCCGCGTCCACCCGACACGATCGCTGCGGGGCCTGCTGGGTCGCATCGTCAGCCGCGAGCCCGTCCTCAGCTATGCCCTGTCGCGCCGCGATCGCCACGCCATCTCGGGCGTGCTGCGCGTGCTTTGCGAGACGTATCTCGCCGCCGGAGCCCGCGAGGTCTTTTTGCCCATCCTAAGCGGCCTTGCCCACTTCGGCGTGCGCCCCGGACCCTACGGCGGGCTCGACGCCGATCAGCTTCGCCGGCTCGACTTCGACCGCATCCCCGCGCATCTTTTCGAGTGCGCCTCGCAGCATCCCCTGGGCACCTGCCGCATGGGCACCCACCGCGATCACGCCGTTGTCGATGACCACGGCCGCGTCTTTGGCCTGCGCCAGCTTTACGTCGTCGATGGCGGCGTCCTGCCAACCAGCCTCGGCATCAACCCCCAGATCTCGATCATGGCCATGGCCACCCGCCTCGCCTGGCGCATGCGCGAAGCCCGCCTGCCTGACTGATCGGCGCGCGGTCCAAGAAAGGACCTTGGCGCGGCCCGGCGGCGCTGTGGGGTCGGGGTCCCGCTGGCTGCGGGCCTAGATCACCGCATCACTGCCGCTGGGCAGCAGGTCGGGGCCGGCCACGTTGGTGGCATGCGAACGAAAGATCTGGGGCGGCCCACCACCGATGGTGGGAATGGTCGAAAGGAGCGCCCGCACCGCGTTCTCGCGCGTTTGCGCGGCCTGGTTGTCGATGCCGACCGCCGCCGCCGCTGCGATGTACCCTGGGCCCGCGATGGCGCGACGGTACAGGATCGTTCGCATGTTCGGCGCGTACACGGTCCAGGTCACCGAGCCGTCGGGATTCACGGTGGCGATGCCGCGGTTCCCGGTGGGGGGTGCCACCGCCCTGCGTCCGCGCAACCAGCCTTGCGTGCCGTGCTGCAGAAGCTGCCCGGCGCCCATTGGCTCGTTCGCATAGGTCGTGACTTCGCCGTGGGCGATGCGCGGCACGGGCGCAGGTCCGCGGGGACCTGGGCCGCGCGGGATGTCGGTGCGACTGACGCCGGGTCGGCTGCGCACGATGCGGCGGCGGATCTGCGTGCGGATGCGCGTAAACGACTCGCCGCCGTCGGCATAGTCCGCTCCCCAGCGCTCCTCGGCGCCCTCCGCGTAGGCATCGTAGGCATCGTACGCATCGTACGCCTCGTCGTCCGCGTCCAGCGCATCCCAGGCATCGTCCTCCCCTTCATCGAGCAGGTCGTCGAGAACGTCCATACGCATGCCGCAAGGATGAGCGGGTTTCGCGACGCCCCAAAGTCACGCGTTCTAGGTACCCCACAAGCGCCGGGGATCGGCATGCGGTGGCTGCGCCCAAAGCCCCACGCGGCGCGCTGCGTATTCGAGCCATGAACCGCGGCAGGGGCTGGACCGCGACACGCGGCCGGCGAAACGCAGGAGCTTGACCGTCTGGGGCCAGCGGCGATACATGGGTCGTTACGTAAAGGAGACCCATATGGCCATCGCCCGCAACCTGGACCCCAACCGCTTCAGCCTGTCCGAGCTCGCCGAAGAGACTCTATATACCCAGCTTGTCATCGAGCACACGCCCGAGTGCAAGGCCCTGCTCGCCGATGCCGTCAAGCTGCACAGCGATGTCCTTGCCGCCGTCGCCCAAGAGCAGAAGCTTGCGATCGCCCGCACGGCCGGCGATGTTCAGGTCAGCTTGGCCAACCGTCGCTTGGATCTGTGGGTTGCGGCGCTGCGGGCCACCCTTCACCACCGCACCCATGGGCAGATCGAGCATCCCCTGTATCAGCGCTTTTTTTCGCGCCATCGGCCCAGTGGCGTCATTCGCATGGCGCTCGCCACCGAGCTTCCCGTGGTCGAGCCCTGGCTGGAATCGCTCAAGGCCGACCCCGATGCCGAGCTTGCGGCCTTGGGGGCCGAGCTTGCCAAGATCGTGTCGGCCGGTCGCGCCGCCATCTCGACCCAGGCTGCTGCCCGCCAGGCGCAGCGCGACTTCGCCGCCGGTCCCCGCTTGGCCCTGTTTTCCCAAGTCAACGCAGGCCGCGCGGCTCAGGGCGTGGCGCTGCGCGCGATTCAGGACGATGTCACCTGGCTTGAGTCCTTCTTTCGCCAGCCGCCTAAGCGCGCCCACTCCGGCGAGGAGGAGCCGTCTGTGGCGCAGGCTCAGGCCCTGGTCGCAAGCAAAGAGCACGAGCTGGCCAGCGCCCGCGCTCAGCTTGCCGCCGCCCACGTGCGCGAACAGGCCGAGCAAGCCCAGGCCGCAGCCCGCCTGGAACTCGAACGCGAGCGCGAGGCCAAGAAAAAAGAGCTGGCCGCTCTCGCCGCCCGCCTCGCCGAACTAGAAGGCGAGCTTTCGCGCTAGTCTTCGCTGTGCGCGGCGTTACCGCGAGTCACTGCGGGCAGCCGTTGACGAGCCGCCTGCGCTGCGTGCAAGGGTGCGGACACGGGGCGTTGTCCCCCCGGTCGCAGCGCGCAGAAGGCCGCGATCCCGTGGTCTGGCGCCTGCATCGCCGAGCCGAGCGCCCGCACGCCGTGTCCCTGCGTGGCTCTGCCCGCACAACGTCCGCGCGATCCCTTGCCTGCGGCTCTGCGCAGCCCGCCAGCGGCCCGATAACCCGTGCCCCCCGTTCTGCGCAGCCCGCAGCCCGCCCCACAACCCGTGCCCCCCGTTCTGCGCAGCCCGCAGCCCGCGCTGCAGCCGGCGCCCGCGCGTTTCAGGGCCGCGCCGCCGCGGCCGAGGCTTTATGAGGCAAGGTGCCCACATAGTTTTCTGCCAGCGCCACCCAGGTTCGCAGCGCGTTCTTGTCGCAGGCCTTGGGATCCACGAAAACGAAGCCCGCCATCGGTCGCCCCGTGATGTCCATCGGCCGCGCACCCGGCCGGGCAAGCGCCGTCGCTTCTTGCTCTTTGCCCACTCGGAACATCAGCGTCTCGCGATGCACTCCGCACAGCATGTTGCCGTTCAGCATGAAACACAGCCCGCCAAACATCCGCTGCTCCCGAACCTCGACACGCTGCTGAAGGACCTCTCGCAGACGCTCTGCGATCGTTTCGTTATAGGGCATGTTGTGAGCTCCGTTTCCGTTGCATAGCACGACGTGGCTACTCGATTGAAATGATTTACAAAAGAGACCCAAAAGAAGTCAAATAAAGCTCCGATTGATTGGGTCAGCACATAGCGAAAAATCTAATATATTGATACTTCTAATGCAACGCCGCATGACGATAGCACGGATAGCAGATCAGAGCCATGGCGCAGCACAAGGATGGGTCTATGTTCCTCGATGTCCTCTGGCTCTACAGCAATGTCAAGCGTTACGGATGCTCCAGCAGCGACAGATTGCTTAATTAATGAACCGAATTCGCCCATGAATGCAAGTATTTCCGTTTGATGCATTTGCCATGACTTATCAGAACAAATCTCGCACGAAAATCCGTCCCCTCGCTTTCTGAGCCCCGTATAAATGCCGTTACGAATGGCATTCATTTCTGTGCCTGTTTTCATCAACATGGGCAGGCGATCCAACCCTCCCAGAAATCGAATCACAGTGTACATTACTTCGCTCCTGGCTTTCCTGCGGAGACCCACTCCTGAAATGCGTCAAGGATCTGATGCCGATCCAGATCAGGATTCATTTCGCCGCCTTTGGGTATTCCTTCATCCGCCTTGTACACTCTGTGAAACCATCGCCTAAAATGGCTATCTGCTCTAAGCGCCCGTTCGGCTTCTTTCAGCTCCCTGGTAGATGCGGTCGACCCTTCACTGACGGGAGCAAACGCCGGAAGCTCATGCTCTATCACAGACTCGGCCGCGTCAGCGACCCTGCTTGACGATTCCGCGTGCCCCGGCCTGAAGCGCACATTGCCAAAGTTACTCCCCAGCCCGCGTGCCTCGTAGTTCGCGGGGTTCAGCCTCGCAGTGAAGCGGTTAAGCAGGCCGGCAAAGCGCGGCGCAGCCGACTCGCCGACCTCGACAGCGCCCGCTCCAGCCAGCGCGTGAGCCTCTGCTGCCGCGAACTCGGCTCCCCGCCCCGCAGCCGTCGCAGATTCGCGCGCTGCGAGCAGCGTGCTGCCGCGAACCAGGGCAGTCTCTGCCGCTGCCGGGCCAAGCAGCAGCACGGTCTGATCGAGCATGGTCTCAACTGCACCGCACGCTTCCTCTTCCGCGGGGCTGCATGGCAGCGGGCGCAGCTTGCGCATCTGTTCTTCGGCTTCGGCACGGCGACCGGGGCCAGACATGGCGAGCAGACCGAGCACGCCGCGGGCGGGTGCAGTCCACGCGGGCGACGCGCGGGCTGATGCGGTGGATCCAAGAACGCGTGCCATCGGGGCGTTTGTGTGACGCCCGGTGGGCGGGGAGTTTTGCTATACCAGCCTGCCCATGTCCCGCGATCACCACCTTCCCCTGTTCCACCCCCGCCTCGTCAAAGACCGCAGAAAGACGCTCGACCCGTCCCTGTTTCGATCCCACCAAGCGACGATCGCCCGCTGGGTTGAGCTTTTGGCGCGGGGGACGCTGGATCAGCTGGGCGAGACGCCGCTGCATGGGGAGTTTCTGCGCGGGGTGTTTGGCGACATCTTGGGATATCGCAGCGTGATGCAAGCGGACGCCGGCCGCTTCGATCTGTGGGCCGAGGTGGCGACGGGCGGTGGACGGGCCGATGCGGCGCTGGGGATCTTTTCGCTGCCGCCGGGTGGGTCGACGCGCAAGGCCGCCAAGCCGACGGGCACGGTGATCGCGCCGATCGAGCTCAAGGGCTCGGCGCAGTTTCTGGAACACGCCAAAGGACGCTCGCTGACGCCGGTCCAGCAGGGCTGGGACTATGCCAACAAGACCAAAGAGTCGCGCTGGATCATCGTCTCGAACTATCGCGAGACGCGCCTGTACGCCAAGAGCCATGGGCAAGCGGCGTATGAGCTGTTTTGGCTGAAGGATCTGGCGACGGAAGAGGGCTTCCTGCGCTTCGTTGCGCTTCTGGGGCGCGATGCGCTTCTGGGTGGGCCTTCCGTCGAGCAGTCCCCACTTTGCCAGCTTCTGCAGGCATCCGAGCGCACCGAGCGCGAGATCACCGAGCGGCTGTATGCCACGTATCGCCACCTGCGCGAGCGACTGTTTCACGACCTGTGTCATCGCCACTCGAACATCCCGGCCGAGACGCTCTTGGGCTATGCCCAGACGATCCTGGATCGCGTGCTGTTCCTGGCCTTTGCCGAGCGTCGCCTGCTGGTGCCGCCGAACACGCTGAGCGATGCGCTGTCGTTTCGCAATCCGTACGCGCCCAGCACGCCGTGGCAGAACCTGGTGGCGGTGTTTCGTTCGGTCGATCGCGGCAATGCGGCGCTCGATATTCCGGCGTATGACGGCGGTCTGTTTCGCGAGCTTCCCGAGCTGGCCGACCTAGAGATCCCCGACGAGCTGTGCGGGGCGCTGTGTGCGCTGTCCGAGTACGACTTTGCCGAAGACGTATCGGTCGACGTGCTGGGCCATGTCTTCGAGCAGTCGATCGCGGATCTGGAAGCGCTGCGCAGCGATCTGCAAAGGCCGGCGAGCGCCGACACCCCGAAGCTGCCCTCGACGGGCACGCAGAAAGCGCCGGGCACGCGCAAGCAGGAAGGCATCTTTTATACGCCGCCCTTTGTCACCAGTTACCTGGTGCGCGAGACGCTGGGGCGGACGTTTGCCGACGCCTGGGAGCGCTCGGGCGCAGGCGAGGCACGAAAGAAAGACGATCGCATCGCCGGCTGGGAAGCGTATCGCAGTCAGCTTCGACAGATTCGCGTGCTGGACCCCTCGTGTGGCAGCGGCGCCTTTCTGATCGCGGCCTTCGATGCGCTGGCGCAAGAGTTTGCCCGCGTCAACGAAGCGCTGGCCGAGCTTCGCGGCGAGCGCGGCCAAGCGACGTTGTTTGATCTGACGCGTGCGGTGCTCAACGAAAACCTGTTCGGCATCGACAAGAGCATGGAATCGGCGCAGATCACCAAGCTCTCGCTGTGGCTAAAGACGGCTGAGCGCGGCAAGCGCCTGACGTTTTTGGACCGCAACATCCGGCACGGCAACAGCGTCGTCAGCGAGCCGCAGCTTGACCCCTGGGCCTTCGACTGGGGCCAAGGCCAGGTCGTGCTGCGTTCCTTGGAAAGCGACCCCGAGCATGCGCACGAGCACGACGCAGCGACGATCGCGGCCCGCTGGCGCGAGGGCTTCGATGTCGTGATCGGCAACCCGCCGTATGTGCGGCACGAGCTTCTGACGAAATACAAAGATCACTTCCGCGCGAACTTCGAGGTCTTCGATGGCAGCGCGGATCTGTTCGTGTACTTCTTTGAGCGCGGCATCGCGCAGCTAAAAGTCGGGGGGCGACTGGGCTTTATCGTGTCGAACAAGTGGCTGCGCGGCGGCTATGCGGAAAAGCTGCGCTCGCTCTTGTCGAAGCGCTGCACGCTGGAATCGATCATCGACTTTGGCCACGCGCCGATCTTTCCCGATGCCGATGCCTTTCCCTGCATCGTGACGCTGCGCAAGCTGCCGCCCGCCGCCGATCACCGCGTGCAAGTGACGCTGTTCCCGCGCGACGAACTTCACAAAGAAAAGCTCGCGACCTATGTCGAGACACACGCCTTCGCACTGCCGCAGAGCCAGCTTGGCCCCGCCGGCTTCACGCTAGAGCCGACGTCGGTGCAGGACCTGCTAGCGAAGCTGCGCCGCGCCGGACCACCGCTTTCTGAATACGCCAGAGTGCGACCGCACTACGGGATCAAGACCGGCTGCAACGAAGCATTCCTGATCGACGACGCAACGAAAGATCGCCTGTGCCGTGAAGACCCGCGCTCGATCGAGGTCCTAAAGAAGTACCTGCGCGGACAAGACATCGCGCGCTGGGCTCCGACCTGGGCAGGCCAGTGGATCCTTTTGCTGAAGAGCAGCGGCGATCATCGCTGGCCTTGGTCCACTGCCGAGAGTGAAGAGGCAGCCGAAGCGATCTTTGAAAAGACCTTCCCCGCGCTGCATCGCCACATGAAGCGCTATGAAGCACGCCTGCGCACGCGCCGCGATCACGGCCGCTATTTCTGGGAGCTTCGCGCGTGTGCCTACTATGACTTGTTCGAGAAACCGGCGGTGCGCTATCCCGATATTCTGTGGCGCGCAGACTTCTGCGTTGTCGATGCGGGTGTCTATACCAACAACACAACCTACTTATTACCGACGGAAGATCGCTGGCCCTTGGCGTGCCTGAATGCACCTGTTCTGTGGTGGTATCACTGGCGCATGGCGCAGCATGCAAAAGACGAAGCGCTGCGCATGTTCGGCGAGTACATCGTGTCGGTTCCCATCGCAAAGCCAACACAAGAGCAGCGCGAAAAAGCCGAGGAGCTTGTGGGGGCGCTGAGTCGGCTTGCGGCAGAGAGCCGCGATCGCACGACCCTGCTTCTGGATATGTTGCGCAGCGAATACGATGTCGAGGTGCCCGGCCCGCTGCTCGCCGACTTCGCCCGCTTGGGCAGCGATGGCTTTGTCAACGAGGTGAAGCGGCGTCGGAAAAAGGGCGGGGCCTCGTTCACGCTCGAACGCTTGGCCAAGCTTCGCGCGACCTTTGAGCGCGAGTGCCTGCCGATGCTGCAACGGCAAGCACAGCAGCGCGCCCACGAGCTTGCGCTGGCCGAGCAGGTCCACGCGGCCTACGGCCTGACGCAGGACGATCTGGCTCTGATCCGCAGCACGCAGACTCCACGCATGCCGCCGGGCCTTTAGCCCATCGCGGCCCCACAACCAGACCGCACGCCGTTCCACGCGCCCATCCCCGACACAGCCCACTTGGCGCCCCTGTCCTTTGCCGGGCGGGAGGGTCTGTTCCGCGTTTCGGCGCTGCGGTCAGCGGGGCCGTGCCTGCAGAAAAGCGCTGGCGCGCGTCGTTGCATTGTCACGCAGCGACAGGAAAAAGAGCTGGTACTCGATCGGGTGATAGTTGTCGGCACCGAGCGCGCGATCGAGCAGCGTGCTCAGAAAATCGCGCGGCACCTTGCCCTGCGTCACGACCCAGAGAGTGCCGTCGCGACACTGCGCGCTGGCAAAGCCCGGCAAGATCGCGGGCGCTTTGGCATCGAAAAACAGCGCGCCGGGGTTTTGGTCCGCGCGAACCTCGGTCGCATCGCCGGTCCACGAAAGCGGGTTCGTGCAGACGCGATCGGCCAGCAGAGCGGCCAGGTCGCGGTCGCCATCCTGCGAGCGCTTCATCTCGAACGGCGATGGGTGATAGGCCGGCCCGCGAGCGTTCCACGCGACCACACAGCCGGTCTGCGTTTTCGTGGCGCAGACGGCGATGTCGGGCAGATCGCGTTTCACATCGGCCTGCGTGATCAGCCCGCCCAGAAGATAGGCCGCGACAAGCTGCGCCCGCAGGGGCTGCCCGCTGATTCGCGCTCGCAGCAGGCGATACGCGAGCATGGTCCCCTGACTGTGACCCGCAAGAATGAACGGCCGCGCGCCCCCGGCAGATCCCCTGCGCGCTTGAAACGCCGCAAACGCTCTTTCGACATCGTCATACGCCAGATCCAGCGCGCGATCTCCGTCGGAAGATGGGCGGGTAAAGGCCATGCCATGGGCCTGTCGATAGCGCGGCGCATAGACGGCGCAGCAGCCAGAAAACGCGCTGGCCTGAATGCGCGTTGCCACGCGGTCGG
This sequence comes from Myxococcales bacterium, assembly GCA_016794505.1. Taxonomy (GTDB): domain Bacteria; phylum Myxococcota_A; class Polyangia; order Palsa-1104; family JAEUJZ01; genus JAEUJZ01. The sequence continues at coordinate 214,661 of JAEUJZ010000023.1, forward strand.
TATCGGCATTCAGCCGCGGATCGTCAACGGGACCATTCCAGCGCGGGCCGACATAGGTCGTCGGGTGAACATAAAACACATCGACCAGGGCCCGATCTGGGGCGATCGTCGGCAGGCCCGGCAGCGTTGCGTCGGCGGCATCCTGGCGATCGGGCAGCGCGCTCCACATGGCGGGACTGGCATAGTCCGGGGCGACCAGCGGTGCCTGGGCCGCGAAGCCCTGCCGCGGATACAAGGCCCAGCGCAGAAGCGGCTGGAAAAAGATCCAGCCCGCGATCAGCGAAAACAGGAGCAGACCGGCGAGAATCGCGGCGCTCCGCAGCAGCCATCGTTTCATCGATGCAGTTCCTTTTCGCACGCGTCGCGCGATCGCGGCGCCACCCAACAACGTTACTTGCGAAGCTGCGTGCGCAGATAGGTCATGACGTTGGCGTGCGTCTCTTTGACGGCTTGCTGCACGGCTTCGGTCTCTAGGCTCTCGATGAAGGCGCGGGTTGGCTTGGTCGAAGGACCGCGAGGACCGATGACGCTGGCGCCACCTGTGACCATGCTGACGACGTTTCGACCGGGCAGCGCGGCGATGATCATGCTGACATCGCACGAGACCTCAAGCTCGCCTTGCGGCGTGGTCAGGCGCGACAGCTTGATGACGCTGCTGTCGACGGTAAAGCCTGTGGCCGTGCCGCCGGCTGCGTCCAAGTCTTCGATGACGTCAAGCTCGCTGGAGTCGCGCATCTCTTTGATGACGGCCTCGCGCAGGACTTTGGGAATGTCGGGCAGCGTGCCGGACTTGGCCTTGGATCCCGAGCGCCCCACGACAACGGTCACGCGCTTGCCACTTCCGCTGCCGGCTGCGGGGCTCAGGCGCTTGACGGCGGCCATGGCCAGGCGGCGCACCAGCGGGCTCTCGTCTTTGGTGGCAGCGCGCAGGGCAGGCAGGGAGGTTCGCTCGGCCAAGGCAGCCAAGGCCTCGGCGCAGGCACCGCGCACGCTCTCGTCGCGATCCGCGAACATCGCCAAAATCAAGGCGGGCGCTGCATCGCTGTCACCCAGCTCGCCCAGCTCGACCGCGGCCCGGCGACGCTCTTGCCGGCTGCGGTCGGTCCGAAGCGTCGCTTCCAGCGTGCTGCGCCGTCCCATGGCCTGCGCGGCTGGTATGGCCAGGGAAAGCGGCCCGTCGCTGCGCGGTCCGTCGAGGCACAAGCTGACCAGCACCCACAAAAGAAGCAGGCGGATGCGCACGCAGCGTCGACCGCCGCTCGTCCGAAACGCCCGATGGTCACGCCGCATCAGGTCCATGTCTGCGGCGCGAAACGGCTGTGGATGAACGACGGATGGCGACGAATACACAGGGTTGACCGAGAACGCTGCGAGATGAAGCCGATTAGACCGACCCGGCAAAAGCGCGTCAAGCATTCCGCCGTGCTTGACTGAAAATGACCATACATGCAATGTAACCGCATGGTTACGCACCCAGCTTCTTTGCACGCTGCCTGGGACCCTGCCTCTTCGTTCGTAAGCCAGTCGCCTGGAGGGGACTCGCGACTGCATCGAGCGCCGCCACCGACGCCGCTTCTGCCGCTGCGCGACATCGTCCGATCGCTGCGCGAAGCCGAGCAGGGCGTACCGCCGCAAGGACGCGCCCAGCGACGCCTGCGGGCGCACGTGCGCTCGATGGGGGCTGCGGTGCTGCCGGCTCTTTTGCGGGCGCTACGCAGCGAACACGCCAGCGTCGTCGACTGGGCCTGTGATCTTTTGACTAGCGTCGCCGACGCGCAGCTTCCAGAGCTGTGCCAGCGGCTAGACGCCCTGTTGATCGACCGCCGCGTAAAGGACGCCACCAAGGCGCGCATCCTGGGACTTCTGGCCGACCTGCAGGCTCCTGTGCCCGCGCAGGTCTTGCTGCAGGATCCAGACGCCATGATCCGCGGCTCGGTGCGTGAACTAATCGCCGACCTGTCGAACGAGCAAGCGGTGACGCAGGCCGTGGATCTGCTGTTTTCACAAGTCCCCGAAGGCGAGCTTCCGCGCTTTGTACAGGAAGTCGTTCGCCATGGCGGCCCGGCGGCACAGCCGTTTCTTTCGGCGCTGATCGTCGATCCGCGGACGCCGCGCAGTCTGGCGCTAGAGCTTTCGCAAGTGCAGCGCCCACTGCCCGTCGCGGCGCCGCGGACGCCGCGGACGCTGTCGAGCCCGTCGCAGCGGCTGGCGAGTGAGCGCTCCAGCCAGGCTTCGCGGGTCAAGGATTACCGGCTGGCTCTCGCCGATTGCCGGCAGTACCTGGCGAGCGTGTCCAGCGTCCCGGTACCGGCGTTGTCGCTGCCGGAAGCCGGGCAGCAGATCGACTTGGCGGATCGCTGCTTCCGCACGCTGCGCCTGCATTACAGCGACAGCCTGCGCCCCCTGCGCATGGCTCTTTTTGCCGCAACCGCGAGCCAGTAACCCACAGGTCGGCTAGCGGCGCGGCCGATGGGGGTCGTGATGGCCGTGGTCGTGATGGCCATGGTCGTGATGGCCGTGGTCGTGATGGCCATGGTCGTGGCCGTGATGGGGGTCGTGACTGTGACCGTGGTGTCCATGGCCATTCCCCGCGGGTTCATCCTCGGAATACGAAGTCAGCGAGAGCTGGCGCAAAAAGCCGCGCGGCCCCTGGCGCAGAAACGAGGCGGCAAACAAGAGCCCGATGCCCAGCAAGCACGCCGGATACAGCACGCCCGGATGATCGTGGCCGACGTGAAACGGATACCCCGGATTTGGACCGAGCAGCAGGTTCACGATGTACCCCAGGCTCACCGTCAGGCAGGCGATCACCACACCATAGGCCAGCGCCACCTTGCGCCCGTGTAGCTGAGCCAGCACGCCATAGGTCGTGGCGTTGGTCGCCGGACCGGTCAGAAGAAACGCGATGGCCGCTCCCGGCGAGATGCCTTTGTGGATCAGCACCGCCACCAGCGGCGTCGCCGACGATGCACAGACGTACATCGGCAAGCCCATCAAGGCCAGCAGCGGAACGTCGAGACCCTTGGGCAGGGCGCTAATCCACTCCATGCGCAGAAGCGGCTCTAGCGCGGCGGCGATCAGCAGGCCCAGAACGATCCATGGGCCCGTGTGATCGACGGTCTCGACGAAGCCGAGGCGGGCGGCGGCAAACAAGCGTTCACCCAGGCTCTGCCCGTGGGCAGCGGGGGCATCGGACCCCGATCCAGCATCCGGGCGTTGGGGCATCAGTCGACTGACGATCACGCCGACGAGCATCGCCACCAAGAACGCACACACGACGCGCGCCACGGTCAGGCGCATGCCCAAAAGCGGCACAGACAGCAAGACTGCGTCGATGCCTAGCTCGGGGGCGGCGACCAAGAACGAAAGCGCGGCAGCGGCCGGGGCGCCGCGTCCGATCAGGCTGCGATACACCGGCAGCACACCGCACGAGCAGATCGGCAGCGGCAGACCGAACAGCACCCCGCGCAGCGACTGTGAAACACGCGAGCCGCGCTGCAGCCAGCCCAGGCCAGCGCTGGGAAAAAACAGGCCGATAAGACCGGCGCTGGCATAGGCAATCAGCAGCGCGGGGGCGCTCTCTTGCGCCAGCAAAAGCAGGGTGCGGGCCATGCTCGCCTCGCCGGCTCGGCCCATCGGCAGAAGCTCGCTGTGCTGCAGCCACAGCACGACGACGGCAAGCAGTCCGCCGAGTCCTTCATAGCGCGTGTCCTTGCTGACATGTCCCTCTTCTTCGTGCAGGACGACATGCAGCAGGGCTCCGGCGACCATGCTCTGAAACACGCCCAGGGCGGGCCCGCCGACCGAGATCTCGATCTGCTGCGACACGCCATAGCCAAGCACCGTCGACAGCGCCACCAACACGAGCCCGGCGATGCTCCAGCCTGAGCCAAGCCGACGCAGCAGCCACCACACCGAAAGGCCAATCGGTACGCGGTGCAGCACGATGGCCAGCGGCAACAGCGCTTCCGACCCGTGCTCGCCCTTGCCCATGGCCAAGGCCAGTCCGTCGAGGAATTCGTGCAGCGCAAAGCCCAAAAGGCCCAGCACCACCGCCACCTTGTGCGCCCGCTGACCGCCCACGTGCTTCAGAAGCTCGATCTTGCGCACGGAAAGATAGCCGACGACCGCCAGCGGCAGCGCCGGCCAGCCCGCCGCTTCATACGCCTGCGGCAAGAGCAGCCCGAGCACGATGCCCAGCACCAACAGCAGCACAAAGCCGTCGAGCGCAGCCAGCGCCGCGCCCACCCAGCGAAACGAACGCTGCAGGATGGGTCCGATGAACAGCGCCAGCGAAGAGATCAAAAGAAGCTTCATGTCGCTCGCCACAGGTCCTTGCCGAGCAACCCTAGCCCGAAGCGGCAGCGCATTGCCATGCCGGATGTAAACGGCAGCTGCAACCGCTACAAACGCGCCAGTCAACGCGTAGCGAGCGCGACCGATCCAGGCGCATGCAGGAAACGCAAATCCCTTGCATTTCCTGTCAGATCTCCTTTGCAGCGATGAGGATCTACCAAGGCAGGGGAGCGAGCTGCGCGGTCTTTTTGTCTTGGTGGGCGTGCATGCTGACCAAGATCGAATCGAGCGTGCGCAGCGCTTGCTGCAGATACGGCCCTTTGTTCAGCATCACGCACTCGGCGCGAGCGCCTGCTGCGGCGTCGGTGACTTCGGCCCGTGTCGGCGTGCCTTTGCGCACCAGACGATCGAGAACCTGCGTCGCCCAGATCACCGGCACGTGCGCAGCTTCGCACAGCCACAGCAGCTCTTCTTGGATCTCGGGCAGGCGCTCGAAACCCAGCTCGGCAGCCAGATCGCCGCGCGCGATCAGCACGCCGGTTGGCTGGCGAGACAGCGCAGCCACGAGCAGCGAAGGCAGCGCCCGCACCGCTGCTGCCGTCTCGATTTTTAGGATCAGGCCCAGCGACTCGCGGGCCCGCCCGCGACGCTGTAGCTCCTCTTGCAGGGCAACCACGTCGCTGGCGTGCTGCACAAACGAATACCCGACAAGGTCTGCGTGCTTGGCGATGAACGAAAGGTCGTCGCGATCGCGCGCGGTCAGCGCAGGAATGTTCAGGGCCGTGCCGGGAAAGTTCAGGCCTTTTTCTGCCCGCAGCTTGAGCCCCTTGGGCGGAGCATGCGTCACCTGCAACATCCAGCCGTCTTCAGCGCGCTGTATCACGCGACACGATGCAACACCGCCGTCGACCACTACTTCTGCACCGACGCGAAGCTGGCGCAGGGCTTCGGGGTAATCACACGCGGCGATCCACTCGCGATGACGTGCCTGAGCCGTGCCGCGCTTCGTCGTGACCAGGCGCTTTTCGTCCTTAGCGCTGCGCAAAAGAAACGCATCGCCAAGCTGCAGCGGACCGCTCTTTCTGCCCTTTTCCACGTCGGCAATGCGCAAGCGCGGCCCCGACAGATCCATGCAGACTCGGCAGGGCTTGCCGGTGACCTGGCTGGCGTCGCGGACGTTGCGGATCATGCGCTGCCACAGGCGGCTGTCGTCGTGTCCGCAGTTGATGCGCGCACAGTCCATGCCCGATGACACCAGATCGCGCACGAGCTGTGCGTCGGAAGCCGCTTCGCTGGGCAGCGTGACCATCAAGTGCGTCGGACGTGCCAGTGGCGCCGGGCCGAACAGCTGCTCGCTCGCCTCGCGCAGGCGTGTGGCGCCCAGGGAAAAGCGATCTGGCGTCGGATAAAGCGGTGCGACGCTGCCTTGACCCAGCACCGCCGACAGCGTCCCCAGCACAGCATCCAAGGTCGGCAGCACCTTGGCTTCGCTGCGTCCCAGCGTCGAAAGGCCAAGCTGCATCAGCGCCGGCTGCAAGCGTCGCAGATCGCGCCTGCGCAGCGCGACATAGTGGGACAGGTTCTGGCAGCGCTCGCGCAGGCTGGCTGCGTGGGCGCCCCATTCTTGCAGCAGCACGTCGGCCTCGCGCTGCACCTGTTCGCGAAGCTGCAAGAGCTCTGCATAAAGCACGGACAGCGCAGGCTGCAGTGTGTCCATTGGGAAAAACGGCAGGGACTCGGTCCGACTCATGATGGGTACGATCCTGCGACACGATGGCAGCGCAGGCTGTTACAAGTCGGTGACTTCGTCGGTGGGCTGCTCGACCAGGGCTGCGTCGATCGCAGCCCGGTCGGTCGCTAATTCGTGAGCTTTTTGTAGCGGATGCGATGCGGCTGCTCGGCGTCTTTGCCCAAGCGGCGCTTGCGGTCGGCTTCATAGTCGCGGAAGTTGCCCTCGAACCACACCACCTTGCTGTCGCCCTCGAAGGCCAAGATGTGTGTCGCCAAGCGATCGAGGAACCAGCGATCGTGGCTGATGATGACGGCGCAGCCCGCGAAGTTGTTGAGCGCCTCTTCCAGCGCACGCAGCGTGTCGACGTCGAGATCGTTGGTCGGCTCGTCGAGGAGCAGCAGGTTGCCGCCGGTCCGCAGCATCTTGGCCAGGTGGACACGGTTGCGCTCACCGCCGGAGAGCTCTTTGATGCGCTTCTGCTGGTCGGTGCCTTTGAAGCCGAACTGCGCGCAGTACGCTCGCGTCGGGATCTTGCGCTTGCCCATCTCGAAGTGTTCGGCGCCACCGCTGATCTCTTCCCAGACGGTGCGGTCGCCCTGCAGGGCATCGCGGCTCTGATCGACGTAGGCCAGCTTGACGGTTTCACCGACGATCAGCTTGCCCTTATCGGGCTTTTCCGCGCCGACGATCATGCGAAACAGCGTCGTCTTGCCAGCGCCGTTGGCCCCGATCACACCGACGATGCCACCGCGCGGCAAACGGAACGAAAGATCGTCGATCAAGAGGCGCTCGCCATAGCCTTTGCACAGCTTCTCAGCGACGACGACATTGTCGCCCAAGCGCGGCGCTGGAGGGATCGAGATCTCGGCGACTTCTTGCCGCGCCTCGATCGACTTCTGCAGCATCTCTTCATACGCGGACAGACGCGCCTTGCTCTTGGCGTGGCGGGCCTTGGGCGATGCGCGTACCCATTCAAGCTCGCGGGCCAGAGCTTTCTGGCGCGCCGATTCCTGCTTTTCCTCGACGGCCAAGCGCTGCTGCTTCTGCTCTAGCCACGAGGAATAGTTGCCTTGGAACGGGTGCCCTTGGCCGCGATCCAACTCCAAGATCCAGCCGGCGACGTTGTCCAAGAAGTATCGGTCGTGCGTGATGGCGACGACGGTGCCCGCGAATTCTTCCAGGTGTCGTTCTAGCCAAGCCACCGAGTCCGCATCCAAGTGGTTGGTCGGCTCGTCGAGCAGAAGCAGATCGGGCTTTGACAGCAGCACGCGACACAGCGCAACGCGGCGGCGCTCACCACCGGACAGCACGGTGACGTCGGCATCCGGCGGCGGCAGACGCAGCGCGTCCATGGCGATCTCCAGCGTGCGATCGAGCTCCCAGCCGTTGACCGCGTCGATCTTGTCCTGCAGCTTGGCCTGCTCATCCAGCAGCTTTTCCATCTCGTCGCCGTCGAGCGGCTCACCGAGCTTGTTGCTGACCTCTTCAAAGCGGGTCAAGAGCGCGCGGACGTCTTTGACCGCCTCGGCGACGTTTTCAAGGACGTTCTTTTTCGGATCAAGCTGTGGCTCTTGCGACAAGTAGCCGACCTTGATGCCGTCAGCAGGCCGCGCTTCGCCCTGAAACTCGTGATCGACGCCGGCCATGATGCGCAACAGCGACGATTTGCCCGCACCATTGGGACCGATGACGCCGATCTTGGCGCCCGGCAAGAACGACAGCCAGATGCCCTTTAGGATCTCGCGCTGCGGCGGCACCACCTTGCGCAGGTTCTGCATCGTGAAGATGTACTGATGAGCCATTGGTTCCTTTGTGTCCTTTGCGTCCGTTCCAAGAAGGTCTGAGAGCCAGTCGCGTAGCTACGACGCGGGGCCCGAAGAAGAAAGAGGCGAACCAGGAGAGACCACAGGCGGTGGCAGATACAGTCCGTGCAAGCTGTACGACAGGATCTCGTGTCCAACCCGTCGAAGCTCTTCGTCGCTGGTGTCGCGGCGCGCAATCCATAGCAGCGCGACTTCTTTCAGTCCGCCCAGCGCGGCCTGCGCGACGATGTTGGCATCGCAAGCGCGCACGATGCCCATTTTTTGTCCGAGCTTCAGCGCATGGCACAAAAGCTCGCGAACCTGGCCATAGAAGTCCGCCATCTTGGCATCGCACTCGGCGTCCAGCCCCTCGGCGCTGAGCAGGGTAATACGCGTGACATCGCGGTTCTGCTGCAGCACGGCAAAGACGCGATCTAAGTTGGCTTGAATCTGAAGAAGCGGCGGCGGCGCCTGAGGCGACAGATCGACGACGCGCACGACGCTGCGGATGCGGCCGAGGAACTCGTCGACTAGCTCGTCAAAGATGGCGCGCTTGCTGTCAAAGTGCAGGTAAAACGTCCCGCGTGCGATGTCTGCGCCGTCGAGAAGATCTTGGATCGACGTCGCGTGATAGCCGCGCTGAGCAAACAGCTGGCGAGCCACTTCCAGAATCTGCGTCCGGCGCTCGTGGCGCAGCCGCTGTGCTCGCAGCGATCGGCCATCGCTGACTACTTCGCTGCCCACTTCGCGGCTTCCACTAGGTGAAAGGTCCAGCGACGGATCCATCGACGCATCCAGGCCCCCCGAGCTGGGCGCGGCGCCAGGCGGATCCCCCTGGCGATTGCGCTCGGCCTCGACATGTCCCGCGGAGGCACCGGAAGGTGTGGGGCTGGTGCGGCTGGCTGGCGTACGACTCACGCGGCGCATCCTATCAAGAACCAAGGGCGGGCGCGCTGCCTCGGTGGGTCTCCACTGCGGAATGCCCGCTGGCCGCAGTACTGTGGAGACCGCTGCCCATTTCGCGTACCTAACCCCTTGACATCGCATCAAAACTCAGCGACAACTTTCTTGTAAAGTAGCTCACTGCTTTGTTTGCCTCTCGACATGTGCCTATAGGGGGGAAGCAAGGCGGTAAGCAGTGCAACGGAACGACGTCCTTGTCTTTTGACGACCGGAGGCCCCATGGCTGGTTCTACTGATAAGCGAAAGCAAAGTCTGTACTTCCCCGAGGAAATGCTGAAGGAGATCCAGGAAGAAGCGAACCGTCAGGATCGCTCGCTTTCTTGGATCGTGCAGAAGGCGTGGAAGATTGCGCGCCCTGAGATTAAGAAGTATCCCTCTGTGAATGAGATCCCCGGCGAAGAGGACGAGCGCGGCTCCCAAGAATAAGCCCGCGTCAAGCCTCTTCCTCCTCTCCGCCTGGTGGCCCGCTTTCTCCTCGGGCCGCGACCGTTCTGCAACAAATCCTCAGGAATCCGCTCCATGGTGACTTCCGCTCCGTTGACTGCGAGCGGCAGCCGGCGGCGTGCCGGTTTTGCCCTGTGCCCCGACGGCGATGGCGATCGGCCGCCGATCCGCCTGTTTTACGAGGTGACAGGCCGACGCGGTCCAGCGCCGACCTTGCTTCTGTGCGACGGCCTGGGCTGCGACGGCTATGTCTGGAAATACCTGACGTGGGCCCTGGCTGCCGAGTACCGCATCATCCACTTCCACTATCGCGGTCATGGCCAGTCGAGCTTGCCCGCGGACCTGCAAGCGATGCGGCTTTCGGACTTCGCTCGCGACGCCGTGGCGGTGCTCGACGCCTGCGAGGTCGAGCGCGCAGTGCTCATCGGTCACTCGATGGGCGTGCAGGTCGCGCTGGAAGCGTACAACCAGACGCCCGAGCGCGTGTCGGGCTTGGTCCTCGTCTGCGGTAGCTATGGCAACCCACTGCGGACGTTCAAAGGCAGCGATCGCTTGGAGTCCCTTTTGCCCTTGGTGCGTGCGACGGTCTCGCGCATGCCCGAGGTCGTCGGTGCATTCTGGCGACGCGCTCTGCCGACGCAGCTTTCGTTTTATCTAGCGCAGCAGATCGAGATCGACGGCACGCGCGTGCGACGCGAGGATTTCTTCCCGTATCTGGAAGGCCTGGCGCGCATGGATCCGCGCATGTTCGTCTGTACGATGGCCGCGGCGGGTCAGCACAACGCCAGCGACATCCTGTCGCGCATCGCGGTTCCGACGCTGATCGTGGCCGGTCGGCGCGACTCGTTCACGCCGATGACGCTGTCGAAAGAGATGGCTGCGCGCATCCCCGGTGCCGAGCTTCACGTCGTCGAGTCGGGGACGCACACCGCCCCGATCGAGCGCCCAGCCGAAGTGAGCGACACCATCGGCAGCTTTCTTCGTCGCCGTATCGCGCCGCCTGCGCTGCCAGCCGCGACGCCGACTTCGTCCCCGCCATCGGAAGCGAAGTCGTGAGCGCGCCCCGCGATACCGATCCAAAGGCTGCGGTCCCAGCGGATCCGTCGGTGACGACGCGCAGTGCGGCTGCACGTCCCGCGGAGCCTGCCGAGCCGGATGAGCTTTCTCCCGGACATCCGCCGCTTTCGCCGGAAGATCTAGCGCGTCGGCGGCGACGCCATCGCATGTCGCAGGGCTCGCTGTGGTTCATGCGCATCGGCATCATCGCCATGCTGGCGATCATCGCTGTGCTGTGGTGGCGACGAAATCATCAAAGCGACGATCAGCTGGACTTGATCCGCTATGTCGAAATCGATCTGCCGGCGCTGTCGTACGTTGAAGCGCCCGTCGTCGAGCGGCTGAACGCCCTGTTTGAAGAAAAGACGCGCAAACCGGAAGACGTTCGGCGCGAGCTTGCCGACGATCTGATGCCGGCCTTGATCCGCTTGCGCAAGGCGGCTGAGGCGCCGAAAAAAGGGGCCAAGACCGATCAAGTGAAGGTGCTGGCTGACGAATATTTCGCATATGTCGAGTCGCTGATTGCCGTCGGACGTACCGCCATTCGCGTCATCGACGACAGTCAGCTGAACCCACAGGAAGGCTTCATGCAGCTTCGTGGCTCGCTGCGCGCTGCGGCCGAAAAGAACTCGGCGTGGCGTCGTCACGTGCGCGACGCCAGCGAGCGGCTGGGGCTTTCGCCGCCGCCGTCGCGCTAAAACGCGTAGCCAGCCGACAGCGTGACCTGATGCTTGTTGTAGTTGCGGTTGTCGATGCCGTTGGCGATGTTCGAAAAGTTCTTCACGAACGCGTACGAGAGGTCGAGGCTGAAGCCAAGGGGTAGGTTCTTCGAGACCGTGACATCGACGCTGATCGTCGAGTCCTTGCGCTGCGTAGCGGGCATCGCGATCGATGAAGCGCTTCCCGCGGGAGGCAGCGACACGACGGGCTGGTTGCGCGGATCGCACATCGCCAAGGTCGAGCCGGGCGGGCAGGGCTGCCGCACCATGACACTCTGCGGTGTAAACGTCGCGGTGTATTCGCCGGCATAGCCGCGGTAATCGAAGGCGAAGCCGGCCAGAAGCTCAAGATCCCAGGGGACACTCAGCCGCCACCGCGTCGAGGCTTCGTGACCGAGGTAGCCAAGCGGCGCGACATAGCGGAACGAGCCCAGCGTGACCTCGGCTTGCGAGAGCATGCCGGCGCGATCCTGGATGTAAAAGGACGGCGAGAACGCGACATCGTCCTCGTACACTCCTGTTCGATCGGAGCGCAGGCGATAGCTCAAGCTGCCGCGCACGCGGACCTTGCCGCTGCCGGCGCGAAGCTCTTGCGTCAAGCGGACTTCATCGCGATCGCCATCGAGGTATGTATCGTCGCTGCGGTTGAATGATCGTCGCAGCTGATGCTGATACAAAAGCCGGGTGCGCCACATGCGGCTTTCGATAAACAGCGCGTCAACGACGGCGAGCAGCCCGCCCTGATACGGCGTAAAGGCCTTCAGGCCGCTGAAGTTGGCGAAGCCCTCGACGCGCGGGCGCAGCATCAGCCAACGCGCTGGCTGCCACGACAGCGACAGCGGCACGGTGTGTTCCTGCAGGTTGTACGCATCGTGATCGAAGCCCGCCGACGTCATAAACAGCTGATAAAAGCGATACCCCAGCCACATTTCGAGTGTGCGGAAGCGGAACAGACGACCGTTTAGATCCAGCGAGACAGGAATCGGCAGATCCCATTCCTCCTGGGGCGGAACCGCGGTCTTGTAGATCTCGGTGACGGCGGTGGGGTATTGCGAAAACAGGCTGCGGATCAGCGAGACCTGCTGGCGAAGCTGATCGCGGATCGACCGTGCCGACAAGCTGTCCTGCGAGGCGGTGCGCGTGTTGTTGGGGCAGCTTGCGCACTTGCCACCCACGGTTTCGACCTTGCCGCTTTGCAAGACGTTTGAGTCATAGCCGAACGAGACCGAGCCAAAGAACGTGAAGCGCTCGTGCAGCGCCTCGGTCTTGGATTTCTTGATCAGATCCGAGGCCGCCTTTTGATCGCTGCTATCGCTGAGGCCCAGACGCAGCGCTTCTTCTGCGGCCTTTTGTGCTGGCACAAACTCATCGGTATCGAACAGCGCCTGTGCTAGCTCGAAGTGCAGGTCGGCATCTTGCGGGCTCAACGCAAGCCCGACGCGCGCTTCTTTGACGGCCTCGGCATCTTCGGAGGCCTGACGCAGCGCGAGCACACGCACATAGTGCATAAGCGATCGCTCTTCGCTCGACAGGCCAGCGGCTTCGGCTTTGTCCGTCGCTTCTTTGATTCGCGCTGCAGCAGCCTCAGGCTCACGCCCTTTGAGCAGGCGTCGTCCGTCGGAAAAGAGCGCCTGAACCTGTGCGCGCTTGGCCAGCCCGCCGGCTTCGCTGAGCAGCGCCGCATCGGCCCCCGACTGAGCAGCGACAGCTTCCGCGCTGCGCTGGGCCTCGCTGTACTGCTTGTCCTCATACTGGCTCTTGGCCAGCTCGAACCGGCAGTCGGCGCTGCTTGGATCCAGCTCAAGCGACTTGTGCAGCGATGCGATCGCATCGGCTCGCTTGGCAGAGCCCCCTTGCGCCTGCACGATGCCCTGCAGACAGTACAGATACGACAGCGTCGTTGTAGGCTGCCCTTCGGCTTGTGCCTGCTTGATCGCCGCGGCGAACATGCCCAGCGCTTCGTCGTACTTGTCGGCCTTGAGCAGCGCCTTGCCCTGCGCGAGCAAGTCTTGATAGCTGGCTGTGGGGACTGCTGAAGATCCCGCCCCCGAGCTTGCCGCAGCAGGTTGCGCAGCCGCGGCCCCCACACAAGCCAGCACAGACAGAGACGCCCCCAAAGCCCACAGCACAAGCACCCCAGCCCGCGCACGCAGGCATTGTGTCGGCATGGCGATATTTTACTGAATGCGACGCGTCGGCGGATCGCAAGTTGCGTTATCGTGCGCCGCGTGAACTCTGCCTCGTCGCCCCGCGCCTCTGGGTCCTTTCAGCCGCCTGCTTCGTCTGCGCTTGTGGCCTCTGATTTTGACTACGATCTGCCCCCTGAGCTGATTGCTGCAGAGCCGGCGGCCACGCGCGATCGCTCGCGTCTTTTGGTGGTCTTACCCAGCGATGTGTCCGAAAACAGCGCTGCACAGGATGTCGCGCTGCACAGGCCCGATGGCGCTGAAGATCAGACGGGGCGCGTGTCGCACGAGTGCTTCGCCGACCTGCCCGCGCTGCTGCAAGAGCACGTGGGAGAGCGAACACTGGTAGTGCTCAACGACAGCAAAGTGCTGGCCGCGCGCTTGTACGGACACAAGTGCGGCCCGCATGGCGAGCGGGGCGGGCAGGTCGAATTCTTGCTCACCGAGCCTGTGCCGCAAGCGCCAGGTTCTGCGCGGGCGGTGTGGCGCGCTCTGTATCGCTGCAGCAAGCCTCTGCGGCCCGGTCAGCAGGTTCGCTTGCACAAGCGCTCGGCCCCGGATGTCTCGCCGCACGACGTGCTCGTTGTACAGGCTGAGCACGGCTCGGCGATCCTCGATCTGGGCCCGCTATCCGGTGACGAGGTTGGGGCGCTTCTCGCTCGTTTAGGAGAGCTGCCGCTGCCGCCATACATCGAAAACGCCCGCCTGCGCGACGGTGGACAGCGCAGCCGCGACGAGGATCACATCCGCTATCAGACGGTCTTTGCGCGCAGCGCAGGCTCTGTTGCTGCCCCGACAGCTGGCTTGCACTTTACCGAAGACCTTCTATCCCGCCTGCGCGCCGCTGGACACGAGCTTGCGTACGTGACGCTGCACGTCGGTCCCGGCACCTTTCTGCCCTTGCGCAGCGAGCGGCTGGAAGAGCATGTGATGCACAGTGAGCGATACCAGATCAGCCGCGAAACAGCGCTAGCCATCCGCACCGCCAAGCAGCAAGGGCGCAAGATCCTGGCCGTCGGGACGACCGTGGTGCGGACGCTGGAAGCAGCGGCCCAAGCCTGCGACGACAAGAGCCAGATCCTAGCGCCCAGCGACCTTTCCTCGACGCAGATCTTCATCCATCCGCCGTATCGCTTCGCGGTCGTCGATGCGTTGTTGACCAACTTTCACTTGCCGCGCTCGACGCTCTTGATGCTGGTGGCGGCGTTTGCGGGCCGTCGCTGCATCTTGTCGGCGTATCAGCAGGCCGTCGCACAGCGCTACCGGTTTTATAGCTTTGGCGACGCCATGCTAATCCCGCGAGCGCAAGGCAGCGCCCGTCCCTTGCCGCGCTCTCGTACGCCTGGGTATTAAGCGCAGTCATGGCCATGGAATCCCCGATGCTTGATGCACGTCCGACCCCATCCGACGCGTCCTTCGACGCGTCCTTTGCCGAGGGAGATTCATGCCATGTCTTCCCGGCGCTGCAAGTGGCGACGCCGCGTGACCCCGTGCGCCCGCTGTTTCACGAAGAAGCCCGCGATGGCAAGGCGCGAGCCGGGCGCCTGCGGCTGCCCCATGGGGAAGTCAGCACCCCGATCTTTATGCCGGTCGGCACCGTCGGCAGCGTCAAGTCGGTCAGCCCAGACGATCTGCAGCGCGCCGGGGCCCAGATCATCCTTGGCAACACGTATCACCTGTGGCTGCGACCGGGACTGCCGATCCTTGCGGCACACGGCGACCTGCACCGCTTCTGCGGCTGGCGTCGCCCCATGTTGACCGACTCGGGCGGCTTTCAGGTCTTTAGCCTGGGTCTGGGGCAGCGGCCACTTCAGCGACGGGAATCCAGCTCGAAAGAGACGCCCAATGAGCCGACCCCAAGCAACAAGCGGCTAGCCAAGATCACCGAGCAAGGCGTCCGCTTTCGCTCGCACCTCGACGGGTCGCTGCGCGAGCTAACGCCCGAGATATCGATGCGCATTCAGGCGGTCTTGGGCAGCGACATCGCCATGGCTTTTGACCAGTGCCCGCCGGGTCTGTCGTCGCCGACCGAAGCCCAAGTCGCCATGGATCGCACGACCCGCTGGGCCGCCCGCTGCCTGTCTGTGCCGGCGCCGCTTTTGTGCGATGGACAGCGCGTCCTGGGTCGGCAGCTTCGGTTCGGCATCGTGCAGGGTGGCATCCACTTGGATCTGCGTCGCCGACACATGGCCGAGATCTGTGCCATGCCCTTTGACGGCTTTGCGCTGGGCGGCTTTGCCGTCGGAGAACCGCCCGAGGTGATGTATCAGCTTCTGGATCAGCTTGCCGACGAGCTACCCACGAGCACGCCGCGCTATCTGATGGGCGTTGGCACGCCGCGCGACTTGGTCATGGCCATCGGCAGCGGCATCGACATGTTCGACTGCGTCATGCCGACGCGAAACGCGCGAAATGGCCAGCTGTTCACGTCACAGGGCAAGGTCAATATCAAAGGCGCACGCTATGCCACGGACCTTTCGCCTCTTGACCCCGACTGCCCGTGCGAGACCTGCACGCAGTACAGCCGCGCGTACCTGCGCCACCTGTTCGTCGCAGAAGAGCTTCTGTATCACCGCCTGGCAACGCTGCACAACCTGACGTATTACCTGGACCTGACTCGGCGAGCGCGCCTGGCCATCACGGAAGGGCGCTTTGCTGCGTTTGCTGCTGCGGAGCTTGCGCGCTGGGCCGCAGGCTAGATTTCTAGCGCCGCAGGCCGTGGTCTTTCGTCGGAGAACAATTGACCGACGGCGATCGCCGCTGCTATGGTTTTTGTAGAATCCCCGTCCGGGAGTATCCCCGTGAACCATCGCCCCCCATCGCTACGCCGCGCAGCGTCTTGCCGTGCTGTCTCATCGCTCCTCGCTTTGGGGATCGTCGCTGGTCTTTGTCTTGCGCCTGCCTGGGCGGCCGAGGAGTGTACCGAAGGACTGAACATCGGCTTTGGCCAGCCGCTGGACGCAGTCACCGTTCCTGGCGAGCCGGTATATGAGCGGGTCGATGTCGGCAAGACCGACATGCCGGCACTCGATATCGGCCTGTGTAGCGCCTTCCGCTTTGCCGGGATGATGCCGCCGTTCTCAGATCCTCCAGGGGATGTTCGATCGAATCCAAACAGAGTACCCGACTCGATCAACGCCTTTATGGACGGCGCGACGGGGATGCAGCGTATCGACAAGAACCTGACCACGCCCTTTGATCTGTCGAACTTCGTCAACGACATGGGCGAAAATTCCTATGGCGACTACGTCACGACGACGCAGTGCAAGCCCGCCCCGCCACCCGATCTGACCTCGTGGCCGGGCTGCGGCTTCCCCGGTTCCGAGGGGGCCAACCTGCGCCTGGGCTTCGGCACCCGTCACCGCGGCTTCCTGAACGTCAAGCAAGAGTGGGCCGGCAAAGACCTGCACTTTGGCTTTTACACCGACGACATCTTGGGCGTGCGGGTGTTCTGGCGCGTACCCAAGAGCGACCCGCCGCGCTATGAGCACGGCTGGGTGATCAGTCGAGGCACGGCACCCGGCAGTTCAAAGTTCATCACCACGAACAAGGTGGTCTTTCCCAAGCCGGGCCTGTACCCGATCGAGATCGTGCATGGCAGCTATAGCGGTGCCGCCGTGCTGGAGTTCGGCATCCTGCTGCAAGACGGCAAGCTGCCCGACGACAAGCAGTACAAAGATCGTGAGTTCACACCGCTTGCCGTCGGTGGACGCGTGCCGTTTGACGATCCGCGCTGTCGCTTCGATACGACGCGCACGTCGCCGGATCTGTTTTTTCAGTCGGCTTGCGGTCGCTTTCGCTACAAAGACGGCGAGCCGGGAAGCTGCGGTCAGTGCCCAGACAACTATCGCGACAAGCAGCGAACGCCAGGCGACCTGATGTATCCCTGCGCCGATGGTCGCTTCTGCAACGCGGCGGCGGTGTGCTCGCCCTGTGTTGAGGATCGTCACTGCGGCCCGCGCTGCCTAGCCTGCGGCACCGATGGACGCCCACCACGCTGCAAGGCCGACGCCGACGACCCATGCAACGCCAGCAAGGCCACTTGCTGCCAGTGCGTCAGCAACAAGGACTGCGCGGCGGGACAGATCTGCGATGGCTGCAACTGCGTCTCGCCGCCGTGCTGCCCTGGCTCTTTCGCGGTGTTCCCCGACAAGGCCCGCGACCCCAACTTCCGCTTGTGCTCGCCGTGCTTGAGTGACAGCGACTGTCAGATGAAAGGGCTGGGGCAGATCTGCGATCTCAAGAACGCGCGCTGCACCAATACCGCGCCTCCGGCTTGCTTGAAAGACGGCCTGTCTCCCGACGAGCAGTGTGGCCCAGCCTGCAACATCAACTGCCGCACGCACTCGCCGGAACGGCCGTACTGTCTGAACAACATGGTCTGCGTCGCCTGTCGTCGCGATGCCGACTGCCCCAGCGGCAACTTCTGCCTAAGCGGCACCTGCAGCAACCCCTGCGTCGACGATCGCCACTGTGGTCCGTCTTGCCAGAACTGCGGCATCGCAGTGTCGATGGATCCGCAGAGCCCTGTGGCCGAAGGCAAGCCGACCAACAAGCCGTACTGCAAGGTTGACTCCATCGACGGTCAAAAGGTCGTCGCCACAGGTCTCTGTGTGCAGTGCCGCGAAGACAAAGAGTGCGCGCCAGGACAGACCTGCGTCGACAACCGCTGCACGCCCGACCAGCCTTGCTCGCAAGCCTGCCCCAGCAATGAAGTCTGTTTCGGCGGCAAGTGCGTGCAGTGCTTTACCGACGCGCAGTGTCCTTGCGGTCACTGCATCGAGGGTCGCTGCAGCGACAAATGCACCACCAACCAGGACTGCGAAGGCAACCAGTGCTGTCAGAAGTCGACCGGGCTTTGCGTCAGTGGACGCTGCGGCGGCACTGCTGGCGGGGCACTGTGTGGCTGCAGCATGCCTGGCGTCGCCGCGTCGAGCCTGCTGTCGACAGAGCCCGATCTGCCTGAGCCGTTCGAGCCAAGCCAGCCAGCCGCCGGGAAGGCCAGCCGCAGCATCGGCCTGTCAGCGGTTGCCGCGCTGCTGCTTGGGCTTGCGCTGCGTCGACGCATGCGAACCTCGACGAGGTGGTCATGAGTCGGCGCGCCCAAGACAGCAAGAGCAGGCGTCCGTTTCGTATGTGGTCGCTTGCGCTGCTTGCGCTGCTGCTGCTCACCAAGCCAGCGCAGGCGCAGGAACAGCGCTTCGACATTCAGGCGTGGCGGCCGGCACCCGGTCCGCGCGACCTGCTGATCCTGCCGCAGAGCCAGCCGCTGCGTCACCTGTCGGCGTCGCTGGGCGTGTACTTCAGTTTTTCGCTGGATCCGCTGGCCCTGTTCGCCGGACAGACCAAGCAGATCCAGATCGTCAAGAACCGCTTCGCCCTCGAATTCATGGGCGCACTCGGCCTGGGCGACTGGTTCGAACTGGGCTTGGTGATGCCGGTCATCGTCGCGCAAAGCTCAGACAATCTGTCCGACATCGGTCAAGAGGGCCAGGTCCAGTCGGTGGCGCGTGGCGACTTGGCGATCATCGGCAAGGCTCCGATCATTCGTCGCCTGTCCTATGCCAAGGGCTTTGGCTTGGCGGCATCGCTGCGCGTCAACGCCCCAACCGGCGAGCAAGAGGCCTTCGCCAGCGACGGAGATTGGACGTTCAGCCCGACGCTGATCGGCGACTATCGCTTTAGCAATGGCACGCTGATCGCGCTGCAAGCAGGTGGCTACTATCGGCCGCTGCGCGAGTTTCAGGACAAGCTCTCGGGCTCGACGATCGTCGCTGCGGCCGGTATTGAGCTGCCCTTGGTTCGTCGCTGGGGCTTGACCACGCTGGGGGGCGGCTACGTCAACGTCAACCTATTTCACCTGCCTGAAAAAGCCGCCGATGTACCGGCTGAAGTCATGCTCGGCGTGCGCTGGTATAGCTCGATGGGCGTGACATTCACGACGGGCTTTAACTTCGGCGCCAACTGCGCCCTCGGCGTGCCGGCGATGCGCTTCTTTATCTCGGCCGTCTGGGTGCCCGGCTCGACGCGAGAAGCCGCGGCCATCGACGAATTTAAGAAGCCGCCCGATGATCCCGACGGCGACGGTATCGTCGGCGACAAAGACCTGTGCCCCGAGCACAAAGGCACGCCGGAAAACAACGGCTGCCCCGAGCTCGACACCGATCGCGACGGCATCATCGATCGCGTTGACGAGTGCCCGAACTTGCCGGGGCGTCGCATGTACAACGGCTGCCCGCGCGTCTACACCAAGGCCAACAAGATCATGGTCCTTGAGCGTGTCCACTTCGCGACGGATCAGGACATCATCCTGCCCGAGTCGTTCTCGGTCCTTGAGGAAGTCGGCGAGATCATCCGCGCCCACCCCGAGTGGCAAGAGATCCTCATCGAAGGGCACTGCGACATTCGCGCCAGCGATGCATACAACCTGGACCTGTCGCAGCGGCGGGCCACGTCGGTGCAAAAGTTCTTACTGTCCCGCGGTATCGAGCCGCAACGCCTGCGAGCGCAAGGCTTTGGCCGCAGCCGACCCATCGCCGACAACACCACCGAAGAAGGGATGGCGTTGAATCGACGCGTGGAATTTACTATCCTCAAAGTGGCCACGCCTGACGCTGTGCAAGCTCCGACCCCCTAGGGGCCCCGCTAAGCCCTAGGAATCGTTGGACAGTCTGGATCCCCAGCATTGGGGACCCATTGCACCGCGCAGGGCGAGGCAATGGGAGGATAGCGAGACATGTCCAGGCGCACTGCGCCGGTTCTGGCCGTCACGATCTGTCTGGGGGCGCTCTCTGGCTGCTATCAGGGAGAGTGGCGCCTGGGTACCGAGGTTCCGGTGGCGTCGACGACCCGGCTGACGCCGACGCGCGACATCGAGCGCTGGGAACTACAGCAGTCGATGACGCCCAACGTCGTGCAGATCAAGGGAACCGTGACGCCGCGCTGCCGCTATGTGCTGTATGGCAGCAGTCGTCGCACGGACACCGGACAGTTCAAGCGCGTGGGCGGCGGCTACTGGACTGCGCTGGCCATCGTCACGGGAGCGACGGGCGGAGCGCTGGGCGGCTTCGGCGCATCCGGCTGGTTCTCGCAGCTTTATCCCGACTGGGGCAAGTCGGTGATGTACGGCACGGGAGGGGCGCTGGCGGCCGGTGGCTTGGCAGCCTGCATCTCGTCGATCGCTTCGCCCAGCAAGATTCGCTTGGCGCTGTGCGGCATCATGGTCGGCCTCGGTGGCTCGGTGCTGGTCGGCGCGGCGCTGTCGAACTACCCCAATACGGGCTCAAGCGGCGGCATGGCCGGCAACACGCTGTTTGATCAAAAGACGTTTCAGACCATGGCCATCGCAGGCGGTGCGCTCGTCGGTGCGGCCATCGTCTCGGGCCTGATCTCGGCCTCGTGGCGCGACTTCATCGAGCGCGAGCGCGTCGTCGATATCGAAAACGCCCAGACCTGGGATGCGCAGACCACCGAGCAGAACTGCGGCGGTCAGCGCTCGATCACCGGCAAAGTGGCCAACTTAGAGGTCACGGCAGAAAACCTGACCGAGGGCCTCGGCAGCGACGGATCGCCGATGCGCATCCGCGTCGCGATGACCGGGCAGTCGATTCAGGCCGTGGATCTGCGCGGTCTGCGCAATGCCATCCCAAGCTGCGGCGATCTGCGCGTCCGCTTGGCGCCCGAGATCCTGTACGACGACGCGGCGATGGTGGATGACTACATGCCGCCGATGCAGCCCGCGGAAGTAAACGCCATCAACCGTCCGATCCACGCCATCGTCATGCCGCGCGAGGGCATCGTCCTTGCTGGACCCCAGACGTCACGCAAGCCAACTGGCATCCGTTCGCCCGTGCCGGGAATCTCGCTGGACGTGCTGAACACGCTGGAAAAGCGCTGCCGCGGCGAGACGGGCGAGAGCACGACAAGCACCGCCTTGTCGAACGGCCATGGCGAGCGCAAGCCGAGCAAGACGCGTCCGCCGCGCGAGACGGTGCGCGAGCGCAGCCCCGAGCCTCCCAGCGAGAGCAGCGATCCGCCACGCACGACCACGGTCGAGCCTCCGACGGTGACGCAGCCAGCGCCCAGCCTGACACCGAGCCGCACGCCGCTCTCGCAGCCCGAGGTCAGCGAGTGTTCGGCCGAGTCACAGCAGGCCCGCTTTGCCGACTGCGAGCATCAGTGCGGTCGCGCTCTGGAGCTATCGACGTGCCTGTTCGACTTCCGCAAGTGCCACATCGCGGCCCGCGGATCGGCGCAGCCCCAAAAAGAGCGCGACGCCTGCGATCTGACCTGGGAACAGTGCCTGTTCAAAACCAACGTCGCCCCCGGATCGTGGCGACGCTGCGTCGACGGCTGCGTACAAGCCAACGAGCCCACCGCCTGCCACAGCAGCCGCTAAGTCAGCGAGGGGGCGGCGAACACCAGCGAGACGTTGGTGCCGCCGAAGCCGAAGCTATTGGACAGCGCGGCGCGCAGCTGGGTCGAGCGCGCTTGGTTCGGCACATAGTCCAAGTCGCACTCGGGATCGGCGTTTTCCAAGTTGATCGTCGGGGGCAAGATGCCGTGCTGCAGCGCCAAGACGCAGAACGAGGCCTCGGCGCCGCCGGCTGCTCCAAGCAGGTGGCCGGTCATCGACTTGGTCGAAGACACCGCCAAGCGGCGTGCCTGGTCGGCAAAGACCGCCTTGATGGCCACGGTCTCGGCGATGTCGCCCTGCTTGGTCGATGTGCCGTGCGCGTTGATATAGCCGATGTCCTCGGGGCGGATGCCGTGCCGGTAGGCGTCGCGCAAGGCCATGCGCATGCAGCGCTGCGCGCCTTCCCCATCGGCAGGTGGCGAGGTCATGTGGTTGGCATCGGCCGACAGACCATAGCCAACAAGCTCGGCATAGATCGTGGCGCCGCGACGCCGGGCCGACTCGCGCTCTTCCAGCAGCAGGACGCCCGAGCCTTCGCCCATGACAAAGCCATCGCGCTCGCGATCAAATGGGCGCGATGCGCGAGTCGGCTCGTCGTTGCGCGTGCTGAGCGCTCGCATGGCGTTGAAGCCACCGATGCCCAGCGGCGTCACCGTGGCTTCCGTGCCGCCGGCCAGCATGACATCGGCATCGCCGCGCTGGATCGTACGGGCTGCTTCGCCGATGGCGTGCGCGCCGCTGGAACAGGCAGACACATGGCTCAAGTTGGGGCCTTTGTATCCCGAGCGCAGCGAGATCACACCCGGAGCCATATTGACGATGATCTGCGGCACAAAGTACGGCGACATGCGCCCCGGCCCTTTGCTGAGCAGGGTGGTGTGCGAGCTCTCGATATGCGTGACTCCGCCGAGGCCCGCCCCGATGTACACGCCAATGCGATCGCAGGGATAGCTGCCGTCTTCGCGCACGCCCATATCCAGCGGATGTCCCGGCACAAACGGACCTGGAGGATCCGCGGGCGCTGGCGAGATCTTGAGGCCCGCGTGCGTGACCGCTTCCTTTGCTGCGTATACGGCATAGATGACAAACGGGTCTAAGTGCTTGGCTTCTCGTTTGTCGATGAACGTAGTGGGGTCAAGGCCCTTGACCTCCCCCGCGAAGCGCGTTGCAAACTGGCTGGTGTCAAAGCGAGTGATGGGACCAATGCCGCTCTGCCCGGCGATCAGGGCCTGCCACGTCGCATCTCGACCCAGACCCAGCGGCGTACACAGGCCAATCCCCGTTACCACAACACGTCTTTGCATGGCGTTGCGATGTAGCACACTCACGATCTTCTGGGCAGCCCGCTTGTGGCTGTGCGGCGCATTGTCGGCATGGCTTGTCCTCGTGTGCGCGACCGTGGCACGGGGGCAGACGCGCGCCTCGCTGGCACAGGTCCAAGCCGGCCGCGAGACCGATGTGGTTCTGCCGCTTGGCGACGAGGTGCCATGGTTTGGTCCACCCGTCGCGGCAGTGACCCTGGATGTGTTCCTGCCGTTTGGCCATCGCGCAACCGGCGCGGAACTGGCGCGCTATTTTTCACTGCTGGAAGAACACGAAGACCTTCGCCTGCGCGTTCACCCAGTCCTTGGCAGCGACGTGGCCGAGCGGGGAGCCGAGCTTCTACTTTCGGCCTTCCAGCTAGCCGGGCACGACGCGGCGCGCTTCTTGATCACCGTGGCTGAGCACCCAGACTGGCTGACCGACTGGCCCATGTTTCGCGGCAGCCCGGAAGCCAGCGCGCAGCTCGGCAGCGATCGACGACGCGACGGCGATCTGAGCCTGTTTGCTGCGGCGCGCGAGCAGGGGATCGATGTCGCCCAGCTTCGTCTGCAGCTTACGAGCCGACGACAGAAAGAAACCGCCCTGCTTTTGTGGCAGCGCATCCGGTCTTCCGTGCGAACGCCGCCCGAGGTGTGGATCAACGGTCGCCGCCTGCGCAGTCCCATCAGCGACAGCGCGCTGCGCGAAGAGCTAGAGCGTCAGCGTCGTCGCGCGTATCAGCTAGTGCGCAGTGGCACGCCGCTGCGAGCGCTTTATGACGAGCTGGTGAAGACCGTCGATACCAGCGAGCCGATCCCGGCGGCAAGTCCCTCGTCGACGTCGCGCTGGGCAGCGGGGCGCTTGCTGTCGCTGCGTTCCAGCGTGCCGGCGGCCTTGCCGGTTCCTCCGCGCGCTGCGCTGCAGCCGACGGGTTTCGAGCTAAGCGACATGCCGCTTCGCGGACCGCGCGTGTCTCCGGTGACCTTGGTGCTGGTGGGCAGTCTTGAAAGCGGTCCCGTCTGCGAGCTAGCGCGCGAGGTGCGCGACACCTTGCGCCCCTTTGGCGAGGCCGTGCGCTTTGCCTATCTGCCGGCTCCCAACGGTCCGCTGTTTTCGCCGTTGTCGTCGGTTTCTGCTGGCTCTACGCCGTTTTCATATGCCGAACGAACGAGCCGCGTGCCCTTGATTCTGACGGCGCTGGCCTTGGATCACAGCCCGGCATTTTTTCGCACGTACGACGCGATCATCGATCTGATGCGCCGTCGTTTCATGCTGAGCTACGTCGAGTTCTCGCAGAGCATCTTGAACCAGCGCGTCGACTTCGATCGCTTGGAAGAAAACAGCCGCAGCGAGCGAATGCGGGCGCACATGGCGCGGACGCAGCGCGATGCGCGGGCGCTGGGGGCAACCAGCTTGCCGGCGCTGTTTATTAACAGCCGCTTGGTGTCGCTGACCGGCGGCCCCGGCGGTCTGGGCAGCGGCAGCGTCGCGGTACGCAGCGAACAGCTGACCCGTCTGATCGAAGCCGAGCTTCGCCGCGGAGCACTGGAAAAGCTAAGGAACCGACGGCGGCCAAGCCCATAGCGCCCGATTACAGCGGCACCGTAACGTAATAGCTGTACTGGCCGCGCACGACGAGCATGACGGTGTCGTTGCCGGGTCGAATCTCGCCAAGGGCAGCGGCAAAGTCGCGCGCGTTCTTGATCGTGCGGGCCCCGATCTGCAGGATGGCGTCGCCGGGCTGAAAGCCGATGCGATCGGCGATGCCGCCGGGCAGGACGCGACGCACCAGCACGGCGCGCCCTTCGGCGTCGGTCACGTCCAGACCCAGGCGGCGCTGCGCGCGAACCGACTGTTCTTTGGGATCCAGCGGTGCAGCCTGCAGTCGCAGATCGCCACGCTGCAGACGCAGGCGAACCTCTTCCCCGGCTAGGATGCGCCCTACGCGATCCCAGAACGCCTCGACCGAGTGGGTATTGTCCTCGTTGATGCCCGAGATGACATCGCCGCGCTGCAAGCCAGCCCGCTCGGCCGGGCTGCCGCTTTCGACTTCAGCGACGACGACCCCGACGGCGCGACGGCCCTGTCGCAAGGCGCCGGGCCGAATCCCCAGCCAGCCATAGCGCACGCGTCCGAACTGCAAAAGATCGTTCACGATGGTGCGGGCGCGATCGATGGGAATGGCAAAGCCGATGCCCGGTCCGCCCGAGTGAACCGCGGTGTTGATGCCGACAAGCTCGCCGTGGATATTGAGCAGCGGTCCGCCCGAGTTACCGGGGTTGATCTGTGCATCGGTCTGGATGAAGTCTTCGTACGTTCGGCTCTTGGCGCGCACGACACGATGCAGGGCCGAGATCACGCCCGAGGTCACGGTATGCGAGAGCCCAAACGGGTTGCCAATTGCGATGACCGTCTCGCCAATCATCAGGTCAGCCGCCGTGCCCAAGCGCAGCGCCGGTAGCTCGCGGCCTTGTGTCTCGACTTTCAGCACCGCGAGATCGAAGGACTGGTCGGCTCCGATGAGCGTTGCCGGTAGCTCGCGTCCGTCGGCCAGTTGAACCCGAATACGGGCCGCACCCGCGACAACGTGCTCGTTGGTGATGACCAAGCCGTGCGCCTCGACGATGACACCTGAACCGAGCGAGGTCCGCCCGTTGTCTTCGCTGTCTTCTTCCAGGCCGAAGAAGCCAAACGGGTTGTACTGCGGTCGCTGCTCAGTGAGGATCGACACGACCGAAGGAGCCGCCCGATGCACGGCATCGACGACGGGGGTGCGACGGCTCTGCTGCGCGGCCGTCAGGGTGCCGGGAAGCGCGGCGGCATCGACCACATCCCCCTGCGTCGCCGGTCCACCGATGGTCAGTGGGGAAGCAGCCGCGCCATCACGGATCGACGCAGGCGGCGGAATGGCTGCACCGGCAAGCGGCGAGGCAGTCGACGCGCTCGACGGCGGAAGCTGGGTCGGACGCTCAGCCGGTGGCGCGGCAGGCCGTGCCGATCCCTCTGCCGGTGAGGGAACCGCGGGACGAACGGCCGCTTGACGCTTGCAGCCCGCGCTCACCCAAAGTGCGATGAACGCGGTCAAGAACAGTCCACAGCGGACAACAACTGGGCCGGTGCCAAGAAACGCATGCCAGCGACGGGTACGCATGCTGAAACCGTGTGTCATGCGCGGCATGAAGTCAAGACGGCTGGCCCTACTCAGCCATCTGAGCAGTCGAGAAAAAAGCCACAGCGTGGACAGCGCAGCTTGCAGCCGCGATCGACCATATCCGCGCTGCAGCCAGGGCAGGTCCGATGCGCCCGTTCAAACAGGTCTGCCACAGGTGGTCGCTGTTCCTTCGTTGTCGCCGATGTGTTCACTGTGCCTGCTGCGATTGGCGCTGCGATCGGGCGGTTCGGTTCCTGCTTGTGAACTCGCTCGGCGAGCTTGCGCCTTTTCGCGCCGGACGACGAACGCGTGGTGCGCTGGATCAAGCGCTGCACCGACTGCAGGCCTTGCTGAGCTGGCACAGACGGCAGCGAGCCTACAGTTCTCGTCGAGGCAGCAAAAGGAAGAGCGGACGCGATGCGTGGACGAAGCGAGGACATGATCAAGCCTCCAGTGGAACGACGCGGGCCAAACACGCGGGCCAAACCATCGGCAAATCAGCGGGCCAAACCATCGGCAAACCATCGGCAAACCATCCGATCGAAGGGCGGCAGCCTAGCACGCCGCACGTCCGCGCAAGGCCGGCTCGCTCTCGCAATTCGTGCCGTTGCAAAAGACCTCGCGGTGTACAATCGAAAGACCACGACTGCGTCTTGCGGACCCGTCGCTGGGGGGCCTCAGTTTGAATCAGGTGATGGCGCTTCACGCATGAACCCATCTTCGCGCTCACTGCTCGCTCCGGCGGTCGATCTGCAGGACGCCGTCGCCGTGCTTGTCGACGATGAATCCGACAGCGCACGCATGCTTTCCGAGCGCCTCACCGAGTCGGGGTTTCAGGTTCATATCGCGACCACGGGGCCACAGGCGAAGCAGCTTGCGTTTCGTCAGTCACCCGATGTGATCCTGCTCGATCTGAAGCGCGCCGACATGGACAGCTTCGAGCTCTGTCGTCAGCTCAAGATGACACCGCAGATGCGCGCCGTGCCGGTGCTGTTTCTATGCGAGCGCAGCGACGTGGCGGCCAAGGTGCGCGCCTTTCGTCTGGGCGCCGTCGATTACCTGCATCGGCCCTACGAGTTTGAAGAGCTTCTGGTGCGCATCGAGCATCACATCCGCAGCGGTCGCAAGCTGCGCGATCTAGAGCGCGAGAAGCTGGAGCTTTCGCGCGAAAACAAAGAGCTGAAGAAAGAAAAAGCCACCGCGCAGCCGCTGTACAGCAATCCGGCTGAGCTGCCAAATGGCTTCCTTCTCGACGGAAAATATCGCTTGGATGGCCGGATTGGGCTGGGTGGTTTCGGTGTCGTGTACCGCGCCACGCACCTACAGCTACAGCGGCAGGTGGCGGTCAAGGTGTTCCGTTCACTGGGCAACCTCAGCTCGGAAGAGGCCTTGAAGCGCTTCCGCCAAGAGGGCACCTCGGCCAGCCGCTTGAACCACCCCAACGCCGTCGCCATGCTCGACTCGGGGATTGCGCCGGGCAGCATTCCCTATCTGGCGATGGAGCTTCTGGTCGGTCGCACGCTGGCAGACGAGCTGCGCGATCGCAGTCAGCTGTCGCTGTCGCGCTGCATTCAGATCATCTTGCCGATCTGCGATGTGCTCGTCGAAGCACACGCCATTGGTCTGATCCATCGCGACATCAAGCCCGAGAACGTGTTTCTGCACAAAGCGCGTTATGGCGAAGTGATCAAGGTCCTCGACTTCGGCATCGCCAAGCTGCTGGGGACCGACTCGGATCTCGAACGTCCGGCGATGACAGGCGGTGGCGGCATCGTCGGTACTCCGGTGTATATGGCGCCCGAGCGGCTGCGCCATGGGCCGTACGACGGTCGCAGCGATGTGTACAGCGTCGGTGTCATGCTGTACCAGATGCTGTGTGGTCGCACGCCGTTTCAAGCCGACACCAAGAGCTTTTTGGAAGTGGTGCTGAACCACTTAAACGATCCGGTGCCCCCGCTGCGCAAGTGGCTGCCGGCGATCCCGGACCCCGTCGAAAAACTGGTCCTGCGCACGCTGGAAAAAGATCCGGGACAGCGCCCCAGCGCGCGTGAGCTCTTGACCGAGCTGGTGCAAGTGGTTCGCGCCACCGTCGGTGTTATCGATGCCAGCGAGGCGGCGGTGACGCAGCAGTCCGGGGGGGAAGCGATCTATCTTTTGCGCGGCGACTTGGCACCGGGAAGCGAGTCGGCAGCGGGCCGCTCGTCGGAAGGCGGCGGCATGGCAGCGCCGGCCAAGTCGCGCAGCTCGCGCCCGCCGCGACCCGGTGTCCAGCCAGTTCCGTCGAGCCGCAGCTCGCAGCCATCGAGCCGCAGCTCGCAGCCATCGAGTCGCAGCTCGCAGCCATCGAGCATCAGCACCGGACAGGCCAGCTCGGCTTCGTCTGCGATCATCGTCACCCCAAGTGGCGGATCGCAGCCCCCCAGCGGCACCGCAGACACGCTAGAAGGCATCATCCCCGGTGCGCCGGCCAGCGCGCAGCGCCTGCCTAGCTCGACGGCGATAACGCAAGAGATGAAGCTGCCATCGAACCCAACCATTGACGACCCGCTCGGCACCGCTAGCAAGCGGCCGTAGGCTAGGCGGTCGTTCGCGTCTGCTCGGCTGGGGTCAGGTGGTGCAGGCTCTGCAGGGTCGTGGCCAGATGCCGCACCTCTTCGAGTAGAGGCAGCCCCGCGGGCGGCGGATCGACCGCAGCCGCGTGGCTGCGCGATGCCGCGGTCAGCACGCGCAGCGTGGCCAGGACGCTCGCGGCCAGCGCGTCAAGGTGATAGCCCCCTTCCAAGATCAGCGCCAGCCGTGGCTGCACGGCGACCAGCGTCGCCACCATGTGCGCGTAATCGGCCTCGACCAGCGACATGCCCGCCAGAGGATCGCGTGCGTGCGCATCAAAGCCGGCAGAGACCAAGATCACGTCGGGGGCAAAGCGCGACAGCGCTGGTACGACGATCTTGTCGAAGATCAGACGATATTCTTCACCGGCCGAGCCCTGCGGAAGCGGGATGTTGACAGTGGTGCCTGCGTTCATGGCTTCGCCCGTGACCACGGCGGCTCCGGTGCCGGGATAAAAGGGGTACTGGTGGGCGCTAATGAACAAGATGTCGCGCTGACCGCTAAAGATCTGCTCGGTGCCGTTGCCGTGATGGACATCGAAGTCGACAATCGCGACACGACCTCCCTCGGCGCGTACGGCAGCCGCGGCGGCGGCAATATTGTTGAGCAGGCAGAAGCCCATGGCGCGGTCGCGGCAGGCATGGTGTCCCGGCGGGCGCACCAACGCGAAGCCGTTGTCGCTCTCGCTGTGAAAGATGCGCAGCGCAAGCTCGATGGCGCCACCGGCCGCACACAGCGCCGCTTGGTACGTGCCCGGCCCGTAATAGGTATCGGGATCCAGCCAGCCGCTAGCGGCCGTCGCTGCTCCCGGTCCCAGCCGGCGCTCTAGGTCGCTCAGATACGCTTCGCTGTGTACGCGACGCAGCTCATCCCGCGTCGCCGGTCGAGGCGGCAACGCCTGCACACGCGCCAGAAGATCCGATCCCTGCAGGGCCCGCCGAATCGCGACGAGGCGCTCGGGCCGCTCGGGGTGTTCCCCTTGCGGTCGATGCTGCAAAAAAATGTCGTCGGTACACAGGTACGTCGTCACGCGCCTATCGTATCCCAAGGCAGGCGGCGTCTATTGCGAGACTTGGAAGATCTGCTTGAGGTGCTCGGCGGTCTTTTCTAGCTGCTGATGGAAGGCCGCCGTGGTCTCGCCGGGCTCTTCGGTGGCCTTGTTATGCACGGCCATCAGCTTCAACTGTTCCAGCATCTGCGGCAGCATCTGTGCGACGGTCAGCTCGCCGCGAACCATGCGCTGACGAAGCTGATCGGCAACTTCTAGATCGCGAGCCAAGAGCCCTTCTGCCTGGCGATTCTGCCGGCGACCGTTCAGCGCCCGCAGCCGCTCGATATCCTGCGACAGAGACAGTGAAGCCAGCGGCACCGGGTTCTTTGACAGCGACGGTCCAGCGGCCACGGGCGGCGACTCAACCTCGGTGTTCTTGCCAAACTTTTCGACGAACTCTTTGACCGCGTTCACCGGAATTGCGAAGCCCAGCCCCTGCGATTCTTTGCGAATGAACGTGTTGATGCCGACGACTTGGCCGCGCATGTCGAGAAGTGGTCCGCCCGAGTTGCCGGGATTGATCGGAGTCTCTGTCTGCAGCGCGTCCTTGCGAATGGCGCTGATCGTGCCGCTGGTAAACGTCCAGGTCAGGCCGTGCGGATTGCCGATGGCGACGACATCCTGACCGATGCGCAGACCGTCCGAGTCACCCAGGGGAATCGTCGGATAGCTGTTGACCAGCTCAGGCAGACGCACCAGCGCCAGATCGATGTCTTTGCCCCGCTTGGTCACGCGTCCGATCAGCGGGGAGTGATTTTTCACATAGTCGCGCAGGCTGGTCTCTAGCGTGCGCTCCTTGGGGTTGTACATGTAGACCTGCACCGTGCCGCTGCTGGCCGCGACAACGTGCGCGTTGGTCACCACCAGACCGCTGCCGTCAACGATGGCGCCGCTGCCAATGCTGAAGCCATCGCGCTGCGGAATGACGATCAGCACCGTTGCCGGAGCGAGCTTGGCAAACAGCTCTTCCTTGCTGAGCGTCTTGAGCTTGGCGCCCTTGCCGGACTTGGCGCCCTTGCCAGCCTCGGCTGCTTTTTTTGCCGTCGCTGGTGTCGTGGTTGAAAACAGCAGCAACGAGGCCATTGCCCAGCCTGCTGCCCGACCTGCCCAGCGCAGCCACCACGCGCTGCGATCCCCCTGATGCCCGTGATGCCCACGATGCCCCTGATGCAATGGACCTGTCATCTGAATGCCCCTCAAGCTGGCCCGCTGTCATTGTACCGAAAACCTGCTCTCGGCGGCGTGTCGATGGCGGTTCGCTGCGGCTGGGCACGCGCCTTCTGCACGAGTCCCCTGCGCGGGGTCGCAGCCGCGGTGTTCGGTGGCCGATCCGCGACCCGCTACGTGGCTCGGCACGGCCTAGCGTACATGTGACCTACATCTGGACCGTGGATCGTATCTGCCCCGTAGCCCGTCGCTGCACGCGCCCCTGTGCGCAGGGCTGGGCCCGCCGAGTTGAGTTTGTTACAGTGAGTTCTTATGGCATCCGTGCGCGCACGCGCATCTAGAGGGATCTTTATGCAGAACTCGTCTGTGTGCCGGCGGCTCTTGAACGCGTCGGCCTTTGTCGCTGCGGGTCTTTTGGTCGGTGGTCTTTTTGGCTGTGGCTCGGGCCCGCTGCGTAACCTGCAGCGCGGCTGCGAACAGGGGAGCGGCAACGCCTGCTTCAAGCTCGGCGTTGCCTACTACGAAGGCAAAGACGAAAAGGGCACCGCCGTCGATCTCGACTATGCCCGCGCTCGCAAGGCGTTCGAGCAGTCGTGCAGCCGCGAAAACGGCACCGCCTGTTACAACTTGGGCTACATGCTGACCAAGGGCGAAGGGGGTCCCGTCGACAAGACGCATGCCGTCGACTACTACAAGAAGGGCTGCGAGTTCGGCGACAACACCGCCTGCACCAAGGGCGCCGTCGCCTATCGCGATGGAGCCGGCGTTCCCAAGGACATGGAAAAGGCGCTGGCTCTGTCGAAGATCGGCTGTGATCGCAACGAAAAAGACGCCTGCGAGCTGCAGAAAGCACTGGCCACAACGCCCGACGCCAATGGGCTGACCGCCGAGGTCAAAGGCCTGATCGAGGGCTGCGATGCCGGCAATGCCGACTCGTGCTTTGAAGCCGGCGTGCGCTTCGATGACGGCAAGGGCGTGCCGCAGAACAAAGAGCGCGCCGCCGTCGCATACAAGGTCGCCTGCGAAAAAGGCGATCTGCGCGGCTGTCACAACTTGGGCGTGATGCAGATCGATGGCGAAGGCATCCCGCGCAACGTCGGCACGGGCTTCCGCAACCTGGATCAGGCCTGTACCAAGGGCCTAAAAAAGAGCTGCGAAGTGCTGGTCGGCAAGCTCAATCGTGCCTGCACGCAAGCCAACGATGCCGACGCCTGCACGGTGATGGGGCGCTTCCTCATCAAGGGCGAAAAAGGCATGGAATCGAACATCACCAAGGGTGTCGATTTCCTGCGTCGGGGCTGCCGCTTGGGCGACAAGGACGGCTGCGAGGATCTGCGCAAGCTGGGGCTGGACCCGAACTAGGTTCGACGGTCCTGCAGTCGTGACCGCCATGGATTTTGGGCTGCTGTCGCGGCCAATCGGCGAAAATGGATCTGCGGCCCTGGCTGCCTGGGTGCAGTTGGACCGCCGCGGAACGTGAGATGCACGCGACAAGCCTTCGGCAATGGATGTCTCGCTTTGCGGGGGCGCTACATGGCGACCCGGTGGGCTTGCGCGCTGCGCGTGGCACGTTCATCGCGCTGCTCAGCCTGTCTGTGATCTATCGCCTGCGCTTGGGGCTCTCGCTGGGCGACACGTTTACCAGCGAAGTGCCGCAGCCTCTGCGTGCGGTGCTGCGACAGCTTGGCAGCGATGCGCTGTGGGCCATGGCCGTAGCGGCCTTGGTGCTGCTGCTGGCGCAAGCCGTGGCGCTGACCGGACTTCTGTCGCTGCGGCCGCGTCTTACGCAGGCGCTGCGAGGTCTGGGCTGGGTCAGCCTGGCAATCGTCTTGCTGCTGTTCGGTGTGCTTTCGCAGACGCAGCACGGCGTGTTTTTCGCGACGGGAAACGGCCTGACCGCTGAGCTTCTGCGCGAGTCTTTGGACCTCAGCGCGCTCAAAGAGATCGTCTCGCTGCTGTCGATCTTTGAGCACATGATCATCGTCGCGCCGCTTGCCATCTGGCTGCTGTATTCGGGGGTGCCGCGCCTGCTAGGCCGCCTGCTTGAGTGCGCCACTTGGTCCGTGGCTGCGCTCTCTGTTCTCGCATCCATTCTGCGGTCCGCGGCGCCGCTGCCCGAGGCGCTTTTGCATCATCCGGTGGCGTATCTGCTGGTCGACGTGGGGCATGGTCTTTTGCATCGCTCGTCGCAGCGCTCGCTGGTGGCCGAAGCCAATGCGGCCGCCGGTCGCGAAGGGCAGACGCTGCGCCCAGATTCGCTGTTGGGCCCCCCGCGCGCGACGGACAGTGACCCCAGCCTGGATGACGCGGCGTGGCTCGAAAAAGACGGAGCGAGCGCGGCCACGCTGCCGGTGATGGCGCTCACATCGGCGCCATTTCTCGTCGAGCCAGTCCGTGCTTCAGCGAGCAAGAAGGACCTGCCTGCCGCCGCCGGCAAGAAGCCGTATCACGTCCTGTACATCGTCATGGAGAGCACGGGCTTTGACCTTGCGCTGCGCCCGCTGGGCAGCGCGGCGATCCAGCGCAGCGACGATGTCGCCATGCCCTTTGTGCGCTCGCTGAGCAGTCAAGGGCTGTTCCTCAGCAACCATTACTCGTCGGGAAATTCCAGCCCGCGCGGCATTTTTTCGCTGTTGTCTGGGCTGTATGTTCTGCCCGAAGTCGCCATCTTTGATGTCCGCAAGGACAATCACTTGCCGTCGCTGGTTAGCTATCTGGGGCCGCGCTATCGCCGCTTTCTGGTGACGCCAGGATCGCTCGACTGGTACTTCCCGCAGGGCTTCCTCGCGCACAGCGGCTTCAGCGAGCTTTGGGGATATCACGCGCTGCCGGTGCGCAAGAACGCGCCGGGCGGACGCGCCCACGCTCGCGATGAAGCCGAGTCGGTCAGCTTCTTTCTGCGTCGCCTCGACGAGCAGCTTGCGACCGGCGCGCCCGTGCTGTCGGTGTATTACAGCTTCGTCGCGCACTGGCCCTATCCCGACTATGGACCGACGACGCATGTCGCGCACCCGACGCGACCGCAGAACGCGTACTGCAACAACCTGCGCTATCTCGATCAACAGATCGAGCGCATCTACAAGCACCTGCAAGAGCGCGGCGTTCTCGACGACACGATCGTCGTTTTGGCGGGCGATCACGGCGAGGCGTTTGGGCAGCACGCGCACAACTACACGCACTCGCGCATGAGCTACAACGAAAACGTGCGCACGCCGGCCCTGCTTTTGAACAAGCACCTGTTTCCGGCTCGCGTCGTCACGGCGCCGACCAGCCATGTCGATATCGTGCCGACCTTGCTCGACGCGCTGGCGATTCCGCACGACCCATCGCGTCTGCAGGGCGAGTCGCTGTTTTCCCAGCGCTTCCGTCGCAAGTACATCTTCTTTTACGGCAACGAAGACACGCTCAGCTCGGTGAGCGCCGACGAGATGAAGCTGCAGATCTCGCTGCGCGACGCAAGCTGCTGGGCTTTCAATCTAAAGACCGATCCCGACGAGCGGCATCGCCTGTCCTGCAGCAGTCAGGTGGCGCTGAAAGAGCAGCAGCAGGCGCTGCTGTTGTACCGCCGGCATCAGCAGACCGCCCTGCGGCGCTTTAACCAGCTGGCCAAGCAAGGTCTGCCTGCGGCACCGACACCGACGGCACCTAGCGCTGCGCCCGCTCGTCCTGCGGTGGCGCTTTTGGCCAACGTCGCGAATGCGGCGAGCGATGCAGCGAGCGCCCACGTGATGGTGCCGACCCGGTCGATGTCTGCGCTGCCGCCTGCCGCGACGCCTGCGCCCGGCGCGACGGCGACGGCAACAACGGCGGCGGACCGTTCGTCAGAAGCGCCCGCCCACAAGATCAAGTCCAAGCGCAAAGCCGCCGGCAAGGTCGCGGTCAAAGCGAAGCGTCGGCGGACGAGTGTGAAGATAGCGACTCAGCCCTGAGCCGCGCGGCGCGGGGCTGGTCCCAGAAACAGCGCGCTGGGTAGCGCCCAGCCCTAAGCTCCGCTTGCGCAGCACATGCAGACCAATGCTGGCGCTGATCAAGCCGGCCCCGATGCCCCCCAGCGTCGCGGGTACGGCGATGCGCACGGCGTCGTTGAAGTCGCCGGTCAAGCCATAGCCGATGCCGATGCCCAGCGCACCACCCAAGACACCGCCGGCCAAGCCACCCAGATCGATCAGCGCCACCTGGCCTCGCGTCAGATCCTGGAGCCCTGGCAGCCGGGATGTAGCCAGCCCAACGCCGACGCCAGCCAGCGCAGTGCTCAGCAAGATCCAGCCACCATCGCCGCTTCGTCCCGTCGAGGGATGGCCATAAAACGCGGTCTCGGGCTTCTCGCTGATGACGTAGGCCCAGCCCAGCGCCCCGGCGATGCTGCTCCACAGCACCGTCGTGTTGAACATGGCGATCGCGCCAGACGTGGGCTGCACGAAGCGATAGGCGGCGGCTCCCAAGGTGCCACCGACGACACCGAAGCCGACGGCCAGGACGTGTGGCAGCGGCCCTTGCGGCTGCGCCCCCAGGCCCAGACCAAAGCCGATAATCGTGCCCCAGCCCGCCGAGCCGATCAGAAGCTGCGCTTCGCGTGCTGGCATCTGCCAGCCGGCCAGGCCCGCCACGCTTGCCCCTAGCGCCGCGGGCAAGGCGGCGGCGGCCAGCGGTTTATAGAACTCTTGTCGCGCCAGCGTCTCGATTTCTTCACCGAGAAACAGGCGCAGCACCATCAGGCCCAGGCCGGCGCCCGCCACCATGCCGCCGATCGCCATATCAACCAAGCCACTGCGCTCAAGCCCGACGTGAAAGCGCAGCGGGGCCACGCCCGGCGAAAGCTCCAGCGGGCGAAGCTGTGTCAGGTACAGGCGTCGCTCGACACGCAGGCGGTGGTTGCCCAGAGCAATCGGCCCGGCAAACGGCGTCTCGCCGAGGAAGCGATCGTCCAGATACAGACGGGCTCGCGGCTCTGCGGTGATCGTCAGCTGGCGCGGCAGCGGGCGAAGCTGACGCGAGATGAACAGCGCCTGGCCAATGTGGGCATCGAAGTCGACCTCTTCCGAGGCATAGCCTTCGCGCTGTAGCTGCAGGCGGTACGCGCCCGCTGGGATGGTCAAGATGCCAGGCGTCACAATGCGGCCGCGCACCGGACCCACGCTGCCGTCGGGGCGCAGCGGAGCGACGGTGGCAGTCACCGGATCCGGCACCGCGCTCAGCGAGACACGGGCGGGCTGGCTGCGCAGGCGATTGATGGCCCGCTCGGCGAGCACACGCAGGCCCGCTTGCAGGCGGTCGGCGGGGCGCTCGCTTCCGGCTGCCTCATCCGCCGCCGGAAGCTGGGCAAGAAAGCGCTCAAAGGTGGCAATGGCCCGCTCGTGCTCTAGTAATCGTTCGTATGTAAGGGCCAGATTATACAGAGTGTATGGATGCGGAGCGATTGCATAGGACTCTTCATACTTCTGCCGCGCCCGCTCGAACTCGCCCCCTTGGAAAGCGGACAGACCTTGCTCAAAAAGCTGGGCGGCTTGCGCGCGGGTCCCGACGCGAAGCGGTGTGTTCGCCGCGGCATCAGCGGTCTGAGTCCCATCGGGCGGCGAGGTGAGCGGCGCGGTGCTGTCACCCAAAGCACGCGACCCGGCCGGCTGAGCCCATGCCCACGGCCCCGTGGGCAGCGTCGACCACAGCATGAAAAGAGCGACCGATCGCGCAGACGCGCGCCCAAAAAACCGCCCCAGCAAGCGATGTGTCTGACCCCGCGGCAAGCGAGGCGCAGCCTAGCACGCGACCAGGGCCCGACCAAGGCAGCCCCCAAGGCAACCCAACGCCCGACCCGATGCCCAACTGCGCGGTCTGGGCTGGCCGTTTTCTCCTCGCAGCGGGCGTCGGAAAAATGGTAAGCTGACATCGGTGTCGAATAGCGTACCCCGCGAGCGCGTAGGGCCTTACCGCCTTGTCAAGATGCTGGGCAAGGGCGGCATGGGGGCGGTGTATGAAGCCATCCAAGAGCCCATCGAGCGTCGCGTAGCGATCAAGATCTTGCACGGCCGCTACGCGCAAGAGCCCGAGATCGCGATGCGCTTTTTGAACGAAGCGCGGGCCGTAAACATCGTCGAGCACCCCGGCATCGTGCAGATCTCGGACTATGGCCAGTTGCCAAGCGGCGTCGCCTATCTGGTCATGGAGTACCTCAAGGGCGACACGCTGACGCAGCGCCTGAAAAAAGGCGGCGGCAAGATCCCGCAGCCGGAAGCCCTGCGCATCACCCGCCAGATCGCGTCGGCCTTGGCCGCGGCACACGCCAAGAACATCGTCCACCGCGATCTGAAGCCCGACAACGTCATGCTCGTCGTCGACCCCGATCCCGAGGCGATGGGGCGCGTGCGCGTGAAGCTTCTCGACTTCGGCATTGCCAAGGTCGCCGCGGAAGTTGGGAACGCCGGCACCAATACCGCCGCCGACGTGGTCATGGGCACGCCCAAGTACATGTCGCCAGAGCAGTGCCGAGGCGCCGCGGCCGTCGACGACAAGTCCGATGTCTACGCGCTGGGCATCATGCTGTACGAGATGCTCGCTGGGCGGCCGCCGTTTCTTGGGGCCACGGGCGAGATCTTGGCCAAGCAGATCTATGAAGATGCGCCGCCACTGACCGAGCTTGCGCCGTGGGTGACGCCGGATGCCGCCAGCTTCGTGCATCGCCTGATCGCCAAAGACAAGGCCGAGCGCCCGTCGATGCGCGACGTGACCGCACAGCTTGAGCGCATGACGGCGATGTTCCCAACCATGGCGCATCCGGTGGTGATGGCTCCGCCGGGCGCGCTGTCTGGGGATGCGCCGATGCTGGCTCCGCAGGTGCCTGCTGCGACGCCGCTGGCTGCGCCGATCATTGCCAGTCAGGACCCCAACGAAAAGACCACGACAGACGAAGAAAACATCACCAATCCCTCGCACAAGACGCCGGTCTCGCCCGCTGTGGCGGAACGCGACTCGCACTCGGGTCTGCAGAAGAACTCGACGCTGGGATTTTCCGTCGGACAGAGCAGTCTGTCGCTGCGCCGCAGCACCCGCGTAAAGCGCGCCTTGGTCGCGGGCTCGGCGCTCTTGATCGTGGCGGCGGCCGTCGGTACGGCGCTGGTCTATCGCGATAGGCAAGGGTCTGCGCCGCGCCCGACGCGAACCCAGCCTGCGCTGACCCAGCCGGTTACGCCGCAAAACCCACCGACAAAGAAGGTCTTCTGGTCACTGACCAGCATCCCCGCAGGGGCCGAGATCGTCCGCATTTCCGACGGAAAAGTCTTGGGAAAGACGCCGCGGCATATCGAAGAAGACGCGGGGGACGAAGAAGTGCCGGTCCGCTTGAGCCTGCCGGGTTACCAGGATCACGTTGTTCACCTCAAGCGCAGCGTCAGCGACGCGGCAGAGGTCAAGCTCACCCCGCTGGTCGCAGAGCCAGTCAGCAAGCCAACCACCGCGACACGCATTTTCCGTCGGCTCTTGCCGACTCGCACGAATCCATCGGCGAAACAGCCCAATGACAACAAACCTAAGCTCGTGGACTAGGCAGGTTCTTCTTCTTTCGCTGTTCCTCTGTGCTTCGGTCGCAGGCGTGCGCGCGGTACACGCCGGCCCCGGAGCCCCCGACGACGGCTGCCTAAGCGACGCGGTCTGCCGCAGTCGCTATGACAAGGCCGTGCAGCTTTTTGAAGGCGGTCGCTATGAAGCGGCCTTGCCCGAATTTCAATCCGCCTACGAGCGGCGGCAGATGCCCTGGCTGCTGATCAACATCGGCCGCACGCTGCATCGCTTGGGGCGACCCCGCGAAGCGCTGGAACACTACGAGCGCTACAAGCAGGCCGAGTCGCGCCCCGATCCCGAGACGCAAGAGCGGCTTGAAAAATACATCACGCAGGCCAAGGCCCTGGCCGATACATCCGGCGCGCAGACGGTGCAGCCCAGCTCATCCAGCTCGCCTGGCCCGTCGACCACCAGCCCAAGCAGCGAGACCCCGCTTTACAAGAAGTGGTGGTTTTGGGCCGCGGTCGGCGGTGGTGTCGTCGGTGTGGCGCTGATCACGGGCATTGCGGTCGGCGCTTCACGCCCCAGTGGCAACGGCCTTCCCGAAGGTGTCACGACGATCAAGGTGACCTTTTGACCCGAGGACTGGCCATGTCGACCTTCTCTTCCCGGCTGCTTTCTGCTTCGCTTTTCGTCGGTGGTTTGCTGGGTCTAGCAGGCTGCGGATCAGGCTCTTCCGAGCTTGGCATCCTGATCAACCTGGCCAATACACCGATGCGCATCAACCGCATCGCGGTGACCACGACGCTCGACGGCAAGCCTGGGATGATGGATCAGGCCGAGATTCCCGCCACCGGACTTACGCGCTTTGGCGTGACGGTTCCCAGCATGGCCAGTGGCAGCCTGAACATCGACCTCAAGATCTACGACGCCGATCGCTGCACGCAGGGCCGGGCGCAGGTCATGGCCTCGCTGCCCGCCGCGCGCGGCACGCAGGTCACGGCCACCATCACACAGCAGGCGCCTCGGCAGTGCGAGCCACTTCTGCCCTGTGCCGATCGCACCCTGTGTACCCAGACCAAGGCCCAGACCAATCGCCTGTGGAGCGTCTGGGCCATCGCCCACAACGACGTCTGGGCCGTCGGCGATAGCTCGACTGCCCTTCACTGGGATGGCAGCGCGTGGTCGCTTAAGAACGACGGCATTCCCGCCGGCATCAGCCTCAGCGGCGTCTGGGCCAGCGGTCCCAACGACGTCTGGGCCGGTGGCGCCAACCCGAACCTATCGACCGGACACATCTATCGCTACGACGGCACCACCTGGAAGCAGAGCCACAGCGGCCCGCGCTATATCAACTGGATTCACGGCACCAGCAAAGACGACATCTTCGCCGTCGGAACAACCAATGCGGCAGGCACCGTTCCCGGCGAGTTTCGTCGCTGGAACAGCGCCACGTCGACCTGGGACTCGCTGAACAGCGGCGTCAATCGCGATCTGTTTGCCGTCTTTGCGTTTTCCCCCACCGATGTCTGGATCGCGGGCGGCGTGGGCACGCTGCTTCGCTACAACGGCACCTCGGTGAACCCGATTACCGTGGGCGCCACCAACGATCTGCAGTCTGTGCATGGCTATGTCACATCGAGCGGACAGACCATCGTGTACGCCGTCGGCAAGGCCGGCATCGTGGTGCGTTATGACGGCAGCCCGCGCGTGACCACCATCGGCGCCATGGCCAACAACGCCGTGCTGGCCACGCCCGAGGCCGTCCACGTCCTAAGCGGCGGCGGCACGATCTACAAAAGCCCAGGCATCACCGACATCTTTACGGCGTTTACCGCCGGCAGCGACATCCTGTACGGCGCCCATCAAGCGGGCAACGGCATCGCCTGGATCGTCGGCAACACCGGCTTCACCGGCTATCTCGATACGCGGCCTTAGTCTGCACGCCTTGTCGCCGCGGCCGGCAGGACCCTCGCCCCGTCGAGCGCGCTACTGCGTGCCAAGCTGCCCCAGATAGCCGCCAAATCCGACGACCCAGGCCGAGCCATCTTGCGCAATCGCTAGCTCGCGCAGATCCGTCGACACCATCGGTGGCGTCGCCGTCGGAACGAACGTTGTGTACGGCGGATCGCTGGTCAGCAGCCAGCCGTTGTTGCCCAGCGCATAGACGGTCCCCGTCGCGCTCGTGCCCTGCACCGCGTACAGCGTCGAGGTACCAGCGGTATGCGTAACGCGCGACCATGACGTGCCGTTGTAGCGCGCCGCAAAGCCGCCGCTGCCGACCAGAAACAGGTTGTTGCTGCCCGTGCCCCACATGTGCCGAAGCTCGGTGCTGCTGGCCGCGCCGATGGTGCTCGAACTCACAGAGGTTGCGCTGGTGCCGTTGTGTCGAATCAGCGTGCTCTGAAAGCCCATGGCCCAGATCTCCGTCGAGGACACCGCGAACACGCGCCAAAGCTGACCGCTGACGCCGTTCGACATCTTCGACCACTGGCTGCCGTTCCACTTCCAAAACTCGCCCGCGCCGCCCAAGATGGGATCGTTGTCCCCGACGGCGTAGATCTCGTTCGCAGACAGGCCGTGGATGCCGTTCAGATCGTGGTTGGCCATGACGAACGGCTTGCTCCAGCTTGTGCCGTTGTAGCGCAGCGCCAAGCCGAACTCCGTCGCTGTCGACGCCCCGACGATCCACACATCGTTGGGGCCGCTGGCCCAGACGTCGAACAGATCGCGCGTGGTGTTGAGGGCGCCCAAGCTGACGGTGCGCCACGCCGTGCCATCCCAGTGAATGACCGTGCCGACCGAGCCCACCGCCCAGATGTCATTGGGTGCGATGGCATAGACGCCCAACAGCGTCTTGTTCACGGGCGAAAAGGCATACGTGCAGAGGGTGTTCTTGGCACAGGTCGGCGGCTTGGGCGGGTTTTCGCAGGTGCGCGGCACGCGCAGCACGAAGTCGGCAACGATCTCGCGTCCGCGCTCGCTGGGCAATGACAGCGACGTCTGGGCCGTGCCTTGGATGCAGCGATCGCTGTCAAACGCCGTCAGCTCGATGCTCAGGCTGCCTGACAGCGACGACGGCAGCGCCAGGCCAAAGCGTGAAAGGCCGGCGGCCTGTAGCTCTTGCTGGGAAATCATCGTCGGCTCTTTGCCGTCGAGAAGGACTTTCATCGTCACCGTTGTTGCTGCCGCCGGCACGCTGCCGACGTTGACCAAGATCCCCGTCTCGGTCGCCCCGCCACAGCCCGCCATCGCCGCCAGCGCCACCCCAAACAGACACGAGCGCAGGCACTGTCTTGTGTACATAAGCTCTCCTTCTATTGAAGCTAGATCAAAGATCTCGCCTCTTATTTTCCGTCGAGGGCGCATATGGGTCAAGACGAGGTAACGAGCCAAGGCGACTGCTCGTCCGTATCGAGCGGCAGGCGACAGGTCGGCCCATGCAGACGAGGAACTTATTCGAGTAACAGGTAATAAATGTCGAAATTGAAATCAAATTAATTACAGCCATAACAAACCAATATAATACGATGTGCGGAAATTATGTTTATTTATTTCTGGAACGTGGATTGATTACTCCAACCCCTTCTTAACCGACGTCGGTCGCGGGTCGCAGGCGGCCGCCGCGCTCGATGTGGAATGGGTGGCCGCGCCAGGTGATGCGCCGGGATATCGCCGAGCGCACAAAGCCCAGCCACAAAAGACCTTCGCCCTGCAGGAAGGCCACCGTCGAGCGCAGCGGGCCTGCAGGCAGCCCTTGCAGCCGCAAAAGTGCGTGCGCAAGCAGCGCCCGCAGCACGAAAAGCAGCGCGACAAATCCCCCCAGCACCGTCGATGGCCACAGCAGCGCCAGCAGCACCAAGGCCGGCGTCACGCCAAGCATCAGCGGATACGTCGGCCACAGCGCAGGTCGCTGCGCTCGTACCACCGTCTGCCAGCGAGCGGCGCGCTCAATCACCTCGCGCGCCGAGCGACCGCCGTCGAAACAGCGAGCCGCCCGCGGGCTCACTGATATGCGATAGCCCAGCGCACACAGGCGCCGAGCGATCTCGTTGTCTTCGCCCAGGCAGTCAAAGAACGCCGAAAAGCCGCCGATCTGTTCCAGCGCAGCACGCGGCATGGCGCACAGGGCTCCGGCCATCATCGGCGCGGTGTGTGCCTTGCCGGCCGGCGTCGCGGGTCGCAGCGCGTACAGGCCGTAAAGAGCCAGAAAGCTCTGGGCCGATGCACAGACCAGCGCCGCACCTGCGCGATCCCAGGCGGTCTGCGGTGCGACTTCGATCGGCGCCGCGAACGAGGCTCCCACCGTTTGCGCGTTCGTCGGCAGCGAGCCGCAAAGCGGCGCCAGAAGCGCCGGCAGATCATCCCGCGCAAGCCGCACATCGCTGTCGGCGGACACCACGATCGGCGCCTGCGTCGCGGACAGCGCTGCGGCAAGCTGAAAGGCTTTGCGATTGCACAGCGCAGGCGGCGACGTGACCAGCACTCGTGCGTCGCTGCCAACCTGCAGCGCCCGCGCCTGCATCTGCACGTCGTGCGCGATGGCGTGGGCTGGATCGTCTTGGCTGGGGACCAAGAACAGCACCTCGCGCGGACCGGGATACGGCGCGGTCAGCGACGACAGCAGGTTTTCATGCAGCCCTGGCTCGCGCCCTTCGCAAGGACGCAGGATGGCGATGGCGGGCCACGTTTCGCGGTCGGCTTCGGCCGGTTGCAGCGCCGCGCGGGCCCGGACAAAGCGACGACGCAAGAACAGCAAGCCGACAAGCAGCGTCGCCGTAAAGCCGACATTCAGGCCTGCCCAGACCTCGCACAGCGTATGCACGATCTGGGCAGCCAGACTCATGGCAGCGTGCGCGACGAGGAACGATCCGCGATCACGCGCGTCTTGTACGTCAAAAGACGCTGCACGGCGCGGGAGCGAAAGCGCTCTAGATCCAGGTACTCGCCAACGCCCAAAAACTGCTCGCGATCCGGCGTCGAAGTCGCTGTTTTTTCGTCGCTGGGAGCAGAAAGCAGCGCGGAATAACGAGCATAAAACGGCGCATCTTCCAGGCGCCCTTTTGCGATGCGCTCGGCCTGAAATTCGCCCAAGACGAAGCGCGGCGGCACGCGCAGCCACAGATAGTCCGTGCGCCCGCCAGCGCTGCCCCCCCAACCGCTGCCATCGTCGCGCCAAACGCGCGCTCCACCGTCGGGATAAGGGCTCGGCTGGGCTGGATAACGCACCGCCAAGGCCAGCACACGGCCATCCCAGCGCTGCGCTTGATACAGCACCAGAGCCGCCGGATCGCGCGCTGCAGTTACGCCATGTGCCCACGACCAGCGACGGAACGTGTCTTCCAAGCGACCGCTGCCGCAGTTGCGATCGCAGTATGCATGGCCTGAAAAGCGCAGGTGCAGCGCGCCACAGGAAAGCTCGACCTGTGCGGTGGCTGCAGGCGCAATCGGCTGCCAAAAGTGCGCCTCGCCCGCGGCGTTTTCTCCCAGCGCAAACGGCGCGAGGGCGGATCCGATGTGCAGCGGCGTGTCGATGCGCAGACGCACCCGCACGCGCTCGCCCGGCTTGCCAAAGAAGCGCGTCGTGTCTTCGTCGATCTCGACGTCGAGTCCGTCGGGACGATAGCGCAGCGCCGTCTGGGCCACCTGGATCTCGCTCGCATTTTTGACCAGCGCATCCCGCGGGTACTCGTTCATCACCCACAAGCGCTGGCGCGACAGGCTGGGCTTGCCTGGCTCGCGCTCATACAGCGCGAAGTGAACCGCGGGATGATCGAGGCCACTGTCAGCATGCCCCTGGTGCAGTCGCTCGGCGTAGTGCGGTGAGAACACCGACCCGGCAAACACGATCAACGTCAGGCCATAGCGAGCTTCCGCCTGATCGTGTACTTCGATGTACCACCACGCATACCCGCCGCGAGCCTGCGCACAAGACAGGGCCAGCGCATCGAACGGCTGCGCGGAACCGGCGGCGCTCACTGCGATGTGGGGGGGCTCGGGTTCTGGATGGCTCGACGGGCCGGCTTCATCCGATGGGGTCTTGGGGTTGGGAACGGAAGCACGCATCGCCACGCGGTCTCTCTCCTTTCGGGGGTGAGATGTCAGCGCGGGACGATCGTCGTCGGTTCAAATGCACCGATGGCCACGAAGTCCGTTCCTCGTGGCTGCTCATCCTGATCCAGTTCAGGAGCAG
Organism: Myxococcales bacterium; assembly: GCA_016794505.1. GTDB lineage: Bacteria > Myxococcota_A > Polyangia > Palsa-1104 > JAEUJZ01 > JAEUJZ01. The sequence goes on from JAEUJZ010000023.1 coordinate 259,240, forward strand.
TCCAGGTCTGGTCCCCCATGCTGACGCGCTTGGCGCCGCCTTGAGCCACCGCTTTCTGTTCGGGAAGCGAGCCGCGCAAAAGACGCAGATCGCGCTTCTGTCGATCGATGAACAGCGCGTCGCGCACCGCATCGGGATAGAACACACCCGACTTGGAAAGCGCGCTGTCATTGGACGCCACGTTCCGCAGCACGACACCGCAGTTTGGATCGACGTAGTGTTCTTCAGGCACCATCAAGAGCGGGCGATCCGACGAGAGCAGCGTGTTCAGTATCACCAAGCGATCGCCGAGAGGCTTGTCGCACCACAGCGATGTGTAATACCGGCCCGCCCGCAAAAGTCCGCTTTGCTGAATGAACGTCGCGTTGACGACCGTCGAGCTTCGGGTGCCAGCCGCGGACAGAGCGCGCACGCGCAGGCCGCCGAACGCATCGTGGCTGTAGTCGCCGTTGTCGGCAAAGATGCTGTTTTCGATCTGAAAATCCGCGCCGTTGATCTCGACGCTGCGCGCGTTGGCGGCGAAGGCAGAAAACGCACTCTGCGCGGGCGGCCGGCCCAGCCAGCTATTGCGCAGCACAAGCTGGCAGCCGGACTCGGCGAGGACCGCGGTCTCGTTTTCGACGAACAGCGAGCGCTCGATGCGCAGCACCGTGCCCGTACCTTGGCAGCGAGTCGCGACCTGGTTGCCGCGCACGAACAGACCTTCCAGCACGAGCTGCCCACCACGGACGCTGATGCCATCGCGCCCCGCGACTCCACCCAAGGTCACGCCGGGCAGGCTTTCGGCGCGCTGCGGCGGGCCATCGGCCAGCGGACCAATCACGTGAAAGGTCGCGCCGCGTGTCGTCGGTGCGAACGAAATATCGAGCCCAGAAAAATCGCTGGCCTGCACCACTTTGCGCAGCACGACATAGCGCTGGTTGATCGACAGGCGATCGATGGCTTGCTGCGGCGTGCAGAACACCGGGCCGCTGCGTGAGCACAGGTGTTGATCGACGATCAGAACTTGCTCAAAGGGCACGCACTGCCCTTTGTACATACCAAACGGTGCGCCGCTGTCGTCTTTGGCGCAGACTCCCGAGTCACACTCGCTGTGGTGCGCGCAGGCGCGACAGCTTCCCTGATCGCAGACGGGAGTGGCCGACAGGGTCGACGAAAGGGGCGAGCGGCCCTCGCTGCGTCCCGTTGTGCAGTCGCTGGACTCGCTTGTGACCCCGCGCTTGGCGATGCAGGCCACGCACTGCCCGGCGATGCAGCGCGGTGTCTGTGGGCTGCGCTCGCGGCACCGCACGTCGTCTCCGTCCTGGCAGCGACGGCAGGCGGCCTGCAGATCGTCGCAGATGGGCGCGCTCTCAGGGCAGCGAACGCTCAGCGTGCAGCGCGGCTGACAACGAGCTTCACCCTCTGCATCCTCCATGCAGCGCTCATCGCTTGAGCAGGCTTTGTCAGCACAGATTGCGTCCGGGATGGCAACGCAGCCCGACATGGCCAGCACCGCTCCGATCGACAAGGCAACGCGCCGCGCCCAGGTGGCCGATGGCTTCGGTGTGGATTGCCTGATCAGACCTGCCAGCTTCGAGCGAGTTTGACGGAGGCACGCGCGCATGGCGCGCACCGTATCAGAACCGTAGCTCGCTGAATATCCCAGCAAAGCTCGGCGAAACGAGCGGTCGCACCGACCACAAATTCGTCGGTGGGCGATCTAACATTCGCGAGGTTTTCGTGCCGCCGTCTGCGGTTTTTTCGCGGTGAAATCGCGGGTGGTTGGCAGCCGCCCAGCCGAACCAGCTCGCGCCCACGATAAACGCCGCGCTGCCGATGCCCAAGAGCAGGCCCCCTGGGATGTTGGGGTTGAACACGGTCTCGCAGTTTGGCCGCGTGCAGATGTTCACGGTGTTGCCAACAATCAGAAGCGTTCCGCCGGCCAGCGCCGCAGCCAAGCCTAGCGACCCAATCACCGCGCCGGGAACGAGCGATGGGGGATACAGCGCCACGTCGGTGCTGTTGCGCGGCACGGCGGTGACTTGCTGACGAAGCTGCAGGCCTCGCCAGTTCCGCACGCTCACCATGTGGACGCCGGGTGTCGTCGGCACGGCGGTCTCAACCCGCAAGTCGCGCACCTGCAGATTTTTGCTGGGTACCAGCTGGCCATCGACGCTGATCGAGTAGCCCCGCGGCGCCGCAATGCGGATCTCGGTCAAGCGCTGCAGAGCGACGCGCACCGGCTCCATCCCGACTCGCACGTTGATCGTAAATACCGTCGATTCATATGGCAGGTTGCGTGGCGCAAACGCTTCGACGCGGTGTGTGCCTTCCGCCAGCTCGATGATCTTCTCGCGCGGATCGACGGCCTCTCCATCGACGAGGACGCGCGTTCCTTCGGGCGTCCATTCAAACTTGACCGAGACCGGTTGATTCTTTAGCTCGACGGCCAGCGAGCCGCCGGCTTGGGCCACGGTCACCGACGCATCCTGCGCCAGGAAGCCGGGCTTTTCGACGTGGACGGTGTACGCACCCAAGAACACGCGCACGTCGCGCGTGCCGTCTCGCTCGGCATCTGTCAGGTCGCGCGTGTTGCCGCGGCTGTCGATCAGGCGCACTTTGCAGCCGGCTGGCTTCACATCCAGACGCAGTGGCGCGGTCAAGCGCTGCGTCGTGATCACCAAGTCGACCGCTTCTTCGATCTGGCGGCGCAGCTTCGCCTCTTCGCGCTTCAGCAGAACTTCTGTGTCCTGCGAGATCCCTTTCGCCTCGGGATCGAACACCGAGACACTGGCCAGAAGGCCCCGCCCCTTGGGCGACTGCACGATGACGTCGACCAGGCGGGTCGCCGCCAAGCGGTCGGCGATGACGGCACGGCAGTCATCCCGTCGACAGCCACGCAGCGACGGCTCTTTGGCGAACAGCTCTTCCACTTTGGCTGGCGGCAGAAGCTGATAGTGACGCGACGCGACCTGGGCCGCTGCCTCTTGCACGACCTCGCACAGTCGACCCTGGCCGCCTTCGCTATTGCATTCCAAGCGGATGGCAGCCAGCGGCAAAACGACCGGCGGAGTCACCGTTGCCGTCGAAGGTGGCGTGGGCGGAGTCACCGGCTCGACAGGCGCGGTCACCGGGGGATCTTTTCTGCCGCCCTTTTTGCCGCCTTTTTTTCCAGCCTTCTTGCCGCCTTTTTTCTCGCCCTTTTTCTCGCCTTTGGCAGCCCAGGCTTGGCTTGCACCCACGCTCACCGAAGCGGATGACATGGGCGCCACGCTGATGCCAACGAATGCCAGCAGCACCAGCCAGGCCTGTCGACTGGCAAAAACACCGCACCGGCCCGCGATGTCGCGGCCGGCAAGGCGGGCGCAGGGGTCAGCTGGCAGGGGGTCTCGCGGACATTCCCGCTCCATGTGACCCGACGATGCTAGAAACACGGCAAAATAGTATCACTACTCGCCATGGTCGCGATCCGGGACCGCAGCGATCTCGCTTGTCGGCGCGGCTCGGTTCGACAGGCGCGGCTCGTGACGAAGCGCTTAGCGCGTGTGCTTGTCGATCAGGCGAGCGATGCCCGGCACGGCCTCTTCGACGTGCTTTTTCGCAGATGGCCGCAGCTTCTCGTAGCTCTTCTTGACCACGCCCCCCTGAGCCCGAGCCGCGCGCTCGTCGGTGATCCCCAAGAGTGCATCCGCGACGGGACCGCTCTCTCCGGCCAGAAAGTCGGTCAGCAAGCGCGTGCTGCCCTGGCTGCGCTGCTTGAGGTGGGCTTGATAAAACGGCTCCAGTCGACGGGCAAAGTCATCGAGCAAGTGGTCGACGGCTTCGGCAATAAAGCCGGGCTTGACCGCTTTGACCGTGGCATACCCCAGCTTGATTACCTGGCCGGAAAAGCCGCCCTTGCGACTGACTTCTTCCTCGATCAACACGACGCAGTCAGCGATCACCTGCCGACGACGGTCCGGGGCCGTCAATCGGCTGACCAGGGTAACCTCGGCAGGCGCCGCGCTCGAATCGGATGTAGGGGATAGGGACACGAAGACCTCCTAGCCGAGGCCTATATCACAGAACGTTGGCCCGAGCGCCCTACATCCGTGCTCGCCAGCCTCGGCTGATCGGCGGCCTCAGCCGAGGCCATCGGCCATCACAGGGCGCGGCGCGGCGAAGCCCGTAAGGTCGCGAAAACGCGACACTTCCGCCCCCTACCGCCTGGTATTCTTGAAAGAATGCGACGGGATCAGCATCGCTCTCTAGGGCTGGGGCACCTAGAGCGAGAGGGGCAGTCCAGGCTCTATGCGAACGACACGTCTCTTTCTTGGGCTGGGGCGCGCTCGACACCGGGGCGACGCTGGTCCCCGCCGCTTGCGGGACTGGTGCTCGGCGGGCTGCTTTTTGCCTGTGGTGATGAGCCTCGCAGCCTGCAAGCCGTCGAGCCACCGCTCGGCTCCATCCTGGGTGGCGATGCGGTCGTGCTGCACGGCAGCGGCTTCCGCGACGACATGCGCGTGTTTTTCGCCGACCAAAACGCAGCGGTGCTGGATCGCGTCGGCAGCCATCGGCTTCATGTGCGGACGCCGGCTGCCGCGATGCGTGGCGAAGTTGCGGTCCACGCCGAATGGAGCGGCGGCGAGCACGCGACACTGCCCCGCGCTTTTACGTTTCACGCGCTGAACCTTGCAGCCGAGCCGCATTCCTTTGTGCCCTCTCGCGTGCTTGCGCTGGCTGACATCGCGCCATCGTTGACGGGTCCAGCGCCGCTTGCCGATCTGGCCATCGCGACCGAGCAGCCCGCCGAGGTGCAGCTTGTGCGCGGGCTCGACGACGGTCGCCTGACCTGGGTCGGCAGCCTGCCGTTGCGTGCGTCCCCAGCGGCGCTGCTCAGCCTCGATCTCAATGGCGATGGCCGCAGCGATCTGGTGGTTGCCGAGACGGCCCGCGCCGCGGTCTCGCTGTGGCTGGCGCAGCCCGATGGATCGTTTCGCGCCGAGGGAGAGATCGCGACGCGCTGTCTTCCCGTTTCGCTGGCTGCAGCCCAGGTGGTGGAAGATGCGCTGCCCGATCTGGTGCTCGGCTGCCAAGAGGCCGTCGCCGGGACTTCCCCGGTCCATGTCCTGCCCAACCGCTGGCCACAAGGGCCAGCCGCGCGCTTTGGCTCGCCGCTTGTGCTGTCTCTGACCGGTAGCACGGCAAGCGGGGCTGCCAGCGTGCTCGCGGTCGATCTCAACTTCGATGGGCGCCCCGACGTGGCCGCTGCGCTTACCAACCGGGCCGCTTTGCATATCTGGTTCAGCGACGGCATGGGGGGCTTTTCACCTGCGCCGCCCCTGCAAACCGGCAGCCAGCCAGCGACCTTGCTTGCCGCGGACGTAAACGGCGATCAGCGCAGCGATCTGGTCGTGCGCGAGAGCGGCGGCGCCAGTCTCGGCATCTTTCTTTCACAAGGCAGCACGTTTTCACCGCGCATCGAACACCTGCTTCCGCCAGGCACGCAGGCAGCGCACGTGGCAGCCATCGACTGGGATCGCGATGGGCGGCACGAGCTAGCCGTGGCGGCCGAGGTTCCCCCATTTCTGTCGCTGCTGCGCCTGGGATCGCCGAACACCCTGCAGCGTGTGGACGATCTGGTCGTCGCAGAGCCGCCCTGGCGACTTCTGGCTGCGCCGCTTCCTCGTTCGGGCCAGCCGGCTCTTTTCGCCTGCAATCGCGACGGCAGCGCGCTTTCTGCCTGGCCGTGGTCAGGTGGCGGGCGAGCGGCGATGGCGCAGACATCTTCCGCCCTGCCTGTGCCGCATGGTGTGGTCACCGCGGATCTCAGCAGCGACGGTCGCAGCGATGCCGCATGGCTGGTCGGAAGCCGCATTGCGCTGCTTCTGGCCGATGCCACCGAACGAAAAGACAAGGGCCTGCCCAGCCCGCTCTTCGTCGATGTGAACGGCCCGCGCGGTGTCCCCCGCAGCCTGGCAGCCGGCGACCTGAACGGCGACTGGCTCGGCGACCTGGTGGTAGCAGATGCAAGTGGTTTGCAAGTGCTGCTGGCGCAGCAGCCAGGCCAGTATCAGCCCGCCATTTCCGTCGAGTTAGGTGTTCCGATCGAGCACCTGAGCCTGGCGGATCTCAGCGAGGACAGCCGGCCGGATGTGCTGGCCACAAGCCCAGCGCAGCCAGGCCTTTTGATCTTCGTGGGCAAAGGAAATGGCACCCTGCAGGCGCCGCAGCGCATCCCTCTGCCGTCGGCGGATGTGCAAGCCCTGCGCGTCCTCGATCAGGATGGCGATGGCCATCGCGACGTGCTGGTGCTGGCGAGCGATCGCGTGTACATCCTGCGCGGCGAAGGGATGGGCCGCTTGGCCGCGCCGCGGACCGTCGTATTGCCCGAGGCGGGAGGCACCATGGCCGTGGCCGATCTCGACTTTGACGGTCGGCGCGATGTGCTGGTCGGCAGTCGGTACGGTCGACGGCTGCTGCTGCTGCGCGGGCAAGCGGACGGCGATCTTTCGCTGGTGCAGAGCCTGGACACGCCCGGACGGCCCGATCTGCTGGTCGCGGAAGACATCGATCGCGATGGTCTGATCGATCTGCTCTCTAGCGAGCGAGGGAGGGGCGATCTGCAGGTCTATTTGGGGCGCCCAGACGGCACCCTGCTGCCTGCGCTGTCGTTTTCCGGCAGCCCGCTGCCGTCGACTCCCAGAGAGGCCGCCATGCCCGTCGTCGATCTGGCTACGATCGACCTCAACTTCGATGCTGAGCGCGACATCTTGACCTTGGGAAGTCAGGGGTATGTGCTCAAGACGCGGGGCAGCTTGGGGCCGCGCTAAGGCTGGATTGGGCGTAGCTGTACAGGCCGGCCGATCCGACGGAATCTGCATCTTTCCGACGGAGCGCAATGGGGGTTGCATAGCAAGCGGCAGTTGATGAAGATCGGCCCATGGCGATTCAGAATCTGCGCGACAAGCTCTTGAAAGCGGGTCTCGTCGACAAAAAGCAGAAGCAGCAGGTCGATACGCAAGACCGGCGCGAAAAGAAGCAGAAGACCGCCGAGCAGCTTGCCACGGAAGAGGCCGAGCGGCAGCGCCTGTTCGTCGAGCAGCAGGCTGCCGAGGCCGAATCCAATCGCCAGCGCGAGGCGCAGCGCACCGTCGATCGCCTGCAGCACGAGACGTGGAATCGCGTGCGCAATATCTGTGATCGCTGGGCGGTGCGTCAGATCAAGCAGGGCTCGCGGCGCTTTCACTTTGTGCAGCGCTCGGGCCGCATCGGCTATCTACTCGTCAACGATGCGCTGTATGACCAGCTCTTGCTGGGCTCGCTGGCTGTCGTCGAGCGCCTGCCCCCCGATGAGATCGCGCCGCCGCTGCGCCAGCTGGATCGCGGCCACGTCCGTCCGCGTCCGCGTCGCCGCAACCTGCTCGCCGAGCTCTTGCGGGCGCAGCCGCACATGGGTCTTTTGCAGAGCGCCGAGACGCACGTGCTGCTGCCTCCCGACGCCGCCGAGCGCGTGCAGAGCATCGACGCCTCCGCCGTGCGCTTCTGGGCCAGGAGCAGCCAGCCCGTCGGCTATGTCGCCGATCTCGCCAGCTAACCCCCGCACGGCTTCTCGCTCCACCTCTCGAACGTTGTTCGCGGGTCCTTTTCTTCTTCCGTTCACTCGGACTCTGGAGACGCCTTCTTAGGTGACGGCGCCGGGGGGAAGCCGTGGCGGCGGCGGCTCTTTGCAGACCTGCTTGTCGCCGACTTTTTCGCAGGTATGGTGCTTCTGGCACTCGTCAGCGGTCTTGCAGGCTGCGCCGGGCAGCTTTTTCTTGGGGTCGTACTGCGGCGACGGCGAATCCCCGGTGGGGGTGGCTTGGCCCGCCCACGTCAGCGTCTGGGCATGCGCCGGGGTCGCTTGCGCCCCCAATCCCAGCCAGCCCCCGACAGACAGCGCCGACAACAACAGAGCCACCAGAAACAGCGAGCGCGTCATGGACTCTCCTTTTCTAGGGTTGAAAACGAAGGGGACCACGCAAAGCTCGGCAGCGTGACGAGGCGGCAGCTAGGCCTGCGTCCCCACCATTCGTGACCCCATCCCAATGCCCGGAGGGCACGAATGGCGGGAGTGCGAACCTAGGTGACGGCACCGGGGGGAAGCCTGCGGGGCGGCGGCGCCTTGCAGACCTGCTTATCGCCGACTTTTTCGCAGGTGTGGTGGGCCTGGCACTCGTCGGCACTCTTGCAGACGTCGCCTGCGTTCTTCTTTTTGGGGTCGTGCGGCGCCTGCATCTCGCTTACGGCCTGCGGGGCAAGCTCGGCCGCGGCACTCTTTTGCGCGGTGGCCCGCTGCGCCGAGACCCCAAGCAGGACTCCGGCGAGCAGAGTCACAGAAAACACGCTCACTGCATTCAACGATTGACGCATAAAGTCTCCTATCTATCTGTGGATGGGAACGCGCCGCGCGACGCGCGGCTAGGTCACTGCGCCGGGGGGCAGGCGGGAGCGCTCTGGGGCCTGGCAGACACTCTTGTCGCCGTTCTTGACGCAGGAGTGATGCGGCTGGCACTCGTCCGAGCTCTTGCAGGCATCCCCGGCGTTCTTCTTCTTGGGGTCGTGCGGCTCTTTCACTGGGCGGGCGGGCTGCGGGCCTAGCTCGCCCACAGCGCGGCCGTGCGCCGAGGCATGCTGCACCGAGGCCCCGAGCAGGGCCCCCGACAGCAGAACGGCAGAAAACAGAGAGACCACATTCATAGAGCGCAGCATGGGTACTCCAAAAAAACGAGGGTGAGAACAGTGTACGACGCCCGGTCGGGCTGGGGAAGGCGCACAGGAATCGGCACGGCGACCGCGGACCGCGCCCGCGCTGCTAGGGCTGCGGTGCTGGCTGCAGCGCGGGCAGCGATGGCGACGAGCTAGCCTGCGCGTCGTGCCCGAACTGCAGGCGATGCAGGCGCGCATAGACGCCGTCTAGAGCCAGAAGCTGCGCGTGCGTGCCGCTTTCAACGATGCGGCCCTTGTGAAAGACCAAGATGCGATCAGCGGCTTGGATCGTCGACAAGCGGTGCGCGATGACCAGCGACGTGCGCTCGCGCAGCACCACCGCCAAGGCAGCCTGCAGGCGGGCTTCGGTGTCGGAATCGACGCTGGCCGTCGCCTCGTCGAGGATGAGGATCGGCGTGTCGTGGTACAGGGCGCGGGCGAAAGATAAAAGCTGCCGCTCGCCCGAGCTGAAGTTAGAGCCGCGTTCGTCGACGGTGGCACTGAGCCCGCCGCGCCGCTCGAAGAGCTCCCAGGCGCTCAGGCGACGCAGCGCCGACTCGGCCTTTTCTGCGCTCGGCTGCGGATCGCCCATGGCGATGTTCGACAGCACGGTGCCGCTCCACAAAAAGATCTCCTGCGGCACGCAGGACATGCGCTCGCGAAGCTCTTCGCGACGCAGGCTGCGCACATCACGGCCTTCGATGCGAACCACACCCGAAACCGGCTGATACAGCCGCAAGAGCAGGCTGGCCAGCGTGCTCTTGCCGGCCCCGGTCGCCCCGACGACGGCGATCTTTTCACCGCGCTGCGCCGCAAACGAGATCCCGCGCAGCACCGGCACGCCTTTTTTGTACTCGAAGTGGACGTCTTGCATCTCGAACGCTGGCGCGGACGCCGACGGTACGACGTCGCTGGACGCGGTCAGTTTGTCGTCGGCATCGTCGGGCTCGATGTCTTTGGTGTCGAGCAGCTCAAAAATGCGCTCGGCCCCCGAAAGCGAGCTCTGCAGGACGGTGAAGCGCGTCGACAGCAGGCTGATCGGCTCAAAGAACTGGCGGATGTACTGCGTGAAGGTGACGACCAACGCGAAGCTGACCGGGTGCGTCGTGCTGCCGATGCGCTTGCCGCCGACCCACCAAAGGACACTGGCGATGCACAGCGTGCTGATCATCTCGATGGCCGCGTCGAGCACCGCTTCATAGAAAATCGAGCGCTTGTTGGCGTCGCGATAGGCGCCGTTGATGCGGTCGAACTCGTGCGCCATGGCCTCTTCCCGCGCATAGGCCTGCACGACGGCGATACCGCCGACCTGTTCATTTAGAAAGGCATTTAAGCGCGCGGTCTTGGTGCGGATATCGCGATAGGCGCGCTTGCTGCCATTTCGCACATAGCTGACTAACAGCGCAACCAGGGGCATGGCGGCAAAGGCGATGAGCGCAAGCTCCCAGTCGAGGTACAGCATGGCCGCGATGATGCCGCCCAGCGCAATGACATCGCCAAAGGCATTAAAGACACCGCTCGCGAACATCTCGCTGACTGCATCGACGTCGTTGGTGGCGCGCGTGACCAAGCGACCAACCGGCGTGCGATCGAAGTAGCGCAGAGGCAAGCGCTGCAGAAACGAAAAGATGTGCGTGCGCAGATCGCCCATCGAGAGCGCGCCGGTCAGCTGCATCGCATACATCTGTCCGACGGTGACAAGCTGCGTCAGCAGCACCAAGGCGGTCAGCAACAAGCCATCGCGGAACAGCGCGCTCGGCTGCTTGGCGGCGGCGTGGGAAACGACATTGCCCATCAAAAGCGGACGAAAAAGTCCCAGGCCCGCCAGTGCGAGCAACGCCACACCCGACAGCAACAGGTAACGCAGGTGCGGACGCACGAACGGCCACAGGCGGCGCAGGTTGCTAAAGTCAGCGCTGCTCTTGACCGATTCTTCTTCGTGAAAGGCGCGCAGCTTGGCTTCGGCCCCCGACGGAGCGCTGGCCTGTTTGCCCCCCTTTTCAGCGGGCGGCGGGGTCTTTGGCGCGCTCATGGCTGACCTCCGACAGAGAGGGTGGGCAAGGACTCGGGTGCATCGCTCTGGCCTAGCTCTTCAAGCTCGCGGGCGCGCTGCTGTTCGCGGGCGAAGCCGGCATAAATGCCGCCAAGCTGCAGTAGCTGCTGGTGGGTGCCGCTCTCGACGACGCGACCGTGATCCAAGACCAAGATGCGCTGGCAGCGAGCAGCGGCAGCGACGCGGTGCGTGATCAAAAGCAGCGAGCGATCGCCATCGTGCGCGGGCTCGCCAATGTGACCGCGCAGCGCATCGAGAATGGCGGCTTCGGTCTTGGCGTCGACGGCCGACAAGGGATCATCCAAGATCAATAGCCGCGGCTGCCATAGAAGCGCGCGAGCCAGTGCGGTGCGCTGCTTCTGCCCACCCGAAAGCTGCACGCCGCGCTCACCGACGATGGTGTCGAGCTTGTCGGGCAGATCTTGCAGCTCGTTATAGATCTGCGCCGACTGCGCGGCTTGCTTGATCTTTTCGAGCGATTCTGCGGAATCGGGATCGCGCAGCATAAAGCCGATGTTGCGCGCCACCGTCGTCGAAAACAGGAAGGCATCCTGCTGGGCATAGCCGACGACGCCACGGACCGCGGACAGCTTCAGCGAGCAGACATCTTGCTCGTCGAGAAACACCGCTTTTTCTGGGGTCGGCAAGAGCCGCGCGAGCAGCATGGCCAAGGTCGTCTTGCCGCTGCCGGTGCGCCCGACGATGGCCAGCGACTCGCCGGTTTGCAGCGAAAAGCTGACGCCATCGAGCACCTTGCGATCGCCGTATGCAAACGACAGATCGCGGACGCGCAGCGCGCCAGAGAGCGGTTTTTCCGGCGTGATCGGGCCGTCTTTTACCTCGGGCTGGGCGTCGAAGACCTCGTTTAAGCGGGCGAAGCTGACGCGACCGCGCTGCAAGATCGACAACAGAAAGCCCAGCGCCACCATCGGCCACGTCATGCGGTTTAGGGCCAGCGAAAAGGCAAAAAAGTCGCCCTCGCTGATGCCGCCTTGGCTGGGCCCCCGCAGAAGCAGCGCCGAGCCATAGGCAAAGAAGGTCAAGACGCCGATCGCGGCCGCCGATCCGACGACGGGAATCATCATGCCGCGCAAGCGAGCCAAGGCCAGGCTGGCCTCTTGATACTCGCGGTTGACGGCGGCGAAGCGACGCTCTTCGGCGCTCTGCAAGCCGAAGCTCTTGATGACGCGGACGCCGGCCAGGTTGCCCTGCACGACCTCGGTCAAGCGGCCCAGCGTCTCTTGGTTTTTGCGCGTGCGCTGGAACATCGAGGCCGAAAACAGCTTGGTCGAAAACATCACCAGCGGAAACACCACCAGCGAGGCAACGGTCAGCCGCAGCGAGATACCCGACATCACTTGCAGCGCGCTGGCGACGGCGAACACGACGTTGATCAGGTTCATCACGCCAAAGCCGGTGAGCAGCCGCACCTGCGTCAGGTCGTTGGTGGCGCGGCTCATGATCTCGCCGGCTGGCATCTTGCGATAAAACGCCATGCCCAAGCGATGCAGGCTGTCGAGCAAGCGCTGGCGCAGGCTGTATTCGATATCGCGTCCGGCGTTAAAGCAAAAGAAGCGGCTGGCGACCCGCGTAAAGAAGGCCGCGACCGCCAAGACCAGCATCCACAGCGCCGGACGAACCGCGGCGCCCGCCGACTGGCCCGCCTGGCTGGAAAAGATGGCATCGATGGCCTGCTTGGACAGCCAGTCGATGCGGTTCATCGAAAGCTGAAACGCCGCCAGCATCAGCGCGCCAGCGAGATAGCTCGGCATGTACTGCCGCAGCAAGGCCCCAAGAGAGGACGAAGGTTTCGGTTGCGACATCGGTTTTCTTTACGGGACTACGGCGTGCGCACTTCGCGGATGCGGGATAGCGGAACCACCAAAGCGAGCCATAGCACGGCACCGAAGATACACAGACTGGCCAGCGCTGGATTGGGCAAGATCACGCCCGCGGTCTGACAAGCCCAGATCGACAGCGACGCGGCGCCCTTGCTGAAGCGATAACCGAGCACATCAATGACTTCTTTGGCGCGGTACCGCACATCGAAGGACAGCGGGACGTACAGGAGCTCTTTGGCGGCGCGGAACAGCGAATAGTCGATCGACTTGAACAAAAGATAGGCCAACTGCGCGCGAGCCAGCGACGGGCCCAGCAGGAAATAGGCGAAGGCGGCGATGTGGATGCAGGGGATGATGACGTGCAGCGCTGGCAGCGGCAAAAAGCGCAAGGCCAAGGGCGACAGCACGAACTGACCGAGCATGGCGACCGCGTTGACCAGCGCATAAAACCGACCCGAATACGCGTTCTGGCGGTCGGGCTGCGGCAGCTCTTCGGTCAGGGTGCGCAGAAAAATCTGCTCGCCCAACGCCGCGATCAGCTGCGCGCAGATCACCAAGCCCAGCAGCACCAGCAAGATGCGCTGCTGGCGAAACAGATCCAGGCCCAGGTACCCGGCGGTGCCGTGCGGTTTGCTGTCGCCGCGAGGCTCTCCAAAGCGACGGTACGCGGCCTCGGCGAGCAGCAAGCCGGGCAGGGTGACGACGGCGGCCAAGGGCAGCATGTGCAGCGTGCCCCAGCTTGCGGACAGGCGATACAGAAGCTCGCCTCCAGCAATGGCACCCAGACCGGCGACGCCGCAGATCGGACCGTTTAGGCGCCGCGCCCATTCCTTGCTGAGACGGCTGTTGATGAACGACCAAAGCTGTTCGATCAGCAGGACGACATACGACTCTTTGAACACGAACAGCACGCCGCGCAGCGGCTTGATGCCAGCGCGTACCCCCAAGTAACAAAACAACAGCGTCAGCACGGCGCCCAGTGTCGTGAAGCGCAGGGTGCGGCGCGGACCCAGCCACGAGATCAAGCGGCCATAGACGTATAAGGCCAGCGTGACTCCGACGGGAACCAGGCCCATGACCAGGGGCAGACTGCCCTTGCCGTAGCCGGTCATAAACAGCGTGTTCGCCGTCGAGCGGAACATCTCATAGCCGCACAAGATGAAGGCGGCGGCACACGACATGAACAGCGAAAAGACGACCGCCGCTCGGCCGCTGAGTCCGCCTTGGGTGTTGCCCGCGGCAGGCGCAGAGGAAGGAGGAGCCGGCGTGCTCGGCGGCGCTTCGTCCTTCACGGCGACGTCGGACGCACCGACATCGGCGCAAGAGCAGGCGGCGGCACGGCGGACGATCGCGGTCCTGCCGTCGGGCTGGGCGCGGCAGGTGGGGCAACTGTGGGCAGCGGCGGAGCGCTGGGCGAGGCCGACGGTACCACGATGGGAAGCGGCGCAAGAGCAGGCGGAGGAGATGCAGCAGCAGCGGCGGCGGCTTCGGTCTCAGCCTCAGCAATCGGTCGGCGACGCGGAGCCGAGGCATCGAAGAAGAACGCCAAGCCAGAGCCGACGGCCAGCGCTCCGGCGCCCACTGCCGCGGCAACTCCGACGGCGAGGTTGTCGTATTTCTGCGGGCAGCGAAACGACACCCCCGGCACATCGGGGCACTCGGGCGTCGTCACAGGGCGGCCGTGATAGTACAAAAGCACGCCGCTTCCGACGGCAAGCCCGATGGCGAGGATGGTGCCCGTCCAGGCCAGCGGCCGCAGCCAAGGCTTGCGCTGGGTCTTGGGGCTTAAGACAAAGCTCAGCGAGACCTGTTTTCCCGACGAGACCTCGACCTTGTGCCGCTGCACTTCATAGCCGGCCCCTTCGATCATCAGGTCATGGATGCCGGGCCCCAAAAGCAGCGTCGCGGGCGTACGCTCGCTGCGCTCGACGCGGTCGATCACGATGCGAGCACCGGGAGGGTCGGTCTCAAGGCTCAGCATGCCACTCTCGGCGGGGCGCTGCGTCTCTTGCGGGCCCTTGGGCGGTGCTAGCTGAACCAAAAGCTCGGCGGCTCGCCGGACGGTCTGCCGAATCTCATCGCTGCTGCACACCGGGCAGACCTCTTTGGCGGGAGGCGCGACGAGCTTTCCGGTGTACAGGTCGCGCAGCCAGAGCTGCAGCGAGAACTCAAGACCCAGCTTCTGCACCTCGCCCTCGACGACACGGCGCACGCCCAGCACCTGCGCCAAGCGGCCATAGCAGCTCGCCGTGGTGCAGCCGAACAGGCGCTGTTCCCCGGACAGACGGTTTTGCACCACCTGCGCCGGCAGCACGGCATACCCCAAGCGGTTCAGAGTGCTGCGCAGAAGCTCGTGCAGGCTGGCTTCGACTTCGCTGGCGATTCCGGCGAAGGGCAGCTTGACGATGGCGATGGGCTCATTCGGCAGCGGCTCTGACGTGGGCCCGGCGTGGACGGGCGTCGTCACACCCACGCACAGCAGGCACAGCAGAACAGCGGAACAGGCGGACAGCCCACACCACCGGGGCGCAGACCGTTTGGCAGCACGCATCGCAGTCCCTTCACTATCTCCCTGAGAGCCCCTCGTGGCAAGGGAGGAGATTGACGGCGACTTCCGAGCCCGCGCCTCCGGTTAGGGCGCGGTGGGATCCCCGGTCTGCAGGTGAGGGGGACAACCCTCCCGAAAGCGCGCTCGTCTGCCTGTGTTCTCGTCGAGAATCGGGCACAGCAGGGCCTGGCATGGTTCTTCCTGGGTTGCCCATATTGCGCGCTCGTCCTGGACTTGGCAGCCCAGTGAAAGTGAGCAGCGTAGATCTCAAATGCAACAGATTTGCAACCACGGAGGCTTCATGAACCGCGTCCAGGACTGCTCGACTCTGTCCCCCATTCTGCGACGGGGCGTTGTCTGGTGGCTCGCCCTCGTCGCAGGCGCTGCAGCGAACCTGCACTGCGGAGCGGCCGAGAGCGATGCCACATCAGCCCAACCAAGCCCCTGCAGCGACGAGCGCAACGACTGCTTATCGCAGAGCCTCTCGGCGCTTACATCTCCGGCCGAGCCCGGACCGCGCAAGACCGCTCGCTTCGACCTGTCCGTTCCGCTCTCGGGAGGCGGCAACCTCGCCATCACGGTCACTGGCCCCAGCGACGATGGGCGCGAGCTTTCTCGAACCGGAGCGCCGTTTCCTTTGGTGGTGCTGTCGCCTGGCTTCGTCATCAACCGCAGCCAGTACCAAAGCTATCTGTCGCGCTTGGCCAGCCATGGCTTCGTCGCTGTTTCGCAGTCGGCACGCGCCGAGGCCAACCATGCCCAGTACCGCGACGACACCAGCAAGCTGCTGACCTGGCTCGTGTCCCCGACGGGCAGCAGCGCAGCACGCATCGCTTCACGCATCGATGGCAGTCGCATTGGCCTCACCGGACACTCGCTCGGCGGCAAGATCAGCCTGCTGGTCGCCGCCAAAGACCCTCGCGTCAAGGCCGTCATCACCATCGATCCCGTCGACGCAGGGGCGCCCTTGGCCCGTGACACGCTGTCTGCGATTCGGCTGCCAGCCGGCACACCGCTTGGCCTGCTCGGCGAGACGATCAGCAAGACCGGAGGCAGCCAGCCCTGCGCTCCGGCCGACTCGAACTACGAAGTGCTGTATCGCAGCACCACCGCCGACCGCTTCGCGCTGCGCTTCTTGAAGGCCGCGCACACCGACTTTGTCGACACCCCCGGAAGCTGCTTCCCCTGCTTGTTCTGCCCCGGCAGCCTGGCGCCCAAAGCCCAGTCGCGCGACCTCGCCGTCAAGTACGTCACCGCGTACTTCTTGTGGACCTTGGCCGGCGATCGCGCTGCCGCCTCGTACCTGACTGGACCCGAGGCGCAAAAAGACGTCGCAGCCGGCCTGATCGAGGTGACCAAACCCTAGAAGCCATCTCATAAACCGACTGTGGGCCCAATCCAGCCGGCTGTCCGTCCTCACGGCTCAAGGGTCGCTCTCCGGGCGGGCATCCTTCCGCCTTGGGCTCCTCGCTACGGTTTGTGAGATGGTTTGTAGCCTTGCCCCATACCCATCGTCGTTCGTGACGCCGCGCCTCAGCGTCGACCACAGCAACATGCGGCCGTCGTTGCTAATCAACGCAGATTATGCACAGATATTTTGCCATAAATTTTATGTTGATTTATATTTTGATTATTTATGTATCAAATTGCGCATGTATTCATCTGCTCTCTGCGCAAAATAGCCCGGCCTTGGGCCCTAAAGGCGCGTGCGCATCTGCCAGGGCACGGCTGAGCTATCGACGACCGACGTCGCGTTGTCGCCGCCTGGCTCGACGCGGCCCATCACGATGACGCGAATGCTGGCCGGCACCTCGCTGTACGCCACGATCGGCAGCACATCGGGCGTGTTCAGCAAAAGATCCTCTAGCGCACGTCGCACATCGCCGTGGCACATAAGCACCGCGTCGGGAGCCATCTGCTTGGCAGACACCACGCCCTGCACGATGTCGCGGACCAGATCGGGCTCTAGCCGAGCGCTTTTGTCCTCGCGCAGCGAGTCGCGCAGCAGCGACTCGATATCCGTCGAGATCAGCAGCGCGGGCAGGCCATCGCCGAGTGCCCCACCGCCGGCCAGCGAGGTCATCGCCGCGTCGGACAGATCGGGACGCAGAAAACCCTGCACAAGATAGCGGCCAAGCTGCCCGCGAAGCTGCTCGACCAGCGCGGCCAGCTCCGTCTCGGGCTTGGGCAGCATGGCCAGGACTTCCAGCACAGCGCGCAGATCGATCGGCCACACGCGCTGCAGCACCAGGCGGCGCAGCACGGCCGTCAAGCGACCTAGCTCGATGCGACGAGGCAGCGTCTCGCGCACCAGCGCCGGAGCTTGCACCTGCAGCGTCGAAAGCTGCGCCTGCACCGCGTCGAGCGTCAGCAGATCGGGCGCGGCGGCCAAGAGCACGCGGATCAGCTGAGCCTGAGCCTCGTTCGGGCTGGCGGCAGAAAAGCTCGCCACCCGCGCCCCATACAGCCAGACGTGGACTGCGCGAGGCGTGCTCTCGACGGCGTCGGTCGAGCGCAGCGCGATCTCGGGGCAGGGGAAGCCGACGCGCGCCGCAAGCTGCGAGCGCACCTTCGCGATCCCCGCGGCTGAAAGCGGCACACTCTCGCCGACGTCGAGCCACAGCCCCAAGCTGGGCAGCGGCTCGTCCGACTCGGTCGGGATGCCAGCGCGCGTCAGCAACAGCCCCGCCGCAGCGACGTTTAGCAGCACCGGAACCTGCGTCCACAGCGCCTGACTGAGCACCAAGCTGACGTAGCGCTCAGCGGCTTCGCCGATGTCCAAGCCCTGTCGCAGCACGCCAAGCACGATGGCAGCGACCACGCCTGCCGACAGCAGAAGCAGCGCTGCCGCGACATCGCTGCGCAAAAGACGAAAGGACCCGTCGAGCGCGCCATAGATCTGCGCCTCGCGATCGAGCAGAGCCCGCCGCTCTTGTGCCTGCTTTTGGCTGATGGCTCCACTGCGCAGATCCGCTTCGATCGCCGACTGGCGGCCGGGCAGGGCATCCAAGACGAAGCGCGCCGCGACCTCGGCCACACGCTCGCCACCGCGGGCCAAGACCAGATACTCAACCAGGCCAAAGCCCAGCATCAAGAGCGCGCCAACCCAGACATCGCCGGCAAAAAACAGCGCTCCGCCTTCGCTGATCAAGAAGCTCTGCGACGACGCAGCCGACAGGATCGCGCGCAGTCCAGCCAAGTTCAGGCCCAGACGCAGCAGCACCGACAGCAAAAGCAGCGACGGAAGCTGTGGCATTCGCTGCGGCTCACCGGCCCGCACGGCAGAAAGAAGCAGCGACAGCGACAAAAGCCAGCTTGAAAGAAGCAGCCCGTCGAGAACGATACCCGGCAAGGGCACCAGCAACAGCAGCAGCGAGCCCGCGATCGCGAGCAGGGTCGCGACGTGCCGCTGCGCCGGACTCAGACCTCCTCCGGTTGCTGAGAGTCGCTGGGCCAGCGCGTTCAGCCGCGCCCCAAGGGCTCGCCGTGCGACACGAGCCGGCGGATTTCTAGGCGCCTTGCTGCTTTCCGGCTCGGGCCTTGCCTGGGCGCCATCCCCCGAGGCCGACAACAGCCCGTCGGACGCACCGACAGATGACGGCTTGGGCGCCCCGAACACCGAGCCTTGGGGTCGAACTGCGCTGGCCCAGCCGGGCGTATTGGACTCGTCGCTCACGTGGGTTCCGGGCTGTCTTTGCACGCTGACTTTTTCGTCGGCAGTGGAGCGGGCCCAGGCGGGCGTCAGGCGCCGTACCGCGCAGGCAGTCTGCGACTCAAGTCTGCGTCCACACTCGATGTTCGACGGGTCGACAAGCTGCTGTCAACGACAACCTCGAACCGCGCGCGATCGGATGTTGGCACGGACCGCTGGGCCCCGCTGCTGTTCACACACGTTCCCCCTCAGCACGCTCTTTGATAGAGTAAAGATTCCTGAATCCTGGCAAATCCCGTGAGCAACGACCCACCGAATGACGATGACGACCCGCTGCTGAGCACGCTGGTCGACGGTCGCTATCGCATCCTAGGCCGCCTGGGCGACGGCGGCATGGGCATCGTCTATCGGGCCGAGCACACGTATCTGAACAAGGAATTCGCGCTCAAGGTCATGCGACCGACGCGCGATGTCGTCGACCGCCAGCGCTTTGAACAAGAAGCGCGCCTAGCGTCGCGCATCCGCCACCGCAACGTCGTCGAGATCAGCGACTTCGGCATCCTGCCCACCGGCCAGCCGTACTTCGTCATGGAGCTCCTGCGCGGCGAGACGCTGGGCGATGCGATCTATCAAGGGCGCATCAAGCCGCTTCTGGCCTGCCTGATCGGTGCGCAGGTCGCGAGCGGTCTGCAGGCGGTCCACAAGCAGAACGTGGTCCATCGCGATCTCAAGCCCGACAACATCTTCCTGCTCGACCCCGACGCAGCGGTCGGATCAGAAGAGCACGCAGAGGGCGAGAGCGACCCGCCAGGCCAGGTCAATTTCGTGAAGATCATGGACTTCGGGATTGCCAAGTCCATCGACAACAAGCTCACGGGCACCGGCATGACCCTGGGCACGCCCGAGTACATGTCGCCAGAACAGGCCACAGGCGAAAAGCTCGACTGGCGCTCGGATCAGTACTCGCTCGGCTGCATCTTGTACGAGATGCTGACGGGCGAGCTGCCGTTCGGCGGCAAGAGTGCATTTGAGGTGATGAACAAGCACTTGACCGCGCAGCCTGTGCCTCCTCGTCAGCGACGGCCCGAAAGCGCGGCCAGCATTCCCGGTGCGCTGGAAAAGATCGTGCTGACGATGATGCAGAAGCGGCCAGCCAACCGCTATCCGACGATGCGCGCCATCGAACAAGCGCTGCACGAAGTGGCCACCAGCATGCAGGCTAGCGAGGGGCTCACCGAGCCCGCCTCATCAAACAAGGCGACGCTGGTGATGTCCCCGGTTGCCGAGCCGCCAGCCGCCAGCGAACCATCCGCTACGACGGCCAAGTCCAAGGCAGACACCGCGGTGGCTGGAGGCCCCGTCGACGAACAGAAGACCCGCCCCTTGCTGCCGGCCATCAACCTGGCCACAACGGCACCGCTGTCAGACGCCGATCCTTCGTCGAACAACGCCGCTCGCACGATGCTCATGCCGCCCCGAGGCGGACGCCCAGGCAACACACCGACGCCGCGCCTCATCGAACGCATTGAGGATCACATCAAGAGCACGTCGGCTCCCGAGCTGGGCCGCTCGCCTTGGTGGCAGCGCGTCCCTTGGCTGTTTGCCATGGTGCGCTGGTTCAAGCGGCTGTTTGCCTCGCGCTAGAACGAGCGCGAGGCGACGCTCGACAGCCCTCGGTACAGCGAGGGCGCAATCAGTAGGAGTGAATCAGCCCAGGCAGTTTCTGGCGACGATTCATCTGCAGCAGCAAGTTGTGCAGGCGGGCCCGGCGAATCGACTCGACGTAGGACCGCAAGGACTGAGCGTGCCGATCCGCCATGTCGATCAGCCGCACGCCCAGTCCGCGCACTTCGTCGTTGTCCAGTGAGTCTTCATGGCAGACCAAGCCGCGAGCCCAGATGGTCTCTCCCGTTCCGGGCAGCGCGAGTTCAAGCTGCAGCGGCGCACCAAACCACGTCGCTCGCTCGTCGAACGACCGCGGCGCAGTGATGTACAAACCCCTCTCTGAAAGGTCGCGGGTCAGGCCCAGATAGCTCTCACCAGCGAGGAACTGCTGCACACAGATCTCGACGGGCAGACGGACTTCTTTGCGGCGGTCGTACGACATGGCGACGCTCCTTTGGGCGTACGGGATCATGTGGCGCCAAGATCGAAGGGATCGCAAATTTTCTGCCGCCCCGACCCAGACCAGACGAGCCCACAGCAACCCGACCCCGCGGTGGGGCGTGTGCTGCGCGTCTCGCGGCTGTGTCTTCACGTTGTCGTCGCGTGGCTGCGCGTCCGACTCTCGGACTTCGCTGGTCCGGGCTTCGGACGCGCCACGTCCGAACTGCGGACAGCCCAGCAGGGCCGGCGTCCAGCCGAGCAGCTTCTCTGACGGAGTCGCCAACTCCAAGGAACCTGGCCTGGGCCGTGCTTGAGCATCGATGCCGTGCGAACGCCGTCCGTCTCACCCGCGCATGGCGTGCTGCTGACTCTGTCGGTCCTGCTGCTCGGCATGCTGTGGCGACGCGAGCATGTGGCACCGCCAGCGCAGATCCCAAGCGCTCCTGCGCCGTGCGAAGTGCCCGTCGACTGGGTTGGGCATGGGCTGCTCTGCCTAGCCGCGCAGGATGCGGCCCGTCTTGCAGTACGGGCCGGTCAGCGCTGGTCTCCCGACGCTCCACCGACGACTCGGGATCTGCCCGATCGGTTTCCGGCGGTGCGCGGTCTTCTCGCCGGGGTGCCGATCGATCTGCAGGTTGCGCAGGATGCGGACCTCTTGGCGCTGCCAGATGTGGGCGAGGTTCTGGTCCGAAATCTGGCCGCCGCTCGTCGCGCGGGACGGCTGCGCTGCCAATCAGACCTGCGAGCCATCCCTGGCTTGGGTCCGCAACGACTGCGCCGTTTGCTGCGATACATGGCTCCCCTGCCGCAGGTTTGCCATCCGGCGCATCCAACGAAGTAAAGTGCGGACATGCGAGTATTTGTTACCGGAGCCAGTGGTTTTGTTGGACGGCGCCTGATTCGCGAGCTGTTACGCCGCGGGGATTCCGTCGTGGCCTTGACCCGGCGGACCAGCAACCTAGGCGGTGTCCTCGGCGATCCTCCCCAAAGCGAACGCTTCACCGTTGTGGAGGGTGATCCCTGCAAGCCTGGGCAGTGGCAACAAGCCCTCGCGGGCTGTGATGCGGTGGTGGCGCTGGCCGGCGAACCCGTGATGGGTGGACGATGGACGACGGAATTCAAGCGGCGTCTCTATGACAGCCGCATCGAGAGTGTCCGCCGGGTTGTCGAGGCGTTGCCGCCCCAGTCCACCAAAGAAACACCGGGGCCGCGCGTGCTCATCTCAGCCTCGGCGGTGGGCTACTACGGCTCGCGAGGGACGCAGGAGCTAACGGAGAGTGCGGGGCCCGGCAGCGACTTCCTAGCCAACTTGTGCGCGGACTGGGAGGCGGCGGCCGAAGCGGCGAAGCAGGTTGGCGCTCGTGTCGTCTGCCTGCGCATTGGGGTGGTGCTCGGCGAAGGCGGCGGCGCCCTGGAAAAGATGCTGCCCGCCTTTCGTCTGTTCATGGGGGGCCCGATGGGCTCGGGTGAGCAGTACTGGGCCTGGATTCACCTAGAGGATGTCGTGGGCCTGATCTTGTACTCCCTTTCGCACGCCGAGGTACAGGGGCCGGTCAACGCGGTGGCGCCGGGAGCCTGCACGGTTCGCGAGATCGCGAAGCAAATCGGCGCGACCCTGCATCGTCCTGCGATGTTCGCGGTTCCCGAGCTGGCTCTTAAAGTTCTGCTCGGTGATCGCGCTGAGGTGCTGTTGGCCAGCCAGCGCGTCGTTCCACAGCGTGCCCGAGAGCTGGGCTACCGTTTTCGCTATGAAGATCTGCCAACCGCCTTGCGCGCAGCCCTCGGGCAGCCCCATTCCTAGCGTGCCCATGGCGACCTCGCGAGGTCCCGGCGCCCTTAGGGCGTTCGTTGATAATCCAACAGTGCGCGTGCCTGATCAGGGCCGAGGTGACACAACGCGTCGACGATGCTCAGCGCGGGTACAAAGCGTCGACCGCGCTGTGGATAGGCTCGCGGTTCATAGAAGCCGTACTGGATGGGGATACCAAACTGAGTAAATAACTGCTCATCCAAGTATTGCCGCCCCGATGGCCCCGACACGTACGCGGTGCCACCCACGGCGCGAACCAGGTCGAGCAAGTGGCGGCTCCCTTGGCCCGAAACGGATAGCTCACTGGCGCAGACCAGCGGAGTGCGGATGTCGAGCAGCGATAGCAGCTCGCGGAGCAAAGCGATGTTGAAGTCAGCAAGCCGCTCACAGGGGCACGCCAAGTGCGTCGCGAGTCGAGCCAACACGCTTGGCCCCTGGCTCAGCGGGCCGTAGCGCGCCCGCAGCGTTCGCAGATGACGCGCCGGCCAGTTGTCCAATACCAATCGAGCATCCTTGATCAGCGGCTGTCCGCCCCGCAGGACAGGCATGCTTAGCCACTGTGGGCCGTCTGGCCCGAGGATCTGCGCTCGCGATAGGTAGCTCCGGCCTCGCGGCATCGGCACATCGTCGAGCACGATGAAGCGGTCCGCCGCAGCGATCTTCGCGAAGTAGCCACACCAGGGTAGGTAGTTAGGCTGGTGAATGGCGACAAGCATCGGCTACACGCTAGCCAGAATTTGCACACCAGGGAAGGCCTGTTCCCTCCCTGGCCCAAGGGCTATGGGACGCCGGGACTGCTATCTGCAGCCAAGACGACACCCAGGGCATGAAGACCAATGTTCCACGTGGAACACTGCCACCAACCCCGAAGAGCCTCTCGGCTCACTGCAATACAGCGCCAGCGCATCCCGTCTAGACGGACGCTCCCGGTATGAGCACAACCTCACAGATCGATCGTTAGAGTGACTGGCAGAAACGGACGGGCCGCTCTCTGAAAGAAGCATCGAGCCGGCAGTCTTGAAGGACGCACAAAGCACTGTGGCTTCGCGGATGCGTGGACTCTAGCGGGGATCTGGCTTGGGCGTCTTCGGTCCGCTTGCTGGCAGCTCAGGAGCCTTGATGAAATCCTGCGGGATCGCGCCTGTCAGTGACTTCAAGAACGTGACAATCGCCCTTACATCCCCGTCGCTCACTTCCTTGCCTAGCTGGTGTCGAGCCATCAATCGCACGGCCTCATCCAGCGAAGAAGCGCTGCCATCGTGGAAGTAGGGGGCCGTTTTCTCGACGTTGCGCAGGCTGGGAACCTTGAACATCATACGGTCCGCCTCCTGCTTGGTCACCATGACCCGTCCGCCATCATCCGCTGCTGGCCAGGCTTTGACCAAGCCAAGCTTCTGGAACATGCCACCGCCCACCAGAGTGCCCATATGGCAGGCATTGCAGCCAACGTCCAGAAACTTGCCCAAGCCCACCTGTTCGTCGACGGTTAGCGCATCTGCGTCTCCGCCCAGGAACTTATCCCAGCGGCTCGGCGTCACCAGCTTGCGTTCAAAGGCCCCGATCGCAGATGCGGCATTGGCCAGCGTGACCGGATTGGCATCCGTCGGAAACGCCTTCTTGAACAGCTCCACATATCCCGGTATCGAGCGCAGAGTGGCCTCGGCCTTGGCCGCCGTCGGCATGGCCATCTCGACCGGATTCAACACCGGCCCCTGAGCCTGCTCTTCCACATCCTTGGCACGGCCGTCCCAGAACTGCACGAAGTGACCTGCCGCGTTGTAGACCGTCGGAGCATTGCGGCTTCCCTGTTGCTTCTTGTGCCCCGTCGAGACTTTGGTGCCATCCACGCCATACGCCGTCAGCGAGTGGCACGAGTTGCAGCTTACGTCATGGTTCTTGGAAAGCCGCGTTTCGAAATACAGCAGCCGGCCCAGCGTGACCTTGTCCTCGCTGGCGGTCCCGCCCCGCACTGCAAACTCTGCCGGCAGCGCAGGCTTGAACATCGCCACACGCGGGTCATCAGGAAGCACCGCTCCCGGCACCACTTTCTTGACCGGAGCTTCGGTTTTTGGCTCGTGCGGCTGCTGCTGCACAGGCGTGGAATCAAGGCATGCTGTCCCCACGAACAGAGAAAACGCCGCCATGCCTACAGGCGATACGAATGAGAGGGTGTGTCGACGCATCGGAAGCTCTCCTGAACTTTGCGCAGGCATTCTATCCGCATCTCGGGCGCGAATCGACACATGAGATGCAGCTGGTGTCACAGCTGCATCTCAATCACCTTGCCTTCGCTACAAAACCGAGCGGACCTTGGGCGGGCGCTCGCTGGGCGCTTCGGGACCTGCATCGCGACGGACCGGAGGCTCTAGCCGGGCAGCCGTCGACGCCAAGGGGCCGGGTGCCGTGCGCTGGTGCAAAAGCAGGCGCGTTGTATCCCGAAACAGCACCGAGATCTTGCCAGGGGAAGGCGTGGCCGTGACAGCGCCGAGCCCAAAGTTCGGATGCGACAGAAGCTCGCCAACGACGTAGCTATCGCCGGGGGAATAGCTGCGCGCACCGCTCGTACTGCGATCACCCAACAGAGCGTCCAAGGGATTGACCGTGGCTACCGCGGGGCCCGCGGCGGCATCACCGGCTGAACGACGCTTCTTGCCGACGAGCGGCGCTCCTCCATCGCTCCGTGCGGTCGAAGCGGGCTTAGCCTTGCTGCCGGGCGCTGCGGCGCGGAACTTGTGCTGACGTTGACAGCTACGGCACTCGACCCGAGCCGGGACCGCACCTTCCATCGCAATAACGACGTGCAGGCGCATGTCGCGGCAGGCTGTGCAATAGGCAGAAGTCTCGTCACCCGCTCGAATTGAAGTCGAGTCCACTCGCGTCTCCAGAAAGAGAGTTAATCATCCAACCCTGCCACTGGACAGAGTTGCACCTTTAATTGTCCGATATTTCGTATTTGAAATTACAAATTCTTTTTTATTTATGCGGTGGTGAGGTTGGCCACACTGGTGGCAGGGGCCCCCTCTTTGGCGATGGCATGCAGCCGGGCAACCAAGGTCTCTGCCGAAGAAACGACGATGCCAGCGACGAAGCGCAAGGCCTGATCGGAATATGTGACGTCGAGGGCAGGCACGGTGACGCGAAAGTAAATCTCGCCTTTGTCCGCGTTGAGAATCCACGCGCCCATGTACGAGCGCGCGTTCAGAATGGTCAGCGCCGCGCTCACTTCGCCGAAGCGCTCCGACGCCACTTGGAAGGGAAGGGTGATCGCCAAGGTCAGCATGCCGCGCTCAGCTCGCGGGATAAAGACCATGGGCACGTCGACATCCAGCAATCGGCAGAGCACGGCAATCTGTCCCGCCTCGTCGCTGTAGCGAAATGCCAGCCCCAGCCGCTCGGCCCAGCTTTTGATGCTCGCGTAGTTCAGAACAAAACCTGACATGGTGTCTCTGACCTTCCCCCGGCCCCCAGGCGCTGCCTGCTTGGCATTGTATCGGACTGCATCGCGGCGCGTGAAGCCGAGTTAGTCTCGTCGCTGCGGCCCCACAAAACGCTGCGACGCGAGCCGCCGTGCCACAAGATGGCAAACGACCGAGAGGCGACCTGCAACCTGCGCTATGCTGTCTGGCCTTGCCCCATGCCCTTTGGAACCTGACTCGATGCTGCAGTTAATCGACAGCCACTGCCACCTGGAACCCGATGACTTCCGCACGCCCCCCAACCAAGCGGGCGCCACCGAGCTGCCACCGCAAGACGAACGCCCTGCGGTTCTGTTGCGCGCTCGACAAGCCGGCGTCTCGAAGCTGATCGTGATCGGCTCAGGCCGCGGACGCGCCGAGATTGAAAATGCCTTGGCGTATGCGCGGCACCATCGGCACATTGTCGCGGCGATCGGCGTACATCCCCACGATGCCAAGACCATCGAAGGAGACGACGCTCCTGCTGGGGTCCGCGACGAAGATCAGCTATCCCCCGATGCCGCCGTGCTGTGGCGCGATCTGACACGCTGGACGCACGATCCACGGGTCGTTGCCGTCGGAGAAACAGGACTCGACTATCACTACAACCACTCGACGCCAGCGGCTCAGCGAGCGCTGTTCCGACGCTTCGTGCGCCTGTCCAATGCCGTCGGGAAGCCGCTGTCGCTGCACATCCGCGATGCCCATGCCGAAGCCCTGCAGATCGTGCATGGCGACGGCGATACCGCGCAGGCAGCGCGCCATGGCGGAGTGGTCCACTGCTTCACCGGAAACCGCGAAGAAGCCCGACGGTGGCTAGACTTTGGCTTTCACATCTCGCTGTCCGGCATCGTCACGTTTAAGAACGCAGAAGAGCTCCGTGCGGTCGCCGCCTTCGTTCCGTCGGACCGGCTGCTGCTTGAGACCGATTCCCCGTATCTGTCGCCGGTTCCGCTGCGCGGTCGCCGCAACGAGCCCGCCAACCTGCTTCTGACGGCTCGCGTGGTGGCCAGCCTACGCAAAGTCCCCGTCGAACAGCTAGCCGCCGAGACCAGTGCGGCCTGCGAGCAGCTGTTCCAGCCCTCGTCCGGCGAGGCGTGGACCGCCACCTGATATGAACCGACCCGCCAAGATACCGCCAAGGTGGGTTTGCATTTTTTCTGTTCAGCGGTCTTTGCTGCCTCCGGGCGGGCGCACAAGAGCGAGGCTTGGCATGCTGCGTATCGACGGTGGTTCAGTCTGACATCCGTGGGTCAGCCGAGGCTGACGCATCGTCTCTGATCCGTCTGGACCTGGCTCTGACTAGTGTCCTATCCCTGAAGTTCGTAGACAAAAGCGTTCGATGCTTTCGAGGATTGGGTCGGCGGTTTTGGTCCAGCTGAAGGGCTTGGCGCTGTGGTTGTGCTCGTCGATGTAGTGGCGCAGCGCCGCTTCGAGTTCCTGTACTGAACGATGCGTTCCCCGTCGTATTTGCCGCTGGGTCAGCAGCGCAAAGAACCGTTCGACTTGATTGATCCACGAGGACGAGGTGGGCGTGAAGTGCACGTGAAAGCGGGGCCTCTTCGCAAGCCAGCGACGGATTAGCTGAGTCTTGTGCGTGCCGTAGTTGTCCATCACCAGGTGCACGTCCAGCTCGTGCGGCACGCTGCGCTCGATGGTGTCGAGGAACGCGCGGAACTCCACTGCGCGATGGCGGCGGTGGGTCTCTCTGATCACGTGGCCCGTCTGGATGTCGAGCGCGGCAAACAGGCTCGTCGTGCCGTGTCGTCGATCGTCATGGGTGCGCCGCTTGGGCTGGCCGGGTGACATGGGCACAAGCGGCTGCGTCCGGTCGAGCGCTTGAAGCTGCGATTTCTCGTCGACGCACAGCACAAGGGCTCGCTCGGGCGGCTGCAGATACAGGCCGACGATATCGCGCACCTTGTCGACGAACAGCGGGTCTGACGAGAGCTTGAAGGTCTCGCTGCGATGCGGCTGCAAACCGAAGGCGCGCCCCATGCGATGAACGCCGCGATGCACGCTGGTTTTGCTCTCGGACAGGTGCTTGCCCAGCGTGCGGGTACTCCAATGCGTCGCGTCGCGAGGCCGACTCTGCAGCGTCGTGCGGAGGACCTGCTGCACGCGCTCATCGGTCCGCGTATGCGGCGCTCCGCTACGTGGTGCATCGCAGAGCCCAGGGATTCCCTGCGCGATGAACCGAGCCCGCCATTTCCCGACAGTCGCCCCCGTGACGCCGAGGCGCGCTGCAACCTGCTGATTGGGCAGACCGCGCGCACTCAGAAGCACGATGCGCACGCGCAGTGCCAGCGACTGCTCCTTGGAATTTTGGCGGACCCAACGATCAAGCATCTGACGCTGCGCTTCCGTCAAAACCAGCGGACTCAGAGGACGACCGATTCCCATCGCGAGCTCTCCCTGTTTCCTCCCCACAAAAGGAGCGCCATCAATGCCCAGGACTTCAGGGACCGGACACTAGCGGGGACCCTTCGGATCTCGACCGGGAAGCCCGCGGCCACGGCGCGATCGCACAGGTCTGCGAAACCGCGCCGCTATTCGCGGTATCATGAAGCGGGTCCCGCATGTCGCTGACGACGCAAGAGCTACGCCTGTTTCTCGAAGAGCTGTGCTGTGAGCTGTGTCGGTTCCGCCACATGCAGGAAGCGGCGCTGCCCCCGGACGCCCTGCGCATCGAACGCGAGTATGCCCTGGCCCCAGGTGGCCCCTACGCCGACGTGCATGTCTGCTCGACGATGCCCCCGCGCGGACCATCGCCGCACTTCATCGAGATCAAGTTCGGTGTGCCAGATGATGAGCTCTTGTCTCGTCTGCGCCTCAAGTACGGTCGCAGCCTGCCTGGCCACTCGCTGGCCACGCACCTGATCGTCGTCTTGGATCTACAGAACCGCAGCGATGCCGCCGGCCTGTTGCGTGCCATCCGCAGCGTGGTGATCCCGTCGCTGTCGGTCGAAGTCTGGGATGAGCCGCGCCTGCTTTCCGAGATTGAGCACACGTTCCACGTTCGCGCTCCGGCCATCGATGAAGTCCATCTGCTCGATATGCGTGATGCGATCCAGCGTGAGATGGCCAGCTACGCATTCTCGTCGACAACACCGGCCTCTTTGGCCAAACCGCCCCACGACATCACGAGCTGGTCACGCGAAAGCGAGCCACCCGCCTTGGATGCCGTCAAAGAACAGCTTCTGTGGCGCTTCGCTTTCTGGCGACTGCGTCAAATCCGCCAAGCCAAGAACCTGTCCCCCCGCGAGATCCTGCCGCCTGGCACCTATCACGGCGTGGCGGTGGTGATCGCCGACCTGTGCTCGTTTTCCAGTTATGTCCGCGACACACCCAACGACCCCATCGTGCGCGACTGCCTGACCTCGTTTTATTCCAAGGCACGGTACGAGGTCGTCAACCGCGGCGGCATGGTCGAGAACTTCGTTGGCGATCAGGTCTTGGCGCTGTTCGGTGTTCCCGATCGCTGCCCTGGCTATATCGAGCACGCTCTGCAGGCGGCGCAGGCGCTGCTCAGCGTTGGCGAGGCGGTCTCGGACTATTGGCAGCGACAGATCGACCGGCAGCAGCCCAGCTCGGGCATGCACATCGGCATCGCGTACGGCGACCTGCAGATCGTGTCGCTGCGGCCGTCCTGTCGCGCCAACAGCACCGCCATCGCCGATGTCATAAACGTCGCGGCCCGTCTGATGAACATGGCCGGACCCGGCGAAATCCTCGTCGCCAATAGCTACTATCAGCAGCTATCGACAGCGGCCCGCGCCCCGCTGCAGCCGATCGCGCCACAGGATGCGCGCAACGTTGGTCGTCTGCGTGCGTGGCGTCTGCCTGCTGCCGATGCTGAGTCGCAGACCAGCCCCTTGCCCAGCCAACCTCTGCCCACGAGTGCGAGCAGCGGCCAGCCGCAGGGGCACACGCCGTGAGAGGCAGCGATCCTTCGGCCGCGCGCCTGCCTGAGGCAGCCCCTCGCCCACGAGGACCGTCGACATCGCCGCTGACACAGTCGGGCGTCCTGCCCGGTTCGCTTTCAACGGCTGTGGCGGGCTTGTCCTGGCAGGCGACGCGCGAGCTCGAAGGAGCGTCCTCGGCCGGCTCGATCCTGGCCCGCTTTCTAAACCTAGCCGAAGGCGAAGGCCAACGGGCGCTGCGCGTCTTCAGCCTGATCTTCACGGTCTCAGCCGCCTTGGTTTTCTTGAAGGCCGTGCAAGGCGGCATTTTTCTTTCGGCGTATCCACGCACCATGATCCCGTGGGCCTTCGCCGCGGCAGCGCTGACCATCGCCCCGCTGTCCGCGCTGCTGGTGACAGGCGCCGCGCGCATGGGCCCCGTGCGACTTGCACAGTGGACTCTTTCGGGCGGAGCGATCGCGAGCGTGCTCTTGCGCATTCTGCTTTCCGCCGCGGTCCCCGGAACGCCGTTTGTTGTCTACGTCGTCATCGAAGCCATAAGCGGCCTCGCCGTCATCCAGACGTGGAGCGTTGTGTCCAGCACGGTCGATGCGCGCTCGGCCAAGCGCATCCTGCCGCTCGCGGGTGTCGGAGCCAGCATTGCCTGGACGCTCGGCGGTCTGCTTCTGTCCCAGCTCGTCAGCTTGATCGGCGTGCAGGGCTTCTTGTTGGTTGTGCCGCTGCTGTTTGCGCTGGCGATCCTGCAGATCCGCCGCGTGGCCCGCACCGACCTGCGCGAGACGCCACGCAGCACACGCCCCCCGTCGCTATTGGCCGGCTGGCGGGACGGCTTTGAATTCGTGCTGCAGGTGCCGCTGATGCGCCTGTGCCTCCTGCTCAGCGTCTTGGCCCTGCTGGGCGAGCAGCTTATGGAATATCAGCTGCTGGCAACGGCTCGCGATCGCTATGGTGCGCAGGCGGCGATCGCCGGGTTCTTTGGTCGCTTTTATGGCATCACCAGCGCCGTCAGCTTGGTGCTGCAGCTGGGCCTGTCCAGCCGCATCCTGTCGCGCTTAGGCGCCACGCAGAGCCTGGCCATCACGCCGGTTCTGACGTCGCTGTTCGCGATGTTCGCGCTGATCGCACCGGGCTTTGCGCCCATCGTGTTGATGCGCGCCAACGATCGCGTGCTCAAAGGAGCGCTGTGGGCTTCCGCGATGGAGCAAGCGCAGACGCCCCTTCCAGTCATCCGTCGCACGCAAGCGCGCGTGCTGTCGCGCGGTGTGGTCGCGCCGCTGGCCTATGCCTTAACCGCGGTGATCTTGGCGACGCTCTTACAGGGAGCCGATCCGCGACTCCTGTCGCTTCTGACCATGGTCGTCGTCCTGGGAATGGTGGCGCTGGTGATGACGCGGCTGCAGCGCGCCTATGTCACGGCGCTGCGGCGGGCTCTCGACGATCGCAAGCTTCGCCTGGATGACGCCGAGCTAGAGACGCACATCGATCGCCACGCTGCTGAGACCATCGCCCACGATCTGCACGGCGAGGACGAAGGCCGCGCGCTTCTGGCCGTTGAGCTGCTCAACTATGCCGAGCCTGCTCTGGCTGTCTCGCTGCTACGTGCCGGCCTGAAGCATCCGTCCGCGATGGTACGCATGGCCGTGCTGGAAACGCTGTCGAACCACCCGGAAGCGCCCCTTGCGCCGATCGCCACGCTGCTGCGCGACGATCCATCGGCCGAGGTCCGACGCGCCGCGATTCGCTGCCTGCGCACCGCGCACCAAGCCAAGACCCTGGGCCCCGTCCCCGCAGCGCCGACGCATCCCGAAGCAGCGGTCCTGCCCCAGTACATCCACGACGCCCAGAACGACAGCGATGCCCAGGTGCGGGCCGAGAGCCGCGTCCTTGCAGTCCTCATCCACGACGGACCGGCAAGCCCAAGCGGCGAGGCTCTGGTTGCGTTGCTGAGCGATCCCGAGCCACACGTCGTGCGAACCGCGCTGTCGGTCTTGGATGCCCGAAACGGCGAAAGCGAGGGAATCCTGCGCGCCGTCGCCCGCTGTCTGGCACAGCCACCGTCTTTGCCATCCAGCGCAAGTCCCACCAAAGACCAAGCCGAAAGCGATGTGCAGGTTCGCCTGGCCGCGCTGCAAGCCATCGTGTGCATGCGAGCGCGCAGCCTGCTGCCCAATCTGGCACCGCTTCTGGAAGACCCGCGGACCACCGAAGCAGCCGTCACCGCACTTCTAAGCTGGAGCAGCGAGTCTCTCGACCTGGCCTGTCAGAAGATCGCGGCGTATCGCGAAACTCCCGCCGCCCCAAGCTCGCGCAGCTTGCCCGAGATCTTGGCTGGATCTCCGTCGGGGCAGGGGCTGACGCGGCTCTTGGCGCATTGCGATATCAGCGTGCGCGAGCGCGCCATCCAGACTCTGTCGCGACACGTGCAGTCAGGCCGCTTGCCGCCGCTGTCCTACATCACCGTCGAGCCGGTCTTGCTGCTCGACATCGCAGAGAGCTTTCGTTACCTGTCGCTGCTCGCAGGCGTGGCGCGCGACGACGGCACACCCGACTGGGATCTCGCTGCCGAGTACGCATTCCTGGGCGGCGAGATCGAGCTTCGTTTCCGCACCGTTCGCCAGCGCGTGCTGCGCATGCTGTCTTTGCTGCACAGCCGCAGCTTGACCAGTGCCGTCGAGATCGGCCTGCGACGCACACAGGCCGGCATCACGCGCCCGCCGGACAAAGGCGACAAAGAAGCGCAGGTCGCCGAGCTTTTGGAAATGGCGCTGCCCTTGGATCTGGCGCGCAAGGTCGTGCCGCTTTTCGACAAGCTCAGCCTGCGCGAGCGCCTCTTGGCCGCGGAACAAGTCGAGCTTCTGGATCACGCCGCGATCGACGATCCCTTGGCTTTTATCGTCGGCCTCGACGACGAACACCTGCGTGTCTGCGCGCTCATCACCTATGGCCAGCGAGCAGCGGCGCGCTTCCCTGAACTTTATGCAAAGGATGCTGCCTTGATCCCGGTGTTTGAGCGGATGCGTTTTCTGCGCAGCGTGCCCCTGTTTGCCGAGATCCCTGGCGAAGATCTGCGCCTGGTCGCCGAGATCCTCGACACCGTCGAGCACCCAGCCGGCGAGGTCGTGTTTCGCAAAGGCGAGACCGGCGAAGACATGTACATCATCGCGCAAGGCAAGGTGGCGATCCGCGACGGCACCACCACCATTGCAACCCTGGGCGAGCGCGAGTTTTTCGGCGAGCTTTCGGTCATCGATCGCGAAGCGCGCAGCGCCGATGCCGTGGTCGTCGAGCCTGCCGAGCTTCTGCGCCTGCGGGCCGCCGACCTGGGCGAGCTAATGGCTCGTCGACCGCAGATTCAAGAGCAGATCTTGCTGGTTCTGGTACGTCGCCTGCGCGTGCTCAATGCCCGCGTCCGCACCTGAGCACGCCCCGATCGATCGCAGGCCTACAGCTAGGGCATGTGAAGCTCGCTGCGATAGATGCGAGTCTCGCGCTTCTGCGCTTCGTTCCACGCCCGCTCGCCGTTTTCAGGGTCATCGAGCGGCGACGAATAGTTGTACAAAACCAGCGTGCGCGGTCCGCTTCCGGCGTCTCCGGGGGCTTCGGCGGCAGGCGTCAAGAGCGACGGAAAACAGGTGTCGCCCCAGCCCGGTACATCGATCACGTGCCGCACCTGCAGACTGGCGCGATCGATCTGCCACAGCGCACAGCGCTTGGGCCGCGCGGAATAGTCGAGCTGATTGAGCGCGCTCTCGCCCACGGACCACGGCGCCGACGGATTGAGCGCGAAATATCCCGTCTCGGACAGGTTGCGCCGCGCGATCAGATAGATGCCATCGCGGTGACGAAAGACCAGCGGCGAGTCGTACTTTTTTGGATCGGTTGCGCAGCGCCACGACGCCAGATCCCCTGCAGCGGCCGTGCAGATCTTGCTGCCGAAGCCGCTCGCGTCTCCGGCTTCGTTGCGCACGACGGCGTACAGATCGCCGCGCTCGTCGAATTCAAAATCGGTCTCGGATCCTCCGCCTATTTGCACCGCAGGCTGTTCGCGCCGCAGCGGAAAAAACGTCCGCCCGTCATCGCTGCGCAAGAGCTCGATCGACAGCGGCAGGCCGGAAAAATCATAGATGCGTTCGCCATTGCGATACACGACAAGCCACGCGCTGCCGCGGCGCTCTTTGGCGCGCCATGGGATATACGGCTCGTCGGGGCGATACAGGCTCTGGGGCATCGACCACTGCGCAGGGCCCAGGCGACGGCTCATCAGCATGCCCTTGGGCTCGAACGAAAGCGGACTCGTACCCAGCTTGGCCCAGTACAGATACAGTGCGCCGGCAAACGACAGAAAGCGTGGCTCGCGCAGATCGGCTCCGACGAAAAAGCGCGCCTCAAAGTCCCACGTCCGCTCGTCCCGTGACGAGAACACAAACAGATACGTGTCTGCCGACGCGAAGTGATCTTTCGATAGCCGCGTCGCCAAGAACACGCGATCGCCATGCCGCACGACATCGAGGTTGTTGTTCGACTGCGCAGCGAGCTGATCGCGCAGCGTCGTGTACTCGCTGGGCAGGCCGGGGCCAGGCACGATGGCCCGCGTCTCGCCAACGTGTGGCACAGGCGCGCTCGGCTCGACGGGAACATCGGCGCAGCCAAGCGCAAGCAAGCTACACATGGCGCTCGTCATGAAGCGGGCAGGGCTGGGCGCAGATCTCGGCATGCCCCTGCCGTATCACGTTGTGCTGGGGCGGTCAGCCTGGCGATGAAACGGGGTCAGCGATCGGCGGGAGGGCGACGACCGCTGCGACGGAACTCGAAGTAGTCCGCGAGGATCTGGGCATGATCGAACGCAAGCGGGGGCAAGGTCTGTTCCGTGAACACGCGCACGTTCTTGGCGTCATCCGCCGCCTTGGGCTGTCCGTGCGCCCGTCCGATAAACACCGTCGAGATCGTATGCCCGCGCGGATCGCGATCGGGCCGCGAATACGAAAACAGCTGCTCGCGAATTTCGACGGAAAGTGAGGTCTCTTCCAGCGCCTCGCGCGCTGCGGCGTGGGCCAGCGACTCGCCGATGTCGACGAAGCCGCCCGGAATGGCCCAGCCCAGCGGCGGATGCCGACGCTCGATCAACACAAACGCCGGCTCGTGCGGATGCGCCAGCGTGTGCGGGTGATCGACGAGCTCGATGATCGCGTCGACCGTACACAGCGGCGTCTTGGGGACAGGCATCGCCGGCTACTCTTTCTTGAGCTTGTTGCCCTTGAAGCGGAAGACCTCGCTGCCGTACTTCCACTCGGGAGCCTTGGACGCGCCCTTCGGACCGGGATCGCCTTCGAACTCGGGGAACGCGTCGGGGTGATCTTCAAAGACCTTCTTGCGATCGCCCTTGAGCTTCTTAGCCCACTTCTCGCGCGGCACACCACCGTCGCTGCCACCCGCCGGTTTCTTGGTCTCTTCCGGTTTCTTGGTCTCTTCCGGTTTCTTGGTCTCGTCCGGCTTGGCGACGCTGTCCGTCACCTTGCTCTTGGCGGCTTCGCACTCTTGCAAGTCTTCCTTGAGCGGTCGCAGCTTGCCGGCGGTCAGCTCATACGGCATCGAAAGATCGACGCCCGCACCTTCGGCTTCTTTGAATGCCGCCACGCAGGCTGTGATCGCATCACCCAGCGCTTTGCCGTCGGGCTTGGCCTGCGAGGCCACGTCCGCCACCGCCTTCACCGAGCTACGCAGCTTGGCGACCTTGGGGGCCAGCGCCACCTTGCCCTTTAGCACCTTGATGGCCTGCGCATAGTGCCCACGGGCCCAGTGAACGCGTGGGTCGCTTGGCGCGCGGTTCATAAGCTCGGTCGCTTGCGCGATCTTGGCATCGACCTCTGCGGGCTTGTCCGACTCGATCAGCTTCTCGGCTTCCCGCAAGAGCTTCTTGGCATCGTGCATCGCCACCTCGCCCGGAGGCGCGCCTTTGGGAAGCTCTCCGTCGCAGCCAGGCAGATCGGCGATGCGGTTGGTCTTGCGCCAATTTTCGATCAGACCGCAGCCACGTTCGCTGTCGTGCCACCACTCCGACGCGTGAACCGGGGCGCTGGCGAGCAAGAGCCCAAGCATGGACCCTAGGGCAGGGAGGGAGACAATAGGAAGCCTTACCATAGCTTACTAACAGACCACGACCGTCCCGCCGCGGTCAAGAGGTCGGCAAGCGCTCGCCCCCTGTTTTGCTGAGCGAGGGCAGACACCCGCCCGAACCGATGCCAGACACCCGGTCTGGTCCCTATCTGTTTCTGTAGTTTAGAGCCGCGCTTAGTGTGAGGCGTCGCCGCGATCGCGCCGGCCCCCCCAGCCCTGCACCAAGCGCTGCAGCCGGCTGTATAGAGGCACTGCGGGCTCAACCAGGGCCGCAGAATGTGGCGGGGCTTGATCGGTTCGCAGCGCGCGACGGCGCTCGATCTGCATACGGCGCGGTGCCTTCTTCGTCGGGTGGAGCTCTGCTTGGCCGGCGGCAGCGGCGCTCGGGGATGCCGGATATGCAACCGCCTGAGCCGAGGACGAAGGCAGGGGATCCAGCGGCCCATCCCAGCACGGACCAAAGTTGGGCAGCGCCATATCGGCAAATGGCTCGTCGGGTACGCGCGGCAAAAGGGCCAGAAGCTCGGCGCGCACTTCATACGCACTGGCGGGACGATCCACCGGGCGACGGGCAATCAGGCAAACCATCAGCGCCTCAAGCGCCGCCGGCAAGCGCCCACGAAGCTGCGGCAGGATGTCCGATGGACGTCGCCGCGGAGCCGCCAGGTGCGAATTCATCATCACCGCTTGATTCGACGCAGGGAACGGCAGATCGCCGAGCATCATCTGCCACATCAGCATGCCCAGCGAGTACAGATCCGAGCGGCCATCGACTGGTTCGTTGGCCAAGGTCTCAGGTGAGATAAAAGCCGGCGTGCCCAAGACATCCGACGGGCGCGTGGCGGGGCCGCGCAGGCGAGCGACGCCAAAGTCGACGACCTTGACCAGATCCTCGGCCCGCGACGACGGCTGCTTCACAAGCAAGATGTTGTCCGGCTTGATGTCGCGATGCACGATGCCCAGCGCGTGCGCTTCTCCCAACGCGGCGCAGACCTGGGCCAGGATATGGAGCGTCCGGCGCGGTGACAGCACCCCCCGCATCAGCAGGGATGCGAGGTTCTTTCCTTCGATCAGCTCCATCACCAGATAGGGCAGCCCTCCCGAGAGCGCTCGTGGAGCCGCGCTGCGTGGACGGGTCGGCTCGGACGTCGCAGAGGAGGCCACTTCCACGATCGGCGTGACCGCGAAGTCATACAGCCGCACGACATGCGGACTGCGAAGCTCGGCGATCATGCGCGCCTCTTGCAGGAAGCGCTCGCGCATGCGGGCATCCAGCAGCGCAGAGTGATGCAGAATTTTTACGGCGACACGCAGGCCGGTGTCGGTCTCTTCCGCTTCGTAGACCGAGCCAAATCCACCGCTGCCCAGACAGCGCAGAACTCGATAGCGCTCGCCTAAAAAGCCAGGATCGACCCGTCCAGCATCGGGCGGGACCGCGGCGCCCATGCGCGGATCGGGGGCCGGCGGCGGCTCGGACGGAAGCTGCTGCAGCGAAACCCCCAGCGCGGCCGCACAGCGAATGCAAAAGCGCGCGTCTTCTTCATTCGGGTAGTAACAAGACGGGCAGTCCACAGACGCAGCGTAACAGCGCCAAGCGACGTGACAATTTTTGTCTCTGACCGCAGGCTGCGCGCAGCGGGACCTGCCTAAGGAGCGTTCTTTCGCACCGGCAGCGACGACGGTGCAAGCGACGACGGTGCAAGCAGCGACAAGAGCAGCTCGTTGGGAAGCTTCCAGCGTCGCCCCGCATCGGCTTTTGCCGGTCGCGGCAACAAGAGGAACAGCGGTCGCTTCGCCGGATCGAGAAAGCGCAGCACGTGCAAAAGATCCGCCTCTGCCAACGCGGTGCAGCCCGCGGTTCCCGCTCCGGGAGGCGGCGCGACGTGCAGAAAGATGCAGCTTCCAGCGCCTCGCCGCGGACGCTCGCCCGCAGAAGCGCTGCCCGGCGCCAGCAAGCGGTTGTAGTCGATCGGCACCAGGAACTTGTAGTGCTCCGTGCCAAGCCGCAGGCGCTCGGCAGACTGCCACGGCTCGGGCCCAGCGGCAGCCTGTGCCTGGGTTAGCTGGTTGTATTGATCCGATGCCACATCGTCGACGCAGCGATCGCGATCCGTGATGGCGCGATACGAAAGCCGCACCTCCGACGGCGCCTGCGCGGCATAGCCCCACAGATCGCCCAGCACAAACAGACCCACAGGCGAGCGGCCATCGCCCTCGCGCTTGCGTGGACCCGAAAGGGCATCGCGATCCTCGATCGCACGATCGCTGCGCCAAGCGGCACCCGCCCGGCCGATCCAGGCGGGCCGCGACGGTCCTTTGGGCTGAAACGGCTGGCCAGTCTGCTCGCGTGCATAAAGCTGCAGTGTGCCTTGCGAGCTATCCCAGCTTGGCGTCTCGACCACGACGACCTGCAGGGACTGCGCAAGCAACGCGGCTTCTTCCGAGCGCTCTGTCTTTTTCGCAGGCGGCGCGAGCTCTTCGCCCGCCACAGCCACTCCCAGCAAAAACAGCGACGAAAAGAGGCCTGCCCAAACGAAGGGTGCCGACCTCAACTAGCTCAGGTCTTCTGGAGCCAGCGACTTGCGCGCCGTGTTGGCGGCTCGCGCCAGACGCAGCGACTTGCGATACAGATCGCCGGCCTGCTCGCTGTCGCCGCGCGCCAGATACAGATCGCCCAGCCGGATGTAACAAGCCGCCATGCCAAACAGATCGCCGAGCTTTTCCTTGCGCGCCAAGATGCGGCGATAACGACGCTCTTCTTGCTGCGGACTCGCGCTTACTTCATCGGACGAGACGGCCAGCGCAAGCTCGCCGCTGACCTCGGGTCCCATGGGCTCGGCGCGACGCTCGCGGCCATGGCCAGAGTCCGAGAAGGAAGGACCAAACAACGACTGTTGGGGCATACCTGTTTGGCTATCATCCGCTCCTTCGTGCAGCAAATTTTTCGCTGCCCGGCGCGGCCTTCAGGCGCGTGGATGATGCTTCTTGTACACGCGTCGCAGCGTCGGAGCTTCCATGTGCGTATAGATCTGCGTGCTGCTGATGTCGGCATGTCCCAGCATCGCTTGCACAGCCCGCAGATCGGCTCCGCGATTCACAAGGTGCGTGGCAAACGTGTGGCGCAGCACGTGCGGATGCGCCGCGGCGCGCAGACCAGCGGCCCGCGCATACGTCGTGATCAGCTTCCAAAATCCTTGGCGCGTCATCGCCTGCCCGCGATGGGTGATGAACAGCGCCGCATGCGCTCGCCCATGCAACAGGCTCGGCCGCGCTTCGGTCAGATAGCGGGTGATCGCCTGGCGCGCCATACCGCCCAGCGGAACGATGCGCGTCTTCTGTCCTTTTCCGACGGTGCGCAGGTACTCGGGATGCACATCGTCGCAGCGCAGCGAGATCAGCTCGGACACGCGCAGGCCGGTGCTGTACAGAAGCTCTAGCATCGCCGCATCGCGCAGGCCGCGCGGCGTCTTGGTGTCGGGAGCCCGCAGAAGCGCCTCGATGTCCTCACTCGAAAGTGCCTTGGGCAAGGGGCGACCCAGGCGCGGCAGCGTGACCTCTTGGGCAAAGTCGCGCTCGATCCAGTTTTCGCTGCGCAGGTATCGCGACAGACCGCGCAGCGCCACCAGCATGCGCGCCTGCGATCGCACGCTGAGCTCGGCCTGCCCCAAGCCCACCGCATACGCCAGAGCGTGCCGACCGTCGAGACGCCGTGCGTCCTCTGCCGCCGCCGCGTCGTAGGTCTGGACGAAGTCGGCAAAGCGGGCCAGATCGCGGGCATAGGCCAGGATCGAGTTGCGCGACAGCCCGCGCTCAAGCCGCAGCGAATCCAGGTACGCATCCGTCGCCAGCGAAAGAGGCAGCGCCTGTCCGCGCAGCGGCGCGCTGGATCCCGCGCCCCCTTCCGGCACAAACGCGGCCTTCACCGCAACCGCCGCGCGGGCCTGGGTCTTCGTAGCGGATGCCTTGGGTTTCGCCGTCGTTGATACGGTCGGCGGGGGAACTTTTTTGCGGCGCAGCGCCATCTCCTTTGCTGCCTGTTTCAGACGATCCTGGGCGTTGGTTCCGTCGGACGGCTCGGCCCGCAGGACCACGAGGCGCGTTGACAGGCCGCGCCGCAGCGTGGTACGGAAAACCGCACCATTTAATCACCAGGCGCATCAGGCCATGCAAGCCGGTAAGGACCCCGAAGATGGGCACATCCCCATCCAGCTCTGGCAGGCCCGCCCGAGAACCCAAGGAGCACACCACCATGGCTGGAATTCCGACGTCCGCTTCTGACTTGTTCGACAACATCCTGCCTGCGTCGATCGCCAAGAACCCCGCGGCCGCTCAGCAGGTAGGCGCGGTGTACGTATTTAAGATCAGCGGCGAGGGCGGCGGCGAGTGGACCGTCGATCTCAAGTCCTCGCCTCCCGGCATCAGCAAGGGCGTCAAGGACCAGGGCGTCGAGTGTACGATCGAAGTCACCAACGCCGACTTCGTATCGATGCTGCAGAACCCGAACCTGGGCATGCAGCTTTTCATGCAGGGCAAGCTGCGCGTCAGCGGCAATCCGATGCTGGCGATGAAGCTGCAGAACCTGTTCAAGCTGAGCGCGGTCTAGGCACGTCGTACCGTCTGCTACCGCTCACCCAAAGCAGACTGCCCTACACGCTGTCTCTGCCGATCGCTAGACCCTCGCTGCGACGGCATCCCCTCGGTTCTGGACATTCCCCATGAGCACCTCTGCGCCAGTGCGCCCCTTATCGGGCGTTCGCGTTCTCGATCTGTCTCGGCTCTTGCCGGGGCCGTTCTGCACCATGATCCTTTCGGACTTGGGCGCGCAGGTCGACAAGGTCGAAGATCCCCATGTCGGCGACTATCTGCGGCTGTTTCCGCCCTTGGTTACCGTCGGATCCGCGCAGGGATCGTGGGATGTCTCGGCGCGCTTTGCGTCGATCAACCGCGACAAGCGCTCGCTAAGCCTAGACCTGAAGAACCCGGCGGCACGCGATGCCCTGCTGCGTCTGCTGCCCCACTATCACGTCCTGGTCGAGAGTTTCCGCCCCGGTGTGCTCGATCGTCTCGGGCTCTCGGTTGCGACCTTGCACCAGCACAACCCGGCCCTGGTGGTCTGTTCGATCACGGGCTATGGCCAAACCGGGCCCTATCGCGATCGCGCCGGACACGATCTGAACTATGTCGCGCTGGCCGGCGTGCTCGGTCTGTGCGGCGAGCGCGAGGCGGATCCGCCCCATGTCATGCCCATTCAAGTGGCCGACTTGGGAGCCGGTGCGCTGTGGCCAGCCGTACAGATCTTGGGCGCGCTGCGCGTCGCGGAAAAGACCGGCCAAGGCAGCCACCTCGACGTATCAATGTGCGAAGGCGCGCTGTCCTTCCTGATTCCCGAGCTATGCAATCGCGCCGCGGGCGGACCGCCTCCGCGACGGGGTGGCGAGCTTCTGACGGGGGGGAAGGCGTGCTATCGGGTGTATCGCGCAGGCGATGGCCGCTTTCTGGCTGTCGGCGCCCTTGAACCAAAGTTCTGGCTGGCCTTCAACGCCGCCATCGGCCGCCCCGGCGATCCGTCTGAGCTAATCGGCGACGACGCGCAGCAAGATGCGGTGCGAGCCGAGATCCAGGCCATCCTGTTGCAGAAGACGCGCGACCAGTGGATCGCGCACTTTGCCGCCTTGGGCAGCGATGTCTGCGTCGAGCCCGTGCTAGAGCTGGACGAGCTTTCACAGCATCCCGTCCATGCATCACGCGAGCAGTTCTTTTCGATCGCAGCGTCTTCTGGCACGCGCAGCGACGGCACACCCATCCCTCCGCTTTCGCAGGTGCGTACGCCGGCCCTGCCGCCGCATGCGGTGGGTCAGGTCTGCCCGCCGCCGCAGCTTGGCGAACACAGCTTCGCCATCCTGCAGGAAGCCGGCTTCAGCGCGGAAGAGATCCGCCGCTTGCAGCAGAGCGGTGCCGCCCGCCTTGCCACAGGCTCCGGCGCATGAGGTCGCCGCCAGCACAGCACCGCTCGCTGGGTCGCACGCTCGCCGCGCTGTGCTGGGTCTGGTTTCTGCCGCACGGGACCTGGGCCGCCGACAGCACGAAGCGAGCGCTGGGGCCGGTCGCGCGATCTGAAAACCCGCCGGCATTGCGCAGCGAAAAGATCGCCGAGGCGACCCTGCTCGTCTCGCCCGATTCGCTGACTGCTGCCGTCGCTGTGACCGCGCTCGTCCGCGCGCCGCAGGTCACACCGAGCACGCCTCTGCCCGCCGCCGGACTGCGCCACCTGCTTGAGCACGTGCTGATGGATCCCAGCCACCCCGCCGGAGCACGCGCCATGCAGCTTCGAGCGCAAGGCTGGCGGGTTCAGGCGTTCACTACACCGGAATACACGGCGTATCAGGTCGTCGGCGATCGCACGCGCCTCGGGGATGCCCTGCAGTTCGTGCATGCCCTGCTGTCTACCCCCCCCCTGCCGGAAGGCCGCGAGGCCGAGGCGCGCTTGGCGCAGCACCGACAGGCTCTTTCGCTGTCAACCGCGCTGGAGCCGTCTTCGGCTGCGCCGCTGCAGCGCCTGTTCGCAAGCGCCTTTGGCGAGCGCCATCCTGGCGCCCGACCGATCGTTGGCTCGCCCGAGCAGCTTGCCAGCCTGTCCGCTTCCGCCCTGCGTGAGCACTGGCAGCAGTCGTATCGCCCACCGGCCCTGACGCTGATCCTCTCAGGAGGCCTCGATGCTGCCGCGCTCAGCCTAGCCCGCTCTGGGCTTACTGAGCTCGACGCGCACATCGCGCGTACCCGAGGCCGCCTGTCGAATCCGGCCGCATGGCCGCCCCCTCGCGCGGTCGGCACTGTGAAGAGCCCGCCCGCCGAGAGTCATCGACCCGGTCCGCAGCTTTTGTTATTGCCCCCCGTCGCTGAAAAGAGCGGCGGCGACGCCCAAAGTACCTGGCTTGCCTTTGCCCTCGACGGCGCCACACCACACGATCTGGCGGCCATGGAAGTCGCCGCTCAGCTCGGCCTTTCGCTGGGGGGGACCGCCTCGCTGATCCCCGGCCCCGGACAGAGCCCTTCGCTGTGGGTCCT
The DNA here is from genome assembly GCA_016794505.1 of Myxococcales bacterium. Taxonomy (GTDB): domain Bacteria; phylum Myxococcota_A; class Polyangia; order Palsa-1104; family JAEUJZ01; genus JAEUJZ01. The sequence goes on from JAEUJZ010000023.1 coordinate 302,516, forward strand.
ACGCATCCCGAATACCGCGTCGGATCCAGCCGACAGCGTGCGTGCTGCCGTCGACGCCATCTGCCGCTTGGCTGACAGCGTGACCGACGAGCTTGTGGCGCAAGCACGCCGCCGCGTCAGCCTGGACATCGCCCAGCGCGCCGAGACGCCCGCCGGCCAGGGCCTGCGCATCGCCAGCCTCTGGCTGGCTGGCCTCGACGAAGCGATCTTCCAGCAGCGCCTGCTTTCGCTTAGCGCCGCGGATCTGCGGCGAGCGCTCGCTCGCTTTCTGCAGGTGGACCGCGTCTCGCTGCTGCTGCCGACGCAGGCGCGGTTCTCTCTGGATGCCCGCGCCGCGCTAGAGCGTCGCGTCCGCGAGCAGCTACACACCCTGTCCAGCCGCTCTGCCCAGGTGCCGCCTGCGACGGTGCGCAGCGGTGCTGTGGCGCAGCCAGTCGAAGCCGCCGCCAAAGCGATGGTGCTGCAAGCCCAGACGGGAGCCCACATCGTGCTGCTGCCCGAGGCGCGACCGAGCCCTCTTTCGGCGAGTAAGCGGGTCGCCCTCACGGCGCTGTGGCCCGGCGGTCGCCACCGCGAAGACCCGCGGCAGCGAGGCTTGCATGATCTGTTGGTGCGGGTGTGGCCGCGCGCGACGACGGCCTTGCCCAGTGCTCGCTTTGCCGCACTGTCAGCCGACCTGCACCTGAGCCTGGGGGCCGAGACCAGCGACGACGCGTTTGCTCTGCGGATGCAGCTTCCCAGCGAAAACGTGCCGCAGGGCCTGGCTTTGCTGCGCGACTGCATCGAATCGCCAGCCATCAGCGAAGCCGATGTCGAGCGGGCACGTCGCGATGTCGTCCTTTCCAGCCGTCGCCCACCACTGCGCGATCTGGCTCCGCGGGCACAGCGCTCGGCGACCGAGATCGACGCAGCCCGCTTCGCTTGGCAGCTCTTCCAAGCCGGCCTGCACCGGACCGCTTTGGCGCAGCCCGCTTCGTCGCCCAAGCTCTCCGGCACGTCACGCCCTGCGGCCGCGGCCTACGAAGACCTCGCAGCGACGGTGGCGGTGCTGACCACGCGTCAGTTGCAGGAAAAACTGCGTACCTACACGCATAGCTCCCTAGTGCTGGCCCTCGTCGGAGACTTCGACCCGCACGCCGTCGTGGCACAGCTCTCGCCGTGGCTGGGAGCCGTCTCAGTCGTGGGCGAGCCGACGCGTGGGGCCTCGACCGGGACAGCCGCTGCGTCCGACGCTGCGCCTGCGATGACAAGCACTCTGTCCAGCGAGCGCGGAGCTGACGCCCAGACGTTTGCCTTTGCCCCGACCCAGCAGGCCCACTTGGTTCTGGGCGCGGCTGTGCCCGGCTGCTCGGTGACGCGTGGGGCGCGTCGCTCGCCGGCATTCGCCTCGACGCAGGCCGCTCTTTCCCTGCTGCTTGAGCTCTTGGCTTCCGAAAGCGGCATCGGTCAAGCGCAGCAGGCCCTGCTCAGCCGGCGTGCCCTGGCCTTTACCGTCGAAGGAATCCGCACGGGCTGCGTGCCAGACAGCACCCTGGCTTTGTATGTGGCGACCACGCCGCGCAACCTGGACGCCGCCGAGGCCAGCCTGCGCGACGAGCTACGGCGCTTTTTGGATCATCCTCCCGACGCCAACGCCCTGGCCTTGGCGCGCGAGCGGCTGGCGAGTCGCTGGGTCTTGGCCAGTCAGCGACGCAGCGATCGCGCGCTGCAGCTTGCTCGCGGGCTCTTGTTCGGACAGGCCGATCCGGCGCTCGGCGACGAAAGTCCAGCCGATCTTCTGCGCAAGCTAGAGCCTGAGACCCTGCAAGCGGTCGCCAAGCGCTATCTGCGCGAAGATCAGCTGCTGCGGGCCGTTGTGCTGCCGGATTCCCAACGCATCGCCGTCGGCAACCGCGGCGTCTCGCTGCGCGAACGCGAGCCGACAACCGCCCAGCCAACCGGCGACGCCAGTCGACGAGCCGCACCGCCCTCTAAAGGCTCGTCGGCCAAGTCCGGCCCCAGCGACAAGGCCGCAACAAAGAGCCCTGACCACGCGGCAAAGCGCACTCCAGCGGTGAAACACGCGGCGAAACCGGGCCATAAACCAGCAGGCCAGGCCGTGCGCCGAATCGCCGGCAAGCCGCCGCAGCGGCTCTGATATCTTGGTCGCATGTCTGCGCTTGCGACCGACGGTGAGCGGCTGCGCATCGCCCTTGTGCTAGAGGGAGGCCGAAGCCGCAGCGACGCGGCGAGCCTGTCTGCCGTGGCCCGCGCCCTGGAACAGTCCGGGGCCGAGGTGCATCTGATTCGCCATGGTCTGGGGCGGCTGTCGACGCTGCAGGTGCAGCGCGCGGTGCAAAAAGCCCGGCCACACGTGCTGATCGCCACCGGCATTCCGTCGAGCCGGCACCTGCGCCGCACCGCCGAGCGCTTGGGCTGCCCGCTCGTCTGTTACTTCTGGCCCAATGCCCCGCTTTTGGATCCGCACCGTCGACCGCGCAAGAAACCAGCAGCGCCGACGGAGATCGATCCGACCGCGGACGAAGGCATCGTCTTGCAGCACGCCGTGGTCGGCAGCCAGCAGCAGCTCGACGACTTGTTGCGGGTCTTGGGCCCAGACAGCGGGCGACCGCGGCTTGCTCCCGCGCGCATCCATGTCTTGCCGCCGCTTCTCGACGCTGCCATCTTCGAGGCGCAGGCTGCGACGCTGAATACCCAACCGACGACGGCGCGCGACTCGGTGGTGCTGGGTGTCTACGGCACGGCGCCAGAGCAGCTCTGTGCCGGCTCGCCGGGCGTGCAGGCGATTTCTCTCGACGGCGCACCCGTGACCCGGTCGGCAGACGCCAGCGAAGCGCAGCGCCTGGCGGGTTGTGCCGGCCTCGTCGTCGTTGTGCAGGATGAGCAGGATGCGCGGGATGCCGCCCGTCGCATCGCCGTCGCCTTGGTGCTGGGCAAGCCGGTGCTGCTGGTCGGCTTTGGCTCAAGCGGACGCGTAATCCCCGCCGAGATTCAGGCGCTGGATCTGCCGCCCGCTCTGCTGCGCTCCGTCCCCAAAGCCGAGCTGCCCCAGGCCCTTGCGCAGCTCGTCGCCGAGCTTCATCCGGCTGCTGCGCCGTCAGCCCATGCAGTCGCTGCCACCCACGCGTCGCTGCACAGCCTGCGGGAAGCGCTGCACCCCACTCAGGTTCTGTCCGAGCACGTGGCACTCCTTTTCGAAATCGCCGATCTGACCGCACACATCGAGAGTCCAGCGTCAGCCACGCACTCGACGAGTCGAAGCGCAGCCCAGCCCCCCAGCCTGACGCTTCACGCACGGGCGCTGGGTCTGCGCTTTTCTCGAAAGCCGCAGCGTCTGATCCTGCGCTACCAAGCCGTGGTCTCTGAGCTTCGTGGCTTTGATTCGACTGCGCTCATCACAAGGCCGACTCTGGAACAGCAGCTTCAGACGCTGCTGTCTGCTGGATATCAGCCGGTGTCGCTCTCGGCCATGGCCCTGCAAGACGATCTGCCCAGGCGCTGCGTCGCCGTGACCTTCGACGGTGGCCACGCCGGAGTAGCGACTCTGGCGGCGCCGCTACTCAAGCGCTTGGGGATCCCGTTTACGGTCTTTGTCGCCACGGATCTGCTGGTCCACGATCCCGTGTGGCCGTGGCCTGACCTGCTGGTGCGGGCGCTGGCCGATCCCGTCGCTCGCGCGCAGAGCCTGCCGCTTTTACAAGCCGACCCCCGCCTGGCGCCTCTTTTGGCCCATCCGACGTGGCCGCAGCAGGCCCAGGCGCTGCGCCTCGCTCTCGCTCGCGTTCCGGCCGGTCCGCGCCAGGCGCTGATCGATGCGCTTCGTGCCCGGCTGCAAGACCACATTGGATCCGGTCCACCGACTGGACATATCGATGCCTCGTCGCTGCTTACGCCCTCGCTGCTACCCGAGATCCGCGCTGCCGGGGGCGAGCTAGGCTCGCATGGCTGCAGTCTGGTCCCGTTTGCCTCTCTCGATGACGCAGCGCTAGACAGCGAGCTTGTCAAGAGCCGTCGCGTGCTCATCGCGCATGGCGAGCACAGCCCTGCTCTGGCCCCGGCGCCGCTTTCCGACCAGCCAGGCATTGATGCCAGGGTCGCGAAGGCCGCCGCCGCTGCTGGCTATCAGCTTGCGGTCTGCAATCACCAAAGGCCCGAGGCCGAGGTTCCGGCGCGCTTCTCTCTTGTGCGCTGCTCTCTTTCTGAGCGCGCATCGACGGCCCGCGATGGGACCTTTGATGCCCATCGCCTGTGGCTCAGTATGACCCATAAGGCGCCGCGCTAAACCACCAGGGATCCTCAGCGATCCAAGGCGGTCCGCGGCGAAAAGGTTGACAGGGCAGGGCGGGCTCGGATAAAGGTAGCGGACTTTCTTGTGGATTCGATGGCGCATGGACGCAATGCACTGCGGTCTGTGCCCAGTTCTCGGAGGACCCCTTGGCGAACGTCGCATCGGCCGAAAAACGCAACCGGCAGCGCATCAAGCGCCGCGAGCGCAACCTGCAGCACCTTGTCACCATGCGTACCCGAGTGAAGCGCGCCCGCGCTGTGCTCGATAAGGCGCAAGAGTCCCCCGAATCGGTCACGCCGACCGTCGAGCAAGCGATCCAGCAGCTAGCCAAGGCGGCGCAGAAGGGCGTCATTCACAAGAAGACGGCCTCGCGCAAGATCTCGCGCCTGACCAAGGCGCTGAACAAGGTCAAGCCGACGCTGGCCGCAGCCAAGAAGGAACCGGCCAAGAAGGAGCCGGCCAAGAAGCCCGCCCCCGCCAAGAAAGCCGCGGCTCCCAAGACCGAGTCCAAGAAGTAGCGCGCGACTGCTTCGCGGCGACTGCTTCGATCTCGTCCCCGCTGCTTCCTTCCGTCTTCACCCATCCCCGTTTGTTGCGTGTACCCCGCGTCGCTCGGCGCAGGGCTTGCCTTGTCTGCTCGTTTGGGCCTGTCGTTTCTGGGCGCGGGCGACGGAATCGTCGACGCTACAGCCCGAACTTTTCGACGCGCCGCAAAAGAGCAAAGCGCGAGATGCCCAGGATCTCGGCCGCTTTCACCTTCTTGCCCCCCGCCATGCGCAGCGCTTCTTCCAGCAAGCGGCGCTCTAGGTTTTCCAGCGTGTCGCGACCGGGCTCGAAGGTGACGGTCAAGCCGCGCTCGCTCGGTGCGGTCAGTGGCGCAAGCTGACGCTGCAGCGTGATCTCGGCCACGCGCGGGGGCAAAAGATCCGGCGTGAACTCGGTCGTCGTCGGCGAGGCCAAAATCACAGCGCGCTCCATCAGGTTGCGAAGCTCACGCACGTTGCCGGGAAAGTCGTAGTTCGTCAGCAGATCCGACACCTCGCGCGATAGCGAGAGCGTCTTGCCCATGCGGCTGGCGAACTCGCCCAAGAAGTGCTGCGAAAGAAGCAGGATGTCGTCGCTGCCTCGGCTGCGCAGCGGCGGCAGGTGAATCGGAAACACCGACAGACGATGGAACAGGTCCAGGCGAAACTTCTTTTCGCTGACCAGCTCAGACAGGTCGCGGTGCGACGCGGCGATGACGCGGGCATCAAAGGCCACCGGCCGCACGCCGCCGACTCGCTCGAACGTGCGCTCTTCCAGCACGCGCAAGAGCTTGCCTTGCAGCGGAAACTCCATGTCGCCGATCTCGTCGAGCAGCACGGTGCCGCGTCCCGCCATTTCCAAGCGACCGGGCTTCTGTCGTTCAGCACCCGTGAAGGCGCCTTTTTCGTGACCGAACAGCTCGCTTTCCGCCAGAGGCGTCGGCAGCGCAACGCAGTCGATGGCGACAAACGGCTCGCCGGCTCGACTCGACAGGGTGTGGATGGCGCGGGCGGCGATGCCTTTGCCGGTGCCACTCTCGCCCGACAGCAGCACCGTCGTGTCGGGAGATGCCGCGACTTCTGCAATGCGAGCCCGTACCTCGCGCATGCGCGTCGATTCGCCCAAGAACGCCTGCGCCAGATTGCTGCTGGCCGCGCTCGCCGGGGATGCTGGGATCTGCCTCGCGGCCCGTGCCACCCGCTCGGCCTCGACGACGCGCTCGACGACATCGGGAAGCTCGGTCGACTTGGGAACGTAATCGGTCGCCCCACGCCGCATGGCTTCGACAGCGTTTTCGATGGTGCCGTACGCGGTCATCATCAGCACAGCCGGCGCTGGCTTGCTCTGTCGCAAGGGCCCGATCAGATCCAGGCCCGACCCGTCGGGCAGCATGTGATCGAGCAAGATCAGGATGTACGGATGACGGCGCGCTCTGAGCAAGCCCTCAGCGGCGGTGATGGCGACATCCGCCTCAATGCCGCGGCGCCCCAGCAAGCGCTGCAAGCCGCGAGCGTACGTTTCTTCGTCGTCGACAATGAGGGTTCGCCACTCGCTCATCACGCATCCTTAGGGGGCAGAAGAATAAGCAAAGACCTGCGACCGCGGATCAGCCAGCCAGCCGGCCACACTGAAGCCGGCCCGGTCCTTGTCCGACAAAAACGGCCCCTCGACGCTGGGCTGGGCCGGAAGCTGCCCGGTTAGTTGCAAGAACAGCGGACGAAGCTCGGGCGTCTCGCGCTCGCACAGCGACCAGTCGATGTCCTCAGAAAGCGGACAGATGCCGGCTTCGGTCGTCGGGCTGTAGTGGCCGCTGCAGAAGTATTCGATCAGCGTCTCTTGCGGAAAGAAGTTGCCGTGCGCAAAGCCAGGCGGCACCCAGATCCACTCGGCCTCGTCGCGATCCGGCGACGCGGGAATGTCATAGGCCAGGATCTTGCCGCAGGTCGGCGAGCCATGGCGAATGTCCAGCACCAGATCGATCATCCGGCCGTGTACCGTGCGCACCAGCTTGCCGACATAGGGGCTCCACTGAAAGTGCAGACCGCGTACGGTGCCGCGACGCGAATAGCTCTCGTTGACCTGCACGAAGTCGACGCCGTCGAAGCAGCGCAGATCGGGATGATTTTGGAAGTCGCTGCGGCGGTACGTCTCGGTGAAGTAGCCTCGCGCGTCGCGGAAGCGGGCGAAGCGCAAGACCTTTACTTCGGGGATCACGAGGGACTTCACATGGACAAGCTTCACGACGGCCTCACCTGCGGGTCATGGGGTCTGCCAGGCGGTGTCCTTTTTCACTGATCCGGGCAGCCAGCTCCGACGGAACTAGCCGACGACACAGCCGCCTGCATGGCGAAACAGACGCGCAGAATGCCGCCGTGGATCCCACCTGTCAACAGCGCCCTTGGACAAAGCCCCGACGCACAGACCGCTGGGCCGCGCGATCTGGCAGCCGATCCAAGGCACGCAGCCGGGCCCGACCCACTCTCGGGCTGCCGACCCGGATCGACCGCGAAACCTGCGTGATACGATGGCGCTATGGATGCGCAGTCCCTCCGTCTTGAGGCGCTGCCCCTGCATCGCAGCATGCAGGTGGGCACCACCCAGACTGACTATGTGCTGATCAAGATCAGCGCTCCAACCCAACGCAGCGGCCCCCAGCCCAGGCTGAGCGCGGTCCTCTTGCTGGATGTGTCGGGATCGATGAAGGGCAACCCCCTTGCCCAAGTAAAAGAATCGGTGGCGCGCTTGTCCTCGATCTTGGGCGACGACGATGCGCTGGGGGTGGTGACGTTTTCAACCAGCGCTCAGACGGTGGTCCCCATCGCGACGCTGGGTCAAGGCAGCACCCGCCGCAGCATCGAGCGCGCCAGTGAAAGCCTGGCCGCCGATGGCTATACCAACATGAGCGCCGGCCTCAGCCATGCCGCGCTGCAGTTTCCTCCGCGAGCCAGCGACGAACGACAGCTGATCTTGCTTCTGTCCGACGGTCAGCCCAACGTCGGGACGCAGACCCTCGAAGGTCTCTCGGGCGAGGTCGCGCAGATCAAGTCGCGCAGCGTTGCCGTGTCGACGCTGGGCTATGGCGCGCAGCACAACGAAGACCTCTTGCTTTCGCTCTCGGATGCTGGCGGCGGACGATATGCCTATGTCAAAGACACGACGATGGCGGCCAGCAGCTTCGCACGCGCGCTCGGTGCGCAGCGCGACGTGATCGCCGAAGACGTGGCGCTGACCATGGCCCCGGCCCCAGGCGTCGAGATCCTGCGCGTCCTCGGCGATGCGCGGACTTCATTCGGCGAAGGCGGGCTGCGCATCAGCCTGTCGGACATGCTGCTCGGCGAAGAGATCCATGTCGTCGTCGAGCTTAAGATCTCGGCCCGCCGTGACATCGGTCGCGTACGCACCCTGAAAGTGGCGCTTGGCTATCAGCCCACGCGGGCCGCTTTCGCCGCGGTCGATGCGCGCGGCCAAACGCGCGAGCCGCAGGTGCTGCGAGACGAGGTCCAGATCGATCTGACGACGCTGCCCAGCGACGAAGTCGACCCCCGCGCCAAAGAGCTTGTGGTCCTGGCCTTGACCATCGAGCAGCGCCAAAAAGCGCGGGCTCTTTTCGACCAACGTGGCTTCGCAGCGGCGATTCCGATCTTGGAAAAAGCCAAAGCGCAGGTGGAAGCGGTGCATGGCGGCGTGCCTCCCGTCGACAGTCCGCTTCACGATCTGCACGAAGCACTGCTGGACGATCTGCAGATCGCCCAAAAAGCGCCCAAGCCCGACGAATACAGCGTGCTGCGCAAGACCAACATGGATCAGCAGATGCTGAACACCGGGCTCAATCGCGGGGTGACGCAGAACGCGACACCGTCGGCGCAGCACATGGTGATCAAGCTGCAGGGTCAGCTGGGGCCCCCGGCAAAAGCGCGGCTGGTCTTCGTCGATGGTCCGCAGCACGGCAAGGTCGTCCCCATGGGTCCCGAGTGCCGCATTGGCCGCGGTCGCGACAATGACCTGGTGCTCGACGACGCGCTGGCCACGCGACGACACGCACTGATCCAGTGGGTGGGGCGCGGCTTCATCGCCCATGATCTCGGCAGCAGCAGCGGCACGTACATAAATGGCCGCCACATCGTCGACGACTATGTGCTGCAAGACGGAGACCTGATTCAGATCGGGGCCAGCAAGCTCCGCTTTGAGCGCATCGATGGCGGGAAGCCGGGCGACGCGGACGGCAAAGGAGAGCGCGGCGACCGCGCCAAGCGAGCCTAACCTGCGGGCGCTGCGCTCGTCGGAAACGAGCGAGCACACGTGCCGCAAATGGGATGTGATAAGCTTATTCGACCCCGAGTCTTTCCCGGCGAGTCGAGCCGCCTGCCATGGCCGCCTTTTTGCCTTCACGGCCCGTCTCGCCATTACTGCCTAGGAGACTAACCATGAGCTGGAAGATGTGGGCCACCGCGCTGAGCTTCGGCATCGCTGCCAACGTCGCGGGACCAACAGCACAGGCATCCGATCGCGGCGATGGCGCGGCCGTCACCGGCACCGGCAAAGAGAAGCTCGACATCGTCGACCTGTTTGCCTGGATGGACCCGACAGGCAACAACGTGTTCTTCGTCCTGACGCTCAATCCCAACGCGCCCGTTGGAACCCTGTTTGATCCCAACCTGCTGTACGTCATCCACACCAGCGCCCGCTCGGGTCTTAATGATGCGGCCCCGGCTGCGGACATCCCCATCATCTGCCGCGTCCAAAGTACGGCGCGTGCCGAGTGCTGGGTCGGCAGGTCGACCTATGCCGTCGGCGGTACCGAGCGCGTCAACTTCAGCCCCGACCAGAAGCTCAGCTTCTATGCGGGTCGTCGCAACGATCCATACTTCGCCTATGACACGCCGGCAAATGGCGTCGGTGGCATGATGGCGTCGATCCGAACCACCTTGGCCGGCAAGACGCGCATGGCCAATGGTTGCTATCAGTTCTCGACGGCGGAACGGGATGCGGCACGGAATGCGCTGACCGGCGGTACGCGCGTCGACAGCTATGCCGGCCGGAATGTCATGGGGCTCATGCTCTCGGTCAACAAGAGCCTGCTCTTGGCGCAGGGCAAGACCAACCTGGCCGTCTGGGCCACCATCAACAACCGGATGTAGGAAAGGAGGCACCCCATGAAGACTTCATTTTTTGCACTCGGCCTCCTTCTTGGACTCTCGGCGGCTGGCTGTTCCGAAAGCAACACGGGCGACTTCCTGTACGTGGCCTATGACCTGGCGCCGTCCGACATGCCGACCGTCGACATGGGCGGCATCCCGGCCCCGCCCGTCCTCGGCATGCAGATCGATCGCGTCGGACGACCGCTGATCAACCTGATGCTGGTCAACCCCTTTGAGCAGACGCTCATGGGTGCTGGCGCGGGCACCAAGACGGTCATGCAGGATGGCTACAACGCCTCGGTCAATCCGGCCAACTGGCAGGGCAACTATGCCGGCCGCCCATGGATCGCCGACGCGCTGGCCTTCTGGGATGGCGTCGATGGCATCTGCGGCAACCAGTTCACGCCGCCAAGCGGCATGATGTACACGACGCTGTCGAACATCCTCGCCAACGACTACCTGTTCATCGACACCACCAAGTCGGTCTGCAATCGCTACCTGGCCGTCGAGCTTGGCGATCCCACCAACTGTGGCGGCCGTCAGCCGGACATCAGCGGTACATCCAACCTAGGCTCGGTCGGCATCAACAACAACGTCGTCGACACGACGCTGAACCTGCTGATCGGTGTCCCCGCCGCCGCGGCCAGCGTCTATGCCAACGGCGTCGTCAAGGATGGCGATCCGGTGCCGCTCAACATCAACACCACGCTGCCCTTCCTGCTCGGCCCCACGTAAGCTCGCCTCGCCAGCCCGGCGACCTTCCCCATCCGTTACTGCGGCGGCAAGAGCTCAGGCATCACGGCCCCGGTGACGCCGGGCAGCGTCGTGCCCAAAAGCTGCGCAACGCTCGGCGCCAGGCTGGTGTGGTCATAGACCTTCTTCACGGTCTGCGGCTTCAGCCCCGGCCCGACGGCCAGCGCAAAGATGCGACTGCAGCCAGGGCACAGCCGCCGTGACCCGAACTCGGACACGCAGTGGCCGTGCAAGGCCCACTGCTCTGGCTCGGGATAGTCGTCTCGCCCGTGATCCGTCGTCACCAACAGGTACGTCGTGCCGCGATAGTGCGGATCGCTCTGCAACAAGGCCCACAGCCGCCCCAGGTAATAGTCGCTGGCCCGCAGCGCCTGGTGATAGTGAAAGATGCCGTAGCTCTGCGCCACGCGACGCTGCACGCGACGCTGCAGGTGGGCTTCTTCATCGGCATCGACCCACTGAATCACCGCAAAGCGTGGCTTTCTTCGCGGCAGCTCAGAGAGCGCTTCCAGAAACGTGTCCGAGTCCGCACGCGAGCCGCCATAGATCTCGGGCTTGAAGTAGCTCGGCTGCGCCACCAAGCCACCGCTTGGCAACGTGGCCTGACCGGCGTCTTGCGGACTCGGCGGCGGCGAGGCAGGCCCCGAGCCCTCGGTCCCCTGGCCGGGCACAGGCGGCAGCACCGCGCTGTTCTTGAAGCCACAGCTTCGGAAAAAGTCGTCAGCCGCCGCCACCGGAGGCAGCACCGCGATGCTGCACAGCGGCGACCACGAAGCGATCAGCGCCACCCCATCAAAGCCCAGGTTGAGCTGCTTGCGCAGGCCCTGAAACACCGTCGGATAATGGCTGCGCAGATCAGCGGTTGGCGGCGTGTTCGACAGCAGCTTTTCCTGCCGCCTTCCCGCAAAGATATCGCCATAGCCAGGCAGGCTGACGCCGGCCGGGTTGCTGATCTGAAAGCGCGAAAAGAACACCCCGGCTTTGCGCAGCGCCGTCAGGTTGGGCAAAAGCTCGCTCGCCCGCACCGGCTTGCCGTTGTCGTCGATGCTGCGGCCCATGACCTCGCGCATGCGCACGCCGTCGATCAGCACCAAGATGACGTTGCGGCGCTCGCTGGGCGGGACCGGCGCAAGGGGGCCAAACGTCGGCGCGGGCGGCGAAGCGGGCTGTGCGGTGCCGGGCTCGGCGCTGGCCGGTACACCTGTCCCTGTCGCCGCCGTCGCCGTCTTCGACGATCCTGACGGGGTCGCAGCCTGGCTGAGCCCCGTCTGCGCCGTCTGCGCCACGCCCAGCCCGCGGGCTAGCAAGAGCGCGGAAAAAAAACCCAGACCCAAGCACGCCTGACGCATCCCCATCCGACGTCTCACAGCGCTATGTCGAGCGCCCACCAGATGGTCCTATCGGTGCAAACAGGATCTCGGCCAAGCGATCGAGGTCGCCGCTTTCCGCGCTGCCTTTGCGATACGCCAGGTCCAGGGAGCTTGGCCCCAGCGCGCGATAGACGGCCTCCGCTTCCGCCGAGATCGCCGACAAGCCGGCCAAGTGGCGGGCCACCGTCGCTCCATCGCCGCGCGCAAACGGTCCGGTCAGCGCCGCGGGCAGGCCGAAGCGCTCGATGTTGTCGATCACCGACCGCGTCAGTCCAGCCAAGGCCTTTTCTGCGTCGGGCCGATGCAGGCCGATATTCGCCAGCACATGCGCCGCGACATCGATCAGCGCAGCCACGTGGCCCGCTGCCATCACCGCCGCCGCGTGATACGCCGCCTGCTGCTCGCCGGCCAAGGGCAGGGCCACGCCGCCCAGCGCATCGCACAAAAGCTGCGCCGCCGCCTGCCCTGCTTCGTCCCCGGACACGGCAAACACCACTCCGCTCAGCGTCTTTTTCGCCGCGACCTCTTCGCCGGCCACAAACGAGTGCAGCGGATGCAGCATGCCCACGCCGCGCACCTGCGCACGCTCGGCCGCAAGCACCTCGACCGGAGGCAGCGCCCCCGCACAGTGCAGAAGCACGCTCTTCGGACCGGCCGCGCCATGCTCGACGATATAGCGCGCCGCCTGGGCAATCGCCTCGTCGCGCACCGCCAAGACCACGATGTCGGCCGCCTGCCGAGAGCTCGCCTCGGGCTCTTCCCACAGCGGCCCGCGGGCCCGTGACCAGTGTCGCAGGTTGAATCCCGCCTCGGTCAGCGCCGCAGCCAGCGCATGGCCCACCGGCCCGGCCCCCACCACCAGCACACGCTCGTTTCGCGTCGGCACGGAAATCGGCTCTTGGTCATCGAATCGCATCGGTCTCCTCGGCGCGGGTCTTGGATTCCGCGACGGGCCGGTACAGCCCGTGTTCTTGAATATAGGAAAGCACGCGACGACTCACCCAGGCGCGCGGCTGCCTGCCTTCCGCTAGAGCCTGCCGCACCGCCGTCGAGCTTACCGCCGGCAGATCCAAGGGCTCGACATGGCGCAGGTCGCTCGGCTGCACGGCCACAAGGGATCCCTGTGCCATTGCCGCCTGCGATGCGTGCGCCAGCCCCGCCGGAGGGCGCGGTGGATGCGTACCCTCGACGTGACGGCGACCCAGCACGATGAAGCGTACGCGCTGACACAGCTCGGCGGCGCCATGCCAGTGCGCCCGCTCGCGCAGCAGGTCCGCGCCGATGACCAGCAAGAACTCATGCTGCGGATGGCGCGCCGAAAGCTCGCGCACCGTGTGCAGGGTATAGCTCGGGCCAGAAAGCTCTTGCTCGATCGTGCAGACCTGGACGCGCGGCAGCGACGCCACGGCATGCTGGCACATCGCGACGCGATGGGCGAACGGCGACATCTGCTTTTCAAACGGGTGCTGCGCGCAGGGCAGCATCCAGACCTCGTCGACCTCGTGCGTCTCAAGCACGTACAGGCACGCCAGCTGATGACCAATGTGCGGAGGGTCGAAGCTGCCACCGAACAGCGCGATGCGCATGGTCTGGTTACTTTACGCCAAGTCCCCGGTGCAGAGGGCAGCCTGCAGCGCCTGGGGCCTGGTCCCCCACGCAGACCGCCTCGTCAGCCGGGCTTCCCGTCGCGTCCGTCCTGGCAGCACCGCCCGCGTGCGTGGCATATGCCATGCAACCTTGGACCGCCGCAGCCCCGCGCAGGCAGCATGCACCGCGTGCAGCCCGCATCGCGCTCGGCTGTTGGCAGTCGCAGACCCCATTCCATTTCACGCGCACGGACAAAAGAGGCCTCCCATGACCACGTCGCCCATCTCGACCCCAGCAATGAACCCGCAGGCAGCACACACGAACGCGATGCGGCAGCCAGGCAGGGGCCTCGCGGCGGCGCTGGGCCTTGGCCTGGCTCTGTCGCTCGCTGGCTGCGGCGCCGAGCTAGACGATCTCGACGGAGTCGGCGAAGACCTGGGTCCCTATGCCGAGCGCATGCCCTGGGCCGAGTACATGGCCACCGCGGCGATGGACACGGTGCAGGGCGCCATGGAATCCAGCGCCTGCACGACGGCGGCGATCCGCGGCCTGTCTGACCAGATCGTCGCTGAAATGAACTGCATCCGCCCTGGCCTGATGGGCAACCTGACTGGAGCCAATGTCTCGTTGACCAGCGCCGCGGCGCTGCCGTACCTGCAGAACCCGGCCGCCGCCGCCATCCGCCGCGCCACCAGCGGACGCAGCCGACTGGGCCTGAACTCGACGCTGCGCACCGTGGCCCAGCAGTGGATGCTGTACGCCTGGTATCGCGGCGGACGCTGCGGTGTCGGCTTGGCCGCACAGCCCGGACGCAGCAACCACGAAGACGGCTTGGCCATCGACACCTCGGACTACAGCTCGTGGAAGAGCATCTTGGCCGGCCAGGGCTTCCGCTGGTTTGGCTCGGGCGATCCCGTCCACTTCGACTACACGGGCGGCGCCGATGCCAAGGGCGTTCTGGCCTTCCAGCGCCTGTGGAACCACAACAACCCCGGCGACAAGATCGCCACCGACGGCCTCTATGGCCCCGCCACCGAAGCCCGCATCAAAAAGTCCCCCCGCACCGGCTTCGCCAAAGGCGCAAGCTGCGACTAAGCCCGCTTCGCCTGATCAGGGTCCTGACCCTCCCGCTGATACCTGCGCTCTTGGGGGGAAGGGTCCTGACCCTCCCGCTGATACCTGCGCTCTTGGGGGGGATGGGTCCTGACCCTCCTGCTGATACCTGCGCTCTTGGGGGGGATGGGTCCTGACCCTCCTGCACATACCTGCGCTCTTGGGGGGGATGGGTCCTGACCCTCCCGCTGATACCTGCGCTCTTTGCTCTTGAAGAAGCCGCGGCCGTTTTATCGGTTACTGTGCGGACTCTGCCGGGCCTTGCGGCTTGGCCGGACGGACCGAGCGCAGCGCCTGCCGGTTCAGCGTGCCGTGCAGAACGTCGAACAGCGGGATGGTGACGTTGAAGTTCCAGCGCTTCATGTTCCGCGGATCGTGATGGCTGGTATGCAGCGCGCCCAAGACGCGAATCAGCCACAGCTTGGCCACCGGGTGCTCGGCCGGCAGGTGATAGGCCAAGTGCATCCACTCGTACTGCAGAAAGAACAGCACCGACGTACACAGCGACAACATCGCGCAGGTGCGGTTTGCCACCCAGGTCACAAACGCCACCACCGGCAGCAGCATCCCGATGATCAGCACGATGGCGAACCACGGCATCAGCACCAGCATCCATTCCTGCTGCGAGCGCATGGTCATGTCCGACGCCGTATAGATCACGTGGTGCGTGCGCTCGTGCCGCTCGTAGAGCTCGGAAAGCAGCGGCAGGCGGCGATGCAGGACGTCTTTGTGGACCCGCCACTCGAAGCCCAGGCCCGCGATGTACGTGATCGGAATCGTCCACAGGTCGACGGCGCGCAGGTCGTGAATCTGCCCGATGGCAACAACCAGCGTGACCAGCGCCACCAGCGATGGCAAAAGCAAGTGCAGCCAGGGTCGATACCCGGCGGGCACGCCCTTTTTGACCAGCTCGGCGCGGCGCTCTTCCCAGCGCTCTTCCCGGCGCTCTGTCCGGCGCTCTGTCCGTCGCTCTGTCCGTCGTGCCTCCTGCTCATTTTCCCCGTGCGCGACCATGCCGCTACCTTGCGCCCCACCCTGCGGATTTTCAAGCCATCGGATCGCGCAGATTTTCCGCTCTGGAACCGCCAGCAAGCCGGACCTTGAATCGTGATACGAATCGTCCCATGGCTACAGCCACGAACGGCTCTGTGGGCTTTCGCCTGCTGGACCTGGATATCCAAGACTTCCGCGGCATCGACAGGCTGCACCTGGACTTTCGTGACGAAACCGATGAGCCGATCCCGCTGATCGTCCTAGCCGGCGACAACGGCTGCGGCAAGACGGCGGTGCTGGAAGCGATCCTGTTGCTCTTAGCCCGCGATGATCTTCTGCCCCAAGATGCCGCCCCGCTAAAGGAACAGATCCGCTTCGGCGCCGAGAACTTTAGGCTGCAAGCAAACCTGCGCGGCGTCGATCAACCGACCCCCTCAGATGCATTGTGCTGGCGCGTCTATCAGCCGCCTTCGCCGTTTGAGCTGCCACAGTTCTTCACCGTCGGACCGAATGGGCAACAGCCGTGGCCTATCCCCGCCGGTTGGAGGGGTGCTTTTCGCGGCGACTCCTGGCCGCGGGTCGAGTACTTCTCAGCGCGGCGCGAGCCGGTGCGCTTGGGGCACACGCCATACAAGGTCGATGGCCAACAGCGAGATGAAGGCCAGCGGCTCGCGAACCTCAAGCGCTTGCTGATCAACTCGTTCTATCGACGAAACCGGCGCGGCAGCACGACAGAAAAAGGGGGCTCGCCGTTTGAGCGCCTGCAGCGCTTCTGGACGCGCTTTTCGACGAAGAATCAGACGCTGGATGTCCTCCCGGCCAGCAACAACCCCGGCTCGGGCGATGAGGTGGTGCTGCGCGATGCGACGCAGCCGATCCCCGAAGACATCACCAGCCTGGAACAAGCGCGCGAGCTATCCGCGACGCGCAGCGACATTCCCAAGCTGCTGACGCTGGATCGGCTCAGCTCAGGCCAGGTGGCGCTGTTCGCGTTTGCCGGGCCGCTGGTCTTTTCCGACCGCCCCGCCGACTTTGTGCTGATCGACGAGCCAGAGCAGCACATGCATACAAGCTGGCAGCGCCTGATCATTCCCGCCCTGCGCGAGCTATCGCCGACCTCGCAGTTCATCGTCGCCACACAGTCGGAAGAGATCCTGTCGCAGGCCCTTTCGTACGAGCGCTTCATCTTGATCGGCGATGCCGATCCGCGGGCCAGCCTGTCGTCGGAGAGCGGCAGCAATGAGGCGCAGTCATGAAGACGACGGTGCTCGACCTGTACCGGGGTCGCCTGTCCGTCTGGGTCGAAGACGAGCTTTCGCGCGAGGTGCTGACGCTTCTGTGGCAAGACGCGCAGATCAATGTCTTGGTGGCGCGCGGCAAGGCCGGCGTTCAGGCCCTCGTCGGATCGCGGCCACCTGAGTTTGCCGAGCGCGTCTTTGGCATCGTGGACCGCGACTTCGATGACGACAACCACGCGATGTGGGACCAGCCAGGCTGTGATGTGTTGCGCTGGCCCGCTCATGAGCTGGAAAACCTGCTGCTCGACTTTGAGGCACTGAGCCAGATCTCTTCCCGCGAGAGCCCAGAACAGATCGAAGCGCGGGCCAAAGCACGGGCCGAAGCGCTGCGCGCGTGGATGGCGTGCAAGTCTGTGCTGCGAGAGCTGCACAATGAGCTAGGCGCTGAGTTTCCGACGGATCCGCGGCAGGATCTTCCGAGTCTGCACGCCGCAGAAGAACACCTGAGCCTCGCTCGCTATTGGACCCAGCACACCGCCTCTTTTTCGCGCTGGAACGATCCACAGACCCGCCGCAGCGCGCTGATCGCCGCCGACACGCGCCTAAAAGACGAGCTGCAATCCGGGGCATGGTGTCTGACGTTCTCAGGCAAAGAGATCTTCCGGCACCTGCGCAGCCATGTGCCGGGCCTGGATCGCACGCCCAAGCGTCCACCGCAGCCGACACCAGCCGACCGTGAGCTAAACGTAGCGAAGCTCTTGTGTGAACGCCTTCGCTCGACGGGCCGCATCCCACCCCCTGTGACTCGTCTGCGGGATGTACTACGTCGCCGTGCCAAGCTCTGATTTCTGTGCGCTGTCACGGGGGTTTCAAAGGGGGCATACGCACTTCTTTACGAGGCGCATGGGCGGCGATACGCTCGCCGTATGTCGAGGATGTGGCGGGTCGAGACGGACGCCGCCTATGAAATGGATCGGCGACCGCGGTCGTCTGGGGTGTCTATGACGCATAGAACAGCGCTCGTTCCGTGGGTGTGCTTGCTTGCGGCGTGCATCGTCTGTCTGGGTCTTGGGGTGCAGACGGCGCAGGCGGATCCGCTGCGCATGGGGCTTACGTCCAAGGTCTCGGCCCCGGATCGCCCGACGCTGTCCTTGACCGCGGACGAGTCAGTGACCGAGCTGCGCATCGACGTCGAGCCCGACACCGCCGAGGGCAAGCCCGCCGAGAGCGCAGCACAGAGCTTCAAAGAAAAGAAGCTCGCCGCGGGCAAAAAGATCACCTTTCCCATCGGCAGCGGCAAGACCGGCACGACGCGCTGGCACGGCATGATCCAGTGCCTGGCCGGCGGCAAGCTGTGGAAGCGCTCGATCGACTTTGAAACCGAGGTCACGACGCGGCTCGAAATTCGCTTCGACCCCAACTACTACTCGAAGCACATCAACTTGGCCGAGCACTATGTCGAGGTGCAGTTTTCCGCCCCAGCCGCCCGCGGCGAGATCACCGTCACCGCTGACGACGGCAGCGATGTCGGCAGCGGCCACGCGACGTTTTCCGACGATCCGCCCGGCACTTGGCTGCGTCTTTCGTGGACGCCGCGCGCCGCCAAAAACCCCGAGAGCGTCGTCTTGCGCTTGGCCATCAAGCTGCAGGACTCGACCGGCAACTCTTCCACCCTCGACCTGTATCCGTGGGCGGTCAGCGTGCCGCACGTCGACGTCAGCTTCGCCACCGCATCCTGGGACATCAGCGACAGCGAGCGCGCCAAGCTCGACGAGTCGCTGGCGAAGATCAACGCCATCCTCGATCGCGTCGAGCGCACGCTGCTTTCTTTTGCCGAGCGCGGCATCGTCGCCACCCCGCCGCGGCCCAAGCTGTACGTCAACGGCCACACCGACACCGTCGGCAGCGACCCCGACAACCTGACGCTTTCCCGCAACCGCGCCCGCGCCATCGCCACGTATTTCCACCAGCGCGGCTTCAGGATGCCGATCTATTTTGCTGGCTGCGGCGAGCGGCAGCTTCGCATCAAGACCGCCGACAACACCGACGAGGCGCGCAACCGCCACGCCGATTACACCCTGGCCTTGGAGTCGCCTCCCTTGCCTGCCGGCATTGCCTGGCTGCCGCTGAACCCTAAACTGCGCTAGGCATGTCCACAGGCGCAAAAAAATCGAACGAGAAGATCCCGGCGAAAAAACGCGGCGGTAAGTCCAGCAAGTCCGCTGCACCACCACCGACGGGTGGGCGCTGGGCGCGGGCGCGTCGGGTGTGGTTCGTCCTGCGCCGCGTGCTGCTGGTGACGCTGGTCGTCGGCTCGCTGGGCGTTGCCTCGGTCGCTGCGATCTTTTTGTATTACACGCGCGGCGAGTCGCTGCCGACCATCGACAAGGTCAGCGATTACCACCCCAAAGTCGTCACGCGCATCCTGGCCAGCGACGGTCAGCTGATCGGCGAGATCTTTGAAGAGCGCCGCACCCTCATCCCGCGCGAGCGCATCCCGCGCGTTGTCATCAACGCCTTTATCGCCGCCGAAGACGCCCACTTTTTCGAGCACCCCGGCGTCAACGTCTGGGCCCTAGCTCGCGCGGTCTTGCAGAGCATCGCCTATCGCCGCTCGCTGCGCGGGGCCTCGACGATCACGCAGCAGCTTGTAAAGACGTACGTGCTCAAGAGCAACGAGCGCTCGCTGCGCCGCAAGGTGCAAGAGATGTATCTGTCGCTGCGGCTTGAGCGCATGCTCAGCAAAGAAGACATCCTGTGGCTGTATCTGAACCAGATCTCGTTCGGCCACGGGCGCTATGGCATCGAGGAAGCGGCGCGCTATTACTTCGGCAAGTCGGTGAGCGATCTCGACGCCGGGGAAGCCGCTGTCTTGGCCTCGCTGCCCAAGGCACCCGAGGAGTTCGGCAGCGCCCTGCGCGACGCCAAAGATCCCAAGCGCCAGAACCGCGCCAAGGAACGCCAGCGCTATGTCCTTTCGCAGATGGCGCGCTATCACTTCATCGCGCTGGAAGAGGCCGATCGCTTGGCCAACCAGCCGATCCAAGTGGTCAAAGAGCCGCCCTCGCTGATCGGCTTGGCGCCTGAGTTTGTCGACGAGGCCGAGCGCGCCTTGGTCGAGCGCTTTGGGCAAGCCCGGCTGCCGTATCTGGGCCTAAATGTGCGAACCACCTGCGATATCAACGTGCAGCGCGCCGCGCGCACCGCGCTGGAACAGGGCCTGCAGCGCATCGATGAACGGCAGGGCTATCGCGGCCGGGTGCGGCACCTGGCGGGAGACGATCTCAAAGCGCACCTAGAGGGCCTAAAGCGCGAGTTCCCAAGCGGCCCACCTGTCAACAAGACCGTCGAGGGCGTCATCGTAAACCGGGTCGATGGCGAGGGCGGCAGCGGCTGGGCGACGCTGGATCTGGGGGCGAGCCGCGGCATCCTGCCTTTGCCGGCGACGCAGGATCGCTACAACCCCAAGGCGCTGCCCGCGACCAAGCGCTTTTCAGAAGGCGACACCCTGCGCGTGCGTGTCCAGCGCATGCAGCGCGAGGGCGCCATGCTGTCGCTGGAAAGCGGGCCGCAGAGTGCGGTGGTCGTCCTCGATCCCGAGCGGCGGCACGTGCTGGCCATGGTCGGCGGCTATGGCTACGCCCGCGGCTATTACAACCGCGCGGTGCGTTCCCGGCGCCAGCCCGGATCGGCGTTTAAGCCCTTTGTCTATGCGGCGGCCTTCGAGTCGCGCAAGTGGACCGCGGCCAGCATCCTCAGCGACGCGCCGCAGGTCTATGACCTGCCCGACTTTAAGGGCTGGGCGCCCAAAAACGCCTCCGATCACAAGACGTTCATGGGGCCCGTGCGGCTGCGCGTGGCGCTCGCTCACTCGCTGAACACCGTCGCATCGCAGCTGATCTATGACCTCAAGCCCGAGCCGGTCATCGCCGCCGCACGCGCCCTGGGCATCGAGTCACCGCTCGATTCGAACTACTCTTTGGCGCTGGGTGCCTCGTCGGTGTCGCTGCTTGAGCTGACCAATTCCTATGCCACGCTGGCCGCCCGCGGACGCCGCGCCGAGCCGCTGTTCATCCTGCAGATCGGCGACGAAAAGCCCGTCGAGCGTGAGCTTGCGCAGGCGGCCAGTCCCGAGCTTTCCTTTTTGCTCTCGCATGTCCTTCAGAGCGTCGTCGAAGAAGGCACCGCCATCTCGATCAAGGGCAAGCTCAAGCGCCCCGTCGCTGGCAAGACCGGCACCACCAACAGCAACAAGGATGCCTGGTTCGTCGGCTATACCCCCGATGTCGCCGCCGGAGTCTGGGTTGGCTTCGACGACAGCCGCCCCCTCGGCGAGCGCGAGCAAGGCGCCCGCACGGCCCTGCCCATCTGGCTTGACACCATGCAGGTCGCCCTGCGCGACCGGCCCGCCCAGCCCTTTGTCCAGCCCGCCGGCATCGTCGTCGAGCGCATCGACGCCACCACCGGCAAGCGCGCAGCCCCTGGCGCTCCTGCCCTTGACGAGGTCTTTCTGACCGGCACCGAACCCCAAGAACAAGCCCTCGCCCCCGGCGAACGCGACCCCAACACCTTCAACATGGACAACGACTAGCAGCGCGTTGAAAAGTCAGCGAGG
This sequence comes from Myxococcales bacterium, assembly GCA_016794505.1. Taxonomy (GTDB): domain Bacteria; phylum Myxococcota_A; class Polyangia; order Palsa-1104; family JAEUJZ01; genus JAEUJZ01. The sequence goes on from JAEUJZ010000023.1 coordinate 324,136, forward strand.
AGGCCAAAGCGCAAGGCGGAGGAGCGGAGCGTCCGTCGGGACGTGAGCACCGACAACGCAGCCCACAAGCCAGACCGCCGCCCCACAGCGACTCTTTCAACGCGCTGCTAGGCCTTGCTGCTGTCGAGAGGCTGTACAGCTCGGTGTCGCTGACAAAGACGACGACGCCGGGAGACCGCAAGACCGGATGCCGGCAGCCGATGGCCCTCACGTCGTTCGCCCAGCGCTGCCTGTTGGCTGTATCAGCCCGCCCGCCTCGCGAGCCCCTGGTCACCGCTTTGTGCGTCTCCACCAAGACAAGCGATCGTGATATCGCTAACAAAGAGGTCTTCATGAAGACGCACGCGCCCAGGCCCCCTACGTCCCGGTCTCTTGCCCCTTCTAGTTCCTCGCCGCTGGTTCATCCCCTGGCGACCTGGCGCACGGCGCGGGCCACGCATATGCCGGCGTCTGAAGCCGAGGCCATGGAGTCGCTGCCCAACGAGCGAGCCATTCGAGCCATCGCCGAAGCGGGCATCTCGTCGCCGGGCTCTGCGCTGCCGCATCAGCCGGCTCTGCAGCCCCTGTTTGGACGACATCGCCTTGCCAACCTTCGGGTCCACAGCGATGCCCAGGCCGTCGCGGCCGCGGACCGTCTGGGGGCTCAGGCCTATACCTACAAAGGCCAGATCGTCCTGCGACCGGGCGCCTCGCTGCACGAGACCGCCCATGAGTCAGCCCATGCGCTGCTTGAGCAGCAAGGCTTCGCCGCGCAGACCGCCATCGCCCGTCCGCAAGACCCCCCAGAGCGGCTGGCCGAGTCCGTCGCCCGTGGCGCCTCCGCCCGGCAGCCCGTGGCCCCCCTGCTCGATGCCGCCATCACAGCCGGCTCCCTGCCCCGCGCCAACCCCGCAGGCACGGTGCAGCGAATCATCAAATACACCTACTCATTACCCGACGAAGGCCCAGCGCCGCAGTCGATTGAAGATGTAGATAAACTTCTTAAAAAGAAATTTTCAGGCGTAGAGTACGAAAATTGGAGTGCAACCTATCGAAACAAGGTCCGGGATATGATTGCAAGTTCTGATATATTCGAATATTTCTTTGAAAGCGAGTTTGTTTCCTGCACAAAAAATAATGAGTACCCTGAGCCAAAGAAATCTGGGCAAAGCCCTGCGCCCGAAGAAAAAGCCGCACCTCTTTCGACGAACCCATATCGCAAGCTTCTCCAAAAAGCTGTTGCGCCGATCGTGAAGACAGAGTTTCCCGCTGTAAATTTTGATCAGATCCTCCAGGGTTTACCAGCCGTTCGATGGAAAGCTGATGGACAACGAGGCGCAGACAATAAATTTCAATTTCAATCGCATCCAAACAGCATGAACTGCTATGAATTTGCATTTCTGTTTGCGCATCAATGTGGATATATTTCAAATGAAGATATTAAAATACTAGAAATGGATCCAAACGTTGAACGAAGTGTTATCAGTCAAATGATATCTATCATTAAGCAAGAGGCCGTTCCATTAAAGCCCGACGAATACAAAACCTGCAACGCAGGTGATATCATTTTTCTAAATTCTCCTGAAACTCACACGGGGATTTGCACTGGAAGTAACAATATCTTGGAGCTTGGCAGCAATACAGGCGGAATTCGGCGAACGACGATCGAGCAGATGCGACAAGGTTATCTTTTCTGCTCTTCGCTTGAGGGTGTCACACAAGTCGACACCCTTGCCTGTGCCTTGTCGGTCGGCGCAGATACGGATCTCGATACGGCTGAGATGTACTATCAGTTGATTGGAGACAACGAAACAATACACAATCATTCCGTCTGGGACAATTGGACTGCAGTCAAAGATAATATTGATAAATTTATCACGATAAATCGAAATAACAATGCGCCGAATAGCGATCTGATTAACTTTATTGAAAAATACAACATACGCACAAACGAAATCAACCAAGATATAGAAATCAACAATAAAATACAACCAGCCGATCGACAGATTCCAAAACACCCCCTCATGCCGGCAATTCTGCAAAAAGCACTCCTTGAGCTGGCCCATGTCAAAGTCTGCCGCGCCCCCAGAGAGCGCTGGGTGGGCCGGATCAAGGCGATCGTTGCCAACCAAAAGCACAAGGCCAACCCACATCCATCGTGATGCGAGCGATGAGGCGCAGCCGCGACCTCTGGGCCCAAACGCGTCGACCCATGCCGTCCCAATTGTCCGTCGTGAGGGGCCTGTGATACGCAAGAGGGATGCGCACGGTTGCCAAACCTTGGGGACATGAGCTGATCTGGGCCGAGACGCCGCGCTATGTCGGCAAGATCCTGCACATCAAGCAGGGCGAACAGCTTTCGCTGCAGTATCACCACCGCAAGGACGAGACGATCATGGTGCTGTCGGGTCGGCTGCGCTTCGAACACGCCGAGGGCGACGCGCCGCTTTCCGCCGTCGAGCTCTTGCCGCAGCAGCCGTTTCACATTCACCCCGGCCTGCGCCACCGCATGATTGCGCTGACCGACACCGATGTCGTCGAGGTCTCGACGCCTGAGCTCGACGACGTCGTGCGCCTGGAAGATCGCTACGGCCGCACGGGCACGTCGACGCCGTAAGCGCCCGCCCCGCGGAACCAGCCCTGCACGCGATGACTCCGGTCGCCGAAGCTGCCACGTTCTCGTCCATCTCGGCGCTGCTTTCGGCGCTGACGGCCGTGCTTTTGGGCGCCGTGTTGCTGAGCCGCAGCCGGCGGCCGGCGTACCGCGCGTTCATCGCGCTGTGCAGCAACGTGCTTCTGTGGCACCTGTTCAACGTCTTTCGCGGCGGCGATCGCTCATCGTATCTGGCGCTGTCGGCGCAGATCGCGCTGCCGCTTACGCTGGTCGGCTTTCTGCGCACGTGGCTCAACAGCGGGCGCGACGGATCGACGGTGTCGCGACGAGCGGTGGGGGCGCCGCGCTATGCCTGGCTGGCGGTGCTCTTGGCCGAAGTGGCGCTGCTTTACGCCTATACAACGCGGACGACCGGCGCTGTGCCCTCGTCGTCGCGCTGGGTGCTGCGCCTGCCCGCGGTCTTGCATGCCGCGACGCTGTTTTCCCTGTATGCCGCGCTGTCGCCGCTGTGGAGCGCATACCTAAGCACGCTGTCGCGCGTCGATAAGCGTCGCCTGCTGTACCTGATCGGCGTCGGCGTGCTGTGCATCACCGCGGCGGCTATTGACTATTTACCGTCGCCGCTTGGGCGCGGTGGGCCAGCCATCGGCAGCCTGCTCACCATCGTCTATCTGTACTTTCTGCAGCAGACGCTGGTCATGGATCGCCTGCTCGACATCAACGAGCTTCTGGGCCGCGTGGTCGTGCTGTCGGCCTTCGTGCTGCTTCTGTCGGCGGTCCAGACGCTGCTGACGCTGATCGGCGTGCAGCCGCAGCAGGTGGTCACGGTCGTCGCGTTTCTGATCCTGCTTCTGTACGAGCCGCTGCGGGTGTTTCTGGAAAAGCAAGTGCAGCGCATCACGACGCGCGAGCGCACCGAGCTTCAGCACTCGCTGGCTGAGCTTCGCCAGCTTCTGCCGAATGTCATCGAGCCGCGCGAGGCGGTGCGCTTGGTGCTGGCGGTGTTTGAAGACACGCGCCGCTTAACGCAGGCTGCGATCTATCTGTTGGAAGGCGATGGCAGCGGCTATGAGCTGGTCGGCTCGTTCGGCAGCAGCCGGCCCGTCGAGCGCTTGGATACCGCGGCCCGCCGCCCGTTCTGGACACGGCTGATTGCAACGCGCCAGCCGATCACGCTGGAGCGTCTGCAGTACGAACACCTGCACAGTGGGCCCAGCGACGCCGCCGCAATCGAAAACCTCGACGCCATCGCCCGCGTCTTGGTCGAGGTGCAGGCCAGCGCCGTGCTGGGGATCTTCAGTGGCAGCGGCAGTGGCGGCGGCAGCGCCGGCCAAAGCGCAGGCAGCGGCAGCGCGAGCAGCGAAAAGAGCGGCAGCGACTTCGCATCGCCCGATGTCCTTTTGGGCTTCCTATGCATCAAGGACAAAGATCCCGGAGAGCGCTTGAGCGACAGCTTTTCCGTCGGTGATCTCGACATCTATGCCGGCATCGCGGCGCAGCTTTCGATCACGCTGCAGAACTCGAAGCTGTACGAGCGCATGAAAGAACGCGACCGCTTGGCGGCGCTGGGGCAGATGGCGGCCGGCCTAGCGCACGAGATCCGAAACCCGCTGGGCGCGATCAAAGGCGCGGCCGAGCTGATTGCTCCAGGACGCGATGGACGGCTGCCGGCCGACGAAGACATCGCCGATTTTTCGCGCATCATCCTGGAAGAGACGCGGCGACTGGGGCGCGTCGTGTCGCAGTTTCTCGACTATGCGCGACCTCTGCGCGGCGACTATCAGCCGCTTTCCATCAACGACGTCGTGCGCCGCACCGAAGCGCTTTTGCGTCCACTTTCCGAGGAGATGAAGAACGACAGCCCGCCTGGCTTCGTGCCGCCCGAGATCGTCGTGCAGCTAGCTGACGATCTGCCGAAGATGCGCGGCGATGCCGAGCAGCTTCGCCAGGTGTTTCTGAACCTGGGGCTAAACGCGCTGCAGGCCATGGCCGAGCAGAGCCGGGCGGCCCTCGCCGAGAACCCCACGGCCGAGCCACCGCGCGGTCGCCTGAGCATCAGCACCGGCCTGCGCCACGGCGGTCGCCTGGGCGGCCCGACGCAGCATATCGAGGTGCGCTTCAGCGACAGCGGGCCGGGCCTTTCGTCCGCGGTGCAAAAGAACCTGTTCATCCCATTTTTCACGACCAAAGAGCGCGGCACCGGCCTGGGCCTGGCCATCAGCCAGCGCATCGTCGAAAACCACGACGGCTTCATCGAAGTGCGCACGCGCACCGGATCGCCCGGCGGCGGCAGCACCCCCAGCGCGATCCCAGCAGGCGGGGCCACAAGCAGCGGCACCACCCAGGCTCTGCCGAGCAGCGGAATCGTCGCCACCACCGGCAGCAGCACCACCGGCAGCACCGCAGTCACCAGCAGTGGCACCACCTTCTTGGTGGTCCTGCCGGTCACGGATTAGGCGCGCTGCGTGGTTACTTCACGCGCTCGCTGTGATACCGTGCCGCGCTATGTCCTCGTCGCTATCCGCAGATCAAACCGTGTCCGCTGGCAGCCAGACTTCTGACAAGCCGGGCGACAAGTACGACCCGCGCGAAGTCGAGCCGCGCTGGCAGCGCGCCTGGCAGGATGCCGGGCTGTTTTCATCGTCGGCCCAGGGCAGCGATCGGCCCAAGTTCTTCTTGATGGAAATGTTCCCGTATCCGTCGGGACGCATCCACATGGGGCACGTGCGCAACTATTCCATCGGTGACGTGCTGGCCCGCGGCTATCGCATGCGCGGCTATCGCGTGCTGTACCCGATGGGCTGGGACGCATTCGGTCTGCCGGCGGAAAACGCAGCGATCAAGGCCGGCGTTCACCCGCGCATCTGGACGGAAAAAAACATCGACGCGATGAAGGGCCCGCTGGTGCGCCTGGGCCAGTCATACGACTGGAGCCACGAGCTCTGCACCTGCGACCCCAGCTATTTCGTGCATGAGCAGCGCATCTTCATCGAGATGTGGAAGCGCGGCATGGCGTATCGCAAGGGCGCGCTGGTCAACTGGTGCCCGCAGTGCGCGACGGTGCTGGCCAACGAACAGGTCGAAGACGGCCTGTGCTGGCGCTGTCAGTCGGGGGTCGTGCAGCGCGAGCTTGTGCAGTGGTTCATTCGCATCACGGCGTATGCGCAAGAGATCCTCGACGACATCGCAAAGCTAAACGGCAAGTGGCCGGACAAAGTGCTGTCGATGCAGACCAACTGGATCGGCCGCTCCGAAGGCGCCCGTATCAAGTTCGCGCTGGTGCAGCCGCTGTCTGCCGACGAGTCCGGGGCGGCGACGTCTGAGATCGAGGTCTTCACGACGCGCCCGGACACGCTGTTTGGCGCGACATTCATGTCGATCGCGGCCGAGCATCCGCTGGCCCTGCGCTTGGCCCGCGGCACGGGACGCGAAGCGGAAGTCACCGCCTTCGTCAACAAGGTGCGCGCCGAAGACAAGATCCGCCGCGGTGCGGAAGACTATGTCAAAGAGGGCGTCTTTACCGGCGCCTATGTTGTCAACCCAGCGACGGGAAAACAGATCCCAGTGTACATCGCGAACTTTGTGCTGATGGACTACGGCACGGGCGCGGTGATGGCGGTGCCAGCGCACGATCAGCGCGACTTCGAGTTCGCGCGCAAATACAGCCTGCCGCTTGCCGTCGTGATCTTGCCGCCGGATCGGACGCTCGAAGTCGCGGCGATGGACGCCGCTTATGTCGATGCAGGGACGCTGGTCGCTTCCGGCCCGTTTGACGGCACGCCAAGCGAAGAGGCCAAAGGCCGCATCACCGCCTGGCTGCGCGAGCGCGGACAGGGCGAGCAGACGGTCAGCTATCGCCTGCGCGACTGGCTGGTGTCGCGACAGCGCTACTGGGGCTGCCCCATTCCAATGGTCGAGTGCCAAGGCGGCTGCGGTTATCAGCCGGTGCCGGACAGCGAGCTTCCCGTCTGTTTGCCCGAAGACGTCGAGTTCGTGCCGGGCGGCAAGTCGCCGCTTTCGACGCACCCAACCTGGGCGCAGACCACCTGTCCTGTCTGCAAGGGCCCGGCGCGACGCGAGACCGACACCATGGACGGCTTTATGGAGTCGTCGTGGTACTTCCTGCGCTACACCGCGCCGAACTACAAAGACGGGATTCTCGACGAAAAGGGCCTGTCGTGGATGCCGGTGGATCTGTACGTCGGCGGGTCCGAGCACGCGACCAAGCACCTGATCTATGCGCGGTTTTTCACCAAGATGCTCAGCGACTGGGGCCTTTTGCCCAAGGACCTGCGCGAGCCGTTTTCGCGCCTGCTGACGCAGGGCATGGTGCTCAAAGACGCGTATCGCTGCGCCACGCACGACTATCTGTACCCGGAAGAAGTGCAAGACGGAACCTGCAAGCAGTGCGGCCAGCCGGCGCAGCAGCTGCGGCAGATGAAGATGTCCAAGAGCTTCCGCAACGTCGTCGAGCCGATGACGTTGATCGATCGCTACGGCGCGGACACGGTGCGGCTGTTCTGCCTGTTCGCAGCGCCGCCGGATTCGGTGCTGGAATGGAGCGAGGCCGGCGTCGAGGGCTGTAGCCGCTTCCTCGGGCGCTTGCATCGCTTGGTGCTGCGGGCGCTTTCGCTGCCGCTGGCGCCCGATGGCAGTGCGACCGGCCCCGAGGATCTGGCCTTGCGGCGCAAGACGCACAAGACGATCCGCCGCGTGACCACGGATCTGTTCGAGCGCCTGCAGTACAACACCGCCATCGCGGCAATCATGGAGCTGTGCAACGAGACCGGCGATCGTCTGACGGCGATGGGCCAGGGCGCGGTCTTGAACTTTGCCGTGCGCGAGGCGATCGAGAGCGCTGTGCTGCTTTTGTGTCCGATGGCGCCGCACCTGTGCGAAGAGCTGTGGCGACTGCTGGGAAACCAGGGCTTTGCCGTTGCTGCGACTTGGCCGATCTGCGACGAAGCCATCGCCCGCGACCATCAAGTGACCGTGGTTGTGCAGGTCAACGGCAAGAAGCGCGGCGAGGTGCTGGTGGCTCCCGATGCTGACGAAGCGACGGTGACCGCGCTGGCCATGGCCGACGCCAACGTGAACCAGCACACGGCGGGCAAGGCCGTGAAAAAAGCAGTGTTCGTCAAAGGCCGCCTGCTAAACCTCGTCGTGGGGTAAAGTCAAGAGGTCCATCGAGGTAGGTATGCGGCTCTCGCCGGGACGATGGCTGAACGCTCAGCTGCATCTTTTGTCGTGGCTCGGCGAAGATCTGCACGGCGAGAGCTTCTTGGCCGAACAGCGCCCCCAGGGACGCACGGTCGTTGTCAAGGTGCTGTCGTCGGAAGCCTGCCGTACATCGGCGTTCATCGAGCGCTTTCGCCGCAGCGCCGAGCGGGCGATGCTCCTCAATCACCGCCATGCCGCCGCTGTGCATGCCTTTGGTGTCCTGCCTGCTTCTGCGGATTCTGCGGGCGTGTCGGCGACGGGATTCGAGCTCTTGGCTAGCCCGCCTGGCATCGCGGTCGCTGGATCGATTGGATCCGGCATTCCCTGGCTGGCCACGGATCCTCTCGATGGCCCGGATCTGCGCAGCTATCTCAGCGAGGGGGCGACGCCGGATACGCTGGCCGCGCTGCTTTCGCCCGTCGCTGATGTCCTGGATCGCGCCGCGGCTTTGGGCCTTGTGCATGGCGAGCTGATGCCGAGCAGCATCGTCCTTGAGCGAGAAGGCGAGGGACATCGCGCCGTACTGATCGATCTGGGCCTGGCCAAGGTACAAGCCGCCGATCTTCTGGATGTGCCTGCGCCGCCGTTTGCGCTGAGCTATCGCAGCCCCGAGCAGTGCGCCGATGGCCAGCACGTCGAGTCGGCATCGGATCGCTATGCGCTGGCCGTGCTGCTGTTTGAAGCAGTGGCCGGGCGACCGCCGTTTGTCGCCGAGAACCCGCGGGCTCTTTTGCAGCTTCATCGCAGCGCGCCGGTACCGCCTTTGCGAACGATTGCGGCGCAGGTGCAAAACGCCGAGGCGCTGGATGCCTTTTTCGTCCGCGCCCTGGCCAAAGAGCCCGCGGCTCGCTTCGTCAGCGCCACCGCCATGCTCGAAGAATTCACGCTGGCCCTGTCGGTTGGACAAAAACCGCAAGTGCGACCGGCGCAGCGTCGACGATCACCGCGCTGGTATCGGCTGTGGCGCGAGACATCCGGCGCGACCGGCGGCCCCGAGCGAGCTGTACAGACTCTGTCAGCCGGCCAAGGCCACAGCGATCCGACCGGCACGCTCGACATCGTCGTCGGACCGCGCGCCGTTTTGGGCAAGCAGAGCGAGTGTGATGTGGTCTGCCAAGCGCTGCCCTCGCCGCAACACGACCTGATCACCGGCACGATCAGTCGCGAGCACGCCGTGCTGATCTGGCTCGACAACCGTCTGCACATCCTCGACCAAAGCAGCAATGGCACGTTCATCGACGAGCGCCGCGTCGGTTCCCGCCTGAGCGCGCTGCCCGATGGATCCGTGCTGCGCTTGGGGCAACATCTGGCCGTGCGCGTCTCGCTGCTTTCCGGCGAGTCCAGCGCGGATCCTCCCCCCGGCGCGCTCTTGCAGCGCACAGATGCCTATGCCCCAGGGGTGCCGCCGACGCTGATGCTGTGGCAGCCGCTGGCGGTTCGGGGGTCGCCGCTGGAACGGCTGGGGGGTGCCCTGCGCTATGGCCAGGTCTGGGTCGCCCATCGCGAGCTGTGGTGGAGCGGCCATCCGACGGTGCTCTGGCAGCGCCAAGATCACAGCAGCGTGCTCGGCCCGGCGCCGCTGCGCGACGGCGATCTGCTGGTCGACCGCGATGTCGTCCTGCGCGTTCAGCACTGACGGCCGCGACAAGACAGAACAGGTCGACTCGGCCGAGCGGGGGGAATGTGCGATTTAGCGCTGGCTTCAGCGACTGCGCTGAGTACCATGCCGGCGATGTTGCGAGCGCTTCTTTGTGGGACGGTGCTTTTTGCGTGGGCCTGTGCGACGCCAGCCAAGCAGGCCGTGGGGGATGCAAGTCCCGCGACGGCTGCGCTGCAGGCGGGAACAGCCGCGACGCAAGCAGGGACAAGCGCAACACAAGCAGGGACGACGACAAGCCCCAGCCCAGCGAGCGCACGCGGTGTGATCGTGTGGTCGGTGCAGACTCGCGGCTCGCTGCCAGCGGATCTGCGGCAGGCGATGGCCCCGACGCTGGTCGAGCCCGATCCGGGACCGCTTGCGGCCGCCATCACGACGCTGGTCTCTGCCAAAAAAGCCCTGGCAGAGCTGCGCTGCACCGAGACCCTCAGCCCGGTTGCGCAGGCGATCGATCGGCTGCTGCAAGACCATCGCATCGCCGACACCCAGGCGCTTCTGAGCGAGCTGTACAGTGTGCTTCTGCAGTGCGCCGATCGTCTGAATCAAGGGCCGCTGGCGCGACGAGCGAGCGATGCCCTGTTCGCGCTGCAGGCCCCTGTTCCGCCCGATGTCGCGCTGGTCTTGGCCCGGCACCAAAGCCCGCGACGCTATGGCCCACCGCTGCCGCCCGTTCGCGTCGAAAGTGATCCGCCCGGCGCCCTGGTTCGCCGCAACCTGCTTCCGGTCGGTCCCACGCCGGCCGCGGTCGAAGGCGGCGAAGAGCCAGGCCCGACGTATGACCCGACGGTGCCGGCTCATCCGACGGACTTCATCGATGTCGAGCTGGCCGGGTATCGCAAGCTGCACCGCACACTGCCCGCACGCGGCGAGCTGGTGCTGGCGCTGCGCCCCGAAGATCGACCGCCGATCCTTCTGGAACAGGTGGCCCTGCAAGAGCCAGGCAGCGATGCGCAGGCGGCGCTTCTGCGGGCGCTATCGGACGTGGTTGCGGCCAGCAAGACGCCGTCGTCGCTGCGCCAGATCGTCATCGTGTGGCCCAAAGAGCGAGCCGGAAGCCCCGTGGCGGGCGAAGGGCTTCTGGCCCGCGTCTATGACCTGGATCGACGCGCTTGGCAGGGGGCAGCAAGCGAAATCAGCGCGGGCCCGGCACCCAGCCAAGCGCAGGCGATCGCCGGTCTTTTGCGACGAGACGACGGGACAACTCCCGCCGGGGTCGCCTCTGCACTCGCCGCTGGGACCGGAAAGCCTGCGACCAGCAAAGACGCCGCTGCCAGCAAAGAGGCACCGAAGAAGAAGGGCCTATTCGGCAACACCAAGTGGTACACCTGGGTCGTCGCGGGCGGCGTCGTGGCGCTGATTGCCGGCCTGCTGATCGCCGAAAAAGTAAGCCCGGAAAAAGTGACGATCTCGGCGACGCGCTAGACGGACGCAGCGGACCATGGCAGCGCGACTTTTGTGCGGCATCTTCGTCGGAGGACAGAGCCGACGCATGGGCGGGCATCCCAAGGGCCTGCTTCCTGCGCCAAAGAACGCGGCAGACTCGCCGGCCGAATCGACGAGCGCAGCGCCCATCGCGAAAAAAACCACGACGCTGGTCGGTCGCTTGGTGGCGATTGCTCAGGGCCTGGATCTGCCCGTCTGTTTGGTGGGACAGCATGCCGAGTACGCCGGGCTGGGCCTTTCGCTACTTGCCGACCAGCCGCCGGGGCGTGGGCCGCTGGGTGGGCTGGCCGCGCTGCTCGGGGCCGCCCGCGAAACCGGGGCCGAGGGCGCGATCGCGCTTTCGTGTGATCTGCCTTTTTTGGGACCGCGGCTGCTCGCGCGCTTGATCGCGGCGCCGACCGAGCACTCTGTGGCGGCGGCTCCGCTGTGGCAGCCCGCCGATCGCGACGCGCCGATCTGGGAGCCGCTGTGCGCCCGCTACTCGATCGCATTTCTGCCGCTTTTGCAGCAGGCCATGGCGCAGGGCGCTCGCTCGCTGCAGCCGATTCTGTCGCAGGCGGGTACGCTGCCGTTGGCGCTGGACAGCGACGAACAGGCGCAGGTGCGCGACTGGGACAGCCCGGACGATCTGCCCGCGGAACTGGCCGCCGCGCTGCCTGAAGCCTTGGCCGCCGAGTGGGCCGCCCGGCTTCGTCGTTGACAGGCGGGCGCGGCAGCAAAGATACTGCCCAGCATGTCGTCTAGCCTGGGTGGGGGTCTGTCGCTCGTCGACTTCGACTGTTATGAGCCACGCAAGTGGAAGTCGAACGTCTATAACCGCGAGCGCTTGGAAGTGAAGCAGAAGCTGGTGGCGCTGGCCCGCTCCGTCGGAGGCAGCGTGCTGGGGGCGGACGGCTCGCCGCTTTTTGTCGAAGCCTCAGTCGAGCATCCAGCGCTGTGGAACCACAAGCAGGTCGACTCGCAGAGCGTGTATTTTTCGCGGCACGAAGCGGCGCGCAAAGAGCTGGACGGCTTCATCGATCGCAGCAAGCCCATGGCGTCGCTTGTCGACGATCCGACGCCGCAGCACAACCATGTGTTCCTGGCCATCACTGTCTCGCACGAGGCGCTAGAGGTCTCGCTGCGCCTGCATCCCGACGCCCGCGTCGATCGTCAGAACCTGGAACGCAAGCTCGACGACTATTACGAAGCCGAGCGCATGGTCGGCCTGTTGTCGGCGCTTTCGCACGGCTATCGCGTCGGCATCACGCCCGAGCTAACGCTGCTTTCCGAGCTAGGCGAAGGCAGCGTCACCCTGGAAGCGCTGCACGAGGTGATGGCCAAGCTGCCGCCGGGGGGCGCGCTGCCCAGGCCGGGTCAAGTGCCGCGGCTGTTTTACATCGGCATTGCGCTGCCCCGCAGCGAAGCCGTCGCCAAAGAGCCCGCCGAGCTTTCGGCCTGGGTGGGCGAGCGCTTGGCAGAGCTAGCGCCGATCTATCGCTTCCTGGCGTGGTCGCGCGACAACGACTTTGTGTCGATGCGCCAAGTGCTCGACAAAGAAAAGACGGTCAAGCGGCAGCGCGGTCTGCAAAAGGGAGACCGCGTGCGCGTGGTGCGCGGCATGCTGGCCGGCAAAGATGGCCTGGTGCAAGAAGTCGACGCCAAAGGACATCTGAAGGTGTTGGTTGGTAAGATGGTCGTCAAAATTGATGCCGCCGACGTCGACCGACCCGAGTCCTGATTCGTCTTCGCTGATGCCCTCGTTCCGCGTGTCGCCGCTGCACAAGCGGCTGCTGGCGCTCTTGGTCTTCCTTGCCGTCTTGGCGGTGTTCCGCCATCTGGCGCTGATCCTGGTGACCTTCGTCGTGCTGTCGCGAGCCTTGGCTTTTTTGGGCCTGCACGCGGCGCGCATCGTCGGGCTGCGCGGGCCCGGCAGCGAGAAAAAAGGCGTGCTCTTGGTCCTGTTTCTGGCGGCGGTGGGGCTGGGCCTGGGGGTGTGGCTGTTTCTGCATCAGGGCGGCAAGTACTACCAGCAGTTCATGCAGCTTCACGATGGGCAGCCGCTGCCCAAGATCCTCAAAGACTTCCACGAGGATCTGGTGGAACGCCTGCCGACCTGGCTACCCGTCGACGGCCTCAAAGAGCGCGTGCCGCACATGGTGCAGCCCGCCGTGGATTACTTGAAAGCGACGGGGCGGGTGCTGATGTACCTGCTCATCGGCTTCATCTTGGCGGTGATCTATGTGCTCGATCGAGCGCCCGTCGATGCCCTGGTGCGCGAGCTTCCCGACGACAGCTTGGCTGGCTCGCTGCGTCGGTATTTCGGCTATCTGTTCGAGGCGATCATCATCACCATCACGCTGCAAGTGCTGGTCGCGCTGGTGAATACGCTGCTCACGCTGCCGGTGCTGCTCGCGCTGGGCCTGCCGCGCATCCCAGCACTGACCGCGCTGATCTTTTTTTCCAGCTTGGTGCCGGTCGTCGGCAACCTCGTCTCGGGAGCGGTGCTGATCGCCACCAGTTATCTGCACAAGGGCCTGTGGGCCGTGGCCTTTTTTGTCGTGACGACGTTCGTGCTGCACAAGATCGAGGCGTATTACCTAAACCCGCGCTTGGCCGCCCGGCACGTCAACTTGCCGTCGCTGATCTTGGTCGTATCGCTGATCTTGCACGAGCACGTGTTCGGCTTGGTCGGGCTGTTCCTGTCGTTCCCCGTGCTGTACATCGGCCTGAACATCCTGCACGAGATCCGCGCAGTGGCGGCCGGTGTGACGCTGCCGTCCGCGCCCGAGCCAGCGCCCATCGCAGAGCCCGCAGCCTCTGCCCCGCCTGCGCGCAGCGTGGCGGCGAAAAAGCGGCGGCGCTGATCGCCTCGCGTGGCGGCTTCGGCTTTGCGGCGGCGGCCCGCCCAAATCGCGATCCGAACATCGAGCACCCTCGGCGTTGAACGACTGGTCAAATCCTAGGTTTTTCGAGGGAGGCTTTGCGATACGATGGCCTCACGATGGCAAGGCTGTTTTTTTTGCTGCTGCTCGTCTTCGTTTGGCGTCCGGCTCATGCGGCGGAAGCCCTGCTGTTAGAGCCCAAAATCGACGGGCCGGCGCTGGCAGCCGAGATCGGCACGCTGCAAGAAGCGGCGATGAAAGCGCTCAAAGCCCAGCAGTTTGGGCTGATCGATGCGCGTGAAGCGCAGAGCGTGATCGCGGGCGAGGCCGCGCTGCGCGACTGCTATTCCGACCTGTGTCTTGAGCGCCTGGGTCGCTTGCTCAACGCCGGGATCGTCGTGCGCTTTCGCGGCAAGGTCATCCTGCCCGAGGCGTCCAAGGCCACCGACAAGCAGCCGAGCTGGAGGTTTCGCGTCGATGTCCTCGATGTCGAGGTCGGCGCAACCGGCGCGCAACCCGAAGTGGACTGCACCAACTGCAGCGTCAAGCAGGCGGCGGAAAAGCTCGCCGAGACCATCACCACCGCGGTGCTAGAGACCGCATCGCGCCCGCGCGGCATGCTGGAAGTGAAGTCCGAGCCGGCCGGCGCAACCGTGTACGTCGACGGGACTGAGCTGGGTGTGACGCCGTATAAGCGCCCCACGTTTGCAGGAACGCGCAAGGTCGTCGTGCGGCACGTCGGGTTCCTTTCGCAGCAGCACGAAGCCAATGTCCCCGACGGGCAGAAGGCCAAGCTGGACATCAAAATGGTGCCTGGCACCGATCCGGTGTCGGTCGTCGTCGTCGAAAAAGAGCGCACACCGATCTACAAAAAGTGGTGGTTCTGGACGGCGATCGCCGGGGGAGTCTTAGTCGCTGGCGCCGTCACGGCCGGCATCGTCGCCGGCACGCGCTCGACCCCGCCCGAGCGCATGCTGCCAGCCAACGTCATCATGTTCTGATCGTCGGCACAACGCCCCCGCCGCTCGACCCTGCCGGACACAAGCGGCCCTTTCGCAGGAGCACGTCATGGAACGCCACCCCGTCCCCAAGAAGCCTTCGCGGTCTGTTTTTTCGGACGCCCGCTGGCCGACGCGGATCTCGCATGCGGGCCTGGGCGTGCTGTTGTCGCTCGCTGTCGATTCGTGCCAGTCCGAGCAGGCTGCCATTGGCCCGCTGGTGCGCATCAACCTCAAGCAGCTGCCGAGCAGCGCCAGCAAAGTGTCGCTGAAGGTCTCGGCGCAGGGCGAAGACAAAAGCAGCGAGTTCACGAACGCGCCCCTGGATCTTTTGGGCGTGACCTTTCAGCCCGGCACCACCGGCCAAGCCCAGCTTGACGTGCAGGTGTTCGACGCAAGCGGCTGTCTCATCAGCAAGGGACAGGCCTCCATCAGCGTCGCCAGCGACATCGACTATGAGCTGCCTATCTCGCTCGAACCCGTGCCCTTCTGCGGCATGCCCGCGTCCAAGCTCATCATCCAGCTCGTCAATGCCGCCGACGGCGCAGGCAAGGTCACCGGT
>JAEUJZ010000024.1 GCA_016794505.1 Myxococcales bacterium
TGGCCAAATCTACTGCTGCGCTCGCTTGCGCGTAGCTTGGCTGGCAGCTTCTCGACGGGAAACGCCCAATTGATGAATATATTTTCTGTAATTTGAATTACCTTTAATATTCGCTCCGTCGGACAGAAGGACCAACTTTGGTCCATCGTCGCCTCGCTATCGCGGAGTGCGACGGGATGTTGACGAGAGCGGCCTACATGCAGGTGCGGCGCGGTGACTGTGCCGATGCGTGCGAAGAACGCGGCCGCGTTGGGGGGATCGCGGCCGCGCTGGATCACGGTGCGGCCGCGTTTTGGGATTGCGCTCCGTCGAGACCATGGTCGCGGATCAGCGATCGCGGCCGCGCTTCGCCGTGATCGCGGCCGCGCTGGCCATGATCAACGCGAAGTGCGACAAAACCCACCGCGCTCGACGTAGGAGTGCTGCGCAGGTCTGAGCACTACTCAGATATCGTCGGCGTCAATCCGCACATCGCTGTGCAGGTGATTGCGCATTTCTTCGACGAGGCGCTGGCGCTTCGCCGCACCCGTGTAATTCGCTTCGCTGATATCGGCGAACAGGCTTACGACGGTCTGAAGCGCCGGCAGCTTGACGGAGTTCAGTTCCTTCTTCGCCTTGCGCACGACTTCATCGAAGACATCGAACATCGCGCCAAAGTAACTGCGCTTCGTCAGCTGCTCGCTGTCATCGATCTCCGCATCGAAGGCGCGCAGGTAATTCAGAATCAGCTCTTGCTGCTTTTCAGGTGGCTGCCTGCTCAGCAGCTCGCTTTTCTGCGCACGACCCAGCGCACTGTCGAAGCTGATGCGAGACAGCTTGCCGGGGCTCGACTCGCCGACGTTCAGCTTGCCGCGCAGAGGCGATGCCTCGTCGGTGTTCAGGAAGTGAAACAGCCGTCGTAGGCTCAGTTCGATCTCTGTCTCGGTGCCGGCGATGCTCTTGACGTTCTTCAGAAGCTCGCGCGGCACACCCTTGTGCTTGTTGTTGATGTCTAGGAACAGCCGCGCCTCGGTCATCGTGTCGAGCCCGTTGTAGATCGCGACCGGCATGCGATGCCGCAGCTTGCACAGGTGATAGCCCCACAGCCGATGCTGCCCGTCGATGACCGTGAAAGCCTCGGGTACGCGCTGATAGGTGAGCTGCTTCGTCTTGCGCGTGTAGGTCAGCTCGGCGTTGTGCTGCGCCGACAAGACGACGTTGATCGGAATCGACATCCCGTCCGTCGCCAAGTACTCCGCAATCTCGACGGCGCGACGCTTGTCGTAGCGGCGCTGGTAGCCCTCTTCGGGGTTCTCGCAGAACCGCTCGACGAAGGTGTAGGGGAACAGATCGTCGACGGGAATCGTCGTGTAGAAGATGTCGTGCCCGTTCTGATGCAGCTTCTGAACCGGATACGAATGCTCGCCGTCGCGCTCGGGTCGCTCTGCTTCGTTCTCCTCGGGGGCTGAGTTCTTGACGCTCATGCTCGTCACCTACTCCGAATCACCATCGCCGCCGAAGAACGACGAGCCAAACGTCGGTGCCGCTCGACGATGTCCACCGCGCCCCTGCCCGCGCAGCCAGTGCTCCAGATCCGCGCGCCGCCAGCGTCGCATGCGGCCATTGCCCGCGCTCATCTGATCCAGCTCGGGATAGCGCCGCCGCTTGCCCATGAACGACGGCACCGACAACCCCAAAAGCTGCGCCGCACCCTTGTGATCGAGCCAGGTGTCGGTGTCGCGCTCAGCGATGGCGTCCTTGACGGCCTGCTTGATGTACTCGCTCAGGATCGCGCGCACAGATGGGTCAGTCAGCGCGACTTGTAGCTCTGCGGTCAGGTCGATCTTGATGGGCATGGCGGTGCGCATTCAGCGTATCAGGTCCGGTCGCAACTCGGCCAGAGGATTGGTGTTTCACTGGAGGCACCCCGGCTTCTAGTCGCCTTGCTTGCGGGAGTTGGCCATACAAGCGCTTTTCGTGGCCGCTGCACCTCCGTGAATCCTCCGTCGGCGAGGAGCTATACTTATTCCGTGCGCGTCTGGGGATGGCTCCTCTCCGTAGCTGGCTGGTGCATGGAACACAGATCTCGGCACTCTCTGCCGATGCGCTACCCCGCTCTGTGTGTCCTTGCGCTGCTGCTTGCGTCGCACGGCAACGCCAGCTTGGCGAAGGAGCCTGCCAGGTGTCCCGCAAAGGCCAGCAATGGCGCCATCGAACTGCAAGATGGTCGAGTGCTCTTGGCCGCGAGCGAGCACTCCTGCATCTATGACCCCAAACGACGTAGCTGGAGTCGGCCCATCCCCCTGCAGACGCTGCGCCTGCAAGGGCGCATGACCCGCTTGCTCGATGGCAGCGTGCTCTTGGTGGGAGGACGCAACCTCAACACGAGGATCCTAGAGCCTGAGGCCGTGGCCATGAGCGAGCGATTCCTGCCCATGCAGCAGACGTGGGTGGACAGTGGGGCTCTCGATCGGGAACAAGACTTCTTCGAGCATCCCGGTGTCGCAACACTTGCCGATGGCAATGTCGTGGCAGTTGCTCAAGATACTGAGTTCTTCAACACCACGTTCGGGATATGGCTGCCAGCCAGCCACCCACGTCCACTGTTTGGCTATGAGTCTCTCGTCGCTCTGCCGGATGGCCGCATCTGGGCCATCGGCGGCACCGTGGTGCAAAGTCAGGCCCGCGATGTCGTGAGCTACGACGGCCCGCCTACGACGTCGTCACAAAAGACGTGGTGAGCGGCCGGGTTGAACGGGTCGCTCCCATGCAGGTTGCCCGCTTCGGACACACCCTAGTTGTCTTGCCCTCAGGTCGTGTGCTCGTGCTCGGAGGCCTCCATTCCGTGGGCCCCCGCGGGACCCACGTTGTCGAAGAGTATGACCCAGCGAGCAATCGCTGGCGCCGGCTTCCCCCACTCCAGCACGATCACTACCAGCCGAATGCCATTGTCCTAGCCGATGGATCGATCTTGGTCGCCAGTCTGAGCGCACTTCCTGAAATCTATCGCCCACCCAGAAACGGATAGCCCATGGATGCTCCTGCTTCTGTGAGACGGCACGACCGCCCGCGGTCTTGCTGGTTGACCCTCGCGGTGCGCAATGAGGCCAAGTTGGATCTCTTCCGGCGTACTCCAAAACCATCCAGCGCTTGCAGACTTGCGCCAGCGGGACTGATACTGTCTGCACCATGCGTGCTCAAGCTCAGGCAGCCCGCGAAAAAGCGCTCATTCTTCCCGTCGCAGATCCTTCGCAACAGGCCGATCAGCTTCTGCGTTCTCAGGACGATGTGCCGTTAACGGAGGCTGAGCAAGCTGAACTGGATGCGCAATGGGAGCCAGAGATTCGTCGCCGCATCGACGAAATCGAAAGTGGGCGGGTCAAAATGTATCCGTGGGACGAAGTGAAGGCTGAACTGCGGAAGCTGATCGGTGCCTAGGCCGAAGCTTTCCGCGCGGGCGCTCGCGGACATCCGCGCGCAAGTCCGCTGGTACAACGAACAGAACGCGATTGCGGCCGGCCGATTCCTGCAGACGGTGAGTAGCCAGATTGAGCAGATCGCGCGCTTTCCCCATCGCTGGCCTATTTTCAGTGGCCGGGTACGACGGGCGATGCTGCGACCGTTCCCCTACTGGATCTACTTCCGAGAGGATCGTGACCAAGTCGAAGTCATCGCCTTGGTTCACGTCCGTCGCCGCCCTGACGCCTGGCGCGAGCCGAACGAAAAAGGCGAGCTTCCCGACTAGGCCGCGCGAATCCGGCGGATGTTCGTCACTGGTGTCGGTTCGCCAAACGACAGCCGCGCCATCTCCCCCACCATGTAGTCGGGCGCAAGGTGGCTGTAGATGGCCGTCATCTCGAACTTGCTGTGCCCGAGGATCTTTTGCAGCGCCAGCAGGTTGCCGCCGGACATGACGTAGTGGCTGGCGAAGGTGTGGCGCATCGCGTGCCATGGACGCACGGGGACGTGACAGCCCGCGGCGTGCAGCAGGTCTTCTAGGCCCATCATGTCGTCGGGCGTACCCATGCGGAGCTGCTGGCCGCGTTCGGGCACAACGGGGAAAACGAGCGCGCCGGGCGGGCACCGCGCTTGCCAGTCGCGCAGGATCGGCGCGAGGGCAGGATGCAGCGGCACCGGACGCCACTTGCCGGACTTGGGCGTCTTGCCGTAGCTGTGTGCGACGTGAATCAGGCTGCGATCGAACAGCACGTCGATCCAGCGCAGGCCGAATAGCTCGCCTTTGCGCATGCCGGTGTAGATCGCGGCGGCGATCATCGGAAACACCGTCGGGGCATGTTCCTGCGTGTGCGTCAGCAGCTTGTTGACTTCGTCGCTGCTCAGGTAGTCCATCAGGCCCGCGGGCTGGGATTTGCGCAGGCCACTGGTCGGGTTCGCGCCGTCGAGGATGCTCTGTTTCCGCGCCCAGATGTACAGCACAGAGATCGCCTTCAGCATCGCGTTCACCGTCGCGGGCTTGTACCCCGCGGCCAGCTTGCGATCGCGAAACGCCTCGACCTGTCCCGGTTTCACGACGGCAACGGGCAGCATCCCAAGCTCGGGCAGCACATGCTTGGCCATCGTGTAGCGGAACCACTGCCGATACCGCTCGGGATTCTTCGTCGGAGGATTCGCCTCGTGCATAAACCGCTCAGCCAGTGCGAGCAGCGTCAGCGCCCGGCCCTGCCGCTCCGGCGACATCGCATCGGGAATCCCGACCAGACCGCGAGCGACGCGCGCCTCAACCTCCGCCACGAAGCGCATGGCCAGCGCCTTAGTCGGCTGATGCGTCGGGCGATGCTTGCGCTTGCCGTCGACGTCGATGTAGCGGCAGTACCACTGCGGTCGGTCTTTGCTGCCGCGATTCTTCACGTCACCCATGGAAACCTCGCCGTGCCTTGACCCCAGGGCGCAGAAAGCGCGCAGAGGTCAGCACCTTGCAGCGTATCAAGATCGTTGAGGTTTCAGGAAGCCCGACGCTGCCGCGCACCTTCGGCCACATCGTCGGCAACGACATCGCGCGGCCGCATCACCACGTCGGGCGGCTGCTCAAAGAAGCGCAGCGCGTCATCCCTCGACGCGAACTGCCGCAGCCACATCCCCTGACCGTCGATGAGCCAGCACACGAAAGTCCACGTCGCAGTGTTGCCCTTCGGCCACTCACATACTTCCCAGATGTAGCGTTGCGTGGCTGCTCCGTCGGGGGAGCACTCGACGTACTTCATCGCGACGGAGACGAGCTTGCAGGTAGTGCTGTGCATGCGTGTCCAGAAGTCGATGAACGATGTCAGTTTGTCGTCGGGGGACGATAGGGCGGACGGCGGGAGTTGAGCGAGCAGAGAGAGACGAGCGGACTGTGGCATGATGCCCTCCAGCTAGCGACGGTGTTGGCGCACCATCGCTGGCTACGGGGCCGGCGGGGTCACGTCTCGCCGAGCCCCGGTTTTGTAGATAATGAGCGTGACGTTGCTCAAATTAAATACAATGCTATATATAAGCAACAATTTCGGACTTCGGTCAGATTGCCCGTCGAAGAACTCGCTGATTCGCGTTCGTTGGCGTGCCTGAGATACAAGGGGGCGTGGCCAGAAAACGTCCCGTCCAGACTGGCGCTGTAGGTCTGCCAGCGCGACTGCGCATGGCGCGCGAGCGCCTATACCTGAACCAGTCCAAGCTAAGCCTTTTGGCTGGCCTGGGACGGGTCACTGTCTACAACATCGAAGAAGAGCGCACTCTCGGAAATGTTGGAGTGATGACTGTCGAGAAGCTAGCCAAGATTTTGCGGGTGTCGCCATGCTGGCTCGCCTTTGGCGTCGGCTCCTCTGCGCTCCTCAACGATGGAGAAAACGACATTGCAGATGTTCATCCGAGTCCGCGGCCGAGCAGCACGCGCCAGGTATCTCGCTGACCCTTTCCCGCGACGCTGATAGAGTGTGAACATGAGCTTCGACCCGGCACAGATTCGACGCTGGATGGCAAATCAGGAAGCGGCCAAGCAGGCGGAGCGCGACCTGGTGCAAGCGCAGGGACAGCGGCCGGGATGGTCGATTGAGACGGCGCTCTCTCTGATCAACGCGCTCGAAGATCGACAGGTCGAGCTTCAGAGCGACCCGCTGCGCGAGCAGAGCGAGGCGTCGGTGCGTGCGACGTGGGCGCGGCTGCGGACGCGGCTTTCGGCATGAGTGGATCGTCAGAATCGCGCTTCCTGTCAGCGCTACGGGCGGTTCGCGATGCGCTCGACGAGTTGAGGACGCCATCGATGTTCATCGGTGGCGTGGCGGTCATCGCGCACGGTGTCGCGCGCCATACCATCGACATCGATGCAACGGTTCTGGCGTCGCAGGCATCGCCCGATCGGCTGGCCGAAGTAGGACAGCGGCATCAGCTTGTACCGCGCAGCGTCGACGCGGTGGCGTTTGCGCGCGAAAGCCAGGTGCTGCTGTTGGTGCATGCGCCGTCGTCGATTCCCATCGATGTCACGCTGGCCTGGCTGCCGTTTGAAGCGGAGGCGCTGGCCGCACGGCAGCAGGTGGATTTTGGCGGAGTGACGATCCACGTCCCCCGTCCCGAAGATCTGCTCTTGTACAAGCTGGTCGCGCATCGTCCGCGCGATATCGAGGACGCGGAGACACTTCTGCTTCTGCACGGCAAACGCTGCGACATAGCGCGTGTCTCGAACTTGCTGCATCAGTTCTGCGAAGCACTCGACGATACAGAACGTGTTGCAACCTTCTTGCAGTTACTGAAACGGGCCAAGCTGCCTCGCCCATAGCGGCACAGCGAGGCATGGACCAAATAAGGACCACTCCCCCGCCTCGCCGCTAACCCCTCCTCGCTAACCCCACTCTATTCGCATCTTGGCCAAGCAGCCGGGGGAGAGGCCGGGGATGGAGGAGGTGTTGGTTGGGCTTGATCCGAGCAGCATGCGGGGCTCGTCGGGGCCGGCGCTGCCGATGGTTGGCTCGGATGCGGAGCCTCCGTTGGGACGGGTGCATTCGACGCTGGGCTTGGCCACGGGCGAGCCGGCGGGTTCCGGTCGAAAGGGCCGCCGCGTGGTGATGGCTTCGCTGCTGACGCTCTCGGTTTCGCTGCTGACTGTCTTGGGGGGCCTTGGGCTGCGGCAAGCGCAGCGGACCCGCCCATCTCCGAAGCAAATCCCTGCGGAAACAGCCACGCCAACGTCACCACCTTCGACACCATCGCAGTCGGCGTCAGCGCCCGCCACCACGCCCACATCGCGCCACGTGATCTGGCTGTTGGATTCACAGCCCCGTGGTGCCCAGGTGGTGCGGACGCGCGATGGCATGGTGCTGGGACAGACACCGCTGCGCCACAGCCAAGAAGCACAGCCCGGTAGTGAGACGCTGGTCCTGCGGCTCGCTGGATATCAGCCCATCACGATGGAGCTTGATCGCGACAGCAATAGCATGGTCGAGCGGACACTGAGCCCGCTTGCCGTCTCGGAGAAGGCGGCCAGTCCAAGCCTTGAGGCGGCCGGCAAGACCCGCGGGACGGCTCATCTTGGACAAACGTCGACGCTGCCTGCGGCCCGACCGACCCGTCCCACATCGCAGGCTGCTTCAGAAAAGAAGGCCGCCAATGCACCGCCTCCGCCGCGTCGAGAAGACTTCTTGGAACGCTAGCTGGGCTCTGCTGCGCGCTCTGCCCGTCGGGATTGCCTGGATCGTGGCTGTGGCTCTGAGCCTTCTGCATGATGAGCCCGGCGCGTATGCCGCAGCACCGCCGCCTGACGCAGCAGCCCGCGTGACCCCGGCCGCGCCGGCAGGGGACTGCTTGAGTGACTCCGAGTGCGTGGCGCTCTTGCGCAGCGCCAAGAGCCTG
This sequence comes from Myxococcales bacterium, assembly GCA_016794505.1. Classification (GTDB taxonomy): domain Bacteria; phylum Myxococcota_A; class Polyangia; order Palsa-1104; family JAEUJZ01; genus JAEUJZ01. The sequence continues at coordinate 7,819 of JAEUJZ010000024.1, forward strand.
TCGAGGGCCAACCAGCCCCATGCTGCGCTCACCGCGTATCAGCAAGCCTATGAGCGCTCGCACGCCCTGTGGATCCTGATCAACATCGGCCGCATGCAGCAGAAGCTGGGCTGGCCCGCCGACGCTGTCCGCACCTATCGTCAGTACCTGCAGGAAGCCGACGCCGCACAAGAGCCGCAAGAACAAGTGATGCAAGTCCGCAGCTACGCGCGCGAGGCCGAACAGGATCTGCTGCGCCTGAAGAACCCACCGCCACCGCGCGAGGAAAAGCCGCTGCACAAGAAGTGGTGGTTCTGGACCGCGCTGGCCGGCACCGCAGTCGTCGCAGGAGCGGTGACCCTCGGCGTGGTCTTCGCCACTCGGCAGGGCGCGACGGCTCCCGAGCGCATGTTGTCCTCGAACCATCTTTCGTTCTGAACAACCAACGGACACTGGGGCCCTAAGCGACGGATAGCGGGGGCCCTGTGCCGATATGCGGAGGCTCTGATGGCCGATCCAACACACAATCCACGCTTCGTTCGCGCGGTCGCCCTTAGCGACGTGGTCCGCTGGTTGAAAGTGGGACTGGGCGGGCTTTTGTGCCTGCTGGTTGCGACCTGCGATGCGCCCGGCCCGACGAGCATTGGCCCGCTCGTGCGCGTGAGCCTGAAGCAGTTGCCAAGCAACGCCAGCAACGTGGCGCTTACGGTCAGCGCGCTGGGCCGCGACAAATCGAGCGAGTTCACGAACGCGCCGCTCGACCTTTTGACCGTCTCGTTCGCGCCCGGCACCACCGGCCAAGCCCAGCTTGACGTGCAGGTATTCGACGCAAGCGGCTGCCTCATCAGCAAGGGCCAGGCCTCCATCAGCGTCGCCAGCGACATCGACTATGAGCTGCCTATCTCGCTCGAACCCGTGCCCTTCTGCGGCATGCCCGCGTCCAAGCTCATCATCCAGCTCGTCAATGCCGCCGACGGCGCAGGCAAGGTCACCGGT
>JAEUJZ010000055.1 GCA_016794505.1 Myxococcales bacterium
CGACGAGATCGTCGCGCTCTGCATAGCCCGCGGCACCGTCGAAAGGCTGCGCGATGCCGCCTAGCACCGACTGGAAAGTCGTGTACGCCATCGTCGAGCGCGGCTCAAAAAAGCACTGGCTGCGGATCGGGCTGGCCTTCGTAAACCGCGACGGCTCCCTGAACGTCCACCTCGACGCTGTGCCCCTCAGCGGACAGCTTCACATCCGCGACGACGTACACCGACCCAACCCCGATGAGCCCCCCGGCCCGTCGGAGTCATCCCCCACGCACGCAGCACCCAAGGAAAGGAAGCGAACATCATGAACCGTCTTGCTGAACCTGTAAGCCGTCGCCGTAGCCGTCGTACAATCCTTGTTTATTCGCGGTAACGATCACTCCGTTTGCCAAGTAAAGCCCACCTCTATATTGACACAAAACCCCGTCCCGCAATCCTCTCACCCCCGCCGCCCACGTCATGCGATCGGCGTGCGCAGGGCATGCGAGAGGCACTGCCAAGGGCAGCCGATCGGGCCACATTTCCGGCCCTTCTGACAACAACTCGCACCCCAAACTCAGGCCCCCTGACAACTCCCCTCAGCGACGGGGAGTGCATTTTGTTCTTGCAGGGGACGCTCAAGTACATGGCGCCGGAGCAGTGTTTGGATGCGCATTCGGTGGATGAGCCGGCGGATGTGTACTCGTTGGGGGCGATTGGATATGAGCTTTTGTGTGGTCGGCCACCGTTTGTCGCGGCGTCGAGCTGGGAGCTGATCGAGCGCCACTTGCGCGAGCCACCGCCGCCTCTTTCCGAGCGGGCGCGGGCCGACGACAGCCTGGTGCCAACCGAGCTGCGCACGCTGATCAGCGAGATGCTGGCCAAAAGCCCCGTGTCGCGTCCGTCGATGGCCCAGGTCGCTGAGCGGCTGGCCGGCTTGCTGCCCGATGTCTCGCGCGTGTCGATTTCGCAGCCGCTGCAAGTCAGCATCCAGCCCAGCCGGCGGCAGCGTCGTCACCGTCGCATGATGCTGCGCGCAGGCGCCGCGCTGCTGGCGCTTTCGCTGTGTCTTTCGCTGGGCGGTGTGGGCTGGTACGCCTATCGCCAGCGACGATCCGTGGCGCGGCAGCGGCAACAAACGCTGGCCGCGACGGCCGAGATCTTGACCATCATCCGTCGCACGCTGCGACCCATGCCAGGGGCCAATGCGGCCAGCCAAGGCCTGCTTGAGCTGACCGGGCATCAGCTGCAGACGCTGCTCGAACAGATGCCCGAAGATCTGGAGGTGCAAGAAGCGCTGGTGCGTCTGCACACGCTGCGCGGCGACTTCGCGCGCCATCACGGAGGTCTGGGCACCGCGAAGAGCGAGTTCGAGCAAGCCATCGCCGGGGCGCGTGCCCTGGTGAAAAAACGGCCTCAAGATCGTGGCTATCGCTTGCTTCTGGCCAACGCCCACGACGGCCTTGGCGACGCGCTGGAGCAGGTGGCGGATCTGCTTTCAGCCAAGAGTCAGTACGAACAGGCGCTGCACATTCGGCAGGTGCTTTTGCGCGAGGCACCGGGGGACTCGCTGCCGCTGCAAGAGGTCGTGGGAAGTCACCTGCTTTTGGGCGATCTGGCGCAGGCGCAAGGCAGGCAGCGCTCGGCGCTGTCGGCGTACGAGCAAGCGCTGACTTTGCTTGAGCCCTTGTGGAAGACCAAGCCGGACAACAAAGCGTATCGCTGGCAGATGTGCGGCGTGCAGTATCGGCTGGGACAGACGCTCCTAAACCTAGGACGCAGCGTCGATGGCTTGGCGCTGGCCGAGCGGGCGATGGATCTGCTCTTGCGCATCGCGCCGACCGATCAGCAGGGGTCGAGCTATCACGTGCTCTTGTCGCGCATCTTGCAGCTTCGTGGCACAGCCCGCGATCGCCTGGGGCGTCGGGCCGAGGCCGAAGCGGACTTTCGCGCCTCGCTGAACGAAGTGAGCGCCCTTCTTAAGGCTGCCCCCAACGACGTGCAGGCGAAGCGAGCGGTCATCGACAGCGGTCTCAGGCTGGTTGATCACTGGGTTCGCCACGTCCTTGGATCGGAGGGTCGCGCGGGCGCGCTGCACGCGGATCCGGCTCGGACTCAGCCCAGCCCTGTCGACGAAGCGGGCTCGCTGGCGGCTGAGCTTTTGCGGCTGGGTGAGCAGCTTTTTGCCACCGATGAAAGCAACCACGGCCATCGCTGGCGCTTGGCTGCCACCCTGCAGCGCGTCGGGGACGTCGAGCTCATCCGCGGGCAGAGCGAGGCGGCGCAGAAGCGCTTTCAGCGAGCGCTCGAACTGCAGGAGTCTTTGCACATGCAGGCACCCGAGTCCGCGCGACACCGCGATCGCTTGGTGGCGCTGCTGGAGCGGCTGGGCGATGCGCTGGCCGCCGGGCCGTATGCGGTACAAGCCGTGCCGCAGTACAACGAAGCGCTGCGCCAGATTGGCGAGCAAGAACAGCTCGAAACCGGCTGGTTTGAGCTGCGCCTGTGGCAGGCACGCATCCTGCGCAAACGATCCGCGGTACACGATCGACTGGGACGCAGCTCGTTGGCTGGCCAAGACCAGCGCCATGCTCACGAGATCCTAAACAGCTTGCAAAAGCAAGATCCCACCGACGCCAGTGTCCAGGCAGAACAGGCAGCGCTGAACGCCGTGCGTGCCGTCGCGTCGTCCAGTTCGGCATCCCTGGTTCCCGCATTGCCCAGCGCGTCCCCGTCGCTGCGTCTCCCCACGGGGACCGCCACGCGTGCCCCAAGCCTGACGAAGCTGGCACGCTAGGAAGTTGTATGCCCAGGCCCCCACGCGAAGAACAGAACGATCGTGCGCCGCAGACCGAGCCGATGACCAGCGACACAACCATCAGCAGTGTCCCCAGCGGCGCCATGGCGACAGCGACTCGCTCGTACTTCTTGGTGATTCGCAGCGAGACCTCGTCGATATTCCTTTTGCCGGAGGTCGGGCAGCTTCTTGCCGGTCGCTCGCCCGAGGCCGATCTGCGCGTAGACGACCCGTCGGCATCGCGTCTGCACGCCCGCTTTGTGATCGATCGCGGCAGCCTGCGCCTGCGCGATCTGGGCAGCCGCAACCGCACCTGGGTGAACGGCCAACCGCTCGCCACCGACGAAGAGCGCCGCCTGTATTCAGGCGACGTGGTGATCATCGGCAGCATGACCTTGGTCTTGCATCGGGCTGGGGATCGCCCGGCAGCCGGCGTATCGAACGCGGCCCCCGTCGAGATAGCGCCGGTTCTCGTCCAGCTGGGCAACCATGTGACGCTGCTGTCGGATCCGGCCATGGTGCGGGTGTATGAGCTTCTGCGCCGCCTGTCGCGCAGCACGCTGCCGGTGCTGATCATTGGCGAGACCGGGACTGGCAAAGAAAACGCCGCGCAGGCCGTGCATCACTTTTCGACGCGCAAGAGTGCTCCTTTGGTCGCCATCAACTGCGCCGCCATCCCGGAAAACCTGTTTGAAAGCGAGCTGTTCGGCCACGTGCGCGGCGCCTTTTCTGGGGCGCTTTCTGACAAGGTCGGGCGCCTGGAATCGGCGAGTGGAGGCACCGTGTTTCTCGACGAGATCGGCGAGCTGCCGCTGCCGTCGCAGGCCAAGCTCTTGCGAGCGCTAGAGACGGGCCTTGTGTGCCCGGTGGGCAGCGTGCGCGAGCACAACATCGACTGCCGCATCGTCGCCGCCACCAACCGCGATCTGGAAGCCGAAGCCCAAGCCGGTCGCTTTCGCCAGGATCTGTACTTTCGCTTAGCAGCGGCCATGGTTGTGCTGCCGCCGCTGCGCGAGCGCCCCGTCGAGATCGTGCAGCTTGCCGGGCACTTTCTTGTGCAGGCCTGTCGCAAGCTGGGCCGCGGTCCGCTGCGCCTGTCCGATGCGACGCTGCGAGCGCTGCAGCAGCACCCCTTTCCCGGCAACGTGCGCGAGCTTCGCAACCTGATGGACTACTGCGCGGCGACGGTGGCCGAGGACGAAGTGCGCACCGAGCACCTGCCACCGCGCTTCGTGCAGGGCGTACGTTCGATGAGCAGCGGTAGCTCTCCGCCGTCCGGGCTCTCGCCTGCCCAGAGTCCTTCGGCCGCGACTCCCGGAGGCTTCCGCCGCATTGCCGACGAAGTGCAAGAGCTAGAAGCCCGCCGCATGCGCGAGGCACTCGACAGCACCGCCGGCAACCAGCGCCGCGCCGCCGAGCGAATCGGCATGCCGCTGCGCACCTTCGTCACCAAGCTCAAGCAGTACGGCCTGCGCGAAAAGTAACGCCTGCTGTCGTTGGTGATGGACGACGGTTGGGCCAGGGCCGCGCTGCATCCGGGCTCCGCGCCAAAACAGCGTGCTGCATCGCGCCAAAACGGCGTGACTGCGCCAAGACCGCGTATCGCGGCCGGTCCGTGCTGGCCGCAAGTCCGCGAGATCGTGAGCGATTCATAAAGACCGCGGCTTGGTGCGCGGCTTGCGCATGGCCAGGGTCGTCCCGCTTGACGCACGTGAAGGCCGGGTGGCCTTCCGGCGGGACACCAGGCAACAAGGAGAAATCCCATGTCCAAGAAGATCGCAGAAGAGAGCCAGGACGCTCAGGTCCCGTTCTTCGCCCACCTTTTGTCGTCGCAGAACGACCCGGCCGCCGGCACCGGGGGTCCGGCCCCGACGTATCACTGCCTCGACAGCCCCTGCACGAAGAAGTACCCCAGCGACGAGGATGAGTCGACGACTGGCCTGGGCGACCGGGACTGGTAGTCGCGCTAGCAGCGAGTTGAAGACGCGGCTGTGTCGTCGCTGACGCGGCGAACCAGTCAGGCACCCCCACGCGGATCTGTCGCAGGACGACCGAGGTGATGAGATGAGCCACGACGCACGTGTGCTTCTGCTTTCGCATCAGAACGAGCCGTTCTGTACCGCCCGCGTGGCGGGTGCTCTGTCAGCGCGCGGCGCCCACGTGCTGCGCCTGGATAGCGATACATTCCCGTCGCAGCTTCGACTGAGCGGGCAGCTTGGCTGGCAAGACGACTCCCCGCGGCTGCTGCATCAAGGTGAGCCGCTGCAGATCGACGCGGTGTGGCTGTGGCGGCTGTGGCCCGCCTCGCTGGACGAGCGCATACCGGCAGCGCACCGGCAAGCCGCCCAGCGCGAGTCGCTGACGACGCTGCGCGGCTTTCTGGATCTGCTTGGCGAGGCGTTCTTTATCGACCCACCGGACGCCATGGCCGCGGGTGAAAACAAGACGCGTCAACTTCGCGTGGCGCAGGCGCTGGGGCTTGCGATTCCACCAACGCTGATCACATCGGATCCGCAGGCTGCTCGCGCGTTCTTTGCCGCACACGATGGGCGCGTCGTCGCCAAGCTGCAGACCTCGCTGGGTCACTCGATGCAAGGCGGCAACGGCCTGCCCACGCGGCTCGTGCAGGTCGCGGATCTCGACGCGCTGACTGGTCTATCGGTGTGTCCAATGGTTTTTCAGCGATACATCGAAAAAGCCTATGAGCTGCGCGTGGCCTGGGTCGATGGCGAAGCCTTCGTCGGAGCGCTCGACGGAGCACGCTGTGGTATCGACTGGCGCTATGAATCGACGGCCAGCTGGCAAGCGCACCAACTGCCCGTCGAGATTCACCGCAAGCTGGACGCGCTGATGCGACAGCTTGGCCTGCGCCAGGGGGCGCTGGATCTCATCGTCACCCCCTCTGGCGAATACGTGTTTTTAGAAGTCAATCCACACGGCGAGTGGGGAATGCTGGAACGCGACCTAGGGCTGCCGATTGGCGCCGCCTTGGCCGACGCACTTCTTCGTCGTGGTAGCCGAACAAGGGGACACCGGTCATGAGCACGCAGAGTGTTTCGACGAAGCACGTGGTTGTCATCTCGCGCAGCGACGACATCACCGGCATGCATAAAGAGCTGCACAACGAGCTAGAGTCGCGCGGCGTCCAGATGCTGCGCTTCAACACCGACGAGTTCCCGACGAACGCCCAGGTGATCTTTGCGCAAGAGGACGGCCGCGACGTGCTGCGTTTCTGCACGCCACAAGGCGAGGTCGAGCTAGGCCCCAACGACGCCATCTGGTACCGCCGCGCCAACTGGGGCGGCAAGCTGCCGATGGACATGGACAAGCAGCTTCGCCACGGCTGCGTATCCGAGACCGAAGCCATGCTGCGCGGCGTGCTAGAGGCCGCGCCCTGCTTCGTTCTCGACCCGCCCGAGCTGGTGCGCAAAAACGGCCACAAGCCGGCGCAGCTTCGCCTGGCAAAGAAGCTGGGCCTTTCGACGCCGCGCACGCTGATGACCAACGATCCGCAAGCGGCCCGCGCGTTCATCGCAAGCTGCCCGCAGGGGGTGGTCACCAAGATGCTCGGGGGCTTTGCGATCTATGACGACAAAGGCGAAGAGCAAGTGGTGTTCACAACGGCGCTCTCGCCCGAGCACCTCGATAAGCTCGACGGGCTGCGCTACTGCTCGATGGTGTTTCAAGAGCGGGTGCAGAAGCAGGTTGAGCTGCGCGTGACCGCCATCGGACGTCGCTTGTTTGCCGCGGCCGTCGACTCGCAAGCGACCCAAGGCGCGGAAGTCGACTGGCGTGAGCGCGGCGTCACGCTGCTTCAGTCTTGGCGCCCATACACGCTGCCCGTCGAGATCGAGACCAAGCTGCACGCCTACATGGCGGCGATCGGCATGCAGTACAGCGCCATCGACCTGATCGTCGAGCCAAGCGGTCGCCACGTGTTTTTGGAAGCCAACCCAGCCGGCGAGTGCTTCTGGCTGCAGTACAACAGCCCGCATCATCCCTTGGCCGCGGCGCTTGCCGATGTGCTCGTCGCTGCGCCCTTGGCCCGCCGCTCGACAGACTAGGGGCTTTGCTGACTCTGCTTCGTCGCTGTGATTTCCCACGAGCCGCGCCCAAGGACGACGTACGATGTCCCCTGCTGCCCCGATGGAACGCCCTCCTGCAAACCCCGGATCGAGCACCAGCTTGCGGGCTCGCCTGTGGCGTGGTGGTCAAGCGCTGCGCATGGCCTGGCAAAGCTCGCCCCTGACCGCTGGGCTGTGGATCTTTTTTTTGGCCGCAAACGCTGTGCTGCCCTTGGCCTTGGCCTGGGTGGGCAAGGCCATTGTCGACGCTGTCGTTGCCCAGAACACGCGCGCCGCGCTGTCCTGGGTGGCCATCGAGCTGGCGCTTTCGATCCTGATCGGCGCATCGCAGCGTGGAGCCTCTGTCGCACGCTCGCTGATGGCCACGCGCTTGGGCTTGGCCGTCAACATCACAATCTTGAAAAAGACGCTGACGCTGCAGCTACAGCACTTCCAAGACCCGCAGTTTTACGACCAACTGACGCGGGCGCGACGAGAAGCCTCGCACCGACCGCTGGCCCTGACCGGCGAAGTGCTGGGGCTGCTGAGTGCGCTGGTGACGCTGCTTGGCATCGTCGTGATGCTGCTTCGCTTTAGCTGGATTTCCGTCGGTGTTCTGCTTCTGGCTGCGTTTCCTGCGGCCTTGGCTGAGCTGCGCTTTTCCCGCGTGACCTATGAGCTGCGCAAGCGCCGCTCTGCCGATTCGCGCCGCCTGAACTACCTGGAATACGTGCTAGCCAGCGACGAGCACGCCAAAGAAGTCATGGCACACGGCCTGGGCCCGACGCTGCTGTCGCGATACGAAGAGATCGGCGAGCGCATGTGGCACGAAGAGCGCGGCCTGGCGATTCGCCGCATGCTGTGGGTCACGCTGCTGGCGCAGCTCGGCACGCTGTCGTTTTACGGCTGCTATCTGTACATCGCGTATCTCGCGGTTACTGGCCGAATTTCCCTCGGGGATATGACGCTGTACGTGCTGATGTTTCGCCAGGGCCAGCAGTCCTTCCAGACGATTCTTCTGGGCATTGGCGCGCTGTATGAACACGACCTGTACATGTCCAACTTGCTGTCGTTTCTGTCGCAGCCGACAGAATCGGCACCGCGCCTGCTGCCGGCGAAACGTGACCCCAGCCCCGACGAGCGCGGTATCCGCTTTGAAGACGTCGGCTTTCAGTACCCCGGTCAGAGCGGCTTTGCCCTGCGCCACATCAACCTGACAATTCCCGCCGGACAGAGCCTGGCCTTGGTCGGCCACAACGGCGCCGGCAAGACGACGTTCATCAAGCTGCTCACCGGCCTTTATGAGCCGAGCGAAGGCCGCGTGCTGCTCGATGGCCGCGATCTGCGGACGCTGGAAAAAGACGAGCTGCGACGACGCATCTCGGTCATTTTTCAGGACTTCAATCAGTATCAGCTGCCGGCGCGCGACAACGTTGCCTATGGCGATCCGCCCCATGCCAAAGACGATGCCCGCGTCGCGCAAGCCATCGAGCGCGGCGGGGCCAGCGACGTGATCGCGAGCCTTCCCGAGGGAATTTCGACGCAGCTTGGCCGCTGGTTCGATAACGGTGTCGATCTGTCGGGTGGCCAGTGGCAGCGCATCGCGCTTTCGCGAGCCATGATGCGCAGCGATGCCGATATCGTGGTCCTCGACGAGCCAACCGCGGCGCTGGATGTCGATGCCGAAGCCGAGGTGTTCGAGCGCGTGCGCGTGCTGGCCCAAGGGCGAACGGTGATCCTGATCTCGCATCGATTTCCGACGGTGCGCATGGCCGACCGCATCGTCGTGCTGGAAAAAAGCGGCGTGCTTGAGCAGGGCAGCCACGCCGAGCTTTTGGAAAAAGAGGGCCTGTACGCGGCCATGTTCCGCAAGCAGGCCAAGGGCTATGAATAGCTCGACATCCCGTGGCACGCGGCCCATGGCAAGCCGCAGCGGGTCTGCTATGGTGCGCGCGTGACGGCGCATTTGCAGGGTGATCTAGGCAGGGATTTGCTGGGCGAAGCAGTGGCCTTGCGCGGCCACGCAGCGACGGGCGGAGCGATTGCTCAGGCCGATCTGCTGACGCCGCTTAAGCGGTACTTCGGTTACACCAGCTTTCGGTCGCTGCAAGAGCAGATCATTCGCGACTCGCTGTCGGGTCGCGATGTGTTTGCCCTGCTGCCAACGGGCGGCGGCAAGTCGCTGTGCTTTCAGCTCCCGGCGCTCTTGCGGCCAGGGCTCACCGTCGTCATCTCGCCGCTTATCGCGCTGATGAAAGATCAGGTCGATGCCCTGCAAGACAGCGGCGTACCCGCGACGTACTTGAACTCGGCGCTGTCGGCCGAAGAGGCGCGCAGCCGCTTTCGCAACCTGCACGCTGGTGAGTTGAAGCTCTTGTTCATCGCACCCGAGCGCCTGATGGGCGGCACGCTGCTCGATGATCTGATCCGCTGGGGCGTGTCCTGCGTGGCCGTCGACGAAGCCCACTGCATCAGCGAGTGGGGGCACGACTTTCGGCCGGAATATCGCCAGCTATCCGTGCTGCGCAAGCGCCTGCCACACGTGCCGTACATGGCGCTGACCGCGACCGCGACCGAGCGCGTGCGAGCCGATATCATCCGCCAGCTTGAGCTGCGCCAGCCGTCGCTGTACGTCGCCAGCTTCAACCGCCCGAACCTTTCGTATCGCGTGCAGCCCAAGAGTCAGGCGCAGAAGCAGCTTGTCGACTTCATCGCGCAGCGCCGTCGCGAAAGCGGCATCGTGTACTGCGCCAGCCGCGCCACCACCGAGTCGCTGGCAAACAAGCTGGTGTTGTCGGGGATCCGCGCCCTGCCCTATCACGCTGGCCTGCCTCACGACGAGCGCGAGCGCAACCAAGACGCGTTCCTGCGCGACGAGGCCCGCGTCATCTGCGCCACCATCGCCTTTGGCATGGGCATCAACAAGCCCAACGTGCGCTACGTCGTCCACTATGACCTGCCCAAGAACATCGAGGGCTATTATCAAGAGACGGGCCGCGCCGGCCGCGACGGACTGCCGAGTGAGTGCTTGCTGTTGTACAGCCCGGCCGACGTCGCTAAGCAGCTTCGCTTTATCGAAGAAAAAAGCGACGAGACCGAGCGCCGCGTCGCCCGCGAGCAGCTTCAGCAGATGGTCCACTATGCCGAGAGCAGCCTGTGCCGACGCGTGACCTTGCTTGGCTATTTCGGCGAGACCTATCCAAGCCCAAGCGGCGCCGGCCTAAACAGCGCCGCCGAAACGAGCGATCTCGACGATGGCGAAGATCTGCTCTGCGAAGGTGGCTGCGGCGCCTGCGACAACTGCCTGACCCCGCGCGAGCAGTTCGATGGCACGCTGCCGGCGCAGAAGCTTCTGTCCTGCGTTGTTCGCATTCGGCAAAAAAGCGGCTTTGACGTCGGGCTGAACCACGTGATCGCGGTCCTTTTGGGCAGCGATCACGGCAAGCTGCGCCAGCACGGCCACGACATGCTCAGCACCTTCGGCATCGGCAAGGAACACCACCGCCTGGCCTGGGCCGCCATGGCGCGTGAGCTTGTGCGCTTGGGTCTTTTGTGCCAGAGCCCCGAGCGCTTCAACACCCTCGGGATTACCGAAGAGGGCCTGGCCGCGCTGCGCGATCGCCGAACGCTGCTGCTGACGCGACCGCTGCAGGGAACCACCCGGCGGGCCGAAGAGACGGCACATGGCGCGACCGCGGGGGGCCGCGATGGAAGCGCTCGCCCAGCGATGTCGGTTGGTCGAACAAGCGGCAAGCGACGACGCATTGGCGGGGCACTCGACATCCCCTGCGACGAAGAGCTGTTTGAAAAGCTGCGGGCCCTGCGCAAGACCCTGGCCGACAAAAAAGGAGTGCCCCCGTACATCGTGTTCGGCGACGCGACGCTGCGCTTGATGGCCCTGCACAAGCCGCGCGATGCAGCGGGTCTGCTCGCCATCTCGGGCGTGGGCGAGCGCAAGCTGGCCGACTATGGCCAGGATTTCCTGCGCGTCCTCAAGGACTAGAAAGCCGAGGACCCGCCACCCTCTCGAAGCCGCACGACGTAGTTATTGACCGAAGCCGGGCAGTCTGGTACTCAATGCGGCTTGCTAGCTATCGCTTGTATGAAGCCGTCCTAAGCTGCATGCCGTTTACTTACGACGCTGCGTCGTTCCCCTCGTCAACCCGCGCTGAACACCCGCGCTTGCGTTCCCTGCTTTGTTTGGAGGCGTCCTCGTGATCGTAACGACTCTTGCGGGCCCCCTGCTTGCCGACGGTGCCGCACCCCCAGCAGGGGGCCTGATGGGCACCCTGCCCATGCTGCTTGTGATGTTCGGCATCTTCTATTTCCTGCTGATCCGTCCCCAGCAGAAGCGCCAGCGTGAACACAACGACTGGCTGAAATCGATCAAGAAGGACGACGAAGTGGTCACTACCGGCGGCCTGTGGGGCAAGGTCAAAGGCGTCGCCGACAACAGCCCGTACGTGACGCTGGAGCTACAAGAAAAAGTCCGCGTGCGCGTGCTGCGCTCCCACATTGCAGGCAAGGCTCCGGCTGCCGAGGGCAACGGGCCGGCCGAGCAGAAAACCGCTTAGACGGGGAATCGTGCGATGGAACGAGGCTTTTACTATCGCGTAGGCGCCTATTCGCTGCTGACGCTGCTGGCCTTGGTGGTCCTGGTGCCAACGCTGGCCAACTGGACGCACCGGACCGAAAAGCTGCCCGACTGGTTCAATCGAGCCGTCACGCGCAAGATCGCGCTGGGCCTGGACCTACAAGGCGGCCTGCACCTGGTGTACGAGGTGCAAGTCGACAAGGCGGTGTCAGACAAGGCCGATCGCATCGCCAGCCAGATCGAAGAGAAGCTGGCCAAGGACAAGAAGGTCAAAGGTGTCAAGGTCGTTCGCGAGGGCGATGGCGCCGAGCTAAAGCTGCGCGTCACCTTCCAGAACAAGGCCGACGTCAAGAAGCTCGACCGCTCGTTCGATCGCGACTTCCAGCGCTACATCACGCGCGAGACCAGCAGCGACGATGCCGGCGAAGTGGTGTTCCGCATGGACGCCGACTACGTCGACGAGCTACGCGGCTATGCCGTCAGCCAGGGCGTCGAGACGATCAAAAACCGCGTCGACAAGCTGGGCGTGTCCGAGCCAGTCGTGCAGCGCAAGCAGAACGACATCATCGTCGAGCTAGCCGGTTTGTCTCAAGGCGACTTCGAGCGCGTCAAGGGTCTGATCGGCAAGACCGCGCAGCTTGAATTCAAGATGGCCGACGATGGCAGCGAGTACATGCAGAAGCTTGGCGTGTACGCCGACAGCAAGAAGGCGCAGTACCCCGGTCTCGACGTGGGGTATGACGCCTGGCAGCAGAAGGACAGCGGCCAACAGCACGCCGATGTGTACCTGAAGTCCAAGGACAAGGCGGTGCTGGAAAAGTTCTTCAAAGAGCTCCCGCCTGAGCAGCAGGTTCCCAACGACCACGAGATCCTGTTCGAGCAGTCCTCGCGCTACAACGACGAGGGGCAAGAGACCCAGGACAAGATCTGGCGCAGCTATTACCTGCATCGCCGCGCCGAGCTAACCGGCGAGTACCTGACCGACGCTGAGGTCAGCTATGACCAGAACATGCGGCCGGAAGTCTCGATCACCTTCGACAGCGAAGGCGCCAACCTGTTCGAGAAGGCCACGGGCGCCAACATCGGTCGCCGTATGGCCATCATCCTCGACGAAAAAGTCACCTCGGCGCCGACCATCGAGGGCCGCATCGGGGGCGGTCGCGCCCGCATCACGCTGGGCGGCTACAGCGATCCGTATCAGCTTCAGCAGGAAGCCAAGGATCTGGTGGCCGTGCTGCGCACAGGTGCCCTGCCGGCGCCGCTGCGCAAGACGTTCGAGACCCAGGTCGGCCCGTCGCTGGGCCCCGACGCAGTGAACAAGGCCAAGACCTCGATGATCATCGGCGCCCTGGCCGTCGTGCTGTTCATGGTCGTGTACTACCGAGCCTCGGGCGTCATCGCCAACATCGCCATGGTGTTCAACGTCGTCTATCTGCTTTCGATGATGGCCATGCTGCAGGCCACCTTGACCCTGCCCGGCATCGCCGCCGTCGTGCTGACGATCGGCATGGCCGTCGACGCCAACATCATCATCTATGAGCGCATCCGCGAAGAAGTGCGCGCCGGCAAGACGCCGCGCGGCGCGGTGCAAGAAGGCTTCAACCGCGCCTTCTGGACGGTCTTCGACGCCCACGTCACCAACTTGGTCGCCGGCATCGTCCTTTATTCCTACGGTACGGGCCCCATCCGCGGCTTCGCGGTATCGCTGATGGCGGGTATCGTCTGCAACCTCTTCACGTCGGTCTGGCTATCGCGGGCCATGTTCGACTGGATGGTCGGCCGCAAAAAGGTCGCCCAACTGAGCATCTGAGGAAACCGCCATGGCCAAGAAGCCCGAGTTCTTCGAACTAATTCGGCCCGACCACAACTTCGACTTTGTCGGCAAGACCAAGACCCTATTGGTGATCTCGGTCTTTCTGGTGGTCCTTTCGTTCTTGCTGCTGCCCCTCAACACGTTCTTGCCGGGACGTGGCCACGCCTTGAACTTCTCCGTCGACTTCCGCGGCGGCACCGAGATGCGCGTCGACTTCAGCCGCGACGTCACGCCCGCCGAAGTACGCGAGGCGATGGAAGGCGGTGGCTTCAAAGACACCGAGGTCGTCCCGCTGACCGAGTTCAAGGGCGCCTTCCTCGTGCGCTTCACCGCCGTCTCGCCGCTTTCGGCCGAGCAGGCCAAGAAGGCCGAGAGCATGCTGCGCGAAAAGCTGGGTCAGGACACGGTGCGCAAGTTCGAGTTCAGCGAGGGCGGCGACAAGGCCTACCTGCGCTTGAACAAAGGCAGCGACCCCGACACCATCCGCGGCATCCTGACCGCGGCCAGCGTCACCACCAACGCCGTGCAGCGCTTTGGCCGTCCCGAGGACAACACGTTTGAGATCGTCCTCATCGGCCTCGATAGCGAGGTCAAAAAGGCGCTCGAAGCCAAGCTCGGCGCCGGCTCGGTCTCGCAGATCCCGTCGGTGGGCTCGGTCGGCGCCAAGGCCGGCGAAGAGCTTCGCAACAACGGCATCATCTCGCTGCTCGCCGCCATCGGCTTCATCATGCTGTACATCCTGGTCCGCTTCGACTTCCGCTACGGACCCGGCACGGTCATCGCCCTCCTCCACGACGCCATCCTGGTCATGGGCGCCTTTGCCGTGACGTACAAAGAGTTCTCGCTGACCACGATCGCCGCCATCTTGACGGTCATCGGGTACTCGATGAACGACACCATCGTCGTCTTCGATCGCATCCGCGAAAACGCCAGCCGCCTGCGCGACAAGAAGTTCCCCGAAGTGGTCAACATCTCGGTCAACGAGACGCTGTCGCGAACCATCCTGACCTCGGTGACGGTGTTCTTCGTGACCCTGGCCATGAACATCTGGGGCACGGGCGTCATCCGCGACTTCGCGTTCGCCATGAACGTCGGCGTCATCGTCGGCACCTACTCGTCGATCTTCGTCGCCAGCCCGATCCTGATCTGGCTCAACGAGAAGTCGCTGATCAGCCAGAAGAAGGCGGCCGCCCGTCCCAAATCCAGCACCACGCCCGTCTAGCTGCGCGTCCGCAAACCACCTGCTGCTTTGATTCCAACCTCCGGGTTGGTCGTGACTTCGGCTAGCTAGCTGCCTGCGCGGATCCCGCCCGTTCCTATGACAGCGCAGGCTTGATAGACTGACCGCTCCACGTTTGGAGGCCCTTCATGCGTAGTCGGATGTTGGCTCTGGGTGCCGGTCTTCTGTTGGCAACCGCGGGTTGCGTGCCCAAGCCCAAGCAGGCCTATAGCACCGATCAGATCAAACAGCTTGAGTCGCTGGAAGAGCTGATGCGGGTCCAAGCCGAAGCCGCCGATCCGCTGTTTGCTCGCATCGGTCAGCCCGCATACACCGACGCCGAGTACGCCCGCTTGGAGCAGCTCGGCCAAAAGCTTGCGGCGACCTCGGAAGCCATGGCCAGCCGCTTCAGCCAGAACCGTCCGCCCAGCTTTTCGACGTACGCCAAGCGCCTCGGCGAGCAGGCCGGCGAGCTACTGGGCGCCGCGCAGGCCAAGGATGCCGCCAAGGCCTCGACGACGCTTACGGGCATGCGCGAGACCTGCAAGACCTGCCACAAAGAACACCGCTAGGCAGCATAGGCCCGTCGGTGTCCCGACCGAAAAGGTACAGCGGTCGCCTGTCGCGCTGTATGTTGATATATATAAATCAACGCAAAATATCCGCGTAAATTTTAGTTTATCTATTTAATTTGCATTCATTGCCCGCGGGCTGGGCCGAGATCCCCGCTGCTAGACGCCGGCATGGGACAAGAGATCGGCGAGCAGCGACTTGCCCAGGCTCAGGCGGCCTTCGCGCTCTTTGTCCCCTTGCCACAGGCGCACCAAGCGCTGATCCGGGGTGATGCGCCACGGCGACTTGCGCGGCGAGACCAAGGCGGTGACCTGCTCGGGTCGCAGCGGCGTCGTCTCGCGCAGGCTCAAAGAAAGGCGCGTCTCGGTCAGTTCGATCGAGGCCGCGTGCAGGCGTCGCCCCAGCGCCTTCACCACCATGATGTCGCCGAGCACCGCGACCTCTTCCGGTGGGCTGCCGTAGCGATCGTTGATCTCGCTCAGCACGCCGCTGATCTCTTCTTCGTCTTCGGCCACCGACAAGCGGCGATAAAAGTCGAGTCGCTGGCCGGTGTCGGGCAAGTAGTCGTCGGGGATAAAGCCCGGCAAGTCGCAGTTCAGATCGGGATCGACCGGCCGCGTGATCGGCTGCCCGCGTAGCTCGGCGACCGCTTCTTCCAGCATGCGCGTATACAGCTCAAAGCCGATGTGCGCGATTGTTCCCGACTGCTTGGCGCCCAGCAGATCGCCGGCCCCGCGGATTTCAAGATCATGGCTGGCAATCGAAAAGCCCGCGCCCAGCTCGGAAAAGCGCTGCAGCACGGCCAAGCGCTGCTTGGCGTCGGCCGTCATCGCTTCATTGGCCGGCACCAGCAGGTAACAGAACGCGCGCAGCGTCGAACGACCGATACGACCGCGCAGCTGGTACAGCTGGGCCAAGCCAAAGCAGTCGGCGCGATCGACGATCATCGTGTTGGCTCGCGGAATATCGAGGCCGCTTTCGATGATCGTCGTACACAAAAGGATATCGGCGCGACCTTCGACGAAGTCGAGCATGACGCGCTCTAGCTCTTCCGGCGACATCTGACCGTGACCGACCAAGATGCGCAGGGTGGGCAGAAGCTCGCGCAGCTTGCGAGCCCGCTCGCCGATGCTCTCGACGCGGTTGTGGACGAAAAAGACCTGGCCGCCGCGCGCTAGCTCGCGCGTGATGGCATCGCGGATCAGGTCGTCGTTGTCGCGCGCCACGATCGTGCGAATCGCCAAGCGATCGGCCGGAGCCGTCGTCATAATCGAAAGATCGCGCATGCCCGACAGCGCCATGTGCAGCGTGCGAGGGATCGGTGTGGCGGTCAGCGTCAGCGTATCGACTTCGGTGCGCAGCTTCTTTAGGCGCTCTTTGTGCGTGACGCCAAAGCGCTGCTCTTCGTCGATGATCAGCAGTCCCAGATCCTTGAAACGGACATCGTTTGAAAGCAGGCGGTGCGTGCCAATGACGATGTCGACCTTGCCTTCGGCCACGTTCTTTATGACCTGCGTCTGCTCACCGCGGGCGCGGAAGCGAGACAGCGACGTGATCAGCACCGGCAGGCTCTTTAGGCGCTCGCTGAAGGTCGCAAAGTGTTGCTCGACCAAGACCGTGGTTGGCGCCAGCACCGCCACTTGCTTGCGACCCAGGACGGCCTTGGCCGCGGCGCGGATCGCCACTTCCGTCTTGCCATAGCCGACGTCGCCGCAGACCAGGCGATCCATCGGTCGCTCGCTTTCCATGTCGGAAAGCACATCGCCGATCGCGCGCTCTTGATCCGGCGTCTCTTCAAATGGGAAAGTCGCTTCAAACTCCGAGAACAGCTGCTCTTCGTCGCTGCCCAAGTGAAAGGCGTGGCCGGGCAGCGCCTGTCTTTGCGCGTAAAGCTGCAGCAGCTCTTCTGCGATCTGGCGAATCTCGCGCGAGACCTTGGCCTTGGTCTTGGCCCAGGTCTCGCCGCCCAGGCGGTCGAGCTTGGGCGTGACACCCTCGGCACCGACGTAGCGCTGCACCTCGCCGAGTCGCCACACCGGCAGGTACAGCGTGCCGCCGTCGTACTCCAAGTGCATAAAGTCGATGGCCACGCCGCCCTTGGTAATCGGCAGCTTGGTCAGGCCCTTGTATCGCCCGACGCCGTGTAGCTGATGCACGACGAACGCGCCCGGCTCTAGGTTTTTCAGATCGCCCAGCGACGGTTTCTTGGGGGCACGCGCCGCCTTGCGCACCGCCTTTTCGCCGAAGATCTCGGCCTCGCAGTACAGCGCCACGCGATCGAGCGGCAGATCGCAGCCGCGCAAGAGCGTCCCGACGCGTAGCTCGATGCGACCAAACAGCGCCGGGTTGTCTTCCAACAGATCGAAGCGGTGCAGCACTTCGCCGTGCTGTTGTTCAGCGGCCAGCGTCGCCACACCGGGGCGATGCAGAAGTGGCTTTAAGCCATAGCCTTTGAGCAGACCTTCCAAGCGCTCGGCATGCTGCAAGCTCGACGAGACAAGGACGCTGCGCACGCCCTCGCCTTGGTTTTCGCGCAGCCTTCGCACCAGCGGCAAGAGCAAGTGGTCGTGCTTTTCGGCGCGGGCCCGCGTCATCTCGGCGACCAGCTCTTGATGCGTGCCGACCGCCACTGTCACCGTCGGGATCGCCGGTTTGCCAGTCGTTGCTGGGCTCGCAGCCAGGGCCGTGGCCACTTCGTCCGCGGTCTCGCTGATGGCAAGCGGCGACGACTCGATGCGCCGCGGCGCATCGCCTTTTTCGGCGGGGTGGCCTTCAAACAGCTCGCGCAGCTCGATCTGCGTCAGGAAAAAGTCGTGCGCCGGAAAGCCCAAGCGGCGATCGCTCAGGCATTTTTTGTACGCCGCTTCGCCGGCTTCGTGGATCTCGATCAGCGCGTCGTAAAGGGCCGGCGGCGAACACAGATAAAACGTCGGCTTGCTGGGCAGATACTCGCGCAGCGACACCATGCGCTCGTGATAGGCCGGCGTCAGCGACTCGGCGCCAAAGAACTCTTCGCCGGCTTCGATCTGTTCCTGTATCTGCCGCGTCCGCGCCGACGGATGCCCCGACAGATCCGCGGCCTCTAGCAAGCGCTCGCGCAGGCGATGCCCTTCGGTCAGGATCGTCTCGCGCACGGGATGTACGAACACCTCGGTGGTCTTGCGCAGCGAGCGCTGCGTCGCCGGATCGTACATGCGCAGCGATTCGATCAGATCGCCGTAAAAGTCGACGCGCACCGGAAACGGATACAGCGGTACGAACAGATCGAGCACGCCCCCGCGCACGGCGAACGTGCCGGCATCCTCGCAGACTGGCGCCCGCGTATAGCCACCTTGGCGCAGAAACTCGATCAGATCGTCGCGGTTGATCTCGGTATTGACGTGCAGCTTGCGCACCAGCCCCGCCAGCGACAAGAACGGCACAACGCGACGGGCGATGGCGCGCAGCGATGCCACCAAGACCAGGCCGGTGTGATCACCCCCTTGCGACAAGCGGAACAGCACGCTCATGCGGCGCAGGACGGCGCTGCGCTCGGGCGAGACATCGGCCCACGGGCTGGTGTCGAGATCGGGCAGACCCAAGACCGTCTGGGCAAACTCGCCGCCTTCGTCGTGGCCCGTGCCCAAAAAGAACTGTAGATCTTTGCGCAGCAGGCGGGCATCGGTCTCGTCTTGCACAACCGCGACAAGCGGGCGACTGGCTGCCGGCAAGCCCTCGGCGATGCGGGCGATCTCCAGCGCGGAATAGGCGCTGCCGGTGCCCAGCAGGCTGCTGCCACCGGCCTGCGAGCGAATGCAGGTCGCGCCGTTTTTGTGAAGGGCAACGAGCTGAGCCAGCCCTTGCCGAGCGGACAGAGGCGAGTCCATGGCGCCCGTTTCTATGCCACAATCCGCCAGCGCAAGAACACCTTTTCCGCGCGACCCATCACACGGAGAGACCGACCATGGCGAACGTTCGAATCCCGACGCCGCTGCGCAAGCTGACCTTGGGTCAGGACCTTGTCACCGTCCCCGCCGCGACGATCGGCGAGCTGATCAGCAACCTCGAAGCCAAACACCCCGGCCTGCGCGAGCGCTTGCTCGACGACAAAGGACAGGTCCGCCGCTTTGTAAACATCTTTGTCGGCGAAGAAGACATCCGCTTCCAAAAGGGCCTGGATACGCCGCTGGGCGAACACAGCGAGGTGTCGATCGTTCCGGCGATTGCCGGCGGCTGAGCTTGGTATGGCCCAGTTTTCCGACGAGACTCTGCGAAGGTATTCGCGGCAGATCCTGCTGCGCGAAGTGGGGGGACGCGGTCAGACACGCATCCTGCAGAGCCGCGCCGCACTCGTCGTAAAGGAGGGCGGAGGTGCCATCGCCGCGGTGGCCGCGCAGTACCTCTTGCGGGCCGGTGTGGCGCAGGTGCGCTGGTTTGCAGCGACGGAACAGTCGGCCGAGCCGCTGCGTGTCTTGCAGCACTGCGAGCAGGAAAACGCCGCCCCTGAAGCGCGCTTGGATACGGACGCAGCGCACACCCCGGATGCAGCCCGCCTGATCGCGGCCCCGTATTCGGCGCGTCCCGAAGCGCTGCGCCGCGCACCCGGTTCGGCCTTGTGTGTCGCGGCGTGGCAAGTTGACCCCGCGGATCCGTCGCTGTATTGGGCGACAGCAAGCGGCTGTGTACGCCAAACCGAGCCGCCTACCGTCCACGATCCAGTTGATTCAGCGACGGAAATTGAGCCGATTCCTGCCCACCATGCCGCGTATCCCGAGCGGCTGGATGCCGTGGCGTTGACCTTGGGATCCGCGCTTTCTCTCGGGATGCTGCAGGGCCTGCTCTTGCAGACAAGACCCGCGGGCCTCTTCTTCGAACGCTGCTAGGCGACGTGCGATCGACACGCGACGGCTTCGCCCAAAGCGGTCCATGCAGCCCGCCAGATCCCACACCGCCGACCGCGCCCCCAGAGAGAGAAGGAGAGAGAAGGAGAGAGGGAGAACACGAGGCGCAGTCAGCGGGTGGATCTGTCGAGGCTACTTGTTGATGGACACCTTGCGCGCCTGCGCCTCGGTGCGCTTGGGCAGGGTGATGCTGAGCACGCCGTCTTTCATCTCGGCCTTGATCTTCTCGCTGTCGGCGGTGTCCGGCAGCGTGAACGAGCGGCTAAACGAGCCGTACGAGCGCTCAAGCGTGAAGATGTTGTCGCCCTCTTTGTGTTCTTCCGACTGACGATGGCCCGAGATGGTCAAGCGGTTGCCGGTCAGCGCGATCTCGACATCGTCCTCTTTGATGCCTGGCAGATCGGCCTTGAACAGATACGCTTCCTTGGTCTCTTTCACGTCGAAGCGCGGCACAAAAGAAAGGTCCGCTCGACGAAGAGGCAGCGGCTCGGCAAATGGCTCCCAGCGCATAAGCTGTTCCATCACCTTGAACGGATCCCACTCAGACAGAGCGGCTGAAGATGGAGTAGCGGCATTCTGAGCTGGCTTGCGGGTGATGCTGAACATGGTGAGGTCTCCTTTCTGCGTACCGAAATAGGGCCCGTTACTTCGCCTGTCTACGGCGACTGTGCCCTTGTTCATCTGCGACCTTCCCCGTCGCTGCTAGCGCATGGGGAGGCTGTTCATTGGCTTGCACCTGTTTGGTAATCACCGCGGTTTTATGCTGCAAGGGGGATTTTTTTCGCGGGGTGATCGGCTGCGTTTTGTTCGCGATCACCGCAGGCCGCGAAGTGCGTGCGTGTGTTTTTTCTAATTGCGATCTCTGTGCCAGCCGCGGTAGCGATGGCCGTATGCACGCCCCGCCCCCGTCGGAACAAGTGGAGCCATGGGCCCAGGCCACAGCGCCTGCGAAGCCGACGGCTGAACGGGACTCTGCGCAAAACTCTCGCCAGCGTGCGCAACTGTTTCGCAATCGCCTGCGAAAGAACCTGCGGCGCCTGCGTCCTTGGGCGCAGCGCACCGGCATCCAGGCCTACCGCCTGTACGACTCTGACATTCCCGAGGTGCGGCTGATCGTCGAGCGTTATGGTGAAAAGCTCGTCGTTTGGGAATACGCCCGCCGCGCCGATCACGACGAGAGCCGCGACGAAAACGAGCGGACCAGCGAGCACGAAGCATTCCTGTCCGCGGTGGTCACAGCGCTTTCGGAAGAGTGCGGCCAGCCGGTCGAAACCGTCGTCGTCAAGCGCCGCGAGCGACAGCGCGGCCGGGCGCAGTACCAAAAGGTCGCAAGCACGCAGCGCGAGCAGATCGTCGAAGAAGGCGGGCACCGCTTTCTGGTCAACCTGGACGACTATCTGGATACCGGACTGTTTCTCGATCACCGCGCGACGCGCGCCCTGGTGCAAAAGCTGTCGTCGGGGCGGCGCGTGCTGAACTTGTTTGGCTACACCGGCAGCTTCACCGTCTATGCCGCGGCAGGGGGAGCGCGGGGCTCGCTGACGATTGATCTATCGAACACCTACCTCGACTGGGCCGAGCGCAACCTGCGCCTGAACAGCATCGATCGCCTGCGCCACCGCCTGCTGCGCGCCGATGTCTTGGCCTGGCTGCGCGAGCCACAGCCCCAGGGGGCCGAGGATGGCTTCGATCTGATCGTCCTTGACCCGCCGACGTTTTCCAACAGCAAGCGCATGCGCGACACGCTGGACATCGCCCGCGATCATCCGTGGCTGCTTTCACAGACGCTGCGCTGGCTGCGACCCGGCGGACAGCTTCTGTTTAGCTGCAATCATCGCCGCTTCGCGCTGCGCCCGCACGAGCTACCCGAGGCGCAGTCCCTGCACATCGCCGATCTGACGCAGCAGACCTTGCCCCCCGATTTTCACGATCCGCGCACGCGCTGCTGCTATCTGATCTCGCGTCGCTAGCTGCCGGCCGCTGCGGCTACCGGGCTACAGGATCGTGTAGCTGCGCACGCGCAGGATCGGCGTGCCGAAGCTGATGCTGAAGCTCTGCTTGTCGACGTCCCCTTCGACTTCGGCGCGCACCCCTGCCTTGCGCAGATCCGCGCCGCCCCCGTCGAGCTTATAGACCTCGCCACCCTTGGTGCGCAGCGTGAAATAGCCGCCTTCGAGGTCGACGTGATGAACCGTGCCCGACAGCGTTTTTTTGCCCGAGCCTTTGCCCGAGCCACCAGAAGAAGACGTGCTCTCAGCCATGGACATGCTCCCGCCCACACGATGCCGCAAGCGACCGGCCGAAGGCAACAAGCGTCTCACCAGCACGCTGGTTAAGCGCCCTTTGCCACCGTCGAGACAGCGGCTTCGACGCGAGCCAAAAAGCCATCCCGTGGGCGCAGCGTGATCGACGGCAAAAGCGAAAGCGGCGGCGGCGTCAGCACGCGCAAGTGATAGCGTCGGGCGATCGTGGCCAGGACCAGCGTCGCTTCGACCATGGCAAAGCTGTTGCCGATACACAGGCGCGGCCCGCCCCCGAATGGAAAGTACGCAAAGCGCGGCAGGCGCTTCTGCAAGCCGTCGAGCCAGCGCTCGGGACGAAAGAGGTCTGCGTGCGCAAACAGCGACTCATCGCGATGCACGACCCACTGGCTCATCCAGATCTGCGCACCGCGTGGAATCGCCACCCCAGAAAGCGTCGTGTCCGTCGCTGCCTCGCGCCCGATGATCCAGGCTGGCGGGTACAGACGCAGCGTCTCTAGCACCACCGCTTCGCAATATCGCAGCGACGGAAAATCGGCAAAGCTGGGCAGGCGCAGCAGCGGTCCCGGCCCCAGGACCGCATTCAGCTCGGCCTGCAGCGTCGCCGCCACCTGCGGATGCTGCGACAGCAAGAAAAAGGCATAGGACAAGGCCAGCGCTGTCGTCTCGTGCCCGGCGGTAAACAGCGTGATCACTTCATCGCGAAGCTGACGATCGGTCATGCGGCTGCCGTCTTCGTCCTGCGCCCGCAAGAGCATCGACAACAGGTCGCTGTGTCCGCCACCGCGTTCTCGTCGACGCGCGATCAGCGACAGCATGATGTCGTCCAGCCGCTTCATCGCGCGATCGAAGCGACGGTTGATCGGAAGCGGCAGGCGACGCAGCACCGGAAACGCCAGCAGCAGGTTGTCAGCATAGCGCTCCATCAGCACATCGAGCGCCGCCCCAACCTCTTGCGTCGGGATGTTTTCATCGTCGCTGAACAGCGCCTGCGCGACGATGTGCAGGGTTAGCTCCATCAGATCGCGGTGCAGAGCGCGCTCTTGCCCCAGCGCCAGCGTGTCGGCGTACGCTTCGGCGCAGCGGATCATCGTCGTGGCATAGCCGGCGATGCGCTCGCGATGAAAGGCCGGCTGCGCCAGCCGTCGCTGCCGTCGCCAAAAATCGCCTTCGCTGGTCAGCAGGCCGCGCCCGACTGCTTCTTCCGCCAGCATCTGGATGAACAGGTCTTTTTTGTAGCTCTTGTTGTCGGTGACCAGCACGTGCTCGATCAGCGCCGGATCGCTGATCAAAAAGGGCGTCACCGGCCCCAGCGGCAGGCGGGCGAAGATGCCCTTTTCTCGACGCACACGCGAAAGATAGCCCAGCGGATCGCGGAAATACCGCGGCACATCCGCCCAGGCAAAGCGCGGCCGCGACACGCTCGCCGGGTCGATGCGCGGCAGCACCGACCGCGTCTCTTCCGTCTCTGCTGCGCCTGGGGCTGCCACTCGGTCATCGGATGTCTGTCCATTCATCGTGGTCTCTCGTATAGCACGCTGCGTCTCTTCGGATCTGCGCTCGATCGCGCCAGCCGCCGCCGGTTTTCCGACGAGCAGAACAAATATGAATTTTTCTTCATATTTCAGCAGCGCGGCCGGAATCGAAACGCTAACTTCCCAGCGATCGTCTCTATCCCAGGCTGCTTCTGCAGGCGTCACCTAGATGCCGGGCACTGCAGCCCATCCATCAACCGCTGAAAGGAGGTGACTCTGTGCGCGCTTTTCGGCCCTCAGGGATCCCTGCGATCTCTCGGCTTGCACCGCTTTGCCCGTCGGTCTTGGCGCTTCTGTTTTGCGCCGTGCTGATCGGATCGGGTTCATTCGCCACGGCCCAGCCAGGTGCGACGGAGCGCAGCGACTCGGCGCCGCTTTCGTTGAGCCTGGCGGATGCACTCTTTCGGGCGCGGTCGGCGGGTCCCGATCTGGTGCGCGCTCAGAACGAGCAGCGCAGCATCGACGCCCGGCGCGCAGGCGCCGCGCTGTGGTTTCCCAGCAATCCCTATGCGACGTTTCTGTTCGGTCCGCGCAGCGAACGGCAGCCTGACGGCTCGGTCTTGTCGGCGCTGCAGTGGCAGTTTCACGTTGAGCAGACCTTTGAGATCGCCGGCCAGCGCTGGGCGCGGCTGGATGCCGTGGCGGCGGCGAGCGCGGCGCAGCGCGACCAGATCGAGTACGCCCGGCGCAGCGTCGAGGCCCAGGTCAAAGGCCTGTATGTGCAGTGCCTGCTTTCGGCGCAGCGCGTGCAAGTGGCGCTCGAACGCGAGGCGATTTCGCGCCAGCTTTTGGAGTCGGCACAGACCCGCATGAAGCTCGGTGCATCCGGCGAGATCGAAGGCAACTTGGCCCAGATCGAGGTCGGTCGCGTTGTCGGCGAGCGCCGCGATATCGAGGTCGAGCGCGAGTCGCGCCTGGCCGAGCTTCGCATGCTAACGGCGATCCCGCCGACGACGGTGCTCTTGCTGAGCAGCCACGAGCTTGCACGCCTGCCGCGCGGCCTGCCCGATTCGCTGCTGGTCGCTGATCTCGTCGAGCGCGCCTATGCGTCCCGCGGCGATCTGCGCGCGATCTATAAGCAAAAGGACGCGCTCTCTGCCGAGAACCGTCGCCTGCTGCGCGAGATCGTGCCCAATCCCGTGCTGTCGTTTGACTGGCAAAAGGACCTGGATGGTCAGGTCTTCATCGGCGGCACCGTCGGGCTTTCGCTGCCGGTATGGAACCGCAACCAAGGCGGCCTTTCGCAGGTGCGCGCCGCCGAGCAGAACCGCATCGCCGAGCAGCGCCTGCTGGTAAACCGCATCGCCGCCGAGGTCGGGCAAGCCATCGCGACGCTGAACCTGCGCCGCAGCCAGGTCGATGCGTTCCTGCGCGATGCCGTGCCGCCCGCCGAGCGCAACGTCGATCTGCTGCGCCGCGGCTGGCAGGCCGGCAAGTTCGATCTGTTTCGCGTCATCACCGCTTTGCGCGAGCAAGCGGAAGTGCGGACGCGCTATCTGCTGATGCTGGAACAGCTCTGGCTTTCGGCCATCAGCCTTGAGCGTGCCGTCGGTGATTCGCTGTTTACACAGAACCCATCAGCGCCCGCAGCGCCTGCCCCTTCGCGAGGTGTTCCATGAGCGCAGCCCCAAGACCACTCGTCCGCATCCTGCCGTTTGTCGTCATCGCCGGCATCGGCATCGGCATCGGCATCGGCTTGCTGATCCCACGCGGCAGCAATCCCCCGAGCGCACCTGCGCAATCCCATCCTGAAGCCGGCAAGCCCACCACGCCCAGCGACGGAAAATCGACGCTGTCTTTGTCCGCTGCTGCCCTGCGCAAGAACCAAATCGAGGTGGTCGAGGTGCAGCGCCAGCGCCTGGCACGCGATGTCGAAGTCGTCGGCTCCGTCGATCTGGCCCCCAACTATCACGCGCAGATCGGGCCGCTCATCGCGGGACGCATCGTGTCGATCAAGGGGCAGGTCGGCGATCACGTGCGCGCCGGGCAAGTCCTCGCCGAGCTAGAGAGCTTTGAAGTCGGCCAAGCGCAGGCCGCGTACCTGACCGCGCGTGCTACGTCGATGGCCGCCCAAGCCAACCTGCGCCGCGAGCGCGAGCTCGCCGAGCGCAAGGTGTCATCCGAGCGCGAGCGCGAGCTCGCCGAGGCCGCCGCGATCACAGAACAGGCCCAGCTTGCCGCCGCGACGCAGCGCCTGCGCGCCTTGGGTCTGCGCCAGGTCGACATCAAGCAGACCAACGAAGAGCGCGCCGGCATCGTGCCCTTGTACAGCCCGATCGACGGCACGATCATCACGCGCAGCATCTCGCTCGGGCAGTCGGTGCAGCCCGCCACCGACGCGTTTTCCGTCGCCAATTTGAGCCAGCTCTGGGTGCAGCTCGATCTGTTTGAAAAAGATCTGCCGTACGTCCACGCCGATCAGCGCGCCGAGATCCGCACCGAGGTCTATCCCGGCAAGAGCTTCCCCGCCCGCGTCGCCTATGTCGGCCAGATCATCGCCGAAAAGACGCGCACCGCGCCCGTGCGCATCGAGTTCGACAACCAAGAAGGTCTGTTCCGCCCCGGCCAGTTCGTCACCGCGACGCTGCACGGCGATCCCAGCCGCGTGCGCAGCGAGGTCTTGGCCGTACCGCGCAAGGCCGTTCTGACCGTCGAGGCCAAGCCCCTGGTCTTCGTGCAAGAAGGCTCTGGCTTCGTCAAGCGCCCGGTCGAGCTTGGCGCCTCGGGCGGCTCGCTGGTCGAGGTACGCAGCGGGCTTTCCGTCGGTGAAAAAGTCGCGGTCGATGGCGGCTTCCTGCTCAAAAGCGAGCTTCTGAGGTGAGCGATGAGCGAGAACATCCACACGCAACCAACCCAGCCCGCAAACTTGAGCCTGCTTGAGCGCTTGGTCGCGTTTTCTGTGCGACGGCGCGGCGTGGTCTTGGTACTGGCCGCCTGCGTCGCCGTGATCAGCGGCATGGCCCTGCGCCGCCTGTCGATCGATGCCGTGCCCGACGTCACCAACGTCCAGGTATCGATCATCACCAGCGCTCCCGGCCTGTCGCCCGCCGAGGTTGAGCAGTACCTGACCCATCCCATCGAGATGGCGATGAACGGCCTGCCCGGCGTCACCGAGATCCGCAGCGTCAGTCGCACCGCCGTATCCGCTGTCACGGTCATCTTCGACGACGATCGCGATGTCTGGTTCTGCCGTCAGCTCGTCAACGAGCGCCTAAAAAATGCCGAAGCCGATATCGACCCGATGTACGGAAGGCCCGAGCTTGCCCCTGTGTCGACGGGCCTCGGCGAGATCTATGAGTTCTATCTGGAATCGACCGATGGCAAGCACAGCCCGATGGAGCTACGCACCCTGCTCGACTGGGAAGTCGCGCGCCGCCTGCGATCCGTGCCCGGCGTCATCGAGGTCAACGCCATGGGCGGCGAAGCCAAGGAATACCAGGTCGTCATCGAGCCCAAGCGCTTGGCCGAGTACCGTCTGACGCTGGGCAAGATCTACAGCGTCCTGCGATCGAGCAGCGCCAACATCGGCGGCGGCTACATCGAAAAAAACCGCGAGTCCTTCGTCATCCGCGGCGAGGCGCAGTATCGCGACCTGCGCGACATCGGCAACACCGTCGTCACCACCGACAAAGACGGCACGCCCGTGCTCTTGCGCCAGCTTGGCAGCGTCAAGCTCGGCCCGGCCCTGCGCTTCGGCGTGGTCACCAAGCACGGCAAGGGCGAGATCGTCGCTGGCACGGTCATGATGCTGATCGGGCAGAACTCGCGCCAGGTCGTCCACAACGTCAAAAAGAAGCTCGACGAGATCGGCCGCGATCTGCCAGCCGGCGTGCGCATCTCGCCGTACTACGACCGCGCCGAGTTCATCGACCGCATGCTCAAGACCGTGTTCGTGAACTTAAGCGAGGGCGCGGCGCTGGTCGTGCTGGTCTTGTTCCTAACGCTGGGGACGCTGCGCGGCAGCGTGATCGCGGCGCTGGCGATCCCGCTTTCGATGGGCGTCGCCGTCATCGGCATGGTGCGACTGGGCGTGGTAGGAAACCTGATGTCGCTCGGCGCCATCGACTTTGGCCTGCTCGTCGATGGATCGATCGTCATGCTGGAAGCGGCGATCGTGGCCCTGGCGACGCTACCAAAGACCGCCCGCGACAAGGTGCCAGCAGCCATCGCCAAGTCCATGGGGCAAAGCGCCCGCGCCGTCACGTTTGCCGTCGCCATCATCCTGCTTGTGTACCTGCCGCTGATGGCGCTTGAAGGCGTCGAGGGCCGCATGTTCAAGCCGATGGCGTTGACGGTCGCGCTGGCCTTGTTCGGCGCGCTCTTGTTCACGCTGACCGTGTTTCCCGCGCTGGCCTCGATGGTGCTGCTGCCGGGCGGTGCAGGACACGGCCCGACAGGACACAGCGATGGACACGACGGACACGACGGCGGCATCTGGGGTCGCCTGCAGCGGCTCTATCAGCGCCACCTAGAGAGCGTGCTTGCGCATCCCAAGCGCGTGCTTTTGGCCAGCGCTCTTCTGTTCGCTGCGACCGGCCTGGCGTCGCTGGGTCTGGGCGCCGAGTTCGTGCCGCGTCTCGACGAAGGAGAGCTGTCGCTCGATATCAAGCGCCTGCCGTCGATCTCGATCAGCGAAGCACAGCGCCTGGGCACGCAGGTCGAAGACGTGCTGGCCCGCTTCCCCGAGGTGAAGTCGATCGTCACGCGCACCGGCCGCGCCGAGGTCGCCACCGATCCGGTCGGCCCCGACGAGACCGAGGTCATGGTCAAGCTCGCGGAAAAAGACACCTGGACCAGCGCCCACGACCTAGACGGCCTGGGGGAAAAGATCAAAGAGGCCGTCGAAAAAGAGGTGCCGGCGACATTTGTCTCGGTGTCGCAGCCGATCGAAGACCGCGTCAACCAGCTCTTGTCGGGCTCGCGCGCCGACGTGGTGGTCAAGGTGTTCGGTCAAGATCTGGCGACGTCGAAGGCGCTCGGCGACCGCATCGGCGCGATCCTGCGGACGGTTCCAGGCACAGGCGATCTGCGCGTGCAGCGCGTGCTGGGCTTGCCGCTGCTCAACGTCAAAGTCGATCGCAAGCGGGTGTCGCGCTATGCCATTCCCGCCGACGAGATCTTGGATACCGTGCAGGCCTCGCGCGTGGGGCTGGCCGCTGGGCAGGTGTTCGAAGGGCCGCGGCGCTTTCCGCTCAAGCTGCTCTTGCCGCCGGCCCAGCTTACGCCCGAGTCGTTTGGCGAAGTGCTGGTCGGCAGCGAAGACGGTCACTTGGTGCCGCTGGCCCAGGTCGCCGAGATCCAAGAGATCGAAGGCCCCGCCGTCATCAACCGCGAGTCACTGGAGCGCCGCGTGCTCGTCGAAGCCAACATCCGCGGTCGCGATCTGGTGAGCTACGTCAACGAAGCCCGCAGCCGCGTCGAAGCGGAGGTGCAGGTACCGCACGGCTATCACCTGGAGTGGGGCGGCCAGTTCGAGAACTTCACGCGCGCCAAGAACCGCCTGCTCGTCGTCGTGCCGATCGCGCTCGTCATCATCTTCGGCATGCTGTTTCTGATGTTTGGCGAGCTGGGCTATGCCGCCGCGGTGTTTGCCTGCGTGCCGCTCGGTATCGTCGGAGGCATCTTTGCGCTGCGCCTGCGCGGCCTGCCGTTTTCGATCCCAGCCGCCGTCGGCTTCATCGCGCTGTGCGGCGTCGCGGTGCTAAACGGCGTGGTCATGGCGTCTGAGCTTCGTCGCCATCTGGCGCTGGGCGAATCGCTGAGCCAAGCGCTGCGCGCCGCCACGACATCCAGCCTGCGCCCAATCTTGACGACGGCACTGGTCGCCGCGATCGGCTTTTTGCCCATGGCGATCTCGACCCGCGCGGGCGCCGAAGTGCAGCGTCCTCTGGCCACCGTCGTCATCGGCGGCATCTTGTCCTCGACGCTGCTCATGCTGATGGCGCTGCCGATCCTTTTGCGGCGGGTGGCGACGTCTGCCAGCACCGACGCCGCATCGTCAGAACCCGATCAGGCCAGCCCCTGATTGAGCAGCCCACCGCCCATGCCCGTCCGTCGCTCCGCCGTCCACTCGAACCATTCCGCGACAGACTGCGCTCGCAGTCGGCGCAAACGCGGTAGCATCCGCGCTGCCGGCCCCACGTGGCCCGGCGGGCGGTGAACACCGATATGCTGAACTGGCTCTTTTTTCACGTGCTCTCGGCGCTGTATCCACACACCGAGGACTTTCCCGGCATCGCCGAGACGGGGCTTGCCGAGTTCTTGCCACGCTTTCGACGGGAATCAGCGCCGCTGTTTCGGCTGGGCTTTTATGCGGCGGCGCTGGTCTTTGTCCTCTCGCCGATCCTGACGGTGTATCTGCCCGTGCCATCGTTCTTGCTTTCGCGGCGGCTGCTCGACAAGCACGCCGATCGCATCACGCAGTTCCCGCTGTACCCGCTGCGCTCGCTGCTCTTGCTGCTGAAAGTGGTGGCGGGGCTGTGCTGGGGCGCGCATCCAGCGGTGCGGGCCCGCTTTGGCCTGCCCCCGCTGCCCGCCGATCCGACGGACTGGAGGACGCAGTGAGCCACATCGCATTCCGGGACGAAGCCGTCGAGCTAGAGGCGGACTATGTCGTCGTGGGCTCGGGCGCAGGTGGCGCGACAGCAGCCTGTGAGCTGGCCCGCGGCGGCGCACGCGTCGCACTGGTCGAAGCGGGCCCGTGGCTGGATCCCGAGCACTACCCGCACTCGACGTACGGCTCGATGCGCGATCTGTTCGACGACTGGGGCAGCCAAGTGGCGCGGGGCCAGGCGCTGTGGCCTCTGGTTCAAGGGTCGTGCATAGGCGGAAGTACTGTAATAAACTGCGCAATCTGCGTAAGAACCCCCGACGACATCTTTGAGAAATGGCAGCGCGAGCAGGGCCTGCCGGATCTGCGCGGGCCGATCCTGGCGCATCAAGATGCGCTGGAACGCGAGCTATGCGCGACGGAGGTCCCCGCCGAGAGCCTAGGACGCAGCAGCGCGCTGGCACTGCAGGGCGCGAACCAGCTTGGCTACGCCAGCCGTGTGATGACGCGCTATGTGAAAGGCTGCTTGGGCTCGGGTCAGTGCCTGCAGGGCTGTCGCGCGCAGCGCAAGCAGAGCCTGAACATCAACTTCGTGCCCGAGGTGCTGTCGCGGGGTGGCACCGTGCTCTCGTGTGCTCCGGTCCGTCGCATCTTGTTTTCCAACAGTCGCGCGATCGGCGTCACCGGGCGCTTTCGTCAGCCGCGCACACGGCGTCGCGGTGGCGCGTTCACGGTGCGTGCCAAGCACGCGGTCTTCGTCGCAGGCAGTGTGACGTGGAGCCCGGTGCTGTTGGCGCAGAGCGGCGTGCGCATGCCAGCGCTTGGCCACTATTTCCGCGCGCATCCCGGCTTTGGTCTGTTTGGCGTATACGACGATCCCGTCGATCCCAATCGCGGCGCGACGCAGGGCTGGGCCTCGGTGGCGTTTCGCGAGAGCCCCGGCTTCAAGATGGAAACGCTGGCCATCCCGCCCGAGATGATGGCCTCGCGCCTGTCGGGGGGCGGCACGGCGCTTTTGGCCAAGCTGCGCGACTATCGCCACCTGGCCATGTGGGTGATCGCGGTGCGCGCCGAATCGGTGGGCACGGTGCGGCCAGGGCTCTTGGGCAAGCCAGTGGTGCGGTACAGCGCCGATCGCGCCGATATGGAGCGCGTGCGCAAAGGCCTGGCCCAGGTGGCACGCACCCACTTTGCCGCGGGCGCCCGGCGCGTGCTGCCGGTGATCTATGGCCTGCCCTACTCGATCGGCCCCGACGAGATCCGCGTCATCGAAGACGGGCCGGTGGATCCGCGAGCGTACATCTCGATTCTTTCGCACCTGTTTGGTGGCTGCGTCATGGGTCGCGATCCGGCGACCAGTGTCGTCGACGATCGCGGTCGCGTGCATGGCTATCAAGGCCTGGTGGTGGCCGATGCCTCGGTCATTCCCAGCAACCTCGGCGTGAACCCCCAGCACACGATCATGGCGCTGGCCCGCCACTTCGCGCAGGCCGCCCTGGACGCACGCTAAGAGCGCGCGGCGAAACCTGACGCAGCAATAAATTGTTTACCAAACGACTCAACGCGTAAAATGGCGAACCTCGGTGCGAAGGGGCCCGGCATGGAAGGTTCGGTTATCGGTAACTATCGCGTAGTGCGCAAGCTCACCGAGGGTGGGATGGGTACGGTCTACGAGGCCGTCCACGACCGCCTGGGCAAGCGCGCCGCGCTAAAGACCCTGCATCCCGAGTTCGCCCGCCGGCCCGAATTCGTGCAGCGCCTGATCGATGAGGCTCGCGCCGTCAGCCTGGTCGATCACCCCGGCCTCGTCGAGGTCTTTGACTGCGGGCTCGACGAAAACGGCACGGCGTACATCCTGATGGAGTACCTAAACGGCGAGACCTTGGGGGCTCGCCTCAAGGCACTGCACGGGCGCGGGCGTCTGGATCTTTCGGTGACGCTGCGCATCGGTCGCCAGGTGGCATCGGCGCTGGCTGCGACCCACGAAAAGGGCATCGTGCATCGCGATCTCAAGCCCGACAACGTGATGCTGGTCGCCGATCCCGAGGCTCCAGGCGGCGAGCGCGCCAAGCTGCTCGACTTTGGCATCGCCAAGCTGCGCGCCGAGCTAACCGAAAGCGAAGACACACGCCACGTCACGATGGCCGGCACGCTCATGGGCACGCCGACCTTCATGTCCCCCGAGCAGTGCCGCGGCGCCGGCCACGTCGACGATCGCACCGATGTCTATTCACTGGGCATCATGCTGTATCTAATGATTGGCGGCCGTCCGCCGTTTATCGCCGACGGTCCGGGCGAGGTCATGCTGATGCACATGACGCATCAGCCGGCGCCGCTTTCCAGCCTGGCCCCCGATGCGCCGCTAGAGCTTCTGTCGCTGATTCACCAAATGCTGCAGAAAGAGCGAGGCGATCGTCCCAGCATGGCCGAGGTCTCGCTGCGGCTGACGCAGCTCTGCGAGGCGCTCGACTGGGGCGGCACGACGGGTGCATACGTCAAGCTCAGCGGCGCCCCTTTGGCGTCGGTCCCGGCCAGCAGTCGGGCCCAGTCCGCGGTGCGCTCAGCGGCGCCCGGCATGCAGCCCCCCATGTCGGGAGCAGTCTGGACCGCTCCGTCCCAGGTTGGCCATGTCGCGCCGTCCGCACCGCCGGGACGAGCCGTGACATCGACGGGCATGTACAGCACGCCCTATCCCAGCAGCGAGACCAGCTTTTCTCGCGGCTCGCTGCATCCCATGGCGTATTCCACGGGCAGCCAGTCGGTGCAGCCCGTGGGGGCGCGGCGGCGCTGGTTCGTCGGAGTGGCCATTGTCACCGGCTTTGTCGTCGCTGCACCGCTGTGGTGGCTGATCGATCAAAGCGAACAGAGCGAGCCCACGGAACGCAACGCGCCGCACGATCGACCAAACAAGCTGCGGCACGATTCCCAGGCCAAGAGCCCACGCGAAGAGAGCCGACGACGCGAGAGCCCGCCCGCAGCCGAGCGCCCAGGTGAGCAGGCCCCGGCGGCTGCGCCCCTGGCTGCGCCCGCGGCGACGGCTGCGACGACGACAGCCAGTGATGGGATGACGAGGCCCGCACGCGGCGAGCGCGCTCGCGAAGAACCGAGCGAAGGGGCGGCAGCGCTGTCGCAGCCCGGCAGTGGCAAGCCAGCCGGCGAAGCCCCAGAAGGCAGCGAGACGGCCTCAGCGCGGCGACGGAATGAGCGACCCAGCACGCGAGACGCGAGCGAGGACGGCGGCCCCAGCGCTCGCTCGACTCGGCGCGGGCCCGTCAAAAAGAGCGAGAGCGACGAGCTCTTGGATCTGCTCGACCGACGCACCCAGCCCAGCGCCAAAGCCAGCGATCGCGTGAGCCCTGCCACCGACAAAGCGAAGCCGCGCTCGGCTTCTCCGACGCGCGCCAATGCGAAGGAGAAAGCCCATGTCGATCCCTCGTTGTTCTAGGCCCGAAGGACCGTCGATCGCGCGCACGCGCACCTGGCCTGCCGTGGCTTTCGCGCTGCTGCTGTGCGCCGTGTCGCGTCCGACTGTGGCGGCCGAGCCGCCGTCGCCCGATGACTCGCCCGAGTCAAAAGAGGCCTATGAGCACTATCTGCGGGCGTACAAGCTGGCGTCGGCTTCGGCCTATGAAGAAGCGCTGCGCGAGCTGCAACAAGCGCTGGAAAAAGGCGCCCCCAAAGAAGTACCGCGCCGCTATCCCGACTACTTGTTCGCCACCGCCAAGATCTATCAGCGCCTAAACCGCCACATCGAAGCGGTCGCGTATTACGAACGCTATCTGAAGCTGGCGACGCCCACCGACGGCAACCGCAGCAAAGCCGAGAGCGAGCTAGAGAGCGAGCGCGCCAAGCTCTTGCCGACGGCAGCAGAGCCGGTGCTGGCCGCCAGCTTGGCCCCCGCTGCGCTGCCCAGCGCCGATTCGATGGACGGCCGCAGCAGCCAAGCGACTCGCGATAAAGACAGCGGGCCGTTTTACAAAAAGTGGTGGTTCTTTGCGGCCCTTGGCGGCGGCGTGGCGACGCTGATCACGATCTCGGTGCTGGCAGCCCAGCCCTGGCAGCCCAAGTACGAAAACCCCGTCGTCGTCGAGTTTTAGGAGTCCACATGCTGCGGCAACCTTGCACATCGATCCGGGCTGGGCTGTGTACTCTTGCGTCTTTGGCGCTTCTGTCGTGCGGTGACCATCGCGGCGCAGTGCGCGTGCAGCTAAAGGTGCAAGACAACCTGCGCAGTCGCATCAAGTCGCTGCGCATCACGACGCGGACCCGCACTCGCGAAAACGAGCTCTGGCAGGCCTCGGCCAAGTCCCCAAGTACGACGATTCAGACGAAAGACGGGGCACCTGCCGAGGTCACGCTCTTGCTTCCGGCCAGCGTGCGCGGTCAGATCCTCGTCGGAGTCAGCGCGCTCGACGAAGCCGGCGCCGAGCTAGCCAGCGGGCGCGGCCAAGCCAGCATCGAAAACGCCGCTGATACCAGCAAGCTGAGCCCCGTCGCTGTCCCCTTGACGGTGCCGCACTGCTTGCCCGAGGGCTGGTGCTGGTCGCATCCCCAGCCCCAAGGCCAGCACATAAACGGCGTATTCGGGACCGCTGCCGATGACGTCTGGGCCGTGGGCAGCGGCGGCGCCATCCTGCACTTTGACGGCATCGGCTGGAACGGCGTGCCCAGCCCGACGACGGCGCAGCTTTTTGGCATCCACGGCAGCGGGCCACGGGACATCTGGGCCGTCGGCGGCGGCGGCGGAACCACGCTGCATTATGACGGCGCAAGCTGGACCGCTTCGCCAAACCCCAGCATGCAGCCGCTGCGCGCGGTCTATGCGGTGGCTCCGACCAGCGCCTGGGCCGTGGGAGCCGCCGGCACCGTGCTGCGCTTTGACGGCAGCGGCTGGAAAGACACCAACACCCCCTCCGGCCGCAACCTGTACGGCGTCTGGGCCGCCAGTGCCGACGATGTCTTTGTCGTCGGTGACGGCGGAGCCCATCGCTATCGCAACGGCAGCTGGGATGCCACCTTTGCCAGCCCGCCGTTAAACCCCGCGCCGATGAGTCCCCCGGCGGAGCTACGCGGCGTCTGGGGCAGCAGCCCGAACGACGTCTTCTTCGTCGGGCCAAGCGGCAGCCTGATGCACTACAACGGCGGCGTCTTCGACAGCGTGACGTCTGTTCCAGGATTATCACTTAATACAATATCAGGAAAATCCGCAGATGACCTGTGGGTCGTCGGCAACAACGGCTCGATCTGGCACCGCTCGGGCGTCGCGGCCGGCGCCGGGGCCGCCATGGGCTGGCGCACCACCGAGAGCTATACCAACAGCTCGCTAAGCGCCGTCTGGGCGATCAGCCGCGACATCGTGTGGGCCAGCGGCAACGATGGCGCGCTGCAGCGCTGGGACGGTCAGCGCTTCTTCAACGTGCCGCAGCGCGAGACCGCCGCCATGCTGCACAGCATCCACGCCGCACCCGACGGCAGCGCGCTGTGGGCCGTCGGAGAGCGCGGCACTCTTTTGCGCTGGAACGGCGTGCAGTGGGAACCCACGCCCATCGACACCACCGAGACCGTTCGCGATGTCTGGTGCGACGGCCCGGACCGCGCCTGGGCAGCCGGCACAAATGGCCTGCTTCTGCGCTGGGACGGCCAGCGCTGGCAGCGCGTCGACAGCGGCGAGCGCGTCGAGCTCTTGGCCTTGTTTGGCGTCGCGGCCGATGATCTGTGGGCCGCTGGGCGCAGCGGCGTGCTCTTGCACTTCGACGGCTCGCGCTGGCAGCGCAGCAGCACGGTGCAGGCCGCTGACTTAAACGACCTGTGGGGCCGCAGCAGCAACGACGTCTGGGCCGTCGGCAACAGCGGCGCGGTGCTGCACTGGGATGGCCAAAGCTGGCTGCCCGCGACACAGGGCGCCCCGACGACGCAGAACCTGCTTGCCATCTGGGGCACGGCCAGCGAGCTATACGCCGCCGGCACAAACGGCACGTTCTTGCGCCGCGACAAAGACACCTGGCAGCCCATCGCGACGGGCCTGGCCATGGGGACGCACCTGGGCGGCGTGTGGGGGCGGGCGGAAAACGACATCTGGCTTTCGGCCAGCGACGGGCGCTTGTATCGCTTCAACGGCTCGGTGGTGACGCCGCAGTCGATCGTCGTGCCGGCCGATGCCAGCGGGGCTCCGCGGCCGCTTTCTCGCCTGCGGGGCAATGCCCAAGGCCAGCTGTTCGTCGTCGGAGCACAGGGCACCATCGTCGCAGCTCCGCTGGTCAGCACCTGCGCGAGCTGCAGCCAAACCGGTCGCGCCCTGACGCTGGATGTGGCGCTGGACGGCTTTTCCACAGCCTCGCAGATCAAGCGCTTGAACATCGATGTCTTCGGTGCCGGCAAGCGCCTGCCGGGCTCTCCGTTCGAGGTACAGGCCAGTCGCACGCCGTATACGCTGGCCTTGCCCGCTTCGGTCGTTGGCCCGCTGTCGGTCCACGTTGTCGCCTATGGCGAGGGCGGGACCGAGCTTGGGGCCGGGCGCGAGCAGTTCGAGCTCTCGTCTGATCCGCAGCGCATCGAGCGCCGCGTGAGCCTGCGTGCCGGCTGCAGCGCCGACGGCTGGTGTCTGGTGCCAGCCCCCACGTCGGCCAACCTGATCAGCGTCTGGGGTGCGGCCGACGACGCCGTCTGGGCCGTCGGAGACAGCGGGACCATCGTGCGCTGGAACGGCAGCGCCTGGCTGAGCGAAGTCAGCGCCACCACCGCGAACCTAAAAGGCATCTTTGGCACAGCGCGCGACGACGTGTGGGTCAGCGGCGATGCCCAAGCCAGCAACGTCACGCTGCTGCATCGCGACAGCAACGTGTGGCAGCCGGCCTCGGCGCCACTGTTTCGACTGCTCGGCCTGTCTTTGTTCGGCGGGACCAGCGTCGATCGCAGCAATGTCTATGTCGCAAGCTCGACGGATGCATCGCTGCTGCAGCTAGCTGCCGGTAGCTGGACGTATCTGCCGGCGCATGGCCAGGACTATGGCTGCGGTCAGATCTATGGCATGTGGAGCCTGCCGCGATCCGGCAGCGACGTCTTTGCGGTCGGCGCGACCTGCGCCCTGCGCATGCGGGCCAGCGCCTGGAGCGCCCTTGTGCCCCCCAGCAATCCCCTGGTCGCGGTCTGGGGCAGCAGCAGCGACGATGTCTGGGCCGCGGGCAACGCCGGCACGCTGTACCGCTGGAACGGCCGCAGCAGCAGCGAAGTCCTGCCCCGTCCGACGACGCAGCACCTGCGCAGCGTCTGGGGCAGCGCAGCCGACGACATCTGGGCCGTTGGCTATGGCGACACCATCCTGCACTTCGACGGCAAAGCCTGGACTCCAAAGCGCAGCCCGACCAGCGGTCGCGGCCTGATCCTGTCGGGCGTGTGGGCCAGAAACCGCAGCGAGGCGTGGATCGTCAGCCAAGGCGGAACGATCCTGCGCTATCGGTCCTAGCAGCGCCTCTGTGGCTGTTGGCTGCGACGGAAGATAAGCGTTTTTTCTTACTTCCGCGAGCGAGCGCGGATGGTCAGCATGCTCCACAAAAGCAGCACCGCGAAGACGCCGCAGGCGCCCTGCGCTAGATCCGCGCGATCGTATTCGCCGCGACCTTCCCAGACGATCGAGGCGGCAAAGGCCGCGATGCCACACGCGGCATAGATGAACTGGTGGCCCAGCGTGTACAGCAGGCGGGCGCCTTCGTCGACGCCGCGAAAGCGGACTTCAAGCTGGCCACGCTGGGCGCGCGACAGGAAGCGGCGCAGATCCCCCGGCAGAGCCAGCGCCGTGCCCAGCACATCGCGCGTTGTCTCGACGAGCAGCCGCGACAGATCGCGATCCTTGCCCAGCACGAACTCGCTGATGTACGGGCGAATGACCTGCATCGGTTCCAGCTTGGAATCCAGCTCGGTACACAAGCCCAGCAAGAGCAGCAGCGTGCGTTCGAGGAGGATCCACTCCTTAGGAACGTGGAAGTGCTGCAGGATGTCGCGCAGCGAGACGTTCAGGCGGCGCAGATCCGACAGCACTTCAAACTTCATCTCGGGCCGCACGCGCACGTCGCTCAGCGAAAACGAGTCGAGCTTGACCTCGGCCTGCAGCTTGTCGTGGAAGAAGTCGACGACGCGCTCGAAGATCTCGGGGTCGGCGCCGCGGGCGATGAAGCCCATGTCTTTCATGGCACTGACCAAGCGCGGTGTGTCGCGGGTGAGCGCGGCCTGCAGAACTTCCACGATGCCGCGGCGCATGCGCGGCGAAAGCTCAGCGACGGCGCCAAAGTCCAAGAACACCAAGGTGGCGCTGCCGCTGCCATCCAGACCGCTGTCCGCTCTCGCGGGGCCGGGCAGCACCAGCAGGTTCCCTGGATGCGGATCGGCGTGATAGATGCCGTCGCGGAAGATCTGCTGGCAGTACGCAGTAACCACCGTGCGCGCGAGCGCGCTGCGATCGATCCCTAGCTCGTCGAGTCGCGCCAGGTTTGACACCTTGATGCCATCGACCCAGCGCGTGGTCAGCACGCGGCCGGTGCAGAAGTCATCAAGCACTTCGGGAAACGCCACCGCAAGCGGCGCGGCGCGCTCACCGTCCAGGCGCAGGCTGGAATCCGACGAGGCCTTGAAGTTTTCGGCGATGCGCTGCGAGTTCTTGGCTTCAAGACCAAAGTCGAGCTCGGCCAAGATCATGTCGCGGATCTCATGAAACACAGCCTGCATGCCGTGCTGCGGAGCCAGCCAGTGCAGGATGCCGAAGATGCGGCCGAGCGCACGCAGATCCAGGCGCACGATCTCGTCGATGTCGGGGTACTGGACTTTGACGGCAACATCGATGCCGGAAAAGGTGCGGGCGCGGTGGACCTGACCGATCGAGGCCGATGCAACCGGCGTGCGCGAGAACTCGGCGAAGACCTGCAGCGGGCCGCGGCCTTTGAACTCTTCACGGAAGCGCTTCTCGACGTCTTCGTAGGGGCGTGGCGGCACGCGATCCTGCAGCGTCGTGAGCTCGCTGCGAAACTCTTCGGGCAGGACGTTCGACAAGATGCTGATCAGCTGCCCAACCTTGATGAACAGCCCCTGCAAGCGCTCGATGCCGCGCAGGATGCGGCGGGCGTTGCGCAGGTGCGTGGCGGTGAGCAAACGCAGCGCCCGCTCGTCGGAAGCGAAGCGCAGCCGAAAGCGCAGAAAGTAATAGCTGGCGATGACGAAAAAGGTCACGCGGTACGCAAGGAACAGGCGCGAAAAGCCGCGCGGTGCTGCCTTGCGCGCTGTCGATGGCAGAAGCTGAGCGGACTGCGACGAGGGAGCGTCCGCGCGTGGGCTCGGCTCACTCATCTTCGATTGTCGAGCCCGCAGGCACGCCAGGATCGCTGGGTCGCGGCGTGATCTCGTCGCTAGCATCCCCCGCCGCACCGATCTCGGGCCGCGAGGTCTCTTCCAGCTTGCGATACAGCGTCTTGCGATCCAGGCCCAGGCGCTGCGCGGCGCGCGTCTTGTTTCCGCCTTCTTCTTTCATGACGCGCTGAATGTACTCGCGCTCTAGATCGGCCAGGGTCAGGTTGCGCTGTACGGCAAAGTCGACGAGATCGCTGGGCCGCCGCTCGCGCAAGGTGGCGGGCAGATCTTGCGGCGTGATCTGCAGGCTCTCGCACAGAGCGACGGCGCGCTCGATGATGTTCTCTAGCTCGCGCACGTTGCCGGGAAAGCTGTGTGAAAGCAGGATCTTCAGCGCGCTTTGACTGAAGCCCGCCACGCGCTTCTGGCTGCGCTCGCCCGCCCGCTGCAAGAAGTGTTCGGCCAGCGGCAAGATGTCTTCGGCCCGCTCGCGCAGCGACGGCAAGTGAATCTGCAAGACGTTCAAGCGGTAATACAGATCTTCGCGAAAGGTGCCGCCGCGCATGCCGGCCTGCAGATCGTTGTGCGTGGCCGAGATGACGCGCACATCGACTTTTTCAGCGCGCGTCGCCCCCAGCGGGCGGATCTCGCGCTCAGCCAACACGCGCAACAGCTTGGCCTGCAGGGCCGGCGAAAGATCGCCGATCTCGTCGAGAAACAGCGTGCCCCCATCGGCTTCGACGAACATGCCTGCGCGATCGCTGCGCGCATCGGTAAAGGCGCCGCGCTTGTGACCAAACAGCTCGCTCTCAAGCAGGGCATCGG
Organism: Myxococcales bacterium; assembly: GCA_016794505.1. GTDB lineage: Bacteria > Myxococcota_A > Polyangia > Palsa-1104 > JAEUJZ01 > JAEUJZ01. The sequence continues at coordinate 40,421 of JAEUJZ010000055.1, forward strand.
GAATGGCCGCGCAGTTGACCGCCACAAACGGCCGCTTGGCGCGCGGCGAGTTGTAATGGATGGCGCGTGCGACCAGCTCTTTTCCGGTGCCAGACTCCCCGGTGATCAGCACGTTGACCGCCGAGCTAGCCATGCGGCGAATCAGCGTGAAGACCTCTTGCATCTGGGGCGAGCGGCCGATGATGTTGTCGAAGCGATACGGGCGCTCGACCTCGCGCTGCAGACGGCTCACCTCTTGTCGCAGGCCGCGCTCTTCAAGCGCCTTGTCGGTCGCGAGGATCAGCGCCTCCATGTTGAAGGGCTTGGTGATGTAGTCGTGCGCGCCCAGGCGAACGGCCTTGATGGCGGTATCGATCGATCCGAAGGCGGTGATGACGATGACGTGCGGCGGCGCAAACGACTCGCCGCGACCGCTGCCCATGATCTCACGCAGCATGTCCAAGCCATCTAGATCGGGCATGCGGACATCGGTCACCACCAGATCGACGCCACCGCGGCGCACGCGCTCAATGCCGGCTCGCCCACCGCTCGCCGTCTCGACAACGAAGCCCTCTTCGCTGAGCGTGTCCTGCAAGAGCTCGCGCATGGCGGCATCGTCTTCAACCACCAGCAGCGTATAGCGACCGCGCGCCGGCTTGGTGATCTCACCCCGCGCATCGCTGGGTGGCGGCGGTGGCGACGCGCGGCCACGGCCCGGCCCACTGCTTGGGATGGCCGGAAGCTTGCTGGTGTTTTTGGGCGGCTGCGCCATGGCGAAAAGCTCGGCCCATCATATCGCCTCTTTTGCAGGCGCCTTGCCGAGATTTTTCGGCGTGTTCGTGCTGATTTCGCGGGTGGGGTTTTCCGCTTCGCCGTCGGCTTCTAGCGCCGGCAGATACACGCGAAAGACCGTGCCACCGCCGAGGCTGGCTGGACGCCGCTCGCACTCGATCCAGCCATCGTGATCTTTGACGATGCCCGCCGATACCGACAAGCCCAAGCCACTGCCGCCGCTGCGATCGGGATCCGAGTCGGCGTTCTTCGTCGAATAGAACGGCTCAAAGATGCGACCGATGTGTTCTTCGTCGATGCCAACCCCCGTGTCATCGACGGCCAGCATGACGTACGCGCCCGGCGACGCGCGATCGAGTCCAGGTCGCTTGCGCACCAAGCCGTGAAGTTGAAGCTGCAGGCGGCCTCCTTCGGGCATGGCCTGGATCGCGTTCATGCACAGGTTCAGGCACACCTGCTGCAGCTGATCGGCATCGCCAAGAACAATCGGCTGCGGCGGCGGATCGCCGGCATGCCCGCTGTCTGTGCTGCGCTCCTCGACGGGCGCTGCGTCCGGCGCAAGAGCAAACGGCTGCAGCACTGCTGCCACGCCGCGGGTCTGCAGCTGATGTTCCAAGAAATCCAGGGTCGATGCGCAGACCGCGCGCAGATCGACAGGCCCCCGCGCCGTGGCCTTGCGTCGGGCGTAGTCCAGAAGCTGCTGGATGATCTTGGTGATGCGCTCGGCCTGCGTGGCGATGATCTCGGCGTTCTTGGCGACCGCTTGCGGATCGTCGGCGCGACGGGCCATGACGCGAGCGCGACCGCCGATGACGTTGAGCGGCGTGCCGACTTCGTGCGCGATACCCGCCGCAAGCTGCCCGATGGTGGCCAGCTTGTCCGAGTGACGCAGGCGCTGCTCAAGCTGCAGCTTGGCATCGACACCGGCCAGGATCTCTTCACGCGCCTGCCGCAGCGAGCGCGTCATTTCGTTGAAGCGGTCGGCGAGCAAGCCGACTTCGTCATTGCGCTCGCGCAGGATGGCGCCTGTGTAATCGCCGCGCGTCACCTCATCGACGCCGGTCACCAAGCGCAAGAGGGGCCGCGTCATCTCTTGCCGCACGGTCAGGCTGACGAACAGCACCAAAAGCAGCGACAGCGAGCCCAAGGTCAAGATGGCGTCGCGCACCGCCCGGTCGTACGCTCGCTCGACCTCGATGTCAGGTCGCAGGATGTCGACAGCAGCGACGATGCGGTGCTGGCTGCCGCGCAGCGGAAACATATAGGCATAGACCGGCCGCCCCGCCACGATGATGTGTTCGCCGTAGGGTTGACCGGTGATCTCGACGCGGCGCAGACGCTCGGCGCGGGTCGGCTCGGCGCGGGCTGCAGGCACCGGGGCGGGCTCGCTGGGACCCGCTGCCGTGCCTGGCGTCGGGGCTGGCGGGCCCGTGGCAGGCGCTGGAAAGGCGGCGCTCTCTTGCGGCTGGATCAGATCCAGGTACACGACCTCGGTGTCGCGCTCAGCCCCCTGCAGGCGACGGATTAGACCCGGCAAGTCCTCGAACAGACCGTCCTGCAGCGCCGCTTGCAACGACACCGCCAAGGCCGATGCAAAGAGCTGCGTGCTCTGCTCGTGCGCCGACGACAGCTCCGCCTTGCGCGCCCGCAGGCTGAAGAAGCCATACAGGCCCAAGGTCAAGATGACCAGAAGGACGGTCAGCAGCGTGACGCGCGTCGCAATGCTCACAGCCGTCCAGTGTAGCGACGGCTATTTCACGGCGGACGAAAAAACCACGGCGCCGGCTTCTATCGTTGATAATTTTTTCTCCCGCAATTAATGATGAGTCGGAACGTTCTCAATTAGTTCACGCAGCAGCCACGGGAAACCTACATTTCCTGGGATTCCTCGCTTAGTCATCGAAACACGCTACGAAGGAGCTTATGAATGAATCGCCTGGCGATTCACTTTTCAGCGTTTCTATCGGTCCTGCTGCCCGCGGTGTCCGCGGTGGGGGTGATGGGCTGCAGCGCCGATGGTGAGCTCTTCGGATCACTGCCCGGCAGCCTCGGCGCAGCGACGGCACAAAGCCTGACCGGAGGTCCCTTTGGTGAGCTGGCGCGCAAGCGAGAAGCCGCGACGGCCCGCGTGTTTGAGCGCGCACGCAGCAGCACGGCGGCGCTGTCGACGTTCTTGCGCGGCCTGCCCAAGGGCGCGGATCTGCACACCCACCTGTCGGGCGCCGCGTCGACCGAGAGCCTGATCCGCTGGGCCCGCCAAGACGGGCTTTGCATTCGCACAAGCGATGCCAGCGCGGTGCTGCCGCCCTGCACACCCGACACCGTTCCACTGAGCACCGCGACGATCTCAAGCGAGCTTCAGCGCACGCTGCTTTCGGCGTGGTCGATGGAAAATCAAGCCGGCCCACTGCGCGAGCGCCATCAGCACTTCTTCGAGGCTTTCGGCAAGTTCTCGGTCGTGGCCAACAGCCACACGCTGGACATGACCGAGGAAGTGGTGCGACGGGCGGCGGCCCAGGGCATCGTTCACATCGAGATCATCGTCGGCTTTCAAAGCTCGCAGATCGGCCGCTTGGCCGATCAGGTCATGGACAAAGGGGCGACCTGGACCGACGAGTTCTTGGAGCGAGCGCGCGTCGAGCTTGTGCAGGCTCCCGAGTTTCGCCCGACGATCCTGCGCAGCGTCGAAGAGATCAGCAAGATCAGCAGTGAGCTACGCACGCGCTTTCGCTGCGACGCACCACGTCCCGATCCTGCCTGCGAAGTCAGCGTGCGCTATCTGATCCACGCGGTGCGCACGCAGTCGCGCGAGCACGTCTTTGGTCAGTGGGTCTATGCCTTTGAGCTGGCGCAGGCCGACACGCGGGTAGTGGGTGTGAACTTGGTCGCGCCCGAGGAAAGCCCGATGTCGCTTTCCCACTTCGACGACGAGATGCAAGCGCTGGGCTTCTTAAACCGGCAGAACCGCAGCGAGCCGGGGCGGCAGCCGGTCCACATCGCGCTGCATGCCGGCGAGCTTGTGCCCGAGATTCTGCCCGGCGGCGAAGCGGGGCAAGCTCACCTGCGATCGCATATTCGACGCGCCGTGACTGTCGCAGGAGCCGAGCGAGTCGGCCATGCCGTCGACCTGCTGCACGAAAACGAAGACGAGGCCAAGGACAGCGACGAGCCTGTGGGGCTCGAACGCGCTCGCCTGACCCCAGAGCCGCCGGGCAGCGGCAAAAAGAGCCTGCTGCGACAGCTTGCGCAGCAGGGCGTTGCCGTCGAGATCTGCCTGACATCGAACCAAGCCATCCTGGGGACCGAAGGGGATGCGCACCCGCTGGCCACATACCTTGCCGCCGGGGTGCCAGTAACCCTAGCCACCGACGATGAAGGCATCCTGCGCACCGATCTTTCCGGCGAGTACCTGCGCGCCGCCCAAGTGCATCGCTTGGACTATCGCCAGCTCAAGACGATCGCCCGCAACGGCGTCGAAAAGAGCTTCCTGCCCGGCGCCAGCCTGTGGGAAAACGCGCGCAGCTTCGCCCCCGTCGCTGCCTGCGCCAGCAGCGACCCGGCGGCCCCGCAGAGCGCGCTCAGTCCACCGTGTCAGGCATTTCTGGCGGCAAGTCCACGCGCCAGCCAGCAGTGGAAGCTAGAGCGCAAGCTTGCGGCCTTTGAAGCCACACAGACCAGCGCCATCGCCGTTCCGTAGATATGCGTTTAATTTCCCAGATTTCCGTCGCGCCATTGCAACCTTGGTTTATGGCCCAACGCCGCAAACACTGCGCTTAAGAATTGCGATTGACCGCTGGCCAGTCGGCGATACGATGCGCGGCATGCGGCGAACCTCTGCTCAATCGTTCATGCATCGCATTCGTAGCGCAGGCGCCATGCGGCCGTCCGGCTGGGCTGCGCTGGGCATCGCGCTCATCGTGGCCGGGGTTGGCTGCGGCAAGCCTCGGGTCGGCGATCCGTGCAAAGCGGACACGGACTGCACGGCCATCGCAGCCGGAGCGCGCTGTCTAGGCGAAGCCCAGGGCTTCCCCAGCGGTTACTGCTCGCTGGACTGCGCCACCGACCCAAACATCTGCGGCGAAGGCAAGAGCTGTCAGTCCCTCGCAGAAGCCACGCCGCCGATCTGCTTGGCCGGCTGCATGAGCAGCGGCGACTGCCGCGACGGCTCGCAGTGCTATCAGGGCGTCTGCCAGCCGCGCTGCAAGCAGGACAGCGACTGCCGCTCGGAAGGTCATAGCTGCCAAGACGGCGCCTGCGCCGAGCGCCCCGGCAAGAAGCCCGGCGAGACCTGCGCCACCGACAACGACTGCCAGTACCAGGCCTGCACAGGCGGGCGCTGCGCTCTTTCCTGCCAGCGCGAGACGGCCTGCGTCGGCACCCAGACCTGCGCCCTCGATCGCGACGCCAACAAGGTGCGCGGCACCTGCATCGAGCAGCGCGCCACGGGCGGCAAGACGCCGCTGGTTAGCTGCTTGGACGACGCGCAGTGCAAGCAGGGATCCTGCGTGATGGGCGTCTGCTTGCTGATGTGCCAAGACGCCCGCGACTGCAAGGACGCCAGCGATGGAGACAGCCCGGCTGCCTGCGTCGAGCTACCGGCGCCATTGCGCAAGCTGTCGACCAGCAAGTGGCCGCGCATGAAAGGCTGCTTGCCCAGCAATCAAGCGCTGGCCGCCACGTACAAGGCCAGCGATACGCTGCTGGTTCCCGCCACCGGCCGCTCGGCCACCTTTGTCGTCCACGCCGCCGATCAAAACGACGGCTTTGAAGTGGGCATGCAGTGGATCAACGACGCCAGCGGCAACGACATTTACGTCGTGCCTTCGCCGACGGATCCCGATGCGTACTTCAAGAATGCGATTCGCCATCAGCCGAACTTGGGCAGCGCGACCCTGCTGCTGTCAGGAGCGCCCACGCGCGTGCCGCTGGCCTCGGCGCCGTATCCATTCCAAGCCTTTGGCTTGAACCTGATGACCATGCAGAACAGCGAGCCGCAGGTCACGGTCGTCTACAAGCTTGCAGATGCCTCGCCCAAGACCAAGACCACGGGCCGCCTGCCGCTGCGCATTCACATCACCGATATGTCCGGCCTGCCGGGCACCTGCAACATCCGCAACCTCAAGGCTGCAAACGCCGCGACGATGCTAGAGCCGATGGTCCGCAAGCTTCAGGCCATCTGGAACCAGAGCACGACCGGGATCACGTTTGACCCCATCGATTTTATCGACAGCGACGCGCCGAACTCGATCGATGCAACCAGCAACACCAGCCTGGGTCGGGCCCTGCGCGCGGCATCCAAGAACAGCCGCGGCGGAGCGGATCTGGTCTTGGTGCGCGCCATCAATCCCAACGGCGTGCTCGGCATTGCCGGCGGCATTCCGTCGGCCCCAGGCCTGAAAGACAACCCGCGGACGGGTGCGGTGTTTGCGACCAGCCTGCTGTGTCTGATGGGCGCTGGCTATACGCTCGAATCGCTTGGGCAGACGGCCGCGCATGAGCTTGGCCACTCGTTTGGTCTGTCACACGCCATCGAACGCAACAACAAGACCGATCCCCTGGGCGACGGCATGGGCCCATCGGAATCAACACAGCAGGGCATGACGAACCTGATGTACTGGTCGGCTTCGGGCGGCGAAAAGCTGACGGCTGAGCAGGGCCAAGTCCTGCGCTCGATGCCCCAAGTCCGCAACTAATCGAGAGACGAACATGAGACGACTCACGCGTTCCACGCTGGCGCTGCTGCCGCTTCTTTCGGCGCTCGCTTCGCAACCCAGTGCCATGGCCACTCCGCGCTACAAGCACCTGTCGCAGCCTCGCTCGTCGCTTTCTGCCAAGAATGCGGCGCAGCTAGAGGCCACGGTGCGCACGCTGATCGATGGTTATGAGCCCCTGGATGTTGAGCACGGCATCGCTCAGCTGGGCGCGCCGGCCGCCGATGTGCTGTTGCGCATCATCCGGCAGGCGAACACGCCCGAGCTCATCCGGCTGCGCGCCATCGAAGCGCTGGGCTATGTCCCGACACCGGCTGGGCAAGACTTCCTGCGCGAGACCGTGGCCAGGATCGGCACCACCGATGACGAGCGCGTCTTTACCCTGGCCGCCGCTCTGCGCGCCCTGGGAGGCTTTGGCGCCAGCGAGCTTCCGTCAGTGTCGCTGTTCTTAGAGCACGTAAGCCCCATCGTCCGCGAGGCCGCTGCTGCCGGCATGGCGCAGATGCGCAGCGACAGCGTGCTGCCCGCGCTGCAGCGTCGCCTGGCCGTCGAGCGCGACAGCGGCGTGAAAGAGACGCTGAACAACGCCATCTCGCGCCTCGCCGCGGCCCCATCACCCAGCCAAGGCGTCAAGCGCTAGCGCCTGCCGAGCAGCGCTGCTAGCCGAGCTTCACGACGACGGTCTTGGTCTGCAGATATGCGTCCAGGACCTCGGCACCGCCCTCGCGTCCCCAGCCCGACTGCTTGTACCCCCCGAAGGGCAGTGCGTCGTCAAAGGCGCCATAGCAGTTGATCCACACCGTTCCCGCCTTGAGCTGCTGCGCCGCCCGGTGTGCCTTGCTGACATCGCGCGTCCACACCCCCGCCGCCAAGCCATAGACCGTGTCGTTGGCCAGCGCTGTGACTTCTTCCAGCGATGAGAAACGATGCACAGTCAGCACCGGTCCGAAGATCTCTTCTTGCACCACCTGCATCTGCGGCGTGACGTCCGAAAGGATCGTCGGCTGCATGAAGTACCCCGTGCTGCCGTGCTGTCCACCGCCGATGACCAGCCTGGCGCCCTGCGCGTGCCCAGAATCGACATAGCGGCGCACGCGCGCAAGCTGCACGTCGGACACCAAGGGCCCCATCTGCGAGCCTTCGGCCATGCCTGGCCCCAGCCGGATCTTCATCGCCCGCGCCGTGATTCCCGACAGCACGCGATCGAAGACCGAGGCCTCGACATACAGCCGCGAGCCCGCCGTGCAGACCTGGCCTTGGTTGTAAAAGATGGCATTCGCAGCCCCGGCGATCGCCGCCTCGATATCGGCATCGGCGAAGATCACGTTGGGCGACTTGCCGCCCAGCTCTAGCGTCAGCTTCTTCAGGTTGCCAGCGGCGGCCTTGACGATCAGCCGCCCGACTTCGGTCGAGCCAGTGAACGCCACTTTGTCGACCTGCGGATGCGCGGCCAGAGCAGCGCCTGCCGTCTCGCCAAAGCCCGGCACGATGTTGACGACACCTGGCGGAACGCCCGCTTCGCAGAGCAGCTCGCCCAAGCGCAGCGCCGAAAGCGGCGTCTGTTCCGCGGGCTTTAAGACCACCGAGCAGCCACAGCACAGAGCCGGCGCCAGCTTCCACGCCGCCATCAACAGCGGGAAGTTCCACGGAATGATGGCGCCGACCACCCCGATCGGCTCGCGCAGCGTATAGGCGTGAAACAGACCCGGCGGCAGCGCTGAAAGCGGCAGCGAGCGACCTTCGAGCTTCGTCGCCCAGCCGGCCATATAGCGGAACACGCCCGACACCGCCGGCACATCGCCATGCCGCGCCGTCTTGTACACCTTGCCGTTGTCCAGCGACTCAAGCTGGGCAAGCTCGTCGGCGTGCTGGTCGACCCGATCCGCCAGCCGATGCAGCAAGCGAGCCCGCTCGGTCGGAGGCATGCGCGCAAACGGCGCATCAGGAGAGAGCGCAGCCCGCGCCGCCTGCACCGCCGCATCAATGTCGACCGCATCGCCTTCATAGATGCGGGCCAGCGGCTCGCCCGTGGCCGGATCGAGCGATGTGAAGGTCTTTCCCGATTGCGAAGCCACCCACGAGCCGCCGATCAGCAGCTTGCGGGGCTGTGCCAAGAAGTCGGAAAGCGCCGGCAGTCGCGGCAGCAGCGTGGGAACGGTGTGGTCTTGTGACATCTCGTACTCGCGATGGCAGGAAAGGAATAGGGACAGCAAACCCGTCGTGGTGCGAGCGCCGACTCAGCGCACGCGGAAGCCGTGAAATTCGCCCGTGGCGGCAGCGCGCCAGATGTCGACTTCGTGTACGCGGGCCAAGCGCGGACCTTTGCGACACCACAGAAGCAAGCGATCGAGCTGCTCTGGCGTCCCTTCGGCCTGAAGCTCGACGACGCCGTTATCGAGGTTGCGCACCCAGCCGGTCACCCCCAGCTCCATGGCTTTTTCGGCGGCCGTTGCGCGATAGCCCACGCCCTGCACCCGGCCGTGGATGCGCAAGATCAGGCGCTCGAACCCGTCGTGGCTTGCGCTCTTCGCCGAGGCGTCTGCGGTCGCTCCTGCCATGTGTTCGTCGTTGGCAGGCGCAGCCAGCTCGTCCCAGCCGGCTTTTGACTTCGGACCCTGTCGGCCTTTTTTGAGCTCGTTCATTCGTCCGCGCTCCCCGAAGAAGAAGCCTGAGAAGACCCATCGACCGCTGGCTGGGCCGCGCCGCGCGAACAGGCCCCGTGCCGCTGATACGGTTGCCCGCGCAGGCGCTGCAGCGTGGTCTGGGCTCGCCACGTCCAATACGCCGTCTGAAACGGCATCGCCATCTGCGGATCGAAGTAGGGATTTTGCACCTCGCCCAGCTCGACCAAGCACAGCGCCTGTTCGATGACGCTCACCGGACAGCCCGAAAGACGCAGCACCTGCTTGCCTTCGTTGATCGCGACCTTGCCGCTGACCTTGGCCATCTTCAGAAACACGTCGTCGTGCTTGATCGTGTACGGGTCCAGCGTCGTGCGCGGCTTGTACTGGCTGCGAATCTCGACCCGCTCGTTGCCGATCTGCCCCTGCCACTCGGCGCAGTCGCCGATGAAGACGACTTTTTCGCCGGGCCCGGCCGGAATCGGTCCCTCGTACTTGCCAAAGACGATGTGCAAGCGCGGCAGCTTGGCATCGCAGTTCTGATCGTACAGACGCAGCACCTCGATCGCTTCCTGCATCGCGCCGGGGCAGCCGCCCCAGCAGTAATCGGTGCGCTCGGGTTCCGGCGGAGGGCCGGCATACGCCGTGATGCGCGAGCCCTCGAAGTATTTTTCGATGCGCTGCAGCCCGACCTGAAAGCCCGTGGCTCGCGCCTTGGCTTCGGCAAGCGTCACGTCGCCGCTGATCTGGATGCCAGAGAGATCCAGCCACGCCCGCTGCCCAAAGCCGTACGCGGTCGACAGCGCGATGTGCTCGATGGTGGCCGGATGCACGCCGATGATGTGACAGCACACCGCATCGAAAGCCACTTGGCTGTTGCCCATCACGATGAGCTTCAGCGGAAACGGCTTCGGCGTCAGCATGCGCCCTTCGCCCGCGATGATGGCGTCGATGGCAATGAACTGCGGCTGGATGATGTGCTGCAGGTCGGCGATCTTTTCGTTCAGCCGGTGATCGTGATCGATCAAGCGGTGACGATCGTCTTGGATGCCGATGTAGTTCTTCATCGAAAACGTCACGGTCGTCCATGGGTGCGCCTTGAACTTGGGACAGTTGACGAAGAAGTCGGCCTTGGCGATCGGCTCGGGCGTAAAGACATAGTCGCGCAGGCGCTGCGCATGGCTGTAGCGCACCTCGACCTGCGGCACTTCATCGAACAGGTATCGCTTCACGCCGGGCAGCCGCGCGATGAGCGCGTCGTACCCCGACTCAGCAAAGGCAAAGCGCGAGGGCACCGTGATGCCGCAGCGCTCGCCGATGCCGATCTCGGAAAGCGCATCGCTGGCGCGATCGTGCAGCGCCTGCACCACGCCTTCCATGAACTCGGGCCGCGTGTACGCATGCGGAAACAGCGGGCCCGCCGCCACGATGTTCGGCTTGATCAGCGTCCGCCCATGCGGTCGCAGGCCCAGCTCTTCCAAGCCCTCGCGCACGATCTGCCGAATGCGCGCCGGGTCATAGTCTTCACAGTGACGAAGGATGACCTTCGGCTCAGCCGGTATCCGCATGCGCTGAAGCTTCGCGCGATTGCGGACTCAAGACAAGGTCTCTGCAAGAAGGGAACATGCAGAAGCTCCCACGCCGCAATCAGGCTGCGCGTGTCGCTGCCGTGTTCGCTCAACAGGGCCATGATGTCGGAACGCGATCCCCAGACATCGTCGAAAGAGCGCAGGCCCGCGATGCGCAGAGCGGCGATCTTCAGGACCGCGCAGCCCATCCCAGGCACCGACGCGGCGGTGCTCGGAATCGGTCTCTCGACGGCAGACAAAGGAGCGGGAACGACGCCGCAAGGCCGGCGAGGCCGACGGGCTTATTTGACTTTCGGCTTGCTGTTGCCGGCGGCGGGCTTGGTGGCGGGCTTGCTCGGGCGCTTGAACTGGGCCAGGGCCTTGAGCGCGCTGGGGTTGCCGCGGTTGGCGGCGCGAACCACGCTCACGGCCGTCATATAGCGGGCATAGCGCTCGGTCTGGTGTTCCAAGAATGCGCGGTGGATCGTGCGGTACGAGCGCTCGGCGTCCAGGTCCGACTGCTTTTCGGTCCGCTGGTCCTTCAGGTCCGCTTCGAGCTGCTTGGCGTCGATGCCGATGCCACTGATCTTGTTCGCCTTCAGAAACGCGACAAACGCTTCGAGCTGATCGTCAAACGTCTTGGGCACTCCAGCAATGTCCTTGGGCATGGGACCTCCTTTGGTTTGCCCTGCATATACTAAAACCCCAAGCAAAGACACTAGAATTTTCTGCTCAGATACTAGATCCCTGAGCGCAGATGCTAGATGAGTGAGCGCAGATGCTAGGTGAGTGAGCGCGGATACTAGATGAGTGAGCGCAGATGCTAGATGAGTGAGCGCGGATGCTAGATGAGTGAGCGCGGATACTAGGTGAGTGAGCGATCGATAGGAGCCTGTGCTCTCGCGATGGATTTGCGTGCAATCTGTGCGTGCCACATATTCCTTTGTGAACTCGGCCTCTGATTGACCTTCCTAGTCCCAATCACGCACATTGAGGACGCTGGCCAGCCGATTGTATCCGTGAAAGAACCGCTCCTCTTTATTCGAGATAGGCGGTGCGGACATAGAAGCCTCCTTGCAAGTCTCGCTCTAGAACCACCTTCGCCACAGTGTGCGGCGTTGCCCGCAGCGACCCGTTGCCGAGCCATCAAAACCAGTGCGCCGCTTCCTCCGCCGGCACGAGCGGGCAGTTCAACAGCCCATGCGCCTCGATAAACCGCTTGAAGTGCTCGTCGACCAGCACCCAAGCGCCCAAGCCCCGCACCGTGAAGATGTTCTCCTTCGGCTCTTCCTCCAGCACGATCCGCTCCCAGCCTTTGGCGTTTCCGCCCACACGGCAGACGTCACAGCGCGGCGACGGCGGCTCCAGCCATTGCACCCCCGAAGAGACGTCATCGAAGGCCGCCTGCGAGCGCTGCGCCGCGACCCGAACATACGCGGGCGGCGGATCCTTAAAGCGCTTGCCACGCCGCACCACCTTCACGATCTCCACCGGCTCAAATCCTTCCAGCCCCACCAATCCCGACTTCAGCCATAAGTCTTTGAAGCGCTCGCTGACCAAGATGTCATCGCCGGACCCAAACGCCATGTCACCGAAGCGCTTGCCCCAGGTTTCTAGCTCGGCACGAAACGGCGGTGCCCACGGGAGCATGCTCACTGGACGACCACAGGCTGGGCAGCGTCGCGCTGGCAAGATGTTATGGGGGTCACCTTTGATGAAATCCGTCGTCGCCTCATAGCTGGGGTCGGTGTGCTTCAGTAGATAGATCTTCTTCATTTCGACCGCTCGGTCTGGATAGGTTCAAACCCGTTAGGGAAGCGCTGTCTTAGCTCGGGCCGCTCATACAGCGAGCGCAGATGCGCCTCAAATTTCTCGGGTGTCGCATCCGGTCTTTGCTTGAGCCAGTCGACGATCTCTTTGTCGAGCGTTCGGTGCCAGTTCTGGTACCCGCGGTGGGCATCTCCGTCCCGTGCCCGCAGCACCCAGCGCGGATCCCGCGGCTGGTAGCGACCCCGCAGAACTGGGTGATCCTGCAGCTCGCGGTATACCTGCCGCGAGATCGCATGATGCATCTGCCCTGGCTTAAGCGGCGGATCGATGTGTTCTGCGAGGCTCGGCTTGGTGCGCAGCGGTCCTTTTCCGCCCACTTTTCCGATCAGCGACAAGATCTGCATCGACGACTGCGCTTCCGGGTTGCACGTGATCTCGCGATAGATCTGCATCCCGAGCACGGCGGCACGACCGCCGAAGTCGTCATTCGCAACGACCGACGCCCAGCCTGCATCAATGCCCTGCGGAATCGGATCGAGCTTCCCTTCACAGAGCTTCGGATCCGGCTCATGTCGCATCAAGCCGTCGACGTAGTCGAGGACGGCTTTGTGCAATCGCGCAGTCAGCGGAATCTCCGCGACTTTCGTTCCGTCGTTGATGCGCAGCGATGTGCCGTGTTCCCACAGGTGCGTGCCGACGGGAAGACGGCCGCCGCTATCGAGAAGGATCATGTTTGGGTTCTGCGGGTCCGGCTTTCCGATGCAGAACCATTTGTATGAAGCTTGGCGCGGTGTCGGATCGGTCCAGACGCAGCCGTCCTCGCGCAGGATGGGATCGATGGCGCCGAGGAGGGTCCAGATCCAGGCGGGGGTTTCTTTTGGCTCGGCGGCTTTTTTTTCGGCCCATGGGTTGCGGACGTGTGGACCCCACGAGAATGGGAGGTTGCTCAGCTTGGGGGGGTCGATGTATGGGGCGAGGGGAGAAGGATGTCTTGCGCTGTGGAGGAGGGCGCGGCCTCGCGCGGAGGGGCGCTTGACAGCGCCGGGGGATGCGAGAGGAAAACCG
>JAEUJZ010000056.1 GCA_016794505.1 Myxococcales bacterium
CATCCAGCCGTGCAGCGCTGCGAAGTGGCCGGGGCCCAGGTGCATGGATCGGGAAAACAGCGTGATGTGCTGCTGCGTGTTCGTGGTCGCGAACACGGCGAGCGAGCTGCCGGCCTGCTGCGTCGTGAGCCAAAAGACAACGGCAACCGAACAGATCAACCACACGGCGGCCATGTTGCTGTGTGGCTGCGCGGTTGGCTGAGCTGCGCCCGTTGCATCAGGCTCGCGGCCATCGAGTTGCAGGCGGGACAGGCCAAGCCCAAGCAGGCCAGCACTCAATAGTGAAGCGACGGCGGAGCCGCAGAATAACGTCGCCCAGCCTCGCGCTGCATGCGCCCACTCACCGAAGAAAGCGCCGGCTGCGTAGCCGAGATTTGCGGCCAGGTAGTGCCACAGAAAGCCGCGCTCCCGAGCATGCTCATCGTTGCCAGTGGCGTGAGCGATGAGCACATGCAAGCCGGGGCGAAACACGCTGTGGCCGAGCACCATCAGACCCAGCGATGGCCAGAACAGCGACGAGCGATCGACTACGAGCAAGACATACGACAAGGCGAGAAACAGAGCGCCGAGCATCGTGGATGCACGCGCGCCGAGCCTGCGATCCGCGAGCCATCCTCCAGGCAGTCCGGCGAGATACGACAGCGCCTGTAAGACGGCGACGACCATCAGTGCTGTCGGTGTAGACATGGACTGGCGATCCTGCGCATACGGAACGAACAGCGGCAGCATCGCCAAGAAGGCGAATCGCTCGCCTCCCTGCACTGCGCAAAGCAGGACAAGTGGCCAAGAACGTCGACGAGAAATAGACAAGGGCTCAAGACGAGAAGGCATCGAAGGCTCCAAGCGCAGTTGCGTTTGAGAAGCCCGTTGCCTAAGCCGAAACGTCGCCGCTTCGGCTCGGCTACAAAACCGTGCTTGATGGTTTCCCATCACACGGCTCCTCGAAGACTTGGCGCTTGTCATGCGCACCTCGTTGGTCACGAGCCGTTTTGCGGTCGTGGCAGTGGCGATGTAGAAGCTGGAGATTGTCGCGGGCTCCCGTTCCTCCTTGTGCTTTTGGGAGCCTGTGATCCACTTCCATCGAATCACCTTTGCGGAAGTACAGGCCACACTCCGGGCACGCTCCCCCCTGCTCCTTGAGCAGTCGTGCCACCTTAGCCGACGTCGTTGGTTCACGACCCAGCCGAGTACTCCAGTAGACCCAATCTCCGTCGAAAGGACTGCGCCGGCCCGTCACCTTGACATGCCGCCTGATGTGCGTGGCGCCATGAAGGGGCAAGCTGACTCCGATGTCGCGGGGTTGAAAGACCCACCCCAAGCCGTCACGGAATCTCCAGTACTTGTCGGCGATCCACTTCCTTCCTTTGTTGGGATGACGGAATGTTGCCCACGCAAATAGCATCTCGAAGAGCACCTTCTGCATCTTCTCAAACACACGCTTCGATTCCACCGTCGAGAAGTAGGCGCACCAGCCTACGATCTTCGGGGTCGGGATTTTGATGAGCCGTTCCTGTTCCGTACTCCGGTGTGTGCGCAGAGTCTGTCGCAGATTTCGAATGTGCCGTTCTGTGCTTGGTTTGCTGGGCTTGATTCGGATCGAGAAGCCGAGTCGCTTGCCCGTACTCGTTTTGGCGCAGCGCGCCTTTCCGGCGGGGAACTGGCGAATCCGAAAGCCCAGAAAGTCAAATCCTACCCCCTGCTCGCTTTGCACGAGGGTATGGACAATCCGGGTCTTCTCCGGCTTCAACGAAAGTCCCATCGGCTTGAGCCATTCCACAATGAATCGTTGACAGTCCTCGACAACCGCCCTGTCCTGGTGGAGCACCACGAAGTCATCCGCGTAGCGAATCAGGCCCGGCGTATAGAAGCCTTGCCGCCTCCGCGTCGGGAACTGCGCTGCGAGTGCCTCCATCAGTCCATGCAGTGCGATGTTACAAAGCAGCGGCGAGATGCAACCGCCTTGCGGGGTTCCCGCATCGGTTGGGAATAGCTCACCGCCCTCCATCATCCCTGCTTTCAGCCATGCCTTGAGCTGTCTGCGAAGCGTCGGGGTCGTGTTCACTTTCTCAAGCAGCGGCCCGTGCTCGATGCGATCAAAGCACTTCGCAATATCCGCATCCAGGACCCATTTGGCCCCTTGGCTGACGTGATTGAAGATCGCTTCGATTGCATCGTGGCACGAGCGTCCGGGACGAAACCCATAGCTATTCGATTCAAACCTCGCCTCCCATTCCGGCTCCAAGGCCAGTTTGACGAGTGCCTGGGTCGCGCGGTCCTTCATGGTGGGAATTCCCAGCGGTCGTTTCTCCTCCGTTCCCGGTTTGGGAATGTAGGTTCGGCGCACGGGCTGGGCCTTCCCTTCCACTTTCAGGGTGCTGCTCAAGTGCATCCGCTGTTTGGGCGCCAGCGACCGAACACCATCGACGCCGGCCGTCTTCTTCCCTGCGTTGTCCTGAGTCACTCTGCGCACCGCGAGCTGTCGTCCCGATTGGGACTTCATCAAGAGTCTCTGGAGTCTATGTACCTTCTTCCGATTTCCCTGTTGCGAGGCTTGATAGATGCGCTTTTGGAGCTTGAACACACTCCGCTCGATTTGCTTCCACGGAATGCTCTTCCATTCATCCATCGGGGGGGTGCCCGTGGTCATGACGTCTTGACTCCGACTGGCTCCTCTATCGTCCATGTCTTCGTGTCTCCGTCGGCATATCCCACGGCTTTCCCGTGGGCGTTGGCTTCTGAGACAATCCTAAAGTCCCATCGCATCCGGTTGACACCTGCTCCTTCCGCGCGTGCAGAAAGAGAGCGACGGAACCCTTATCCCGTTCCTGAATTCCGTTTGTCGTTGAGGTTAGGATCTCACTGTTCGCCGGGCTACTTTGGGGTGCAGTCTGGATCGTTCCGCGTGTGTCCAGCCGTGCAGGATGTCCTGCTGGTTTCGCCTTGTCCGTTTTGGACCAAGCCGATAGCTCACGTAGGCTTGTCAGCGTTATCGACGGTTCGGTCATGAGTTCGTATTCCTATCCATGCTCAACTGTGCTCGGCGGGGTGGTCGATTGAGCTTCGAGGGACCGCCTTTGATTCCCGCTTCACCAGATTGATGGTCAGTCGCACCGATGGGGAATCTGCTTCACCCTTGCACCAAGGGGGACGGGAATTTCACCCGCACGGAATTCAAGTTCTGTGAGATCTTCTTTCGTCTCCTTTCTCCGTCTCACGCCCCTTCCTTGAGTCGCTCTCATTTCAGGGGAACGGTTCGCACCGCGGAATACGCTGCGCCTCGTTCCGCGGGGTGTTGCCCACCACGGGGACTTGGCCTCCGGCGTCTGGTACACGTCGGAGGCCGTTCGTTTTTGCGCTACTCGCTGTGAGCGCTCTCAGACCGAGCAGCGCGGCTGTAGTACTTGTCGAAGCGACCTTCTAAGAGCTGCTGCACCTGTGCCGGCCACCAGTGCGCGCGACCTTTCGGAGTCACATACCCCGCATCGCCGAGCACCTTCGCCAGCGTCGGGAATCCGGGGCGTTCAAACGGCGCATCCGGCTCGGCTGCTTCGTGCTCGCGGCGCATACGTTCGAGCATCGCGTCCAGAAATCGGCGTGGCGACAGCACCTTCGTTTGGCGACAACGACCGAACAGTTTGCGGACGCTGCGCTCGGTGAAGCGACGGCCCTTCATCGGCAGGAAGCCCAGCTCGTTGAGGATCGATGCGACCTGCGCATGCGTGTGTCCGCGAGCGCGCAGCTCCAGCATTCGATCCTTCACATCTTCGTCGGTGTGCGAGCGCACGTTGACCGCGCGCTGCTGAATCTGGCTCAGCCGCAGACGCAGGTTGTAGATGGTGTGCTTGGTCCAGCGCTGTCCCTGTCGCGGCTTGATGCCGGCGGCATTGAGACGACTCGCCATCTCGCTGACGCCGATGCCAGACTCGGCCCACGTAGTGAACTGCGCGATGACCGCTTGCTCCGCAGCATCATCGACCAACACCTTCATGCGCGGGTTGTCCGGCGCGCGAACGGCGCGCTTGCCGTACGGCACCTTTCCGAAGTGGTAGCCGCTCCGGCGAATGTGCTGGATCGCTTCGCGCGTGCGCTCTCCGACGGCCTCACGCTCCATCTGGGCGAAGACCAGCAAGATGCTGATCAGCGCGCGACCAAGAGCGGAGTCGAGCCGGATCGCCTCGCGAATCGCGACTAGCTCCTTCGCCCCATCGCGGAAGTACGTCTCATAGATCTCGCAGAAGTGACGAATCGACCTGCTCAACCTGTCGAACTTGACGACAACGAGCACGTCCGCATCGCGCCGAATCCTGCTGAGCGCATCCGCGAGCCCTGGCCTCTGCGACTTCCCTCCCGACAGAACGTCCTGATGAATCGCGAGCAGCCGCAGTCCATGCAGATCGCAGTACTGCCGAATCGCCCCCTGCTGCGCCTCCAGCGAGACGCCTTCACTCGCCTGCATGTCGGTCGACACGCGCACATACCCGATCGCTGTGCGGACCAAATCGCTGCGATCGGTGCTCGCGATTTCCTTCCGCGCTGTCGCTCCGCTTCGTTGCCGCTCCGCTGCCATGACCATTCCCTCCTCTGTGCGTGATGTGTGCTTGCAGGGGAGAGACTTAATTGGGTCAGGCGAAGGCCAGCCCGATCCGCAGCCAGTGCTTTTTTGAGCCGCGCTCGACGATGGCGTACACGACTTTCCAGTCGGTGCTAGGCGGCATCGCGCAGCCTTTCGACGGTGCCGCGGGCTATGCAGAGCGCGACGATCTCGTCG
>JAEUJZ010000092.1 GCA_016794505.1 Myxococcales bacterium
CGAACTTCTACTTCGACCTGGCCGAAGAGAAGTCGGCTCTGGCGATGGATTTGTTGATGGGGACGCGCGGGTATCGACGCTTCGAGTGGCTGCCGGGGCAGCTCTTGGCACGCGCGACGTCGGGAAGCAAGCCAGCAACGAGCCGAATCAAAGAACGCCCTGTCGATGTCGCGGTAGCGGCGACGGTGCCTGCCGAACCTCCGGCGAACAAGCCGGGCAAGCTCTTCGCGCAGGCCGAAGTGCGCAAGAAAGCGTCTCGCGCCGACGCACCAGCCCCAGAAAAAGCCAAGGCTGCGCCAGCCAAACAAGCGGCGACCAGGGACGCCGACGATGAACTTGCAGCACCGGCACCGGCCGATGCAGCCAAGAAAGACACGGTGGCACGCCGCCCCGCGACCGAGGCACCGCGAACGGCTGCGCCCGCACCGCCCGCGCCACCAGCGATGGCCGCAGCCGATGAAGCACCGATGGCTGCGGGGGCCGCCGACAAGATGGGCAAGAAAAACGAAGCGGCTCCAGCCGGGCGTGCCGCCAAGCCAATCGCTGCCGGGCCACGGGCCGGTGGTGGCGCAGCAGGTCTTGCCGATCTTGGGGCGGGCCAGCCAGCGGGCGGCGTGGCGCGAAACCGGTATAAACCGGTTGATGATCTGGGGCCCGGCTTTGACAACGAACCGCTAGGCTGGGCGGAACGTCCGCGCCGCATTGCCCTGCGCCCGCGCCCCATCCGTCCGCAAGAGGCCTGGGCGGTGGCTCGCGTCTTCCCGACGCCCAGCTATCCCGTCGGATACAACGGACCGCGCAACGACTTTCGCGAGACGGTTCTTTGGCAGCCCGCTGTGCAGACAGGGCAGGACGGCAAGGCCACGGTGTCGTTTGTGTTATCCGATGCCGTCACATCGTTCCGCGTGCTCAGCGAAGGCATCGGGGGCGGCGCGGCCGGTCGTGACGAGACGGTGATCAAGTCGAGCCTGCCGTTTTCCGTCGCGGTCAAGCTGCCCCTTGAGGTCAGTGAAGGCGATCGCGTGATGTTGCCAGTGGTGCTCAGCAACGAACAGAATCAGCCGCTGCGCGTCGATCTGCAGTCCGAGTTCGGATCGCTGCTCTCGCTTGAGAAAGCCGTCGCCCGCACGTCTGGCGCGATCGGTGGCGGACTGCGCGAGACGCTGTATTTCCCGCTGACCGTCACTGGGAAAAAAGGCCAAAGCGAAGTGCGCCTGGTGGCTGAAGCCAGCGGGCTGCGCGACGAGCTGTTTCGGTCGGTGCGGGTCAGCCCACGCGGCTTCCCGCAGCACATCTCGCGCTCGGGACGGATGCGCGAAGGCTGGAACAGCGACCTGCTTCTGGCCGAAGCCATGCCCGGTACCTTCGAGGGACAAGTGCGCGTCTATCCCAGCACGCTGTCGTCGCTGGTGGCCAGCGTCGAGGGCCTGCTGCGTCATCCCGTCGGGTGCTTCGAGCAGGCTTCGAGCATCAACTATCCCAACGTCATGATCCTGCGCTTCATGAAAGCCGAAGGAGTCAGCGACGCACGTCTCTTGGGACGAGCCAGCCGTCTGATGGATGAAGGGTACAAGCGCCTGGTCGGCTATGAGACATCGACCCGCGGCTATGAGTGGTTCGGCAGCAGCCCCGGCCACGAGGCGCTGACGGCATACGGCCTGATGGAATTCTCGGACATGCGGCCGGTCTATCACGATCTCGACAAGAGCATGCTCAGCCGCACCGCCGAGTGGCTGATGAGCCGCCGCGACGGAACCGGCGGCTATGCCCGCGATGCCAAGGCGCTCGACAGCTTTGGCAAGGCATCCAAGCAAGTCACCGACGCGTACATCACCTATGCACTGAGCGAAGTGAAGCAGGCAGGGCTCAGCGCTGAAATCGACGTCGCAGCCCGCGTTGCAGAATCCAGCGACGACGCGTACCTGCTGGCTCTGACCACCGCCACGCTGTTCAACAGCGGTCGCCGCGGACCAGCCATGACGGGCGCCAAGCGCCTGGTTGCTCTTCAGGACAGCGACGGAGGCTGGAGCAAGGCCGATCACAGCATCACCCGCTCTGGCGGCGAGAACCTCTTTATCGAGACGACGTCGCTGTCGTTGGTGGCGCTGCTTAAGGCGAGCAGCCGCGAGTTCGATGCGCCCGTCGAGCGTGGTGTCGAGTGGCTGATGAACCATCGCCGCGGCTATGGCGCCTGGGGTACGACGCAGGCCACGGTGCTGTCTCTCAAAGCGCTGACGGCCTACGCGCAAAGTCAGGCCCGCGAGCGCGCCGGAGGCGAAGTGACGCTGCTCATCAATGGCCAGTCCGTCGGCCGTCGCACGTATGAGGGCGACGATCGCGAGCCGCTCACCTTCACGGGTCTGGGCTCGCAGCTTCTGTCGGGCAAGAATCACATCGAGATCAAGCACAGTGGACGCACGCCGATGCCGTTTAGCGTGGCTGTCGACTATCGCTCGCTGCAGCCGGAAGACAGTCGCCGCGCCGCCGTCGAGATCACGACCGGACTTGAGCGCACCCAGATGAAGCTCGGCGAGTCGGTCCGCATGCGCGTCTTCCTGCGCAACAAGACCGATCGCGGCCTGCCCATGACCCTGGGCCGCGTTGAGCTTCCCGGTGGGCTGACCTTCCAGACCTGGCAGCTTAAAGAGCTTCGCGAAAAAGGCCTCATCGCGTTCTATGAGACCGGGCCGCGACAAGTGATCGTGTACTTGCGCGACATGAAGCCCAAGCAGAACGTCGAGATTCCGCTGGACTTGGTGGCGATCTCGCCGGGTCAGTACACGGCGCAGGCATCGTCTGCGTACCTGTATTACACCGACGAGCAGAAGACCTGGGCAGCTGGAACCCAGATCACCATCGACCCCTAACGCACGCTTCGTCTAGCTCGCTCGCCATCGCAGCGATTCACTTCCGGCTCTCTCGCCCGCCGCAGGACATGCGGTAAGGTCTCGGCTGTGTCGACTCGCCCCTTGGCTGCATGCTTCTTGGCTTCGCACTTCGGCCGCTTCGCGCTTGCCGTCGGGCTCGCTGGCTTCGGGGGACCTGTCTTGGCCTTGGCCGGTCCCCCCCTAGCTGAAGCCGAGCGGCCTGTGACACGCGCTTCGCCAACGCCCGCGGTGGATCGGGCATGGCCCGCGTTTCAGACGTATTCGGTGTCGCGGATGCTGCCGTTTCGCACGGAAGTGGCGCTTCCCGCAGCGCCTGCGGCAGCCCCGATGCAGATCGCTGCGGCCGGCATCGCGGCGGCCCAAACGCTGCCGATGGCGCGACGGCGCGAGCCACGGCTGATGAAGATCGGCGGCCTGCTGCTGGGCATCGGCTATGCACCCGCGCTGGCTCTGGCCTTGGCGCTGGCCCCGCAAGCGGGTGAGCCGGGCGCCCCCAGCCTGGCCATGAACTATACGCTCTTGATTCCCGTCGCTGGGCCGATCATCAGCGGAGTGCTGGCACCCGCCACGGCGCCCCCCGGCACGGCCTACGGCGCTGTGACCACCTGGACGCTGCCGCTGGTCCTCAGCTTGGGCCTGGTGCAGAGCACGGGGCTTGCCCTTTTGGCGGCCGGAGCCGTGCCGCGACTGCGTGCCGATCCGTCGGGCAGCGATCCGCTGGACCTGAACTTCCCGCCGTGGAAGACGCGCTGACCGCCCTGGTCGCGCGAACCGCCAAGCGACGCGAGGCCGCGATAGGCAGCTATGGCTGCAGCTCTGTCCGCAAGAACTCAATCGCCAGCTGATGCGCAGCCCGTTTCACTCGGCTTGAATAGATATGATCTTCTTTATCCAGAAACACAAACTGAACAGCCGGTAGCTTGGAATTTATATTTATATCATAACTTTCTATTCCGCATGGATTATTTTTCAATTTTACAAGTTTTCCCCAGGTGTCTATTTGTGAATCGTGAATCGCTCGGCCGCTTCTCTGCAGCGACTGGCGCAGCCAACAGGCTTGCTCGATCGGCACCATCTGATCCTCGGTGCCATGCAGGACCAGCATCGGCATCTGCAGGCTCATCGGCACTTGCACAGGCGAGCGCTCGGCCAGCGCCAGAGCCTGCTGTGCGGGCTGGGTCTGCACATAGCCGCGTAGCTGGCTCGCCAGGATGCCGTTGTAAAAGAACATCTGAAACGGCGTGGACTGCAGGTGCTCGATCAACGGCGCGGCAGCGACGGGCGCAGACATCGTCACCAAGGCCCGCAGCGCAGGCGCCCGCTGAGCCAAGCGCAGCGCGATGCAGCCGCCATGGGACATCCCCAGCGCCCCGATGCGCGCACCATCGACGCCTTCGTGCTGGCGCAGCCACGTCAACGCGGCTTCGGCATCGTTGACCTCGCCGCGGCAGAACTCGATCTTGCCTTCGCTGCGCTGACCATCGACGCGACGCACCTGACCGCGATAGGCAGGCAGCACCACGACAAAGCCGCGCAGAGCCAGCTCGCGGGCCAGATCAGCGCTGGTCGTCTCATCCCCAGAAAAACCGCTGTGCAAGACCAAGACAGCCGGCCGCCGCTTCTGGTTCGCGGGCAACGACTGCGTCGGCAACAGAGCGGTATATCGCTGCAGCAAGCCGTCGACTGGCAGTTCAAAGAGCGTCTGCGATACCCCGGCAGGCACCTGCGACCAGCGATAACACCCAATCAGTCCGAACAGCCAGGCAAGCAGCGCGAAGCGGGCTGCGTGGTCTATCCGAGGCGTGCGAAGGCAGGCGCGCAATCGCCGCACTAGCCCGCGTCGATGTTGCTGCCCGGCGCAACGATGGCGTCGATCTTTGCGATCAGCTCGGGCGAAAGCTTGGGCACGAGCGACAGCGCTTTGATGTTCTCGCTGACTTGCTCGGGCCGCGAAGCGCCTGTGATGACGCTGCTTACGTGGGGGTTGTGCAGGCACCAGGCAATCGCAAGCTGCGCCATGCTGCCGCCGATCGCCTGAGCCAGTGGCTCAAGCTGACGCACGCGAGCCAAGCGCTCATCCGAGAGCGCAGAATCCTTGAGCCAGGCCAGGTTGGGGTCTGAAAGTCGCGTGCCGTCGGGAACGCCCGCGTTGTACTTACCGGTGAGCACGCCCGAGGCAAGGGGGCTCCAGATCGTCGTGCCATACCCCAGGTCGCGAAACAGGGGCAGGTACTCGCCTTCCATGCGACGGCGATGCAGCAGGTTGTACTGCGGCTGCTCGACACATGGAGGAGTCAGGCCGTACTGACGTGCGATGGCGTCGGCACGCAGGATGTCCGCGGCGCTCCATTCCGATGTGCCCCAATAAAAGACCTTGCCTTGCTTGATCAGGATGTCGATGGCGCGCACCGTCTCTTCGATCGGCGTGTTGGGATCGGGGCGGTGGCAGTACATGAGATCGACGTACTCGACCTGCAGGCGGCGGAGCGCGCTGTGTACGCCTTCGATGATGCGCTTGTGCGAAAGCCCCGTGTCGTTTGGACCGCGGCCGCCCCAGTAGATCTTCGTCGACAGAACCAAGCTCTCGCGGCGCCAGCCTTTCTTTTTCAGGATGCGCCCCATCATCACTTCGGCCTGACCACCGGCATAGGCCTCGGCGTTGTCAAAGAAGTTCACGCCCGCTTCGTACGCGGCGGTCATGCATTGCTCCTGCGTCTCTTCAGCCTTGGCATCGCCGAAGGTGACCCAGGCGCCATACGCGATCTCAGACAGTCGCAGTCCTGACTTGCCCATGCGTCGGTAATTCATCTGTTGCTCCGCCAGAGGTGAGGAAGGTCATGCTAGTTGGCACCCATGCGAATCCAGGTCTCGATTGTACGCAGGGCATCGCTGGAAAGGGGCGGCTGTGCAAGCGGCATCGCAGAGCCCGTGATGCGCACGAACGCCTCGGGCTGCGCCGCCAAGAGCTTGCGCAGAAGGTAGCTCGCTTCCGGTCGCCCCACGTCCACCCAGCGCAGCGCATCCAAGCCGCCGCGACGATCCGACAACACATGCTCGCGCAGCGAGCGCGGATCCTGTGCGAAGTCGAGCCCAGCGGCGGCGAACCCGGCTTCGTCGCGGCGATGGCAGCCAGCCTGCGCGCAGCGCTGCGCAAAGATCCCGCTTGGCCCGGCAAGCTCAGCCAAACGCGGTGCGATGGCGACGGGTGCGTCGGGAAGCAGCGCAAACCCGGTGCGGAATACCATGCGAAAGCTGTTGCCGAGCGGACGGCCCGAGAGCGCATGAAGGCGCCGGCTCACCGTGACGACGATCTCGGTCTGCGCGAGCAGCGGTCGATGGGGCCGAAAGCGAACCTCGCGATCGACCAAGCGGACCTCAGACGTAAACGGCACGGGATCGCTGCGAGGCCCGATCGAGACCCATGGATAAAAAAGCGTCGCAGGATCGGGAAAATCGCTGAAGCGCAAGACGATGTCCGCGTTGCGCGGCACATCGGACTGATCTGGACTGGGCTGCGTTGAAACGAGAGTGAACGGAGGGGAGGAGCCAGGGGCAAGGCGCTGAGCGGGATCGTCAACTTCGTCGCCGCAACCATGAACACAGAAGGCGGCCAGCACCAGCGACAGGAGCTTCACCGCCATCTTGACGCAGCCTGGGGCCATCGCTGGGCGAGTGCTCTTAGCTCTTGGAATAGAGTTCTAACTGCTCGCGAACCACGTCCTCGTTGATGCCGCTTGGAATGTACTCGCGCAGGCAGTCGGCCAAGCTGATCATCATGTCGCCCGTACCGCGCTCGGTGACGATCTTGTGCAAAAGCTCCTTGGCTGCTTGGCTGTGATCGTCGCGAAGCATGCTCTTGACCATGTCCAGGTTCAGGTCGCCCTGGAAGTCGAGCATGAGGTTGTCCAACAAGTATTTGATGAGAGCGTTCACGTCATCCTCTCAGAGATTGGGTAATGTGACTTTCTTTAGTAGTATCAAGTCTTTGCGAGCATGTACAAGAAACGATGTGTTTCTTGCTGCGAGCGGCCCCAAAGAGCGCCTCGATCTGCGAGACACAAGCGCGTGCTTCCACATCCTGCGGGCCCGCCAGGGTCGCAGCGGCTCCACACCGCGGAGCACGCGGTATCGCAGGAATCGCTCGATGGTCCAAACTGTGCAAGAGCACGGCCCTGCGGAGCCGGCTCTCCGCCGCATTTGTGGGCTGTTTTGGCCATCTTGACTGGACCCGTCGCGCCCTGATACCGTGAGCTCTTATGAGAGGTGTGTCAGAACTGCTCGCGCTCAGTGCCCTGCTTACGCTTGCTTCTGCGTGCGGGCCCGTCACCTATCTGTCGCGCGTCACCTTCAGTGCATACGGCGACATGGCTGCACTGCGTGCCACCGATACAGAACGGTGGACGCCCTATGAGTTTACGGCGGCCACCGAATACCTGCGACGTTCGCAAGAGCTAGCGGGCTATGCGCGTCACCACGACTCGAACAACTTCGCGAAAAAAGCCCAGATCAACATCGTGGATGCGAAGAAGGTCGCGGCTCGTCGCAAAAAGGGCAACGAGTTTCCCATCTACGACCCGAAAGATCCGGGCATGTACATCTCCAAAGAAGGCTATGTGAAGCGCAGGTCCAGCCTGGATTATGACAACGAAAAACCGCCGGGCTTGGACAACGAAAAGCCGCCCCTCTCGCAGTCGGAAGTCGATGCCAAGAGCGGCAAGAAGGAGGCCCGCTAATGCGCCGCCTTCTTCCATCGCTTTCGCGCTTTGTGCCCGGTGTCGTGCTGCTGGCGCTGCCGCTTCTGGCTGGCTGCCCTGGCATGACGCTCAAGAAGCAGCTTGAAGGCGTCAAGCAGACGATCGACCAAGCGCGGGCGAACGGCGCCTATCTCTGCGCCCCGGTCGAGCTTGCCATGGCCGAGTCGCACTATGACTTCGCTCAGGCCGACATCTATTACGGCGACTACTACGCGGCCAAAGAACACACCGAGATCACGACGGACAACGCCCAAAAGGCGCTGGAAAAGTCGCCCCCCAACAAGTGCACGTATCAAGAAGAGAAGCCGATCGTCGTTCCCAAGCCGGGTGACCGCGATGGCGACGGTCTTCTCGATGATCAAGACAAGTGCCCGGACGATCCTGAAGACAAGGATCAGTTCGAGGACGAGGACGGCTGCCCCGATCCTGACAACGACAAGGACGGCATCTACGACGTCCGTGACAAGTGCCCGAACGATCCCGAAGACAAGGACAACTTCGAGGACGAGGACGGCTGTCCCGATCCTGACAACGACAAGGACGGCATCCTGGATCCGCAGGACAAGTGCCCCAATGAGCCGGGCCCGAAGGAAAACCAAGGCTGCCCGGATACCGACCGCGACAAGGACACGGTGGTTGATCGCCTCGATAAGTGTCCCGATGAGCCCGGCGTTCCGCCTTCGGGTTGCCCCGAGAAGAAGTTCTTGGTCATCACCAAGAAGAAGATCGAGCTGAAGCGGCAGATCCACTTCGCGACGAACAAGTCGAAGATCCTGCCCGACTCGTTCGAGCTTCTGGATGAGGTCGTCGAGATCCTGCAGAAGAACCAGGACATCAAAAAGCTGCGGATCGAAGGCCACACCGACACGAAGGGCAAGCCGGCCAAGAACATGGTGCTGTCGAAGAACCGCGCCAAGGCCGTCTATGACTACCTGGTGCAGAAGGGCATCGATGCGGGCCGTCTGGAATCGGAAGGCTTCGGCCAGACGTGCCCGATCGACACCAACAGCACCGAGGAAGGCCGCGAGAAGAACCGCCGCACCGACTTCTTCATCGTGACCGACGGCCAGCCCATCGAGCGTGGCTGCATCGAGGACACCGCGGCCCCCGCACCCAAGAAGGGCAAGGGCGAAAAGAAGGCGAAGAAGAAGAAGTAGCGCGTGCAGCCACTTTGCCTTTCGCGCCCTCCTCAGAACGTAGCGCCCAGTCGCGCTCGTTCGCAGAGCCGCGGCAGCATCCAGCACACGCTGCTATGGCCTTCGCCCGTCAAGTCGCTGTAGGCTCACTCTCATGATTCTCACGCAGCACCCCCATCGAACCTTGGACGCAGCTGCGGCAGGCCCGTCGGCTGAGCACTGCGTCGCGAACCCCACTGGGCAAACCATAGGTCTTCAGATGACTGCTCGCAGTTCTCAGGGCTCTTCATCCCGGACGTCGCTGTTGCGGTCCATCGCTGCTCGTCCGCTGTTTCTTGCCGTCGCGCTGTCGATGCTGGGCACCACGATGGCCCCAGTCGTTCGACCCGCGCTGGCCGGTCCCGCCGAGCGCGTCGCGTACCTGAACAAGCAAGCCATGGAGGACTACGACAAGCTCGAATTCGAGCAGTCGCGGAAGTCCTTGCTGGATGCAGTCGCGCTGCTTCGTCGCTCTGGTGCGGATCGCACGCCCCAGGCGGCACGCACCTATATAAACCTTGGCATGGTGTACATCGCGCTCAAGGACAAGGGGCGCGGCATGCAGCAGTGGATCAAGGCCCTGGAGATCAATCCCAAGGCCAAGCTCGATCCCACGCTTGCGACTCCAGAGATGCAGACGCTGTGGGAAGCCGCTGTCGCGCAGGCCACGGGAGCCCCGCCCCCCGCGACGCCGCCGAGCACACCGGCCCAAGTGACGCCGCCGACGCAGGCCCCGCCGAGCACGCCGCCACCGGCCAGCGATCCGCTGCTGCAGACGCCGCCCAGCCAGCCCACTCCAGCGATGCCAACGCCCGCGCCAGACCCCGTGCAAAGTCCCGCGAAGCCGTCGGCCGAAGGCGTTGATGATCTGCTTGACCCCGTGCTCAAAGTAGAGCTCAAGCACACGCCTATCGATGACACGCGCGGCAATCAGAAAGTCAACGTGTACGTCACGCCGACGCCTGTGCATCAGGGCGCGGTGGCGGCACGCGTGACCCTTTACTATCGCGGGGCCGGGCAAGAGCGCTTCACCGAGGTCCCGATGGTGCCCAGCCGACGGCAGCAAGGCGACCTGCTGGGCCAGATTCCAGCGGAAGCGGTCACGGGCAAAGCGCTTCAGTACTACATACAGGCATTCGATGGAAAAGGCCGCGTCTGCGGCAGTCAGGGTGCTCCCGAAAACCCGCTGATCATTCGCATCTCGGGCAGCGCGATCGCCGTCGCACAGAGCCAGGATGTCGAGGACCCGATCCTCTACGTCAAGCGCGCCGATGCCGAGCGTCAAGCCATGCTCGCTCGCGACTGGGTCTACCTCGATCTGGGCGTGGGCACAGGCGGCGCACTGATCACAGCCGGTGCCAACGCCGAAGTGACGTACTTCTTCAACAGCAAGACCGGAGCCTACGAGCGCTCGCGCGTGTCGAGCGGCGGCTTCGTGTGGAGCGGTGTTGGCGTCCGTGCCGAGCTGGGTGTCTATCTGTGGCGCGGCTTGTCCTTGGGCGTATCCGGCCGCTTTGAGCCGTACCTCAATCACAACGCGGATAGCTCCGTCCACAGCTACTACTCGGGCTCGCCGTGCAAGGACCGCGCGAACAACCCAGCGCCGTGCTTTGCGACGACGGGCAAGGGACAGTTTGGCTACATGGCCCTCGGCAAGCTGCGGTACCAGTTCCGCAAGGTCCCCGGCAATGTGTTCCGCCCCTATCTGCACCTGGACATCGGAGGTGGCGAGTGGCGAGGCTCACTGAACATCGATAGCTCGCGCCCGATGGCCAACGGCATGGTCGACGCCAGCAACCCCTACCAGCCAACCGACCTGTGCAGTGCCGAATTCAACGGCAAGACCGGCGCCGAGGCCATGCCGGCGAACTGCAACAGCGTCGGCGGCACGCTGGGCTACAACAAGCAGGACAAGACCGTCACGGCGGTGCCGACCAACTTGAACCGCGTCTGCCCGGCAAATGGCCCCTGCATTGATGCGGTGCTCTTGGGCAAGCTGCTCGTCGGTGGAGGCTTCGGTTTCTATCTCGGCGGCCGCCACGCCGGCATCTCGCTCGACGTGAACTTGCTCGCGGCAGTGGGTGAGCAGTTTGGTCTATTCATCGATACGTACGTCGGTCCGCAGTTCAACTTCTAGCCGACGCACTCGCGCCGCACGAATGCGCCATCGTCCCGCCCTTCCCTCCTCTCTCTGCTGCACCCCATTCGCCACTTGCTCGCCGGCAACTAGAGCGTGATATAGCTCCAAAGACGTCACGGCCGATCATGAGCGACTTTCGACCCAGCGGACCCGAGCGCAGTGTCCAGCTCCACGGGGGAGCCGCCATCGATGGCGCGCCCATCGCATACATTGTTGTGCTGGCCGCGGTCGTTGCCGCGCTGTCGTTCATTCCCTTTTCGGTGGTGTTGTCGTCGGGCGGCAGCTTTCCCATGAGCCAAGGGGTGTTCGGCCTCGTCGGCTGGATCCTGGGCCCTTGGGCTGGTGCGGTAGCGGCGGGAATTGGGACTCTGCTCGGTGTCTTCTTCGCGCCGCACACCGCCGGAGTATGGCCCCTGTCGATCTATGGCGCGATCACCGCCAGCTTCGTGGCGGGCTGTTTCTCGACCGAGCATGGGCGCGCGTGGTGGCCCATCGTTTGGGTGTGGAGCGTGCTCTCGCTGGGCGTGTATCTCGGACGGGCCTACGCCTTGGCCGCGATTCCGCTGTCTACCGTCATCTGGGGCTCGACCGTGGACTGGCTCTCGGTGCTCCTGCTCGCCACTCCGCTGCGATCGCAGATCGTCCGCTGGCTGCGCAGCCCTGACCTTTCAAAAGTGGCCCTGGGACTGTTCATCGGTACGTCGCTGGCCTACGGCATCTCGCACTGCTGTGTCTGCGCGATCTCGTATTACCTGTTCAACTGGCCCGAAGCCGTGTGGCTGCTTTTGATTCCGATCATTCCCATCGAATTCTTGTTCCGCTCGCTCATCGGCACTGTCGTCGGAGTTGGCGTACTTTCTGGGCTGCGGGCGATCGGTCTCGTGAAGCCCAGGTACGCGATTTACTAGGCCCAGCACAATGCACTCTGACGTCTCTTCGCAGTCTGGCCAACGCACCGATGCACACGGCGAGGACGTCGCCGTTCTAGAGCAAGTCTCGTATCAGTATCCGACGGCCAGCGACTGCGCACTCAAGGACATCTCGCTGCGCATCCGCCGCGGTGAATTCCTTGGCATCGTCGGGGCCACAGGGGCAGGAAAGTCCACGCTGTGCATGGCGCTGAACGGCATCGTGCCGCAGTTCTATGGTGGACGGTTTTGGGGACGCATTCGCATCGACGGGCTCGACACGCTGGAACACCCGATTGCCAGCCTGGCTCAGCGAGTCGGGCAAGTCTTTGAGGATCCCGAGACGCAGCTCATTGCCACGTCGGTCGAAAACGAGGTGGCCTTCGCACTTGAAAACCAGCGCGTTCCACGCGACGAGATCCGCCTGCGCATCGCCGAGGTCCTGGACCTTGTCCGTTTGTCCCACGTTCGCAGCAAGTCGCCAAACGCTCTGTCCGGCGGGCAGAAGCAGCGCTTGGCGATCGCAGCGGCTCTAGCGACGCGCCCACGCTTGCTGGTGCTCGATGAACCGACCTCGCAGCTCGATCCCGTCGGGGCCTTTGAGATCTTTGCCACGGTGCGCGAGCTCAATCGCAAGCTGGGCATGACCGTGGTGCTGGTCAGCCACGCCGCCGAGGAGCTTGCCGAGTGCGCGGATCGCATCGCGCTTCTGTCCGATGGTCGCCTTCTGACCATCGGGGCCACATCGGACGTTCTGGGCGATGTCGAGATGCTGCTGGCACAGCACGTACGACCGCCGCAAGTCACCTCGACCTTTCACTTGCTGCGGCAGGCCGGTGCGCCGCTATCCCGGCTGCCGACACGCATGAGCGAAGTCAGCGCCCTCGTGCCGAGCCTACAGCTTGAACCATCCGCCAGCCCGTCGCTGCCGCAGCCACCGCTGCGAAGCGGCGCTCGCCCCCTGATCACGGCGGAAAACCTGCACTACAGCTATCCCGACGGCACCGCGGCGCTAAAGGGTGTCTCGCTGTCGATCCGGGAAGGTGAGTACGTCGTCATCGTCGGCCAAAACGGCGCAGGCAAGAGCACGCTCGTGCGCTTGTTCATGAAGCTTCTGTCCCCCAAAAGCGGACGCATCCACGTGCAGGATCAAGATCTCGCCACGCTCGAAGGGAGCGATCTGGCGCGTCGCATTGGCTATGTCGCGCAGAACCCCGATCACCAGATCTTCTGTTCGTCCGTCGAGGAAGAGGTCTCGTTCGCGCTTCGCCACATCGGATATTCCACAGCCGAGATCGAGCATCGCACCGCCGAAAGCCTGCGCTCGATGGGCTTGCTGTCCGTGCGGCGGGTCCATCCCCTGTCGCTGCCCAAGGGCGATCGGGCGCGCGTGGTGATCGCCGCCGTGCTGGCCATGCAGCCCGAGGCCGTGATCTTTGACGAGCCGACGACGGGACAAGACTACCGCGGCGCTCGATACATCTTGGACCTCACGCAGGCGCTGCATCGCGCCGGCAAGACCGTTGTCGTCATCACACACCACCTGTACTTGATGCCCGACTATGCCGAGCGCGTGGTCGTGATGGGCAGTGGCTCAATCCTTCTGGATGCGCCGATTCGACAGGCCTTTCACAGCGTCGATGTGCTGCGTCGCACGTTTCTGTCCCCTCCGCAGGCGGTGCTGCTCGCACGCGAACTAGATGCCAGCAAGAAGCTGGGCCTGCAGCTCTTGACGCCCGCTGAGATCGCTCGCCACTTCGCCGTGCGCCGCAAGGAGACTGCTTCGTGAGCGACGGCAACTACAGCGACTTTGGCCGCGACTCGTTGTTCGCCCAGATCGACGTGCGCGCCAAGCTGAGCTGCGTGGCCAGCCTGTCGACGATTACCCTGCTGTGGGATCGCCCGCTGTTTCAGGGGGTCTTGGTGGTCGTGGTCTTCTTGCTGTGTCTACTCGGCAACGTCGCCGGCAGTTATCTCAAGTCCATCTTTCGCATCATGCTGCCGTTCTATCTGATCCTGCTTTTCACCCACGGCTTCTTTAACGTTCAGTACGTGAAGTCGTTGACCGGACAAGCCGAGCTGACAACGCTGTGGCGTGTGCCGTCGGACATCTGGGGAATTGGCGGAGCGCGCTTGACGCAGGAAGGCATGCTGTTTGGGCTGAATGCTTGCCTAAAAACCGTGGTGCTGACGCTGGTCGCACCGCTTCTGATCTTCACGACCAGCGTCGACAGCCTGATTGCTGGGCTGGTGCGAGCGCGCGTCCCATACAAGCTGGCCTTCATCTTGTCCGCAACGCTGCGCTTCTTTCCCATGCTGCTGGCCGACGTGCGCGCCATCATCGATGCGCAGCGCATGCGCGGTCTTTCCGTCGAGCGCATGGGGCTTCCGGGTCGCATTCGCGTGTACGCGCGCTTGGCCGTGCCGCTCATCCTCGGCGCGATGACCAAGTCGCAGCAGCTAGAAGTGGTGCTGCAGTCCAAGGCATTTTCCGGTGCGCGCGACCGCACGTACCTGCATGACACGCACCTGCGCGCCGCGGACTACTGCATGATCGGTGTATCGGGCTTGGCCGCGCTGGCTGCGATTGCGCTGTACGCTTGTTGGGGCGTCGGTCGCTTCACCGGCTCGCTATAGAGCCGAACTCAGCGCTTCCGCGCCGGCCATCTCGGAACCGCTGCTGACAACATCCACGCCCAGCTCACGCCGCTGCACGCGCAGACGCTCGACCTCCTCAGGAAAGCGCTGGTGGAAGCTCTTCATCAAGGCACCCACGCGCCGGAAGCTCAGCGAGCAGCCAGACATGCCCGGCAAACGGCCCATGATGCGATCGTTGTGGCGAAGCTCTTCGCGTCCGCGCGGGCTGTCGAGCAGCATCCAGGCAATGAACGCAAGATCATCCTCGCTGCCCCCCACGCCGATACCGACGGGCGACCACAGCCATTCAAGCCCGAAGCGCGCGATGCGCTGACCAAGCGGGTGCTGCATGCGGCGCTCGGCCTGGTGAAAGTAAAATGACTGATGGCGCCGTTCGTCCTTCGCCATGCGCAGAAGCAGCTTGGATAGCTCGCGATTGCGCGTGTACTGCGACAGCTGAACATACGCCATCGCAGCCATCATCTCGTCGATGGCGCCCCACGCCATATGGACGGCCGCGAAGTGAGGCGTCAGGTGCGGCAGGCTCAGCGTGAAGAACGCTTCAAGCCCCTCAACCCAGCTCGCCGATTCCGCCACCTTGGTGTACTGGCCGTTGGCCGGCGGTCTGCCGCAGGCCGAAAGAAAACGATCGATGGCTCGTCCGTGATTGAACTCCTCATAGACCCAGCAGGACATGAACGCGGCGATCTCGGGGTCTCTTGCGGTGTGCCCAGCCAGCAGGTCGCGCAGATAAATGATGGTGTGGCTCTCGGTGTCGGCCATGTATCGCAGAACCCGCGCCTCATCGTCCGTGATGCCGACGCGGGCCACGTAGTCCCAGTCGATATCGTTGGTGTCCACCGCTTTGGACAGGCTGACAAACCGCTCGATCGAAAATGACATGTTTAGCTCCCAAGGTGATAAGAGGGCAGCGCTCGGTGCGTGGGCTCGCGCCCCAGAGCCAGCGCGCCATCCCGCCGATAGACGCCGTGTGTATCGTCGGTGCAAGCCACCGAAGACTGTACGCAGCGCTCGTGTGGCTAGTTCCCCGCGGCTATTTCATCACCGACGAGAGAGCGTTTCAATTCTCTCGACGGCGATGGGACGGCTGGGCCATTCACCGCTCGCGCCATCAGCCCGCGATGTCATGCAGACCCGGCCAGTCGCTTGCTCGTCGTTATTGGACAAGCAACCACAAGGCAACAAGCACAACCACAGCGGCGATGGCGATGGCCCAGGTGTACCTTCGGGCATGCCGCGCATCGAGTTCCGCAGAGGTCGCCAGCGCAGCGGCCTGCTCAGTCGCCTGCCGCGCCGACGCATCCGCGCTTGGCCCGCGCGTTCCACTTCCGACGGTCTGCCGCATGTCTGCCACATCCACCTTGCTGGGTAAAGGAAGAACCTGCGCATCCAAAGGCCCGAGGCGCAGGCTTGCAGCCTCCGCACTCGGCTTGGTGGCCGCACTTGGAGTAGCCGGACCTCTCGCCGTCACCCGCACTTGCTCCGTCGCTGCATAGGGATCGATGGGCTCTGGAGCCGCCGACGGTCCAGCCGCTACCTGCGAGGCATTCCCCACCGAAACGATGCGCCGGGCAGGCTGGTGCGTTTCCGCACGCATCTCGGCATGTGGCTCGCCGATCGATGCATGGATTCGCCCCGAGCTCTGCGATGCAAAATCGGCGATAGGCAGTGCCGACAGATCCGCCGTGGGTTCTAAGGAAGCGTGGTCCCCGCTGTTGCCCAGCTGCGCCAGTCCGGGCTGACTGTTCGACTCCGCAACCGCCGCAGCCGTGACCCCATCGACGGGCATTGGCAGCGCAGGGATCTTCAAGCTGGCGGCCGAGACACGCCGACGCGACTGGGCCAGCGTCTCGATCCGGCGCGGTCCCTGTTCCGAGTCGAACAGATCGCGAAACGACACCGCCTGCAGCTCGCCCGAGATACTCGAACGCGGCGCAGGCTCAGAGAGGAACGGCTGCGGCAGCGCAGGCAGCGAGGCCAGCGGGCCACTCATTCGTGAGACCGGACCCGGCGAGCTGTTGGGGGCGCTCACTCCCTCCGCGGTCTCGCTCTCCTCTGGTGCAACGGGGATTTCTTCCGTCGAGCTGTGGCCGGCCCCCGGATCGGTCCGCCCCAGAGTCGCCAGAGCCGTGGCACTGACCTCACTTGCGACGGGTGGAACCGCAACAGCCAGCGCACGCAGCATGTCATCGGCACTGGCAAAGGCATCCGCTCGGCCGTGGCCCAGACCGCGAATCACAACCTCCCACAGCGCTGGCTCAATACCACTTGGGATCGTTCGTTCGCGCAGACCGTCCCGCGCATCCGCAGCCGGCTCGCCCGTGATCAGCTCGTAGAGCAGCCCCGCCACGGCGCGCAGATCCGCGCGGATGCTGCCGCGAATCGTTTGTCCCAGGGACAGCGCTCTCAGACCGCGCAGGCGCACCGCAGCAGCACGAGCGCGCCCCGCCAAGAGCTCGTCTTCATGCAACAGAAACACGTGCTGCGCACCCAGTCCTTGATGGGAAAGCCCCGCCCGATGCGCCGCCACCAAGACTGTCAGCAGCTGCCGCCCAATCTGGCTGGCCGCGCGCCCAGCCACGGGAAAATGACCTGCACGCTGCCATTCCTCCAGCAGATCGCCAAGCGGCCGTGCAGTCCCTAGCTCCGTTACCAGGTACGCGATGCCATGCTCGTCCACACCGGTCTCGAACAAGCGCAGGAGGTTCGGCAGATCCAGCACATGCAGCGCCTGTGCTTCTGCCTGCACCATACGGACAGCACCATCGTCGATGTGCTGCGAATCCTGGACTGAAAAAGACGCGCCCCGCTGGCTGACGTGCCCGGCCGCCGCGTCGTGATGCAGCACGCGAACCACGTCAATGGCCACCCGTTCGCCTGTGTGCAAGTGATACGCGGCGCAGGTTGCGCCACCCGGCCGAGGCGCAATGACCCCTTCGATCCGCCAGACATGGTGGATGGTCTCGGGCCACAGCTTTGCCTGGTCGACCTCGCACTCCGGCGCATCGGGTGGATAACTGATGCCACACTCGAAGCAGCGCTGACGGTCTTGGGTAAAGGGCCGATCCGACACAGGAAACCTTTCACGGGCCTCCCCACTTTAGCATGACTCTCTGAACACACCGGCCGGCATCCACCGTGCGCGCGGCGATTCACGGCAGACGGCACGCGCCTGCGATTGCGAAGCGCGCATGCGTGACATCACGATGCTAGTGACTCACGCTGCGGCATCCGATAGACTGCCCGCATCCTGACAGGTCACGCGTCCTCTTGTCTGCCCAGCTGCGGACACGTGGATCGAGACAACGCTTCAGCCCTTATTGAGGGGACCATGTCGAAGAACACACTGACGATCACAGACAACCGCACTGGAAAGACCTACGAACTCCCCATCACCGACGATACGATTCGCACTGCAGATCTGCGCCAGATCAAGGTGGCCGACGATGACTTCGGCATGATGGGCTACGATCCCGCGTTCCTGAATACGGCGTCCTGTCGCTCTGCGATCACGCTCATTGATGGGGACAAGGGCATCTTGCGCTACCGCGGCTATCCCATCGAGCAGCTGGCCGAAAAGTCGAGCTACCTGGAGTGCGCGTACTTGCTGTTGCACGGCGAGCTGCCGACGGAAGCGCAGCTCAAGAGCTGGGTCGATCTGATCACGACGCATACCTTCGTGCATGAAAACGTCAAGAGCTTCATCCAGGGCTTCCGTTATGACGCGCACCCGATGGGCGTGTTCCTCTCGACCATCGGCGCCCTGTCGACGTTCTATCCCGAAGCCAAGAAGGTCCACGACAAGCAGGTCCGCATGCTGAACGTCGTGCGGCTGATTGCCAAGGTCCCGACGATCGCGGCGATGTCGTACCGCCACAGCATGGGCTTCCCCTTCGTGTACCCCGACAACGAGCTGTCGTTCGCCGGCAACTTCCTTGCGATGATCCGCAAGATGGCCGAGCCGCGCTACAAGCCGAACAAGGTTCTAGAGCGCGCCCTGGACGTGCTGTTCATCCTGCACGCGGATCACGAACAAAACTGCTCGACATCAACGATGCGGGCCGCAGGCAGCTCGCTGGTGGATCCCTACTCGGCAGTGGCCGCGGCCTCGGCGGCGCTGTATGGCCCGCTGCACGGGGGCGCCAACGAAGCCGTGCTGCGCATGCTCACCGAGATCGGCAGCATCCACAACGTCCCGACCTTCGTAAAGGAAGTCAAAGAAGGCAAGGGCGAGAAGAAGCTGATGGGCTTTGGCCACCGCGTGTACAAGAACTACGATCCGCGCGCCAAGGTCATCAAGCGCCTCGCCGAAGAGGTCTTCGAGGTCACGGGCCGCAACCCGCTGCTCGACATCGCCATTGAGCTAGAGCGCATCGCCCTGCAGGACGACTACTTCATCAAGCGCAAGCTCTATCCGAACGTCGACTTCTACTCGGGCCTCATCTATCAGGCGATGGGCTTCCCGACGGACTTCTTCACGGTGTTGTTCGCGATTCCGCGCACGTCGGGCTGGCTGGCCCAGTGGTGCGAGATGCTCGATGACTCCGAGCAAAAGATCGCGCGTCCGCGTCAGGTCTACACCGGCTCTGCCAAGCGCGATCTGCCCGAGTCCCGCCACAACCCGTTCGAACTCGAACGCTCCCGCTAGGCTCTCGCTCGCTGCCGCTCGCTGCGGCAGCCCCCCCCGCACTCCCCTTCCCCGACGCTATCGCCCGCCCAGACTTCGTGCGAAACAGTCGCGCCAGTTAGCCCCGCTCCACTCGCTGCGGATGCGGCAGATCCTGCCTTGTCGTTTCTGCTAGGCCTTGCCGAACAGACGCAGCAAGCCCATCGTCACCCACGGCACATAGGTGATGAACAAGACGCCGATGGACATGATGAGCAGAAATGGCAAGGAATGGCGATACAGCACGGGCAGCGGCTTGTGGAAGCGCGTCGCCGACAGGAACAGGTTCAGACCCATCGGCGGGCACAGGAACCCAAGCTCCAAGTTGGCGAGGAAGATCACGCCCAGGTGAACCGGGTGAACATTGAACGCCACACCAAGCGGCGCCACCAAGGGCACCAGCACCACAATCGCTGAGTAGATCTCAAGCACACTGCCCAAGATGAGCAGCATGATGTTGAGCACCAGCAAGAAGGCCCACTGCGACTTGATGTGTAGCTGCACCCAATCAACCAGCTTGGTTGGGATCTCTGCTTCCACCAGATAGTTGGTCAGCCCCAGCGCCACACCCAAAAGGACGACGACGGCGCCGACCAAGGCCGCGGCATGCACAAACACCCCAGGCAGCTCGCGGATCGGGTGAATGTCGCGATAGATGGCTAGCTCGACAAACAGCGCGTAGGCCGCCCCGATGGCTGCGGCCTCGACGACCGTGGCGATGCCGCTGGCAAAGGCGATGATCACCAGGACGGGCAACAGCAGGTCCCATTTTGCGTCGCGAAGCGCATGCAGCACTTCCGCGCGAACGAAGGGCTGCGAGGGCGCCTTGTGGATCACGCCACGGTGAACGCCATACAGCGAGACCAGGATCACCAAGAACAAGCCCGGCAAGAGACCGCCGATAAAAAGCTGCTCAACACCGACGGGCGCTGCGGCCCCTGGCGTGCTGGCGGCCACCGAGTAAAGAAGCACGGGAAGGCTGGGAGGAAAGAGCAAACCCAAGCTCCCGGCCGCCGTGACCAGTCCCAGCGAAAAGCCCTTGGGATACTTGTCCCGCACCAGCATGGGATAGACCAGCCCACCCAGCGCCAAGATCGTGACGCCCGATGCACCGGTAAACGTCGTAAACAGCGCACAGACGAATACCACCATCACGGCCATGCCGCCCGGCATCCAACCAAAGACGCTCTTGTACGCTCGCACCAGACGCTGCGAAGACCGTCCCGAGGCGAGGATGTACCCCGCCATCGTCAGAAGCGGAATCGCCGGCAGTGAAGGATTTGCCGCCAAGCGATTGGT
Source organism: Myxococcales bacterium (assembly GCA_016794505.1). Classification (GTDB taxonomy): domain Bacteria; phylum Myxococcota_A; class Polyangia; order Palsa-1104; family JAEUJZ01; genus JAEUJZ01. Next base: position 20,489 of record JAEUJZ010000092.1, read on the forward strand.
CTCGGTCGGAAGCGCTGCCACGGGCGAGCCATCGACGAAGAACAAGCCCATCGCCAGACCAGCCATGACGATGAAGACCGGCGTGCCCAGAAGAAATCCCAAGCTCATCGATACGAGCACCAGGATCCGCACAAACTTGCGAATTCCGTCGGTGTCCAAGCGGCTCAGGGCAGCCTGAATACGCGCCGATCCGTCGTAGCGCATGCCCACATAAAACGCGACCGCAGCCAAAACCCCCACCAGCCCCGCGATCACGAGACGACGCACGCGGACCACTCGGGGTAACGGAGCCGTCGCCAGCTCAGCGGGCACACTGCCGTGCGGTCCCGCAAACGCAGTGGCTGGATGCAGAGCCCTGGCCACGACGCGGACGGTCATTACTCCAAAGGCGACCGGAATGATCAGCTCGACCATCCAGCGATGCAGCCCACCGGGCAGAAGATCCGCGTCTCCTGTCCCGCGATTTGCCGCCACCATTCTCGCGCTGGCATAGGTCAGCAGCAGCGACACCACGACGAAGACCACTTGACTGAAGGTCTCAAACGCCAGCCGCAGGCGGCCACGCGCCATGAAGTTCGTCGTCGCAAGGCTTAGGTGCTTGCCGCCCGCCGCTGCCAGAACGGCCCCGAGAAATCCAATCCACAGCGTGCCGTTCTGCACATAGACCGACGTCCACGACGTGTCCTTGGGCACGATGAAAAGCAATGCGGCTCCCAGCGCATGCGAAATCCAGCGCCAGCGCTGCGCCTCGATCAGCGAGTCGCCCAGGCGGTGCAAGACCCCCAGGACAGGCAGCAGCACGACGGCTAAGCCGATGAGCGTAATCAGCAGTGCTTCGATGCGCAGACCGGGTGGCGGCCCTTCGCCCGTGCCCATGACATCGTCGCTGCTGTGCGTGGCAGGCGCCCGACCTGGATCCGGCGGACTGGCCGCTTCAGATCCTTCGGACGCCAGCTCTGGATCGGCGTCTGTCGACGGCGAAGATTCCTGGTCTGACATCGAGGTGAGAGCAGTATACCAAGGATCTAACGGGGTTCTGTGGTGACATCGACCTCGATATTGGGGACTTCTTCCCCTGGCTCGACGTCCTCATCGGTCTCGCGGCCTGGAATGATCGTGATGCGCACGGGCGGCTCAGGCAGCGGCTCGGTGGGAATCTCCAAGGTCGACGGGTCCACAAGATCGTCCCCGCCGCTTGCGTCTCCTCCGTCGCCTGCGCCTGGCTCGCTGGGCTCCGATGCGCTGTCTTCTTCTACGCGGTCGGTCTCTGGGCTCTCTGAACCCACGGTCTCTATCTGTGGCATGATGAAATTCCTCTTGATCTGGCCCTCCATCTGAAAACAAAAGCCAGCGGCCGTCACCATGAAACTTGAGGTTCTCGCATGAAGCGCTCGCATCAGCGCCTCTTTGCCCAGACCACTGCGCTGGCGCGACGGCTGCGGGCTCAGCTCGGGCACCTTCTCGACAGCGAAATCGATGAAGCCGGAGAGCTCCGCGATGCCCAAGTGGCCGAGGCATCCGCCATGGCCGACGCAGCATCCGAGCTGCGGGGAGGCTATGCCAAGGTTGCCCAGCTACGCGGCTATCTGCAGGCCAACGCGGAGCTGACGCCAGAAGCGCAGCGCGTGCTGGGTCGCGTCTGGGATCAGCTGCCCGCCGACGACCCAAACGCCATTCGTGGTGTGATCCGATCCGAACTCGGCGACGAACCGCAGCACGTCTTCACAGAGTTCGACAGCGCGCCGCTGGCCGCCGCATCGCTGGGCCAAGTCCACGGGGCCCGCACAAAAGCCGGGGACAGCGTGGCCGTCAAAGTGCAGTACCCCGGCATCGCCGACGCGCTGCGCGATGATCTTGCGGCGCGCCGCTTGGTGCGCGATCTCGTCGGAGCCGATCTGGGTGATGCCGTGCCTGAGGCGTCCATCGCCGCACTTAGCGAGCGGCTCTTGCAGGAGCTGGACTATCGTGCCGAGCAGAGCTGGCTGCGCCGCTTCAAGCTGGCCTTCGCCAACGATCGGCACATCGCCATCCCGGCTGTGTATCCGACGCTCTGCAGCCAGCGCGTCCTGACCATGGAGCGGTTTCACGGTCGCAGCCTGCCGCAGATCGCAGCGCAGGCCTCCACCGCCGAGCGCTCGGCTGTTGCGGCCGTTCTCTTCCGCTTTGCCATGGCGGCTCCGCTGCGACACCGCCTGCTGAACCTGGATCCGAATCCCGGCAACTACATCGTCTTGAGCAGCGCACCCGACTCGCCCCGCGTTGGCTTTATCGACTTTGGCTGTTGCACCGAGGTCGATGAAGAGGTCGCCGAGGCGGACCGGCGTCTGTGGCTGGCGATGATTCATCGCGATGGGGAAGCACTTCGCTATGCCGCACATCGCACCGGGCTCGTCGGTGTGCAAGGCGCGGCGGTCTTTGAGTCCGCGACATTCCGCGCCTGGGAAGCAGCGCTGGCCGGACCGTTTCTGTCCAAGCAGCCGACTGCTATCGATGACAACCAGATGCGCGAGCTCGTCCAGCTCACTTGGAAGCTGGTACACACGGGCCGAATGACGCTCCCGCCTGGAGCTCTCTTGCTGTGGCGGCAGCGCTTGGGGTTCCTCGCCGTACTCGGAAGCCTGCGCCCCGTGCTGCCGATGCGTCAGCTACTTGCCGAGGTCCTCGACGATGGCGGGCACCCAGTTCCCCTGCTTGAGCGCTACCCCTAGCCACACCGTCGCGCCCATCGCGCATGCCTATCGAGGCAGCTTGTGTTCCGTCGAGTACTACGCGGGGGGGCCTGCCTGTCGATACCAGTCGATGGTCTGCTGCAGCCCTTCTTCCAAGTCAAAGCGCGGCGACCACCCCAGAAGCTCGCGTGCCTTGCTGATGGCCGGAACGCGTAGCTCGACGTCAGGGTGATTCCAGCGCACAAACTCGATGGGCGACTTCGAGCCCACCAAGCGATGAATGGTCTGCGCCAAGTTGTACACGGTCACTGTCGAACGCGGATTGCCGATATTGAACGCGTGTCCGACCGCCCCCGGCACCGTCAGCGTCAGCAGGACCGCATCGACAATGTCGCGGATGTAGCACCAAGCGCGAATCTGCGCTCCGTCGTTGTGGATACGCAGCGGCTCGCCGCGCAGCGCACGCAGGATGAAGTGATGCACGGCCCCCTCACCCACCTGCCGCGGACCATAGATGTTAAAGGGGCGAATCGACACCGCCGGGAAACCAAACTGACGGTGATAGCTCATGCACAAGTGCTCGGTCGCCAGCTTGGCCACTGCGTACGTCCAGCGGGCTTCGCCGACGGCACCCAGCGTGGTCGCGTCGAATTCGGTCACTTGATAGGCATAGCGGCCAAAGACTTCGCTGGTCGAAAAGTCGATGAAGCGTCGGCAGCGTCCCGTGGCATACGCCGCTTCTAGCACGGCGGCAGTGCCCAGCAGCGACACCCGCATGGTGGTGGTCGGCATCTTCATTACGGTGTCAACACCCGCGATGGAAGCCAGGTGAATGACCATGTCGACATCCCGCACAGCCTGATTGACTGAGCTCGCGTCCAGCACATCACCGACGCAGATCTCGACATTCGGATGATCGTGCAGCGCTGCAGGACGCAGTGCATCGCGGCGCATCACGTCCAGAACTCGAACGCGGTTGTGCGTGCGCAGACGCTCAACCAAGTGCGAACCGATGAAGCCCGCCCCTCCAGTGATCAAAATGTGCGCGTCGCGCAAGTCAGGGCTGCTCGGTCCAGGTGGCACGAAAGCGGGATCGGTTTCCAACGACATGGGCCGGCAGTCTACTGCAAACCGCTCGCCGCAGGGTACGATGCAATGAGGGGGCGCAATGCATACGCGAGTACAAAAGGGGCGGGTGTTCTTCGCGCTGGTCCTGCAGCTAGCGATAGGCTGCCGCGACAATACGACTGGCACGCCGGGCGACGAGCCTGCCGATATGGCCATCGCCGGTAATGAGACGGATGCGGGAACGGATGCGGGCCCCGATGGCTCGATGCCGCCCGCGGGAACCACGCTGACGACGGGAGCCAAAGATCGCATCCTTCTGCGCGGTCTCTTGCTTTCGCCAAGCGGCCCGCTACAGGGCGAGCTCTTGGTCGAAGGAAACCAGATCACCTGCGTCGGTCCAAGCTGCGCCACGCAGAGTGGAGCGCAAGGCGCGACGATCGTCAACTCAGGCGGCATCATCGCGCCCGGCCTGATCGACGCGCACAACCATGGCCTGTTCAATATCTTCGACGAGAGCGACTGGTCTCCCGGACGCTTCTACGGCAACCACACGCAGTGGACCTCGGACGTGCGATATGGGCAGGTGGTCAATGCCAAACAGTATCTGAACCGAGAAGATGGCTCGCCGGTTGACCTGCGCTGCGAGCTGGATAAGTACGCCGAGGTCAAGGCTCTCATCGCTGGCACTACCTCGTTTACGCTGGCGCCAGGCGCAACGGAATTGCTGTGTTACTCGTCGGTGGTGCGGACCATCGACACGCTGCGCAATGGGCTCGGCAGCGACAAGGTGCGGACCTCGATCGCGGTGCCGGACAACACGACCGCCATGGGTATTTGCAGCGCCTATGTTGCTGGTACCACCAACGCATACGTCGTGCATGTCGCAGAAGGCATCGACGCCAGGGCGCGTTCTGAATTCGCAGACCTGGAAAGCCGAGCGGGTGGCTGCTTACTAGCCCCGCAGACCGCCATCGTCCACGGCACGGCCCTTGGGACCGAAGAATTTACCAAGATGGCTGCGGCCAAGATGAAGCTCGTGTGGTCGCCGAAGTCGAACCTGTTTTTGTACAACGACACCACGCGAATCGACTTGGCCATCCAAGCGGGTGTGCAGACCATCGCACTGGCCCCCGACTGGGCGCTGGGCGGAAGTGTCAATCTGCTCGACGAGCTACGCGCCGCGGCCAGCGTCAACCAGAGCAAGTTCTCGGGCTTGCTGAGCCCACGCCGCTTGTTCGAGATGGTGACCATCGAACCTGCTCGCGTCCTCGGCGTCGACGCAGCGCTGGGATCGCTAGAGGTCGGCAAGCGAGCCGACCTGTTTATCTATTCGGGTGATCCAAGTCGTCCGTACGACTCGCTGCTGCAAGCCCAGCCCAGCAGCATTGATCTGGTGATGCTCGATGGTCGCGTGGTGTATGGCGCACCGGATGTGCAAGCCGCCGCCCCCGAGGCTCCCGGCTGCGAGCAGGTGTCGATCTGCACGCGCAGCAAGTTCTTGTGCGTGGCGGAAACATCGACGGCGAACAAGCTCGATCAGACGTTTGCGACCATCGTGCAGCTTCTCACTGCGGGCCTGGCCAACTATGACGCGATGGTGGCGGGCATGGGCATCGCCCCGATGTCGCCCATCGCTCCTTTGACCAAGTGTCCGTGATCCAACGACCCAGGGAGCCCTGCGTCGATCTCAGTCGCTAGACGGGGAACAGCGAGCGCAGTGTCCGTCGCAACAGCGCCCGAGTCTCGGGCATGACGGGCGAGCGCAGCGCGCGACTGCCCAGCAAAACCAGGACGCCCGACACCGCCACGTTGCAGGCGATGAGCGCAGCGAGCGCCCAGGGAAGACGCAAGGGAATCTGAAGAAATCCCCACAGCGCAAGCCCCTCGGACAGGATCACCGTCAAAAAGCCCAGGAACCCCGCGAGCGCACAGCAGACCGCACCGCGTAGCAGGCGAGCCTGATCGCGACGTGCTTCATTGGCGGCAATCTGGACGTGAATGCGCAGCAGGCCGGAAAGCAGCGAAAACAACCGACGCGTCAGATCAGATGATGCAGAAGCCGACGCCGACGATGCCTGTGTCGACGCAGCGTCGATGTCTAGCCCAGCCAAGTCGGGCTCATCTAGATCATCAAGCGAGTCGATGCCAGGCGCTGCGTCCGTATGCCTGCTGCTACTTGCCACGACTTGAGCCCGTAAACAGCACGCCGACGATGAAGCCAAAACCAATGGCGACGATCAGCGAGAAAAAGATGTTGTCTCGCACTCGATCGCGCGTGTTGTCGAAGAAGCCGCCGCGCAGCTCACGCATGATCTGTGCGGTGCGACGCTCTAGCTCAGCCAAGAGCTGATCGACTCCGGGAGGTGCCGCCGCATCGCCCGCGCGATCGGCACCACGCTCGGCCGTTCGGTTGGATCGCCCGCGTCCGCGCGTCGAACCATGAGCGGCCGGTACCGGCTCTGTGGCCACGCGATACAGCTCTTCGAGCTGGCGGCGAATGAGTGCTTTGGTGCGCGCCGTGCGCTCAGCAATCAGCGCCACCACGCGGTCAAGGTCTCCGTCCGTGGCAGCCAAGGCCTCCTCATCGACCTCGCTCCATTCCGCTGCGATAACGGGTCGCAGCGACGCAAAAGCGCTGGCAAATGTGGCCTTACCAAAACCTAGAGCTTCATCCGCCATCAAGCTACCTCTCGTGTTCGTGCGGCGCGCGACGCAGCGACTTGTGGGGCCAAGACCGCCTGCCGGGCATGTTGCGTGATCGTATCGGAGTTGATCTTCACATGTCCACTGTTCCTCTTGACCGGACCATCGCGGGATTGGAAAACTGGTAGCATCCTTTCGTGTTTGGAGCGGGCATGCCGACTGTCCTTCGCACTCGATGGCCTCAGCACCTGCAGCCGCGTCGCGCCGCCCAAGCGCGCTGGCTGTGGGCGCCCCTTTGGGCCAGCGTGCTCTGCGCCAGCCTGCACTGTGGCAAAGATCCCGAGGTACGCGCCGTCGAGATCACCAAACAAGTCGACGCACTCTTCGCGCAGCACAAGTGGGAACAAGGCGAAAAGAAAGCCCAAGAGATCCTCGTACTGTCGGGCCTGTCTGCCCCGTCGCGCGACCAAGCCAAGCTGAAAGTCGATCAAGCGCGGTCCGAGCAACAAGCGCGGCAGCAGTACCAGCGCTTCGTTGGCAACAAGGACACCGATGCCGATGTTGCGATGGCTGCGTATCGCGATCTTCCCGAGACCTCGGTGTATCGCCAGCTTGGCCGCAGCGAGTTTGAGAAGCTGCGACCGACCTACGTGAGCGATCACATCGAAAAGGCCGAGTCCGCGCTGCAAAACGGCCGCTGCGCCGACCATAAGAGTCACGTGCAGCTGATCCTTGAGGTCGATGCCCAGAACCAAAAGGCCATGGACCTCGCGCGGAAGCCCTGCGCAAAAAAGGAATAGGGCCTCCCCTCGTTCTCGCTCGTCGCTAGGGCGACGTGAAGCGTCCGCGGGCGATTCCTAGCTTCCGCATCTTGCTCTGCAGCGTCGTCGGCTTGATGCCAAGCAGCGCCGCCGCTCCCTGCTCGCCATAGATCTGTCCGCGACTGGCTTGCAGAGCCCGCTCGATGGTCTGACGCAGCGCGACATCTAGACGGACAACGCCCTCGTCGCGTGGCGGGCTCGCTGGCTGTGGGCTCGCGCTGATCGCAAACTCGGGCGGCAAGACCAAGGGCTCGCGTCCGGGAGTCAGGATCAGTGCGCGCTCTAGCAGGTTCTCAAGCTCGCGCACATTGCCGGGCCATGCGTGTCGCAGCAGTCGATCGATGACTTCGGGCGAAAAGCGCGGCGGCTGTCGCCCGTGTCGCTGCGCCAAGCGCTCAAGCAGCGTCTCGGCCAGCACCGGCAGATCGGCCAGCCGTTCCCGCAAGGGCGGCAACAGAATGGGAAAGATGTTGAGTCGATAGTAGAGGTCCGAGCGAAACGTTCCGCGCTCGATCATCTGTTCAAGGGGCTGATGGGTGGCCGCGATCAGCCGCACGTCGACGCTGTACGTGCTCTCGCCGCCCACTCGTTCAATCTCGCCCTCTTGCAGCACGCGCAGCAGCTTGGCCTGGGCGCGCGGCGGAAGCTCGGCCACTTCGTCCAGAAGCAGCGTCCCACCGTGTGCGCGCTCAAAGAGCCCGCGGTGCTGCGTGCTCGCTCCGGTAAACGCGCCTCTCTCGTGGCCAAAGAGCGTGCTCTCTAACAACCCCTCGGGCAGAGCGCCGCAGTTGACGCGCAGAAACGGTCGGTTCACCCGCGCCGACAGTCGATGGATTCGCCGCGCGATGACCTCTTTTCCCGTGCCTGATTCACCGCGCAACAGCACCGTGGTGTCGTGCCCGGCGACCAAATCCACCAGCGACAGAATGCGCCGGCTGGCTTCACTGACGCTCACCAGTCGCTCGGGCTCGCTGACGCGCTGTAGCTCGCTGCGCAGGTGCTGCGTCTCGACGTGGGCACGACGCGACAGGCTCGCGATGCGCTCGACCAAAAGGAGGTGACGCCAGGCCACGCGCAGCAGGTTGGCCATCGCATCCTTCAGCTCGGGCGTCAACCCCGGCTCTGGACGGTCCAAGCCCACGGCCGCATACCCGACTAGAACGCCTTCGGCTTGGAACGGCACCACGACGATCTCGGACGTGCGCGGATCGCCCAGCCAGGCGCGAACGACAGACCGCGGCAGGACGTCAAACGGAATCTCGCCGGTCGCCCGCGGTCGCCGGGCATAGTGCCGCGCGCCGGACACATCACTCTCGGACAGCGCAACATCCCCCAGCGCGCGAACCGTCTGACTAGCCGTTGCTGAAGGGTGTTCTGGGTCGAATACCGAAGCACCAAACGTGGCGTCTCGGCCCTGACCATCTCGCTTGCCCAGTTCGAACCAGCGAAGCGGCACGTGACGACGCACCGCCTGCACGAACGCGCGTCCGGTAGCCGGGATGGTATGCACGCCGCTCAGCGCATCGGCTAGCTCCCCCAGCAGCAAGATGTAGCGACCTGGCATGGCGCCACCATTATATCGGTGGCACCGAGCAGTCGTCAGCGCCGACACCGAGATTTCGTTGCGGGCCAAACCGCGCCCACGCAAGCCCGCGAAATCATCCGGTTTCCAGCACGGCACGAAGCCTGCTGTGTCCTATTCGCAGAAACGCGCGCCCGCTGCGGTCTCGTTCGACCCCCAGCCGGCGATCCAGCGGAGGAGAGCATGGCCTACGTGATCACAGAACCGTGTCTGGGCGTCTGCGACGTGTCCTGCGTCAAGGTCTGCCCGGTTGACTGCATCCACGGCCCCAAGTCAGTCCGTGAGATCGAAGACATCCGCGAGTCAAACCGCAAGACCGTCCTCGCCAAAGTGCAGATGTACATCGATCCCGATGCCTGCATCGACTGCGGCGCGTGCGAGCCCGAGTGTCCAGTCGACGCCATTTTTGAAGCGGACAGCGTGCCGGCCAAGTGGCGCGCGTACACCGAAAAGAACGCCGCCTATTTCCGTCGCTAGCCCCCTCGCCCGTCGCTAGTACTTGTAGAAGCCCCGCCCGGCTTTTCGGCCCAGCCAACCAGCCGCTACGTAATTTCTCAGAAGCGGCGCAGGCCGGTACTTATCTTCACCTAGCTCGCGATGCAGGACCTCAGCGATGGCCAAGCAGGTGTCCAGGCCAATCAGATCGGCCAGAGTGAACGGGCCCATCGGGTGGTTCAGGCCGAGCTTGATGGCCTTGTCGATGTCCTCGACCGTCCCCAGGCCTTCGGCCAAGGCAAAGCAGGCTTCGTTTAGAAACGGAATCAGCAGCCGGTTGACGATGAAGCCCGGCACATCCCGCGCGGTCACCACTTCTTTTCCCAGGCTGCGCGCGATCTCGACCGTGGTCAGATAGGTCGCATCGCTCGTCTGCAGACCGCGAATGATCTCGACCAAGGTCATAAGCGGCACCGGGTTCATAAAGTGCATGCCGATGACCTGCTCGGGCCGCTTGGTCGCCGCGGCCAGAAGCGTGATCGAGATCGACGACGTGTTCGTGGCCAGAATCGCCTGGGGTGCCAGCGCGCGATCGATCTCGGTGAAGATCTTCTTCTTCAGCTCTTGGTTTTCGGTCGCGGCTTCGACGACCAAGTCGCAGTCACCGAGCGCGGCATAGTCCCCAGCCGGCGTGATCCGCGAAAGCAGACCCTCGCGTTGTTCCGCCGCGAGCTTGCCTTTTTGCACCAGCTTTTCGAGCGCGCTACCGATCTTGCCTTTGCCGCGCGTGGCCACGTCCAGCGAGACATCGAGCAGCACAACGGGATGCCCGCGATCCGCGGCCACCTGCGCGATGCCTCCTCCCATTTGTCCCGCACCCACCACTCCGATCTTCTTCATGGCTACACTCGCTCCACAACCAGCGCGATGCCTTCGCCACCGCCGATACACAGCGACACCACACCGCGCTTTTGGTCGCGTGCCTGCAGCGCATAAAGCAGCGTCACCAGCAGCCGACAGCCCGACGCACCGATGGGGTGCCCAAGTGCAACCGCCCCACCGTGAACGTTCACTTTGCTCGCGTCCAGACCCAGAAGCTGGTTGTTGGCCAGCGCCACCACGGCGAACGCTTCGTTGATCTCGAACAGATCGATGTCCGCCGCCGACAGCCCAGCACGAGCCAGGGCTTTTTCGATCGAGCCGGCCGGCGCCGTCGTGAACCACTCGGGAGCCTGCGCGTGATGGCCATAGCCACGAATCCGCGCCAGCGGTGTCAGCCCGCGGCGACGGGCCTCGGCCGCCGACATCAGAAGCACGGCCGCTGCCCCGTCATTGATCTTGGATGCATTCGCTGCCGTGACGGTCCCGTCTTTCTCAAACGCCGGACGCAGCGTCCCCATCTTGCCCAGATCGGCGCGACCCGGTTCTTCGTCGAGCGACACGATCTTCGGTGGGCCCTTCTTTTGCGGGACTTCCACCTTGACGATCTCGGCGTCGAACTTGCCCTCTTTCTGCGCCGCCAGAGCCCGTCGGTACGACTCGGCAGCGAAGGCATCTTGTGTGGCGCGATCGATCTTTTTCTCTCGCGCGCAGAGCTCAGCCGCCGAGCCCATGTGGAAGTTGTTGTACGGATCCCACAGGCCATCGAAGATCATGCCGTCGGTGGCCTGCTGATGTCCCATGCGATAGCCATTGCGCGCCCCTAGCAGGTAATAGGGCACGTTGCTCATCGACTCCATACCGCCGGCCACCGCGATCTCGGTATCCCCCAGCGCAATGCCCTGAGCCGCGCTGATCACTGCCTTGAGGCCCGATCCGCAGACCTTGTTGATTGTCTGACAGGGCACCGCCGTCGGCAGTCCTGCGCGAATGGCCGCCTGACGGGCCGGCGCTTGTCCCTGCCCGGCTTGCAGGACGCAGCCCATGCTCAGATCGCCCACGTCTTTGCCTTCGACGCCCGCCCGCTGCAGCGCGGCTTTGATCGCCGTTGCGCCCAGGTCGGCCGCCGCAAGCGATGCCAGCTCGCCGCCAAAGCTGCCGATGGGCGTACGGGCTGCGCTGACAATCACGACCTCTCGGCCCAGTGGACCGTGGGCATCTCCCTTCGTTCCTGCGCTCGTCATCTGTCTGATTCCTCCGGCAGGCAATCTATCACGCCACGGCAACCGCGGGCAGTCGGCACGCAAAGGCCTTGGGAAGAGCCCCTCCGACGCGGTATGCTGACCAGCGGCGCTCTTTGACTCGCGCTTTTGAGAGGAACCTATGCAGCCGCTGTTTCGAGTGTCCATGATTGCGTTCGGCCTCGCCGGAGCTGCGCTGGTGGCGCACGCACAGAACCAGAACATCGAGACCACCAAGGTCTTTCGCAGTCCGCGCGGAGAAGTGGTCACGCTGGTGCTGCTCAAGCCCATTGCCGAGGGCAACGCCATCATTCAAGTCACGGGCACCAAGAGCCCGTTGGAAGGCCTGGCCCTGCCCTACAAGCGCTCTAGCAGCGGACAGACCGACGCGTTTACGACGCAGTGGCGGGGGCGGTCGTTTTCGTTTGTGCAGCAGCACACGCACCATCGCGAGCGCTGGGAGCTCTACGTTCCCGGCGATCTGCGTAACAGCCATCCCCTCAACTTCGACGAGGCGGCCAGCAAGTCGGCGAACGCGCAGGCCATCGTGGCCTTGCACGACAAACAGAAAGCCGACGGCACCCTCGCTCGCTTCGCCAACTTCCAGCGCAAAGACGAACAGGCCGAGCATGAAAAGTCGCTCGCTGAAGCGACGGCCGAAGCCGACAGCGCCTGTGGCACCAAGCTGCGCGCTCAGATCGCGTGGCCATCGATCAGCGACGAGGTGATTAAGAAGTACTCGGTCAGCAGTTTTTGTTCGACGCCGCTTGGCAGCTTGGCGTCGCTGTGCAAGCGCTCGCCCGTCGCTGCGACGTATGTGCGCGACAAGGTCAAAGAGCTGACCTGCACCTGGGGAGGCCCGCACAAGCTGGCCCTAAACGGCAGCAAGCTCGACCTCAGCGTCGATCCCGAAAAGCCCAACCAAGACGACTTCACCCGCGAGACGCTGGAAGCGCTGGAGGTTGCGCCCGCGCTGCCCAAGCCAACCGGCGATGCGCCGCCCTGGGGCGACGGACGCACGCTGGGACAGCGCATCATGCTGGCCCAGGCAGGGGTCTGCAGCGATGGGAAAGGACACTATGTGCTGCATATCGAGGGGCCCAGCTCCACGACGCAGCTATTTTACGGCGATGGCAAGCGCATGACCCGCGTGCCCCTGGTCGAGGCCATCGGCAGCGCGATGTTTCTTGAGCCGCGCTTCTACAATCCCGATGCCAACCCCAGCTTCCGCGGAGCCGATATCCGCGTGCATTCCGCCGTCGACTTCGATGCCCAGAAGGGCACCTGCGCCGTCCGCTGTGGCACGCAGCGCACCGAGCTACGCCTGCTGCCGCACGACAAGGCTCTTGAGCTTCTGACGGCTGCAGCCTTGGCCCCCATCCCGGCCTTGCGCACCCCGCATGCCCTGGCTCGCGATGAGCGCGGCAACTACTACTACGTCGACAAGGGCTCGACGCCCGCCACCGCAAGCTCGTTCCGGCTGTACATGGGGCCAAAGGGCAACATGAAGCTGCAAAAGATGACCAACGTCGTCTCGGACTCGCAGGGCGAGATCTTTTCGACCAAGACCGGCGATCTGCGACTCATCGTTGGCCCCAACGGGACGCAGTCAACCTGGGTCAAAGGCCCCGCCCGCACCAGCCTGCTTGCCGTTCCGGTCCAGGAAAACCTGCGCATGATCTGGACCGAGCTTGGCGTCTATGCGGGCGAAAAGCGCAGCAATCCCTGCGACGATCTATAGCCCTCGCCCCCCCGCAGCAACGCCCCTCCACCACTCTGCAGTGGCTGCCTAGCGCGGCAGGATGAAGCCGTTTTCGATGACCACACTGCCATCGCCCGCGACGATCTGAAACAGCGACTCGCGCAGCACCGACAGGACCTCGGGTCGACGGCTGGCCACATCGTGCTGCTCTTCAAGATCGCTGTGCATGTCGTACAGGCTGAAGCGCGGGCCGCTGCGCGTCGGACGATAAATCAGCTTCCAGTCTTCCGTGCGCAGGGCCCGATGCTTGGCCACGGTAACAAGCTCGCTGAAGCGCTCGGACAAAGCGATGTCATCCTGCGCATCGACCGTGGTTGTCGACGTGACGGCGGGATACGGCAAGCGCTTCTCGGGCTCAAATCCAGGACCACTCGCGGTAAACCACAGCTCGGTTTCGTGAAATGAGGACAACCCCAGCCGATCGTTTTCACCACGCAGAAGCGGCAGCAGCGACACGCCGTCAAGCGGCGGCGCATCCGTCGGCGGCGGCACTCCAAGCAGCGCCAAGAGCGTCGGCACCACGTCGATGTCACGCACGATGCCAGGTACGTGATGCGCGGGAAACGCGTGGACCGGGTCATAGATCACAAGCGGCACGTGCAGCGACGGATCCCCTTCCAAGTGATCGCCGTGCCCCATGCCGCGCCCCGGAGCGTCGTACAGGTTCTCGCCGTGATCCGCTAGCACGACGACGATCGTCGACTGCGACAGCCCCAGCCGCGCCAAGCCGGAAAGAAGCCGCCGCACTCCGTCGTCGGCCGCCGAGAGCGCGCCGTCATACAAGCCGCGCACCTGCGCGATGTCGGCCTCGCTCTGCGGCTCAGACAAAGGGGGCTTGTGATAGCGAAACGGCCCCTGATACGAGGCCTCGGTGTGTCGTCGGTAATACGGGTCCGGCGCGGCATAGGGAAAGTGCGCCGACGAAAAGAACACGGTCATGAAGAAGGGCTGACCGCTCTTCTGGGCCTGTGACAAAAGCGCCACCGACTGGTCGGCAAGCTGCTGTGCATCGGCGAACTCCGCCAGGCTGTCCAGCTCGGGAAACCATGTGTGCGACAGCACGCGGCCGGTGTCTCCGACGAAATAGGGCAGCAGGTTTTTGTGCAAGGTCAGGGCGCGCTGGATGACGATCGTGCGCGCGTCAAACGCAGGCACCAGGGCTCGCTCGAAGCCCAGATCGATGCGCGAAAAAATCTCGCCGCAGAAGTCCGAAAGCACCGTCGTTCGGTACCCAGCTTGGCGCAGCATCGCGGGCAAAGCCGGCGGGACCTTCGATCGCTGCTGCAGCGTCGGAAACATCGTGCGAATGCCGTGTCGATGCGGATACCGTCCTGTGAGCAGCGTAACCAGCGACGGGAACGTTCGCGGCACGGTCACGCGAGCCGAGTCAAACGCCACGCTGCGATCGGCCAGGCTGTTCAGCGTGGGCAGAAGCGCTCGACTGCGCGCATCGCCGGTTAGCCGATCGGCCCGCAGGCTGTCGATTGCGATCAACAGCACCGAGGGCCTCGTTGCAACCTGCGGCGCATGGTGCGCCGCCCGCACCGGCCGCGCAGGCGCCGGATCCTGCGCAGTCGGGGGCCCACGCAAGGCGTAGCGAGCCGCCAGCAGCACAGCGAAAAGCCCCAGTGTCCCGGCCAAAAGCGCCAGCCGTCGTGGCCATGGCGCCTGACGCAGCGATCCCAGGAAGCGACGACCGCGCGGCGACAGCACGGGCGCCAGGCACAGAAAAAGCAGCAGCACCAGCGACGCGGTCAGCAGGATCGGCAGCACCGGTCCGTGACTCACCGCCATCATCCAGCGACGCGAGAAACCTCCGCGATCGTACAGACCCTCGGCAAACAAGGCCGGGCGCAGCCGCAGCGCGCGAGCCAGAAACACCCCATGCACGAACAGCGCAAGCACCAAAGACAGCGCCGCCCGTCGAGACGCAGACCACGGAGTCGGCGGAAGCTCGACTGGCGTCATGGCCGAATTCACACGACGTCGGTGCGGCAGAATGCCCGTGCGCTCCCACAGCGTCAGCACCACGGCTGTTAGTAGGCCGACGACAAGTCCCAGGCTGGCATAGGCGGCCAGCACACCCAGCTGGTGCCACACGATGTCTCGTCCATAGCGAGACAAGGCAAAGCGCTCCGTGTCGGCGTCGTACACCCCGAACACGCGCAGGTCCACACCGAACAGAAAGTCGATGCCAAACAGCAGGCAATAGGCCAAGACAACACTCAGCACGCCAGCCAGCCACGGCCAGCCTGCGCCCCACGTGTCACGCAGTCTGCGCACAAATCGGCTCTGCGTGTCTGCCAGCATCGGCCCAGCCATCCGCAGCGCAGCCTATCGCAGCCTGCACAGCGAATCTACAGCGGTCACAAAGCCGGCTCGGTTCCTCGCCAGGCTATGGCGCGGCGCCCGCGGCTCCGCTGACGCTAAGCACATAGGGAGCCTGGCCGCAGCCCCGATCGCGGCTGCTGATCCGCACCCAGGCATCGGCCTTGGCTCGAAGGACTAGGGTCTTGCCAGCGCTGCCCGCTCCGCTTGGCGTTGAGCCGGGCACAAGCTCGGTCGTCGGCCCCTTGACCGCATCCAGGCTGGCATCGCAGTCGGCGCCGACCCCAGGCACAGCGAGCTTGACCGTCCAGGTGCGAACGCTAGGCACGGCCAAAGACACGGCGGGATTGGACTCGGGCTTAAATGGCAGGCGAAAGCAGTCGACATCGCCCGGCCACAGGAACCCGGCGAGCTGTCCATCTAGGGCGATGCCAGCGGGCCCAGCCGCGCTGCCACGCGACGCAAGCGGCACAGGGTTCGCCTGCTCGCAGTCGTCGTTGGGCTCGCTCTCGGCGCCTTCCAAAGACGGCTCGACGCTCAGGCGCATGCTGTAGCGGCTGTCTCCGACGGATGGGCGGACGGTACCGGATTCTTTGTTGCCGTTCCCCAGGCTTGCCCCGACAGCACGAACACTGACAAAGGCGCGAGCACTGCCGCGCACCAGCGGCAGGTTGCGCAGGCGTAGCTCGCTCTGCCCCTTGCCGGCGGCGAAATCTCCAAGAAAACGAAGCTTGCCGAACTGCACGCCCGTCCCCGCTGCCGCCGCGGCGTGCGAGCCGCCATCCAGGCTCGACGCGGGCGCGGCTGGGCTGGCCTCGGGCTCGACCCAGATGCGCAGGGCCGGTGTCACGCCGGGCGAACGAACCTCGACCCGCAGGATGGCGTCGGTCTTCAAGCCAGGGGCGCCGCGACTGCCCAAGGCCGCCTGCCCAGGATCTGTCCCAGGTTGCCCGCGGTGATATAGTGAATCTACCAAATTCAGCGAGAAAAAGTCCTCATCTCCTCGCCCCAGCAGCGTGCCCGACAGATCGGAGCTATCAGCGACACAGGCCGTCTCATACGTGTCGTTGGGCTCGACTTCACTGCCCATGGGCGCCGCCGTCTGCGTCACCGACAGTTGATAGTCCAGCGACGCCGCGGCCCCCGTCGGAAGCTCACCGGCCTTGGGCGGCGTTAAGGCCCCGCGCACGCGGACCAGCACAATCTGCCCTGGGCGCACGGCCAGACCCGACATGCGCTCGCCTTGGCCGGGGCCCCTCTCGTCGACATGCCACTGCGGCGTTTGCTTCCCAAGAACCGGTCGCTGCCCCGACACCGCAGAGCCATACAGGGTCAGCTGCACATCGACCCGAGGCCCAGTAGTAAGCGTCAGCCCAAGAAGCTGCACGCCACCTGTGGCCGCTGCCGTAAGAACATAGAAGTCGTCGGCGCCTTTGCCTGCTCCCAGCGAGGTTGGCGGGGCCAGCGAGCCTCGCACGCCCCGGCCGCTGGCCACAGGCTGCGCCTGCTCGGGATCGTCGTTTGGCTCGTGTTCCTCGACGAGAAACAGCGATGCGCTGTGCAAGGACGGCGCGCGTGCCGTGCCCGGCGCAGATGGACTGCCCGGTCCGACGGCTTTGCCCTGCGTATCGACCAGCTGTACCGGAGGTCCAGCGTCGGGCCGATGCGGCAGAGGCTTCCGCCAGTCGCAGCCCAGCGAGGACGCGAGCCAGATTCCCAGCCCGCAGAGCCCGCGCGCCAGCCAGCGCTGCCCCAGGTCAGCGACCGACTGTGCCCAGCACCAGCCGCTCATGCAGGCCCAGCGTCTGGGCCTGCCGCGTCCTCTGCGCCGGCCCCAGCCAGCGTGGCCATGTATTCCGCTTCGGCGACTTTCTGATCACCGACCTTGGCTTCGCCGCGAAACTTCCAGATCCGACCGCCGCCGCGCAGCAAGGTCGAGTGCAGTTCCAAGCGATCGCCGGGCACCACAGGCTTGCGAAACTTGGCGCGGTCGATGCCCATCAAGTACACGATGCGCTCGCCCGTCAGGTCGCCTAGCTTCAGACGCGCGTGCAGCGCCGAGGTCTGAGCCATCGCTTCCAGCATCAGCACCCCTGGCATCACCGGGTGTCCGGGGAAGTGCCCAACGAAGAAAGGCTCGTTGATCGTGACGTTCTTGATGGCGACGCAGCGCTCGCCGTCGGCTGAGTAGTCGACCACGCGGTCGACGAGTAGAAAGGGATATCGATGCGGCAGCGCCCGCAAGATCACCGAGATATCCAGCGGCAGCGCGGGCGGCAGCGGAGCGACGCCTGACATGCCCGCTACTTCTGCGCCGGAACGACACCGGGGACAGCAGGCTTGGGAGCAGGCGCTCCCGTCGGTGCGGCCCCTTGTGGCTTGGGCGCCGTCGCTCCTCCACCACCCGTGGCCGGACCCAGCTCATTGGCCTTGCGGATGACTTCGTTCGTGATGTCCATCTCGCTCTGCTGCGGCCACACCACGGCGGCTGAGTTCAGGACCAAGTTGAAGCGGTCGCGGCTGGCGATGCCGTTGATCGCGCGATACACCCGCTCTTGAATCGGCTGCGTCGCTTTGACCTGCTCTTGCTGGAATTCCTGCTCGGTGCGCATCACCGACTCTTGGAACTGCATCGCCTTCTGCTCGAACTCTTGGCGCTTCTTCTGAAACACCTCGGGACGCAGCACCGACTCCTGCTTCTTGAGCTCTTCGCCCATCTTCTGGATCTCGTCGCGGCGCGTCTCCAGCTCTTTCTTCTTCTTGTCCGCCTTGCCTTGCAGGTCGGTGAGCACTCGCTTGCCTTCGGTGGTCTCGGCCACGGCACGCTGAATGTCGACGATGGCGATCTTCTGCTGCGCACGCGCTTCCGCACCGACGAACAGGCTGGAAAGGGCCAAGCCACTGGCCAAAAGAGGGGCGAACACGGTGCGGGGACTCTTCGGCAGACGGGACATTGCAACAAGCTCCTATGCGTATGCGTGGATGATGAGCGGGCAAGCCTTACTGATTCCATGCATTCTTGTCAATGCTTCGTCGGAACGACGGCACCATCGCCGCGATGACCAGACCGAGCCAGATCACCCCAGATCACTAAAGAGTAGGATGTCGACATGACGGAAGAGCGAAAGCTGCCGCAGAGTCGGTTGAGTCGCCTCACACAGCTTGCCCGCGTCGGGGCGCGAACGGGGGCCAGCCTGCTCCTGGGTAGCGACGGCGGACAAGCGGCAGCACAGCAAGCAGCCGAGGTCTTGGGCTCGCTGCGCGGGCTGGCTGCCAAGGTCGGCCAGATGGCGAGCTACGTCGATGGCATGGTGCCGGATTCCCATCGCGACGCCTATCAGACGGCGCTGCGCGGGCTGCGCGCGGCGGCGCCCACGTCGTCGCCCCAGCAGATTCGTCAGCTCGTCGAAAACGAGCTGGGCGCCCCCATCGACCGCCTGTTTGTCGAATGGGACGACGTGCCGTTTGCCAGCGCCTCGATCGGTCAAGTGCATCGCGCCCGCCTGCCCGAAAACGCAGCGCCGTCCGGGCTGGAAGTGGCGGTCAAGGTGCAGCATCCAGGCATCGCGATCGCCGTCGAAAATGACCTGCAGAACGCCGCGGTGCTGCGTCAGTTCGTCGAAGCCTTGGGTCCGCGCAACCTGAACAGCCAGCGTGCGTTCGCTGAAATTCAGCAGCGCTTTCGCGAAGAGCTGGACTACCGACTGGAAGCCGAGCGGCAGCAGTTCTTCGCGTCGCTGCACGCGGGCGATCCAGACATCGATATTCCGCAGGTGATCTCAGAACGAAGTGCCGCACGGGTGCTGACCAGTGTGCTGAAAAAGGGCGCCAGCCTCGACGAAGCGGCCATGGCCAGCGAAGACGTGCGCCGCCACTACGCCGAGGTGCTGTGGCGCTTCGTGTTCAGGGGCAACTTGGTGGGCGGCTTGTTCAACGCCGATCCGCACCCCGGCAACTATCTGTTTCAGGATCAGGGGCGAATCGTGTTCTTGGACTTCGGCTGCATCCAGCCGATCCCGCCTGGCAACCTAGACCTGGCACGGACGGCGCACTGCGCGGCGCTGGCCCGCGACGAGACGTGGTTCGCCGAGGCCGCGCGCCGCTTGCTGCAGACAAAAGGCGGGCCGTTTGAGGTTGATTCGCTGGCCTATACCCGACGCTGCTTCGAGCCGATTTTCCGCGAGCGCTACCAGATCACGCGCGACTATGTGAAGTCGCTGGTCGAAGGCGTGATGGCCATGAAGCAGCACATCTTGGCTCGCGACAGTGGCTTCGTGCCGTTGCCCGAAGGCATCCTGTTTATGAACCGCCTGCAGTTTGGCTTCTACTCGGTCTTGGCCCAGCTCTCCGTCGAGGTGAGCTACCGCGAGGTCGAGCACGAGATCCTGAGTGCGGCAGGCCTGCTGCGGACGGCGCGGCCCAGCTAAGCAGCCAGCGTCCGCGCATCGGAAGGCAGCGCGTCGGAAGCCAGCCTGTCATGAAACGCCGTGGTCACGACCGATCACGGCAGCCGCAGCATAGCCCTGCGCGTCCTGGCTGGTGATGACGACGCAGCTCTGCGACGGGTCGTTCAGCTGGGGATGGACCGTGCTGGGTTCATCGAGCAGCGCAGCCAGCGTCGCAAGCGGCGGTCCCGAGGTCGACACAGCCAAGGCAGCGGCACTTTGGGGTACGCGCTGGTGCAAGGCAGCGAGCGCCCGCGACAAAGCAATATCGGGCTGCTCAGCCACAAAGAATGAGTGGATATCTAAAATTTTCCACGTAGAATAACCGATCAGAGACGCGGGCTGCGATGTCAGATAGAGCGCAGCGACGGCATCGATCCCAGGCGACCACGCAAGATCGCAGGACAAAACCAAGCAGGCCCGCGCCCGTCCCGATGACAAGAGCAGCGTGGCTTCTTCCAGCGCCTGCAGGCCCGCAACCTGGCTGCCAATCACGGTGGCCCCCGGTCCCAGCAGCCCGTGCTGAATCGACACCGCTCCGACGGGAGCCGAGTGCAAGGTATAGGCGAACAAGCGCGGGCTGGCCTCTCCATTTTGTACGCCACGAAAGAACGCAGTGTCCGTCGCAAGACAGCCATCGCGGCTGCCGCAAAATACGGCGGTCTGCGCCGCCTGATCGCGCCACGTGGGCTCAAGCCGCGCTAGGCAGCCCTCGCTGCCAACCACAGCCAGGCCACACAAACGATCCAGGCGAGCAAGCTGTTCCGTCGCGGTCTTGGCACCTGTGGGCAAAAGCGCGGCCAGCGGCGTGTCGTTGCTTGGAAACAGCGCAATCGCAGCAGCCAGCGTCGGCAGGGTGGCGGGCCTCATGGCTGCACCTTCTGTGTGACGCCCGGCGCAGCGTTCCCAGGGACCCGCATCGCCGAGGACAAAACCACCGCCGCGTTCAGCCCACCGAAGCCCGAGGCCGTCGACAGGATATGACGCAGCGGCAGCGACAAGGCGGATCCTTGGACCAAGCGCAGCGGGATGGCCGGGTCCGGGTCCTGCAAGCCAATCGTGGCCGGCACGCGATGTTCTTCCAGCGCGCGTACGCACACGACGGCTTCCAGCGCCGAAGCAGCCCCCATGCTGTGTCCGAGCGCGCCTTTTACCGAGTGAACCGGCACACTCGCGGCGCGATCAGCGAAGACCAAGGCAATGGCTCGTCCTTCCATCTGATCGTTAAAGATCGTCGCTGTGCCGTGTGCTGAAACAAAGTCGATCTCGGCAGGCGTAACACCGGCATCGAGCAACGCGGCGCACATCGCTCGTGCTGCGCCGCGGCCTTCGCGATCCGGTCCAGTCATGTGGTTGGCGTCGCAGGACTGACCGGCCCCAGACAGGACGGCCCGCACACGAGCTCCGCGGGCTTGGGCGTGTTGGGGCGACTCTAGTACCAAAAACGCCGCGCCCTCACCCAGGCTCAGCCCGCTGCGCGTGACATCAAAGGGCTTGCACGCACCAGGCGAGAGCGCACGCAGCGACTGAAATCCCCGCAGCACGAAGTCGGACAGCGCATCGCAGCCACCGCACAGGACGACATCACAGCGTCCGCTGCGGATCCAGTCCAGCGCCGCCGCGAGAGCGACGTTTCCCGAGGCACAGGCCGCAACAGGCACCAAGACGCGCCCCGCTCCAACGGCCGCGGCCAGGACCTGCGCTGGGATCGCTGGACCGTGGGCATCGGTCGGCGGCGCGATGGATCCGCGACGCAGGGCAGCCAGCCAGGGTGCTTTCTCGCCGTGCGTGGTGCCTAGACAGACTCCGATGCGGCGGTTGGCCGGAGGCACACCTTGCGCCCCAAAGCTGCCGAGCCCGGCATCGCGCCATGCCTCGCTGGCGGCCAAAACGCTCATGCGCGTAGCCCGCGGCGCGGGGCTGCACAGCACCTGTGCAGACAGGTCCTCAGCCAGCTCACCAGCCTCGGTCGGTAGCGGCACCAGAGACAGCGGCAGCGCGCCAATTCCCAGGGCATCGCCTTCGACGCGGGCCCGCAGCGCCGTCTGCCCCGACACGAGCCCTTGCCACAGCGCATCGGCACCCAGGCCCAAGCCAGACACCGCCCCCAGACCGGTAATCGCGACGGCAGCGGTCATGATCTTCTGGGCTCGACCGCGGTCGCAGCGGAATGGCTCGACGGGCGAGCGCTGAAGAAATCGTAAAAGTGATACCACTGCGTCGGGTAGCGACGCACGAAGCGCTCGTACACGCCGACGAGAGCGACCGTCGCGTCGTGAATATCGCGGGCCCGCTCTCGCGAGTGCGAAACGACAATCGGCGGCTCGATGTAGTGAACGACCTTGCGCTCGCCATCGTGCTCATCGATGACGAAGAAGTGCGGCACGATGGGGGCTCCGGTAATGCGCGCCAGCATGGCCGGTCCAGCCGGAAATGCGACGGGCACACCAAAGAAGGGCACGTCCACAACCTGGCCCCCGATGTTGCGATCGATCTGCATGCCGAGCATGGCGCCCTCACGCAGGACCTGGGCAAGGCGCAGGCTGGCAAACGGCGACTCGGTTGTATAGATGATCTCGAAGCGGTCGCGGAACTGCTTCTCAAATGCCTGCACTCGACGGTTGGGCTCTTCGGCCATGGCCAGACAGAAGCGCGCCAAGCCGCGAAGCTGCGCCAGGCTCGGCGCAATCTGCCACATCCCCAGGTGACCCGTGGCCGCGATCACGCCTTTGCCGCCGCGCACTGCGCCGACCATGTTTTCAAGCCCCACGGTCGTCGGCTTGTACCCAATCGGAATCCCCAGCAACAGCGAGTAGCTGTCGGCCAGCATCTGGGCGTAATTCACAAACAGCTCAAAGCACTTCTTGCGAAAGCGCAGATGAGCCTGCAGCCGCGATGACAAAGCGTCCGGCTGCCCGTCGGAAAGCACGCGCGACAGGTTCTTTTCGACCGCGCGCCGAGCTTGCGGCAGCAGCGCATAGAAGATCCCAGCCCAAAGCGGCATGGACAGGCGCTTGACCTCGGGAGGTAGGTGACGAATGCCTCCCAACATCAGGCGTCGGAAAAACGGCCCCTCGAAGCGGTGGCGATGGGCTCGCCCAGGCAGCGCATCGCGTTCTTCGCTGGGCGAAGCGCTATCGGGGGAAGAAGGAGACGGATCAGACGAGTGCGACATAAGCTTCCGGCTTGCGGCCGGCGGCAGTGTATCGCCCCGCTGCGGCGAAGCAACACCTGTCCGCTTGTGTCCTTGGCGCGCTTGTTTGGGATCGTCGGCTGCGAGCGCTTGCACGGCGAAACAAGTGTCAATAAGATGCCCGCTGCTATGGGTCATCGGGCTGAGGCGGAGGAAGAGGCGGCAAAAAAGGACGCGACACACCTCGCGCCCGCGACGAAGACACGCGATCCCAACGCCACCAGTCTGATTGAGAGCCCGGCCGCATTTACGCGGCAGCGCCCCGGCGGTGTGTTCGTTGTGTTGACCGGAGCCGATCGCGGAGAGCAGGTCGTGCTCGACGACAGTCAGCGGCAGATCACGATCGGCTCAGCCCCCGGCGCCGATCTGGTCTTGTCCGATCGCACGGTCTCGCGGCGCCACTGCACCGTCGGGCTAGAAGATGGGCAAGTCGTCGTTCGCGATCTCGATTCGACGAACGGCAGCTTCACTCACGGCTCGCGGTTCAAAGAGATCGTCATCGGCCATGGTGCCGAAGTCACGCTGGGCAAGACCGTCCTCAAGTTCGTTCCGCGCGAAGAGACACTAGAGCCCGAAGAGTGCAGCGAAGGCAGCTTCGGCGAGCTGATCGGCCACGACCCCAAGATGCGCCGCTTGTTCGGCCTTTTGCGGGATATCGCGCAGAGCGATACCACCGTGCTCATCGAGGGCGAGACCGGCACGGGGAAAGAGCTGATCGCTGAAGAGATTCACCGTCACTCACGCCGTGCAAACGGACCGTTTGTGGTCTTTGACTGCGGCGCGGTCCCACGCGAGCTCATCGAATCGACGCTGTTTGGCCACGTCAAAGGCGCATTTACGGGCGCCATCGCCGACCGACGCGGCGCGTTCGCTGAGGCCCATGGTGGCACCATCTTTTTGGATGAGATCGGCGAGCTCGCACTGGATCTTCAGCCGGCTCTGTTGCGCGCTCTCGACAAGCGAGCCGTGCGGCGAGTCGGCGCCAACGCCTACGAACAGGTCGATGTCCGCGTCGTTGCGGCCACCAACCGCGACCTGCGCGAAGAAGTGGCGCGACGCAACTTCCGCGAGGATCTCTTTTATCGCCTGGCAGTCATTCGGGTGCATCTGCCGGCGCTGCGCGAACGCGGACGCGATATCGACGTGCTCGCCGATCATTTCGTTCGGCAGTTCTCGCCAAGCCGCAAGCTCGCGATCCCACCAAACGAGATGCAGCGCCTGCGGAGCTATGGCTGGCCAGGCAATGTCCGCGAGCTACGCAACGTCATCGAGCGCGCCTGCGTATTGTCCAAGGGCGACTCGCTGCTGATCGAAGATGCGCTGGGCGACCAGCTGCAGCATGCGGCTCCCGTCGGATTCCGCACCAGCCTGCCGTTTAAGGAAGCCAAGGGACAGCTCGTCGAGCAGTTCGAGCGCGAGTACATCATCGACCTGATGAAGCGGCACCGCATGAACCTGTCGGCCGCCGCGCGGGAAGCGCAGATCGATCGCAAGCACTTGCGCGAGCTCTTGCGCAAGTACGGCCTCGACACGCGCGCCGACTATCAGGACTAGCGACGGTCGAGGTCGCAGTGCCCGGTTGCGCCGGACGATCGCTCTACGCGCTCGTATTTGTCCTTTTTGTGCCCGCAAGCGCGCAGGCCGATGGCTATGCCACGACCGTACGAGCGTCCCCGCTGCGCGATGGTGCGGGTGCCCTGACACACGTTGAGCTGGGCCTGCCCGGCGAGCGCAACGCCCCGAGTGCCTACAAGACCTCGGTCGCCGAGGTGCTGCAAGGCCAGCCTGGTCTGCAGGTACGCGCCGCAGGCGGCCTCGGTCAGTGGAGCGGCGCCATCCTGCGCGGCGCCGACGCATCGCAGGTGGCCATTTTCTTAGACGGTGTGCCCTTACAGCGCGGAGGCCAAGCGGCCGTCGATCTGTCCCAGCTTCCGGTGGATGGCATCGAGCGAATCGACGTCTATCGCAGCCTGCCGCCCATTGAGTTCGGCATCGACACACTCGGAGGCGCCATCAACTTGATCTCGCGTCGCGGGCGGGGCGGCCTGTCGGCCTGGGGCGTGCTCGGCACCGGCAGCTTCGGCCTGCGCAAGCTGTCAGCGGGACTCACAGGGCAAGGACGCGATGGCTTGCGCACCACCGCAACGATTGGCTACCAGGGCAGCAGCGGCGACTTTCCCTATCTCAGCGATGGGGGCTTGCTGTATGCAGGGCGATTGGTCGAGCTCATCCGACGCAACGATGACTTCGATCAGCTAAGCGGCGATGTCCGCGTAAGCCACGACGGCCCGCGCGGAGGTTTCTTCGTCTCGGGAAATGGGCTGCTCAAGATGCAAGGCGTCGCGGGCATTGGGCAGGCCGCTTCTCAACCGGGGCAGCCGCGCCTGCGCATCGGACGCGCGCTTTGGGCCACTGGGGGGCATCGTCTTCTGGGCGCAGGTCGTATCCGACTGAGCGGCGATGCCCATGCCCTGACGGAAGGCTCTGCTCTGCAAGACCTCGCCATCGTGCCAGCGGCCAACTACGAACAGCTTGGCATCCAGGCGGGGGTCCGCGTGGTCGCTAGCTTTGCCAGCGTCGGCGAAACCAGCCGGCAGCTGCCCCTGCGTCGCTGGCAGCTTGTGCTCGACGGTCGCTATGAGCGCTTCGTGAGCTACGACCTCTGCCCGGCCCCGCGCACAAGCTGCGGCCAAGCGGCCCCCACCGAGAGCCAGCGCCTGCGGCTGCAGCTTGCCGCGGGCGGCGACCTGCGATTTAGCGATGATGCGCTTCTTGTTCAACCCAGCGTGCATGTTCTGGCCGCGCGCAGCCGCCTGCAGCCGCTGTCGGGATCGCCGACGGCAGACCAAGTCGTTGATGGCGATGCGCTGCTTGTGGCCCCACGCGTCGCGGCCCGTCTGCACCTGCGTCGCGGCCTGCTTGTGCGCCTGGGCGGCGGTCGCTTCGTTCGCCTGCCGACGTTTCTTGAGCTGTTCGGAGACCGCGCCTTTTTCCGCCCCAACCTAGAGCTTCGTCCCGAGTCGGCGTGGGCCTTCGAAGTCGGCGGCCGCCTGCAGGTGCAGCCTCACCCTCTGTTTTCGTTGGAGGTCGAGGTCCATGCGTTCGCGCGTCCAATCGACGATTTGATCGATGTGATCCGCGATGGGCCGTCCCTGCGAGCGCGCAACGTCGGACGGGCTCTTGCGGCCGGCAGCGAAGCAGAGCTACGCACCAGCGTGGCGGATGTTCTGCGCGTGCAGCTGAACTACAGCTTTTTGCACACCCGCGACGAGTCTGATGTGCCCGGACGCCACGGCAACACCCTGCCCGCTCGCCCCGCGCATGCCTTGTTTGCTCGACTGGAAGCGAGCTATCGCGTGTTTCGCATCACCTATGAGCTCGATCTGCGCTCCTCGGTCTTTTTGGATCCGGCGAATGCGCGCGAGCGTCCCCCTCGCCTGCTGCACGCACTGTCCCTTTCCGCAGGCCCTTACACAAAGGCGCGCTTGAGTCTTGCGCTGGATCTGCGCAACCTCGCCGATACACGCAGCGTCGACATTGTGCTGCCCCTGGCCGGGCAGCAAGCCAGACCCGTTCCTCTGTCGGACCTGTACGACTACCCACTGCCGGGCCGCTCGCTGTATGCGACCGTCAGCGGACGGTATTGATCGCCCGGCGCCGCTGGGTCTGCGCAGCGATGTCTTTTCCCCGTGAGGACCGATCGATGGCTCGGGGCTGCCGCGCCACGAGTGGTTGTTTGAAGTGCGCCTCAGATTTTCAACGCGCATCCCGTGGCGCTGCGACGGCCGAGATACACAGGCGTCCCTGGCATGCAGCTTGCGTCTGCTTCGTCTGCATCATGCGAAGCCTCTGCTTCTTGCTGCTGATCTTCGTCGCCTGCAGTCCGCCGCCGTGCGATGGAACCCGGCAGCCATACCGCGACACGCTGGCATGCTCCGAACAGTTCGCCGGCCAAGCTGCCAGGCCGCAGGACACGGCGCTGCCTTTGGCCTTGACCGTAAAGACCGTGCTCACCGAGGGACGCCTGTACTTCCAAGACAGCGCGACGTACCCCACCCACCGCGACTTCGCTGTGGCGCAGCTTGGCTACCCGCGCGGCATGCCGTTTGTCGACGAGTATCTGCAGCCGCAGCGCCGCTTGTTGCTCGGTGCAGTGACGCGCTACGAAGGACCGGACGTTTGGGCGTATGAGCTAGCCCCCTATGACACCGCCTCGCCCGAGCAGGTCGCGCAAGCCTTTCGCGCGATCCAGCAGGCTGTGTATTTTGGGCGGCTGCTTCGCTTGCACGTGACTTCGCCTGAGCAGCAGCAGCGTCTAGCTGGGCTCAACGGCGACATTCCCACCGTGACCAGCGACGCGATCTACGCTGGCACGAGCTACCAGCCGCTGAACCTCGGCACGACCGTCGCGCAGGTCCGCCTTACCACCGCGCAAGCGCTGCCCAGCGAAGCCATCGGCCCACGGGAGCTCGTCGTGCTCGATCGCGCGCCGTTTGATATCTCGGTGGTTGCGGGAATTGTGACGGCCGAGCCGCAGACGCCGCTTTCCCATGTGAACGTACTCAGCCAGCAGCGCGGCACGCCCAACATGGCCCTGCGCGATGCGCCGTCGGTGTTTGGTCCGCATGATCGCCGCTGGGTGCGTCTGCGTGTGGGCCCCTTTGACTACAGCATCGAGCCGGTCAGCGCCGACGAAGCCGAGGCGTTCTGGCGCGAGCACCGCCCCAAAACGGTCACGCCACCGCCGCCCGACTATGCAGTCGTGGCGCTGCCCTCGCTCGATGAGGTCGGCCTTTCGGACCTGCCTGCCATCGGTGGCAAGGCCGCGCACTTCGGCGAGCTGCGCTCGCTTTCCCGACAGCAGCCCGACGTGGTGCGCGTGCCACGGGGCTTTACCATCCCCGTTCACTATTACCGGCAGTTCGTACACGATAACGGGATCGATCGCGGCCTTACCGCCCTGCTTGTCGACGAGCGCTTCCGCAGCGATGGCCTGTATCAGCGACAGCGCCTGGAAGCGCTGCAAGCCACGATGCTGGCCGCGCCCGTTGACGCCACGCTGCTGCAGACGATCGAAGCGCGCTTGGCCCGCGACTTTCCGGGGCGGCGCATGCGCTTCCGTTCGTCGACGACGGCTGAGGATCTCGAAGGGCACAGCGGCGCCGGCCTGTACAGCTCGACATCGGCGCAGCCCGGCGATCCCACGCGAACGATCGAGCGCGCCCTGCGTACCGTCTGGGCCAGCTTGTGGAACCCCCGCGCTTTCGCCGAGCGCGAGTACGTCGGCATCGACTCGCTGCAGGTGGCGATGGCGGTGCTCGTCCACCCCGCCTACACCGACGAGCTTGCGAACGGCGTGGCCATCACCGCAAACCCCTTCGATGCGATCGAAGACGGCTTTTACATAAATGCCCAGCTCGGCGAAGAGGATGTCGTCAGCCCCGCCCCCGGAGTGATCGCCGATCAGCTCGTGTACTTCTATTTTCACAGCGGGCAGCCGACGACGTATTACCGTCACTCCAGCCTTTTGCCCGTCGGATCCACCGTGCTGTCTCGGCGCGAGCTATTCGATCTTGGCAGCGCGCTCGATGCCATCCGCGGCCACTTCGCGACCCGTTACCGTCAGCCGATGGACGTCGAGTTCAAGCTGACGCCCGATCGCCACATCGAGATCAAGCAGGCACGTCCCTACCCTGGGCGCGGTCTGTGACGAGGGATCCCATGCATACGACACGGATGCTGCTTCTGTTCACGTTTCTTTCCGCCTGCTCCAGCCCCGGCGACGGGAGCGATCCAGGAAAGCAGGATCTGTCGACGATGCCGACCGACATGGCCGCGCCCGTCGATCTTGCGCCTGGGCCGGGGCCGCGCTTCGACGATGGCTTGCACGGCCAGCTGACCTTCGGGGCCCGCGTCACGCCCTATGGCGCCGTCGGCGTCGCTGGTGGAGAGATCTACAAAGCGCCGCGCCCACGCTTCCAACGCGAGGTGGCACGTCAGGGGGACTGCCGCCTGCTCAGCTACAAGCCCGCGTTCTGCGATCGCTGCGATGGCATCTGCGTGGCCGACGGTGTCTGTCAGCCCTTTGGCGTGCGCATCTCGGCCGGCGTGATCGACGTAAGCGGCACCCAGCCGACGCTGCGCATGACCACGAACCCTTACCTGATGTACGAGCCGGCCGCTCCCGTTACGCCGAATGTGGTGCCGAATGCAGCACAGGTTCGCGTGACGGCCAGCGGTGCCGAGTTCGCGGCGTTCAGCGTCACCACAAGCGGCGTCAGCGCGCTTCAGACGAGCTCGCTGGTGAACTTCGAAATCACACTCAAAGACAGCGAGGACTTCACGTTGCGCTTCACCCCCGAGCCTGTACCGGGATCGCGCCTGCGCCTGACGCTGAACGCCAACAACCGCGGCCACGGTGCCCCGTACCAAGGGATCATCGAGTGCGACGTCGACGATGCCCGCGGCGAAGTGACCATCGCCAAGTCGCTCATCGCCGCCTTCCCATCGACGTACCGCTGGGAGATCTGCGCCGGCAGTGACTGCCCACTGTCGACGATCACACGCTATCGCCGCGCCATCGCCGAGACAAAAACCGGGGCCGTCGCCGTCGATGCCACCTCAGCCATCCACTTCTTTGTCCTGCACAACCCGCCCAAGTGAAGTCGTCATGTCATGGGTCCATCGACGAAAGGCCCGCCGCGTGATCTGGATTCTTGCCGTCGCGTTTCTGGGACTGGGCCTCAGCCTGTCTGCCCTGCTTGTCGCCTGGAGCCCCGGTCGGCCGCAGCCCTTCTTGGATGCACATGGGAAGATCCTAGATGGCAGTCTGTCTGAAAAAATCCGTATTCCGATCAACGGCACCTATCAAGGTATGTTTATTAAGAGCAAGAATCGGCGAAATCCGGTCCTTCTTTTCGTACACGGTGGTCCGGGTATGCCGGAATACTGGCTGACACAGAGCTACCCAACTCATCTGGAAGATCATTTTACTGTTGTCTGGTGGGAGCAACGCGGATCCGGATTATCCTATCATTCTAATATTCCATCCGAAACCATGACCACCGCGCAGTTTGTGTCCGATACATTGGCAGTGACGCGTTACTTAATCAGCCGCTTCGGCCACAGCAAAATTTACCTCATGGGTCACTCCTGGGGCAGTTACATTTCCATTCAGGCCGCAGCCAGAGAACCAGACTTATATCATGCATATATTGCTATCGGACAGATTTCATATCAGCTTGAGTCTGAGCAAGTCGCATACAAATACGCTCTTGCGCGCTATAAAATTAATAACAACACCCGCATGCTGCGCAAGCTAGAGTCGGCCCCGCCCACCATGACGGCTCCCCTGCCAGTGGATTACGAGGCAATTCGCGACGAATATATGCATGACCTGGGTATTGGCACGACTCACAATATGAGATCAGTTATTAGGGGTATCTTTTTACCTTCTTGGCAATTTCGTGAATACTCTGTGATGGAAAAGATAAACCTCTGGCGTGGCAAGATCTATTCCCGCTCTCAGCGCTTGGGTCTATGGCAGACCATGCTGGCCACGGACATGACCCAGCAAGTGCCGCAGCTCGCCGTGCCTGTCTATTTTCTCCATGGAAAACATGATTATACATGCGCATATTCTCTAGCCATGAATTACTTTAAAATTCTAAGAGCACCACTGAAAGGCTTCTATACATTTGAGAATTCCGCTCACTCTCCGATTTTTGAAGAACCTCAACGAGCGTTGCAAATCTTACTAAACGACGTCCTTACGTCATCCAATGCGTTAGCTGACAAATGATCATTGGTCGTTCACGGTTGTTTCACTCAAAGTTCGCATTATGGCGTTAGGCAACGACTCGCCCGGTACCCGTTCTGTTCGCTGCGTGCTTCCGTTCTTGTGGCCCGCAGCGCCGCGGCCCAGGAGGCCTAAGAGGCTGTTGGCATGGATCGTTGCCGCGCCTCGCACAAGCCCGTGTATCGTCGACTCATGCCGCTCTCTCTATCTGAGCTAGCCAATCGCTTCGCCGCCCGCCTGCACACCGGCCCCGATGGGCGGTCGCTGCCGTATCGCATGCTGGTGCCGAAATCGGTCGAGACGCCGCTGCCCTTGGTCCTGCTGCTGCACGGAGCCGGCGAGCGCGGCGAGGACAACGTCGCGCAGCTTGGCAACGGTGCGGCTGAGTGGCTAGGCAGCGACGATGCGCAGCGCCAGTTTCCCTGCGTCTTTGTGCTGCCGCAGTGCCCGGCGAGCGCTCGCTGGGTCGAGGTTGACTGGTCGGCAGCGCGGCACGACATGCCGGCATCGCCGTCACAGCCGCTGTCTCTGGTGCAGACGCTGATCGACGAGCTTGTTGCGACCCAACCCATCGACCCGCACCGCCTGTACGTGGTGGGCCTGTCGATGGGAGGCTACGGAACCTGGGACCTGATCAGCCGCCTACCGCAGCGCTTTGCCGCCGCGGTGCCGATCTGCGGCGGCGGCGATACCAGCCAAGCGAGCGGGCTTGTACACCTGCCGCTTTGGGCCTTCCACGGGGCCCAAGACCCGGTGGTTTCCGTCGAGCGCTCGCGCCAGATGATTCAAAGGCTGCGCTCGCTGGGCGGTCAGCCGCGCTACACCGAGCTGCCCGAGGTCGCGCACGATGCATGGACGGCCGCCTTTTCGCATCCCGATCTGCGGCCATGGCTGTTTGCGCAGCGACGCGCGTAGCGACTTCGACGCCTCTGCGGCCAAGGCCAAGCTGGGGTCTATCGGCTAGCGTGCGTGCTGCAGATGGCAAGACCCCGCTTCCTGCGCAGTGTCTTGGCGTTCCGCCATGGGCTGCAGGAGGGTGTCGTCTTGCTAGGCCACACGTCGTGCGCAGCCGGCACGCTCCATTTCGGGGCGGCGGACACGCTACGCAGTGCGTTCGTCAAAGGAAGGGGGCGCGAGCACCCGGCGAACAGAACGCTGGCTCGCGTCGAAGGCTGAGCCGGCATCCGACGCAGGAGGTGGTCTAGCTGGCGGTGATTGTGACCTTGTCGGCGCTCAGCGTAGCGGCATAGACCTTCACCGCGCGCCCTGCGGGACCGGCGACGACCCTGCCGTCCAAGCCAAATACCGATCCATGACACGGACAGCGGAAGTTCTTGTTTGCGGTCTGGTACTGCGTGATGCAGCCAGCGTGTGTGCAGATGGTGCTCTGCGCGATCACGGTTGTCTGGTCAACGCGCGCCACGACCAACGTATCCGCCAGACCGACGACACCGCCATGCCACTGCCCACCGACCCTTTGTAGCTCAGCCACCGCGGGGTCTGCGGCGAACGGCAGCTCGATCATGTTGTTGACCACCTTGGCCTGAAATTTCATCATCGGCCCTTCGCCACAGGCAGGTGGCGTGCGCAAGTCGACCGACACGATCTGCTTCGCGGTATCGACCTTGACCGTGTACGCAGGCAACGGCGAAGGCTGGGGTCCAGACATCACGTCGCCCAAGCAGCGTGGGCCTTCGGTCTTGGCTGCGTAGCGTCCATCGTGGCAGGGGCAGGCGATGTTCTTGGCGACTTCGTCGTAATTGACGAAGCAGGCCGCGTGCGTACACACCGCACTGACGGCGATCCACTCAGGCTGGTCGGTGGGGCTGCCGCGATGCACAAGTAGAAGGCCCGTCGATGGCACCGAAAACGGCAAAGAGCCAGGCACGTTGTAACGCAGCAGCACGGCGGCGCCGGTCCGCGTCAGGAAGCTGTTCTGAGTCAACGAGACCGTGACCTGCCCATACGTCGACGAGGACGCATTGGTATCGATCGACGCCGGAATTTCCGTCGGAGGCTCAACCGTCATCGGTTCGTTTGAGCCACAGTTCGCCATCAAACCCGCTGCAGCGAAGCTCGCGCCACCCGCAGCGGACTTGCACAACAGATCTCTTCTGCTAAGGGCCATCTTGATATTCCTAGGTGATGGGTTATGCAAAGCAGGGCGATCTTCCAAGGCTGTATAGGTTCAGCGTCGGAAGAACACCAGGTTGACATTGATGGAATGCTGGCCGGTCTCGCGGGTCCCTGAAGCCAGGGTCTCCATGCCGCTCTTGACCAAGCGCTGTATCTCGGGATCGCGGTCACGCCCCAGACGTTCGGGTGTGCTGCCTTCCTGATATGTCGTCGTCGTCGACAGCAGGCGGTACGTCAGCTCAACCTCGAACCCCGGCAGAATGCGGCCCGAGACGCCAGCGCCCACGTAGTAGCCGGTGGACTGCTTGTGCTCAGCATCGCGCAAGCCCGAGTTCTGCAGCCGCAGCGCGTACGGGATATAGCCACCGTCGAGCCGAACGCCAACGCCCGGCACGGACTGCATCTGGAAATCGATGATGCCGCCCACGGATGGTCCGTAAAAGATCTCCTGAGGCAGCGACGTCAGCGCATTAAACTCAGGAATGAAGCCCAGAACCTGCAAGCCGCCGCGCGCCCGGATCGACATCTCCAGGCGCTTGGGCAGACGGAAGTAACCGCCAAAGCTCAGTCCGGCATCCGCGTCGTGGGTTGTCACCGCAAGCTCTTGGCGAGCCGTGTGCAACGGCACCGTTGTCGCCGCCCCACCTTGCCCTTGCCCTGGGATCGAGTCGCGATCGGGAAGCTGGATGACGATGGTACTGCCCCCTGCAAAGCGGTACCCCGCATCGACGCCAACGCGCAGCCACTTGTGGCCATACGTGTAGCCAACCCGCGCCTGCAGAGACAGGCCAGGCAGCGTATCGACATGGTAGTTGTACAGCTCGGGCACCAAGCCCGAGCTCGTCGAGCCGCGCATCGCCGAGTTGAGCAGGGCTGCTCCTCCGCCAATGCTCAGAGTGAAGCCGCGCAGTCCATCGCGGAGCGGAGCAACCACAGCCGGTTCCATCGGCTCGGCTTTCACGGGCGGCGCTGCGACGGGTGGAGCTGCGGCCACCGCTGCCGGTGGCTCAACTGCCGGTGGCGGCGGTGGCGGTGGTGCTGGCGACGGTGCAGCCGGCGTGATGGCAGGTGCTGGAGTCTTTTCAGGGGGCTTGGCAGCCGCGGTCTTGGTATCGCCAGCAGTCGGCTTGGCAGCGTCCGCCGCAGGTGCCTTCGCATCGGCAGCGGGCTTGTCGCCGCCAGCGCCAACCGCAGCCATTGTCACGTTGGTTTCCGTCGCGGGCACCCCCTCCAGAACGCTGGCCGAGACCCAGCCTTCTACCTTGCCCTTGCGAACCTGCACCCACTTGCCATCCGCTGACCTGCTCACATACTCAAGCTTGTCTTTCTTCTTCAGGTGCTTGAGCACCTTGGCCAAGTCGTCACCCTCGGCGCGAAGGTCCGTCTTTTCCGTGGTGACCACCGTGACCGGCTTGGCCGCCGTGGCCTTGCTTGCATCGGTCTCTGCAGCCGTTTCCTTCTTCCGCGCGACGCCGTCCGCTACGGGAACAAGCCACAGCGCCGCGCCCAAGAGCCCCCCCCAGCAATGCAGTGTGCGCATCAGTTGCCCCCACCAGCGCCCGTGGGCACCGATTCAAACTTGGCTCCAAGCTGCACCCAGATCAGCCAGCGCTGATACATGGGGTTGCTCTTGTCAGGGAAGTAGGAATTGCCCCCGACATGCGGCGTTCCCCCCTGCCCTAGATCCAAAGGCTTTGTCAGCAGCTTGCTGTTGCTGGGGTTGTTCATATCGACGCGCGCGACGACCTGCGTGTAGTTCGCCATCAGCTTGGCCATGTCCTGCGCCGCCATGTCCTGCAGCGCCATCAGCCCCGTAGGATTGGTCCCGCCGTGACACGGGGAGAGCTGGTTGGTGCAACTCAAGCCTGTGCCGACATCCAGGTCTTTGTAGATGTCGGCAAAGCCGATGTTGGCTGGAAGGACGACGCCTCCGCCTTTCATGTCGACCGGGCTTGCTCCCACCCCGTCGTTGAGCTTGAGCTCACCTTGGCAAGCAACGAGGCCCCCCAAGGCAAAAGGCGCCAATACACAACAAGAAAAAATGGTCTTCTTTCTCACAATTAGAGCGTATCATGATCGTTGCGTGCAGAGTGCAAACGGCGTTTTCTTCCGCGATTTTCAATACTTGACGATGGGAAGCGCTAGGTGGCAGGGTCATGGGTATGCATTTTCCAGTCGTGCGAACATGGGCAGTTGGCCTCTCGTTCTTGGCAGCGAGCCTACAGACTGGCTGCACCCTGTCACCGGCAACGCAGCGGAATGGACTGCCGCGAATCTCTCGCTACACCAACGCTCTGCAGCTGGACTGGGCTCTTTCACGGTACGCAGAAATTGCCGCCCAAGCTCCCGACCCTCACTCGGACACCGTGCGTCAGGCCTGCCAAGGATGGCAGCGCATGACGTATGACCTTGCTAGTGCTCGCACCTTTCCCAGGGCATTTCGCATGAGCGCCGAGACTGCCGGCCTGATGGCAGCCATCGACGAGCTTCCAGCCGCCGTGGCCCGCCACCCTCTGCCGACAGCCTGTATCGCGTCGGGTGGCTCCGCCTCGTCCCAGCTCCCAGCGGCCGTACCGATTCTGGCGACGAGTGCAACGACGAGCCCGGCCGTAGCCACGGCCACCGAATCCCAACCTCCAGCCGTTCCTGCCCCAGACGCTCCCATGGCCAGTGCTCAAGCTCACGCCACGACGGCTCCACAGGGCAGCGCGTCTGCAGATCCACAAACGACAGCATCGGTGACACCACCGGCACAGGTGGCATCCGCAAGCCCTATCCCAGCCACCACGGTGACGGCGGCGGCTCCAGTAGCGTCGGCCTTGGCCGCCAGCGAAGATGCAGAGTCCGCTGAATGGCGACGCTTGCGCTCAGCGAGCGCACTGCCCCTCCATGACATCGCTCCACATCCGGCCGCGACGACACAACCCGATCTGCGCGAGCTAGCGACGCTAGCCGAAAGCGCCATCCCCGGAGTACGTCTACGTGCCCGCTTTCACTTGCTCGGCCACTGCGCGATTGCTGTTGCACAAGAAGACCGACTTGGAAAAGCGGCCACGGTCTCGCAGCCCGCATGTTGGGGCAATCACGGACAAGAGCCACTGCGCGTCACACAGAGCCGCCTGCTGCGCTCGATGCTCAGCACATGGCGAGGCCGCGGACCCGAGCCCCTGAGCGATCTGGTTGTCGCGTTGGCCAGTTTCGCATCACGAGACAACCCGGTCCTCGACGGACCGCGCATTTCCCGCTGAGAGCTCGATGTTGCGGCTCAAGAACTGGCTGGCACTATCTACCCGTGCTAGCGTCCGTCTTCGTTTCGGCATCTCTTTCTGACCAGACTCAATGCCCTAAGGGAATCAAGGAGCCCCGCCCACATGCGCAAGCCTCCGCTCCGCAACGCTCGCCAGAACGCTGCATACCCAGTGTCTCTGCACGGCTACTACAGCGCCAGGAGCGATGACGGCAGCGCCATCCTCGAAGGTGATGAATCATTCGCTGACCTCTTTGCGGCCTCCCTCAATTCCCCTCGCAAGGCAGTTGCCCGTCGAGATCCAGAGCTTGGCGATCTTGTACAAGGCGAAATCGTCCAAATCGGCGCAGAGTTCGCGTTTCTGGATATCGGCGGCAAGTCGGAAGCGATGATCTCGCTCGACGAGCTACGAAACGAGTCAGGAGAGCTGACAGCCCGCATCGGCGACAAGCTCGAAGGGCATGTCATCTCGGTCAGCGGAAAAGAGGGCGGACTGCTGATCAGCGGCCGCCTGCAGAAGGGCACCGGTCTCAGCGATCAGCTTCGCCAAGCGTTCCAGCAGGGAGCCCCGGTGCAGGGCTTGGTCACTGGGGCAAACAAAGGGGGCCTCGACATTGACCTCGGCGGGGTTCGAGCGTTCTTGCCCTCGTCACAGATTGACCTGCGCTATTGCCAAGATCACACGACGTACATTGGCCGCGCGCTGACCTTGCGAGTCATTCGTTTCGATGAGGAGTCACGCACGGTCATTGTGTCGCGTCGAGCCATCCTGGAAGTGGACCTGCGCCCGCTGGCCGAAGACACGAAGTCAAGGCTGCGCGTGGGGGCCGTATTCAATGGCACCTTGGTTGCAATCCAAGAGCCCAACGCCGTCGTTGACTTGGGCGGTATCGACGGCTGGGTCGCAACCGCCGACATTCAGAACGCGCTGCGCGCCGTGGGTCGCACCGAAGACACCATCAAGTTGGGCCAGCGTGTGGAAGTTGAGGTCACGCGTCTGGACCAGCAGACGCGCAATGACCCCTATCTGAGCAGTCTACAAGGCAGTGTCCGCGTGCATTTGGCGCTGCGCTCGCTCCTCGCGGATCCACTGGATGAGATGCTCGGCAAGCTGTCCGAAGGCGAACGCGTCACAGGGCGCATCGTGCGTCTTGAACCCTTCGGTGCATTCGTCGAGCTGCAGCCAACTGTTGAAGGGCTGATCCACGTCTCAGCCATGAGCGAGCGTCATATCACCCATCCACGCGAAATCCTGACGCTGGGACAAGAGATCACGGCGACGGTCATCAACTTGGATCGCGAGCGCCGTCGCATCGGTCTGTCGCTGATCGAAGAGATTCGCGCGGCGCAGGCGGTCGTGGCGAACTCGCTGGTTCTGGGCTCGCGAAACCGGGTCCGAGTCGAACGGATTGAGCCCAATGGAGCCATCGTTCGAGTCATTGTCGACGGCGTTGCCGAGAGCTCCTACCCGCGGGGACTCATGCCAAACGGCGAGCTCAACGTTCCACGCGGCAGCGACATCAAGCGGCTGTTCCCCATCGGCAAGGAATATGTCGCGGCCATTCAAAGCGTCGATTCCGAAGGGCGAGTTCGGCTGTCCTTGCGTATCGCTGCCGAGCAAGAACAGGCGGAAGCTGCACAAGCCGCAGAGGCCGCGCGGCAAGCAGCAGAACAAGCCGCAATAGCGGCACTACAAGCGCAACAAGAAGCGGCCAAGGCCGCCCTGGATGCGGGCACTGCAGCGACGAAGAAGCGTGCATCACGCAGCAAGAAAACCCCAACGCCCACCGAGCTCGCCGCAGCCATCCTGGACGTACCGGTCGATCTGGACACAGAGCCGAAAAAGAAGACGGCGAGCAAACGCAAGACTACCGCCAGCGATGCTGCCTCCGTCGTGCCTCCAGCATCCGAGGTCCCCGAGGTCCGCGAATCTGGTGCCAGCCGGCCGCCAGCTAAAGGCAAAAAGCCACGGGGTATCGCCGAGCCCGCCTCCGAGCGAGCACCTGAGGCAGCTCCTCTCGCCCCCCAGTCAGAGGGGAAGACAAAGTCAGCACGGAAGAAGACCACTGAGCCAGCCGCTGCCGAGCACGTCGCGGCAACGACACTCGATGTGGCCACGCGGGTCTCTGTGCTTACCGATTCCGATGCGAGCAAAGCCCCCAAAAAGCGCGTCCGCAAGACGGCCTGACCCGCTCTCAGCCGGCCCCCACTCATGAGGTTTTCCATGGCTATGTTCCACCGCGGGAGGGCTTCGTGCATTGCACGAACTCTGCTTCCCGCTGCCTTGCTGCTTTGTCTTGTGACCGGCTGCAGCCGCTTCCGCTCCGGCACTCTCGGAGCCCGCGATGATCTAGCCCTGGTGCCACGCGAAACAGCCGGCGTGTTCATGCTCAATGTCAAGCAAGCGCGAGGCACTCGCATCTGGCAGCGACTGATGGAGCAGCGAGAGAAAGACCCCGCGGCCAAGAAGGAGTATCAGGACTTCATCGGCAAGTGTGGATTTGATCCCTTGCAGGAAGTCGACAGCGTATTCCTGGCCCTGCCCGAGAACGCGCAAGAAAGCCGAGAGTACGCCGTCCTGCTGCGTGGTCGGTACCGCCCTGAGCAGATCCCCACCTGTGCCCAGCGTATCTCGCAGGAATCGGGCAAGCCGCTCACCGAGAGCGAGTACAACGGAATCAAGCTCTGGTCGCTGCAGAGCCCCGGTCCCGCCGTCGCAGTGCTCGGCAAGAGAGCCGTGGCCATCGCCGGCCCGACGTGGATCCGCCGAGTCATTGACCTGCACCTAGGCAAGGCGAGTGCCGATACCAGCGCACGCGATAACCCAAACCTGCAAGCGCTGTTCAACCGCACACGCACGGGCGACGCGTTCTTTTGGGCGGGCCGAACGTCTGCCGCCATGCAAGACCGCCTGCGCAGCTGGCCCCTATTGGGCGCTGCCGGCTCGCTGCAGAGCACCTCGGGATCCGTCGACATCGGAAAGGGCTTGGCCGTTCATGCCGATCTCGACCTAGCCACCGAGCTGGATGCAACCACGATTACCTCAATGGCCAACCAGCAGCTCGCGTCGCTCAAGCAAGATGGACGCGTGCAGATGTTTGGCTTGACCAGCTTCCTAGAGACCGTCCGCTTCGCCAGCAAGAAAAACACGGTCGTTTTCGATCTGCGCATGACCGAGCAGCAGCTTGACGATCTGATCACGCGCCTGTCTGGCATTCTCAAGAGCGCGGGCCTCGGTTTCTAGGCGGCTAGGCTTCCGCTCCATCACCCCCAACATCGCCCGCAGTACAACAGCTCAAGGAGCCCATCATGGCTTTGTCATCCGAACTACGCGCTCAAATCGAGCGTACGCTCGCCCAACACAAAGTCGTCCTGTTCATGAAAGGCAGCCGGCACATGCCGCGCTGCGGTTTTTCCGCGCAAGTGGTTTCCATACTCGATGGCTACAGCGTCGAGTATCACACGGTCGATGTCTTGTCCGACTCAGCACTGCGCGAAGGAATCAAAGAGTTCGGCAGCTGGCCCACGATCCCGCAGCTCTACTTCCAAGGTTCGCTGATTGGCGGCAGTGACATCGTGAAGCAGCTCGATGAAAGCGGCGAGCTCCTGCCCACGCTCGGCATGCAGGCCGTCGAGATCAAGGCTCCCGAGATCACGATCACCAGCGGCGCCATCGCCGCCATTCGCGGAGCCAGCCAGGAAGCCGAGCCCGGCCAGCACCTGCGCATGGAGCTGAAGCAGAGCGGCCGCACGATTGATATGTACTTCGATAAGCCGCAGCCTACGGACTTCCGCGTCGAGAGCGGTGGGTTGACGCTGCTTTTCGACCGAGCCTCCGCGCGCTTGGCCAACGGCATCGCCATCGACTTCGTCGACGGACCGCAGGGTGGTTTCAAGATCGACAACCCCAACCTGCCCGCTCGCGTTCGTCAGCTAGGCCCAGGCGAGCTCAAGGCCAAGCTTGACCAAAAGATGCCGATTCGCGTGTACGACGTCCGCGGCGATCAAGAGCGCGCTCTGGCCGGCTTGGCCGTCGCGCGTCCATTTGATGCGCAAGCGCTCGCCGAGCTGGAAGGGCTTCCCAAGGACACACCGCTCGTCTTCATCTGCCATCACGGCCTGCGCAGCCAGACCGCCGCCGAGCAGATCCTGCAGCGCGGCTTTCGCAACGTGTACAACCTGCGCGGCGGCATCGACGCTTGGTCGACTGAAGTCGATCCCAGCGTCCCGCGCTACTAGCCGCGCTTGCGCAACAGCAGCAGGTTGCACGGGCTCGAATCGCCGCCATAGTGGAACTGGTCGACGAGATCCCAGCCTTCTCGACGCAGGGCCTGGATGAGCAGCGTCGGCTCATAGCGGCGCCCGTAGTACACCGAAAACTCACGCTCGCCCCCACCCGAGCGCACGACCGCTCGCAGATCGACACCGTAGCTGCCTGGGATGGCGCAGCTCATGTCCAGCGTCGGTACGATATCGACTTCACACTTGTCTGATCCATAACGGCGGAATGGCCCCGCCAAGAATTCATCCCAGCGGCTGCGCAGATCCGAGGATCGACGGCCAGCGAGCGTCGGATCTTTCGCCATAATCTCGTCGGGCCGGTCGGCTGGGGCATAGACCATTCGGCAGTCAATCAGCAGCAGATCCCCGGCGGCAAAGCCGACCAAGCTGTTGCGCATAAAACGCAGCTCGTTTTCCAGGTTGCTGAAGGTGTGCCCCAGCATCGTGATCAAGCGCCGTCGGTGCGCGCGTCGCGGCGAGTACAAAAGCTGCCCATAGCGCGGCAGGTGATGGAAGTTGCCCTGGATGGCAAACACCGCCCCGCCGTAGTCGGCCAAGACCTCGGCCGCATGGCGATACGCGACAGAGAGCAGCGGCTGGCTGATATCGAGAAGGTACAGTCGCAGGTCCGCGTGCCCGGCTTGCACTAGAAGCTGCTTGACCAACCAGACCTCGTTGCGGGCACTGCCAGGCCCGAGCGCGATCATGTCGATGCCCGTGTTGCCGACATACCGCAAGATACGCGCCGCACAGCGATCGAGCGGCATGCTCGACTGCATCGCGTCGTAGTCCTTCTGCTCGGCAATCGCGCACCAGTGCGCGGCGCTCATGTGGTCCATGTACAGATAGCTCTGTTCGATGTGACCGCCATTGCCGTTTACTTGCAGCGACAGCTCTTTGACCATCTTTACGGGGTCAAAGCCAGGGGCCAGCCAGCAGTTCAACGCCAGGTTCGGATCGATCGCGCTCGCTTCCCAGGGCAGATCCGATGTCTCCAGCTTGAGCTGCGGCACCGAGAGCAGATGAAGAAGCGCCATCTGACTTGGGGCGTACGTCCCCTCCTCCAAGCGCTGCAGCGCCGCCTCGGGCACACCCGATAGCTCAGAGAGCATCTTGCGCGACAGGCCTGATGACTCACGTCGCGCCCGCAGGAGCGCACTCCAGTGCTGGATGCGCGAAAGCTCGCTGGCCCGAATCTCTTCCAGGAAGGGCTCTGGGCTTGACCCCCGCTCCTCTGCCGTCGAGCGGGACGCCGCCAAGAACCCGCGCAGGGTCATCAGTGCCATCTGCAGCGGCTGCTGCTGATCCGCCGGCTTTTCTTGCATGGCTTCCTGAACGGTCGCGATCACCAGGTTCAGTGCCTGCTGCTCCCAGGGGATCTCGTCCTTGTCCAGACTCGGTATCATGCGTGCCTCTTGCTGTTGTATTGAGTTCACTGGGCTACTGGCCCGCAGAGGGCATGAGCCGACAGCGGGCGCACTATAACGTGCCCCGCCAAATTTTTTGCTCTGAAACACCCCCGACAGCGACGGCGAACTCATCCATAGAAACATCGTGAAAGCCCGCCAAGCCTCTGATTTTTTTACTGCGTTTTGGGCTCAGTCTTGCCCATCTCGCGCCCCTGATTGCGGGCCCGCGGCGGCTCCAGAATCTCCTACACTGCCCAGGTGCCCTGCCTTTCCCACGAGCCGCACGCAGCGCAGTCTGCAGCGACCGCGCGACGCATCGATCGTGTCCTCGCTGCCTATGTCGACTTCGCCCAGCGTCGGGCCGGAGCCATTGTCCTCGGCTTTGTCGTGCTCGCGGCGCTGTCCTTGTGGCCAGCGGTCGAGCTACTCGGCAACCTGCAGACCGATGTCGTGGATCTGCTGCCAGCCGAGCATCCTGCCGTCGCTGCACTGCGCCGTGTCGCCCCTCGACAGATCAGCTCGACCAACCTGGTCGTGATTCTTGAAAGCCCCGATGCGCAGGCCAATCGCCAGCTAGCCGAAGCGCTGCGCCCCGAGCTTACGGCACTGGTCGGCCGCGTCTTTTCAGAAGTGCAGTGGAAGCCGGACTACGAAGTCGGTGCATTCCTGTTTCGCACGCGCTTTCTGTATGCCGAGCGCGGCGATCTCGAAGTGGCCGAGGTGTTACTCAACCGCTTGCTCGCCGTACGAAGCTCCCCCCTGCTGGTCGATCTCGAAGGCGATCCTGAAGTCGAGCTGCATGCGCTGCGACAGCGCCTGGCCCCCAAGGCCTTGCCTGCGGTGACTCCGATCCGGGCCGAAGGCAGCGAGCCCCCCGCGTATTTCGAGCACCACCCACCGGGCTCACCGACGCACTATCTGGGCATCCTGCTCTGGCGGCGCAGCGATGGGCTGGCCACACTTGGCGATCAGGCGACGCTCGACGCCGTACGCGCGCTCGTACGTCGCCTGCAGCCGCAGCGCTTTCACCCGGCGATGAACGTCGAATACAGCGGAGCCATCGCCATGGCTCTCGCCGAGCAGCGCGCGGTGGTCGACGACCTGTCGCTTGCGAGCACGGTCTGCGTGTTCCTGGTGTTGCTGTCGATCTATGTCTTCTTCCGTCGCCTGGCTGTTCTGCTGGCCGTTGGCGTACCGGCGATCCTGGGCCTGGTCTTTGCGCTCGCCGTCGCACGCTATGCCGTGGGTTCGCTGAACGCCAACTCGGCCTTTTTGATTTCGATCATCTTGGGCAATGGCATCAACGCCCCCATCGTTCTTCTCGCCCGGTATGGAGAACAGCGCCGCTTTGCCTCCGACCGATGCGCGGCCATGCGAACGGCATGCTCCGCGACGATGCTCGGTACGCTCACAGCCATGGCGGCAGCGAGCATCGCATACGGCAGCCTGATGCTGACCAGCCTGCGCGGGCTCAGTCAGTTCGGCTTAATCGGAGGCATTGGCATGCTGCTGGTGTGGCTGACGACCTTTGTCGTCGTACCCGCGCTGGTGGCGTGGATTGAGCGTCGGTTTCCCGATGCCATGACCGCCGCACCACCGCCCTGGCATCTGCCCTTTGCCTGGCTGGGACGTGCCATCGCGCACCGCCCCTGGACCGTGGCTGTCCTGTGCATGATCAGCGTCGCGGCGTTGTCTCGTCCGGCGCTGCGCTGGGCCCGCGAGCCGCTTGACTACAGCCCCAGCGCCCTGCGCACCGACAACCCCGAAGTCAATCGCCTGTGGGGCATCATGTACGACCTCGGCATGGGCAACCTGGGGGCCGGACACATCGCCCGCGACGGCGTCATTCTGGTCGATACACCCGAGCAAGCCGATGCCGTGGCCGATGCGCTGTGGGCCCAGGATCAAGCTCTGGGCGAACGACGCGTGCTCGAAGAAGTGCGGACCCTGAACAAGATTCTGCCGCGCGACCAAGCGGCCAAGCTCGCCATCCTCGATCGCCTGCGCCGCACCCTCGATCGCTATCGTTCGTACATCGATGACAGCGAGTGGCAAGACCTAAAGGACTTCCGCCCCCCCGACGATCTGCACATCGTGGGCATCCCCGATCTGCCCCGGCGTCTGCGCGACAACTTCACCGAAGTCGACGGGACCATCGGCCGCTTGATTGGCATCGACGCCGACCCTCGCCGCTTCAATGAGGATGACGGCCGCGATCTGATTCGCCTCGATCGATCGCTGCGCGTGCAGCACGCCGGAACGACGTGGATTGCCGCGGCGACATCGACACTGTTTGCCAGCATGCTCAGCCTGATCATCCAAGATGCTCCGCGCATGATCGCCGCAGCGCTGCTGGGCGTTGGCGTGCTGCTCTTCGTCGCCTTCGGCCGACGGTCCGCGCTGTGGGTCGCGCTGCCGCTTTTTCTCGGACTCTATTGGATGCTCGGGTTGCTTGGCCTGCTCGGCTGGCGCTTGAACTTCCTCAACTTTGCCGCCCTGCCAATCACCATCGGCGTCGGAGCCGACTACGCCGCCAACTTGATGGCCCGCCTGCGACACGATGCCACGTCTGCTTCGTCCGGCCCTCCCAAGCCGCTGGCCGATCAGCTCTCGCGCATCGTTGCAGATACTGGATCGGCCGTGTCGTTGTGCTCGCTGACCACGATCCTCGGCTATGGGTCGCTCTTGCTCTCGCGCAGCCGCGCGCTGCAGTCGTTCGGACGCCTGGCCAACTTGGGCGAGGCCGCATGTCTTTTGTCCGCGCTGATCGTCCTGCCCTGTCTGTTTGCCATCCTTGCGCGAACACGTCGTTCACACGAAGTGCAACGGGACCGATA
This sequence comes from Myxococcales bacterium, assembly GCA_016794505.1. Lineage (GTDB taxonomy): Bacteria > Myxococcota_A > Polyangia > Palsa-1104 > JAEUJZ01 > JAEUJZ01. The sequence goes on from JAEUJZ010000092.1 coordinate 65,263, forward strand.
GAACCACGCCGCCGCGGAGCGATGCCTAGGGCCCGCGCCTGAGTGATACCATTTCAGCTACGATGCAGTCCGATCTGCCTTGGGGTGGGTTGCCGATCGCAGAGCTTCTGGATGCAGCGCCGGTCCTTCTAGTTTGCGTGGACTCAGAAGGCCGCATCCTGCATGCCAACCGACGCGTTGAAGCGCTTTCTGGGCGACATGTCTCGTCGCTGGAAGGCCAACGTTGGTGTTCTCTGTTCGTCCCGCGTGAGGAACAAGCAGGGGTCCAACAAGCCTTCAAGGACGTGCTGAGCGGGGCAAAGGACCGCACGATCCTGCACCATCTGCAGACCGCAAACGGCCCGAAGCTCGCGATCGAGTGGCGGACCACGCTGCTACGCGATGTGAAAGGGACTGCCTGTGCGGTGTTCGCAATCGGTGTCGATGTGACGGATCGACAACAGACCGAGCAGGCTCTCTCGGCGCTAGAACAACACTATGGCGCGCTGATCTCGACAAGCCCAGTTGGGGTCTATCGAGCCGACGCGCAAGGTCGCTGTTCGTTCGCCAACCAGCGGTATTGCGACATCCTGGGCATTACCCAGCGCGAAGCCTTGGACGACGGACTTCGGGGCCGTATCCATCCCGACGATGTGGGCCCAGTCTTGGCTGAGCTCGATCGAGCGCATCACGAGCACTCGCTATTCCGCCTGGAGTATCGCCTGCGGCATGCCCGCGGCGAACACATCTGGGTGCTCGGACAGAGCACGCCCCTTTACGACGAACAGGGGCAGCTCACGGGTCACATCGGCACCCTGACCGATGTCTCGGACATGCGACGCACCGAGGCAGCGCTGCGCGAGACTGAGCAGCGCTATCAGTCGCTGCTCGATCAGGCCGGGCATGGCATCTTGCTGCTCGATCGCGACGGTCGCATACGCGACTGCAATCGACGGGCTGGCGAGCTTCTGGGGTACTCCGTTTCCGAGCTGGTCGGCCTGCGACTGGATGGCCTGTTCCGCCCCGGCGAGTCGCGGCGACACGAAGGCAGCTCAGCACCCAGCGTTGAGTTCCGATCGAACTTCGAATTGCGACACAAGCAAGGGCACTATCTGCGCGTCGACATGCGCTTCATTGCGCTGAAAGGCGGCAGCAGCTTGGTCACCGCGCGCGAGCTGCCGGCGCGTCCCACGTCGACCGAGGAGCCGCGGGCCACCGAGGCGCGCGTTCGCGCTCAGTCTCGCTTATTGGATCGCATCTTTCAGCACACGGCCGATCCGATGGCAGTGCTCGACACGACGTTTCGTGTCATCCGAGCCAGCGAGTCCTTTTCTCGCGCAGCCGGCACACTGCCCGAGCGCGTCGTTGAGAAATCCTTGTTCGCGTACTTGCCAGACACGCTGCGCGTCGAATTCGAGCAGGCTCAGCTCACCCAGACCCCTCTGCGCAAGTGCGCGTTTCCCCTTTCTAGCTGGCCGAGCTCGCAAGGTGGCGCGACGTACTGGGATCTGGAGCTCGTGCCGATCCTCGACGGATCCCGAGAGCTGGACTTGTGGCTGTTGACGCTGCGCGATGTGTCCGAGCGCATCCGCTGCGAACAAGATCTGCGGCGCGCTGAGCAGCGCCTGGCAGAAGCACAACGGCTGGCACATGTCGGTGCGTGGGAGCTCGACCTGCGGACGCAGTCCATCTGGTGGTCTGACGAGATGTACCGCATCGCAGGCATCGAAAAAAAGGAAGGCCTGGTCAACAGAGAGTTCTGTCAGAGCCTGGTTCCCGAGGAGGATCGCCACGTTACGAGCCTCGCCATTCCCAGCGCCTTGGCCTCCGGGGAATGGGCAGGTCACTTCCGCATCCGCCGCCCCGATGGTGAGCTGCGCACTCTGTACTCGATCGCTCGTGTTATGCGCGATGCCGCAGGCATGCCCATGTCCCTTGCCGGCGCCAACCAAGATGTGACCGAGCAGTGCTGGGCAGCACAGCGCCTAGCCGATTCTCTGCGCGAAAAAGAAACGCTCCTGCGCGAGATCCACCACCGCGTCAAAAACAACCTGCAGGTGGTCGCTGGGCTCTTGCACTTCCAGTCGAAAAAATCGGCGAGCGCCGCTGATCGCGATGCCCTGGCCGAGGCACGCTTGCGCCTGCAGGCCATGCTGCTTGTGCATGAGCGCCTGTACCAATCGACCCATCTTTCGCGCATCGACATGGTGGCCTACATCCACGCGCTCGTAGATGCGCTGCAGCGCTCAATGCTCGCGAGTGAACACGTGCAGACGGTGCTGTCCGTGCAGCCACTGCACCTGCCCATCGAAAGCGCGCAGCCTATCGGCATGATCTTGTGCGAGCTTCTGACGAATGCCTATCGTCACGCGTTTCCAGCTCGCCGACCGGGTCAGGTGCAGGTGAGCGCGACATGGACCTTTGGACGGATCGAACTGTTGGTGCAAGACGATGGCATCGGACTGCCGCTCGACTTCAACCCGCAGACCGCTGGAGACTTTGGCTGGCAGCTCATTCGTACGCTGATGATGCAGCTCGACGCGAGCTTGCTGCGCGTGCCCACCGCTCGCGGTACCGGCATTTCAGTGGTCATCCCGTGGGTCGATGGCGGGCGGCCCGCTGCCCATCCCTAGACAAGCAGCGACGAAACAAACAAACGAAACGAAGCCGCTGCACGACCTAGCGAATGCCGCGACGATCTTCGCGTAGCTCGCGCCGATCTTCCCGCAGCTCGGTGTGCGATCGCTGCAGCTCAGCTCGGGCCAGCTCGACGAAGCGCACCATGATCTGCCGGGCGCGCACCAAGATGGGCACCTGCGGTCCCCACGCATACTCCGCGGCAACCGTGCGCTCAAGCTCGGTCAGCAGGTTCCGCTCTTCGATGAGGGCGGCGCTCTCTTTGATGGCGTCGCGGCGGTCATCGCGCAGATCACGGGCGTCCTTGCCGTTGCGGTCGCGCACGAGCTCGCCGGTTGAGCGAGTCACCTCACGATTGGCCTGTCCGACTTCTCGCGTCTGTTCCGCGATCTCGGCGCGGCCCTGGGCAACAAAGCTGGTCAGCGCGGCGCGCACGGCCCCGGCATCTCGACGAGTCACAGCTGCGTCGAAGGCATTGAGTGTCGTTTGAAAGCGCACGAGGTCTCGCTGATCATCGCGGACTTGCCGGGCGTCGCGGTTGATCGCCGCGCGATCGCCATGTAGCTCAGCTTGGCGGGCGCGACCCGGCCTGGGTTGCGCGAAGGCGGTCGTGGCAGACAAAAGCAAAAGAGCGGTGATGGTCAGGTTGCGCATCGGTCTCTCCATAGAAGCAGTCGGCAAGCGCCGCGGGTTCAAAGTACGCAAGAGAGGACGGGCAGCATGGCTGCCGGATTCACACGCGGATCATTGTATGCGCAAGGTGGCGTCATCGCGTCGCTTCTCAAACGTCTAGGAGGCACCTCGCCGCCGTGGTGCGACTGGTTTCTGCCGGGTGGACGTGGCTATGCGGCCGAGCCAATGCGCAGGAGCAGCGCGCTTAGCTCGGCCAGCGAAAACGGCTTGGTCAGGTAGTGCCGATATCCAGCCTCTAGCGCTCGCCGCACTTCTGAAGTCTGCGCCGCCGCCGATACGGCAATCGCCGGAATCCCAGACAGGCGGGGGTGCTGTCGCAGCGCCTGCAGCACGTCATAGCCGTCCATATCGCCCAGGTGCATGTCGACCAGAATCACATCCGGCGGGTCGGCCTCTGCCATCGCCAGGCCTTCCGAGCCTCTCTCGGCACAGCGCAGCGACATCGCGGCGTGCTTGGCCAAGGCCGCCTGCATCAGCCTGCGGTTGATCGGATCGTCCTCGATGTACAGCACGCGCAGGCTTCGTCGCGGCTCCGCCAGCGGCACGTCTGCGGGCGGTGGCGCAGCGGGCGTGTCCTTGCCGGCGGGCAGATCCAAAAAGAACGTCGTGCCGTGGCCCGGCACGGACTCGACGCCGATACGCCCGCCCATGAGCTCGACCAGCTTGCGTGAAAGTGCCAGGCCAATGCCATCCCCCGCAACGGGAGTTTTCTCGGCGCCCAGCCTCTCGAAGGGCACAAACAAGTCCTTGAGTTTGTGCGCCGGAATGCCGACCCCGTCATCGGTCACCGAAATGCGAATGTGGCCCTCGCTCGTGCGGCCCGCGGACAGCGCGACGCGCCCACCTTCGTGCGTGTACTTGGCGGCATTGGACAAGAGGTTGACCAGCACTTGCCGCAGGCGCGCACCATCGGCCTGCACGAACAGCCCACCGTCAGCGTGGCAGGAGTACTGGATGCGACGAGCCAGCAGCGCCGCCGATGTCAGCGACGTAGCTTCAGCAAACACGCGGGTCAGTGGCAGCGATGTCAGCTCAACCCTGGGCCGACCCACCTCAATGCGCGCCAGATCCAACAGATCGTCGATGAGTGCCATCAAGTGCGTACCGGCGCGCCGAATGTCCTCGGCCTGCCCGCGCGGCTCGTCTGGAAGCCCCGCAGAAACCAGCATATCGGCAAATCCCATAATGGCACTTAGCGGATTCCGAAGTTCATGAGACATATTCGCCAAGAAACGGGTCTTCGCTTGATTCGCAGATTCCGCCATTTCTTTTGCGGTTTTTAATTCTCCAGTTCTCTGCGTCACACGTGCTTCCAGTAATTCATTGAGCTGGCGAAGTTCATGTTCCGCTCGTTTTCTCTCACTAATATCCTGCAAGCTCCCAAATATACGCACAGGCATCCCAGAGTCATCAGACACAACGTTTCCAATGGCATGCAAATGTTGAATATCGCCATCGGGTAAATAATGACGATATTCTACATCCAGAGAATTTCCATCCTTTATCGTTCGCTGCACCGCTTCAAGTAGACTTGCACGATCTCCTGGATGTACCATTTTTATATATTCATCAACGACATCGCCATTATATTTCTCAGATATCTGGCCAGGTAAGCGATTCATTCCTTCTGTTACGGTGATGCTGTTATTCGTCAAATCCCATTCCCACGATGATAATTTCGCTAACTTTTGCGCATGCGTGATCAGAATATTTTGATGAACGAGCTTTTTCTCGGTGGCAAGACGCTCGGTCATGTCTCGCACGATAGCTGTGTACAGCGTTCGGCCTGCGGTATTGACTCTTGAAATGGCGATTTCTGATGGAAAAACCGAGCCATCCTGGCGCAGGCAGGTCATGCTGCCCAGGTGCCGCATCGATCGCCCCGAGCATGGTTCCGTTGAAAATGCCGAGACGGCCGCTGCGTGTCGGATGCGTAAGTTGGCCGGGATCAGCCGCTCCACAGGCTTCCCGACGATCTCGCTGCTGCTGTATCCAAATAACTTTTCTGCTGCGTTATTGAATGCGATAATGATACTAGAACTATCCATCGTAATAATTGCATCACTGGCGAATTCAACAATACCACGATACAACGCTTCGCTGCGTTGTATGATTTCACTTTGTTCCTCAATTTTCCGAAAAGCCTGACGCAAGGCGCGTTCGATTTTATGTTTCTGCAATGCGAGTCGAATCGTGGCACGTAGCGAGGACGGTTCAATCGGTTTCACCAGATATGCGAATGCACCAACCTGCTCTGTCTTGGCCAGTGTATCTTCATCAGTATATGCAGTCATGAATACCACGCCAACACCATATTTCGAAGTCAGAACAGATGCTAACTCAATGCCATCCATGTTGCCGGCAAGTCGAATATCCATTAACACAAGATCTGGAGCAAGCTCAGGAATAATCTGCAGAGCTTTTTCCGCATGTGCCGAATGGCCACATACAGAATAACCAAACAATTTCAAATAATCCATAATAGCCATAACCGCCATGGCTTCGTCTTCAACAATGAATATTCTTTCCATCATAGCTTCCTCGTTTCGTATCTGGTCAGTCAGCCATCACAGACACACAGACAAGACGGACGCCCCAGGAGAGCCCGTGGCTCTTCCCCTAACTAGAAATCGAATACCAACATATCACACAAAGCTCGGGCGAAGTGTAGCCACCGCGCGAGGACGGCAGTCAATCCCGCCGCGTCTCGCGCAGACTGGGCCGCCTGCATCGGGCAGGTCGGCAGAGCGAACGAAGGATGGGGGGGCTGAAGCGACGCGCGCGGACCGATCGCGTCGTCGCAGAGCGACTAGCCGATGATGACGTTGCACTCCAGCAGGAATTCGATCTTGGCGCCGCTGTCGGCTTGCACATCGTCACACGTCGTGCCGCACAGATAGACACGCCGGTTCTGGATATAGAACGCATCCGGCCGGCAAGACGCCTGGTCGGCCACCTGATTGAAGATGCGCGGCGCACCGCCGTTGCTGGGTGTGAACTCAAGCTGAGCCGTGTTCAGCTTGAACTCCTTCATCGGCGGGGGATCGGGAATGTTGAAGTCGCACGCCACCTTCGATCCGCTGACAACCCCCTGCGCGACCGCGTTGAAGATCGCGTTGTAATCGGTGGTGCGGCAGACCGGGTAACGCAATCCACCCGTCAGACGCGCCAAGCGCTGGTGCTCGATGCCCACGTTCTGCGCCGTCCCGCAGGCGTTGGTCACTTCTGGGTCAGTGGGCTGATACGGAGTCGTCGCCCCAGCAGGATTGTCCCGCACCCCAACGATGGCGTGGAAGATGTAGTTGCGCTTGGTCGCTGTACCAAACTGCGCCGGATCCAGCGCCAGGAGCGCCCGGTCGAAGTTCACGGCCGTGGCATTGCCCCCACCGTTTGGCAGCGTGCCGCTGGTCGCGTCATCGGTGATCTCGACAAAGGTCTTAAACGCGCTGGGGCGCAGCCAAGCCGACCAGCCGGTTGGCGCCAAGTTGAACTCATCCGCGGTCCGGTACGAGTTCAAGATTTTCTGATACGAGTCAGTGCTAGCGATGAACAGGCTATAGTGACGGAACGTGGGAGTATTCACAGGCTGCGCCGGAATCGGGTTACAAGTTGTTCCCGAGACTGGCGATTTGATGCAGATGCGCTGATTGCCTGAATTGCCGTGCCTTGACACCATAATAATTCGATAATCAAGTCCGCTATTGGCAATGATTGTGGCGAAGTCTGAGTTGATGCGATTTTCGACTTCGACGATCTCGGCGGTCATGCTCCCCGAGTTGTCGATGACGAAGATGACATCAACTGGCGACTTGCTCAGCGTCGCCGTGGCCTTCACTGACGCGCAGGCGGCATCGGGGTCGATGCGTCCTCGCATGTCGCTGCCACCGTCGCTGTTGCCGTTGGGATCATCGACGCCGCCGCCACCGATGTCACTGCTGTTGCAGGCCACCGCGGCTGCGTAGCCAAGTCCTAATCCTAGTACCAGGAGTGTTTTTTTCATAAGCCCCCCTTTCTTAGAATGGGTGGTTTTCTGCCCATCATTTAAGAAACGATCATAGCAAACAAACGATATCACGCAGCCCGGCCATACATCAAGCGCGCACGCTTTTCAAACACACTTCTTTGATTACTATATGAATTTACACTGAATACCCACTCCAAAATTTATCACACAATTCGGGCTGTCCCGCGAAAAAGGCCCACCGGACCTCGACGGGGTAGGCGCGCCGCCGAGCCCGCGATCGCAGCTGAGTAGGCAGTCTGTAGAGGCCGCAGCCGGCCTCAGAGCGGCGCGAGGCGCGCTGCTTAGACGCGCTGGATCTGCAGGCTGGTCTGGTAGTCGGCTAGACAGCGCAGCGTGACTTCGTATAGCTGCACTTGGCCCGGCCCTGCGGCCTGCTTGAGCAGAAAGCGCAGCGTCACCACGCCGGAAGCCCCCAAAGAGCGCTGCGGTGCCATGTACATCGCCCGACTGCCTGGCGACAGATCGAGCGGGCTGCGGACCAAACGCAGCGCCGGCCCGAGCATCCAGGCCAGCCGCTCGGCCACGCCCAGCGGCGAAAGGGCTGGCGTCGCAGAGCGCAGCGCGACCGCCCGCATCAGCCGGCCCAGCTTGACGTTTTCCGGCAGCACGACCGCGCCCTGATCATCGACCCAGCCACGGATCTCGTGCCCGGCAGAGCGCGCGACATACGGCGACAGATCGCCGATGCGAGCGATGGCCATGCCGCTGCTCTCGGCATCGGCTGGAGTGACGCGAACCTGTGACGAGTCCAGGCGATACTGCGCGGCCACAGCCTCGCGAAAGGCCACAGCCTGCAGCGAAGGCCGAGCCGCCGCCTCTGCCGACTGCGCCAGGTCGACGCCCAGCGCCGCCTGCCTTCCCGGAATCACCGAAAGCAAGCGGCCTTTTGGCATCGCCCGCGCCTGCATCGGCTGCATGAACATCACAGCCAGCTCACTGGCCAGGCCCAACAACAGAACAAGTGTGGCTCGCATCACGTCCTCCGCCCGATCTGTGCGGGAACTTCAGCAAGCGCGATACCAAGCCAGCCGCTGCCGTGTATGTGCGCAAATTTCTGGGGATGCGCGCCTGCGCGTCGCCACTCACTCGGACGCGCACAGCTGGGCGCCCATGGGCTCGGCAAGCCAGCAGGCTGCGGGGCCTCATCGACGGGCTGCTCGGCCGCGTCCGGCCGTGGCTGTCATCCCCGTCACGAGCCTTCTAGATGTCGAGGGCCTGGGCGTCCTTGGCGCGGTCCATGATGAAGCGAAAGCGAGCGCTGGCATCCTTGCCCATCAGGTCGTTGAGGATGCGATCGGTCGCGTCTTTGTCATCGATGCGGACCTTGAGCGCGATGCGACGCTTGGGGTCCAGCGTCGTCGCCCAGAGCTGCTGCGGCATCATCTCGCCCAAGCCCTTAAAGCGCGTGATCTCGGGCTTGGCGTTTTTGGGCAGCTTGGCCAGGATGCGTTCTTTTTCGGCGTCGTCGAGGACCCAGTGCGTCTCTTTGCCGTGGTCGATGCGGTAAAGCGGCGGCTGCGCCAGGAAGATGTGCCCGTTTTCGATGAGCTTGGGCAGATAGCGATAAAAGAAGGTCAGGAGCAGCGTCGAGATGTGGTGCCCGTCGCTGTCGGCATCCATAAGCAGGAAGATACGGCCATAGCGCAGGCGCGACTCGTCGTACTTGTCGCCCATGCCACAGCCCAGCGCCGACACGATGTCTTGCAGCTCTTTGTTCGAAAGTAGCTTTTCAATCGTCGCTTGCGCTGCGTTCAGCACTTTGCCACGCAGGGGAAGAATCGCCTGCGTCTTGCGGTTGCGACCCTGCTTGGCCGAGCCACCTGCCGAGTCTCCCTCGACAATAAACAGCTCGGTCTGATCGGGATCGTTGCTCTGACAGTCGGCGAGCTTGCCGGGCAGGTTCAAGCGGTGGCTAACCGGGCCCTTGCGCTGGACCGCGGCACTTGCAGCCTTGGCGGCCTCGCGAACGCGGGCGGTGTGAACGACGCGAGCGGCGATGGCATCGCCCGAGGACTTGTTGTTGTTCAGCCAGCTCTCGACGAAGGTGCGGACGGCACCGTCGAGCTCAGCGGTGACTTCGGGGTTGTTGAGCCGCTCTTTGGTCTGCCCCTGGAACTGCGGCTCGCGTACGTAGCAGGACAAGATCGCGCACAGCCCATCGCGAATGTCTTCGGCGGTGAGCGTTAGGCCCTTGGGCAGCAGGCCATGCGTGTCCATGTAGTTGCGCACGCCCTTGACCAAGCCGGCCTTCAGCCCGTTTTCGTGCGTGCCCCCCGATGGAGTCGGGATGCCGTTGACGAAGCTCTTTATGTACTCGCCGTCGCCCTCGCTCCACAGAAACGACACCTCGAAGCGCGTGGCCCCCCCCTCGCCGCCGCGCTCGACGTACACCGTCGGGCACAAGACGGGCTTCTGCCGGTCGTTTGCGATCTTTTGCAGGTAATCGGCAATGCCGCCCTGGTGCTGAAACTCGACGCGCTCGCCGGCTGCTTCGTTCACATAGACGACGCGCAGGCCCTTGTGCAGATAGCTCTTGGCTTCGAGTCGCTCGCGCACCAGGTCCGCATCAAACTGTGCCTTGTCGCCAAAGATCTCGGAGTCGGGGCGGAAGAATAGCTTGGTGCCGTTGCCGCGGGCTTTTCCGAGGACAATCGGCGGTCCTTGAGGAACACCGCGAGCGAAGCCCTGCTCGATCTCTTGCCCCTCGCGCTTGACGCGCACCCAAAGCTCGGACGACAGCGCGTTTACGACCGAGGCGCCGACGCCATGCAAGCCGCCCGAGTGGGTGTAGCTGCCTTCTTGAAACTTCCCGCCGGCATGCAGCGTCGTCAGGATGATCTCAAGCGCGCTCTTGCCGTACTTGGGCATCATTCCGGTTGGGATGCCGCGCCCGTTGTCTTCCACCGTCGCGGAGCGGCCGTCCTTGTGCAGCGTCACGGTGATGCTGCTGGCATAGCCGTTGATTGCTTCGTCGACGGCGTTGTCGAGAATTTCCCACAGCAGGTGGTGGTAACCGCGGCTATCGATGCCGCCTATGTACATACCCGGTCGTTTGCGGACTGGCTCAAGACCTTCGAGGACGACGATGTCCTCTTCGGTGTACTGCGTTCCCGCTTTGCTTTTGCTGGGGCTTTTGCTCGTTGCGGCCATGGGCACGGTTCCGTTTTCGTTAGGTCGATCCGAACAGCGGTCCAGAGTCAGGTGGCCCGCCCCCCGGTGGGCTGGTGGCCGGGTTCGTGGGCTTGCCCGCCCCAAGCTGCGGCACCGTCGGTGGCGGCGACAGATAGCGCATCAAGCGACCGCGCTTGAGCACCTCGCGGCCTTTGCCGCCCCGCGCGCTCATGTCCGAAAGGGTCGCGACATCCAGGACGTCGCCTTTGTCCGTCTCGACGCGCAGTGGCTCAGCCACGCTGAAGCCAAGCACCTTGTCGTCGCCCTGCAGCTTCAGAAGCTGCACGCCTTTTCCAGCGCCCGAAAGCACAGGAACCTCGTGTGCTGCGCAGGCGAGCGCGCGGCCTTCGGCAGACACGACATTGACGCGCGCCACGTCCGGGGCCAGACGAACGCCTAGCACAGCATCGCCCGTCGCTGGCTTGGCAAACATACGACCGCTTCGCGTCGATACCTCGCTGTGCTGGGACAGCGCAAAGCGCAGCGCCAAGCCCGTCTTGGTCACCGCCAAGAGCTGAATGTTGTCGATGGGACCGGGCAGCGTCCGCGGATCCAAGGACAGCGCTGCGACGACCTGCTCGCCATCGTCGAACTTGAACAGCTTCTGCACCGGCTCGCCATAGCCCGTCGTCGCTGGAATATCGAGAATGCGACAGACATACGCCGACCCCAGGCTGCTAAAGAACACAACCAGCTCTTTGGTCGAGCCGCCGAGGACGCACATGACCTCGTCGCCTTCGCGTACGCGCGTCGTCGAGATGTCGCGCAGCTGACCGACGCGCTTGACCCAGCCATCGCGCGTCACCACGACATTGCTGTCCTCGTGAGCGATGAATGCGGTCTCGTCGACGGTGACTTCTTCAGCGGGCACGCCGATGCGCGTGCGCCGCTTGTCGCTGTATTTCTCGCGCAGCTCACCCAGCTCGCGACGGATCAGCTCCCAGCGTTTTCCATCGCTGGCGAGCAGGCCCTCGATGCGCCTGGCCTCTTTTTGGCGCTCAGCCAGCTCTTTTTGGATGGCCAGGATCTCAAGCTTGGCCAGCTTGTACAGCTTCAGTTCCAGGATGGCTTCCGCCTGATCCTCGTCGAACTTGAAGCGGCTGATCAGCTTCTCTTTGGCGTCCGCTTTGCCTTCGCTGCGCCGGATCATGGCGATGATCTCGTCGAGCGCGTCATAGACGCGAGCAAAGGCATCGAGCACGTGGATGCGCTTCTTCAGCTCACGGAGCTCGTGCTCTAAGCGACGCGTGACGACGTGAAAGCGGAAGTCGAGGAAGTGGCGAATGCAGTCGCGCAGGCTCAGCCGCTGCGGCGCCCCGACCTCGGGGTTTTCCGTCGGAACCAGGCAGGTCATGTTGATCTGCACGCTGGTCTGCAGCGCCGTGTTCTTAAACAAGTACGCCATGACCAGCGTCGGGTCCGATCCGCGCTTGAGCTCAAAGACAATGCGCGTATCGGTCGTCGACTCGTCGCGGCAGTCCTGCACCATCGGCAGCTTCTTCTCTTCGACAAGCTCGCCGATCTTTTCCATGATCGACGACCGCACAACGGCGTACGGGATCGAGTCGATGACGATGCGCTTGCCCTCGCGTCGGTCGGCTGGCTCTTCAATGTGATAGGTCGCGCGCAGACGCAGCGAGCCATGGCCCGTCTCGTACACCTCGGCCAGCTCAGCCTTCGAGGTCAGGAGCTCGCCCGCCGTCGGGAAGTCGGGGCCGCGGACATAGCGCAAGAGCGCCCGCGTATCGAGCTGCGGCTCGTCGATCAGGGCCAGGCAGGCATCGAGCAGCTCGCCCGCGTTGTGCGGCGGCATCGAAGTCGCCATACCAACGGCGATGCCCTGCGTGCCATTGAGCAGGAGATTCGGAAGCTGCGCCGGCAGCACCACGGGCTCGAAGCGCACGCCGTCGAAGGTCGGGCGAAAATCGACCGTGGTCTGCCCCAGCTCGCCAAGCAGGGCGATGGCCGACGGACGCAGCTTGCACTCGGTGTATCGATAGGCAGCCGGCGCGTCGCCATCTTGCGAACCAAAGTTGCCGTGTCCGTCGATCAGCGGATAGCGCAGCGAAAAATCCTGGGCCATGCGCACCAGCGCTTCGTACACCGACGAGTCACCGTGCGGGTGGTACTTGCCCAGCACATCGCCGACCACCGACGCGCACTTGCGAAACTTGGCGTCGGGGTACAGCCGCTGGTCGTGGTACATGGCGTAAAGGATGCGCCGCTGCACCGGCTTCAGTCCGTCGCGCACATCGGGCAGCGCACGCGACGTGATGACCGACAGCGCGTAGTTCAAATACCGGCGCTGCGTCTCCTGATCCAGCGAGACCAGGATCTCTTGCAGCGCCGTAGGGCCGTTGGGAGTGCTGACGCTCATTCGGGCGCAAGAAGATAGAGGCCCCCTCTGACAGGGTCAAGTCAACGTTGCTGGGATCGCTTGGCTGAGCGACGGTGCGCGGCGTAGGCGCCCATCCTTCGGGGTGGAAGCGGGCGATGGGGCTCTGGTGGCTGCGGATCCGGCGTCCAGCTAGCCAGCCCTCGACCTTCACGCCGAGGGGTACACGATCCGATCGAGCGTGACGGGCGAAGCTGCAGTTTCTTGAGCCACCGGGCAGCGGCCTCTGTCTGCAACCGGGTGGCCGCGTACCCGTCTACGACGATCCGTGGAAGATCAGGCTGCGCCAGGACCTCGCGCGTCTCTGCGCTAGCTGCGCCGAGCGATAGCGACGGCCGATGCGCCCGATCGCGCCGCGAGCCAGCCAACGCCACTCGTGATGCGCCCGACCGACCACTACTTGTCAACGCGACCGTCGCTGCGCAGGAATTCCGGATCGGTGTGCCAGTCGAAGGTCTTCTGCTGCAGCACGACCGCTTCCAGCAAGCGTCCATCTGCCGCGAAGCGCAACTTCCAGCGCCGCACCATATCGATCGGGCCGGGAAACGATGGCTGCGTAAACAGCGTTGCCGTCAAGCTGCCATCCCGCAGGGTCTCGACGCGGGGCGCCGCAAACTTGGGTGCGCCGGAGCGACGGAACACGGCGGTCGGCTGGTCGAGCACAGGCTCGAACGCGAAGTACACCAAGCGGATAAAGCGCAGGGCGGCTTTTCCGCGATCCGGGCTGTGGCTTTGGGTCGGGCTGGGCGGTCCGATCCAGGCCGCCGCTGTGTCCGCAAGCGAACGCAGCGCGCCGCCCTCCCAGACGCTCTGTGCGATGCAGCCAAAGGGCTTGTCGTAGTCGGCATAGCCGTGCTCGCGACCCAGGACACGCATCCCTGGAACCTCGGCCACCGGCCGACTGCAGACCTGGCTTGGTGCCAGCTTGGGCGTCTGCGCGGTCGCAAAGCGCTCTTCGGGCTGCACGGCCGCCGCGACATCCGCGGCTGGAAGCGCTGCATCGCTCGCGTGTGTCGCCGTGGGCGCTGGCTTCGTCGGTGCCGCCGCCTGTGGATGGGTAAGCGGGGGCGTGACGCGGGGGCTGCCTGCATCCTGCGGAGGCGACGAGGCCGGCTGTCTACAAGCGGCCGTCGCGCCCCAGATGAGAAGCCACACCCACCAGCCGAGAGCCCCACAGGGCCACAGCACGAGTCGATTGAGAACCATCCGCTGTGTGTATCGCATCTCTGTCAACCAAAACAATGTCGCCAGCTCTCGGGGCGGCCCCCGGCCAGGCTGGCTGCGCGTTGAAAACGTGACTGTGGCCACAGTCTGCTGCGTTGGCCGTGCTTACGACCCGTCGGTCGCTCGTTCCATGCCACGGGGCGATTTGCCGATTGCTTACGGGGCGAGCGGTTCATTCAAGTGAACTCGGCCATCTACCATCGTATAGCCAGTCGCGGCGTCCTTATTTAGTGTAACCGGGCGAGCATCCAAATGGATATGCAATTTATCGGGATGCGGGCCATGATGCGGGGCGTGAATGACGCGCTCATTGCCGTATTTCTTGTTGATCTCCTCGGCCAGATCGTGATCGTTATAGATGGCTCGCCAAGCGAATTTGCCTTCTTCTGTATCCGTCATTTCTGCAGCGGTATTCAGGTCATCAAAGAACCGCCGCACGGCTGCACGGTCCCAAAATCCGGCGGCGTCTTTATCGAATCCGGCAGAGATAAAAATGTCCGCCGAAAACTCGGCCCAGCTATGGCCATGGTATGTTCCAATGCTAAACTGGGTATTTAATTCCCGCAATCTCTTAAACAGGACCAGATTTTCTTTGGAAAACGTGCGATACGCTTGGCTGGCGTGCAGCTCATGCTGAGCCGCTTTGATCTCGCGCTGAAGCTGCTCGCGACGCTTCAGCGTTGCCTCGCGTGTGCCACTGGCCAGCGGCTCGATGGCCTCGGGTTCATCGGACAACACCAGGGGCTTTGCCTGGCCCGCGATCTCGATCTGCCAGCCGGTCGTCTTGCCGTTTTCATCTTTTTGCTCATGTGCGGTTGCCGACTTGGCGCCAAAGATAGGCGCTTGCGCTTTCCCCTTCTTGGCGGCAGGATAAACCACGTATTCGCCCATCTTTGCCGATAAATTAGTAAGTTTAATATTTGCTGCTTTTTCTTTTTTCACAGCACTGAAATCTGATGACCACTCCATGGGCGCCAGATCGGTCTCGACCACGGATTTCTGCGGACTCTTTGCATGTACCCGTTTTTTAAAGCGCTGGGTAAATGCGGTAATATCGCGATGCGCGTTATCAAATTTAGATCGCCGCAGCTGCTTCGCGGCATATGGCACTCTTGTCTCGACATTGATCGTGTAATTTTTACTGGTGGCACTCGGTCCATTGATAACGCCGTAATGTATCAAAATATCCAGAATAGGCTTCAATTCGGCGGCGGATTTTATTTGAATACCTGGGATCTCGGCTTGAATGGTTTTCTTTTTTCCGGTTGTTTCCGTCCGTGGCTGCGTCGCGGCGAATAGTTCGTCGATGGTGAACTCAAAGCTCTCGTCGGGATGTTGGCAGCGCTTTCCTTCGATCCATGCGATCACGCGCTGCCCGTGCCGCAGCAGCGAGGTTTCCCGTTCCAGCTCGGCAACCATTTGCCGCTGCGGCTGGATGGCATTCTTCGCGATGGGGGCAGTCGTCTGCGCGGTGCCCAAGGTCTCGGGGTCGGGGCTGCGATAGATGCCAAACGGCGCGGCCTGTACTCGACCCAGCGGGCGGCGAGCGCTGCGCGGCGCAGCCTGATCCCCGGCGGTCATGGCGTGCGCGATGGCGTCGGCTTCCTGCTCGGGGGCGCTGTCCGGTGCGCTGATCGCCGGGCTGGCGCCGCTGCTGGCCCCTTGCTGCTGCGCCGCGTGGACAAGCTCATGGATCAGCAGTCGATCGCCGTCGACGGTCCCCGGCCGATACTGGCCAGCGGCAAAGAACAAGTCGCTGCCCTGCGCATACGCGCGAGCACCATATTCAGCCGCGCTTGCCTGTGCCTTGCCGCCGATGTGGACGCGCACCTGATCGAGACGCGCGCCTGTGTGTTGTTCGACGCGCCGCAGAAGCTCTGCCGGTGGCGCATAGGTCTGTGCGCTGTGCCGGTCGGCTGCAGGGTGTTCCTCATCGACGGGCGAAGAGGCAAGAAGCGCCGTCGCGCCAGAGACCCCGAGGCGCTGATCACACAGATGACCAAACAGGTGGCTGGCCATGCCCAGGGTCAGGGCCGGGCTGCCAGCGTCGGTCTGCGTGCCGCTGCGCACGGCTTGCGGGTCGGCAGCTGTCCCGTCGGTGCCGGCGCTGCCTGCGTGGGGGGCTACGAAGTCATCGGGGAACGGCAGAGCCGACTCTGCTTGCCCGGTCGAATGCGCCGCGGTGCCATCGTCCTCTGCGGCCCATGGGGGGGCCATGGCTGGGCTAGCGCCCATGGTGGATCCGCTGGAGTCATCGTCGCTGTGGTGTGCAAACTGAACGTCCTGCATGGCGAACCTCAACTGGTGGCGATGAAGGGGGCAGCCGTGGTTCATCGCAAGGTGAATGCCAAGGCCGAAACGGCCGAGGTGGCCAGCGCGCCGGGCCAGGTTGTTGTTGCCAGCGAACGTGGGCCGTCGGGATCGAGCGACGGCGAGTACGCGACGGCAGCGCCGGGGCGGACCGTCCGAGGCCGGTGGCGGTGGTACATCGCTTGCTGTGGCTCTGCGCGGTCGCAGTCACCCGCTGCGCGACGAAAGAGCCCATGTCGCAGACAGATAAAACGATCCATTCCCCCGCCGCCCTGACCCAGCATTCAGCGCCGAGCCAAGCCCCGCAGAGCAGACGCCCAGTGGGCGCCCATGGCCACGAGCACACCGGGCGGCCGAGCTTTTGGCACGGCGCCGGGGGAGCGCCAGACATCGCGGCCCGTGTCTTGAATCATTGGAGTACGCCCGCTGCGCTGGGAGCGGGGACGCCGTCGCCTTTCGTACCCGGAAGGGCGGACGCAGCAGCGCTGGGGCAGCCTGCGTCCAGTGGGGCGCCTGGCGGTGCCAGCCCGGCCCAGAACGGCGGGGACGCGGCAGCTTGGCAAGCCAGCTTGCAAACAGCCGAGCCCTTGCAGACTGGGCTTGCCCTGGACGAGTGCAGCGAAGCTGGGTTTGCTCGCGAGTGGCCATCGGACCGGTCCCCGTTTCTGCCCAGCGGACAAGGCAGCGCGGTTCAGCAGCTCCTGCTTCCCATGAGCCAGCTCTTTGGTCTGGAGCTTCGCGACGTGCGCCTGACCCCCGCCGGGGACGATGGCCTGGTGCGGGCGGGCCAGGCCGTGGCCACACGGGACGAGGTTCGCTATGACCCGGCTCGCCTGGATCCCAGCTCGCGCAGCGGGCTGCAGCTGCTCGGGCACGAGCTAGCCCATGTCGTGCAGCAGCGACGCGGCCAGCAGCAGGCGGATCGCGTGGACGCTGGCCTGGCTGCCCCGACGGGGGAATTCCCCGACGCGGCGTCGACCGACGAAGACTCTGCCCGGCGCCGCCAGCTAGAGACCGAAGCCGACGAGGCTGGACAGCGGATCGCCGATGGACAAGCCGCCCACGTAGCCAGCGCCGCCCAGACCCCGCTGCGTCAGTTCAAAGAGACCGTCGATGTGCTCAGCTGGCCGCAGGCCCTGCGCTCCTCTGAGACCTCGGCAGCGACGAAACAAGCGATCTGTACCCAGATTGCGGACAATCGAACCAAGGTCGATGTCAGCATGCTGCGCAGCGCGAAGAATGGCTATTTCTATGGTGGTAAAGATCTGGCCAAACCCAAGAAAAAGATGGCCCTGGAAAACAAAAAAGATCGCACGGATGCCGAGCGGGTCATGTTGATTATCGCCAAAGAGCTTGAGAAAGAAGGCGGATATTCTTCGATTAATAGCTATGACAATCAGAAATTCACCTGGGGACGTGGTTTTTCGGCGCTAGGCGATCTGCCCAAGGTCCTAAAGACGGTCTTTGCGGACGCAAAATTGAGTGCGACCTTTCTTTCGCACGGCATTCGCTACAGCACACAATTTGAGATCGTTGATACTCAAAATCAAAGCATTGTTACCGGTGCTGACGCGCTGAATGAATTATCAAAAAATCAGTCCCTGCTTGGCGTCTTTGTGCACGTGGCCGAGGACACTTCAGCAGAGCCAGGAAGCGACTCGCCAGCCCAGAAAGTCGCCGATGCCCAGTGGGATCAGCTTGAAGCTGGACCGTTCCGAGCCCCCGATTTTGTGCATGCCTGGAAGGACGATCGGCTGGTGGCCTTTGTCGCTCATTTGGTTCATTGGCTGCCTAAAGTTCCATGGTCACGCTATGCCGCGGTCACAGATATCGCAGGTGCGCTCGACACCTGGCTGCAGCATATTGGCACAGTCGGTGGAATCACCCATAAAGCGGGGTGTGGCGCAGTTGTAATCTCCGATTCTGCGCGCAAAAACTTAATGGAGGCTTTCGGTAGCCGCATTGCCGGTGAATACATTACTTCAATTTGTCAATATCCAATCCCATATACCAAAGAACAACTCAATACTGAATCGGCTCTCAGTGGCAAGTATCTGTTCTCGAAGGGAGAGACGCCTGGAAAGGATGGTTATTATGTGTACCCTGACATGCCGAAGATTCATGGAAACGATGGCAAAGAGCAAAACGACGAAACGAGCCAATCGTCCATTTATCACTATTTTCACACCCTACATCAGCTATCGATGCCGGACGTGATTGCCAAGCTGGGACAGCGCAGCAGTGCCGAACGCAGCGACTTGTTGGCGCGATACACGTTTGATCCCACGCTGGGCACGCGCTGCCGGGCGGCCCTGCGCACACTCGCCCTGCAACCCACGAGCGAAGCCGACTTGATTGATGTCGCGGCGGACCCCGACTTTGCTGCGCTGAGCGCCGACGAGCAACAGCACCTGCTGGGCCTGATGAAAAAGAAGCTGCCCAAGCCCAAGAAGCCGCCCGCCTCGCCAGGAAGCAAGCGCCAGTAAGGCCGCCAAGGGCCAAACGACGGACGGGCTGCGCGGCGGTTTGCCGCCCCAGCGCGGTCAGCGCGGTCAGCGCGGTCAGCGCGGCCAAGCTGAGCGCAGGCGCGGCTTGGCGCTGCCTTCTGCGACTGGGCCCCCGGTCATGTCGTGCGCGGGTCCCAGATCGCGATGGTGCCGTCATAGCCCGCGCTCGCCACGCTGCCATCGGCGAGCACGACGAGGCTGCGGACAAAGTTCGGGTGCGATCCAAGCTGCGGCGGCTGCGCCGGCTGTAGGCAAGCACCGACGAGCCGCGTCCGTGCGATGCGCCCATCTTCGCCGGCTGACAGGACGTGGCCTGACTGCGTTGTGCAGACCGCATAGATCTCGCCGCGATGCACGGCGCAGGTGGCCTGTGGGCGCAGCGGGAAGTCGCCCTCGCCCTCGGTCAGCCACACCAGGTGACCATCGCTGCAGCCGGCCACGATGCCCGGCGAGCGCTGCCCTGGCTGCGCGTCCAGGCCCGCGCAATCGGCCAAGGCATGCACCGCGCCATGACCGAGCGCGCACTCGGCCAGCAGCGACCGACTGGCCAGATCCCACAGGCGCAGGCAGCCATCTTCCCCCGCAGAAAGCAGGCGCCCT
Organism: Myxococcales bacterium; assembly: GCA_016794505.1. Taxonomy (GTDB): domain Bacteria; phylum Myxococcota_A; class Polyangia; order Palsa-1104; family JAEUJZ01; genus JAEUJZ01. The sequence continues at coordinate 84,803 of JAEUJZ010000092.1, forward strand.
CGCGGACGCGGCAAGAGCGCCCACACCCACCCGCCGCGCGGCGGCAGGACCGACGCTGGATCGAGCGATGGGCCCAGGCGCTGGTGCGGCGGCCGGCCATCGAGCGCACGCAGCGACCGACGATCGAACAGATAGATCCCACCATCGGCACAGCCTGCCGCGACGAACGCCGGACGGCAGTCGGCGAAGCTCAGCACGGCGGCAGGAAGCTCGGCGAGAGGCGTCGATTCGCCGCGCTGCAGATCGTGCAAGAACACCGCATGATCGCGTCCGCCGCTGAGCAGGCGCATCATCGACGTCGAAGCGCCATCGCTTACAGGGCACAGGCTGCTGATCGAGCCGCGGTGCCCCGTAAAGCAGGCCCGCTGCTCACCGCTTGAACGCTGGAAGATGCGCAGCGTCCGATCGCGCGAGCCACTGGCCAGCTCGCCGTGCGGCAGCGCTGCCAGCGCAAAGACATAGCCCCGGTGCCCTCGGAGGATCTGCGCTGGCTCGCGTCGATTGGGATCGCGCGCTGTGGGCTCGATCGCGGCTGCGATGCAGGCGCGCTGATACATCACATCGGTGCGCAGCACGTGCTTTTCGCCCTGGTGGACCGGCTCGCCGTCGTGCCACAGGCGGTGCTCAAAGACGATGGCCCGTCCGATGCGTGGCGTCACGCCACCCAGCAGGCCGCCGCTGCGCTCGGAGTAAAAGCGCGTCTGTCCTCCGACCCGCGCCGGATCGTCGTCAAGATAGACCTGCAAGGTGAGGATCGAGCGCCGATCCGGCCCCGGCTCGTGCGCGCCATCTTGATGAATGCGAAAGCCCTGGCCATCGCGATAGCGACAAAAACGAAAGCGGCTGTTCAGTCCGCACAGCGTCCAGGTGTTGCCCTCGGCGTCCGTCAGCTGGGCCGGCAAGAGCGAGCCCAGCTCAGCAAACAGCGCAGAGGCAAGCTCGGCATCGTCGTAGACCCGGCGATCGTTGTTGCGATACGAGGGCGGATAGTCGTCCGCGGTGGCGCAAAAGCCCAGCGCGCGGGCCTGCTCCTGAAGCAGCTGGCAGCGCTGCGCACTCAGCGCAGCCTCGATCAAGAACACGACGCCTGGGCAGGCAAAGGGCACGGGCACTCGCTGACGCCCCAGTGCGTGATCCATCGTGCTGCGATCCATCGGTTCGGATTTCTCCATCGCAACGGGCCCTGCGCATCGGGCCCTGCGCATCGGTTCAAAACGTGGGGCCGGCCTCGACACCAAAGTCCCGCGTCGCTGCCCTACCCGCCCGTCCAGATCGAAAACGCGCACCAGCGACCGGACTGCCTGAGCCCCCAGCCAGGAGGCAGCGATGCCGCAGATCGTATCGCGAAACACGACGTGCTGGGGACCGCGGGTCGAGCGAGGGGTCGGGCCCGGTCTGCAGCAGGCAGGACGAAGCGCCCCTGGCTCCTTCTTGAAGCCAGAGCGGCCGCGAAAAATATTCACGTAGAAAACACGTTTTCGCAGAAATTTCTGGAAATAGCGGTATTTTCATGTTGCAGCATAGTCAAGTACTGGCACGAATATTGCCTCCAATGCAAGGTGCTGTGCGCGCAGCATCAGATTGCTGGGTACCTCGATGACTCCCGTAGGGGATGAGTGTCTTTATCGCCGGAGTATCCACTAGATAAAATATCACATGACTCTTAATTAAAGAAGGAAAACAAATCCCAAAATATTCGCGCTCAAACTGCAGCAAGAAAAACGCCTGCACTTGCAGTGGATGAACGACGTTGCGAGTGATCAAGATGAGGCAGACACACTACAGGCTGACGCGATGCCCATAAAGGCATTTCACGTTGCGCTACTTTGTTTATATCCCGCGCGTGCATGGGTTTGAGTCTTGGATTCTGCGCACAGATGGCAGTCCATATGAGTCCTATAGTATCCGCGATTCATTCCCTGCCACGTGGTGCGCGCTGCCTGTGTGTGCGAAGGATACTGAGTTTCCGATTGTCCTGGTTTAATGGGCATAGCCAAAGAAGGCTCTTTGGCGGATAAAACAGCGCGGCGACGAAGGGCTGCGGTTCGTTTGCGCGATGCCGGCGATGCTCGCTCGGCAGGAGGCCGTTCATGTCATCTCTTGTGTTTCGCCTGCTCCGTCCCGCGGACCTGTTGGATCTGCAGGTGACTGCGGTCGGTCTTACGCGTTCGAACGTCGACGGCAAGCCGGTCCTTGTCGCAGAGCCGGGGGGAAAAGCCCGGCTGATTGTGTCGTTTCCGCCGCAGCACATGGCCGAGAGCGCCACCTACGCCGTCGAGAAGCCGCCTGGCGAGACGACGACGCCAAAGGTTCCCGAGTGGTATCGCGATCCGCTGACGGGCGCGTACAGCTACAAGGAAACCGTTGCGCAGCCGGTCGAGTCGGAAGAGGCGGTGCCGATCACGGTGCGTTCGGCGCAGCGCAGCCGCTTGGTGTTCGCAGTTCCCGACGGAGAGCGTATCGACTTCACGACCGAAGGGGTGCTGTCGGCGCTCCGTCGGTTCAAGCTCGTCGTGGCCCCAGCGGCCCGGCCGCGACCCAGCGTGCCCCGACTGCCTTTGGCGGGAAGCCGCCCGCTGGCCACGCTGCCTGGCGTGGGAACGCTTCATCTGTTCGACGACGGCCGCTTCGTCCTGTCCGACGCCGAGAACACGCCGCCGAGCACGCCAGCCCCAAGCACGACGCTGCGGCGCTTGTCCTTGGGCCGTTCGTTGGCCCTGTCGCGGGCCCTGCTGGGCCGTGAGGCGATTCGCGATTCGTTCGAGACGCTGCCGCCGCTGGAGCGGCTGCCGGATGTGCGCAAGCCGACGGGCGACGAGACGGCGATCGAAGCCCCGTGGCGGCTGTTTCTGTCCCCAAGTGAGCTGGGAGGCTTTGCCCATAGCTCGCAGCCCGTGCGCTCGCTGCAGCATCGAAATCTCGTCGAGCTTTGGCACACGCGACTGGGAGTCCGAGCAGAGAGCGGCTCGCGGCGCTCTATCCGCATTGACGAAGGGCGCCATCCGCAGCGCCTGGTGCGGGCCATCTGGGCGCGCGACCAAGAAAAAATGACCGAGCCGACGTCGCACAGCGATGCCGGCTTTCGCACTTCGCTCGACTCGCTGGACCGGTTCATTCTGGTGCGCCAGTCCGCAGGCGACGCGCAGGTCGCCAACGTGCGGCCCGAGCCGATCGACGTGCAGCAGCTTATGTTGTCGTCGCTGGGGGCTTGGCTGAACCTGCACGGCGTGTGGAACACAGAGCCCTATAGCGAAAGAGAGCTGGCGGGGATCCTGTCGTGGGATCACGTGGCGCCGATGGGGCGAGACCAGTTCGTGCGCGTGGTGTATCCGGGCCTGCTGTATCCGTTTGGCCATCGCGCGGCGCTGGTCAAGGTCACCGAGCGCAAGATCGCAAGCGCAGTCAATCCACAGGCCCGTCTGTATCAGCGCAAGTTCCTGGTGATTGGCGAGCCGGATCGCGGCTACGTCGATCGCGCGTTGCCGTTTCTGCGCGTGTCGGTGCGACCGCTGACGACGCCGGATCTGGCGGACCCTGGGGCGGCGACAGCGGGTGCAAGCAACGGCGCAATCAGCGGGCAAGAGGTGTTTTGGCCATCGCTGGCCGCGAACCAGAAGCTGTCGTTTGTGCTGGATGCGCTGGATCAAGACGGGCGCGCGGTGCGGCTGAAGACACCGCTGATCTTCGTCGCAGAGCACAAGGCCAAAGACCCAGCGGTGCAGGCCACGCTGAAGACCGAATGGGCCAAGCTGGCTGCCATCGCCGCGGGAGGTCAGCGGATCTCGTTCGCGCCATCGGAAGAAGATCGCAGCGGCCCCACGACGCTAGAAACGCAGTCGCTCAGCGTCGAGGTCAAGAGCTGGTCCAGCGATGTGATTCCGCGACCGCGTCCGCTGCTTAAGCAAGCGTCGGTCGTCATCCCGGCGATGCGGCAGCTTACGCCGACGGCTGCTGCGGTCAGCGTCGCCTATGCCGATGGCTACGTCGCGGGGGGCTTCCAAGGCGGCGCCGAGGTCTTTATGAAGATCGTCGGCGACACCGCGAAAGTCAGCTTCGCGGGCGCCACCGATCGAGCCGGTGGCTTCTTGCAGCCCGATCTGCCGGTGCGTGGTCTTTCGCGCAAGCTGGGTCTGTCCAGCAATGAGACGGGCGCGTGGCCGCTCTACAACAAAGAGAGCTTTCCGACGGATCTTCTGCCGAAGCTCTTTGGGCTGATTCCGCTCAGCGAGATTCTAAACCTGGGTGGCCTGGACGATGCGCCGACGTTTGTGCAAGAGCTCAGCGATACGATCTCGACCTTCCTGCGCGATCTTCAGACGCTGCGAGATCTGCTGGCGCAGGCGATCACGCAAGGCGCTGCGAGTCTTTCTGCGCTGAAGCAAGCGATCCACAACGCCGTCACGGATCTGCCCGCGGCGATCGAGGCGCTGTTTCAAGCGACGGATTTCGAGTCTGCGAAGACCGCATTTGAAAGCGCGATTGCGGAGCTTCGCGAGACGCTGACATCGCTGAAAACGGCGCTCTCTGGCCTGCCCTTGCCGGTTGCGCTCGTCGAAAAAGCAGTCGCCAAGATCGCCAGCCTGCTCGACGTGATGTCCGACATCGACCGGTTTGTAAAAGAGTGCCTGAGCTTTGCGCAGGGACTCTTGCCGCGCGATGGCAGCGTGCGGGCTCGCTTCGAGTGGCGCGCCCCCATCAAGCCGTGGCCATCCGCGTCGGCTCCGATCTTTGATCCAGGGGACGAAAACAGCCTGGTGCTGGCGGTGGAAGCGGCGGCGAGCGGCTCGGCTGCGGGCGCCTATGTGCTGGCAGAGCTGCGCAACTTCCAGCTGAACTTGGTGCCGGGCTTTGAGCTGATGCAGCTGGGCTTTGAGCGCATCGCGTTTCGCTGCGGCACAGCGCGCTCGCCTGAAGTCGACGTCGTCCTGAAGAACAAAGAGTTCCTCGGGGTCCTTGGCTATCTGGCCAAGCTGTCCGAGTGGATTCCCATGGATGGCTTTTCGGATCCGCCATTTTGCGATGTCAGTGCCGAGGGGGTTCGCGTCGGATTCACGCTGGCGCTGCCCAGCATCGCAGTCGGCGTGTTCAGCCTGGAAAACATCAGCCTGGGATCGGATATCCACGTCCCGTTCCTAGGCGAAGCGATCACCGTCGGATTCAACTTCTGCAGCCGCGAGAAGCCCTTCGTTCTTACGGTCTGCTGCCTTGGCGGGGGCGGCTTTGTCTCGCTGCGCTTGTCCGCAGAGCGACTGGTCCTTTTGGAAGCAGCGCTTGAGGCGCGAGCCCAGCTCGGCGTCGACTTCGGTGTCGCCTCTGGATCGATCTCGGCTGCCATTGGCGTGTATCTGCGTCTGGAAGGAAAGGGTGGCTCGCTCACCGGCTATTTCCGGCTGCGCGGCGAGGTCAACGTCCTTGGAATCGTCTCGGCCTCGATCGAGCTGTACTTGGAGCTGGTCTACGAATTCGAGACCGGCAAGCTGGTTGGGCGGGCGCGGCTCACCATCGAGGTCGAGGTCTTTTGCTTCAGCGTCTCGGTCTCGTTCGAGGTGGAGCGCCGCTTCGCCGGCTCATCCGGCGACCCAACGTTCCTGGAGCTTCTCGGCGCCGATGTCAACCAAGCCAACGAGCGCTGGTCGACGTACTGCCTTGCCTTTGCGGGAGCGTAAGCCATGGCCACAGAGCGATTTGCCGTCACCGTTCTTCCTTATTCCGTTGCTGCGGGCGAACCCTTTCACGTCTCGCTCTATGTGTCGCCGCGCCTGTCTCCCGACGGAGGCTCACAGCCGCTGCGGGCGTTTCCGCTGTTCTGCAACTTCGGTCATGCCATCGCAGAAGACGTCGAGTTCGTCTTGGTCGACGACACCGGGTTTCGCTACAAGATCACGCGCGCATCCGAAGTGGACCCGACGCTGTGGCCGATGCTGTTTCCGCCGGACACGGTCGTGCGGGAACGACAGGCGTCGCGATTCTCGGGTCGCACCTGGCGCAGCTTCGCCGCCAAGCGCGTGGCGGATCTGGGCAAGGGGGTTCACTCCCTGAGCACGCTGACCTCGCCGATCGAGCTGCACTCACCGCTGCGCTCCCCGCTGTCGCTGGGTCTTAAGAAGGTGCTGCAGCAGCAGTTCAAGCTGTCCCCGGATCGGCATGCCTATGACGAGCGCGAGGTGACAGAGCGCCTGGACACGCTGCTCATGCGGCGAATCGAGCTACGCGGGGTGAATCCCGTGGGCCTGTCTACATCGACCCACACCCCAACGGTCGACGAGCTCTTGCTCGGAGCGCTGCTGGATAGCCACGAAGTCCGACGGTTTTATGAGCGCAAAGAGACAAACAATCCCTTCTGTGCCCGGCCCAATCCGTCGGCCGTGCGTGCAGCGCTGCCCAAGCCAGCCCCCGACTTTCACGAACGACTGTCGCTGCTCAACGACCATCCAGAGCTTCTGCGCCTGATGGGGCTCGTGATCGATCTGAAGGTCGACGCCAGTCAGCTCGACACGCTGCGCCGGGCCCAGTGGCTGCAGGCGTCGATACACTTCGCTGGGCCGCGTCGCCCAGGTCTGCAGCTTCCGCCATCGCGTACGCTGGTCAAGGTCTCGGGCCAGGCGCTGCTGACGGTGCCCGAGTCGCAGGACTTCGCGCTGGGTCGCCTGCGGCTCGGGGACAGCGAGCGCTTTGCGGTGCTCGATGTCGATCCCGATGCCAGCGGCATCAAGCAGGATCGCTTTGTCTGGACACTGCCGCGCCTGTGGAAATTGGAACAGACCGGAGAGCCGGTTAACGCCGCGCCACCGACCATTCGCTCGACGGGGTTTACCGTGGTGCGCAACGGTCGGCACGAGCTTGTGCAAGCGCGCGTCGAGGCAGCCAAAGCCAAGGATGCAGCGCTTGAGTCTGCCGGCCTTGCTCTGCAAACCGAAGACCTGCTGCGCGGCTACCGCGTCGAGGTGTACGACCACCAAGCGCACCGCTGGTTTTCGCTGCATCAGCGCAAGTCGGTTCTGCGCGTCGGGCAAAAGACTGTGTCCACCAGCATGGATGGCTTTGTTCGGACTGGCGCGGTGTCTGAGACGAGCGGCGTTCCCAATAGCGATCTCTATGTCCACGAGGCGCTGTTTGGCTGGGAAGGCTGGAGCTTGTCCGTGCCCTATCCCGGCCGGACGCTACGCCACGAAGGCGGCAGCGAGGCGTTCTATGACGGCAGCGATGGCGCAAGCGGCTCACTGGTCCTGGCGCAGCACGATGTCGTGCCGGGTTCGTTGCCGCGCTTGCGCTATGGCCGAAGCTATTCATTTCGCGCCTGGACCGTGGATCTGGCGGGCAACAGTGCCCCCCATACGCTGACGCCGCGTCCGCCGGTTGTTCCGCGGTCGCCTCTTCCGCCTCTTCATCTGCCGGATTCGCCTGTGCCTCCGACGGAAGCACCGCCTGTGTCGTCGCGTCTGCCCTTGCCAGCCCGCAACGCAGCCGACGCTCCATGGCTGGCCGCGCTGCGATCGTTGGCCAAGGCAGAGCTTGCAGGACCCCAGCTTGCGGTGTCGTTCGCTCAGGATGCGAGCGGAGCTAGCTCGGCTCCCCTTGTGATCACCGGCCAGCCAGCCGTCGATCGCTTCATTGGCGATCGGCTGTCGGCGGGCATCGCTCCGCTAGAGTTTCGCCGCGCAGGGGTCCAGCGCCGCGAGCAGGTCACGCGCTCGGTTGCAGCGGTCCTGCAAGGCACGGCACCGCTGGTTTCGGATACCGCAGCCTGGTCGACCGAGGCGCTTTCGTCGCTGAGCAACCACGTCGCCGTGCTGGATCCCAGCGTATCGCTGGAGGGCCGCGCAGCGCTGACGCTGGATACGGTGACGGCACCGCAGCCGTTTCTGCGCTGGGCCTCGGTGTCACACCCGGTGGTGGTGGCGCGTCGACGCTTCAGCGAAGGCGAGTCCCTGCATCACGTCGTCATCCGCAGCCGCGTGGTCGAGACCGAGGGCGGTCAGCTTGTCGTCGAGCCGTGGAGCGAGACGCCAGGTCAGCCCGGCGATCATGGCTATCGTGCGCAGAGCGAGCGCCACTTGCTGCCGCCCAAGACGACGCAGAATGAGGCCGAGCGACACGGCTGCTTTGACTTCGCGATCGGCTCGCAGGACAAGGTCAATCATCAGCGGGCGTTTCAGATGGCTCTGCGCGAAAGCGGGACGCTGCTCGATGTCGACGTGCCCGATCTGAACGACCCAGGCGTGCGGCACAGCCAGTCGGGGATCGCGCTTGTGAATCCAAACCCGTCGCAGCCCATCGACCTCGCGACGCGAAAACGAGACGAGGCGCTGCCCCAGGGGAGCTATGTCGTTCACGACACCGACTCGCTGCGAGTGCCGTGGCTGCCCGATCCGCTGGCGGCCGGGGTTACGCTGACGTTTCCCGACGCCAACGCCGACCGCGCCATTCGCTGGCCGCTGAATATCGAGAGCGTCACGGTTCCCTATTCCGGCACCTGGCCCGAGCCGATGTCGTATCGCTTGATGCTCACCCATGGCGCCCAGCTTGCCGCGAACGTACAGGGGGCGGTGCTGCAGTTTGCGCTGCCTCCCGCGGCAGCCCTGCGTCTGCGATCTTCGTCGCAGCTCAGCGATGAAGCGCTGGCTGTGCTTGGCCCGTGGCAGATGCTGCCCGACGCTGCGCGGTCGCAGCGCGTGCTTCAGGAAGCCGCCAAGGATGGCTGGCTGTGGTCGCTCACACCGGGCGAAGACATGCAGCTTGTCCACGCGGTACAGCGTCCCATCGCGCGGCCGCGTCCGACGATCATTCTGCCGGTTCGTCAACCCGGAAGCACCACCGTGACCCTCGCGGGGGTGGTCGACTGCGATGGACCCAGCACAGGTCGGCTCGACATCGAGGCCAGCTGGACGGATCAAGTTGACGACGTGGGACAGCACGCGCCGTCGCAGCAGAAGCTCTCGGGACACGTGCTTGGCTTCACGCTCGATCGCGACGAAGACTTTGTCGTGCTTCACGGTGTAAACGGCAGCGTTCCGGTGCCGACTGGCGAGACCCTGCGGGTTCACGCAGCCAATCACGCGCTGGGCGATACCCGACACCGCAGGATTCGTTACACCTTCCGCGGGACGACGCGCTTCAAGGAGTATTTCGCTCCCGATGTCTATGCCAACGACACACCCTATGTCGATTCTGAGGCCAAGGAAGTGTCGGTGCCGGCCAGCACTCCGCCCGCGACGCCAGAGGTCCTGCAGGTGATGCCGCTGTTCCGCTGGGAAGAAGGGCCCGAGCCCGATCAGCCGTTTGCGTTCCGACGAACACGACGAGCGGGCCTGCGACTGTATCTCGCCCGACCTTGGTTTTCGTCGGGCAATGACGAAAAGCTGGCGGTCCTGCTCGCGCCGCCCGCCGGAGCCGAGGCAGGCTCCGTCAGTGAGTGGGGTGCCGATCCGGCGTGGAAGCAGCGCGGCCCAGCCAAGCGCGCCATGGCTGCAGAGCTGGATTCCTTCCTGCATGCAATCGGCGCCGATGATCGCCAGGTCCCCGCTGGGCCCTGTGCTGCACCGCGCGTGGTCACAAACGAGCGCTTCCCCAAAGGCGTATACGTGCTGCCGTACTCGCCGGAATACAACCCAGACCGCGAGCTGTGGATGGTTGACATCGGCATTCGACCCGGCCCAACGCTGTGGCCGTTTGTGCGGCTGCAGGTGGCTCGCTATCAGCAGGAATCGCTGCCTGGTTGCGAGCTGTCAACGTCGGTGCGCTGCGACTTTGCGCTGCTCCCCCCCGAGCGAAGCTTCACGCTGGCGCGACCGGATGATCAAACAGCGCGCGTGGTGGTGAGTGGTCCAATCGCTCTCGGGCGGGACGGTCTTACGAGCTTCGCGCGAAGCGCACGCGATGGAAAAATCCTGCCCCAGGAGCTGCATCAGGCCATCGCGGAAAATCGCATCCTCAAGGCACGCTTGGAGCGTCGAGATCCCGGACAGCGGTCCGATCTGGCGTGGCAGACGGTTCAAGCCGTCGAGCTGACCGTCGAGGGCTATGACCTTGCCAGCCATCACGTGTCGTGGGTCGGCTCGCTTACGCTGCCGAAGAATGTGGCGGCCGCGCAGCCCGGACACAGCCACGAGTTTCGCGTCACCGTTGAAGAAGAGGAGATCCTGCCGGCCGACTACGAAGGCCCCCCTCTCGCCGTCGTTACCACGCAGGGCTCGGCCCGTCGCACCGTCTACGCCGATACCATGGCCCTATAGCCCTGGCATCCAGCGGTCGCCTTGCTTCGTCCGCCCCGCTCTTGCCCTCTTGCGCCCGCGGCGTCTGTTTTCCAGGCTCAGCAAGCTAGCCCGTGACCAACGCTGCGACGGGAAGTTCGGACATGGGCCGGAACAACCATACCGCATCATCGCGCGCTGGATCGCTATTCGCATATATCTTCATTTAAGACTTAAATATAAAATTTATCATTGAACGCCTGGCTATTCGCGGTGGTGCGGTAATGAACACAGCAACGAGCGTGACCTGTCGCGCGCCTACTCGCTCGAAAGCTCGCCGTAGAGCGCCGGCAGGAACGAGGCCAGGTGGGCCATTTCCTGCGAGGCGTGGACCATCAGATCCTGCGCATCCTGGCGCGACGGTCTTTTTAGGCGGCGAGCCAGCTTCGACAGCCAGTCGCCCATGGGATGCTGCGTGCGCAGGCGCGCCGCATGGCCGCCGATCCAGAAACGACAGCGCATCTCGCTGCCGCCGGGCACGCGACGGACGTGATGCACCAGATAGCCGATCTGCAGCGGCTGTGCGACGAAGCCGATGCGCGCACAGACCAGTGTGGCCTGCTCGGCATCGGCGATGCGGGACGCATCGAAGCCCAGCTCAGACGGCGCGATGAACGAAATGGCGACGGCGTTGAGCTGGCTGCCGATGTATTCATGCACAAACGAGGTGCGGCCGACATAGCGGGCGCGGCCGGTCTGCGTCGGGGAATCGCGGTCGCCGAACTCGGCATTGACGTGCGCGCGTGGGTGCCAGAGCTTGTAGCGCTGCGGCTCGCCGTTGTGCCACCAGAACCACCAGTCGACCATCTTGGGCACGGTGCCGGGCATCGGCGTCGTAAGCGCGATGTGCAGCGTGCCGTCTTCGGCGAAGCCATAGCCTTCTTCGATAGGCTGGGGGCCGTCGAGCAGAAGCTCATGCGCCTGCGCGAGCCCTGGGACCAGCGGTGGCGGCAGTGGGCCGACGAGCAGCGCCTCGTTCGTCGCGGCAGAGAGCGGCGCGAGCTGCGGGTTCCAGAACTTCGCATAGGGCTTGTCGACGAGATCTCCGGGGCGCATGCCCAGGTACAAAGGACGGCTGGGGTTTGGGTGTCGCATCATCACTGCCTCGCTTCGTGGCTGCATGGGATGTATCCGTGGTTCTTGGTGAAGTAATTAGAGTCTGCCCATATATGGATAAAAGCGGGCCGCGGCGTCGCGCTCGCCGCGGATCTGATCCAGGCGGGCCAGGTTGCGTTCCGCCATAAAGCGGGCCGGGCGCCGTCCCAGGTTTTCGTCGGCAAGCTGACAGCCCGAGGCCAGCGGCGAGAGCTCCCGCATGCGCTCTGTCGACCAGCTGTCGTATCGGGCATCGTCGGACGCGTCTTTCCAGGCGCCGTACAGCGCGATGTAGATCTCGTCCTCCATCGAGAACGCCATGTCCGCTCGTGGCTGTGGCTGCGTCGACGGCATCCAGTTCAGCCACAGCATGTGCGAGGGCGCAGGCGGCAGGGTCCTGGCAATCGTGTGCAGGCCGGGCAGCAGCGCATCGATGCTGGCGCGCGTCCACATGTTGTCGACGGAGTAGCGGTGGAAGTCGGGATAGCTCCAGCCAGCCGCCGCATACAGCCAGCGGATCCGGGCCGGCAAAAGCGGAAGCCTGAGCTGGGCGTGTCGCCCGATCGAGTGGTCGAGCAGAAAGCCCAAATCGCGCCGCGCCTGGCGATAGCTGTCGGCGAAGACCGGCGCAAAGATCTCGATATGCGGGCGCTTCCGAAGCCGCCCCCCCGGCCGCATGATCAGCTGAAATTCGACGGAGCGCGGCACGTCATGGCGCACGCCATGGGCAAAGCGGAAGACCTCTTCGAGCGCCTCGATGGGATACACCTGAAAGACCTGGCCGACGAAGCGCGGGCAGGGATACAGGCGCAGATGAAAGCGGGTGACGACGCCGAAGAAGCCCGGCCCAGCACCGCGCGCCGCCCAATACAGGTCGGCGTTCTCGCTCTCGCTGGCATGCACGATGTCGCCGTCGGCGGTGACGATGTCCAGGCCCAGCACGCTCTGACACGCGGGGCCCAGCACACGGCCGTTCCAACCAAAGCCGCCCTGCAAAAGATAGCCGCCGATGCAGACGCCGCGGCAGTGTCCGGCGGGAAAGAACAAGCCCTGGTCCATGAGCGCAGGCAGAAGATCGCTGCCGGCGCAGCCCGGACCTGCGGTGGCGCGCAGGGCCACTGGATCGATGCGGCTCTGGTTCAAGCGCGAGACGTCGAGCAGCATGCCGCCGTCGCGGACGTGGTTGCCCGCCCAGCTATGTCCACCGGAGCGAACGCCCATGCGCAGCCCCTTTTTCTTGGCCAAGCGGACGGCTGCCACCACGTCGTGGACATCGCAGGCCTGCACGATGACGTCGGGATAGCGGGGCGGCAGCCGAGCATTCCACAGGGCCTCGCGGCGCGCCGGTTCATACCCCGGTTCTCCACGGTGAAGGATGCGAGCGCTGCTGATCGGGGTCGAGCTGTGATGTGACATGCGGTTCATGCTAGGGCGCCGTTCCGTCGAGGAAACCGGGAAGAGCTGTCCACAGTTGGCCATGCCCTGCCCCGAAAGCGGACACAGCCTGCTCAGCCTCCCGAGTCCAGCCGGCGGCGTGCGCCGCGCCGGGCGTCGATGCCGCTCGCCACAGGCCCGCGCTTTCCATGGGCTGGGCACGGGGTTGTGCGGTGGGAGGCAAAGAAGCTGGCTTGCTGGTTGGGCAAATTGCCGGGCGTTGATTCCGTCGGAGATGTGAGCGAAACTACAAATACTATGGAACCAGCAAAATCGTCTCAGCGTGACATTCAGGCCTTGGCGGGGCTCAGCAGTGCGGCGCTGCCGGTGCTGATGGCGCGACCGCAGTCGATGCGGGCGCTGGAGCTGCGGGCGTACGACGGCGTCTCGCTGGTCTACGTCAACAACCGCCCGGTGCCCCAGCCAGCGCCTGGCGAGGTGCTGGTGCGGGTTCACTCGGCGGCGGTGGGCGAGGCCGATCTGCTGCTGCTCAACGGCCGCTATGGCGTGCAAAGGCCGCTGCCCATCGTCCCCGGCATCGAGTGCAGCGGCCTGGTCGTGCAGAGCGGCGGGGGTCTGCTCGCGCGGGCGCTGGTTGGGCGACGCGTGGCCTGCCTGATCTCGGGCGCATCCGACGGGACCTGGGCGGAATACGTCTGCGTTCCGGCTTGGCAGTGCGTGCCGCTGCGCAGCTTCGTCAGCTATGAGCAGGGCGCAACGCTGCTGAGCAGCGGCATCATGGCCTGGGCGCTCTTGGACACGGCGCGCAGTCGAGGATCGCGCGGCGTGGCGCATACGGCGGCGGACTCGCAGCTTGGGCGAATGCTGGCGCAGCTTTCCTTGCGACGACGCGTGCCGACGCTGCACATCATCGAGCGCGGCGAACAAGGCGAAGCGCTGTCGGGCCTGGGCGCCACCCACATCCTAAACAGCCAGTCGACGGTGTTTCCGCAGCAGCTCTCGCAGGCGTTTGAAAGCCATGGCATCAGCGTGGTCATCGAGGCCAACGCCGGCCTCAACAGCGACCTGCTTTTGCGAGCGCTGCCGACGGGCGGCAGCCTGCTAATGTGCGGCAGCCAGCCCGACGTCGACTGCACCTTTGATCCCAGCGAGCTGGTCTATCGCCACAAGCGCCTGGAAGGCTTTCTGCTGTCGGACTGGATGGCGAATGCCGGCTATGCCCGAGTCGTGCAGGCAGCGCTGGTGGTGCAGCGCTTGCTAAGCAACGACGCACGGGCCGAAGCCCCCCAGCTGATGTCGCTCGACAACTATCACACGGCGCTGGAGCTGGTCTTCCGTCGACGCGTCAGCAACAGCCGCATCCTGTTCGCGCTGCACCGCGACAACTAGGCCGCAATCATTCAAACACAGCCCTCAATAATCAATTTGTCTTGGCAAATTTGAAAACGAATTTTTCGCCGTTTTATTTATATTAATAATGGTATCCGGGCCCCCTACAAGCCGGCTTCGCGGATATCACGGGCAAAGAGCGGTCAGGGCTGGGATCAGGGCGACCACGGCTCGCGTGCGATGGGATAGGCGGTTCTTTTCTTCGGGTGAAAGCAGGCCAAAGGACAGGCCAGCGCGAGCGGCGGCAAGGCCCGCTTGCTGAAGCTCGGCTGCGTCGGGCACGAACAGCGGGTCATAGCCAAAGCCGCCGCTACCTGACTCAGACAGGAGCAGCCAGCCACGGCACGCGCCTTCGGCAAAGGACACCGCGCTGGGCGGAACGACCGGGCCGACGGCGGACGCAGACGAGCCCGGCGGATGCAGACACAGCACGCAGACGAAGCGGGCGGCTCGCTGCGGGCGCGGGATGTCGGCCATGCGGGCCAAGAGCACCTGGCGGTTCCTGGCATCCTGCGACTGACCAGGGGCGGGCAAGCCACCAAAGCGTGCCGAGTGTACGCCGGGCGCGCCAGCAAGCGCCTCGACTTCGAGCCCGCTGTCATCGGCCAGCGACCACAGACCGGTGTGAAACGCGGCATGTCGCGCTTTGATGAGCGCATTTTCGCGGCAGTCTGGCCCGTCTTCCACGGCCGCCTCGCGCACCCCCACGTCGGAAAGAGAGAGCAGGTGAAGGCGGCTCGCCAGCGTCGGAGCATGCAGCGCGAGCAGCGCGCGTAGCTCGACGACTTTGTGCTCGTTGTGCGTCGCCAAGCACAGTCGCAAGCGGCCATCGCTGCTCGGGTCTGCGTGGGTCGCGTCGGCGCGCTGGCTCATCCGGCCCTCTGGGCGTTCTTTAGCGCGGTGGCCTGCAGCGCCATGAGCTGCTCGATGCCAATTGCGGCCAAGGACAGCAGGCGGTCTAGCTCGACCTTGCTGAAGGTGCCGTGCTCGCCCGTGCCCTGCACTTCGATGAACTGCGGCTCACTTGCGGGCTGGGCCAGCGGGCGGGCCATGACGATGTTCATGTCGACCTCGGCTCTTGCGTCTTCTTCGTACGGCAGATCGAGGCAGGGCACCCCGTCGATGCGGCCGACCGAGATGGCGGCCAAGCAGGATCGCATGGGGTCTTCGCTGAGCGCGCCGCGTGCGACGAGCCGCGAGACCGCCAAGGCCAGCGCGACATAGCCGCCGGTAATCGAGGCCGTGCGCGTGCCGCCGTCGGCCTGCAGTACGTCGCAGTCGATGGTCAGCGTGCGTGGGCCGAGCTTGCTGAGATCGATGGCCCCCCGCAGCGAGCGGCCGATCAGGCGCTCGATCTCTTTGCTGCGGCCGTTGCTGCCGCGGCTGGATCGGCTGCGCGTCGAGCCAGGCAGCATGCTGTACTCGGCGGTGACCCAGCCGCTTTGACTTTTTTGCGCCCGCAGAAACGGCGGCTGCTGCTCGTCCAGCGACGCGGTACACAGCACCCACGTGCCGCCGCTTTTGACGAGCGCGCTGGCCAGCGGCGCCGTGATGTAGTCGGTCTCGATGTGCGTGGGGCGCAGCTCAGACGCGGTGCGCCCGTCGCTGCGACGATGGGAAGACGAAGGCTCAAGGACAGACATGGCGCGACCATAACAGCCCCGGTGCAGCCGGCCTAGCCTTCATTTGCGCGGGCTCGCCACCGAGCGCGGCGACACCGCGAACGAGCGCTGCCCAGGATTGTGCGCTGCGCATCACAATCAGGCTTTTCGCCTGCAGCGGTTCGCGGTATCCATCGGGGCCATGGGCTCTCGTCTCAGCGCCTGTGTGTTCGGTCGAACGTTTCACTTCGCATCCATCAAAGAAGTGATGAACAAGGCCAATGACCTGCGCTCGGGCGACGTACAAGCGGGGCTGTGCGCGCAGAGCGATCGCGAGCGCGTCGCGGCCAAGCGCGTGCTGTGCCAGCTAACCCTGGACGATCTGTACGAAGCGCCCAGCGTGCCGTACGAAAAAGACGAGCTGACGCGCCTGTTCCAAGACGGCTGCGATCCGCGGGCCCGTCGACGACTGGCTGGCAAGTCGCTGTCCGAGATCCGCGAGTGGATCTTGGACACGCGCACGAGCGGCGAAGATCTGCTGGCCGTGTCACCAGGGCTCACGCCCGAGATGATTGCCGCGCTGGCCAAGATCATGTCGAACATGGATCTGGTGATTGCAGCGCGGAAGATCCGCGTTGTCGTGCGCTGCAACAACACGCTGGGCTTGCCGGGGCGCATCTCGTCGCGGCTGCAGCCCAACCATCCGCGCGACTCGGTCGAGGGCATCTTGGCGGTGATTCTCGACGGGCTTTCGTATGGAAACGGCGATGCCGTGATCGGGGTCAACCCATCGACCGAGACCGTCGAGTCAACGATCGAGATCCTGTCGCGCACCAAAGCGCTGATGAACAAGCTGGGCGTGCCGACGCAGAACTGCGTGCTGTCGCACATCACGATTCAGATGCAAGCGATGCAGCGCGGTGCGCCCTTGGATCTGTGCTTTCAGTCGATCGCGGGGTCCGAAGGGGCCAACAAGAACTTCGGTGTGAGCATCGCTGTCCTCGACGAGGCGCTGGCCATGACGCGCGAGCTAGGGACGGCGCGCGGCGAAAACGTCATGTACTTCGAAACCGGGCAAGGAACTGCGCTGTCGGCCGATGCCCATCACGGCACGGATCAAGTGACGATGGAGGCCCGCGCATATGGCCTGGCTCGTCGCTACCAGCCGTTTCTGGTGAACAGCGTCGTCGGATTCATCGGGCCTGAGTACCTGCACGACGGCAAACAGATCACGCGAGCCGGTCTGGAAGATCACTTCATGGGCAAGCTGTCCGGCCTGTCGATGGGCTGCGATGCCTGCTACACGAACCACGCCGAGTGCGACCAGAACGATCTGGAAAACCTGGAAATGCTGCTCGCCTCGGCGGGGGTGAACTACCTGATGGGCATTCCGGCAGGCGATGACGTCATGCTGAACTACGAGACGACGTCGTTTCACAACAATGCCTCGCTGCGCGAGATCTATGGCCTGCGTCCAGCTCCTGAGTTTGAAGGATGGCTCGAACGCATGGGCCTGTGGCGCAACGGCCGGCTGAGCGAGCGCGCCGGGGATGCCTCGCTGCTTCTGCGTCGCGACGATCTGCGCCCGCTGATCTTTGGCAGCAGCCGAGGCGAGAGCCGCCCGCGCGTGTTGAGCCAGCCCATGCCCAAAGGCACGCCGACCTGGAGCCGCACCCCATGAGCCTGCGACCTGCGCGCCCTTGCGCGTCCCCCGGATCCGGCTGCGAGGATGCCGTCGTCGAGGCCATCGTCGAGGCTGTCCTGAAAAACGTACAAGTGAGCGGCGGCGCCGACCTGACACCGGATCGCATCTCGGCTGCGGTACGCTCGCTGGCTGGCGAAAGCGGAACAGCGCAAACGCGCCTGCCCGGAGAAGCCTGCACACCGCCGCTGCGTCCCGTGCATGCCGTCGCGGACGCACTTGACGATGCGGCACTTGCGCGCTTGGTCGCGCTGACGCCGTCGCGCATTGCCATGGGTCGGGCGGGAAATCGCTTGCGCACCGATGATTATCTGCGCACGCGCGAAGGTCATGCCGATGCCCGCGACGCCGTCCACAGCGAGGTTCCCGTTGAATGGGCGCAGCGCTTGGGCCTGCTGTCGCTGCAGAGCCAGTGTCGCGAGCGCAGCGAGTATCTTTTGTACCCAAATCACGGCCGCCGCCTGGACGCCGCATCCAAGGCCGCGCTGGCGCCGACTCTGGCCGCAAGTGTGCCGCCCGATGTGCAGTTGATCGTCGGGGATGGCCTGTCGCCAAACGCCATCGTGCAAAACGGCGAAGCGACTCTTTGGGCCATGCAGCGAGCCATGCACGCCGCAGGCTTCTCGTTGGGCCCGCTGTGCTTTGTGAAGTTTGCTCGCATCGCCATCGCGGATGAGATCGGCGTCCTCGCCAAAGCGCGGGCTTCGGTGATCTTGGTGGGCGAGCGTCCCGGCCTGGGTACCGGCGACTCGCTGTCGGTGTACATCGCAATCGGGCCAAAGTTGGGACAGGACAACGCGGAAAAGAACTGCATCTCGAACGTGCGGCCAATTGGCATCCGACCCGATGAAGCAGCGGCGCAGACCGTGACCATCTTGCAGCGCGGCTTCGAACGCGGAGTCGGCGGCGTCGCGCTGGGCTTGGGCTGGGGCCGACAGTAAGGTCGCCGCCTTTTTCATCCCGGAACGTGGCTCATGTCGATCATCGACATCGACGCGGTGCAGGCTGCTGCCCTTCGCTTCGGTCACGACAGCAACCCCGACGAGCCACTGCTGCGCCCGTATTTTCAGACGCTCCTCGGCCTGGCCATCAAGTGGAGCGAGCGGGGGCTTCTGCCCTATCGCCTGCCGACACCTCAGTCTGCTGATCTGCGACGGGCCACCGACCTGATCCAGCGTCAGCTGGGCCAGCCGCTTTCGGTGCCAGCTTTGGCCCGTGCCGCCGCGATGCCGGAACGCACGCTGCATCGTCGGTTCCAGCCGGGCTTTTTCCGCCTTTGCGTTTGAGACGCCGCGCGACTATCGGCAACGCGTTAGCTCGGCCTAGCCCGAGCTCTGCGATAATGGCTCGATGACAAATAGCCTCTCATCCCTTGCCGAGTTATGGCCGTCGCCGACACGGGCTGGTTTTCCCTGCATGCCCGACGAGCTTCCGGTCGTTGGGCACGCCCTGGCGCTGCACCTGGATGCCGTCGGGGCGCTGCGTCGCGCCCGTGAACAGTGTGGCCCGCTGTTCTGGGTTCACTTGGGCTTCGGTGCCCGCTTTCTGTTCTGCACCGGCAGCGGATCGTTCGAGCTGATGAAAGACCCGCGCCTGGTAACCGACGGAGCGCGCAGCACACTGGAATACCTGATCGGCCGCAGCCTGCTGAGCCTGGATGGGGCGGCCCACCGTCGAATTCGCGGGGTCTTAAACCCGCCCTTTGCGCCGCGTGGTCTGTCGGAAAGCGTCACAGGCGATCTGATTCGGCAGGTGGCGACGGATCGCGCCGAGCGTCTGGTTCAGCAAGACCAGGCTGCGATTCACGAAGAAATGAAAGAAATGGCGCTGGATCTGGTGCTGCGCATCGCCGGAGTCGGTACCCAGGATCTGCCCGAGTGGCGACACCAGTACAGCGAAGCCATGCTCGGCTTGGTGCCGCTGCCTTGGGATCTGCCCTACTCGCCTCGCCGTCGAGCGCTGCGCGGTGTGGCCTGGCTCAACAAGCAGATCTCGGCGCTGCTAGAACGGGCGCGTGCCGAAACCAAGGGCAACAGTCTGCTGCACGTACTCTTGCAAGCCCGCGACGAAAACGGCCGGGCGCTCGATGAAGCGGAGCTTCTGGACAACATCCGCACGCTGTTCCTAGCCGGGCACGAGACGACAGCGACGACGGCAGCTTGGGCGGTCCTGCACCTGTGTCTGGATCCCGGCCTGTGGCAGCGCATGGTCGATGAAGCCTGTCGCGGCAGCGGAGTCCCACGCTCGCCCGCTGAGGCCAAGCAGTTCCCGCTGGCCGAGGCGATCTTCCGCGAGAGCGTGCGCTTGTACGGCCCGGCCTGGTTCATAAACCGCCGCACGACGGCTGTTATCGAGCACGCCGGACACCCCATTCCAGCCAATACCACCGTCGCGGTCACGCCCTCGCTTTGGGCCCGTGATCCAGATCTGTATCCCGAGCCCGACGTCTTTCGCCCTGAACGCTGGCTGGGCCGGCCGTCGCCCACGCCGTATGAGATCTCGCAGTTCGGGGCGGGCGCGCACTTCTGCCTGGGCTATCACTTGGCCTGGCTGGAAGTCGTCGCCTTCTTGGTGGCCCTGGGTCGAAGCGCGCAGAAGCAAGCTCCCGGACAGCGCCCCCGCCTGTTCTGCCCCGAGGCCCTGCGACCCCGCTTCTTTCCGACGCCACATCCCCCGACTGTGGCGCGGGTCTCGTTTCGGGCTACGGCCGCGATACGGTGAAGTTGAAGGCGCCGCCCGACAGCGTCAGCGTCTTGGGCACCATCGTCCACGGCGTCGGCTTCTTGTCCTTGGCGTTGTACATGATCTC
This sequence comes from Myxococcales bacterium, assembly GCA_016794505.1. Classification (GTDB taxonomy): domain Bacteria; phylum Myxococcota_A; class Polyangia; order Palsa-1104; family JAEUJZ01; genus JAEUJZ01. The sequence goes on from JAEUJZ010000092.1 coordinate 105,044, forward strand.
CAGGCCGTCCTGCAGTCCAGCGGTGACCGACGGCTTGTCGAGCGCCTTGCCCAGCGCGTCGGCCAGCGGCGTCTCGATCATCTTCTTCATGTTGTCTTTGAGCAGCTTGTCGACGATGCCGTTGCACCAGCCCGAGCCGCCACACTTCTTGGTCTTTACATCGAAGGCTGCGGTCACTCCAGCCACCTTCACGCGCTCGGCCGTCGCGTCATAGGCCAGAGCCGCGGACAGGCTGGAAGCACGAATCTCTAGCTCGGCCGGCAGCTTGCCGAACACGGGCACCTGGACCTCGACGCGCAGCAGGCCCGAAAACGCCAGCTTCACCGTCGCATTGCTGCCCGCCAGCGTGATGCCGGTCTTGGTCATGTCGGCGGTGAAGTTCTTCACCTCTAGCGTCACGTCTGGAGTCGTCACCACCGGTACCGCAAACGTCGTCTTGTGGGCCGCTCCGTTGGGGTCGCCATACAGCACACCCGCTAGCTCGTTCGACGGGGTAAACGTCGCGGTCCCGCCGGCAATGACAAAGGTGCAAGCGGACAGCTTCACCGAGTTGGTGTAGCCATTCAGATCCATCTGGTTGATCTGCGCCGACTTCGTCTCGGCCAAGAGCTCTTCCTGGTACGAACCCAGCTCGTCGGTGCCACAGCCTGACATGGGCAGCGTCGCGACGCTCCACAGGCCCAGGCTCAGCAACATCGGGGTGGTCTTGGCAACCAGTCGCTTCATCATGGGAAGCCTCCTAACTTGTCTGCAGTGCGGGTGGATGAGCTGACGATCGCCCGTATGTCACACAGCGCGTCGAGGACGGGGGCGCGCGGCAATCGCCTGAAAGACGCGTCGTACCTGCATTGCCACGGACCCGTCAAGCGGATCGAAGCGGCAGACCAGAGCGTGCTAGCCTACAGACATGCATACACATCGTGGCGCCGTGCGCGCAGTGCTGGTGGGCTTGTCCTTCGTGTCGCTATCCATGCTGGCGACACGGCCGGCAACCGCGGACATGACCCTGAACCTCGGCAAGCTGTCGAGCAATGGACTGGAAGTCCGCAGTCTGTCCTGCAAGCTGCAGAGTGGAGGTCTGCTGGGTTCGATGCTGATCATCGCCGAGCTAGCCAAGCAGAAGAAGGCGTTCGACGCCTGCGCAAAGACGCCCGCAGCATTCCGGGCCGAGTTCATCTGGCAGCAAGGCAAGCCGACCCAGGCTAAGGTTCTGGCATCGACCGAGCCCAAGGGCGATGCCTGCGTCGTGGCTGCGCTGAAAAAGACCAAAGCCGCCGTCGTCGGTACCTGCACGGCCGTGCTGCTGACCGGCGATACCGCCAAGGCCGAGGCCGCCGCGCAAAAGCTCGCAGCGCCTGAGTAGGTCGCGCGCTCTTAGCTGTTTCCGAAGTTCTCGGGAATCTCTGAAGTGCCCAGGCCCGAGGTGTTCATGGCGGGCACGGGCGGGACCACGGGCTCGCTGCTCTCACCTGGGGGCGCAGCGTTTGCGACGGCGGCCATCATCTCGCGGGCCGCATCTTCCAGGACCCCTTCCGGCATAAGCTCGCCGCTAATAATGCGACGCAGCGTCGGGACCAAGTCCGCGCCGCTCTTGACCGCGATGCGAAAGCAGGCGCGCAGCAGATCAGGCGACACGCCAAGCTGCGGCAGCATCGGCAGCGTCACGCGATAGGCAACGAAGCGATGTTGGTGATTCAGGTCCAGGCCGGGCACGGCCAGCAAGTGATTCAAGCGATTGACCGCGCTTTCGACGGCCGGCATGGCGCTCTGCGGGATGTTGCTGATCGGCATCCATTGGATGAACTGCACGACCCCGTCCGCGTCTTGAAAGCGAATGATCTGCTCGCCGTCGATGCCGCGCATCTGCGTGGCGACGCGCACCGACTGCGACTGCGGCTCGGCGGTGTACGAAACGCCGTCATGGGTGAGCAGGTTCACAAGGTCCTGGTAGGTGGTAATCAGCGCGGGACTAGCAGGCATGGCGGTTTCCTTCCGAGTGCAGTGTATCACCCTTGTCGCGGAAATGGCCGCCCGTCTACCGTCGACAACCGGCACCCGCTGGCATGCGCGCATTGGCCTGTCAGCGAACGCGAGTAGCATCGGCAGGTCGGTAGCCGCGCGCTTTCCGACACAGCAGACAACCCGCAAGGCAGGAGGACCCCATGCACGGCATTTCGTCACACTCTCTTCATCGCTGGACTGGTCTTTCGCGGCACGTCGGTCGGTCGACACTGGCTGTCGTCTTGGCGTTCGCTCTCGCTCGCTGTGGCGGCGATACCGGCGGCGGCAAAGACGGTGGCAGCCCCGGCGATGCCAGCAGCGCCACCCTAAGCTGGTACAAGACCTGCGGCGATCCCGTCTGTCGCGGCTATACGGCCCCGGCCGGCGTCCCGCGCTGCACCACCGAGACGGTCGGAGCCGCCTGCACAAGCGAAGGACAGCGCTGCGATCCGATGGACGCCTGCAACGCTCTTTTGATCTGCGCCAAGAGCGATCCCAAGACCGCCCCCGGTGGCTGCCCCATCTCGCGACGCGAGGCCAAGCAAGAGATCACCTATCTCGATGACGCTGCGCGCGGTCGCCTGGCCGACGAGATCCAGCGCACCAAGCTCGCCACGTACCGATACAAGACCGGCGGGCCGCTGCGTCTGGGCTTTTTGATCGATGACCAGCCACTCAGCATGAGCGTCGATCCCAGCCGCGACATGATCGACCTATACGGCTACACCAGCATGGCGGTCGCCGCGATTCAGCAGCAACAGAAGCGCATCGCGTCGCTGGAAGCCCAGCTTGCCGACCTCAAGCAAAGCCAGGGCTGCAAGAGCCCGTCGCCCGCGCGCCCCCGCAAGTAAGATCGGCCGCGACCCGCGCCACCACACAGACGGGATGAAATCCGTCGGCCGCGCTGTTTGTGGTACATGGGTCTTATGAGCGTCTTTCTCGATCAGCTGCGCGATGTGTTGCAGGCGCTGCGTCAGCACAAAGCGCGCAGCCTGTTGACGCTTTTGGGCATGATCATCGGCGCCGGGTCGGTGGTGCTGCTGTCCGGCCTGCTGCAAGGCGGGCAGGAGGCGCTCGACCGAACCAACCAGTTCATCGACGAGTCCGATGTCATCGAGGTAGAGACCGCCGATGCACCACCGAGCCAGCGCGGGCGCACGCAGCGGCCCTTGGACAGCGGCGATCAAAAGCTGATCGACGACGCGCCCGTCACCACCAGCGGCGCCGAGGGCGAGCTTTTTCTGTGGAGCAAGTACGCCTATCGCGGCGCTGAACGCAAGCGAGTCATGGTGCTCGGCGCATCGACGCAAGCCATGGAGCTCTACCGCGTTCGGCTAGAGGTCGGCCGCTTTCTCGATGACGACGATCAGCTACGCCGCACGCGCAGCGCCGTGATCGGGTACGAGATCTGGCAAGAGCTGTTCGGCGGTCGCAAAGATCTGACGGGCGCGTCGCTGCGCATCGCGGGCGTGCGCTGGGAAGTGGTCGGCGTGCTCGCCCACAAGGCGCCGCTGGTCGCCGGTCCCGGCACGTGGATGTGGGATCGCCGTGTCGTCGTGCCAGCGACGACGTTTCAGGCCGTGCTGCGCCACTCGCGCCGTGTCGACAGCATCTATATCCGCGTACTACCAACGCTCAACGAGCTGACCACGCAGATGGAACGGGCCCGCGCCTTCATCCGTTCGGCGATCTTGCAGCGCCACTATGGCGTCGAAAACTTCCGCGTCGACCAAGACAAAGGGCAGAAGCAGCAGGCCGAGATCATCTTTACCGTCATCAATGTGCTCATGCTGTGTACCGCCGCGCTGTCGCTGTTCGTCGGCGGAATCAACATCATGAACATCATGCTGGTCACCGTGACCGAGCGCACGCGCGAGATCGGCATCCGCCGCGCCCTGGGTGCCACGCGCAACAACATCCTTGGCCAGTTCTTGCTAGAGGCGGCGCTTTTGTCCGGCATCGGCGGACTGACGGGTGTGCTAGCCGGATCTGGCTTGCTGTTTGTGGCCAGCAAGGCCCTGACAAGCTGGCTGGGCTCGTGGACCGCGTACTACCCAACGTGGGCCATCGTCGCTGGACTCAGCAGCAGCACGCTGACCGGCTTGGTGTTCGGCCTGTATCCCGCGTGGCGTGCCGCCCGCATGGATCCGGTGGTGGCCCTGCGCTACGAGTAGCCGCGTCCAGTTCGGCGCCCTTTTCAGCGTCCTTTTCAGCGTCCTTTTCGGCGTTGTTTACAGGTCTGCGACGCTTGCGCTACAACGCGCCGCATGCGGATTCTTGTGCGTGGTTTCGTCGCTGTGCTCGCCACAGCCAGCTTGCTTGGGCCGGGCTTGGCTGGCTGCTCTGTCGTCGACGTACAAAAAGAGCGTGGCAGCGTCGATCTGCGCGCCAAGTGGGCCTTGCTGCCGGTCCTCGACTACAGCGACTCGACCCAGGCCGGTGGCCGCGTTGAAGAGACGCTGTCATCGCTGTTGCGCACCCGTCTGCGCGTCGACGTCACCAAGTATCCCGTGTCGACCGAGAGCGAAAGCCCGGCCGATCTCGACGAGCGGCAGCGCTTTCAGCGCGCCCTGTCCTGGGCCAAGAAGGAAGGGTTTCAGTACGGCATCAGCGGCAGCGTCAACGAGTGGCGATATCGCAGCGGTGCCGATGGAGAAGCCGCCATCGGCCTGACCCTGCAGGTGGTCGAGGTCGACAGCGGCAAGACCGTGTGGACGGCTTCTGGATCGCGCTCTGGCTGGGGACGCGAGACGGCCAGCGGCACCGCCCAGCGCCTGTTGCGCGACATGTTGAGCAAGCTGGAGAGCAAGTGACCGCGCCGGCTCCCCCCGTTCCATCGGCGATGCCCACGCTGTCGCCCGCGACGCTGCGCCCGCACTACAGTGACTTTCTGAACGCCCGGGATATGCGCGCCGATGGCTCGCCGATGCCGCGACGTATTTTGCTCACCGGCCACTCGCACCAGGCCTGGCCCGATGTCGCGCAACAAGGCCTGCTCGACTGTTTTGCCGATGCGGCCCTGCACGTCGATGACAAGTGGGGCGCCGCCTTTTCTGCCGTCGACGAAGTGCGCCGGGCCATCGTTGCCCGCATCGGGGGTCGGCCCGAAGAATACGCCCTTGGCAGCAGCACGCACGAGCTGGTTGCGCGCTTCCTGAGCGGCCTCGATCTGCGCCGACGTCGCCACATCGTCACCACCACCGCAGAATTTCACTCGCTGCACCGTCAGCTTCGCCGCCTGGCTGAAGAGGGCGTCGAGATCACCTGGGTCCCAGCGCAGCCCGTCGCAACCCTGGCCGGACGCATGGCCCGCGCGCTGCGTCCTGAGACCGCTGCGGTGATGGCCTCGACGGTGCTGTTCGAGACCTCGGACGTCGTGCCGCACCTCGCGGGCCTGACGCTGGCCGCGCAGCATGTCGGCGCCCAGATCCTCTATGACGCGTACCATGCCTTCACCGCCCTGCCTTTTTCGCTGGCGTCGCTGGGCCCGGAGCCGCTGTTTCTCACGGCAGGCGGGTACAAGTATGCGCAGTGGGGCGAAGGCGTCTGCTTCTTGCGGGTCCCGCCGGGCACGCCACTGCGCCCGCTATACACCGGCTGGTTCGCCGCGTTTGCCACGCTTTCCGACCGTCGCACCGACGCGGTCGTACCCTATCCCAGCGAGGGGGCTTGGCGCTTTGCCGGCAGCACCTTTGACCCGGCCAGTGCGTATCGCGCCCGCGCCGTCTGTCGCTTCTTCGATGCACAGCGCATGACGCCCGCCGCCTTGCGCACCCTCTCTCTAACGCAGCTTGCCCGCCTGCGACAGCACCTTTCTGCGCTGCCCAGCCTGCCCATCGTCACCGCCGCGGATGCCAGCCAGCACGGAGCCTTTCTGACGGTCCGCACACCGCAGGCCAGCCAGATCGTCGATGCGCTGCGCCAGCACGGCGTCTACGTCGACTCGCGCGGCGATCTCTTGCGAATCGGCCCCGCCCCGTATCTGCTCGACGAGGAGCTTGACCAAGCGATGCGGCTCCTCGTAGAGGTGCTGCGCACGCTTCCCCGGCTCTAGCCCTTCCCAAGGGCGAGAACACAAAGCAATCTACCAAAATGAAATAAAATTATTGCGCTTGGTTATTCATCAATATTTGATCCCTGCAATGCCCTCTTATGGCTGGTAGCTGCGCTCGGTGTTCTTGGCCAAGTCGGCTTCGCGGAAGTAGCTGTCTTTCAGCGTTCGTTTGGCAAACAGCGCGGCCTGGTCACTGTAGTGCGGTGAGTTCTCACGCAGGCTCGATCCGTACTGATGGATCGACTGCGAGCGCGGTCCATCGGGGCCGAACTCGACGATCAGCACGTACGAGTCCCCTTGGATCCCCACCAAGTGTCCCCCGACTTTCTTGGTGTATGCGGCGTTCAAGATGTCCGCGCCACCGCCGAGCGGCAGGTCAATTGCGGTCTTCCCCTGGCCGTGCCGCAGCCGCTGCAGCGTCCCCAGCGGCACATCGACCCGCCCATGCTGCTTTTTCAAGAACCGCACCGACCGTCGGAAGGCATCGACCGGATCTTTGGTCAGCATGCCGTCGCCATCGAGGTCCGAGTAGTAAAAGACATGGCGAATCGCCAGCGCTGCGACGCTGGCCCCCACGCTGTCCTCATCGGTGTTGCCATCCCAGCGCCGCAGCAGATCGAGCGCCTTGGCTTCGTCGTCGTTCTGCGGCGTGTACGTTGCAAGAAGCGGTGCGAACAGCTTGGGATAAATCGGCGCCTGCGGGTCGTACTGTCGATCCCACTTCATCGTCAGGAACGCCTCGCGCGAGATGGGCGCCGTGCCCCCCAGAAGCTTCAGCGTGCGCAGCGAACGATTCGTCTCTTCTCGCTCGATCGAGGCCGTCTGTGGATAGTCTTCCGGCCGCGGATTTCCCGGCCCCACCGTCGCCGAAAACGGAGTCGAGTTGCACGACAGCACCACCCCCGACGACGGATTCAGCACCTGCGGCAGTCGCTCAAAGGGCAGATAGCGCGTCCACAGGGTTCGCGGCTCGTCGCCCGTCAGCACCTTGGTGTAATCGAAGCCCGGTGCGCGATCGGGCAAGAGCGCATTGTAGACGTAATACACGTGGTCGCGGTCGGCGTAGACCGTGTTGAACATCGGCACACCCAAGATGCGCATCGCGTCTTGAAACTCGCCCAGGTTGCGCGCCTTGTTCATCTTGAACCACTGCTCGGTCGCGCGAATCAAGCCCTCGTGCCCGGCGTAGCGCAGCGCAAAGAACCCCGCGTCGGTCTTGACCACCGGTCCATGCACGCTGAAGTACACGTCACGCTGCACCGTGAACTCAAACAGGCCGGTATCAATCGTCAAGTTTGCTTGACGAACTGCAAGCGGCCGCCACGCGCCATCAAAGCGGTACTGCAGCGGTGCGTCTGGGTTCATCGTCAGCCGATAGATATCGACCAAGTCGGGCGCATTCACCGTGTGAGCCCAGCCCAGGTGCGCATTGTGTCCGTGCAAGATCAGCGGCGAGCCGGGGAACAGACCGCCGATCGTGTTCCAGCCTTCCTGCGACTGAACCTGTGCTTCGTACCAGGTAACCGGCCCTTCCCACGGCTGATGCGAGTTGACGTTGAGCCGAGTCACGTCATCGGTCGAGCGCCCGCGATGCACAGCATGCGCGTTCGATCCCGGCTCGGTGGCAGCCTGTTCTTCGCGCAGTCGCGGCGCCATGGCCAAGGCTCCTCCCGTTGCGTCGCCGACGCTGCGCACCTGCCCGGTCAGGATCTGCTTGAGCGCGGTCACCACGCCGACCATAAACGGCAGCTTGTGCGCAAAGCCGCGTGCCACGTCGCGCCCGCTGTACGGCATGAAGCGCGCATCGACCTCGTCCGCGTGCTTGTATGCGTAATAGTTCACGCCCTCGGCATAGCCCTGCAACACCGCCCGCGTCGCTGGATCAAGCTGATCGTACTGCGCCGCGACCTGATCTTCGACGCGCACCAAGGCCGCGTAATAGTCATTGATCAGCGCATCTTTCGAAAGAACCAGCCGCGCAAGCTGTCCCCGCGCTGCCACCAAAGCGCCTTGGATCGTCGGGAAGTTATCTTCCGCATGGGCATAGCCCAGGCCAAACGCCGCGTCGGCATCGCTCTGCCCGCGCACGTGCGGCACGCCAAACCGATCGCGAACGATCGTCACGCGCTGTGCGTGCTCTAGCGCAGCCACCGTCGGGGCCGGAGGCTTGGGGCGACGCAACACATGGACGGCGCGCAGCATCCCCAGGACCAAAAGCAGCCCTGCCAGAATGCGCCCCACCCGACGCAGAGACAGCCAGCGAGCCAACGTCGATCGAACGGAAGAAGCAAGCAACACCCAGCGCATACCGCAGCTTGTCCGCAGATCGCGCAGCCGCGCAACTTCCCGATGCCACCGCTCCGCCGAGCAGCCCGGCCTGCGTGATACCATCGCAGTTCATGATCGAGCCGTCCAAGACCCCTCTTACCAGCGCGCGAAAGGGCCTGCAGTACCTCAAGATCGCGCTCGGTGTGTTGCTTTTGCTTTCCAACATCACCCGCCATCTTGGCCCGGCAGCGGACCACGCCGCCCCGGCACTGCGGCCCCCCGCGGCGGCACTTGGGTATCTGATCGGAACGCTCCTGTTGGGCATCGTCCTGCCCATCTGGCTGATCAACTCGGCGGTCAAGCGCCTGCGCAGCGGCTCGTAGCCGCACCGGCCGTCTCAGCCCCTGCCAAGCCGTGGGTCGAGCGCTTGGGCTGAGCCAGTTCGCAGTCTGTCTAGCTGCGCGGCAGCAGGCGGGCGAGCAGCGTGCCCATGCGAGCATCGGGGCTGCGCAGCAGATGGCGCCGCGCCAGCGCGAAGTGTTCGTTGGCGCGCACCTGCTTGCCTCGCCGCAGATAGTGATTGGCACACGAGCGCTCGATCACCCCGATGCTAAAGGCAATCGGCGGCTCGACGCGGGCAGCAAGAGCGACCGCTTGCTCATAGAACGCTTCTGCCGCGACATCCCCCGCCTCGTCGCCCCGCGCGCTGTACAGGTCGGCAAGAATGGTCAGCGTCTGGGCGATGTTCTCGTCGTCGCGGTGCGCAACAAAGTGCGACAAGGCCTGCAGGATGTCATCGAGCGCCGCCTGCCACTCAGCCGCCCGGCTCTCACGCTCTGACGCGACCGCCTCAGACGCCATCGGCCCCGAAAGAAGCAGCCAGAGCACACGGGCATAGCCACGTGCCTGCCGTGCTTTGTGTGGCAAGTGCAAGCACCAGTCCAAGACATCCGTTCCTGCCGTCGCCAGGCCCAGCGCCGTGCGCGCCTGCACGATCGCTTCTTCCGACAGCGAGAGCAGCGCATCGAGCTCAGCCATCGCCTGCGTTAGCTCATCGCGCTGCGCGATGGGCAGCGGCGCCGACTCGCTCAACGAGGCTGGCTGCGACCAGTCCACGCTTTGAACGCGCGCCCGCGCCCTCCTAAACCACAGCTTGGGGGCGACATCACGCAGCGCGATGCGCAACGGGTGGAGGCGCGGCGCCAAGCCATCGAACAGCTCGGCAAAGGCGCGATGCCAGCCGGCTCGCCAGAACAGAATCTCCATCTCGGAAAGAAGCTGCAGCGCCTGACCCAGTGCCAGCGGATCCCGCGCGGCCCGCTCAGACAAGACCGAGATCGCTGTCATTCCCGCCAGCAGCGATTCGCGCCCCAGGCCCCGCCGCAGCGTCGACAAAAGCTCAGCCAGCCAGCGACTCTGATAGACCTCAAGCAGACCGTGGCGAGCCAGCACGTGACAGATGCCGTCACGAGCCTGGGCATTGGCGGGTACGAGCGGCCAGCCAAGCAGGTCCCCGGCCAACGTCTCGGCCGTCGGCACCGCGGGCCGCAGACGCCCTGGTTCTGCCTCTTCATCGAAGCGCACAGGTTCCACGGCCACATCGGCCAGCGCCGCCTCTTCCCGCGGTCCGTCGGGGCCAGCCGATCGAGCAACCAGCGGTGCCATGGTCGCGCACAGCGCCCGCAGAAGCGGCATCTGACGAAGCTGAGAGAGCTCGATCGGCCGCAGCTCGGATTCCGGCATACCGTCGGCATCCTCGCCGCGCAGCCGCCGCAGCGCCAGCTGCACAGTCAAGGGCTGCTGTGGCCGGGTCGTCACCGCAACCAGCGCGCACAGCTCAAGCAGCCGCGGGTCAGCGTCGGCGCGTGACAGTCCCAGCTCGAACATCATCGCGTAGCGCGTTGTGATATCGCGCTCTAGATACCCAGCCACCGCCGATAAGCCCGCCTTCGGATCGCGACCCAAAAAGGCATACAGGTGTACGATTTGCGCTAGGTCACCCGGCAAAAGGCTCAGCCGGCCACCTTCGACGATGTCTCGCGATGCCTGGTCCATGCGTCCCAGGCGTTCTTCCAGATACTGCGTCGCTTCAGCGGGCGAAAAGGGCCCGGCGGGCAAGCGCTTTTCCAGCGGCACATGGACCAAGCTGTTCTGACCACCGGGGTGCGCAAACAGCAGCACGACCGTCGGAGGTAGCTGATCGCAGAGGCGCGCAAAAAAGTCGCGCACGGGCGCGCTGACCTCGCCTCCCAAAAGGTCGATCCCAATGCACAGCGGCCCGCCCGAAGAAAGCGCCCGCGCTCCCGACTCGGCCAGCGCCTGCGCCGCGATCGTCGACAGCGGCCGCATATCGTCGGGCAAAAGCGCCGCCAGGAGCTTGCCGGCTTGCGCCATACCCGGCACCTCTTGCGCCATGTCCGCGGCCAAGCGCGCCAGCTTGTCGGGCTGCGGATATGGCACCAAGTTCAGCAGGCCCACCTCGCGCACCAGGCGACGCGCAAACTCCGACGGAGCTTCATCGCCCCATAGCTGCAGGATGCGCACGAAGCCACGCCCCGCTTTGCCACGCCGCTCCCGCTCGTTGGCCAGCCCGTGCAGAAGCGCTGCTGACTTCCCCGCCCCCGACGGACCTTCGAGGGCAAACGCCCCGGTGCCACGCTCCATGCAGCGGGCGATCGCCGCATCCAAGGCCGGCCGCTCGACATACCCTGCGCTTAGCGGTGCGGGCATGTCGATCCTCCACACTGGATGCGTAGGTGCCGACCCATGCCAAGCTCCCGCTTCCACGTCGCTGATCCGGGCGCCGCCTGCCGCCCGGCGAATCTGCTTGCAGACATGCCAGGGATGCTACCATTCCCCGCATGCAAGCACGCCGCAGAAAGGACCTGCCTGTGATTCCCGCCACGCCCGTTGTGACCGTCGAAAACCTTCGCAATCAACGACCCCAGGCCTCGCTCTTTCGGCGTCGCCTGCTTGGCCTTTTGGGCCTGTCCTTGACCCTTGCCGCGTGCAGCGAGGCCCTGTACCCGCCGCGTCCGCCGCAGACACCGGGGCCAGCGCTCACCGACCCGCCAACGTCTCGCGTGACGATGCACCTGAGCCTGACCTCGGCCGGCTTGTCGCAGCTTATCGAGGCCAGCGTTCCGCAGAAGGGCGAAGTGCCCTTCACCTTGCTCGGCCAGCGCAAGCTGCTGTGGCAGCGAACGCCCGTCACCCTGACCTTCGACGGCGCCACCGGCAAGCTCGGCGTCCGCGCCACGATCACCGGGGAAGCCCTTCTGCCCGTCGGCAGCAAGAGCTTTTCCCTGACCATGGCCGCCGAGGCGCAGCCCGTCTTGTCGTCGGACTATCTGGCCCAGCTGCAGGCTCCCAGCGTCAGCGTCAGCAGTGAAGACCGCTTGCTGCGCGCCGCCGAGTGGGGCGCGGGCGTGCTGTCGGATCTCAAGGAACAGATCCAAAAACAGCTCGCCGAGCTACGCATCGACCTGCGCCCCATGCTGGAGCAGAGCTATCTCAAGCTGGCGCAGCCGTTTTCTTTCGCCGTCGGCGATGCCAAGGCCTGCGGTCGCCTGGGGCTGGTCGGCATCGAGGCAGGCCCGACGGTGCTGGCCGGTGGCTTAGAAAAAGACCTGGCCGCCATCATCGCCCCGTCGATCTCGATGCCTTGCACGCAAGAGCTCGGCATGGGCAAAGGCGCGACCAGCGTCCCGCCCTTGCACAACGTATCCAGCATCCCGTCGGGGCCGTTTACAGTCACGCTGCCCGTCGCCGCCACCTATGAAGAGCTGCAGAAGGCCATGAAGCAAGCCTTCACCAACGGCAAGCTGTTCTTTTCCAAGGACTACCCTGACCTGTACCTGGAACGCCCCGAGGTCTATGCCTCGGGCGGGCAAGTCGTCACCAAGCTGCATCTAAACGGCTTCGTGAAAAAGGGCTTCAAGGTCTCGCTTGAAGGCGACCTGTTCATGGCCGGTCACCCGCAGGTCCGCGACAACGAGCTCTCGATCCCCGATCTAGAACCGACCGTCGAGACCAAAAACGCCCTGCTCAAGCTCAAGACCACCCTCGACACCGACGGACTACGCCGCCAAGTGCGCGAGGCCACGCGGCTCGACATCGGCGCCCGCCTGCGCACCGTGCGTGAGAAGTTTGAAAAGGATCTCGTCGTCCGTCACAAGATCCAGACCCCCGGCGGCAATGGCCCCGAGGCCTGCGTGCGCGTCGATCTCGGCCGCATCGAGGTCTCGGACATCTTCGCCCACGATGCGTACCTGCGCCTGTACGTCAAAGCCACGGCCAGCGCCGCCGCCTACCTGCCCTGCCCCACCAAGTAAGCCCCGCTGCCGTGGGGCCCGCGTCTTTGCGTTCCCGGCTCACGCGGCACGCCTGTGCGCCTTCGCGCCCGTATCCGGCATAAAGGTCCATTGCCATGGCTGCTCCCTTTATCAATCTGCGTATCCGCGATGCCTGCGTAAGCGATGCGGCCCTTTTGGTTGCGGCGCAGCGGGCCATCGCGCGCATCCCAGGGCGCTTGGCATCGCAGCCCCACGAGCTCAGCGAGGCGGCCATGGCCGAGCGCATCGCCCGACTCAGCGGCAGCCAGCAGGGGGCCTTTGTCGTGATCGAGGCCGACGGCGAGATCCGCGGCCATGCCCTGCTGGATCCGCTGAAGCTCGCCGTGACGTCGCACGTCGTCGACCTGACGATCGCCGTTCACGAGGGCGCCCAAGGCCAGGGACTTGGGCAGCGCCTGTTGGCGCACCTGATTGCGTGGGCACGCGCCCAGCCGACGATCGAGCGCATCGAGCTACGCGTCCGCTCTGCGAATACTCCAGCTATTCAGCTATATAAAAAGATGGGGTTTATCGAGGAAGGGCGCATGGTGAAACGAATCAAGATAGGCCCCCAGGCTTATCTTGATGACGTGGTCATGGCCTTGTGGGTCGGCGACTGATCGCTCGACCTGTCCGCCCAGCGCCCCGCTTGCTGGCGCCCCGTCCGACCGACGGCGAGCGCGGCCCAAGGCGGCATTTACAGGCGCGGATCGGCGCGATAAGGTGGGGCCAATCATGGCGCTGCGTACCATTGTTCGCTTCCCCAATGCGTTTCTGCGACAGAAGACCCACGAGGTAAAGATCGTCGACAAGGCGATCCGCTCGCTCGTCGACGACATGATGGAGACGATGTGCGACGTAAGTGGCGCGGGTCTGGCCGCCATCCAAGTCGGCGCGCTGGAGCGCATCTTCATCATCGACGCGTCGGCAGCCGGCGGCGAGCACACGGACCCGCCCCGCGTCTTCATCAACCCGCGCTTTGAGCTTCTGTCCCCCGAGACCGACGTGGCTGAAGAAGGCTGCCTGAGCTTTCCCGGTATCTATGTGCCGGTGAAGCGCTCGCTGAGTGCTCGCCTGCGCTACCTCGATCTCGATGGAACCGAGCAGCTTGTCGAGGCCGAGAACTTCTTTGCCCGCGCGCTGCAGCACGAGTTCGATCACCTGGAAAACCGCCTGCTGTTCGATCACGCAGGCGCCATCAAAAAGCAGATGATCAAGCGCAAGCTGGATCGCATGACCGACGAAGAGGCCATGGAGATCCTGCGCCACACGGGCGAGTAAACGCACCCGCCTGCGCACCTGCGCTGGATCCGGCGACCGATCGAGGGCTACATGAACTGGCTTTCCTACCGCGCCGCGACCCTGGCGATGGCGCTTGTATTGTTTCGATCCGCGAACGCCGCGCCGCCCCGCGCACCGACGCCCCAGGCTGCACCGCTTACGCTGCGGGATACCGTCGAAGGGGTCGAGCACTACAGCCTGGAAAACGGGCTCTCTGTGCTCTTGGTGCAGGAGCCCTCGCAGAGCAAGCTCTCGGTCGAGATCGTCTATCGCGTGGGCTCGCGCCACGAAGGAAGCGGCGAAGCGGGCATGGCGCACCTGCTGGAGCACATGTTGTTCAAGGGCTCGCCGCGGCACCCCGATCCGCGCGCCGAGTTCCAAGCCCACGGCGCCGACTTCAACGCCGAGACCTCGCTGGACTACACGGCGTATTACGAGACGCTGCTGGCGACGCCCGAAAACCTGCGCTTCGCCTTGGATCTGGAAGCCGATCGCATGACGCGGGCCCGGCTTGTGGCCCAGGATCTTTCGCGCGAGTTTTCCGTCGTCCGCAACGAGCTAGAAAACGGCGAGAACTCGCCGCATGAGATCCTGCAGCAGCGGCTCTTGCGCATCGCCTATTCGTGGCATGGCTATGGTCGCGACACCATCGGCAGCCGCAGCGATGTCGAAAACGTCCCCATCGAACGGCTGCGGCAGTTCTATCAGGCGCACTATCAGCCCGATAACGCGACGCTGATCCTCGCTGGAGGCTTCGACAAAGCCATGGCGCTGCGCGAGATCGGTCGCCTGTTTTCGCGCATGCCGCGCCCGACGCGTCGCCCACCGCCGACGTACACCGTCGAGCCCGTGCAAGATGGCGAGCGCACGGTGCGCGTGCGACGCAGCGGCGACATCTTCGTGCTGGGTCTGGGCTATCACAGCGTCTCGGCGGCGGACCCCGACTTCGCCGCGTCGCAGGCCGCTCTGGATGTGCTGTCGCACGAGGGCAGCGGTCGCCTGGATCAAGCGCTGGTGCAGACGGGCCAGGCCACCAACCTGCAGGCCGAAGCCCTGCACACCGCCGAGCCCGGCATGGCCCTGCTTTCGGTCGATGTCCCCAAGGGGCAGCCGCCAGACCGGGTGCGCGATTCCATGCTGACCCTCGTTGAAGAGCTCGGCCAAAAGGGCCCCACTGTCGAGGAGCTACGACGCTTTCAGCGCAGCCAGCGCAAAGAGTTTCGCCGCATCAGCGCTGACTCGCAGGCCCTGGCTTCCGACTTGGCGCAGTGGGTCGCGGTCGGAGACTTTCGCCTGCGCTACCTGCATCGCGACCGCATTGCAGCACTGACGCCCGCCGATGTGCAGCGCTTTGCGGCGCGCTACTTCGTGCCCGACAACCGCAGCCTGGCGGTGTTTGTGCCGACGGACACACCGCAAAGAAGCCCGCTGCCCGCGACCCCAGATGTCCAAAGAGCGCTCGCCGGCTATCGCGGGCAGGCGGCTCCCAGCGCGGGCGAGGTCTTTGCCGCGACGTTTGACAACATCGAGTCACGAACGCAGCGCCTGACGCTCAAGAGCGGCGTGCAGGTGGCGCTTGTGCCCAAGCGCTCACGCGGGCAGCAGGTGGCGGTGGCGGTGATCCTGCACGGCGGCAGCTTGCAGGCCCTGCGTGGACGGGGTGGTCTGACGCAGCTCTTGGGGCCGATGCTGTCGCGCGGCACCCGGCACAAGACCTTCGCGCAGATCAGCGATGCCTTCGACGATCTCGACACCGAGCTGCGCCCGCCCGAGCCCAGCTTCTTTGCCTCGACCAGCCCCGATCTGGGCCTGGCGCTTGAGACCACGCGCGCCCAGCTTCCGGCGACCCTGCGCCTGCTGGTCGAGCTGGTCACCGAGTCGAGCTTTCCCGCCGATCAGCTAGAGCGCGTGCGCAAAGAGCAGATCGTGCAGGTCGAAAGTCAGCTGCAGCAGCCCGTGGCGCTGGCCGGCACCGCCCTTTTGCGCCGCTTGGCCAGCTATCCCAGCGACGATCCGCGCTATGTGCCGACGCTGCCCGAGCGCATCCAGCAGCTCTCGACCCCGAGGGCCCCCGACCTGGTGCGCTTTTATCGCGAACACTTTGGCGGGCCACATGCCCAGATCGCGCTCGTCGGCGACTTCGATCCGCAGGCCGTGACGCAGGATCTGGACGCGCTGCTTTCCGGCTTTCTTGCGGCTCAGCCCTATCAGCGCCTGCCGAGCCCGGCGCAAAAACACCCTGGCACAGAAGAGACCCTGATCGTCCCCGACAAGCAAGGCGCCGTGGTCCTGTCCGGGCAGAGCCTGTTGGTGTCCGATCGCGATGCCGATGCTCCCGCCTTGAGCCTGTTTAACTTTCTGCTCGGCGGGCATGACAACTCGCGCCTGAACACGCGGCTGCGCGAAGAGTCGGGCTTTGCCTATACCGTGGCCAGCCTGCTTCAGCTCAGCGCGCATGAGCCGAGCGGTACGTTTCTTTTGTTCTTCACCTGCGCGCCGCAGAACGCGCGGCCCGGCCTAGAGCGGCTGCGACAGGAGCTTGCGCTGCTTTTAGAAAAAGGCCCCACGCCAGCCGAGCTGCGCTTGGCACAGCAGGCCTATCAAAAGCACGTCGAGACCGCGCTCGCCGACGATCCCGCGCTGGCAGCACGCCTGGCCCTGCGCCTGGAGCAAGGCCGCAGCCTGCGCTTCGATCAAGAACACCTGCGGCGCGTGACACAGCTTACGTCCGCCGAGCTCTTGGCTGCGGCGCGACGCCACATCGATCCGCAGCGCTTGGTCACGGTGCTCGCGGGCTCGCTGCCGGCTCGCTAGGGGTCAGACGACTCTCGGGCAGAAGCTCGGCCCGCGGCTCGCTGCTCGCTCGCCCGCTGTAATAGCGCCCCGACAAATCGACCGTGTACGCGATGCGCACGGCCGCCGCGCCCGCAAGCAGCTGCTGGTGCAGAAAGATGCGCTTGCCCGGCGTCGGGATGCGCTGCGTGTACTCGGCATCGGAAAAGGCCTCGCGCGGGGCCAAGCTGCCGCCTTCCCACTGATAGTTGAACACCGGGGGCAGGTTCAGCGTGACGTACAGGTCGTTGATGTTCCACGACGCAGTGGGAAAGGCATAGTCCAGGCGACCCGACAGCGCATAGCCGCCTTGGGCTTCTGACAAGACCAGCTCGACCCGCGCCGACTCATCCCCGGCCCGCGCCGGAGACACCTGCACCGCAAGCAGCCCCTTTTCGATGCGGAACGGGATGCTCGCGCCGTTTAGAAACACCTTTTCCAGCGTCTGTCGCGGCGGCAGCGAAAACTCGACGGGCCGCGTGCCCTCAAGCTGCATCGTGTACAGCACGCGCAGCAGCCTGCGCCCTTCCAGCGTCGACACCACCGAGGCATGCGCCGCCGTGATGACCGGCTCGATGGGTGGACGTCGCGCCACCTGCTTTTGCGGGCCGCGATCGCTGCCGCTGCGTTCCCACAGGAGCTCAAAGCGATTGCCCTGCGGGTACAGCGTAAAGCCGTCGCCTTCTTCGATGCGATCGCCGGTCTGCAGCGAAAACAGGTGGGCATCGAAGCGCAGCTTCAGCACCGACAGCGCCGCCGCGGGATAGCTGATCTCGGCCCGGCGCCGCGCCCCCACGATCTGCGCCGTCGTCAGAAACGAGACATCAAAGGCATAGGTCGCCGCCTTGTTCGTCAGAAAGCACAGGTAGCCATCGACGACCGCAAACACGCCGTGCTCGACCGTCGGCAGCCGGCTGATGCGCATGGCCGGGTCCTTCTTTACGAGCTTCACCGTCACCCAGCCATCGGCGGCCAGGACCGACAGCTCGACATGCGCCTGGACATCGACCGCGCCATCCAGAAGCCGCCCCACTAGCTCTAGCTTGCCGACGCTGGCCGCCATCGGTGCGGCCGCTTCTTTGCCATCCTTCTTTGCTTCGTTTTCGCGGTACAGGCGCAGCACTTCCGGCAAGGGCAAGGTCGCGCTTGGCGGTGTCGGGTTGGCGTGCGCGCTCGGCGACACGCACAGGGACGCCCCAAGCAGGGCACAGCCAAGCAGGTTACGCAGTCGGGACATGGGCCTCTCCTTCCAGCGTGGGCGCGACGGGGGCGGCTTCGGGCAGCGCCAGCACGCGATCGATCAGCGCGCGGACGTGTGGACGCGTCGTCAGCACCATCCCGGTGGCGATGAGCGCGACGATTTCGAGCGTATAAATCAGGCCGGTATAGCCCTGCAGCACCACCGCGGCCGTCGGCACCACCAGCGACGACGCCAGCAAGCCCACGACATAGCGCGTGGCCACCGCGGGCAGCACGAAGCGCAGATAGCCCAGGGCCAGACCTCCCGCTGTGGCCAGCGACAACAGCCAGGCGACATAGAAGTTCAGAAACGCCGCCAGATACGCGAGCAGCACGAAGAACAGGGCATAGCTCGACGACAAAAGATAGCTCTCGTACATGCGCAGCGGCCGGTCGACGTACAGGCACAGCGCGCACAGACCGGCAAAGAACAAAAGGAACGGCGCCCAGCCCCGCCGCACCATCGTCGCGATCAGCTGATCGAACGACTTTTCCGATGGCAGGATCACGCCCACGGGAATGCCCGACTGCAGCGAGTCATAGCGCCAGTCCAGCCACACCTCGTCCCCGTGCGAGCGCGAGGCATTGGCCGGCACCACGCCATCGGGATAGTCGAAGTTTTCGCCGCCGCGGATGTGCATCGAAAGGTGCAGGTTGCGAACCGGTGCCGCCGGATCCAGCGAGTACGTCAGCGAGTCGAGCCCGCGACCATGGAAGGCGACGCGAAACGCCACCTGCGCCCCCGCCGAAAGCCGCCCCGTCCACACCAGCTTGTCGCTGCCGTTTTCCAGATCGACCTTGGCCGGCTGCCCGTTCACCGTAAACAGCAGGTTCGACAGCAGCACCTTGTTCGTCTCAAGCTGGATCGGAAAGACAAAGGCGATGTCGATGTCGCGCGCCTGCTCGTTCTTGGCCGTGTAGTCGCCGCGAAACGTGAAGTCGAAGCCGGAAAAGTACACTAGGCCGCGCTTGCGATAGTTCATCGTCGCGTCGACCACCACCTCTTGCGACTGCAGCGGCAGCGGCGACAGCGTATTGAACACCGCACCGCTTGGCACATAGCGCACCGAGGGGCTCGGCTGCACGATCGGCGCCCCCCAGCGATCCATGACATCGCGGTGCAGCTCGCTGTTGGCAAAGCTCGTGCGGTCGAGCATCTGGCCCGAGATCACCGAGCCAACCAGAAGCACGATCGCCAAGCTGCCAAGCAGGTGATAGCGGGTCGGAAGCAGCAGCAGGGCCAGCACTCGTCTCATTGCGGTCTCCTTCGTTACGGAACGAAGACCAGCCTAGAAATCGACGGTGCAGCAGCGATGGACAGATCAAGGAATGGACAAGGCAGACCTGTGCAGAACCTGTGCAAAGCCCCGCAAGCGGGCCGTGGCCCCAGCCCGGAGGCTAGCCCGGAGGTACGGGCGCTGGGTCGATGGGCGGGGTGGGCTTTTTCTTGGCGACGATGCGCGACTGCAGGCCGGGCACGTGGTCATCGAGCGCGTCGCGAAACAGGTAATACCCCGCCGCCCGCAGGTCGGAAAAGCGCAGCAAAAGCAGGCTGGCCAGGCGATCGCGCACGTCAATCTGCGCCTTTGCATCCGCCGACGGCGCGTGTCTGTGCGCGCCCTGCGGCGTAAACAGGCGCAGCACCGTGCTCGCCGCGTCCGCCGCCTGCTTGGCGTGCTCGCGTCGAATCGGGCTGTTCTTGAGGAACGCCGACTCGTGCTTGGCAAACAGGCTGGCTAGCTCGATGGCGTCCTTGGCCTGATCGATCGAGCCGTGGCCCTGGCGAATCTTTTCCACCGGCCGCGCCGGGATCAGGCCGCTTGCCGCCAAGGACTCGGCGGCCAAAAGCAGCTGGCTGCGCAGCGGGCGCAGCGCCGCGAGCAGGCGATTGCGCTCGACTGCCGTGGCAGCCGGCTCGGCACTGCGATCGACCTGGACCGCCGCGAACTGCAGCGCCGCCGCAAGCTGCGGCAGATCCCACAGCTCGGCCCAGGGCAGAAGCGGCAGCGCCGTTTCCAGCACGCTTTTCTGCGGTCGCAGCACCGCGATCGCTCCCTGGACGTTGTGGGCCGCCAGATCGACATCCAGCCGAAACGGCCGCACCTCGGCTGCCGGCAGCGCCTGCGCCGCCGCCCGATACGCCTGATACGCCGACTCACTGCCGATACCAATCCCCGCCCCCACCGCCGGCTGCTTCCCCGCCGGCTGCTTCCCCGCCTTCGCCGCCGGCTTCTTCCCCGCCGGCTTCGGCGCCGCCTTCTTCGCCGGACTCGGGCTCTTCCCCTTCGCTCCCTTTTTATCCAACCGCTTCGGTTTCTTCGTTTTGGCCATGCAACTCCTCCGTTTCAGTCAGGGTCAAGACGACTGCTTATCCAGCCTTTAGCTGCCGTAGGTTCTGCGCCCCCAGCCGCAAGGAAGCGGGCGCCTGCGGATCCTGGGAGCATCGCGCCAAGCGACTCGCCGCAGCGCGGACCTCCTCAATCGACTTCGGCTTGTAGTCCACCGACTCATCCGTGCTGGGATCCCCGGCACAGCCCCCGTTTTGCAGGGCGTGTACCCAGGTCTCGATGTGTCGCTTGGGCACCAGAAGACAGACGATCTCCAGACCCTCTGGGGTCTGCTCGATGCAGCACTGGCTGAGCCGAGCCACGCGCTGCTGCACCGTCTCGGCATCGGCATCTAGCATGACGATCACCCGCGTCTTCGCCTTGGATCGAGCCCGGCTCATCGCCGCCTTCACCACCTCGGCGGCACGGGACAGGACGAACGAGAGGCCGCCAGCATGGGCGGGGGGCTCAACCGTATGGATGCAGCGATGCGAGACACCGCTGGCCAACAGCCAGGCGCGGACAAAGCTGCGCTGCGCCGGGTCTTCCCCCAGCACATAGAACAGCGAGACCTCAGACAGGCTCATCGAAGAATCCTTGGGCGATCAGATCGGCGACGGGCTGGCTCGATTCACGAGGGGCCGAGAACGGCTCCACGCGCACCGGGGCATTGGCCGCTCGGCGGAACAGCACGCCACACTCGGTCGCAAGCAGGTTCGTCAGCGTGGGATGGTGCGAGATCAAGATCACCTGCAGCGAGTCGCAGTCCTCGATCGCGTTGAAAAACGGCTGGATCTCGCGGTGGGACACGAAGTTATCTGGCTCGTCGAGAAACAGGCTCATCGAGCGCCCGCGAGTGGCGACGAGCAGGCCATAAAGGACGATCAAGACGCGCTGGCCATCCGACAGCTCTTCAAAGCCATACGACGCATCGGCAAAGCGCGCGGTCAGTCGCGAGGCCTTGTCGCTGATCTTGCGAAACTCCAGCCCGCGAAAGCCCGGTAGGCTGCCCGAAAGATACTCGCGCAGGCGGGCCGCGGCCTCGGTGTCTTCCTCGTGGATGTGACGCCAAAACGATGCAAAGTCCGACAGGTTCGTCGCAAGATGCGGCGAGGGTCTCTCGGACACGCTCTGCATCAGCCGCGGATCGGGCTGGATGCGGCCGAGCACGACATCCCGGCTCAGCCACTCGACAAACGCCGAAAGAAGCTGGTTGTCGCGGCGCCCGGCGAGCATCGGCAGGCTGCTGCGATTCCAGTCGACCAAGACCTCGGGGCCTTTGCTGCGGTTGTCACGGTAAAGCTGCGCCTTCCCCGCATCAGACGTGAACAACACCTGGTCGCCATCGCAGTGCAGGCTCTCGGCGTCGATCCGACAGTCGGAAAGATCGGCCCGATGACCGATGCACAGGCGATAGCGATACAGGTGCCCACGCACCTTGGCTTCGACTTCAAACTCTTGCTGGGCCCGGCTCTGCCAGCGCGTCCGCGTCTGCGCCGAGACACGCGGGACTTCGTCTTGCATCAGCGCAGCCCCTTGCAGCAGCGAACGCAAAAGCTCGATGACTTCAAACACCGAGGTCTTGCCGCTGCCGTTGGCCCCCAGAAACAGGCAGCGCCTGGGCAGGACCAGATCGAAATTGACGAGGGCCTTGTAGTTGTCGACGTGGACTCTCGTGAACATGGCGAGACGCTAACGTACGCGAGGCGGGAAGAACAAGCCTCTTGCACGGCCTGGCCCCGACGCCCACCCCGCTCTTGCCGCGGCCGGCGGCGCGCGGCGGCGGGCCAGGATCCACAGTCCCTTTCGGGCCCTTTTTTCCACTGCAGGGGACTTGATCACGTCCCCTCCGCGACTTTTTTCCGCTGCAGGGGACTTGATCACGTCCCCTCCGCGACTTTTTTCCGCTGCAGGGGACTTGAGCACGTCCCCTCCACGACTTTTTTCCGCCGCAGGGGACTTGAGCACGTCCCTTCCGCGACTTTTTTCCGCCGCAGGGGACTTGATCAGGTCCCCTCCGCGACTTTTTTCCGCTGCAGGGGACTTGGGCAGGTCGGGGGCTTGGGGTTGGGCGGGGGATCGGGGGTTAGAAAATCAGGCCGGTCAGGGTCTGGTTGATGTGGCCGAGGTAGCTCTCGCCGTTCGACTGCATGCCGGCGTGGGGCAGCATCGACAGCACGCGGTGATAGGCGACTTCCTGGCCTTTGATCTGCGCTTCGAGCATGCGATAGGCGCAGTTGAAGAACAGGCCACCGTGAACGGGGCCGGCAAGCTCGGCCATGGTGCGCGCCAGCTTGCCCCGCGTGTCTTCGACGAGATCGGTGGCCTGCATGAAGTGCAAGCGGGCGCCTTCGACCACCGAGCAGGCAAAGAACAGCGCCTCGCCCTCGACCCGCACGCCGCTGCGCAGCCAGGCCTCGCCGTCGATTAGAAGGCCCAGCGGGTTCTGCAAGAAGTGCGGAAAGGAAAGCTCGTGCGTGTCGACGCCAAGCGCCTGGGCATAGAACTCGGCGGCGGGCTTGCCGTCGAGCTCGACGATCAAGCGGCGCTCGGGGATGGTGCGCGTCACGGTGACGGAGCGCTCGGTCGGGGTGAAGTTGCAGGCCTTGATGAAGCGGAAGGGCCCCTGCATCTCGGCGATCAAGATGGCGGTGCCATCGCGGGACAGCATGCCGTCGGCAAACGTCCAGGTGCCCGAAAAGCTGAGGTTGTCGCCCGCCGAGCCGCCGACGACGGGCAGAAACGGCGCCATGTTGCCGAGCGCGACGTTGATCGCTTCTTCCCGGCCGCGGGCGCCTTCCAAGAGGGCGACGCCTGTCCAGCGCTCGGCATCCAGCACGCGCAGCGACTCGCCCAAGCGGGCTTCGATGCGGCGAGCAGCGCTCTGCACGCCCTTTTCGATGTCGTCGCTGACATCGGCCATAGCCAGGGCGCAGCGCGCGATCACCTCGTCACCCAAGGCCATGACGACCAGGCCGCCTTTGCCGTGTCCGCGCTCGCAGAACTCACCATTGGTCGAGCAGCCAAGGACGCTGGCCTTGGGAAAGCGCTCTTGCAGGCCGCGCCCAATGAGCGCGCCGTCCTGCGCCAGCCCGGCAAAGAACACCACGGCCCGCGGTGCCGTGCCATCGAGGGCCAGCACGACCTCGCGCAGGGCATCGGCCGACTGAGTATGGGCGGAGTGGACAGTCTTGATCCCGCTCATGAGCGGCCTCCTTCAAGTGCGATGCCCATGCGCGAAAGGGTCGAGCGGACGCGAGCCAGCAAGGCGGGATCGCGATCCTGATCGGGCGAGATGTCTTTCAGGTTGACGCCGTGCTGAATGACCAGCCGCGTGTTCAGAAGCTGAAACAGCGAGCCGTGTCCCAAGCGCTGTCGCAGCGTCGCCGCAAGCTGCATCAAGCTGAGTGGTCCGGGGTGTGCCGCGGATTCCATCGACCAACCTCCCCCCTTGCGACCCACGTGGGTCTGTCTTGCTCTAGCGTACAGGCGGATCGCCTAGAGCAGGCAAAAAATAAGCGGTCCTTCGGAGTGAATCTAGGTAATATCCGGCGCAGCGAATGCGCATTTGCGGGCCAGAGTCTGCCGCCGGGGGATCGCGGCTGGGCGGGGCAGCGCCCCCAGTCCGGCACCTTGGGCGTGCGAAGATGGGGGCTGGGCCGGTGGTGCCGACGCGCGACACGCCCGGCCCGGAACCACGAGGTCTGCCCGATGGCGATGACGCGCTTTGAGACGCTGCTCATGCACAACCCGCTGCGCCGGCTGCAGCAAGAAAAAGGGACGCTGCCGGCCTTTGCCACGCTGGGGGCGACGCTGGCCGGCGGCCATGTTCTAGAGCCCGGCTGCGGCGATGGCGTCGGGGCCGAGCTGCTGATTCGCGTGGCCCAGGCGCGGCGCGTCGACGGCTTTGACATCGATCGGCGCGAGCTGAAAAAAGCCCAGGCGCGGGCGCAGCGCCAGCGTCTGCCGATCCACCTGTGGCGCGGTGACATCCAGCACATCGCGACACCGCAGGCGCTTTATGACGCGGTGGTGTGCTTTGGCGTGCTGCACCACGCCGAAGACTGGCGCGCGGCACTGCGCGAGCTGTACCGCGTGCTGCGCCCCGGCGGTCAGCTGTGCCTAGAGGAATCGTATGCCGCCTTTATCCTGCACCCGTTTTGGCGTCGCCTGATGGCCCACCCGACCCGCGACCGCTTCGACGGCCCGCTGCTTCTGGCGGAGCTAGCGGCGCTGGGCTTTGCCCGCATCCGCGAGCAGCGCATCGGCCAAGCGTTTGGCCTGATCGTCTGCCAGAAGCCCTAGGGGCTGGGGCGGGGCTGGGGCGGGGCCGCTGCGCGTCCCCGATGCGCGACCGTCTTTTGATACGATGACGGGATGGAGATGCAGGCCCTGATTGGCCAAACCATCGGGAACTGGCGCATCCGACGTCTGCTGGGGGAAGGGGCCTTCGGAGCGGTCTTTGAAGCGGAGCACAGCGCGATTCAAGGACGCAAAGGGGCCATCAAGATCCTCAAGCCAGAGCTGTCGATGCAAAGCGGCATCAAGCAGCGCTTCCTGAACGAAGCCTCGGCGGCCAGCCGCGCCGAGCACGAGAACATCGTGCAGATCTTCGACGGCGGCATCGCACCGGACGGCACCTGCTATCAGGTGATGGAGATGCTGAACGGCACGGTGCTGACCAAGCTGATTCAGAAAGAAAAGAAGCTCGATGCCGCGCGCACGGTGAACATCGCCGTGCAGATCGCAAGCGCCCTGCAAGCCGCGCACAACCTGCAGATCGTCCATCGCGATCTCAAGCCCGACAACGTGTTTATCGTCGAGCGCACCACCAATTCTGAGTTCGTCAAGGTCCTGGACTTCGGCGTGGCCAAGCTGCGCGGCGATCCGCTGCAGACGGACGAGAAGCTGACGAGCACGGGCATGATCATCGGCACCGCGCCGTATAT
Source organism: Myxococcales bacterium (assembly GCA_016794505.1). Lineage (GTDB taxonomy): Bacteria > Myxococcota_A > Polyangia > Palsa-1104 > JAEUJZ01 > JAEUJZ01. The sequence continues at coordinate 130,329 of JAEUJZ010000092.1, forward strand.
GGCGCCCGAGCAGTGGCAGGCCCGCCCCGACATCGACGGCCGCGCCGATGTCTATGCGCTGGGCGTGATCATGTTCGAGATGCTGTGTGGCCAGCGGCCGTACAGTGCCGGCACGGCGTACGAGTGGATCATGCTGCACATGGAAGCGACGCCGCCGGATCCGGTGCAGTTTGGCGTGCAGCCGCAGCTTGCCCGCGTCGTGCGGCGCATGCTGTCGCGCCAGCCCGAGCTAAGACCGCAGAGCATGCGGGCGGTCATCCAAGATCTGCGCACCGCCTGTCGTGGCCTGCGCAACATCGCGGCCTTCAGCGGTGAGCAGGCGACGCTTCCCAGCGACGCGGCACCGGGTGGCGGCTCGGTCCCTTCGGCGATCCTATCGGCGCCGACGGCGGTCGTCGGCTCGGCGAGCCCGGCCTCGGCATCGACCTCGTACCAGCCGCAGCCAGCGGCGCCGCAGCAGGCGGCGTATCAGCCGTCGTATCAGCCGGCCTATCAGCCGGCCTATCAGGCGCCTCCGCAGGCCTATCCAGCGCAGCAGGTGGTTCCAGCAGGCGCCCCCGCCGCGTACTACACAAACCAGCCGCCCTCGGCGATAGCGGTTCCAACGGCCCCGAGCAACCGCGGCGCGATCCTGCGTCGCATCGGCGAGGCCGCCTTGGTCGTCGTCGTCATGGGCCTTTATGCCCTGTACAACTGGCAGGAAGTCGTAAACGGCTTCCGCACCTTCCTGCAGTCCCTGAAGCCACCGACGTGAGGCCGGCGCGCTACGACCGAAGCGCTCTTGGCACTGCGACGCATCGAACAATTGACGCCCGCCGGCACTTTGCTCACAATATCGCGCACTTTGCTCTGTCTGCGCCGCTTTGGCTGGCAACCCCTCGTGCAAGACCGGACGCACGCCAGCTTGGCCACGACAAAGTCCACGCTATAGGCACCGCTTGGCGCTCATCCCCAACCACATCATCGCGGAGATCCGCGAGCGCACCGACTTGGTCGCTGTCATCAGCGAACACGTCCCCTTGCGTCGCAGTGGCACCAACTACCAGGGTCTGTGCCCGTTTCATCAAGAGAAGTCCCCCAGCTTCACAGTCAGTCCAGCCAAGGGCTTCTTTTACTGCTTTGGCTGTCACAAGACCGGCGATGTGTTCCGCTTCCTGGTCGACCTGACCGGCCGCAGCTTTGTCGAGATCGTGCAGGAGCTTGCGACCCGCGCAGGCGTGCATATTCCCGAGCCGCCGCCTGCCACGCGCCCCAGCGGCCCTGGGCAGAAAGCGGCGACCGCGAAAAGCGAGGGCACAGCCACGAGCGATGCCCGCGCGCTGCTCTTGCGTGTAAACGAGCTCGCGACGCGCTATTTCGAGTCGCAGCTTGGCACCAGCGAGCGGGCCAAGGCCTATCTCGCCGGCCGCGGCGTCTCGCCCGAGATGGCGGCGCGCTTCCGCCTGGGCTATGCCCCGGATGCTTGGGATGATCTTCTGCGCCTGTTCGCGCAAAAGAGCGTGCCGCATGAGCTTGCCGAGGCCGCAGGTCTTTTGATTCGCCGCGGTCAGGATGGGCCAAGCCCCCCTGCGCTCGCACGACGGGTACCGGCCAGCAGTGCCACGCACTATGACCGTTTTCGCGATCGGATCATCTTTCCCTTGCTGGTGCCAGCCAGCGGACGTGCCGCCACAACGCTGGGCGATGTCGTCGCCTTTGGCGGTCGTGTCCTGCCGCCTCCCGAAGGCAGCGCCAGCAGCGACAAGGGCGGAGCCAAGTACATCAACTCGCCCGAGACGCCGATCTATCGCAAAGGCGATCACCTGTACGGCCTGCATGCGGCCCGCGACGCCATCCGCAAGCGCCGTCAAGTCATCATCGTCGAAGGCAACTTCGACGTCATCGCCCTGCACCAAAGCGGCTTCGATCACTGCGTCGCGCCCATGGGGACCGCGCTCACAGAATCTCAGGCCCGCCTGCTCTCTCGCCTGCTCGGCGAGGACGGCCACGTGGTGCTGATGCTCGACGGCGATCGCGCCGGACGCGCCGCCACGCTGAAGGACATCTTTCTGTTCACCGAGGCCAGCCTGCGCAACATGGCGACGCTGACCAGCGGCAATCTCGATGTCCGCATCGCCCGCCTACCCGATGGTGAAGACCCAGACACGTTTGCGCATCGCAGCCCCGAGGGCCTGGAAAAAGTGCTCAAGGGGGCGCGACCGGCCATCGACTATGTACTCGACGAAGCGCTGGCCCAGGCCGAAAACCAAAGCACAGCGGGCCGAGCCAAGCTGCTCGAACGCCTGCTGCCGCTGCTGCTATCGGTGCGCAGCAGCACAGCGCAGGAGCTTCATGTCGATCGCATCGCCAGTGCTCTTTCGATTCGCCCCGAGCTGATCTGGCGCAGCCTGCACGGCCAAGCACAGGCCCGCAGCGCAGAGAGTCCGCCCTCGCCTGCGAGCAGCCGCCCGGCACCCCAGGCGATGCCGCCACGGAAACCGCTGGCCCAGCCGGCCAGGCAGCCAACGCACACCTGGGATGCCATATCGACCCGCCTGCTGCTCTTGATGGGGCACCATCCGACGCTTCTGCCGTACCTGGAAGAAGAGGTCTTGGACGCGCTGGAAGATCCGGTGCTGGCCGAGATGCTGCGCCAGGCTCGCGACGAAGTGCTGCAAGAACAGCCTCTCAGCATCGAGCGCCTGCTGCAGCTTGCCCCAGAAGAAGAGCGAGCAGAAGTTGCGGCGGCGATATTCTCAGGCAAATCTCTTCCTTCAGAAAATCCCGAGCAGACGTTGGCTCAGCTTAGTCAGCAGATTCGCGCCCGAGCCATTCAGCGTGAGATCAAAGACCTGACGGGGCGGCTGGCCCGCATGGCTACCACCAGCGACGCCGAGGCTCGGTTACCCATCACGCAGCGAATACACGAGCTGAATCAATTGCGGCAGCAGCTGCTTCACGGCCTCGCATCGCGACCCGCGACCGTGATAGATTCCCCAGCTCCTTAAACCTAGGAAATCCCGAAGGACCGCCAAAGGAACCCGGCAGATGAACCGAGACCAAACCGAGCGACGCAAGCAGCAGCTCATCTCGATGGGGAAAGCCAAGGGCTATCTGACCTACGATGACGTCAACGATCACATGCCCGACGACGTAGTGTCGTCTGACCAGATCGATGACTGGCTGTCCTCGCTGGGCGACGAAGGCATTGAAGTGGTGGACTCGGCGCACAGCGTCAAGGTTCACTCCGGCAACGCAACGGGCCCCAAAGTCCCCGAGATCCTCGACGAAGAAGAAAAGAAAGAGGAAGACGAGGACGACGATTTCGACGGGGGGTACAGCAAGACCAACGACCCCGTGCGCATGTATCTGCGCAAGATGGGCTCGGTCTCGCTGCTGACGCGCGAAGGCGAAGTCGAGATCGCCAAGCGTATCGAGGAAGGCGAGCGGCGCGTGCTGCAAGTCGTCCTAAACAGCGCAATCGCCGTCGAGGAAATCCTTGAGCTGGGCGAGAAGCTGAAGAAGGGCAAGATTCGCGTCAAGGATGTCGTCCGTGACCTCGACGACGAGGACGCGGATTTCGACGAGGAATGGCACACCGACCGCGTCGTCAAGATCATCGACAAGGTCCGCCGCCTGCAGCGCGACAACGAAAAGATCCTCGAAGAGCTCGAAGCGGGCGCCGTGGTTCCCGGCGGAGCCAAAGCGATTGAGCTGCGCAAGAAGAAGCTCAAAGACAAGCTCGAAGAGAACAAGCAAGAGATGTTCGAGCTCCTGTCGGAGCTGCGCATCAACAAGAAGCAGATCGATCGCGTCGTGCAGAAGCTGAAGAGCTTGGTCATGCGCATCGAAAAAGGCGAGGCGGAGATCGAGGAGTTCGAGCGCCGCGTCGGCATGCCGCAGAAAGATCTGGCGCGCACGCTGAAAGAGATGAAGACCAACGCCGCCAAGGCCAAGGCCATCATCAAGAAGCTGGGTGTCACGTCCGAAGAGCTCGAAAACGCCGCCCAGGGCATGATCGAGTCGAAAAAGAAGATCAAGCGCGTCGAGGAAGAGGCCAAGCTTTCGATCGATGACCTGCGCCGCACGTACAAAGAAATCGCCGAAGGCGAGCGCATGGCGGAAAAGGCCAAGGCAGAGCTTGTCGAAGCCAACCTGCGCTTGGTCGTCTCGATCGCCAAGAAGTACACGAACCGCGGCTTGCAGTTCTTGGACCTGATCCAGGAAGGCAACATCGGCCTGATGAAGGCCGTCGACAAGTTCGAGTACAAGCGCGGCTACAAGTTCTCGACGTACGCGACGTGGTGGATCCGCCAAGCCATCACGCGCGCCATCGCCGACCAGGCGCGCACGATCCGCATTCCGGTCCACATGATCGAGACCATCAACAAGCTCATCCGCACCTCGCGATACTTGGTGCAAGAGCTGGGTCGCGAACCAACGCCGGAAGAGATCGCGGAAAAGATGGAGCTTCCGCTCGACAAGGTGCGCAAGGTCCTAAAGATTGCCAAGGAGCCGATCTCGCTAGAGACCCCCATCGGCGAAGAGGAAGACAGCCATCTCGGCGACTTCATCGAGGACAAGGGGGTCATCTCGCCATCCGATGCCGTGATCTCGATGAACCTGGCCGAGCAGACGCGCAAGGTGCTGGCGACGCTTACGCCGCGCGAAGAAAAAGTGCTGCGGATGCGCTTCGGCATTGGTGAGCGCTCGGACCACACGCTGGAAGAAGTCGGCCAAGACTTCGAAGTCACACGCGAACGCATCCGCCAGATCGAAGCCAAGGCGCTGCGCAAGCTGCGTCACCCCTCGCGCAGCAAGCGCCTCAAGAGCTTCGTCGAAAACTAGCCCGCCACGGGATTCCTTTCCCCTTCCCCTTCGGGGACAATGGTTGATGGGGACACCGATAGTGAGCAGCAGCAACGACAGCCATCCCCCGCATGACTCCGACGGGCACAGTCCACATCATGAGCCCGAGCAGGGGTCGCGGGGCCACACAGGAACGGAACACGGCTCGACACGCCACAGCGGTCACGGGGCCGTTCGGCAGGGCATTCTGCGTCGCGTCACTCGCCTAATTACCGACCATCGCCGAGTGCGTAGGCTGGATCCGGATCCGCTGCGACAAGATCTGCTCTCAGGCGGTCACACGGTTTCGTATCTGCGCCACCTGGTGCGCGGCAACGAGATCAAGAACAAGCGCTTCACCGAGCAGATCTCGGATCGCCATCCGCCGGTCCTTTTGATCCACGGCTTTCTGGGCACGCGCGGGTCCATGTTCGTCATCGAGCAGCGTCTGCAGCGCGATGGCTTTGCGGTCATCTCGTTTAACCTTGGCGTGCTCAACGTCCGTGATATCCGCGCATCGGCGCTGCTGATTCATCGCAAGGTCGAACAGATCATCAAGCAGACCGGCGTCCATCGCATCGACATCGTCGGGCACTCGATGGGCGGCTTGATTGGCCTGTACTACATCAAGCACCTCGGCGGTCAGAGCCGCGTGCGTCGCATGGTGATGCTGGGCACCCCGGCCCGCGGCACTTGGGCGGCCCTGGTGGGCGTGGCCACGCTGGGCTTGGTCTCGGCCTCGTCGTGGCAGCTTTTGCCTGGCAGCACCTTCCTGCAGGAACTTCACGAAGGCCCGCTGCCACATGGCGTCGAGTTCTTCACCATCGCAGCCGAGCGCGACTGGCTCTGTCCGCCGGCCGCCACGCAGATCGAAGGAGCACACGCGATCGTCGTTCCGCTCGGCCACTCGTCCTTGGTGATGAGCGAAGCGGTCTATCGCAAAGTGCTGTGGGCGCTGCGCAAAGAAGACGCGCCACGCTAGCCTCTCTCCCCCACTCGGAAGACACCGCCCTGGCAGAGGCATGCGGGCCGCCTAGTCAGCGTTTTGGACAGCCTTGTTCCCTCTGTCATCGCCTCGGGCAGTAAGGTAGGCTTCAGACATGCTGTATGGGTTACTCGCCGTTCTCGCGCTAGGTGTCCTGATCATCGTTCACGAGTGGGGACACTACATCGTCGCCAAGCTCTGCAACATGCGCGTCGACCGCTTCGCCATCGGCTTTGGCCCTGGCATCTTGCAGCGACGGCGAGGCGAGACGACCTTTCAGATCGGCGTCGTTCCACTCGGTGGTTATGTGCAGATCGCGGGCCTCAATCCCGAGGACGAAAACATCGATCCCAGCGATCCGCGCTCGTATCCCAACCGACCAGCGTGGCAGCGATTTCTCACGATTGCTGCCGGTCCCGTCGTGAACTATCTGTTCGCGTCGCTTTTGATCTTTCTTCTGCACTGGGCCATTGGTGTCCACGGCGTGATGGTTCACAACGTCCTGCCCGGCCGACCGGCAGCGCAAGCGGGCATCCTGCCCGGTGACCAGCTCTTCCGCGTGGAAGGCACCATCGTCAGCAACCAGATGGAAGTCCTGTACTACGTCGATACGTCCGAAGGCCGCCCCATCGCCATCGAGGTCTTGCGCAGCGGTGAAAAGAAGGCGTTCAGCATCACACCGGCCAAAGACGGCAAGTCCTTCCGCATGGGTATCGAGATGGAGTCCGCCAAGTCGCCGCAGCGCCACACATTCGTGGATTCCGCTCGTCAGAGCATCGTGGGTCCCATGTTCATGACGCTGCAGACCATGCACAACCTGCTGGACGTGATTCGCGGTCGCCAGTCAGCAGACTTCAAGAGCCCGGTCGGCATCGCTCGCATCATGAAGGAACAGCTTGAACGCGGCTTCATCCGCGGCCTGCACTTCATCGCCATCATCAGCACCCTGCTTGGCTGCTTCAACCTGCTCCCGCTGCCGGCTCTCGACGGTGGGCGCCTGGTTTTCCTGGGCTGGGAAGTGATCACGCGCCGCCCCGTCAACCAGCGCGTCGAACAAGTCATCCACTTGGTCGGCATGCTGCTTCTTTTGGGCCTGTTGCTGATCCTGATGGTCAAAGACGTCCGCGATTGGATCTTTGGTCGCTAGCCACCGTCGCGACAACACCTCGCGTAGCGCATGTGGGTCCTTCGCTTCATCCTCGACCTGCCTCCCGCCGCTGTCTCCGCTTTCGATTCTCTTGATCTCGATCCACCACAGGCCGACTTGTTGGCCTTTGATGCCGATGCCGCTTTCGCCGAGTGGAGCGAGCGCCTGGATGCCATACCAGAGCTTGCGCAGCGCCCCTGGGGAAGCGCCTTCACAACCGATCCCTGGCCCGAGCACCTGCCCGCCGAGCTACACCCAGCGACAGAGCGTGCGCTTGGCGATCGCTTTGCGGCGCAGGCTCCCGCTGTGCCGCGCAGTCTGACGTGGCGACTTCGTGACTCGGGCAGCTACCTGCGACTGGAGGCCCATGATGTTGCGCTGGTCGTCCAGATCACGGTGGATCCTGAAAAGCCTCAACCCAACGAGGAAGCACCGCTGCCGGCCGACGCCAGCCGAGTCCTTGCGCCCTTGCCGCTCTTGCAGGAGGCAGATCTTGTCTCGGCGATAGCGCCGCTTACGCACGGGGATGAAACACAGCCCGCGGTGCTGCTGCCGGCCCGTCGCGCGCTGCAGCAGCTTGGGGCTCTTTGGCACGATGACCTGCGTCTGCTCGATGTTCTTAGGCTGTGCGCGGATCACCCGCAGCCCACGGTGCGCGCTTCGGTCATCGCGGTCGCCAGCCAAGTGGGATATCACCTGTTTTTGTTTGAGCGATCCGCCTGCGAAGGTGACTCGCTGCTGTTGCGTGTTCTGCGCAGCGTGACGGCGTGGCCGGCGCCCGATTCGACGGAGGGCCCGACGGCATGAGCGCAGCGCTGTCCCATGCTGCCGTTCCTGAGGCTGCGATCTGTTACGTCTTGCCGCGCGGCAGCTCGCAATACGACGTGCTGGATCAGCTGCGCGCACTCGGCTTGGCCTGTGTCCGATGCGAGCCACGCGGAGCCCGAAGCTTCCTCACGTATTGGTTCCAGAGCGCAGAGTCCTTATCGTCTTCCGCGGAAGCCGATGGCATCCAGATCGCATATCAAGAGGACCATAAGCTAGGGCAGCGCGTGCTTTGGCTATCGGCCCCCGATAACGCGCTGGCCGCGCGGCTGTCACAGCAGCTTGGGGCGCAGGATCTGGCGCAGATCGTGGCCAGCGCAGTGGACGCCGACACGCCTGCACGACGGATCGCGGCGCTTGGCCCGCTGGCCGCGCTCTTGGCTCGGCACGGCGAGCTGCCCGTCGCTGCACGACAGCTGCTGTCGCAGTGGCTTGCGGACGGACATGCCGCGGTTCGCCGCGCGACGCTGTTCGCTCTTTCCTATGTGCCCTTCCCCGAAGTGGTCGAGCTCTTGCGCGCCCACGCAAGCGATCCCGAGCTGAGCCCCGAGATCACGCGTCAACTGACTCTGCGCGGCGCAGCCGAGGTCGAGACATCCAAGACACCGGCCGAAGAAGACCGCCGTCACATCGAAGACACCATCGCCGCGACACCGCTCAACGCCGAAGCCTATCTGCATCATGCGCAGACGCTGCAAGCCTTGAAGCAGCCCGGCTTTGCGCTGGCGGAAGCGCAGATTGCACTCGCTCTGGCACGCCGCGATGGCTTGCCCTTGCTTCGGCACCTGGCTCTCATCAATGCGCTACGTCCGCAGGTATCGGCGCTGCCTGCAGCATGGCTGCCATACATCGCGCAGCGCTTGGCCACGCTGCTTCGGCTCGATCGGCCACACGTCGTGATCGAAGTCGCGGAACAGCTTTTGCCGCTTCTTGGATCGTCGCTCGCAACCGCTCCGCTTTGTGTCGCATTGGCTCGCTCGCATCGCCAATTGGGGCGACCCCAGCTTGCCCATGCAGCGCTGCAGCCCCTGTGCGCGGCCCTGCCCGCTCCCGCTGTGTCACTGTCGCCATCCACCCAAGCGGCAGCCGCGCAGCACGTCGATGCCGAGCTGCAGTTCTTGCTTGCGCAGCTCACGGTCGAGGCCCATCCCAGCGCCATTGATGCCGCACTGGTCGCGGTCGATCGAGCGCTGTCCGTGTTGCCATCCCCTACGCTGGTTCCGACGGCAGACGCGGTACAGGATCTCTTGATCGGCGCCTTGCTGATTTTCTTTCCTGCGGATCAGCGCGTCACATCGCGCACCCTGCGTTTCTTTCGCATGCAGGCTCTGGCCTCTGCCGAACGCATCGACGAGGCGCTTGCCACCTCGATGGATCTGCTGGCCGAAGAACCAGCCGCTGCCGACGTGTGGCTGGCCCGCGCTGCGTTGCTTCTGCATGCGGACCAAGCAGAGCAGGCCCTGCACGCGTGCAGCCAAGCCGAGGAGAGCATGACCCCCCTCGATCGAGCCTTTGAGTCGATCGATCCGCTGGCCATCCTGCGCCTGCGTCAAGCCATCGCTCACGCTCGAATGAGCCATGCAGCCGAGGCAGCATCGTGTCTGCGCGCAGCGCTTGAGATCGACCCCCGAACCGCCGATCTGGCAAGCAGCTCTCCCGAGCTGGCCCAGCTACTCAGCGACTCGCCAGAGCTCATGGAGACCCTGCGCGCGACGCTGACTTCACTCGACGAGCCGGATCCCTATCCGCGTACGTATGCTCGCCAGATGACCGCAGCGTGTCTGCGGACACTCTCGCGTGGCTCGGCGCCCTGGGCTCTCGTCCTTGACTTCTTCGCGGCTGGGTTGCTGCTTCTCGATCGCGCAGGGCCAGTGCGTCGCACCGCTGCGGGGATGACGCTCTTGGCCTCGCTGGAAGCCCAGCTCGATCTGCTCGCGTCCTGTGGCGATACAGCCGCCCACTCGCCCGCGATTCATGCCGCCATGGCCGCCATGGCCGACGCCCTGGGCCTCTAGCGCACCCTCGATGTTCGCTCGCCGCGGTAGCCGGCGAAGTGACTACAAAAGCGCCAGAATCTTTTGCTCCAGCGTGGCGCTGTCAAAGGGCTTCTGCAAAAAACCGGCGGCTCCGCGGGTCAGAAGCTCGCGTGCGCTGCGCTCTTCGGCATGGCCACTTACCAAGAGCACCTTCAGGCCGGGTGCAAGCTCGCGCAGCGCGTCGAATGTCTTGGCCCCACTTAACCCAGGCATCGTCAGATCGAGGATCACCAAGGACAAGACCTCGCGATGGGTCATAACCTGCTCGATCGCCTCCTGCCCATTGGCGGCGACCAACACCGTGTATCCACTGGCGGCCAAGAGCAGCGAAAAGACTTTGCGTATCGCTGGTTCGTCGTCGACCAAGAGCAGCGTCCCGCGGCCCTTCGGACCGAGCAGCGGCGCCGGCACTCGCACCTCGGCCGGCTGAAGACTCGCCGGCAGGTACAGCGTGAACGAGCTTCCCGCACCGAGCGCGCTCTGCACCGCGATCAAGCCACCGTGATTGCGCACGATGCCATAGACCGAGGCCAGGCCCAGCCCGGTCCCTTGCCCTGGCGCCTTGGTGGTGAAGAACGGTTCGAAGATGCGTGCCATCGTGGCTGCGTCCATACCGCAGCCCGTATCTGAAACCACCAGCTTCACAAACGGCCCGGCGCGCAGGTTCAGCGACGAAGTCTGCGCTTCGTCTAGCGACACATTTTCTGCGATCAGCGACAGCACACCACCGTCCGGCATGGCCTGACCAGCGTTCACAAACAGGTTCAGCAGCACCTGTTCCAGCTGCGTGTGATCCATCAACACAGCATGAAGATCGCTTCCGAGCTGCGTGCGAATCGTCAGATCCGGCCGTGTCCGCCCGAACAGAGTGCCGGCCTTTTGCACGACGCGAACCAAGTCCACTTTCTGCACGTTGTACTTGCCGCGTCGACTGAAGCCCAAGAGCTGCTTGGCGAGATCGGCGCCGCGCTGCACCAGCTCTTTCATCTCTTGGATGTGCCCGCTCTCGGCGTCGTTGTTGGCCAGGCGATCGAGCAGGCACAGGTTCCCCATCAGCCCACCCAGGATGTTGTTGAAGTCGTGCGCGATGCCGCCTGCCAACGTGCCGATCGCTTCCATCTTGTGCGCGTGACGAAGCTGCTCTTCCAGCGCCGCTTTTTCTTTGGCGGCTCGCATGCGCTCGCTGATATCGCGCACCAGCGCCAGCACGGTATCCGCCTCGCGTGGCACCGTGCGCACTTCCAAGCGACGCAGATCGTTCGCGGCAAACAGCAGCTCGTACTCTACAACCTGGATCGTTCGCGTCTCTAGCGTCTGCGCAATCTGCTGCAGGCATCGCATGGCGATCTCAGGCGGCAGATGGTTGGCCAAGCGCCTACCCAAGAGCCGATTTTCAGACGCTGGCAGCTGTGCTGGATTCCAGGTGTGCAGCTCCAGATAGGTCCCATCGCGCGACAGCACGATCACCAAGTCGGGGATCGCGGCCAGCATGGCGCGCAAGCGCTCCTGTGCTTGTTTGCGCTGGGTGATGTCGCGCACCAGGACGATCAAGCGACGGCGCTCTGCATCCTTGGGCGCCATCGAGACTTCAAACCAACTCTGCTGGCCAGCCGTTTCCAGAAAGTAGCTTGCGCCGCGGTGCAGCCCCGTCTGTAACGCCTCACGAATCCCTGCGTGCAAGACGTCACACGCGTTGGCGGGCAACACGTCATCGATGGTCTTGCCCAAAAAGTTCTCAGGCGACACATGCAGCTGCTCGCGCGCACCGCGATAGTCATAGATGCGGCCACCCGCATCGATCTCAAAGAGCAGATCGGGCAGCGCATTCAGCAGCGCCACGGCCTGCGCTTCCGATGCAAAGTGAGCGCTATGGCTCGCCTCTGGGTCCGTCTGCTCCTCGAATGTCACGCTCACGACCGCGCGGTCTGCGATCGCCAGCGGGCGCGCAGAGGCCAAGACCCTTCGCCGCTGGCCATCGGCGCGTACCAGATCAAGGATCGCGTCGTGCGCCCTGCCTTGCGAATGTCCATCGACCATCCCCGGCGGATGCAGCGCGGGATTCGCGAACAAGCCCAGGTCGCCCGAGGTCTTGCCCAGGATCGCGGAACGCGCAAGGCCCGTCAGCTCGCAGAACGCCGCGTTGACATCGAGATATCGCCCTTCACGAGCGCAGATCAGCGCCTGTGCCAGCCGGCAATGCTCGAAGCTCGCGCGTAGAACAGCGTGTGCCGCCTCAAGCTCGGCCAGGCGTCGCCCCAACGCAGCGCTCTCTTGAGGCAGATCTGCTGACTCTGCCGAAACCTGCTCCCCCATGCTGCTAGGGTAGTGGAATTTCTTCGCAAGAAAGAGCAGACGTGCGCTCATCCAGCCTCGACGCACTGCGTTGGACGGCAAGCCTGGCAGACCCCCGGAGCGGTTCGTTACGCACTTGAAGGCTTGATCTACGTCACGGTCCTAGGTATCCCGTGGCCATGTCCAGTCGTGATCTGCCGCGCCGCTCGTTCTTGCACATGGGAGTCTATGGCCTGTTGCTCTCTCGCAGCGAGGCCGCATCCGCCGCGCCGTCTCCGCCGACCGTTCCGCGCGACAGCCCACCCGCTGCCGAGATCGCTGCGCTGGCCGCACGTGCCCACGGACGCTTGGGGTTCTGCATCCACGACAGCGCAAGCCGCACCGAGTGGGGCAACCTTCTCGATGAACGATTCGCGCTGTGCTCGACGTTCAAGCTGCCCCTAGTCGCAGCGATCCTGCAGCAGGTTGACCAAGGTCGCTTGCAGCTTCAGCAAGTCGTTCGGTACTCCCAGGCCGATGTCGTGCCGCACGCTCCGGTGACCTCGCAGCATCTGGCTCGCGGCAGCATGACGCTCGCGGATCTAATGCAGGCCGCACAACAGCAGAGCGACAACGTCGCGGCCAACTTGCTGCTCAAGTTCCTCGGTGGGCCCGCGGGCTTCACCGCGATCCTGCGCGGCTGGGGTGATCGCGAGACGCGACTCGATCGCAGCGAACCCATGATGAACCTCGTCCTGCCGGGCGAGCAGTTCGACACAACGACGCCACGCGCCATGGCGCGCACTGCGTCTCGCATCTTGTGCAGCGATCTATTGTCCGCGGCCTCGCGCAGCCTGCTTGTCACGTGGATGCAAGCGACTGCGACGGGTGACAAGCGCATCCGCGCCGGGCTGCCCAAAGCGTGGCGCGCCGGAGACAAGACCGGCACCGGCATGGCCCCGCGCATGACCAACAAGTACAACGATGTCGCGATCACGTGGCCGACGGATCGGGCGCCGCTGATCATCACGGCCTACTACGACACCGCAACCATCCGCGAGCAGGTGAGCGACGCCGACCAAGCCCTGCTTGCGGATGTCGGACGCTTGGCAGCTCGCTGGGTTGCAACATCGCGATAGCGCACACTGCGATCGACGCAACCCCGGACCGAGTCCTTTCGGCAGCGACCGAAGTGCGTCGGCACTGCGTCTGCGAAACGCGCGATCCAGGCTAGCGCGGCACCCCTGTGAAATACAGCGCCAGCCCTGCCGTGCCTGCCTCAAAGTCATAGCCATCGGCCCCCGGAAGCGAGCGCGCTATCGCCAATAGCTCGTCGGTGGAATAGGCGCGCAGCGCCGACACCGTACCGTCCCACGCGATCAAAAGCGGGATCGCCGGGATGATGTACGTGAGCAGCAAGCGCGATAGGCGCAGCGGTCGCAGAAACGGCACCACCAGCAGCGAAGCCAGAAGCAGCATGAGCATGTTCATGCTCATCGCCAGCGGCAAAAAAACGATCGGCATCTTTCGCAAGGCCGGCGATGGCGCAAGGTCAAAGAACGCAAACGGCGCACGCCGCTCGATGATGCCGGCGAGGATCTGGCGCACAGAAGACGGCTCGAAGTGATGCAGGGCCCCCGACATGGTACGCAGCCCAGGCTCGGGTCCACCGCCGTCCATGGCATCCACCGGCTCACGACGATAGCGAGTGGCTGGGTCGGCCAACGCTTGTACACGCAGCATCGCAGCCTCGCTGGGATAGCGGTCGGAAAACACGAACTCGGTCGCAAGGCCTGCCGCTCGCACACGACAGCGAAGCTGCAAGGTTCCGCCACCGCCACCAGACGCCAAGTCCAACACACGCGACGAACCCGTTCGCCGCAACAGATCAACCAGCTTGTCAGAAACGCCCTCGTAGAAGCCGATGCGGTCAAAGGCGAAGTCTAGGAAGTCAGTGCCACCGTCGCGAATGGGCGCGGGAAACCAGTCGAAGTCTTCTAGTTCGAACAGATGGATGCGCTGCATGGAACATCCTCCCCCGTGTGCCGCGCGCCGATCCGGTCTGCAGTTCGGCCATCAGCACCGTGAAATCAGTCAAGCATACCTGACGATTGATAGTCAAGAACGATGAACGATTTATCGTCAAGGATGACGAACCATCATTCGTCAAGTACACTGAACCATATGCCGCGCCGAACACTTTCACAGGTGGAAAAACTGCAAGCCAGCAGCTTGGGTTACTTGCTGATCCGCTGCAGCCAGATCTGGGGCGATCGCGCCATCGCCGCTGTCAATGCCGAGGCCGGTGCGCCGGTCCTGCGTGAAGCCCATACGCGGCTTCTGCCCCACCTTCAGACGCCCGACGGCATTCGCATCACCGAGCTTGCCAAAGCGGTCGGGGTCACCAAGCAGGCGACGCAGCCGCTAGTCGCCGAGCTTGCTGAGCAAGGCATCGTCCGCATCGAAACCGACCGCGAGGATGCCCGCGCCAAGCGCGTCTTTCTGACGGAGTTCGGTCTGGAAGCCCTCCTGCACGGCACGGGCATTCTGCTGCGCATCGAAGAGGATCTGGCCCCGCACCTAGGGCCGCGCGCACGCCACGCCCTAAAGACACACCTGGCCACACTGCGTTCAGCGCTTGAGGCGACCGCATCCGCAGCACACGCGGACACGAGCGCAGCCGCGGCTCCACCAAAGCGACCCCCGGCCGCCTCAGTGCGACCTACGCAGCGACGACGCAATCAGACGCGATAGAACGCGCGATACCAGTCGACGAACTGCGCAACGCCATCGGCAATGGGCGTCGCGGGCCGAAAATCAATGGCCGCTGCCAAGTCCCCGCTGTCTGACAAGGTATCGGCGACGTCACCCGGTTCACGCGGCAGCATGTTGAGCTGCGCGCGACGTCCCAGCGTCTGTTCCAGCAGGCGAATGAAGTCGAGAAGCTGCACCGGCTGACTGTTGCCAACGTTGTACAAGCGATAGGGAGCGGCGCTTGTCGCCGGATCCGGCGTGCTGCCGTTCCACCGTGGATCCGGCTGGGCCGGCCGCGCGGCAATGCGCATCACCGACTCGGCGACATCGCCGACAAACGTGAAGTCGCGCTGGTGATGGCCGTGGTTGTACACCTCGATTGGCTGCCCTGCGAGGATGGCGCGCGTGAACTTAAACGGCGCCATATCCGGTCGCCCCCACGGGCCATAGACCGTGAAAAAGCGAAGCCCCGTGACGGAAAGACCATACAGATGGCTGTATGCGTGAGCCATCGCCTCGTTGGCTTTCTTCGTCGCTGCGTACAGTGACAGCGGATGATCAGCGCCGTGATGTTCCGAAAGAGGCAGCCGCGTGTTGCCGCCATAGACAGAGCTCGTCGACGCAAACACCACGTGCCGCACCGCAGCATGCGCTGGCCGATGGCGGCACGCTTCCAAGACATTGAAGAAACCAACGATGTTGGACTCGATGTAGGTCCGCGGCGCCTCACGGCTGTAGCGCACGCCGGGCTGCGCCGCCAAGTGAATCACCTCGGAAGGGCACTCGGACGCAAAGACATGGCGCAGCTGATCGAAGTCGAGAAGATCGGCGCGGTGTAGCTGGAAGCCTGGCTGCGCCGCAAGCTGCGCCAAGCGCGCTTCTTTCAGCGCGGGATCGTAGTACGGGCTGATCGAGTCATACCCGACCACCCGCCGACCAGCCGCAAGCAGACGATGCGCGACGTGAAAGCCGATAAAGCCCGCTGCTCCGGTCAGAAGTACCGGACGCTCCGTGGACACAGGCGCGGCTCCTAGGACATCAAGCCCACGTGCTGACGGATCGTGAAGTACGCTTCCGTCGTCGTGAAGTGCAGCGTCTCAAGCAGGCGCTGTTTGGGAGCCAGAGGTGACATTCCAGGCGGCTCGGTGGCCAAAAGCAGTGCCGCTGTTTCAAGGTCACTACACAGCAGCAAGCCAGCACGAACGGCCGTCAGTTCCGAGTACGCAAGCCAAGTCGAAGCCATCGCTTCACTCGCCTGACCCGCGCTGCGCAGCGACTGCGCCGCACGGCGTACTTGCTCTAGCACGGGGGGCGACAGCGCACGGCGTAGCGCCTCAGCGGTTGCCGCAATCTTGTCGCTGGGACGCGGCGCCGACTCATCCCCTGCAAGGGCCAGCACAGCATCGATCACCAGGGCAAGCTGGGTCGGCGTGGCGTAGAGCACACGCAGCACTCGCTCACTACGCAGAAGCGCAGCCAAGCGCGCCGCTTCGTACGTCACTTCTCGCTCGGAGCGGCGCGGACTCAGAAGCGGCGAGCCCAGCTCAACACACAGCACGGGACTGGCGTTGCCATCGCTGGCCACGCTGATGCGATACGGCTGCTCAAAGAGCGTCGGATCGTCGGGGCGCGCATAGAACTCAGGAAGCGGGACATCGAGCGCTTCAAAGGCATAGCGCAGAGCCTTGCCATAGAAGCTGCCAGAGGCGGCACCACCGCTCAGATCGAGGCGCTCTTTTCGGTTCAGGCCCAGCTCGCTCCAGCTCTTGGCCTTGCCCCGCAGCGCGGCATCGCGCAGAAGCTGGAACAGACCGCCGAGCAGTGCATCCTCCTGCTCGTGGCACAGCATGCGCCACAGCTCTTTGGTCATGGGGCGCGTCGCTGGCCGCAGTGGCCGAGCCTGTAGCTCTTCCACCACGGCTGCGTCACTGGCGTTCCCCTTGCCGAGGATGTGCAGCGCATACGCAACGGCAGAAGCCTTCTCGCGCTGCATGCTGCGAGCGTACAAATCCTTCAGCGCGTGATAGCTATCCAGCTCGGTCTTATTGCGACCGAGCAGGCGCTGATGCAGCGCGATGGCCTTGTCGATGTGTTCGCCACCCATCTCGGCATAGATGGCGGCCAACTGACGTTGGCGGTCGATGTTTTGCTCATCCAGCGCGACCGTGACCTCATAGGCCGCAGCTCCGGTCGGCAGATCGCCCAAGCGCTGGATACACAGCTGCGAGAGCGCCGTCCACAACCGCAGCCGCTCAACCCGCTGCTTCGGCGTGTCTTGTGCATCCGGTCCCAGCGCCTTGATCTTGCGCTGGTACACACGTACCAGCTCGCGCGGATCGTCGACGGCTACGGCGATGCTCTCAAGCGCCTCGCGCGCCCGTTCCAGCGTCGCATCGTCATCGAGCGCGCCATACAAGTGCAGCAGCGCGCGGCGCCCGTCTTTCAGCTCATCGCGCGCAATGAGCGCGGCAGTCAGGTGATAGCGAGCCCGCCGCTTCTCGCTCTTTTCCAGACCGATCAGCGTATCGAGCACATCGGCTGCTTCGGCCCAGCGCGACTCTTGGCTGAACACATCCAGCAGCTTGTGCAAAAGCGGCTGCGACTCGGGGCGAAGCTGCAAGCCCTCGTGATACGCCGCGATAGCATCCTCTGGTTTCGCGAGCTGCTTGGCCAGAAAGTCCCCCAGCTCGCCCAAGATGCGAACCCGCTCGTCGGTGTACCCGCCGCCGGCACCGCTTGCCTGCAAGCTCAGCAGGACCTTTAGCAGCGCCTGTCGCAGATCGACATGCTCAGCGGGATCCAAGCCCGGCAGTTGGATGATGGCGCGCAGCGCGGCCGCGTTGTGTGGATCCAAGCGCAGGGCTTCACGCAGGGCTTCGCGGGCGGCTTCATGGTGCGATAGCTTGATCTCGCACTCACCAAGCACGGCCAAAAGCTGCACGCGCTCGCCGACGGGCAGCGACTCGCGGTGCGTATCCAACGCGCGCTGACACAGCTTCTGCGCATCGACAAACTGGCCGGTGGCCACAAGCAGCGGAATGACGCCACGCAGGGCCGTCAGATCCGTGACATCGAGATTCAGCGCGGCCTGGTACGCCTTGATGGCACGCTCGCGTTGCGCCGACAGCGTCGCCGCATGGCCCAGCTTGCACAGGCGGCTGACCTGGACCGGCTTTTCCGCTTCCTTGCGCGTCAGCACTTCCAGAAGAGGCAGCGCGTCTTCATAGCGCTCCTGATGCCAGAATAGGTCGATCATTCCAGCGACGGCATCCGTCTGCTCAGGGTCGGTCTTTAGGACCTCGTCGTACAGCGCGCGGGCCTGCGTCAAGTCGTCCGCCTGCTGGTACAAGCGCGCCGAATCGACCCAGAAGCGCGCCTTTTCCAAGCGGTTCTGCGTTGCCCCTGCCGCTTCACCGAACAGCTTGGCGGCGCGCAGCAGGTCACCTTGGCTGCGATACAGGCCTGCCAGCGCCGTCAGCGCCGGCACATACGCCGCATCCACCTCGATGGCCCGCACATAGTCATCTTCCGTGCGCTTGGCGTCGAGCTGATGTTTCTCACAGAGCTGCGCCGCACGATAGAAGAAGCCAGCCTTCTGCGTCTTGTCGTCGGTCAGTCGCGCTCGTTTCTCCAGCGATCGCACCGCTTCCAAGGGCTCGCCGGTAAGCTGCTGCAAGCGCGCCAAGGCTTCCAGGGCGCCCAGATGATCCGGCTGCAGTTCTAAGATGCGCTGCCAGGCTCGCACCGCCGACGGAGCGTGCGTCTTTAGCACCTCGGCATCGCCCGCCGGCATGTCCTGTTCATAGACACGGGCCAGTGCGGCCAACAGCTCGACCTTGCCGCCTTCGCTGCGCTCGATGTGGCGCTCATACGTCGCCACCAGCGCTGTGAAGTTCTTGTCTTTGGCATACAGGCGTTCGAGCCCGCGGTAGGCGTCTTCCGCCCCGGTATCGATGCGCAGGATCTTTTCGAGACACTCGGCAGCTTGAGCCGCATGGCCGGGCAGGTCCTCGTACTCGGCATACAGGCGACGATACAGCGCGAGGCGCTCTTTTTCCGACGGTACGTTGTCTGCCAACGCCGACAGTGTCTGCAGGTACTGCTCGGATGTGCTGCCGTCTTGGGAATACAGCTTCTCCAAGGCGCGTAGTGTCTCGACATCGCCTGGTGCGACGCTGCGGACCGCTTCCCAGCGCGCGATTGCCTGCTTGCGATCGTTCTGATGCTCGGCACACAGGCGCGCGGCTTCACGCCGACAATCCAGCGCCGCGGCGGCATCTGCGCCATTCCCCGCGGCATCGAGCTGCGCGCACTTGTCGTCGAGCACCGCGATCAGATCGACCCAGCTTGAATGTCTGCGTAAGGAATGTTCCAGCGCACTTAGCACATCCCGACTGTCTGGAGCCGCCGCACGTGCCTTCTTAAAGGCTGCGATGGCCGAAACTCCGTCGGAAAGGCGCGCCTCGTACAGCTCGCCCTGCTCCAGATACAGATCGATCTGTCGCTCTTTTCCGCCTTCGCTTTCTCCAGCACTTCCAGCCAAGAGCCCCAGCGACTCGGCGAGGTCTTTCCAGCGCTCCGCCCGGCGGTTCAGCTCGACGCGCAGCTCCAGCACTCGACGGCGCAGACCTGCATCCTTGATCTCAAGCTTCTGCGCCTCGGCCAGCGAAGCCAGCGCATAGTCGACATGGTTCAGCTTTTCGCCATACAGACGGGCAATCCGCAGCCACAGCTCGGGATGCGACGCAACCGGTAGCTGCGGCATCAGCTCACGCAGGGCCGTCAACAGATCGACCCAGCCACCGGAAATTCCCGCCAAGCGCTCTAGATCATCCAGCAGTGCCAGATCGGGCGACTCTTTAAAAGCAGCCAGCGCAGACTGGAAGGCTTCTGCCATCTGGCCTTTTTTCGTCTCGAAGATCTCAGCGACCCGTCGCAGACAGCGAGCCCGTCCAGCCGGTGAAGTCTCGACTTCCGTGCGGCCCAGCCACAGCTCGATCAGGCGATCCGATTCGCCACGCTCATCCAAGCGACGCTCGATCGCGGCCAGCGCATCGATGGCATCGCTGCGATTCGGCTCTTGCACAAGGACGCGGAGCCAGCCTTCTAAATCGTCCTCGTCGGGCAGGAACTCGCCGGTATGGCCGCCAAGCGCCTCGCTGAGCGCCCGCAGGAGCCCCAGCTCATCGGGGAACTGATCCGTCGGCAGAGCGTGAATGCCATAGGCGGCTTCAATCTCCTCTTGCACGACGCGCGGCACGCCTGTGAACAAGGCAAAGTGGGCTGGCTCTTGCCCGGCCGTGACCGTCGGTGCTTTCGCTCCGACAAGGACGCGATCGACGACGATGCCGAAGTCTGGATCGCTCGGGTCGAAGCCGACAAATAAGAAGCTGCGCTTGGCATACAGATCGCCAACCAGCGCTCGGAATGCGTCGTCGGCCAGGACGCGCCGCAGATCACTCTCGGAAAACAGCACATGCTGCGGGTCGTCGGCGCCGCCCAGAAGCCGCAACAGATAACGCCCACGCCCGTCGCGTCGGACCTCTTCCGCTTGATCGGCGCGGTACACGCGGATGTCCGGGTTGGCCGCCTGGCACGCTCGAACCAGCGAGTCGTCAATGCCCGTGGTTAGCAGCGCGCGAAAGGGCAGCTTTCCCGCTCGCTCGACGGACTCAGGCAGCGTCTCGTGATGCGGCACCGCTGATCGCAGCGCATCGCCAAAATGGTCCGCCAGCTTCCGTCGAACGAACCCGCAGACCGAAAGCGGGTACCCGCCGACCAGTCCACGCGCCTCTTGTACGGCGGCCTCGTTCCCCGGCTGTTTCGCGAGCGCATCCAGCAGCGCCTCGACGCGGCCACGCCACGTGGGTCGCCCGGTTCCCAGCGCCGCGCCTGCCACCAGGACCACGCGCCCGGCGCGCAAGCGCTCGATCAAGATCTGTAAGTAGTCTGGTTGTCCATCGACAGAGGCCGATGCGGCGCTTGTCGCCGAAACAGCCGGAGTCTGGTGAACAGCGACTGCGTCCCGCTCTGCCTGACCTGCGTCAGCAGAAGCCGGATCACGGGAAGGAGCATGCTTTCTAGCCATCCCGCGCGGGTTATCACAGAACCTCGCGATCCATCAACAACTTTGGCCGGCCAGCTCGCGCGCCCCTGGCGCTGCTCTCCGTCGGTCACTGTGAAGGAGGGAAGGCACACAGCCAACCGCATGGTGCCTCCCATGCAACAAGCCTCAAGCGGTCTTCGGCTTCGGATACGATGATCTACATACCCAGCCAAGACCCCGCGCTCCCGCCCACCTGCGAGCGACTCGGCAAACACCCCGCCAGCAATCAAGAGAACCTGCTGCGCATCTGGATTGCTGGCTCTTTCGAAGAATCGGACGCCCGCGCCTTTTTATGATCGCTTGGCCCAGCTGCGTGCTCAGTATGGCTCGGTCTATTGCATCGCCGACATGTCGCAATCCGGCGTGCCCACGCCTGAAGCCCGCCGACACATTTTGGAGCGCTTCCGTGCCGGCTCCCACATTGATGCCTTCCTTTATGCGCGAGCCAATCTGATGGTCCGCAGCATGATCACCCTGCTCACCAATGCTGTCCGTTTGGTTCGCGGATCCTTTGATACCCCCATCGTGTTTGTTGCCAGCGACGCCGAAGCGATGGCCTGGCTGCGCGAGAGACATCCCGATCTGCAGGCTCGTTCCGCGCCCCCAACGAAGCCCTCTGCTCCGCCCCCGTCCACGTAGTACGATCCGCAGCCGGGGGGAACGTTCGATGGGGGAAGTGCTGCGCGTCGTGCGCAAGGGTCGCTTTGTTGGCTGGTATGTCCGCTATCGCGATGCAGATGGACGACGGAAAATGCGAGCGACGCACCAGCCCTCGCAGGCGCTGGCCCGACGCTACCTGATCGAAGTCGAAGCCCGCATCGCACGCGGCAAAATCGGAATCCCTGAGCCCACGCCCCCTGCCCCCTCGCTTGCCGAGCTTGTTGAGCGCTTCCTTGCCGAGTACCAGCGCCCCCGCATCAAGGACATCGATTCCTATCGCCGAAACGCCCGCTCCGCCCTGCGCCGCATCACCCAGCACATCGGCCCCCGCCCCGCCGACAGCATCCAAGCCGCCGACATCATCCGTCTGCGCGACACCCTCCTGCGCACCCACGCCGCCAACAGCGTCCGCCTCTCCCTCGCCATGCTCAGCACCGCCCTAAACTGGGCCATCTCCCAAAACCTCCTCCCCAAAAACCCTACGCACGGTGTTGAGAAACCGAAGGGAACCGATCTGATCGAGTTCCTGGGTTGGGAGGAGGCGGTGGCGCTGGTGGAGCTGGCGGAGCGTCGCTGTGTGGAGGCGCCAAGGGATGCGGCGGCGCGGGTGCTGCATGTCTCGATTGCCACGGCTTTGCACTGCGGCTTGCGCAAAGGCGAGCTTTGGGGGCTGCGCTGGATCGATGTCGATCTTCCGCGCCGCCGTCTGCGCATTGCGCGCAGCTATGGCAACACTCCCAAGTCGGGTAAGACGCGATTTTTGCCTTTGCCGTCGACGCTGGTGCCGCTGCTTGAGTCTTGGGCCAAAGACTGCCCCAAGACTCCCGAGGGAGTGGTCTTTCCACATCGGAAAAAAAACGGAACATGGAGCATGAACCGCAGTGCGACGGACACCGGGGGGCTGCCGCAGCTTCTGGCCAGCGTTGGCTGTCAGCGCATCGCGCGGCCCTGGCATGCTCTGCGGCACACCTTCGCCTCACACTTTGTGATGTCCGGCGGCAACATCCTGGCGCTGCAAAAGATCCTCGGCCACGAAAAAATTGAGATGACGCTGGTCTACGCGCACCTGGCCCCCGACTTCCTAAGCAGTGAGCTAGAGCGCGTCTGCTTTCGCCGCAGCGGTCCGCAGTAGACTCGCCGCAGTTGCTTCGTGCTTCGCTCGCTCTCTCTGTCGAAAGGCCGGTTCATGCGACGCATCGTGTTCTTCTTGTCTCTATTCCTGTTGCCGCCGCGCGCCCTAAGTTACTCAACAAGCGAGCCTCCTCCACTTTCGCAATATGTGCGCGATCCGGCTCCATGGTTATCGCTGAAAGCCAATTCAGAGCAACGTCAGCCGGTATATCTGGGTTCTTCCCCACGAGAATTGGTCCTAGGTAAAGCGAAATCAGAATATCCACTTTTGCAACATCCGTTACAAACACTTGGAATTTCGCACGTGCGGCATATTGCTGCGACACTAAAAGAAACTAATTTAGAATTTGAGGCTTGGCCAGTCCTTGAATGGCAAGGACGGCAGACATGGGCTTTTGCTCGATGGCGAAAAACTGGAACTACACAATGGATATGGCTCAGTGACAGCATTCTGAAAAAACCACTCCCCGGAGATCAACCACAACCTATTCTGCCGCGCAATCTTGATCCGGCCAATGCAAAGCAGTCAAATGCGATCTTTGCTGATTTTTTGACCCTGCGTGACCTATATGACAAGCCAGTTTTTGGTGAATGTATTTGGACTGCGAAAAAGGACGAGCGCATCACTCAAGCATGGCTGGATCCTGACCTGGTGTCGCAGGCACGTCGCGATATCAAGTCGTATCAGAGCTTGCTGTGTCGTGCGATCCATCAGCCAGCGCGATTCAACGACGCGCCTCGGACATTTGTCTTGAGGCTGCACGATAATCAAGTTCTGTGGCCACACGAAATTCGCTGGCAGCCCGCAAGAACGGCCGATTTAGCGACGACAGAAATACAGAGTGAGCACGTGGTGCCGACCATCACCTGGCCTGAGGATTGGCATACGCACTACGCCATGGATATTGAAATTCTCTCGGGTCAGAGAGAAGCTGAATATAAAAATAAAAACAAGCAAGTTCGCACAAAATTTGTCAACAAAAACAGCGCGGATCCGAAGAATCAATTGCTGGATATTGTTTCATACCTGGAATATCGATATGATCGATTGGGAATCAAAACAGAGCGTGAAGCTTTTGCATGGCGTGATATTCCACAAGTAAATCTAATTGCTAAAATTCCAGGAAAGCACAGTGCTGACAAAGTACCACCAGTTGTAATGGCCGATCATATCGACACTGCGTTTTGCGAAGATATTTTTCAACGCAGCAAAGCCAAGAGTCGTATTTCTGCACCTGGCGCAGATGACAATATGGCCGCTGCAGCGGCTCTATTACAAGCGGCACAGCGCTTAGCTGGACAGCATCTGGAGCGCGAGATCTGGTTATATCATTTGACCGGCGAAGAATTTCCGGGGGATGATCTGGGTGCTCGCGTTGCGACGAGTCACTGGCTCCAGCGAAAACAGGATATTACCGGAATCGTATTACTGGACATGATCGCGTATCGCAAGAAAAATGATCCTCTTTTTCAAATCAACGCCGGAACCTCAAAAGAATCACAGCGGCTGGCAGAGCTTGCGTTCTCAATATCATTACGGAACAAAGGAACTTACACACCGGTCTTGCGTCCAGCGGTTGATGCACGAAGCTATCTTTACAATACCGACGGTTTGATCTTCGCCGATGCCGGATATCCAGTGGTGCTGTTCAACGAGCATATCAATCGACTTGAAAACCTGGATCGCCCTCACTATCACCAGTCGACGGATGTTACGAGCACGCTGGATCTCGACTACGCTGCGACCATCGTGCGCAGCGCCATCCTCACCGTCGCGCAGCTTGCAGCACAGAGGCCGTGACCGCGCGCAGAAAAAGGGCCCACCAGGGAGGACCTCAAGATGCAAGGAAGCCGCGCGCAGCGTCCGTCGGTACAGACAGGCTGCTGAATTCCGTCGGAGTGGCGCGGGGTGCAGAAGGCCGGGAACCGGGCGGGACCGCGGGAATGAGGGACAGGTCGACGGGGCCTTTGCATTTTGGCGTGGCTCGGGGCGCGTTGGAAGCGCGCCTGCGCACGGCTGCGCTGGGGCCTTGCCGTCCTGGGGACATAACGCAGCGGCAGGCCGCGAGGGACACGAGCTGGACGGGCAAACGGGGTTCCAAAGGAACGCGAGGCGGACAGGCGATAGCGGACAGGCGGTTGCGGACGGTTGGGAGGGAAAGGCGACGGCGACGAATCCGCACCGTCGGGTCGCCATCGTCGAGATCGCGGACGCGACGCGAGAGCACCTCGCTTGACCGCAGGCCCAGCGCAAGCTGCAGCGCCACCGCCAGAGCTTGCGCTGGGCCTGGGACGCGAGCGCAAGCGCCGAGTCCAAGAATCACCGCGCCTCATCCGCCGTAAGCTGCACCTTGCCGCGAGCGCGCTTGGACGGGCCGCGCAGCTTGGCCCAGGGATTCTGCGACAGGTAGCCGCGGTCGTCGGCAGCAGCATCATCAGGCGCCGCTGGGTGTCGGCGGTGGTCTGCGGCCGGTTGCCGCGTTCATGCACCCGCGCATCGCGGTACTCACCGAGCGAATCGCCGAGCCTTGGCCGCAGCTGCCGCATCCAGCGTCGGGTACTTCAGCGACTTGCGATTTCCGTCGGTGACCAGGATGATGCGGCAGTCGTCGGGCTCGGCGTAGGGGGCATGCACGCGCGGCGGACACTTCTTCGCCGCGTGATCATCGCCTGCCGACACACCGTCGGGCAAGGCTCGAAGCCCTCTCATGAACCTGCTGCGGGCCCCATCCAGCCGGCTGTCCGCACTCACGGCCCCAAGGCCGCTCCCGGCGGGCATCCGTCCGCCTTGGGCTCCTCGCTACGGTTAATGAGAGGGCTTCTCGTCTCTGTCGCGTGGACCCTCGTCGCCGCGACAGCGAATCGGCCCAGCGCAAGATCGGTCGCATGGCCGGGTCCGTCCTCGTAGGTCCACTCGTCGCCCGCCTCTCTTGGTGACCAGCGGCCGCCCTGCTTCATCGGTTCGAGAACCCGACTTCGCGGCACCCTCCGTTGCAGAGTGGCTCGCTGCAAGGATAGGTTCCCGAATAGGTGAGCGGAATGCGCAGCCGGCCGTCGCTGGGATTCGCATCCAGTCGCACGTTGGGTGAGCCGTCGGAGTTCACAAGCGCCTTGCCCAGGGACATCCAGTACGGTGCGCGGCCGGCAAGCTGGAAGATGACGTAGACGGCCAGCCAGCGAGGGGAATCGCGCGGATCGTCGGGGGTCGATGGGGGGGTCGATGGGGGGGTCGATGGGGGGGTCGATGGGGGGCTCGATGCGACACCCGTGGCCGGAATGTTGCTGTCATCAGACACAGACGTGGGTGGATTCATGGGCGGCTTCCTGGGGCCATGCAGCGACGGAGCGCAGCGCTTGAATGCGCGGCTTGATCGCGGGGATCGTCCTTGATGCCGCGCAGCAGAGCGCACAGGCACAGCGCCAGATCTCGATCGCGGATCACGACCCACAACATGAGGCGAGAGGCTTTGGCTGGGGCTCAAGAAAGCGCCGCAGCATCGCAGGGGAACGTCGGGAGTGTCGAAGGGCGTCAAGCACCAGGCCACGGCAGCGGCGCGCTAGGCCTGCTTTTTTGCCGAGACCGAGCGGTTGGCGCCGACCATCTCGGCCAGGCCATCGATGGCGCTGCCGCGGCAGAACGAACAGTGAATCTCTTTATACCCCTCGGCGGCGAGTAGGGTCACGGCGTCTGCCAATGTAACGCTCTTGGTGATGCGGTTGCGCACAGTCACCATATCGGGAAGCGCCTTGTCCACGTTCTTCCGGGCCTTTGCGATGTCGTTCTTGATGTCTACCTTGAGCCTCTTTAGACTTGTAAGAATCTCATCCTTGAGTGCTCCGTCAGGCAGCGCCTTTGTTTTTGCCTTTTCCTCTTTATAGTCGGCATATCTGGCCTCAGCTTGCGCCAACGCTTTATCCGCAGCACCCAGTGCGTTCAGGATAGCAGCATAGGTTTCCATATCGGGCGGCTCTTCGGGCTCTCCGGTGAAGGCCTTCTTGATCTTGGCGAGTGGCCAGATCGGCGAGGCCCCCGCCCCCGATGAGTGGTAGCCCTGGTACTTCGTAAGGTCGTAGTTCGGACAGCTCTCGCCAGCCGTCAGGACCTCGATGGGCATGCAATCTCCCAGGAGCATCTGCTCAAAGCCGGGATCAATCAGGAAAAAGTTGTCCGGCCCGTAGAAGTAGAGAGAGACGCCAGCTGGGATCTTAAACTTCTTCCCCTTTACCAGCCGCTTCAGCCC
This sequence comes from Myxococcales bacterium, assembly GCA_016794505.1. Lineage (GTDB taxonomy): Bacteria > Myxococcota_A > Polyangia > Palsa-1104 > JAEUJZ01 > JAEUJZ01. The sequence goes on from JAEUJZ010000092.1 coordinate 157,312, forward strand.
ATGCGAACTCAGAATGCAAGAGATATCGTGCTCTGGTTCTGCCTTTTGCGTGAATGCATACAAGGTGTCTCCGATTGGGAATTGACGTGCCATGAGGCCTCCTCCAGCCAGCAGGCTGGGCTCTGTGTGTATGAACGGACTGCGCAGGCTGGGTAATGAACGCCAACCCCGCAGTCGATACTGTTAAGCAACATATATGCCGCGCCGACTGGCAGACATTGTGCCCTTTTCGCGAGCTTTGCAGCCGATTTATGACGGCATCATAAATACGCAAATCACACTAATGAGCAATAGGTGCGTTTATATTGCTGTATTGATTTCTGCTGTCGACCGCATCCGCCGCTGCCACTAGACGATGTATGTAGACGACGGCATCTTTCCTCTCCCTTTATTGGAGGCTGGGATTCCCACGCGGCGCCGCCGAGAGCTCACAGCAAGTGCTGCGCCATCAACGCATCCGTCGAGATCATTGGAATACTCACGCGATGGTCTGTGTGCGCTAGATGTGCGCTCGGTATGCACGCTCTGCGCGCACACCGGGCACTGTACCCTCGGATGAGCAGCACCGATTGCCATCACTCATAGGGGAAAGGGAAAGCGAGACCTGCCCAAGCTACTGCGCCTTCTGCAGCAGACCGCCGAGGCGCTGGCGTGGGCCCATCACGTCGGCGTGATCCACCGCGACATCAAGCCGGAAAATATCTTCATCGTGGAAGATCCCACTTCGGCAGACGGGGAACGACCGAAGATCGTCGACTTTGGCTTGGCAAAGCTGGGGCTGCAGCTGCGAGCGGCGGATCCGACGCACACGGGGGTTCCGATGGGCACTCCGCTGTTCATGCCGCCCGACCAGTGGCTTGACGCCAAGCGCGCCGATGAACAATCGGATGCGTACTCGTTCGGCGTCATGCTGTACGAAGTGATATCAGCATAATCTAAAGTGTGGCGAGCGCCGCATAATACTTTACATGATTATTACTCCAATAATCACGCTTATTCTATTTAGAAATTTAATTGACAAGTAAACTATCCGTCAATGACAAGATCGGATTTTACTAATTAATAGTTTCAATGCACTGAGAACTCGGCCGGCTGGATGCCCTGGCTCCCCTGCGAGCCGCCCCGCGCCGAGGCGCAGAATGCAAAGCCAGGATGCCGGCCCTCTCATCTCCACGTGCGCCGACGCCCACTGGGTTCAAGTGGGTGCTACGAGGCGTGCCAGCGGCGCCGTTTGGGCGTGGCGAAGATGGGCGCCCCAGGGCGTAGCGTGCTCTCGGCGTCCATGGGCGGCGGATCCGACGAGTGAAGCTGCAGGTGGAAGCGCTGGGCCAGCGTCGCCAGAGACAAGATCAGCTCCTGCATGCTGAAGTGTTGGCCAATGCAGGTATGCAGACCGGCGCTAAACGGCAGATACGCGTGGCGCGGACGGGTGCGGGCAGACTCGGCCGAAAAGCGCTCGGGCAGGAAGCGCTCGGGCTCGGGCCAGTGGCTCGGCAGACGGTGCGTGAGATAGGGACAGACGAGGATCATCGAGCCGCGCGGGATGCGATAGCCCGAGAGCTCCTCGTCTTGTGCGCACGTGCGCGGGAAGATCCAGGCGGTTGGATACAGCCGCAGCGCTTCTTCGATGACCTGGCGGGTGTAGACCAGCGCCGGGATGTCTGACAGCGTCGGCAGCCGCCCAGAAAGCACGGTGTCTAGCTCGGCATGCAGGCGCTCTTCGACGGCGGGATTCCGCCCGAGCAGGTTGAAGGTCCACGTCAATGCCACCGCGCTCGTCTCGTGTCCGGCGATGACGAAGGTGATGAGCTCGTCGATGAGCTCTTGCTCGCTCATGCCGGCCCCTGTCTCGGGATCGCGAGCCTCGCGCAGCGCAGTGAGCATGGCGGGTGCGCCCCCCTTTTCCGCGCGGACGTTGCAGATGCGGTCGAGAATGAAGCGGGTCAAGAGGCGCTTGGCGTGTAGGAAGCGACGGTTTCCCGGCGTCGGCAGCCAAAGCGGTGGGGGCAACAGCATGCGCGTGCGCTGCGCCACGAACTGCATGCCGGTATAGACAGCTTCACCGATGGGCTGGGCCTGATCAGAAAAGCGCACACCAAACAGCGTGCGCCCCAGGACATCGAGAGCCAGGTTCATCATCTCGCTGTGGATCTCGATGGGACGTGCGTGCGCCGCAGCGACTTCCCAGCTCGTGGCCACCTCGGCCGCGACCGCGGTCATTTCTTGGCTGTATGCAGCGACGGCTTTTGTCGTGAAGAACGGCTGCAGCAAGCGGCGCTGCCGCTGCCAGTGCGCGCCCTCGCTGGTCAGCAGTCCGTTGCCGGTCAAAAGCCGCATGGTGTCCCACGATCGCCCTTTGACATACGACTCGCGCCGCGGTCCCAAGATCTGTTCGATATGGGCGGGTGCGACGACAAGATGACCCGCGATCGGTCCGACATTGAAGCGCACCAGATCGCCGTACTGGCGATGCGCACGGATAAAGAACGTCAAGATTCCTTGACGATCCACATCCAAGGCGGATCCCAGAAGCGGATACCCCGAGGGTCCGGGTGCTCGTTTTAGGCTGCGTGCGGCCCGCGCCGAGGCTGCTGGCGATGCCGAACCAAGGATTGGAGCAGAAGCGGACATGGACGACTCCTTTTTCGCGAGGCGAATGGGAACGCCGAAGACGCGTCCGTCTGTGGCTAGTGCGCCACGCGTAGCTGTGCCGGACGGTAGCGGTTGCGATACACCGGCCGCAGCTCTTGACTGATGGCACGTGCGGCTTCCGAGTGGATACAGGCCTGCGCCTGCCCCGCGCGTACGTCGTCGCGAAAGCGAATGAAGTGATAGGCCATCGTCGAGACGTAGATCATCGCGTCGATCTGCCCGGCGCGCACGGCAGCGACAAACATGCGCCAGAAGTGAACGCGATAGGACGCCACGATGCCGAGGTAAAAGAGGACCGCCAAGAGCGCGAACACGCCGTTGCGCAGAAGATTCCACGAGAGGCCCAAGCGCCCAAGGGGAAGCGGCAGTCGCTTGGCATAGGTGTGCTCGATGTTGTGCAGGAATCGACCAAACAGCGCAGCCGGCTCGAAGGCGTGATCGATGACCTGGGCCCAGCGCGCCATCACCACGGCTTCCGGGTCTTTGAAGACGACGTTCGATTCGACGACTCGTTCGATGGGAATCAGACGCCCCTCGGTTTCCAGGCGAGTCCACAGCGCGGTCTTGGGTGGTGCGTACAAAACGTTGATGCCGAGCGCCGGAATCTGCGACTCGTCGATGAAGCGGTTCAGCTTGTCGACGGTCGTATCGTCATCGGTATCGAGCCCCAGGATGATGCCGGCATGCAGACCAATGCCATACGAGTTGATGATCTTCACTGCGTCGCGCACGGGCATACGGACGTTCTGGTGCTTGTCCATGGCGACGAGCGCATCGGCCTCGGGACTCTCGACGCCAAAGAAGATGTCGGTGAAGTATGCCTCGCGCATGAGCGACAGCAGCTCTTTGTCCTGCGCCAGATTCAGGGTGCATTCGCCAAGCAAGCGCAGCGGATAGTTGTTGCGCTGTTGCCACGCCACAAGCTGCGGCAGAAGCTGCTTGGCGGCCTTCTTGTTTCCGATCAGGTTGTCGTCGACGAAGAACACCGCTCCGAGCGGCTTCTGCTGCAGGATGACGTCGAGCTCAGCAAGCAGGCGCTCTGGGGACTTGTAGCGCGGGTTTTTGCCATACAGCGCCGGGATGTCGCAGAACTCACAGGAATAGGGACAGCCCGAGGACCACTGTACGGACATCATCAAGTAGTGCGACGCCTGGATCAGGTGATACGCGGGAATCGGGAACTGCTCGATCGGCAGTCGCTCGGCCGTTTGCAGCACGATCTGTTCGGCAGGCCTCTCGACGCTGCGGTCGAGGATCTCAACCAGCCGATCGGTCGCGTCGCCAAGCTCGCCGACGTGCAAGATGTCGTACTCGGGGTAGTACTCTGGGCAGGCGCTCACCGACGGTCCGCCGAGGACGGCCAGCTTGCCCAGCTCATGAGCGCGCTCGGCGATGCGCAGAAGACGCTTGCGCTGCGTATGCATGCCGGAAGCCAGCACGATATCGGCCCAGGCGAAGTCCGCATCGCTCGCGCGGCGAACGTTCTCGTCGATGAAGCGAACCTCCCACGAGGCAGGCAGGTACGCGGCAATGGTCAGAATGCCCTGAGGCGGCATCAGCGCCACCGTGTCGGGGAAGAAACGAAACGCATACGAGAAGCTCGCAAAGCCGTTGGTATGCCGAGGAAATAGGCACAGCACTCGACGATGACTGCAGACCGACGCAAACGACATGACATCCTCCTTGCTTGGCATGGACAGATACCTGGACCGGTGGCCCCGCGCCGCCCCTCTGCGACGGAGCCACGCAAAGCCCGACAACACGCGATGGTTTCAAGCCGGCTTGTGGTGAATCACGAATCTATTCGTACGTGCCGGCACAGAACAAAACGGCAAACATCCCGGATAGGCCATGACCTAGAAGTGGGAAAATCCAAGAAAAGTCCAAGGAAAACACCGGGATAAACGTGTTATCGGTCAGCCCGACCACTTCGTCAAGTGCGAATTCGCAACCGCCGAATGAATGCCCTGGATTGCCCCCTAGCGTTCGTCTGCCGCGCTCTGGCCAAGACGGCGCGAGTCGTGCGACCCTGGATCGTCGCACTGCGCAACAACAGCTTCGGGGGGCCGATCCATGTCTACGTCCATTCCCAGCGGCACCCGTCCGCTTGGGACCCATACGCTGAGAATCGAGGACGACGTCGTGTTTCTAGTCCAAGACGGCGACTACACCCTCGATGACGCGATCAAGACGCACGCCGAGATCGAAGGCGTCTTGGCCGCCAAAGGACGCGTCTTTATCGCCGTTGATCAGGCGCGCAGCGGCACGACATCGCCGGAAGTCCGCCGCTTCATCGCCAACTGGAACAAGCGGCATCGCGCGACGGGCGCCGTCATCTATGGCGGCAGCACCATGAGTCGAGCGGCGGCATCGCTGGTGCTGTCGGCCATCCGCCTGTTCCAGCCCAACATGCCGCCCATCGTCTTTACTCGAACCGCTGAAGAAGCTCGCGCGTGGATCAGTGCGCAGCGCGCCCGGCTGTTTTCTGAGTCCCAGCCAAGCGCCTAGGCAGCGACGAAGAAGAAGGCTGACAGCCTGCTGTGTGCAGCCCCCAAAGGCACTGCATGAAGCTGCGTGCCATAGAGCGGCCTGGGCCTACTTGTCTGCGCCCTTGTCGTCATCGCCGTCGTCGGCTTCTGGCGGCGTTTCCTGCACGGGCTTGAAGGTGACGCCGGGGGTCTGCACCGCGATCAGCTTCAGCGCATCGAGCGACCAGGTCACCGTCGTACGGCGCTTGCGCCCCGTGCGCGAGGTCTTCGACGTATAGCTGTACGCGTACTCGACATCGCCCTCGCACTGCTTCGGCGTGTTGGCGCCCAGCCAGGGCTTACCGACGATGTGCGCGACGCCCGTGTTTTTCTCGCCGCGCTTGGTGATCTTCACTTCCGTCGAAGAAAAGCCCTTCACCGGCACGCCACACATCGCTGAAGCGGTGTTCGGCGCCTGCTTAAAGGCGCTCTGCATGGACTTCTGCACGATGTCTTCTGGAACCTTGCGCTCACAGCCGCTGCTCGAAAGCGACAGGCCAAGCAGCGCGCAGACGAACAGCTTGCCAAACGAACTGAAACGATTGCTCATCCGTTTTCCCCCCAAGGGCCTCACTTTATCGCGTTCGGGGGGCGCGGGTCGATCCCCCTTTCCGCGCCGAGCGCAAATCTGGCGCAGGCCCTCCGAAGGATCACAGAGACACCGAGCCATGGCCCAAGGTCCCGCCCCCGCGCTAGCATGCACAGATGCTGTTTGCAGACGCTGAACTGGCCCGCCGTATCGAGGGGGCCGAGGCCCTGTTGACCGCCGAGCTCGCCGAAGCCGTGCGCCAGCGCAGTCAGCCCGAGCGCGTGTTTACGGCCCGACTTGCCGGCGGCGTCGCTGTGCATGGGGGCGAGCCCGCTCCCTTTAACAAGCTGATCGGCATCGGCCTTTCGGGCGCTCTGTCCGATCCCGATCTGCAGCGACTGGCCGAGGTCGAGCGGGTCTTTGGGGAACGAGACACTCCCGTTCAGGCCGAGATTTGCACGCTCGCCGATGGCTCGGTATTTCGCGTGCTGTGCGAGCGGGGGTACCGGCTGGTGGCGTTTGAAAATGTGCTGGGCCTGCGCTTGCTGCAGCCGCATGTCCCCGCCGCATCGGTGCCCTCTGCGATCGCTTCACGGGGTCTACAGATCATGCCGATTGCCGACGCGGATCGCGCGGGCGAGCAGGCGTGGATGGATGCGGTGGTCACTGGCTTTGCGCATCCCGATGCCGTGCCGGGCGGCCCCTCGCATGAGTCCTTCCCGCGCGAGGCCATCGAGCGCTCGATGAGCGATCTGGTCAAGCTCCCCGGCTTCGTGCGCTATCTCGGGACGCTCGACGATGTCGCCGCCGGGGGAGCCGGCCTTCGCATCCATCAAGGCGTGGCGCAGCTCTGCGGCTCGGCGACGCTGCCTGGCCAACGTCGACGCGGCGTGCAGAGCGCGCTGCTCTCGCGACGTCTTGCCGATGCCGCGGCAGCCGGCTGCGACATCGCCGTGATCACGACGCAGCCCGGTTCGAAGTCACAAGAAAATGCGCAGCGTCGTGGCTTCGCCTTGCTCTATGCCCGCGCCATCCTGCTTTGCGAACCAACGAACTAGCGCCGCCGCCAGTCTCCCAAGGACAAGAGCACACAGCGCGGCACATGCGCCGCCGAACCGCCGCGACATTTTCGGTCTGGGATCACGCGCGGGCCGCGCGTAAAATGTCGAGTTCTGATGCGCAAACCATCGCAACCCTTGGGGAATCCTTCACACACGTCCACGCAGGCAGCCTCCCAGCGATCGCTCGCGAGGCGTCTGACATGGGGGCTCTTGCTTCCCATCGCCTCGATCCTGCCCGCGTGTACACCCACCTATACGCGCGTGCCCGGCAACTCACTTTCGATCCTGCCGCTGCGCAGCTTGCGCTTGTACGAGACGGGCATCGGCTACTTCGAGCGCTCGGGCACGGTGAGCGGCGACGATACCGGCCTGCCCTTGCCCGCCGGCCACTTGGACGATGCGCTGAAGACCTTGGTGATTTATAGCCAAGACAAGACCGCTCGCGTGTACGGCATCGCCTTCCCAAGCAGCGTCAGCAAAGGCATGGGGCGAGCTCTGGCGGGTCTGCCACAGAACGAAGACGACGCCGTCAGCTATCGCGAGCTCTTGCTGTCTTTGAAGGGCGCGACGATGGCCGTTCGCATCGGCGAGGCGACGATCAACGGGCGCCTGATCGACGTGCAGCGCAACGGTCACTCGGCATCGGACAAAGCCAAAGAAGAAGAGAGCGAGCCGCGCAGCGAAGAAAGCAAAGGCAGCGGCAAGGACAAACCGACAGTGCCTGCGGCCAAGCCAGAGCTTGTGCTGATGTTGCTCAGCGAAGCGGGCGAGCTCGTGCGCATCCCGACGGGCATGATCAGTGCCATCCGACCGCTGGATCCGACGTATGCCGGACGCCTGGGAACGGCGCTCGACGCTGTGACGCAGCGCGGCGCACAGTCCCAGCGCATGCTGCGCTTGCTTAGCCGAGACGGCGGACCGATCACGCTTGGCTATCTGACCGAGACGCCGCTTTGGCGCGTCACCTATCGCTTGGTCGTCGGAGAAAGCAAGGGCAGCGCTGGACTGCAGGGCTGGGCCCTGATCCACAACGACACCGATGAAGAGTGGCGCGGCGTCAAGCTGCACTTGGTCAGCGGTCGGCCGGACTCGTACCTGTTTCCCATGGCTGCGCCGCGCTACACCCGCCGCCAACTGGTGACTCCTGAAAACCAACTGTCGACGGTGCCGCAGCTTCTCAGCAACAGCGCCGATCGCATGTGGGGCGACCACATCGAAGACAGCTATGGCGCAGGTGGTCTGGGGCTTTCGGGCACGGGCATGGGCGGCGGCGGAACAGGCGAAGGAACGATCGGGCTCGGCAGCATCGGCACCGTCGGTCACGGTTCGGGGGGCAGCGGCGACGGGACAAGCTCGCTGCTGCAGGTCGGCAATCTGGCCGCAGCAGCGCAGTCGACGGGGATCGAGTCGGGGTCGCTGTTCACGTACACGATGAGCGACGCGATCGACCTGCGCCCGCGCAGCTCAGCGCTGCTGCCGTTCATCAACGAAGGCGTGGAAGCTGAAGCGATCACGACACTGGCCAAGCCCGGCGCGGCTGCCCGCGCAGGCCTGCGCCTGGTCAACAGCACCAAGCAGACCCTGCCCGCCGGTCCGATGTCGATTTACAGCGACGGAACACTCGCGGGCGAGACCGCCATCGATCGCCTAAAGCCGGGTGAGCGCCGCTTCTTGGAATACGGCAGCGATCTCGATGTCTCGCTGACCGGCGTGAAAAGCCAGACGCGCGACGAGCCACAGCGCTTGACGTTTGATCGCGATGCGCTGGAAGAACACTTCTTGCGCCGCGTCGACGCGCTGTATCGCATCGAAAACCGCAGCGGTCAGCCGCGCACGCTGTACCTGTCGCTCGACATCGGTGCCAACGCCCGCGTGCAGGGCGCCGACCGCCTCGACTTCGACAGCAACAGCAACCAAGCGATCGCCGTCTTTGAGCTGACCCCTGGCAGCCGTGTCGAGCGCGCCATGTCGATGATCGCAGGCAGACATACAAGCCGACGACTGACCGCTCTTTCTGCGGCCCATCTGGCCGATCTCGCGCAGCAGCAGAGCGTGCCGGCCAACGAGCGCAGCATCCTGCAAGAGGCCTCGCTGCGACAGCGCGAGCTGGAGGCTGCGAAAGTCGAGCTCGACAAGTCAGAAGCCGACATCAAAAAGACCGAAAAAGAGATCGAGCGCTTGCGTGAACACCTAAAGGCCATGGGTCACGAGACGGCGGCTGGAGCGGTACAAAACCCAGTGCTCAAGCGCATTCTCGACGCGGAAGATCGCTTGGCGGCGCTGCAAAAGAAGCAAGAGACGCTGGAGTCCGATCAGGACAAGCGCCGCGATGTCGTACGCAAAGTGCTAGAGCGTCTGCCGAAGAAGCAAGACAAGCCGCTCACCCTGCCCTAGCTCCATCCCGCAGCGCGCACGCGGATTCAGCCGATCCGGCTGCAGACTCGGCGTGATTTGCCTTGCTTGGCTGCCCGGCCGGCTCGCTAGAATGCGCGCATGTCGACGGAGCCCCAGTCCCACAGCACACATGCCGAGCGCCCTGAGCAGACCGATTACTTGGTACTTGGCTCGGGAATCGCCGGTCTAAGCTTCGCGCTGCGGGCCGCCGAGCATGGGCGCGTGCTGATCCTGACGAAGCACAGCTCGGCCGATAGCAACACGGCCTGGGCACAAGGAGGCATCGCCGCCGTGCTCGATCCGCACGACAGTGTCGATGCGCATATCCAAGACACGCTGACGGTCGGGGATGGTCTGTGTCATCCCGATGTGGTCGCGGGATATCTGCGGCAGGCTCCGGCGGCGGTCACCGAGCTACGCGAGCGCTATGGCGTGCGCTTCGATGTGACGCCGGACGGCGAGTGGGCGCTGGCACGGGAAGGCGGACACTCGGCGCGCCGCGTCGCACACGCCAAGGACACGACCGGGCAAGAGATCGAGCGCGGACTGCTTGGCGCCGTGCTCGCGCATCCGCACATCACCGTGCGCGAGGGCTGGATGGCCGTGGATCTGCTGAACCTCGCAAAGTATGGCGGTCGCGCGGGCTGCTTTGGGGCGTATGTGCTCAATACACAAAGTGGCCAGGTCCAGACGATCTTGGCGCGGGCAACCATCTTGGCCACGGGTGGCGCGGGCAAGGTGTACCTGTACACATCCAACCCGGACGTAGCGACGGGCGACGGCGTGGCCATGGCCTATCGCGCTGGCGCGCAGATCGGCAACATGGAGTTCTTCCAGTTTCATCCGACCTGCCTGTATCACCCGGAAGCGAAGTCGTTTTTGGTTTCGGAAGCGCTGCGCGGAGAGGGCGGCGTTTTGAAGCTGCGCAGCGGCGAGGCGTTCATGGAACGCTATCACCCGATGAAGTCGCTGGCGCCGCGCGACGTGGTGGCCCGTGCCATCGATGCCGAGCTCAAACGGACCGGCGATGACCACGTGGTTTTGGACATGCGCCACCTGCCAGCCGAGTTCTTGGTCGAGCGTTTCCCGGCGATCCACGCTCGCTGCATGCAGTACGGCATCGACATGCGCAGCCAGCCGATCCCGGTCGTTCCAGCGGCGCACTATTCCTGCGGCGGAGTGGTCACGGACATCGATGGCCGCACCTGCGTCCCCAACCTATTTGCCATCGGCGAAGTGGCCATGACCGGCCTGCATGGCGCCTGTCGCCTGGCGAGCAACTCGCTGCTTGAAGGGCTGGTCATGGGGCACCGCGCTGCCGATGCCGTGGCCCAAAGCGAGATCGATCTGCCGTCGCAGATCACGCCTTGGATCTCGGGCGATGCGCGCGATCCCAACGAGGCCGTCGTGGTCACGCAGAACTGGGACGAAGTGCGTCGCCTGATGTGGAACTACGTTGGCATTGTCCGCACCGATCGCCGCTTGGAACGAGCCCGCCGCCGCATCGAGCTGATCCGGGAAGAGATCCGCGAGTACTACTGGGACTTCAAGATCACCTCGGACCTATTGGAGCTGCGCAACCTCGCGCTGTGTGCCCACTTGATCATCGACTGCGCGCAGCGACGACGCGAGAGCCGCGGCCTGCATTACAACATCGACCACCTGGGCAAGTCGGACGCGTATCTGCGGGACACGATTGTCCACCGCGACTTCGGACCCAGCGCCCGCTGACGAAGTCCGCACACGCTGGCTGATGCGCGGTCGCGGCGCTACGCGTTGCAGCGCTCGATCAGATCGGCATAGGGCGGATGCGGCACCACCAAGGTCACTCTGCCGCTCTTTTCGTCGAGAGACTTGATCTTGAACGCCTTGTGCGCGGTCTTCTGATGCTCGCCGCACACAGTCACCGGGATCTGAACGATCTGGTTCCCGCCCAGGATGCGGTGGATCGGCAGGTTGACGTTCAGCTCGTACTCCGCTGGGCCGCAGCAGAGAGCGCAGCACTGCGGCAGAAGCACGCCTGGCAAGTGGGTCTCGATCTCGACGCTGCCATCGCGTTCGATGCGCAGCACGTCCAGGCGACGTTGCGAAAGCTCGCGCGTTCGTTCATCGGATACTGCAAGCCGGGCCGACGGTGGCAGACCCCAGGCAGCGAGCTTGGCCAGATAGTCCTCGCCTTTGAGAGTCCCGGCGACAAGCTCACGCACCACGGTGCGAACATCGATGCGGTCCTCGCCTTGGGCGTTTCCGCGCACAAGCTGCACGGGCTCGCCTGGTGCGACACAGAACTGAAAGCCCGCGTCCGACAAGAGCGCCGCAAGATAGGCGGCCATGTATTCCACGCAGCAGGTATCGACCTGCTCTTGCTGATCGGGTCGACGGTATCCCAAAAGGCGCGGCGACACGCGCTCGGCAAACGCGGCTCGGCGGTCGAAGCGTTCACACAGCGCCGCCAGCTGACCAGCGCAGGCATCCGCCACGCGCACCTGTGTTCGCTCGGCCAGTGCGCGCCCCATCTTGGCCCAGGTAGGCGCGATGTGGTCCCACGACACCACCTCGACGCCGGGCCCGTGAAAGTCTTTGGAAAAGTGCGACTCGATCTTCTCAGCGTCGCGCAGAAGCTCATAGGCAGGCGTCGTGTCCATGGGCAGGGCCGTTCTCGGATCGGGCAGCGTCTGGATGTGCTGCAAGCGCTCGCGCTGCGGCGGGTGCGAGTCATAGGGATCGCTCGACTGCTTCTCCATCGCTTCCTGCACGACCGGTCGCAGCGCATTCCACGCACTGCTGCGCAGAAAGCGCCGAAAGCCGGCAAACAGGTTGTCGGGAGCAACCCCCATGGCCATCAGCGGCTTCAGCTCGTTTTCGATAAACAGATCGAAGCCGGTGCCGTGCAGCCCAGTTGACTGCAGTGCTCCGGCCTGCGCTTCCTTGCCAGCGATGCGCACGGCCCACTCGTCGGCGGATAGCTCTTGCTGACGCGCGATGGCCTGCGTGATGCGCAGGTACTGGTTCAGCATCCACTCGAACGGCTTGTGCAGCAGCGCCGATCCACTCTTGTGCAGGTTGACCAGCGTTCGCACCATCGCCGAGCGCGTTGCATAGATGATCGCTGCCAAGCGCGTCTCGCCCCCCTGATAGTGACCAAACTCGTGCGCCACGATGGCGCGAAGCTGGCAGACCTGCGACACGGCGAGCAGCGGCACACCAATCCCCATCACGCGCTTGCCACCGATGCCAAACAGGCCACCGCGCTGCGTGACAAACGCGTTCACTTCCGGGATCAGATAGACCTCATGCGGCGTGGTCGTTCCCATCTGCTGGGCCACCTGATCGATCTCCGCGAACAGGCGCGGCTGCTCGTCGGCCGTGACCAAGGGACCGGGCGCTGCCCACGTGCTGCGGCGCGGCAGAATGCTCCACACAATGACGCCCGCCGCCACGACGCACAGGAGCGCCAGTTTGGGATGCAGGCGGTGCGCCAGCGTGACTTCCAAGTACGGAATCAGAAGCAGGCCCACGGCAATGGCGAGGGCAAGACCATAGAACAGAAACAAGAAGGAAAGGGCCAACACGGCCCGCAGGGTGTAGCTGCGCAACGAAGTCATCGAGTGCTCCCAAGCAACGACACGACGCGACCCGAACACAGCGCACAACGCCTGGCTGTGGCGATGTCAGCGGGCTGCGTTCGTCGACGGTGAAAAGCGCGAATCCCCCTCGACCACCCAGGCGAACGCGGCGGCGATGGCGGCTTGTACCCCGCCGTCATAGGTATGGCCCTGATTGGGGGCTGCGACGACGCGCACGGCGACTCCAGCCCCCTGCAGCACGCGGGCGGCGCGCTGAGCGCTCTGTTCGCAGGATGCACGGCCGCAGGCAAACAACACGCGCAGGCCACCACCGCGGGCAAAGCGTCGCGCGCTGTCGCTCGTCCATGCATCGTGTCCACCCTCGACCAATATCACGCGAGGAAACAGGGCGGGCTTGGCAATGACCAGCGGTGCCCCGAAAATGGCGCCCTGCGAGAAGCCGATGTAGACCACGGGCCCGTCGGCAACACGGCTCGGCTCGGCCTGGCGAAGGGCAGCCAAGCCGGCGTCGATCTCACGCCCCAGCCAGCCCCCCGTGCTGGGGAAGTAGAAGCGCAGCATGCTCGGCTCCGTCGGCGTGTCCCAGCGCAGCTTGCCGCGCGGACACAGCACTGCGCCGCGACCGGCCGCGACCTGCTTGAACACCTCGCAGTTCCACTCGGGCTGGTCATAGCTGCCATGCGCCGCAACCAAAAGAGGAAGCGTGTCCGCGTCGCGACCGGCCGCACGATCTGGCCACGCCACCACCGCCGACTGAAACCCCGGCACCGAAAGACGCACAAAGCCGGTCCCGCTCGGCAGTGGGGGCAGCGCTGATTCAGTCTGCGCTCTCGCTGCGCGGGGAACGCCAGGAGGCGCCAGCCCAACCCAGCCAACAATCCCCAACAGCCACGCAAACGATCGGCCCGACGGACGGACTGCCTTGTGAGGTCGAAGACGTCGCAGCACGCTCCTTAGTATGCGCGATTGTCTGGGCGCGATTTGGACCGGCGGACGTGGGCGTATGGCGCGTGGCAGGCCGCGCCAAAATCGCGCAAGAAATTCGCAGGTTGCGCTTCCTTCGAAGCGAGCTGTGCAGCTAGACTCGCCGCACGCACCGTCGCCAAGGAGCCTATCCATGTTGCTCACTCGCCAAACCCGTGCTCGTGCCTGGCTGCTCTCTGTGGGCGGTAGCTTGTTTCTTGGCTGTGGGGGACTTGCGCCCGATGTCTTGCCCGGAAACGATCCGCCGCCCTTGCCCAGCATCGAGCATCCCCCCGAGCCAGACCCCTGCGCGTCGGGCGCGTTCTGTTTTGACAGCCAGTTTGGCTCGGACCTGTCACCGCTTTCGCTGGGAGCCAAGGCGACGATCTCCACCGCGGTCACGCTGTCGCGGCAAGCCATGGGTCAGACCTTGAGCTTCTCGCTGGTCACCGATGTGCCGGGAAATGATCTGCTCGCCGAGGTATCGCCCAAGTCGCTCGCCATGGTCCGCGATACCAACATCCCCGTCACCATCAGCTTGCGCATCCCGACCGGAAGCGCCTACGAAGGCAAAAAGACCCTGGCCCTGCGCGCCGAGGTCGACGGCCCTGCAGGCACGCGGGGCGACAGCCGGGCCATCGTCGTCCCTCTCGATCCGAAGCTTGTCGTCGAGTACTCGGGCAAAGGTGGCACCGCTACGCCCCATACCTGGACCATTCCCGGAAACGATCCGCTAAAGATTGGCGCCGCCGGATCGCAGGCCCCGACTCCGATCAAGCTGCGTCGCGGCGGAGTGCGGCTGCAGTTCGTCAACAAAGACCCCACGGCCTCGCATGTCTTGCACTGCAGCGGCCCCATCCCACATCAGCCCGTCAACATGCCGACGCCGCCTGGTGGCACGTATTCGGTGCTGGTGCAGACGGCAGGCACCGCAAGCTGCTACGACCACAACCTGGAATCGCAGAGCGTCGCGGTCTACTTCCAGTTCATGAACTAGCTGGATCGAGTCGGATCTCGCCCGATCTAGATCGAGCGAGATCGATCGGTTTCGTTGCAGGCGTTCCGGCCGCGCATGCAAACGCCGGATTGCGCCACGCACCGATGCGCCGAGGATCAGTTGTTGGGTACGTTCTTATGGAAGAACTCGCCGACCCTGGTCCGGTATGCAGTCTCGGCGGCCTGAATGCCGCGAACATGCCCCGCGCCTTCGATCACCCACAGGCGACTGCTGTCGGCAGCCAAGCGCAGGTCGGCCGCGTGTCCCACCGGAATCAGGGCATCGGCTCCACTGTGAATCAGAAAGAGCGGACGCGGCGCGATCTGCGCCACCACGCGAAGCGGCTGCGCCGTCGCCAAATCGACCCCGACCAACAGCCAGCCAAACAGGCGTGTCGCCGGCACAAACCAGCTTGGCAGACCCGTGCTCGCTTGGAACTGATGGTCGATCACCAAGCGAATGTCGGAATACGCACAGTCGCTGACCGCGGCCGCGATCCCCGGCTCAGCTGCCGCAGCAAAGATCGTGGAAGCGGCCCCCATCGACTGGCCAAGCACGCCGATGGCGCCTTTGCGGAAGCCGCGCGTCTGCAGATAGTCGAACGCTCCCAGGATGTCGCGGTGTTCTTTGATGCCAAAGCTCAGCCGCGAATCGCTGCTGTGTCCGTGCCCGCGCAGATCGATCAATAGAAGGTTGAATGCGCGGCGGTGTAGCTCGACCGCGATGGCACCCGCGTGTTCCATGAAGCGCGAGCGGTTGCTGTCTTTGCCATGTACCAAGATCAGCGCTCGCTGGGTCCCCGCTGCGGGTACGAACCAGCCCGCCAAGTCGGCATCGCCGCCTCGCGCAAGAAAGCGCACCTCTTCATAGGGCAGACCGCGCGAAGCAGGGCTGTGCTCGGGCTTGAAGCGGCGCTTGGGGCGCGTCATCTTCGTCGCAGTCATCGCCCCCACCGCCAGATAGATCATGGCCAGAAGCAGCGACCCAATACCCAGCCATCGCAGACGACGTCGCCGCGGCATGCTCCCCGAACTGATCGAAGGTCCATCAGGCATAGGCTGATGGTATCAGCGCGCCGCCCAGCCAAAGCATGGCAAGAGCCCCTGCGTGATCGCGCCTGTACGCGGCCCATTCTGCCCGCGACCCAGCGTCTTTGGGCCGACGGCTTCTGATACAGTGCGCGCCCACCATGCGCATCGTAGACGCTCACTATATAAAGAGCGCGAGCCGACAAGCGGACTGGCCCGCTGCCGTCGGCCGCGCTGAGATCGCGTTCTGTGGCCGCAGCAATGTGGGCAAGTCGTCCTTGCTCAATGCGCTGCTCGGACGCTCGGGCTTGGCTCGCGTCTCGCAGACTCCCGGTCGGACGCGACTCATCAACTTTTTCGCCGCCAAATACCAGGGCGCAGGTGGCTCGCGGGGTGAGCTTCTGTGCGCCGATCTGCCCGGCTTTGGGTACGCCGAAGTCAGCCGCAGCGAACGACAGCTGTGGCGCGTCATGGTTGAAGAGTACTTCACACGCCGCGATGCGCTGTCCGTTGTGATCTTGCTCTGCGACGGGCGGCGACTCTTGCAAGGCCCCGAGAAAGCCCGCGAGCAGCTCTTTGACGAGCTGGAACTTGCCGCGTACCTGCGCGATCTCGGCCATGCCCTGGTGCCCGTGATCACCAAAGCCGACAAGCTGGCCAAGAGCGAACGAAAGCCCTGTGCGGTGTTGCTAGGCCGCCTGATCGGACAGGCGCCCATCCTCTGTTCAGCGCAGACCGGAGAAGGTCAGGCCGATGTGTGGAAGCAGGTGCTGCGTGCCCTGAAGACCCGCGAGAGCAAAGGCGCCGCCCCGCACCACGCCGCAGACTCAGGCAGTCCGCTGCGAGACGAGGCATGAAGGCCATCCACTTCGACACGCCCGGTGATCCCGATGTCTTGCGCTGGGTCGATCGCCCGGATCCTTCGCTGGCACCTGGTGAGGTGCTAATCGCCGTGCGTTCAGCCGGGGTCAATCGTGCCGATGTCCTGCAGCGCCGCGGTCTGTACCCACCGCCACCCGGCGCATCGAGCACTCTGGGTCTTGAAGCCGCCGGTCATGTGCTAGCCATCGCATCGCCCACCGCCGCATCCGATCCGCTGCCTGCTTGGCTCAAGGTGGGACAGCCGGTGATGGCTCTTTTGGCTGGCGGCGGATATGCCGAACAAGTCGCGGTGCCCGTAGGTCAGGTTCTGCCGATTCCGAACTCGGTGTCGCTCGAAGAAGCCGGCGCGCTGCCCGAGGTCTTTCTGACCGCCTTTCTGAACCTTTTTCACGTGGGTGGTTTGCCGTTTGGCAGTGGGCAGAGCGCACGCGTGCTGATCCATGGCGGAGCATCCGGGGTGGGAACCGCAGCCATCCAGCTCTGTCACGCCGCCGGCCTGATCACCTATTGCACGGTTGGGGACGCGGCCCGTGCGCAGCGCTGCCTAAAGCTGGGTGCGCACGCGGCATGGAACTATCGCGAGACCGACTTTCACGCTCAGGTTCTGCAGGCAACGCGAGGAGCCGGGGTCGACCTGATCCTCGACTGCATCGGCGCGGAATACCTGGATCGCAACCTGCGATCCCTGGCGCTCGATGGCCGCTTGGTCCTGATTGGCTTGATGGGGGGCAGCCAGGCCAACCTCGATCTCGCGCTGCTCTTGCGGCGCCGCATCCAGATGCTCGGCTCGACCTTGCGCGCTCTGCCCACGGCCCGCAAGGCTGCCCTATGTGCCGATTTTGCAACCCGCGCGCTGCCCCTGTTTGAGCGTGGTGCGCTGCGCCCCATCGTCGACCAGACCTTCCCCATGGCCGCTGCGGCTTTCGCCCATCGCGCGCTGGACAGCGCCCACTTCGGCAAGCTCGTGCTTGTGCGCTAGCTCGCCTGCTTCGCTTCCCTACCCTGGTGGGTGGTCTTGCTGCGGGCTCGCTTGCGGATCAAAACGCCGCAGCACGCAGCGCAGAACCAAGCCGTGCATGACCTGCGCAGCCCGCGCGAAAATTCCTGCGCTTCCCGTCTGTTCGTTGCAGTTTCAGATCGAGAATTTCGTTACACTAACTGCGACTCATCAGGTCGATCGATCGTCAAGCAGTGCATGCACAGCGCATCGATCGCCAGTGCCGATCAGGCCAGATAGGAGCACAGACGCATGAACCAGAAGTCGCCGCCACATGGCCCTCCTCCCGTCGCCAATCAGCCTCCGCACGGATCCTCGCAGCCGCCTCCCATCGATCGCAGCATCGTGCTTGGCCACTCACCAGAAGGGTCGCTTGATGCAGCGCTTGTGGATGCCGCGCAGCGCGCATGCGAAGGCGGCGCCGACATGCGCGCTGACTTCGTGGTGCATCGCATCTACGGTCAGTTCGGCGGCATCATCGGCCAGCGGGATCTGTATGTTGAGATCCGACTCGACCAAGACGTGGGGCAGGATGTGCCGCCGCGTCCACAACCCAGCGCACACGCCAGCCGCTTGTCTTTGGTAGAGCCGCCGATCAGCAAGGTCGAACTGGTGGCGCTTCCGACATCTCCCACGCAGTTCGTAATGCGCGGTGAGCGCGAAATGCCAACGCCGGGCTGGACCTTTCACATCGATGGTGTGCAGGTTGAAAGCGCGGGCTGGATCACGGTGCGCATCACCGACATCCCGCCATCCGCCGATGCAACGATCAGCGTGCTGGCTCCCGCTGTGCTTTCAATTCAGCTCGGCGCCTTGCGCACGGGGCGCTACGTCGTCGAGCTTCTAACCCGCCGCAGTCCTGCCGAGCCGTATCGCTTGCTGCAAGCTGCGGTGTTGGAAGCCGCATGATGTGCGCTGCGCGATCGAGCGCGCGACAAAACAGAACAAACAAAAACGTGTTGATTGCTGCACAACGCGTCTTGACCCACGACCACAGACAGCGATAGGCTCCGCTCATGAAAAAGACTGCCATGAAGAAATCAACTCCATCCAAGAAGTCCGCCACCAAGAAACCGGCCGCCAAGAAGGCGACCACCAAGAAGGCTGCTGGCAAGAAGGCTGCTGGCAAGAAGGCCGCTAAGAAGGCTGCTGGCAAGAAAGCCACTGCCAAGAAGGCCGTGAAGAAGGCCGCACC
This sequence comes from Myxococcales bacterium, assembly GCA_016794505.1. Taxonomy (GTDB): domain Bacteria; phylum Myxococcota_A; class Polyangia; order Palsa-1104; family JAEUJZ01; genus JAEUJZ01. The sequence continues at coordinate 176,125 of JAEUJZ010000092.1, forward strand.
GAAGAAGGCCGTGAAGAAGGCTGCACCGAAGAAGGCCGTGAAGAAGGCCGTGAAGAAGGCCGCGCCGAAGAAGGCCGTGAAGAAGGCCGCGCCGAAGAAGGCCGCGCCGAAGAAGGCCGCGCCGAAGAAGGCCGCCGCGCCGAAGAAGGCCGCGCCGAAGAAGGCCGCGCCGAAGAAGGCCGCCGCGCCGAAGAAGGCCGCCGCGCCGAAGAAGGCCGCGCCGAAGAAGGCTGCTGCCGCGGCTCCCGCCCCTGCCATGAAGCCGGAAGGCGCGATGGCAGCGGCTCCCGCCGACAAGGCGGACCCCAGCCGCTCGGCCAGCTAAGCAATCGCTGTTCGTACCGTAACGAGCTGTTCAAGAAGACCGCATGAGGCACTGCTTCATGCGGTTTTTTTTTGCCCCGCTGCGCGGCGGCGATGGGCCGATGGCCGCCTGACATGCGTGATACATTGAGGCTGTGGCAGCGACAGCACGATCCCTCGCGGGAGTGGGACTGGGGTGGCGACGCGAGCTAGCCGCTCCGCTCTTGACCTCGCCGCATGCGGTCGGTTTTGTCGAAGTCATTGCCGAGTCCTGCCTGAACCCTGGACCGCTGCGCCGCGAAGTCTTGGGCCTGGCCGAGATCTGGCCGGTGCTGCCGCACGGCATCAAGCTGTCCTTGGGCAGCGCCGACGGCATCGATGAACACCACGCGCGCCGGCTGGGTGAGCTAGCCCGTGTCCTGCGCGCTCCGCTCATAAGCGAACACGTCGCGTTTACCCGCGGACGCGACCGCGACATCGGGCACTTGACGCAGCTTCCGCTGCATCGCTCGGCCGTTGCCGTCGTCGCCCGCAACCTGGCCAAGGCCCGCCGACTGCTGCCGGATATTCCCTTTCTATTAGAGAATCCCGCTTGGACTTTGCGCTGGCCGGAAGACGAGATGGACGAAGGCTCGTTCTTCCACGAAATCGTTCACGCTACCGGCTGCGAGCTGTTGCTGGATATCGCCAACCTGTACGCGAACGCGCAAAACAGCGGCTGCGATCCGCTGAGCCTTCTCCGCAGCTATCCACTTAACCGCGTGGCGATGGTTCATATCGCCGGGGGGGCATGGCGCGAAGGGTTTTATGTCGATACGCACTGCCATCCCACACCCTCGCCAGTTTTTGATCTGCTGCGCGAGCTCGTGCGCATCCGGGGCCCACTGCCCGTGGTGCTAGAGCGCGATGGTCGCTATCCACCTTTTGCCGAGCTGGCGACCGAGCTGGCACAGGCGCAGAGCATCCTAGAAGGTGCGCCCGACCGACGCGCAGCGGATGAAAGCCGGCAGGCCCACCGCACGCACCTGCCTGCGCCGATTGATCCGCGCCCCGAGACCGCGACTGCCGCGGAACGCAGGATCAGCACCGCCGATCTTGCGACGCAACAAGTCAGGCTGGCACACCTGCTGACTCAGGCTGCGCGCCCCGCTGCCCCGTGCGGCCGTGATGAAGCGGCCTCAGCGCCGCCCTCGTCGCAGCACGAGCCGCAGGCCTGGGATCCGCGCGATCTAGACCGCAGCCGCAGCGTGCTTCTGCACAAGCGTGCCGATGAAGCCATCGACCTGCTTCGGCGCAGCCGCAGCGTGGCCGAAACACAGCACATCGATCTATATGCGCTCGCGCTCGAACGACTCGGCAGCCTGCCCCCGGCGCGGCAGCTGCCGACGGTGGTCGACGCGTTGTACCTGGTACGCAGCTTAAAGACGCAGCGCGCCCTGGCCACAGCGGCTGAGCTCGATCAGCTGACGCTGCAGGCCCGCTTCGTCGAGCATTCCGAGGGTGCGTCCGCGCGCTTTTGGCCCTATCTCGCCAAGGCGCAGCAGGCCCATGGCGAAACAACGTGGGTGTGGAAACCCCTCGGCCCGCGCTCGGCCCTTCGCTTTTTCAGCCGCCCAGCACAGGGTCTGTTTGGCGGCAGCCCATCGAGGACTTCATGAGCCAGAAGACCAAACAAGAACTGTTCAGCAAGCTGCCGGCCAGCGTCGGCCCCCGTCTGGAAGAGCTTGAAAAAGCGCTCGTCGCTGCGCTGGGTAGCGACCTGGTGGCTCTGCTGGTCTTTGGCAGCGCCGTGCGCGGCGACTTCCGCCCCGGACACAGCGATATCGAGCTTCTGATCGTGCTCAAAGCCGTTGAGCCCGAAAAGCTCAGCGCCATCGCCAACCCGCTGGCCATGGCGCGCTACGCCATCCGCGTCGAGCCGATGATCCTAGCCAGCGCCGAGATCCCCCGTGCCGCCGACGTCTTCCCGCTGCTTTACGACGGCATCCGGCAGAGCCACGCGCTCTTGCACGGCGAAGATCCATTCACGCAGCTTGCCATTTCGGACCGCCACCGCCGCCTGCGCATCGAGCAAGAGCTACGCGAAGTGCAGATCCGCCTGCGCCGCGTCGTCACCGATACCTTGGGCCAGCCGGCTGAGCTGGTGTCGCCGCTTCTGCGCAAGCTGCGCCAAGCGCGAGCCCCCCTGCACGCGCTGCTTCGCCTGCGCGGAGTCCAAAGCCCCGAGCCGCTCGACGATGTATTGAAGGCCGCCGGCACGCTGTACAGCATCGACATCGCGCCGCTCGCGAAAATCAAAGAGGCACCTGCCGAGGCGCTCGGCACATTGAATCGCCTGCTGCATGCCGCGGTTCACGATGTCGATCAGCTGGAACACACGCACGGCTGAAACCCTTTTCAGTCCGCCTGCTGGCACGATGCAACGACGAGCAGGCTGGTCATGGAGCACGCCATGATGGATTCCTTGGACTCGAACCCGTTGAACGTCCAATCAGGGCCCGAGTTTCTGTTCCTCTACGGTGTCTTTTCCATCGGGGCGCTCGTCCTGCTTTCGGTGCTGCGGCGCCGCTATGGCGCGTACTTGGACGCGCGGTCGATCCCATCGGGTGTCGCCGCCCTGCGCGTCGGACAGGTGCCAAGCCAAGACCAGTACTATGCCCTCGCCTTCTTGCAGCGCGGCGTGCAAGGCGTGGCCGAGACCTTGATTGCCATGGCCCATGCGTGCGGTGCGATCAAGCCGGTCCCTGGTGTGGCCAAGCACTTCCTATATACCGCCGAGGCCACCGTCCCCGAGCACCCGCTTCTGCGTCAGTTCTTGGATCAAGTGAAGCCCAAAGAGGGCAGCGACATCGAAGCCGCGACGCTCAAGGCCGAGTCCTTGGCCGTGGCTCGCGCGCACCAGAGCACACTTACCAACGAGCTAGCAGCGTCGGGCCTGATTCGCAGCGAGGCGCATCGCGGCAGCATCTACCGCTTGGTGTGGTGGATCGGCTTCGTGATCATTGCCTTCGGCCTGGTGCGCTTGGTGCGCGCCATAGCAATGGGCCATCGCTTCCTGTTTCTGGCCATCGAGATCGTCCTGGTTGGCATCGGCGTCTACCTGGTCGCGAAAAAAAGCGATGAAGCTCCGCTCAAGGACCGCTATCTGGACTGGCTGCGCGATACCACGATGGGCCTGCGCCTCAACGTAAGTACCAACTGGGACACGACGCCGCAGGCGGTGGGCCTGGGCGTGGCGCTCGACGGAGCCAGCATCCTGGGCACCGCTGCGGTCGCCGCCGGCTTGGTGTATGCGTTCCATCCCAACTACGACCTGTTTATGGCCCAGGCGCACGCCAAGACGCCGTTTCAGCAGCCACAGCAGACCTCTTCTTCGCACCACGACACGGGATCCAGCGTCGACATCAGCGGCAGCTGGAGCGGCAGCGACAGTGGAGGCGGAGGCAGCGACAGCGGCGGCGGCGGCGATAGTGGAGGAGGCGGCGGCGATGGTGGCGGCGGTGGCGGCTGTGGCGGCGGCGGCGGCGGCTGTGGTGGGGGTGGCGGCGGCGGTGGCTGCGGCGGCGGAGGCGGCGGCTGCGGCGGGGGTGGCTAACCCGCTGCCGCACAAAAAGCGGATGGCGCCACAGCGCTTGTGGTCCGTCCGCTTCGCCGAAGAGGACGGCCTGAATCTGTATCCATCCCGCCGGCTCGGCAAAGTACACTGCCGACATGAAGTTCACGGGAACCGATTCCTATGTTGCGACGCCGGATCTGATGGTGGCAGTGAATGCCTCGGTCACGCTGGGGCGTCCGCTTTTGGTGAAAGGCGAGCCGGGTACCGGCAAGACCATCCTGGCTGAAGAGATCGCCCGCGCGCTTGGCCGTCCGCTGATTCGCTGGCACATCAAGTCGACGACCAAGGCCCAGCACGGCCTGTATGAGTACGACGCCGTGGCCCGCCTGCGCGACTCGCAGCTAGGCGATGCTCGCGTCCACGATATCCAGAACTACATCGTGCGCGGCAAGCTGTGGGATGCCTTCGTCTCGGACCAGCGACCCGTCCTTCTGATCGACGAGATCGACAAGGCCGACATCGAGTTCCCCAACGATCTGCTGCACGAGCTGGATCGCATGGAGTTCTTTGTCTATGAGACGCGGCAGACGGTGGTCGCGCAGCAGCGGCCGATCGTCGTCATCACCAGCAACAACGAAAAAGAGCTGCCGGATGCGTTCCTGCGCCGCTGTTTCTTTCATTACATCCGCTTCCCCGACGCACCGACCATGGCCCGCATCGTCGCGGTCCACTACCCCACCCTGCGCGCCGAGCTTCTGCGCGAGGCGCTGACGGTCTTTTATGAGCTGCGCGAAGTGCAGGGCCTTAAGAAGCGGCCCTCCACTTCCGAGCTTCTCGACTGGATCCGCTTGCTGGAAGCCGACGGCGTCCCGCCCGATGCGCTGCGTCGCGGCGGCGAGCGCGGCATGCCGGTGCTGTATGGCGCGCTGCTCAAGAGCGAGCAAGACGTGCTGTTGACCGAGATGGCGCTGTCGCAGGCCAGAAACCGCGGGCGCGGCTAGGTCGGGTCGATAGAGAATGTTTGTCGCGTTCTTTCTCGATCTGCGGCGAGCCGGCCTGCCCGTCTCGCTGACGGAATACCTGACGCTGCTTGAAGCACTAAAGCAGCGGGTCTGCGATCCATCGATCGAGAACTTCTACTTTCTGTCGCGCGCCGCGCTGGTCAAAGACGAACGTCATATCGACAAGTTCGATCGCGTGTTCGGCCATGCCTTTCGCGGCCTGGCAGCCGTTGAGGATCCCTATGCCGAGATCCCCGAAGAGTGGCTGCGCAAGCTGGCTGAAAAGTTCCTGAGCCCGGAGGAGATGGCGCGCGTGCAGGCGCTGGGGGGATTTGACGCGCTGATGCAACGGCTGCGCGATCTTCTGCAGGAACAGAAGGAGCGCCACCAAGGCGGCAACCGCTTCATCGGCACGGCTGGCACGTCGCCCTTCGGCGCGTACGGATACAACCCCGAAGGCATCCGCATCGGCCAGGATCAAAGCCGCCACCGCAAGGCGGTCAAGGTCTGGGATCGCCGCGAGTTCCGCAACCTCGATGATGATGTCGAGGTTGGTGTGCGCAACATCCAGGTCGCGCTGCGGCGCCTGCGCAAGTTCGCGCGGCAAGGCGCAGCCAGCGAGCTGGATCTGCCTGGCACGATCTCGGCCACCGCGCGCAATGCTGGCTATCTCGATCTGCAGCTTGTGCCCGAGCGCCACAACACGGTGAAGGTGCTGCTGCTGCTCGATATCGGCGGCTCGATGGATGATCACGTGCGCGCCTGCGCCGAGCTATTCACCGCCTGTCGATCCGAGTTCAAGCACCTAGAGTCGTTCTATTTTCACAACTGCATCTATGAGTCGCTGTGGCGCGACAACACGCGGCGCTTCAAAGATCGCACGCCAACGCTCGATGTGCTGCGCACCTATCCCACCGATTACAAGCTGATCTTCGTGGGCGATGCGGCGATGAGCCCGTATGAGCTGATCCAGCGCGGCGGCAGCGTCGAGCACTGGAACGAAGAGCCGGGCGCGGTGTGGCTGCAGCGCGTGCTGTCGGTGTATCCGCATGCGGTATGGCTGAACCCACTGCAAGAGTCCGTGTGGCTGCACTATGACTCGATCCAGATGGTGCATAAGCTCGTCGGCGGGCGCATGTTCCCGCTGACGTTGGCGGGTCTGGATGCGGCGATTCGCGAGCTGAATCACTGAGCCGCGCTGAGCCCATCAAAGAGCGCCTGCGCCGTCGGCCGCTTGTCGGCTGCGGCATCCAGACAGCGCTCGATCAAATCGACAAGCGGTCCCGGCAAGTCGGGGCAGCGAATCGAAAGCGGTGTGTACCAGCGCTGCCCGCTGCGCAGGTTGAGCAAGATCGGCGGCTGCGCCGACGGCAGATCGCCCGTCAGAAGCTCGTATGCAACGACCCCCAGGCTGAACATGTCCGATGCCGGACGCGCAAGCTTGGCGCCTTTGACCAGCTCAGGCGCCATGTAAAGCGGCGTGCCGATGATGACGCCGGTCTGCGTGAGTACGCCCTGCGATGATGCGGGACCACCGTCGAGTGTCTCGGGCAGGTTTCTGACGGGAACCGGGGCATGCGCAGGCACCTCGGAAACCGGCGGCTCGGACTTCTTCTTGGCCGCGATCGGCTCATCCAGCGTGACGTTGTAAAGAGCCAAGTCGACATCTGGCGTAGCACTGGCTGGCTTGCCCCGATCCGTTCGCTCGTCGCTGGGAACCAGCGCGGACACGCCAAAGTCGGCGAGCTTCACGTGAAGCTCATTCCCCGGCGCGAGCAAGATGTTCGCAGGTTTCAAATCGCGGTGGACGATCCCCGCTGCGTGGACTTGTGCCAAGGCGGCTGCGATCTGGCGGATGATCGGCAGTGCGAAAGACGGCTGGCCATAGCGGGCTTGGCGCTGCGCGAGCGTCCCGCCTTCGACAAGCTCCATCACCAAGTACGCCAGGCGATTGTCCAACAGATCGACATCGACGATGCGGACCAGGTTCGGGTGATTCAGGCGAGCCAGAAGCTGACCTTCGCGTGCAAAGCGCGCCAAGTCTTGCCGCCGCGCGTGGCCAGATAGGACCTTGGCGGCGAGGTGTTTTCCGTCGCTGATACGCATCACCTCATACACCACGCCCATGGCGCCCTGGCCCAGGATCTTGAGGACGCGATAGCGCTCGTTTAGCACCGTATCCACCGCCAGGATCGGCACCGCATCCTGCGATGAGCTGGCCCTGCCCAAAAGCGAGTCGATCATCGACTTCGATCGCGCCTCGATCTGGTGTCGAAGCTCGGCGTTGAGCTGCTCGATCTCGGCGGTACGCGCCTGCAGCGCGCGGTACTTTTCAGACAGGTCGGCCTTGGTCGAAAGCAAGTCGGCATACACGCGCTGGAAGCGGAACAGCAGGATCAAGCCCAGCGACAGGACGAAGGCCCCGTGTCCAAAGTGAGCGAAGGACGTGCGCACGCGCGGCAGAAACCCGATCGCCGCCAGCATGTCGTACGCTGAAAACAGCGCAGCCATCAGGAAACCCAGGCTGAACACGCGCGCATCGCGGCTGCCCCGCACCAGCGCCACCGTCACGGTGATCAGCGTGTAGACCAGCGCGACCAGCGCTAGAAGCTGAAACGGCAGCAAGGTCTTGAGCAGCGGAACCATGCCCAACGCCACCCCAAGCCATGCCGCGGCGTCATATGCCAGCATCAGCCAGGCAAAGACCGGCATCAGGCGGAAGGGACCGCCCCCGATCACGTGACTCAGAAAGAAGACCAGGCACGGGATGCACGAATAGAAGGCGAGTAGCTCTAGGTGGAAGAAGAAAAGCGGATGTTCATCCACCCAGAATCCGCTCTTCATGCGGCACAGGGCGTACAGGCCAACGAAAAATGAAAAGCCGCCATAGCTCAGATACGCGCGGTCGCGCCGCTGATTGGCAAACAGCGCCAAGCTGAACAAGCCCACCGTCAGAAGCAGAATCCCGACGACAAGCAGGCTGATGTCGCGGCGAAACAAGTCCGACTCTAGCCGCACGCGCGTGCCGATGCGCTGCTGTCCAAAAAGCCCGATATTCAGGTGTTCGGAATAGATGCGCAGCGCAAGGACGGATCCACGATAGTCCCGCGCAAGGCTGGGGCGGCCCAAAGGAATGTAGTGAACGGGATAGCCCAAGAAGCGCCGCGCCCAGGCACCTTCGCCGTCGAGCTGACCGAAGTGGTAGACGCGCTGACCATCCAGAAAGACCTCGCACAGTTGATCGATGATCTCGATCTGTAGCGCTGGGTCTTGCACATCGGGTCCTTCCAAGCGAGTGCGCAGCCACAAGAAGCGCTGACCCTGTCGGCCGGGTGGCGTGCCACCGCCGGAAAAGTCCTGCCAGCCGGTGTCGGATCCCGGTCGCGCCCACTGCAGCGCGCCGCTCGGCTCGCGCGGCGAGTCACCCCAGCGGTACTGCCAGTGTCCACGATAGTCGACGGCGGCGCTGGCCACCTGCAGGACTGCAGGGGGCGGCTCATCGCCGTGTGATCGTGACGACTCGGCCGCGGACTCGACAGCCTGCGCGATGTGAGCAGCGACGATGAGAAGCAGGCACACGCAGAACGTTGGCCACGCCATGCGGCCCGCGATTCGGCTTCGCCTTGCGCCACACCGCGAGCCACGCCCCATGCCCGCATCGGCCCCCCGTTGCATTGCCGCTGATTATATCGAGCCACCCGCCGCGAGAGTGTGTGTGACAGCGTCGCAGAGAGGCTTCGCGTACGCGGTCGCGCAAAGGGTCAGGCAGTCGGCGGCCCCGGATCGTGCGCCTCGCTCGGCGGCGCAGGTTCCTCGGTCAGCAGCAAGAAGGCTTCGCGGCACGCATACGCGACGATGGGACCCAGGATGACGCCCGCCAAGCCCAAGCCGACGAGGCCTCCGACGATAGAAAGGAAGATCCAGGCGACCGGCAGTTCGACTTGGCCGCGCAGAAAGAAGGGGCGCAGCAGGTTGTCGATGGTTCCTGCGACTACAGCCAAGGCCAGCATGGCAAGCCCAGCACCGATACGCCCCTGCGAAAGCAGGTACAAGGCTGCTCCGACGGTGACGAGCCCCGTGCCCACGACAGGAACGAAGGCGAGAAAGAAGCACATCACCCCCAGCGACACCGCGCGCGGGATACCGGCAAGCAAAAGACCAAGCGTACAGAGCACCGCTTGCACCGCGGCCACCGCGATGTTCGCGACGATGAGCCCGCGTAGCACCGCCCGCGTGGCCTGCCCAAACACGCGCCGCGGCGTCTCCCATGGAATCAAAAGGGGCAGCGCGGTCTCGCGCAAGCGTGGCCCATCCAGCGCCGCCAGCCACCACGCCACCACCGTGACGAGCGTGTACAGAATCGCTCGCGGCGTCGATGCGGCCATGCCCCGCACGCCGCTGATCAGCGACTGCAAGAGTGGCACGCTGGCCTCGCGCAGCCGCTGCCCAATCGCGGTCACCATGCTCGCCGAAAGCGGCAAACCCCAGGTTGCCAGGCGCTCACTGACCCAGCGATTGATCGAGCCCGTCGTCTGTGAAAACCAGCTCTCTTGTCCCGGTGCGGTGACGAACAGGTCGGTGCTCAGCCACTGCAGAAGCTCATGCACAGCCTGATACATCACAAAGCCGACAGGCAGCAGCACGGCCAGCAGCACCACCGCGATGAACAGCGCCGAAACGATCATGCGGCCACGCCGCGCCATCTTCAGCCGAACAGCCACCCGCTCGACGAGATGTTCGCTGAAATAGCCCAAGATCAGACCGACGCAGATCGGACGCCAAAGCGGGGCGACCACGATGCAGCACAACCCCAGGCAGATGAAAAAGAAGACGCGCTGTTGCTGCGCCGTAAACGGAAGAGTCATGGGCTGCCGAGGCATGCCTCGCAGTATCGACGACCCCACGCATCACAGCCAAGAAACTGATCGCTTGGCCCGCTTGGCGAGCCTAGAAATCTTGTGGCGATGCGCAGTCGCGCGGGCAGCTATCCTCGCTTTCGCGTCCTTTGGATCGAATCACGGTGTAGCGACTGCCATCGCTGACCAGGCGTGTGGTGCCATTTTCATCGGTGCGAGCCCAGCGCAGACCGCTGCGGCGCTTGAGCTTGGCCATCGTCTGACAGTGCGGCATGCCATAGCTGTTCGTCTCGCTGACGCTGATCAGCACGTACTGCGGAGCAACGGTCGAAAGATAGGTGTTGGCGCTGGACGTGCAGCTTCCGTGATGTCCGGCTTTAAGGACCGTACTGCGCAAGAGCGATCGGCTGGCGTCGTACGTCAGTCGTTCGGCTTCGGTCTCGGCGTCGCCTTGAAACAGGATCGAAAAGCGACCGTAGCGAACTCGCAAGATCACCGAGGTGTTATTGACCCCGTGCGAGTCGTCGCTGGATCCGACGCGTCGGCTGCTCGCCGCAAGAACGCTGACTTCGATGGCCGGGTCGATGAGCAGGCTGGCGCCGATGCCGATCGCTTGATAGTTGCAGCCGGCAGCACTGCGAAAGCTGTTGTAACCGGCCACGTCGCGACGATTCAGCCCAGGGTCAAAGACGCGCGCAACGCAGTCGCTAGGCAGAAGCGAGAGAACCGGCGTGAGTCCCGCGTAGTGATCGTTGTGCCCGTGTGAAAGCACGGCGTAGTCGATCTGGGTGATGCCGCGGCTGCTCAGATAGTTGGCGAACTTGCTGCTGCTGGGGCCCCCATCCAGAGCCATGACCTTGCCGTTGGGAAACTCGATGAGAAATCCATCGCCTTGCCCGACGTCGACCATCGTGATGCGCAGCTTGCCTGCCGATGCGTCAAGCCCGGCTTCGCTGCTGACCCACACCGCGTCTTCGCCGGGTCCACCGATCGCGTCGGCGGTCTCGCCCTCTGTGCGCAGAGCCGCGGTGCTGCCGACCGTCGGTGCGTCGCCTTCGGGAAGCGACGACTCGTACTCCGGCGGTTCACACGATGCCGCCAGAAAAACAAGCACACACCCAAACAACCCGATCCATGAACGTGAGGTCTTCTGCATGCCGCAGACGTATCACTGTCCGCAGCCGAGACCGCGCAACAAATGTGCAATTTCGTTCTCGCTGTGAAGTCGTGCGGCGTGCGATCTGCGGACTGCTTCAGGAAGCGGCGTGGAAGCCAAACGCGCGGTCGTGGACATAGACCAGCTTGCAGCGCTCGACATAGCGAGCGTCGTGGATGCGGCCGGCGCGAATATAGCCCGCCTGCCCCTGGCTCAAGACCAGCGGCTCGCCGTCGGGCACAAGCGCATCCCCCTCTTTGCGATAGAACTGCACGATCATCTTGCCTTCGACAACCACGGTCATGTCATCGCCGGGATGAAAGTGCGCGGGCTCGGCGGTGCCCGGCTCCCAGCGCTCTAGCATGACCTCGACGCCCGCAGGGTTCTGTGGGTAGGTGCCGCGCATGGTGAAGCCGTCGGGCGTACCCGGAACGGGCACGCAGCCCTGCCACACTGCGCTGGTTTCTGAGTCAACGTCGACAGGAGGGTTCTTTGGATCGGTCATCGCTTCGCTTCCTTACTGAACTGAAGTCTGTGGGTCGTTCAGTCCGTCTGCAGAGTTGGTTGCCCGGCTTGCCAGTCGCAGGGACAGGGCTTGCCCGTCTGCAGTGCATCCAGGACGCGCAGCATCTCAGGCACGCTACGCCCTGCGTTCAGATCGTGGACGCTCTGCCAGCGCAAGACCCCGCGATCATCGATCAGAAATGTGCCACGCAGCGCGACCCCAAGCTCGGGCAGAAGCACGCCGTAGCCAAGCGCGATCTCTTTGGTCAGATCCGACAGCATGGGATAGCGCAGCGCGGCCAAGCGCTCGTCGGACTTCACCCAGCCCAGGTGGCAGTACACGCTGTCGGTGCTGCAGGCCAAGACCTGACAGCGACGCGACGCGAAGTCGTCGTGGTGCTGGTTTAGCGCGACAAGCTCGGTCGGGCAGACGAACGTGAAGTCGAGCGGATAGAACAAAAGCAAAACCCAGCCACCGCGAAAGTCTTGCAAGCGCACCGTTCGGATGTCGCGGCCAACCAGAGCCTGCGTCGAAAAATCAGGCGCGGGCCGCGAAACCTGCGGTGGAGCCACAGACGAAAACAGCGACGGCGGCATGGACAAGGGCGGTGTGCTCATCGGAACGCTGGATAAATCCGGGGTGGTGGGCTGAGGCATGCAATACGCCGGCACGCACGCGGCCTATAGATAGGCGGGGTCACGGTGCTCGCCAAAGACCTCGCGGAAGACATCGCTGACTTCGCCGAGTGTGACGCGACATCGCACCGCATCGAGCACCGCCACCATCAAGTTGTCACGCTGCGGATCATGGCCACGCGCCGCACGCCGCACCTCGTCGAGCGCCGCCTTGACCGCGTGTGCATCGCGCTCTTTTTTAAGGGTCTTTATGCGCTCGATCTGCAGGCTTTCCACGCGCGAATCGATCTTCAACGTCGGGATGCGACTGGAGCCATCCGTCTTGTACTTGTTGATGCCGATGATCGTGCGCTCTCCAGAATCGACGGCGCGCTGAAAGTCATAGGCCGACTGCGCGATCTCGCGCTGCGGATAGCCCTCTTCGATGGCGCGCACGATACCGCCCAGCTCGTCGATCTTGTGGATATACGCCATGGCCCGCGCTTCCATCTCGTCCGTCAGCTTTTCGACGAAATAGCTGCCGCCCAGCGGATCCGCCACCGCAGCCACGCCGGATTCCTCGGCAATGATCTGCTGCGTGCGCAGCGCCAAGGTCACCGCGTCTTCCGTCGGCAGAGCAAAGGTTTCGTCGTACGAGTTGGTGTGCAGCGACTGCGTACCCCCAAGGACCGCCGCCAGCGCTTGCATCGTCACACGCACCACGTTGTTCAGCGGCTGCTGCGCCGTCAGCGAGACCCCCGCCGTCTGAGCATGCGTGCGCAGGATCCACGATCGTGGATTCTTGGCCCCGAAGCGCTCGCGCATGACGCGAGCCCATATGCGACGCGCCGCACGAAACTTGGCGACTTCCTCGAAGAAGTCGTTGTGCACGTCGAAAAAGAAGCTCAAGCGCGGCGCAAACTGGTCGACATCCAGTCCGGCTTCGACGCCCAGTTGGACATAGCCAATGCCGTCAGCCAGCGTAAATGCCAGCTCTTGCACCGCCGTCGCGCCAGCCTCGCGAATGTGATAGCCGCTGATGCTGACCGTGTTCCAAAGCGGCATCTCTTTGGTGCAGTACACGAGCATGTCGCGGATGATGCGCATCGACGGGCGGATCGGCGTGATCCACTCTTTTTGCGCGATGTATTCCTTGAGCATGTCGTTCTGCAGCGTGCCGCGCAGTCGGTTCGGCCCAACGCCCTGCATTTCACCGACGGCAATGTACGCCGACAGCAAAAAGATCGCGGGCGCGTTGATGGTCATTGAGGTCGTGACATCGGCAAGCGGAATGCCGTGAAACAGGCGCTCCATGTCTTCCAGGCTGGCGACGCTGACCCCTTCGCGTCCGACTTCTCCGAGCGATCGCGCGTGATCGGGGTCGTAGCCCATCAGCGTCGGCATATCGAACGCCGTCGACAGCCCGGTCTGCCCAGCCTTGAGCAAAAAGTGGAAGCGCTGGTTGGTGTCCTCGGGCGAGCCATAGCCTGCGAACATGCGCATCGTCCAGAGCTTGCCGCGATACATGTTGTCGTGGACGCCGCGGGTGTACGGGAACTGACCGGGATCGCCGATCTCGGCATACGGACGGACATCGCTTGGGCCATACGCCACTTTCAGCGGGATGCCCGACAGGGTCTCGTAACGACGGGGAGGCATGTCATTCGCCATAGGCGCAGTGTGGCGCGCGGTCGCCCCTTCCGTCAATGCACTGTGCCGCCCCGTGCAGTCGTCGGATGATCCTATCCACAGTGTCGCTGCGTTGTGGGGTCGCATCGGACGCGCTTGCCGCGCTTGATATGTGCGGGAAAGGCATGGCACAGTGCCCGTCCTATGAAGTCTGAGCAGCCTTCCAAGAGCCCGGACCTCGCTCCGAACCCGTCCGATCCCTGCAGCCAAGCCGCTGCAGCCAGTCCAGCCTCTGTCGCGAGCAGAGAGGACTTTGCCGTCGAAGACCTGCGCGCTCTCGCGCAGCTGATGCAAGATTTCTCGCTGGCCGAGCTAGAGCTTTCGCGTCAGTCGGGCGCCCGCGTTCGCTTGGCGCGTGCAGGCGGTGTAGTCGCGGCTCCGGCGATGCTTCCTGCTGTTCAGGTGGCGGCGCCGTCCCACCCTGCGCCTGCAGCAGCCCCCGCGACACCGGCAGTGTCCGCGACGACGAATGTGCATGTCATCACAGCGCCGCTTGTGGGGACGTTCTATCGCTCGCCAAGCCCCGATGCAGCGTCCTTCGCCGAAGTGGGACAGCGCGTCCGCAAGGGACAGACGCTGTGCATCATCGAAGCCATGAAGCTGATGAACGAGCTGGAATCGGAAGTGGACGGCGTGATCGTCGCCATCCTCGCCGACAACGGGCGCCCAGTTGAGTTCGGCCAGCCCCTGTTCCACATCCAAAAAGGCTAGCCGCCCCGGCCATTCGTCGAGCATGCAGCGCTTCAAAAAGATCCTCATCGCCAACCGTGGAGAGATCGCCCTCCGCGTCATTCGGGCCGCTCGCGAGCTTGGGCTGCGCACCGTCGCGGTGCATTCCACCGCCGATGAGTCCGCGCTGCACGTCAAGTTCGCAGACGAGAGCGTCTGCATCGGACCGCCCGCTGCCAAGCAGTCGTATCTACACATTCCGGCCATCATCAGCGCGGCGGAGATCACAGGTGCCGACGCGATTCATCCAGGCTATGGCCTGCTGTCGGAAAACGCCGGGTTTGCCGAAGTCTGCGAGCGCGCCGGCCTGGTCTTTATCGGGCCCCGACCTGAGCACATGCGCCTGATGGGCGACAAGGTCGAAGCGCGCACGACGATGGCCGCCTATGGCCTGCCGGTGTTGCCCGGCACTGGGATCCTGCGCAGCGATGAAGAAGCGCTGGCCGCCGTCGAACAGATTGGCCTGCCCGTGATTATCAAAGCGACGGCAGGTGGCGGTGGCCGCGGCATGAAGATCGTCCACGATCGCGACCGCTTGCTGACCCAGCTTCACACCGCGCGTGCCGAGGCGCTGGCTGGCTTTGGCAACGACGGCGTGTTTATCGAACGCTACGTCGATGCGCCGCGCCACATCGAAGTGCAGGTCATCGGAGACGGACAAGGTACCGTGATCGCACTCGGTGAACGTGAGTGCTCGATCCAGCGCCGTCATCAGAAGCTCGTTGAAGAGGCGCCGTCCCCAGCGCTAAGCCCGGCGGAACGCGCAGCGCTTCTCGATATGGTGGCCAAGGCCATCTCGTCGGTGTCGTACCGCAGTGTCGGCACTTGTGAATTCCTTTTTGAGCGTCAAGCCGACGGAACGCCGCGGTTTTATTTCATGGAAATGAACCCGCGCATCCAAGTCGAGCACACGGTTACCGAGATGGTCTCGGGCGTCGATCTCGTGCGCCAGCAGATCCTTTTGGCCCAAGGCGAGCCGCTGCCCGTCGAGTACCTGCGTCAGCGCATGAACCCACAGGGCCACGCCATCGAGGTGCGCATCAACGCCGAGGATCCCGTCACGTTCGCACCCAGTCCTGGCCGCATCACCGCCCTCCATCTACCGGGCGGTCTCGGAGTTCGCCTCGACACGCATATCTATCAGGGCTACGTCGTGCCACCGAACTACGACTCGCTGCTGGCCAAGCTGATTGTGTATGGCGAGGATCGCGCCACGGCCGTGGCTCGCCTGCGACGGGCGCTGGGCGAGTGTGTCGTCGAAGGCATCAAGACCAACGTGGACTTTCACCGTCGCTTGGTCGACCACGAAGACTTCCTGCGGGCTCGCCTGGACACTCGCTTCGTTGAACGAATCCTGCACTGAACTCCTTTTTCTTGCGGGATGCGCGGACGGACCGTCGCGCACTGGATCGTGATATCGTGACGCCATGGCTGTCGCGCCGCAGATCGAGCTGATTTCCCGCCGTCGCTGTCACTTGTGCGACGAAGCGCAAAAGGTGCTTGAGCGCATCCGTGCTGAGCAGCCCTTTGAGTACCAAGTCCTCGACGTCGACAGCGATCCCAGCTTGCAGCTTTACTACACGTATCGCGTGCCGGTCTTGCGCATCAACGGCCGCGAGGTGGCCGAGCTAACCTTCGCTGAAGACGCCGTCCGCGAACACCTGCGCAGCGTGAGCCAGTAAGCCATGCCCGTCGCCCTGCCCGTTCCATCCAAGAACCTTGCGTACGGCGTCGCCGCAGCCGTTTCTTTGGGACTCGCGGTTCACTTTGCCGTGAGCCTGCCTGATGCCATCGACCGCGGTCGCGAAGGTGTCCGCCGTACTCGCGAAGCCCCCTGTCAGGTGCTGAAACCAGCGCCCTTTAATCCGATGTTCGGCAAGCTGCCGGCCCGCGCCCCGGATTTTTCACTGCCGACCCATGACGGGCAGAAGGTGTCGCTGTCCAGCCTGCGCGGGCGTGTCGTGCTGCTGAACTTCTGGGCAACATGGTGCAACACCTGTGTCGTCGAGATGCCGTCCTTGGAAAAGCTCGCCAAGCGTATGCAGGGCAAGCCGTTTACCATGCTGGGCGTCAGCGTCGACGAGAACTGGGATCTGGTGCGGAACTTCTTCCCGGAAGGCTCGACGATGACGGTGCTGCTCGACAAAGACAAGTCGCAGCCGCCGCGCTTCGGTACCGAGAAGTTCCCCGAGACGTTCATCATCGACGCCGACGGCGTCATTCGGTACTACGTCATCAGCGACCGCGAGATTTGGCACAGCAACGAAGTGCAGCAGTGCCTGGAAGCGCTGATGGACGACTAGGCCAGCTTGGCCGAGTGCTGCTAATGACCCCTCGAACCCGTTTGCGCCGCAGGCACTACCGCGCCGAGCTAGATTCGACGATAGCGAGCCAAAAGGGGCGACTCCCCTGCGTCGCGCTCTCGTAAGACACGATTGTTTGCGGCCAAGTGCTCCAGGATCTTCCAGGCTGTATGCGACTCCTCGTCGCTCGCAAGACCGAGGGCGTTCGCCAATTCTGTGACGGACTTAGCTTGCTCACCGAGCGCCGACAGCAGCGCTCCCTGCAGCCGCAGCACGGCCGCCGCCGCCTTCTTACCCGCCTCTACGCCCGGCTGGTGATAGGCGTTGATGTTCACCAGCTCGGCATAGATCCCAACGGCTCGCTCGTAGAGCGCAATCAACGCCCCCAGAGACACGGTCGAGCAGTCCACCACGGTGATCGTCAGACTGCGTCGCCCTTTTTCGGCGAGGGCCTGCTTTGTCCCCAGCATGAACCCCAGCAGATAGTCGCCTGCGGTCACCTGGTCCTCGACAAAGACCTCGGGGGCTCGGACATGCGGCTGATGGTCCACCAGCGCTTCGATAAATGTGACGAAGAAGTTGTCGACACCGTCGCGTAGCTGCTGGACATAGGCATGCTGATCTGTCGAGCCCTTGTTGCCATAGACCGCGATGCCTTGATGAACGCGATGGCCCGCTCGATCGAACTCCTTACCCAGCGACTCCATCACCAGCTGCTGCAAGTATCGCGAGAACAGCTCCAATCGATCGCGGTAGGGCAGTACCACCATGTCTTTCAGTCCCCGCCCGCCCGTCGCATTGTGCCAACACACCGCGAGCAGCGCAGCGGGATTCTGGCGAGGATCTGGGCTGCGCGTCAGAGCATCCATGGCTCGCGCTCCGGCGAGCAGGCGATCCGTGTCGACCCCTTGCAAGGCGGCAGGCAGTAAGCCGACGGCTGACAGCTGCGAGGTGCGGCCACCGACGAAGTCCCACATGGGAAAGCGAGCAATCCAGGTCTGCGCTGCCCGATCGAGTTCGCTGCCAACTCCCGTGACAGCGACGACGTGCTTGGAAAACAGCAAGCCAGCACGTGCGAAGGCAGCCTCGGCGTAGAGCTGACCATTGCGGGTCTCTTTGGTACCACCTGACTTCGAAATCACCAGCACCAAGGTCTGCGCCAAGCCACCTGGCGTGTTCTCGATGGCACTCAGTGTCCGATCGAATCCATCGGGATCCGTATTGTCGAAAAAGAACGTCTTCAGACGATCGTATGGACTCGCAAGAGCCGACGCCGCAAGCTGAGGCCCAAGCGCCGATCCGCCGATGCCGACGATCAGCTGGTTGGTGAATGGTGCGCCAGTACTTCCGCGAACCTGCCCCGTATGAACCGCGTCCGCAAACGCTTGGATCCGGATCCGTGTCTCGCGAATATCGTGGGCGATCTGCGGATGGGTGGCGCGATCCGCATCTCGCAGCCAGTAATGGCCGACCATACGCGCCTCGTCGGCATTCGCGATCACGCCCTTTTCCAGCGCGTGCATCGCCGAGCAGGCAGCGGCCAGTCGTTCTCCATAGACGGCAGGCCAGTCCAGCGGAAGTGCCATGTCATGCGCGTCCACATAGACCTCCCCGATGGGAGCGCCATTGTCTTCTAGCGTAAGGGCAAGGAAGTCGTTTCGACTGTGCGGCCAAGCTCGCGTCTGCATCGCGTGTCTCCTTGGCCACAGTCTATCGCGCGCAGCGGCGGAGATTCGACGGAATCCAGGGGAGCACACAGAAAGGCCGCAGCGCCATACAACAGACGCGGGCGAGCTAGCAACGGGCGTGGGCTCTACCGGAGAAGGTCAGTAGAGAGAGCGCCGCCCGCCAAGCGATTCAGCGTTATCGGCCGCCGCGGCAGACGCCCTTGAAGCAAGTCGCCCCAGACGAGCAATCCGTGGCCGCAGTGCAGCTAGAAAGACAGTATGCATTGATGCAGCGGAAGCCGCCTTTGCCGCCGCCACAGTCCGCGTCGAAGGTACACTCGGGCGATTTCGGAGCCGGATCATCAACACATGCTCCGTTGTCGCAAACCTGCCCCGTCGGACACTTGCTGCTGGCACAAGCCAGCGCACAGGCGCGGTTCACGCACTTCTGGTTGGCACCGCACTGGGCATCGTCACTGCACAGAGCCCTGGCAATACCGCAGCTAGCAGAGTCACTCAGGCGGCAGCGCCCCGAGAGACAGCTAAAGCCGCTCTTGCAGGCACTGTTGTCTTTGCACGCTGCTTCGCACTTGCCCAAGTTACAGAGCCGGTCCGCACCACACGCCGCATCGTTGTCGCAGGTCGACACGTCGGGAGGCGTTGGCTTCACAGGGTCGCCTGCTACTGGATAGCAGCGATCCCCTCGACAGGCATAGCAGCCACTCTGGTCGCAGTACCTCCGCTCTGCTTCCTCCGTGGACTTGTCACAGCCTGACAGGCCGCCCAAGACAGCACACAGAGCAGGCACCGCAAGCATTGCCATACGAGCACGAACGACGAAGGAATAGAACTTCCGAGCCATAAGAAACCCTCCCGGCACGGTCAACATCGACTGTTCACCTCCATCCTACAAGCGGCGTGCCGCATTGCCACAAGAATTGTTTCGCGCCGCAGCCTCTGCTCACAGGGAGGAAGCGAGTCCGTAGCGCGACTCGGCGTGAACGCTTGTTTACATTCGGGCCGTAAACCAGAATTGGCTCTCGCATGCGCTCATTCAAGCTTGGTGTCCAGAAGCTGTGTCCTATCCCTCCGCGCAGAACACCAACGGCCTACCTCTCCCCCTTCCTCAAGTGTTCCGGCCATCGCCCCATGGGATGGCTGCTGCTCGCGGCCCTTTGCCAGATCGCCTGTGGTCATGCGGCTCCGAATGCCTCCGTCTCACAGACCCTTCGCGATTACCGTCAAGCCTTGCAGACCGACGATGCACACAAGGCGTACGGTTTGCTTACGACCGACCAACAGAAGCGAACGCCCTTGGAACCGTTTGCTCAGCAGTGGAAGGCAAACGAGCGCGAACGAGCAACGCAGCTTCGTGAGCTAAGTGAGGCGTTGCCTACCGTGGCACCGTCTACCGGTGTCCACGGCACCGCGGTCCTCACTCGCGCTGCCCGCTTTGGCATCCGCAGCGCCGGCAGCGCCCCCGTCGAGCTTCTCTTGTCAACGAACAGACAAGGCCGCTGGCGGGTGGCACATCCTGAGCTTTCGGCCCCCGACATCAGCACGCCCGAGGCTGCTCTGCGAGGCTTCCTGTCCGCGATCGAGCAGCGAAGCCTTCCTGCCATCTTCCGACTGCTCTCGGAAAAGACGCGGCAGGCCGCCGAAGAGGAGCTACGCGAGCGAGCCCTCCGCTTGCGGACCGCGTTGCAGAGCAGCGGGCAGCGAGCTGCGACACCAAGCCCCACCGGCAAGACAGCTCGCGAGTCAGCCATACCGACGGAGGGACCGCGCATCGAAGTCCGCGGCAACCATGCTCGCATTCAATACGATCCGCGCTTCTTCATCGATCTGATCCGCGAGCCAGAGGGCTGGCGTATTCGCGACATGAACTGAAGCGCACGAGGCCTCCCACAGTCCCTGCACAGCGCTCGTTACCGAACTCAACTGTTCTGCTTCTTGCCCAAGCCAGCTGTGTCCTCACACAGAACTTTCCGTCGAGAACGCGCGCCTGTAAGCAGCGCCGGCCGCGCCATAACGCAGATCGCTGGAATGTAAAGATTTCTTCCCAAATTTATCCTTGTAATCGCAATTTGCCTGTGGTTTCATCACCGCCGATCGGGCGTGGCTGTATTCCGCTGTGGCGTCGCCCCTGAGACGCTCCCTCATCGGTGCCAAGCGCTGTATCTCGGCCCTCACTTGTGTCCAGGCCATGTCTAGGTCGACGTACCCGCTTCGGTCGTAGCCCGGCTGTACCACTTCAGGAGGACGACATGCTCCGGTTCCAAGTCGGTGATAAGGCAGTCTATCCAGCGCAGGGCGTGGCTGAGATTGTCGGCATTGAGCAAAAAGAGATCTCCGGGAAGATCCAACGTTTCTACTGCCTGCGCATCCTCGATACGGATATGCGGATCCTGGTCCCCGTCGACAAGGCTGACCAAGTTGGTCTGCGCGAAGTCGTGCAGGAAGATCAGATCCAAGAGGTCTACGACATCCTTCGCGAGAAGGAGGTCCACATCGACAAACAGACGTGGAACCGTCGGTACCGTGGCTTCATGGAGAAGATCAAGACCGGCAGCCTCTTTGAAGTCGCCGAGGTCTTCCGCGATCTCTATCGACTGAAGAACACCAAGACCTTGTCCTTTGGCGAGCGCCGCATGCTCGACACTGCGCGCAGCCTCATCGTCAAGGAGCTCTCGGTGGCCAAAGGGACCAGCGAAAGCAAAGTCGAGCGGGAGCTAGAAAAGCTGTTCAGCGCCTAGCCCGCGTGGTCTCGTGACCCTCTGCATCAACCCCTCAGCATCCCTCCATCGCACATAGGGTGGGCCCACAGGAGTGGCCATGCCGCGCTCGCTTCCGACCCGGATTCTCACCGTTCTTTCCAGCGGTTTGTTGCTTGGCGCGGTCTTCACCTGCAGCCCGACACAAAAAGGCGTCTTTGGGGAAGATCCCGTCGTCGACGCGCCGGACGCAAGCGACCCTAGTTCCGACATCGACATGGCGACGCGTCCGCCCATGACGTGCAGCGCCGGCCAGGCCTGCCCCGTCGGTAAGGTCTGCGTCAAAGACGTCTGCGTGCCCGATCGTGGCGGCTGCTGCAGCGACAACGACTGCCAAAGCGATACACGCTGCACAACCCAATCGTCACCGGGTGGAATCTGCGGCCGCTGCTACGACTACGGCGACGGAGAGAGCGATCCAACCTGCATCGGCGACGGCTTTTCAGCGACTGACTTCAAGCCTCCCGTCGATCGCTGCAAGTGGCCGCCGGCTGGCTCGATGGCGATGGCGCGCGACGTGGTGATGACACCCGTCGTCATCGATCTCGATCTCGATGGGCAGCCCGAGATCGTCTTTGCGCCACAGAGCGGTATCGGCCCATCGCGGCTAGTTGCCATCCGCGGGCGTGACTGCAGTCAACTCTACGACGTCGCAGCCGGCATTCAGGGCTTCTCGCAGCTTGCTGCCGGCGATCTCGACGGAGACAAGAAGCCAGAGATCGTCGGACTGTTGGCCAATGGCGCAACGGCCAGCGGGCACCAAGTGGCGGTTTTCGAGGGGACCACGGGCCGCAGACTGGCGCAAAGCGCAGATCTGTTCTCAATGTCGGGGGCCAGCTTTGACTGCTCGGCCCCAGCCATCGCCGACATCGATGGGGATGGCAAGCCCGAGATCGCCGTCGGTGCAATGGTGCTGCGCTGGGACAAGGCGGCCGGCAAGCTCATCACATCCTGGAACCACACCGCCGCTGGGGCGACCTGGGGCACCGCCACGCTGCTCAACGACTTCGACGGCGACGGCAAGCTAGAGGTCTGCTCTGGCAATCGCATCTATGACGGTCTGACCGGCACGGATAAGACGCCATCGGTCATGGCTCGCTTGACCACCGGGGGCTATGGCGCCGTCGGAGACTTCAACAAAGATGGCTCCCCCGATCTGGTGTTCGTGCAGTCGACCAACGGCGACCAAAAGGTCGCTGTCATCGACGTCAAGAACGACAAATTTCTGATGGACCCGCAGGCTATCCCCGGCGGATGGGGCGGCTCACCAACGGTGGCAGACTTTGATGGAGACGGCACGCCGGACTTCGGCACAGCCGCGCCTCGTTACTACTACGTCTTCTCGTTGGACTGTCTGAAGACGCCAAAGCCGGCCAAGTGCCGCGGAACGCTCCCCGGCGTGTTGTGGGCCTCTGAGATCAAAGACGTCTCCTCTGGAGGCACCGCCTCGTCGGTCTTTGACTTCAACGGCGACGGGCGCGCCGAGGTCATTTATCGCGACGAGTGCTGGCTGCGCGTCTACAACGGCCCCGACGGCAAGACCGTCTTCGCTCGCCCGATTACCAGCGGCACTGCGCTAGAGATGCCGATCGTCGCCGACGTCGACAACGATGGCCGCGCCGATGTCGTCGTGCCCAGTGACTCGATCCAGGGCGACGGCTATTGCTCGGACCAGAACCCTGAGCATCAGACGGGCCTGCCACACGGCGGCGTGACGCAGGGACTGTTTGTCCTAAAAGATCCCGCCAATCGCTGGATGCCGTCGCGACCGCTCTGGAACGAGCACACGTATCACATCACCAACGTCAACGACGACGGCACCATCCCGATGAGCGAGTCGCCGAACTGGACGCGGTACAACAACTATCGCCAAAACGTGCAGGGCAAGATCGTCGTCACCGTGCCGCAGAGCGATGCAACGGGGCGTGGCTCTCCGCCCATGGATCAGACCGACTGCAGCAAGCAGTGGAAGCTGCAAGCGCAGGTCTGCAACCGCGGCGCGGCCGAGATCGCCGCCATGATGCCGTCGACGTTCTATGGCAAAGACCCGCGCATCGATTCCTCGACGGCGCTGTGTACGGCGTATACCAAGTCGCCGATCCTGCCAGGCAAGTGCGCGGTGATTAGCTGCGAGTGGACCAGCCCGCCGGCAAGCGGCTCGGTGGACATCTGGCTGCGCGTCAACGACGATGGCAAAGGGGGGCGCCCGCAGACTCAGTGCAAGAACGCCAACGACCTCGCGTTCCTGCCGGGCACCCTGTGCCGGATCGGTCCTGGCTAGCTTCAGAAGTGCATCGCGGGCCAGTTGTCGCTGCGAACTGCCGACGGGGGCGAAGCGCCGTTGCGATGCAGGCAGACGCAAAGCGGAAGCGAAAAGCAGCGCTGGGGCGCTCTGCGGACAGCAGCGGCCCGGATGCGCACGAGCCTGCTATGGATTGCGAAGGCGGGCCAAAATCGCTGTCGCGTTCTCGATGGTGATCTGCCCACCTCGCGCGAGCTCAGCCGCCACATCGTCGACGAGCGCACCCGTCGCGCCAGCCGACACAGCCACCGATCGCGCATGCAGCGCCATGTGGCCATGCTGTATGCCCTCAGCAGCCAGCGCTCGCAGCGCCGCTAGGTTCGAGGCCAAGCCGACGGCACCGATCACCATGCCCAGCTCGGTCCCCGTGCGCACGCCTAGGATCTTCAGGCTGAGCCTGGCTCCCGGATGTGCGCGCAGAGTGCCACCGACGGTCGCAACAGCCATCGGCATGGCCAACTGGCCACGCAGCCAGCCCTTTTCATCGCGCCGCCAGATGGCCAGCGGACGATACACGCCCTCGCGAGCCGCGTACGAATGGGCGCCCGCTTCGATGCCGCGCCAGTCATTGCCGGTGGCGATCACAACCGGATCGACACCGTTCATGATTCCTTTGTTGTGCGTCGCAGCGCGGTAGGGATCGAGCTCGGCAAAGCGGCTGGCGAGGACAATGCCATCGGCGACTTCAGATCCAGAAAACCCGTCGCTGACCAGCATCTCTGTCGGCACGCGGCACGACACACGCACAACGCGACGGTCGGCCAAGTTCGACAGGATGCGCAGGCCAAAGCGCCCTCGCGCCAGCGCAGCCAGCCGCGGAGCCACGGCCTCGGCCATGGTGTTGACCATGTTGGCGCCCATGGCATCGCGGCAGTCTGCCACGATGTGAACCACCAGCATGCCGTGCTGCTTGGGCCCGCTGGCTTCTAGCTCGCGCACGTGTAGTTCGCGCGCACCGCCGCCGATCTTCAACAACCCCGGCTGCTGAGCATCGCAGGTCGCCAACAGCTCGGCCTTCTGCGCCACGATCGCCTGCGTCGCGGCTGCGTTGTCCGGCACGTCATATAGCTGCACCTGCACGATCATCAGCGGCGGATCGGCGTCCGCAGTAAAGCCCCCGCCCTCGCGCACCATGCGTGCGGCGTTCGAGGCTGCGGCGATCACCGACGGTTCCTCGACACACATCGGAACCAGATAGTCTTGGCCATTGACCTGAAAGTTCAGTCCCAGGCCCAAGGGCAGAGCATAGGTGCCGATGACGTTTTCGACGATGTGATCCGCAGCGGCGGGCTGCAGACCTCCGCCCAGCAGCAGGGCCCGCTCGTTTTCATCCAGACTGAGACGACGCACCAGCTCGCGGTGTCGATCGTCCAGCGACAAGCGATAAAAGCCAGGCACGCGTGAGCTCGGCCGGTCAGCGTCAGCGACGCTCGCGGAGGATGAGCGCTCCTGCATCGGGGAACCTCGGTGTTCGGCAAGTGTGGGGTGCGTCTGTCGGTTGGTACGTTGCATCGGCATGTCTAATCAGGCCCTATGCGGGTTGAAGGATGCACGCAGGCCGCGCTCGCTCAGTGCGAGCGGCAGCACGGACAAGTGACTCGGCAAGCACTGGATCAGGCGCTGCGCTGCGGTGTCATCGGGGACGAGTGCGACAGCCAGATCGCCGCCCCCCGCCCCCGAAGGCTTGGCTGCGCCCCCAAGTGAGCGCACAACGGCCGCAATCGTCTGATGTTCTTCCGTCGCCAGGGCACAACCCATGGCAGATCCCAGCTGCATATAGCCCTGGAGCGCCTGATGAATGGACTGCAGGGCGACCTCGGCGTGATCACCTCGGCAAGCAGAAATGAACTCGACCGCAGCCTGGAACAGAAGATCACGCGCCGGCCGCGTGGCATCGCCGGCCTGCCGATAGCGCGCCACCAGCTGCGCGGTGCTGGCGCTCTCGGTGGTTGCGATCAAGCAAAGGCGTAGCCCGTTGGGCAGGCGCAGGTGCTCTGGCATCGCAGAAGTGCTAGCTGCACCGACGACTCGCAGCCCTCCCCAAGCGGCAGCCAAGATGTCGGATCCGCTGCCGCGGACGCCCTGTGCCGCATCATGCGCATCCCGCGCCACCGCTGCGATCTCATGCCGAACGGCATCCGAATCGACATCCAGCCCGGCGGCGACATACCATGATCCCACCGCCGCCACCGTCGCAGCCGCGCTGGATCCAAGTCCCAGCTTTCGCCCATCGCGGCTAAATGACGAGGTGTCAACATGCGGGAGCCAATCGATGTGCGCCATCGCTGGATCGATGCCCCTGGCCTGCAGCGCTTGACGGGTCTGCACCTGCGCCGCGACCAGAAAAGGCGACGCGTTGGGCACCGCGCTTGGGCGCAGTGTGGCCTCGGCGAAGCAGTCGATGGCGGCCACCACGGCGGGACTGCCGTCGAGCACGGCGTACTCGCCGACGATCATCGCCTTTCCCGGCGCGCATACACAGCTCGTGTGCATCCGCGCCAAGTCGGATCGATCCGTGCTCATGGACCGCTGTCCTCGATCAAGCGAGCGCCAGGGCCGGGAGCGGCGATGATCGTCCGCAGGACTCCAGGCACCGCGGCCAAAGCGGCCGCCACCGCGTCGGCATCTCGCGCGTGGGTCAGCGCCTTGGGATGTGGGCCGGCATCGCAGGTAAAAAACGCCGCGATGCCACGACGCCGCAGCGCTCGCAGCGCATGCAGTCCCTCGATCGTCGCACCCCGCAGATAGACCACCGCCGGATCCGCCGCCAAGGCCGAGGCATGCATGCGCAGCGCACTACGCTCGGCCACGTGACCCAACGCTTCCAGATCGCGAGACTGCACCGCCGTCATCGCCTGTCGCAGATCCGCCGGAGCCGCCGCAACAAACGGAGCAAAATAGGGCGACGTCGCGGCCGTGTGCTTCATTCCGTCGGTTGATCCGGTGTCCTTGGCGGACTCAGACGCCACACCGATCACCAAGCGAAGCTCTGGCCAGTCAGTCTCGCGCAGAACCTGGCTTGCGCGGGCCGAGTCGACCTGTCCAGGTGTGCCGGTTCCCAGCACCACGACGCCGCCATACAGCGACCGCGCCGCCGATCCCGAGCCTTGCCGGGCCAGCACCGCCAAGCGCCGACGCGCTGCATCGTCGAGGACAAAGCCGGGCCGAAGCGCGCCAGCCGCCGCCACCGACAGCGCAGCAAACGCCGAAGCCGAAGAAGCCAAGCCAGCCGCCGTGGGGAAGTTGTTGTGACTGCGCACCAGCGCCGAAGCACGCGCGGCGACGCCTAGATCGCGCATGACGCGATCGAGGTGGCGACTGACTTTTGCCAGCGGCTCGCCCGTGACCTCGTGCTCGTTCAACAGCAGGCGATCGCTCGCCAGATCGGCCTCAAACGAGACCTCGGTTCGCGTGCGCAAGCCAGCCAGCGTCAGCGACAAGCTGGGCACAGCCGGCAGGTTGAAGTGATCGTCGTTTTTTCCCCAGTACTTGACCAGGGCGATGTTGGTGTTGGCTTCGGCTACGGCCTTGGCTGTCACGATCCGACCTCTACTTGAAACGATGCAAAGCCCGCGCGCTGCCATGCGGCCTTGACGTCTGCCTCGCGTCCGGGGGCCAAGGCAACCACGCAGCCGCCGCCCCCGCCGCCTGTCAGCTTGCAGCCCAGCGCACCCGCCTGCCGGGCCAGATCGCACAGGGTCTCGATCTCGGGGCAGGACACGTCGAGGCAGGCAAGCTCTGCCTGGTTTTCGTTCATCGCATCACCCAGCGTGGCCAAGTCTCCGCGCTGGATGGCCGATGCCGCTCGCTCGACCAGCGCGGCAATGCGGTCAAAGCGTTGACGCACAGCGACTTCATCCTGTCGATACAGCTCGGCCACGCGAGCGACGCGCCCCTTGGTATCGCGGGCTCGGCCGGTGTGCCCAATGCACAGCGACACGCTTGATCGTGCGCGGTCCAGCGAAAGCGGAGCCAGCCCCTTGCCGCGACAAAACAAGCCAAACCCACCATGCTGCGCGAGCGTGTGATCCAGACCAGAAGGCTGCCCGTGGAACACCTGCTCAGCGGCCAGTGCCGCCGCAGCGATTTCGGATCCCGAAAGCGGTCGTCCCAGGCCTGCGTTTCCGACGACGCCGATGGCGCGAACCAGGGCCACAGCCAGCGCCGCAGAGCTGCCCAATCCCGCCCCGGTCGGCAGCGAAAACTGCGCCACGAAATCAAAGGCATCCGGTCGCGGCAAACCCATTGGCAGGGCGCGCAAGATCGCGGCATACGCCTGCGCAAGCGAGCTGTCTGCGACCCCTTCTTCCAGCTCCTTTGCCGTCGGTGTGATGAGATTCCAGGCCGGCACGCTCAGCCGCCCTTCACCGGGTACTACACGGACTTCCGCGCCCCGCGACAGCGCACCGCACAGCGCGGGCACGCCATAGACCACCGCATGCTCGCCGAGCAGGATGACCTTGCCGCACGCCGAGGTCGTCGCAATGCTGGCTGGCGCAGTGCTCATCGCCGACTCTCGGGCGCACCGACGGCTTCCAGAAACGCCCGCAGGCGCGATCCCAAGACCCGCGGCGCCTTTGCCAATTCAGCCGCAGTACGACAACCCGCAAGAAACGTGATCGCACGCACCGCCGTAATCACTTGTTCCAGATAGCGCACGGTGCCGTCATAGCCTCCGGCTTTGTACGCGCGCAGAACAGGCGCTGCGAGCCCACCGGCCCTGGCCCCCAAGGCCACGGCATGAGCCACATCGGTCCCGGTGCGCAAGCCACCCGTTGCCACGATCTGCAGACCCAGATCGGCGAGCATCGCCACCGATGCAGCGGTTGGAATGCCCCAGTCCCACAGCTCTTCGCCAAGCGCCCGCTCGTCCTTTTCAGCGCGCCGCGTCTCGACCCCGACCCACGAGGTACCGCCGGCTCCGCTTACGTCCACGGCGTCGATGCCGACGGCACGAACGCTCTGCCCAACGCGGCGCGAGAGTCCGCAGCCTGTCTCTTTAACCACGATCGGCACACCCAGCTCGGCGTGCAGGCGACGCAGCGTATCCAGGCCGCTGCGAAAGTCGCGATCGCCGCCCGGCTGGATCAGCTCCATCGCAGGGTTTAGATGCACGCACAGAGCATCGGCACCGACCCCATCCACCAACGAACGAACCTGTGCCGTGGTCATGTCGCGCGCTTGCACCAAGCCGATGTTTCCCAGCACCAGCGCAGTCGGCGCCACATCGCGCACAACAAAGGTCCGCGCGGTCTCGGGTCGCAGCCACATCGCCCGCTGCGAGCCCAAGCCAAAGCCCAGACCCAACTGTTCGGCGACGCGCGCAAGATCGCGGTTGATGTCCTGCGCCTCGTCGGTACCACCCGTCATCGCGCTGATCACGATGGGCGCCTTTAACACCTTGCCCAAAAGCGGCGTGCGCAGATCGACTTCATCGACATGACGGTCGGGAAGCGCATCGTGAATCAGCTGCAGATCGTCCAGCAGCGTGCCCTTGCCACGGAACTCGACCTCGCCCGATGCGCAGAGGTTGATGTGATCGGTCTTGCGCTGACTGATCAGCGCCGTCTGTTCCGGCCGCGCGTCGGCCGATGAGGAGGATGCGTGCGAGGTCGTCATTCGCAGGGGAGTCCGTTGGTTTGCCGATGTGTTTCGCGAGAAGCGGGCAACCTGTGTGCCACATTCCGCCGCCAGAAGAAATGGGGTCCGTGACCAAAGATCCCGAGGCGGCGGACAAAGATGCTGCGCCCTGGTCATGGCACGCGCCTTGCCTAGATCTGCTGCAGACGTCGTTTTGTGGGCCGCAGCGTGCGAAGCCGCAAGCGATCGCAGCGCATCGCCACATTCCGCCACCCTTGGGAGCTCGGTCGTGATCCACAGTCGTTCCTTATTCACCCGCACCGTCGCAGCAAAGGACTCAGC
Source organism: Myxococcales bacterium (assembly GCA_016794505.1). Lineage (GTDB taxonomy): Bacteria > Myxococcota_A > Polyangia > Palsa-1104 > JAEUJZ01 > JAEUJZ01. The sequence continues at coordinate 205,502 of JAEUJZ010000092.1, forward strand.
CGTGGTGCCCGTCCTGTTTGCCCTGCAGCGGATTCAGGCCCTGCGCGAAAAACCCACTGCGCGGAGCACGCTTCACGTCGATAAAGGCCCCCTTCACAGTGCGGCCAGCGGCACGTGGCAGCATCCACTTTCACCCGCCCTGCCCGTGCTGGATGCCCAGCGCCGCGAGTACAGTGTGTCCGAGGCACACGCCTACTGCGAGCGCCTGCTGCGAGCACGCAGCGATTCGTTTGATCTGCCGCTTGCGACCGCGCGTCTGCCGCGCTCGGTACAGCCGCATATCTTGGCCATCTATGCCTTCGTCCGCGCCGCAGATGACTTCGCGGACGAGCCGACGTACGCCGGACAGCGTCAATTCGCACTTCAGCAGTGGGAACATGAGCTATTTCGCACGTTCCACGGTGAGGCCAACCACCCGATCTTTGTCGCTCTGCGCGATACCATCGAGCGCTTCGATCTGCCGGTCACGCCGTTTTCGGATCTGCTTTCCGCGTTCCGCATGGAGCTATCACCGCCCCACTTCGCAACGTTCGACGCGCTGCGCGTCTATTGTCGCCACCGCAGCGAGCCGCTTGGTCAGCTTGTGTTGCGCCTGTTCGGTTATGGCGATGTGCAGCGTCAGCGCTATGCGGCGGACATGGCGCTTTCGTTCCAACTGACCACGTTCTTGCAGGACCTGTCGCTCGATCTGCAGCGCGGCCGGCTGTACATCCCGCAAGAGGATCTGGAGCACTTCGATCTGAAGTGCGAAGCCCTACAAGCGCTGCTAGGCGCCCGCGAAGACAGCCCGAGTACACGCGATGCAGCGACGGTGCGATCCTTCCGCGAGCTTCTGCGCTTTCAGACCGCGCGAGCGCGATCGTTTTATGAGCGCGGTCGTCCGCTGCTCGGCCGCATCGAAAACGATCTGGGCATTGAGCTCTCACTTACCTTCCAAAGTGGCCTGGCCTTGCTCGACAAGATCGACGCTCTGGGCGACGGGCTGCTGCGCACACGTCCCACCTTGGGCAAAGCCGAAAGAGCCCGTGTTGCCGCGCGAGCACTCGGCACACGCATGCCACGGATCTTGCGCCGCCCCAAGCCGCGCGATGCCGGTGGCTAGCGCATCTTTTCGGCCTTTCCGTCGAGAAAAAATCCCCTGGACCCCGTGCCCTGGACCCGACGCCATGAACGATACAATGGGCAGCGTGCCCGTCTCTTCTGCGATCACTGAGCGCAGCCAGACCAGCTTTCGCTACGCGTTCTTCTTCCTCTCTCCCGAGCGGCGGGCGGCGCTCGACGCGGTCTATGCCTATTGCCGCTTGATCGATGACATCGTCGATGGCGAAGATGCCGTCGAGGTCAAGGCTCAGAACCTGCGCGCGTGGCGCGATGCCCTGCCGCGAATTTTCGATCGCGCAAGCGGCCCGGCCCCGATCGTCGATCTACACCCTGTGGCGCGTGAGCTTCAGCAAGCGCAGCGACGGTTTGGCATCCGCTATGAAGACGCGCTCGCAGTGCTCGTGGGCTGTGAAACGGATCTGCACAAGCGCCGCTACGCGACCTGGGAAGAGACCTATGACTACTGCTTCCATGTCGCCTCATCCGTCGGGCTGATGTGCATCGAGCTCTTCGGCTGCGTCGATCCGCGCTCGCGCGATTACGCCATCCACTTGGGACGCGCGCTGCAGCTAACCAACATCTTGCGCGACATTCGCGAAGACGCAGCCCGCGACCGCATCTATCTGCCGCAAGAAGCGATTTCGCAGTTCGGTGTGCGCGAAGCGGATCTGCTTGCGAACGGCGATCTGACGCCGGACGTGCGACCGGCCACGCAAAAGCTGCTGGCCAGTGTGGCGCGACGCGCCCGCGAGGAATTTCGCCTGGCCCGTGAAGCCAAGCCCGCCCGCGATCGTCGCGCGCTGGTGCCAGCCGAGATCATGGGCGCTGTCTATACCGCGATCCTTGGCGAGTGCGAGCGACGCGGAGTCGACGTCCTGCGACCGGATCGGCGCATCAAGCTATCGACCACGCGCAAAGCCACGGCAGCCCTGGGTGGCCTGCTGGGCAGCCTGGTCGCGTAGCGAGCACACCGCATCACACCCCCGTCTTCTGTTCACAGCGCCCGCATGCCGGGAGCCTCGCGCCCCGTCGCCGTGACGTATTCGCCATAGGTCCCGCCATATACCCGCGGCCCCGCAGCCGACAGCTCAAGCACGCGCGTCGCGATGGCGCGCAAGAACGCGCGGTCGTGTGAAACGAAGATCAGCGTCCCTTCGTACGGTGCCAAGGCCCGCACCAGCGCACGCTTGGTCGCCAAGTCCAAGTGGTTGGTTGGCTCGTCGAGAACCAGCAGGTTCGGAGCATCGAACAGGAGCTTGGCCAAGACCAAGCGCGCTCGCTCGCCACCGGACAGGACCCGCACTGGCTTTTCGACATCGTCCCCGAAAAAGCCAAAGCCACCCGCCAAGTTGCGCAGCACACCGATGCCTGCGGTGGGCGCATGAGCCTGCAACTCAGACAGCACGGTCCCGTCGCTGTCAAGCTGTTCCATCTGGTGCTGCGCGAAGTACCCAAGCTGCACCGCGGCACCGATCGCAACGTCGCCCTGATCCGGCGCGAGCACCCCTGCGATCATCTTGAGCAGCGTTGTCTTGCCCGCGCCGTTTTCGCCCATCACGGCCCAGCGCTCGCCGCGCCGCACCAACAGATCCAGCCCGGCATGCACCACGCGCGAGCCATACGCCTTGCGCAGCCCCTGCACGCGCACAACGTCCTCTCCGGATCGCGCCGGGCGGCGAAACTCAAAGTCCTTCTCGACGATGCGGCGCGGCTCGGCGAGACGCTCGATCTTGTCGAGCTTCTTCACGCGGCTCTGCACCTGCGCCGCCTTGGCGGCTTGGGCGCGGAAGCGCTCAATGAAGCGCAGCTCTTTGGCCAGCATCGCCTGTTGTCGCTGGTATTCCGCTTCGCGCCGCGCTGCATCCAGCTGTCGCGCCTGCTCATAAAAGTCATAGTTGCCCGAGTACGAACGCACCTGTCCGCCATCGATCTCGACGATCTTCTTGACGACGCGGTTCATGACCTCGCGATCGTGGCTGGTCATGATCACCGCGCCGGGATAGTCGCGCAGAAAGCCTTCCAGCCACAGGATCGATTCGATGTCCAAGTAGTTGGTCGGCTCGTCGAGCAAGAGCACGTCCGGCTTCTGCAGGAGAATCCGCGCCAAGGCCACGCGCATCTTCCACCCACCCGAGAGATTGCCGACATCCGCAGCCACTTGCTCGGGCGAAAGGCCCAGGCCAGCCAGGATCGTCTGCGCGCGTGCTTCGACGTCATAGCCACCCAGCTCCTGAAAGCGCGCCTGCACCTCGCCATAGCGCGTCACCGCGGCATCGAGCGCATCGGGATCATCGCCCAGCTCGCCGGCCATCTGCGCTTCCAAGGCCTTCATCTCGTCACCAAGCGCGGCCACTTCGCCCGAGCCCGCGATCGTCTCGGAAAGCACGCTGCGCCCACGCAGGCCTGAGATGTCTTGGTTGAAATAGCCGATGCTGAGACGCCGCGGCCGCTCGACGCTGCCTTCATCGGCGGTCTCTTGCCCCATGATCAGGCGGAACAGCGTGGTCTTGCCCGCGCCGTTGGGGCCGACCAGGCCAATCTTTTCACCGGGGTTGATCTGGAACGAGGCATCGACGAACAACACCTGTCCGCCGTACTGCTTGGTGACGTTGCTTAGCGCGATCATGAAAGGGCTCTCTTGCCAAAGCAGCAGGCGGCATCCATCGTGGTCCGCACCACCGCGGCGCGCATGATGCCAAAGAGCCACGCCCCTGTGTGCATTTCGGCACGCCTCGCCGCGTTCCACAGTCCACGCCGCGCCAGAGCGCCGGATCGCAGCGCTACGACGCGGCGGCGCTCGGCCCAGACTAGCGACGGGCGCAGTCGCCTGTGGCGTCGAGCCATGGCGCAGTGGTACACCGCAGTCTTCCGATGTCTTCTCAGCTTGGCCTTCCCCCTGCCCTATCCTCGTCGACGACCGCAGCATCCAGTGCGCCGCCGGCTCAGCTCAAGCGCGTGCTGCGTCCCCTGCACCTGTGGGGCATCGCGGTCGGCTTGGTGATAAGCGGCGATTACTTTGGCTGGAACCTCGGCCTCGGACAGGCCGGTCCGCTGGGCCTGCTCATCGCGGTGCTGCTGGTCACGGTGATGTATGTCTGCTTCATCTTCAGCTACACCGAGCTCTCGACGGCGATCCCACACAGCGGCGGGCCCTATGCCTATGCACGAGCCGCGCTGGGGCCAGCGGCTGGACTTATCGCCGGAGTGGCCACGCTGATCGAGTTCGTGTTCGCACCGCCGGCCATCGCGCTGTCCATTGGCAGCTATGTGCAGTTTCGCGTGCCGTGGATGCCTGTCAAAGCCGTGGCGACGCTGACCTTCCTCGCCTTTGCCGCGCTCAACTGCTGGGGCGTCGAGCTCGCCGCGCGCTTTGAGCTCTTCGTGACCGCGCTCGCTGTCTTTGAACTGGGTCTGTTTTTCGCGATCACCGGCCCGCACGTCGAGACCGCTCGCATCTTCGCTGCGCCGTATCTGCCGTTTGGCACGCGCGGCATCTTCCTTGCGCTGCCGTTTGCCATCTGGTTTTACCTGGCGCTCGAAGGCGTCGCGATGTCCGCCGAAGAAGTGGTCGATCCCAAGCGCGATATCCCCAAGGGCTATACCGCGGGCCTGGTGACGCTGGTCGTGTTGGCGCTAGGGACGCTGGTCTGTACGACCGGCGTGACGCCCTGGCGCGAGCTTCTGCAAGATGACTCGCCTCTGCCGCGGGCGCTGTCGCGCGTGCTGTCGCCGGGCCATCCCCTGACGCACATGATGGTCTATATCGGCTTGTTCGGACTGCTCGCTAGCTTCCACGGCATCATGATGGGCTATTCGCGACAGGTGTTTGCGCTTGCCCGCGCCGGATACCTGCCGCCGTTTATGGCCCGGCTGCACCCCACCCGGCGCACACCGATCTGGGCCGTCATCCTGCCGGGACTTGTCGGCTTGGCGGTGGTCTGGGTGGGCGATACCAACCAGGCGATTACACTGGCCGCCGTCGGAGCAACGCTGCTTTACGTGGTGTCGATGATCTCGCTGTTCGTGCTGCGCCGTCGCGCCCCGGATCTGGAGCGGCCCTTTCGCGCGCCGTTCTATCCCGTCTTTCCCGTCATCGCGCTCGCCTTGGCGATCGTCTGCTTGGGTGCCGTGCTGTGGAGCGCCCCCCACCTTTCCGCCGTATGCGCGGGCCTGTTTGCGCTGGCCGCGCTGTACTATCGAGCCGTGGCCCATCGCCGCGTTGCCAGCCATGCCGAAGACCTCGCATCGCCACCGCTCGCAGAGCCCCTGCGTCATGCATAGACCGCTTCCCATCCTGCTTTTGGGCTGCGTGCTCGCGACAAGCGGCTGCCCGTCTGCCAAGGACCGGGATCCGCTGAGCACCGCCTTGCGCTATCTCGATGCCGCGTCCGCAGGCGACGTCGAGACCTGTTTCAGCCTGCTCAGCGAAGAGGCGCAGCGACGCTGCGATCGCGCCTGCCTGGCCAACATCCTCGACCGTCAGCGCGCCGAGTTTCGTGCCGCCCGCGATGAGCTTCGCGAGAGCCTCGCGGGAAAAAACGCGCCGGGCAACGTCGTTCAGAGCCACCGCGCCAGCCTGCGCCTGCGCGACGGCAGCGAGCTTCAGCTGGTGCAGCCAGCGACGTCGCTGCCCAGCGCGACCCACGGCACGCCGCCGGACACGGGCTATCGCTTCGCACACAGCCCGCTTGCCTTTTATCCCCAGGACACCCCCGAGCGGGCCCTGCGATCGTTTCTGCTGGCCATCGAGCGTCGACGCTGGGATGTGCTGCTTTCGTTCATGCCACGCTCACTCGCCCAGCCCGCGCAAGGGCCGCCGTATACCGCCGATCAGCTACGCCAACGCTTCGAAGGACCCGCGCAAAAAGACATCGCGCGTCAGCTCACCGCGCTGCGTCAGCACCTTGGCGATGCCGTTCAGATCTCGGACAACGGCACTGAAGCCAAGCTAACCGTCGGTGATAACAAAGAAGTTCGGCTGCTATATGAAGACGAAGCCTGGCGCATCACCCAGCTCGAATAGCACCGCGATCTCGAAGTTTGTTGGAATAACGGGAAGTAATCACTGAAACAAAGCATAAACTATTTGCGAAAATAACAGCCAACACAATAAATCGAATTAAAATTATATTATTATCTATTTTGAATTATTGGCTAATTACTCCATCACCCTTTTACTAGCGCGTCCCAGCGGAACCCACTGCCCCAGGCGCAGGCGTCGCAGCAGGAGCCGCACCCGGAGCAGGAGCCGCACCCGCCGCACCCGGACCCGGACCTGCCGGAACCCCGGTGGCAAGCTGCTCTGCGCGACGCTTCTCGGCTTCTTCCAAGCGCTCGTTTTCGTCTTGCCGATCCGGTGGACCGATCGGCCGGTCTTGTTTGAAGCTCGGCCGGCGATGCGAGTCCCAGACATGCAGCGTCGGTGACTCGCGCAGATCGATGGGGCGAAAGGACGTCCAGCCGTTCGGTACGCGCGGCTCTAGGACCTCAAAGACAAAGCGCGCGTCGAGCGGCGACACGTTGATGCAGCCGTGCGACTTCACCATGCCAAAGCGGTCGTGCCAGTACGCGCCATGGATGGCGTTGTGCGCCTGAAAGAACGTCGACCACGGCACCATGTTCACGAAGTACGGCTTGTCGTCGTACGGCTGGCTCTTCATCGTGATGCCAGTGACGCGCGCCCACACGGGATAGTTGCCAAGCGGCGTTGCGTTGTTCTTTCCCGACGAGACCAGCGTGGCATAGATCGGCTTCTCGCCTTCGTACAGGACCAGGACCTGTTCCCCCAGGTCGGCATCGAACCAGCGGCTGACTGGGTTGATCCCCGCCGGACGTGGCTGCAAGCGCACTTCATTCACCCACGCGGCATTCACCCAGTACGTTGGCTCGACGGCAGCCGGCGCAGCCCCAGGCGAGACAGCGACGGCGCCGGGCGGCACCGCGGCCCCTGCACCCACACCAGGCGTGGCGGCCGGTGCTGGGACCGGTGGCACCGCAGCCGGTGCTGGGCTCGGACGCGCGGCAACTCCCGTCGCGGGTGCTGCCCCCGTCGTGGGTGCTGCCCCCGTCGTGGGTGCTGCTGCCGTCGCGGGCCCGTTGCCCTCTGGCGTGGGCAGGGGCGCCGTCGCCACCGGAAAGGCCGAGGTCTGTACGGCCGACACGCGCACCTTCAAGAAGCGCTTCCCCTTGACCGTCACCTCATCCAGGATGTCGAGCCGCGTGCGGCGCTTGAGCTTGGTCACTGGCGGCGTATTCGCAGAAGCCGGTGGCTCGGCCCAAGCGCTCAGCGGATCACCGAGGGCCCAGCCAAAGGGCAGCGGCGTTTTCTCGTCGAGCAAGATGCCGTGCCACGTCGATGTGGCACTCATCTGATACGTCCCGTGCAACGGTACGATCTTGCCCTCAACCGACTGCCAATAGCTCTGCCCGTCGTGCTTGACCTGCTTTTCGACGGCGACCGAGTCCCCTCGCTCTAGCATCCGCTCAGGCTCGGCACCGTCTTTTAGGTCGTTCAGCGTCGCCCACATCGGCAGCGGCTCTTTCGCCGAGACCATGATGTAGCGAAACGGCACGCGCTCGCCGGGCACGATCTGGTAGATCGGCGTCGCGTCGGCGGGGGCTTCGACCGGCTTGCCATGGTCCGCGCACATCCAGCCCATCGGGGCGATGGCCAGCCAGCGCTTGCCTTTGCAGAAGCGCGTCGCAAACTTCGCCGTTGTCTCGCCCCGGACCGGCAGCTTGGCCCCAACCTGCACCGTGCCAATCATCGGAGCGCCATAGTACGGACGCGCCAAGACCTGTGGATCGCCCTCTTCCAGCTTGCTGACCTCGAACACTTTGACCGTGCTGGGCGAAGGCTCGACGTCGGGCAGCATCTTCGGCGGGTAGTACGGACGGACTTCGCCTTTTTTCAGCTCGCGAAACTTGCCGTCGATCCAAAACTTGCGCGGTTTTTTCGGGTCCGCGACCGGCTCGCCCGTCGCTGCCGCAGTACCAGCAGCCCCAGCTTGGGGAACAGGCTGCACCGCCGCGACGGTCGGACCCTTCGTCGCAGCGACGACCGGAGCAGACGCTGTCGCTTGCGCCCAGGCTTGCCCCCCCCCTCGCGGTGATTCGATCGACAGTGCAGCCGGAAGCAACCACAACCCGGAAAGCAGCGTTCCAGCCAGCCTTCCCCGCGGGTGCTGCCGACGCCTGTCCAGTACATCCATTGCGCTCATCACGATACCGAACTTACCACCCTTCCACACTTTCGCAGCGCTTTCCAACGCACGGACAAGCAGCCCGACACGCGCCGGGCACACTCAGCGCCTCAAGTTGGCGTAATGTGCTGGGGCATTCCCCCTGGGCCGACGACACAGGATGGCTCGCGCAGCCAGGGGGTCTGGCCTGTCGTGATGTACTCAGAGGCTCCCATGACCCTTGTTCCCTCGAAGACGGAAATCGATCTCGGCTGGCCGAGTCTGCTTGAGCAGCTGGCCAGTCGCTGTCACACGCTGCGTGGTGCCGCGCTCGCCCGCGACCTTCAGCCGCTCGACGGAGTGGCCGCAGCCCACCGCCGGCAGGCTGAGATCGCCGAAGCGCGCAGCTTGCAGGATCGCGGCGAGCCGCTGTCCTTCGGTGGGATCTACGATGTGCAGACCGCCCTGGGCCGATCGCAAAAAGGCGGCGTGCTCGATCCCGATGAGCTGGTCGAAATGGGCAGCACACTGCTCGCCGCGACGCGCCTGCGTCGACACATCTTGGCGCGCGTGTCCGAGCTGCCGCACCTTGTCCCGCTGGCCTCGGACTTGGCCGAACTACCAGAGATCACCGGTCCCATCAGCGACGCATTCGACGAGCAGCGCAAGCTCAAAGACAGCGCCTCACCAGCCTTGGGTGGGCTGCGCTCGCGCGTCAATCAGCTGGTGGCGGATCTGGGCCGCCGCACCGACGGACTGCTCAACGAACCGCACATCTCGCCTTACTTGATGGACCGCTTCGTGACGCAGCGCGAAGAGCGCTATGTCGTGCCGGTACGCGCCGATGCCCGGACCCGCGTGCGCGGCATCGTGCATGGCACAAGCTCGTCGGGCGCAACTGTCTTCGTCGAGCCAGAAGAGATCATCGATCTGAACAATCGGCTCAAGCTGGCACAGCTTGAGGTGGCTGATGAAGAGCGCCGCATCCTGGCCGAGCTATCGCTGCGCATCGAGCAGGCCGCGCCGCGCATCGCAAGCAACCTGTCGCTGCTCGCGTCCCTGGACCTCATCGACGGGGCAGCACGGCTGGCCATGGATCTGCGCGCCACGGCGGTGACCTTGCTCGCCACGAGCGATAGCCAAGCGCGCATCGATCTGCGCAACGGCCGCCATCCGCTGATGGTGCTGGCCGGTACGCAGGTTGTCCCCAATGACGTCGTGCTGCCGAGCCGCGGCACGCTGATCATCTCGGGCCCCAATGCCGGCGGCAAGACCGTTTCGTTGAAGCTGACGGGGCTGTGCGTGCTGATGTCGCGCGTCGGCTTGCTACTGCCCGTGCAAGAAGGCTCATCGCTGCCCTGGTTCGACGAGGTGCTAAGCGATGTCGGCGACGATCAGAGCCTGGAAAAGAACCTGTCGACGTTCTCAGCACACATCCACAACCTGCGGCGCTTTCTTGCATCGGCCAAGCCAGGAACCCTGGTCCTCTTGGATGAAATTGCCGTCGGTACTGACCCTGAGCAAGGTGCTGCGCTGGCCCAAGCGGTCCTCGAAGCGCTGGCGCAAGCGGGCGCAACGGTACTGGTGACCACGCACTACGATCGCCTAAAAGCCGTGGGCGCACATGGCGCCCCGTTCGCCAATGCCAGCGTCGGATACGACCTAGCGAAGCTGGCCCCCACCTATCGCCTGCATCTGGGGATTCCTGGGGCGTCTTCGGCGCTGCCAGTGGCCGAGCGCCTGGGCCTGCCGGCCCACATTGTTGCGCGGGCGCAAGCGCTGCTTACCGATGCACACAGCGGGCTCGATCGCCTGCTGCAGACGCTGGCCACCGAGCGCGAACGCAGCGAAGCCGCCCGCCGTACCGCCGAGGAACACCGCGCCGAAGCGCAGCGCCAAGCCGAGCAAGCGGCCACTCTGCGCCAAGAAGCGCAGGCCGCCCTGCGCAAAGCCCGCCAGCAGGCGCACGATGAAGCCATCGACGCGCTGCGCGCGGCCCGACGGCAGCTACTGGATGCCCGCGATGAAGCCCGCAGCCTCGCACGCCGCCTGCAAGCCGCCGAAAAAGAAACGGGGCTAAACAGCGAGCTGCAGCACCTGCAGCAGAAAGTCGACGCCGCATCGCACGAAGTTGCCAGCCTCGCCCCGCCGCGACAAGCACCCACCGGACGCGCTCCCCGCGAGCAGGATCTGACGCAGGGCACGCGCGTCTATGTCCCACGGATGGGAGCCGTCGGAGCCATCGCGTCCGACTGCGTGCGCGGCAAGGTCATCGTGCAGGTTGGCTCGCTGCGCATCAACGTCGATGTCGCAGAGCTTGTTCTGCCCGATGCCCAAGGACGTGTGCCCGCTCGGGCCAGTCAGGCTGCGCTGGGCTCGACGGTGAATGTGCTTGTGGCGGAGTCTCCGATTCCACCGCGCACGCCGGATGCGACGCTTGATCTGCGCGGCGAGCGAGCCCATATCGCCATCGCTCGTGCCGAGAAGTTCGTCGACGATGCCTTGCGCGACTCACGCAGCGCCGTGTTCATCCTGCACGGGCACGGCACTGGTATCTTGCGACACGCCATCCGCACACACTTCGCGGCGTTTCCCGGCATTCGCCGCGTTCGCTCCGCCGATTCGAACGACGGTGGCGATGGCGTCACCGTGCTCGAACTCGATCGCTAATAGTCGTCGCCGTCGAGCGCCAGGGGTCCACTGTCGGCGAAGCAGTGTGGATCCAGACCATAGCGCTCAAGCAAGCGACGAAGCTGGGTGCGATGCAGACCCAGCGCGCGGGCTGCACCAGACACATTGCCGCGATGGCTGCGCAGCGCCGACTCGATCCGGGCCCGCTCGGCTGGATCGATGGGACGATCGAGCATGCGCTCTCCCGAGCGATCGCTGTGCCGATCGCTCGGTCGATCGATCACGGGCTGTACGACACGACCGCTGCGCTGGCTCATCGCTTCGATCATGCTGTCGAAGTCACCGCTGCCTCGGATTCCGCTGTCGTTGATCGCAGTGCCCGCGCCCGGCGCCAAGTGCCGCGCCTCGATCCGCGCAGCGTCGTGGCTTAAAGCGGTCTGAGCCGCGCTGCGAATCTCGACCAAAAGCTCGCGCACATTGCCTGGCCACGGACGCAAAAGACACGCCTCGATCAGCGTGACGTGCAGCGAGGCCGTCGAGGTAATGCGACGGGCCACCGCATCGACCAGCCACGCGATCTCTTCTGGACGCTTGCGCAGCGGCGGAATCGACACCGCTGGGCGACCAATGCGGTAGTACAAGTCTTCGCGAAAGCGCCCCGCCGCGACCTGGGTTTTCAGATCTTTGTTTGTCGCTGAGCAGACCTGAAGCTCGATGTTGCGTGGGCGCACCGCGCCAAGCGGCAAGAGCTCTTTCGTTTCAAGCACACGCAGAAGCTTGGCCTGCACGCTCAGGTCGAGGTCGCCCACCTCATCGAGAAACAGCGTGCCAGAGGCCGCCGCTTGGATATAGCCCTCGGCGTCGGCATCCGCGCCCGAGTAGGCACCGCGGCGCGTGCCAAATAGCAGCCTCTCGGCCAAGCCCTGTGGGATGGCGGCGCAGTTGACTGGGACGAAGCGCCCCTCGCGGTTGGGGCCCGTTTCATGGAACGAGCGCGCAATGAACTCTTTGCCGGTGCCGCTCTCACCTGTGATGTGCAAGGCGTTGCCGAAGCGCGCCGCCGTCGCCGTCTCGGTCAGCAGCATGTGCAAAGCCGGCCCGATCACGCGTCCGTCTTTGACCTTGACGCCATACCGTGCCAAGGGCGTGATGTCGCGCTGCGGCACCAGCAGCGAGTCCCCGACGCGCAGCACGCGCTGCACCTCGGTACGCTGCTGCGCTGGAATCATCTCGCCATCGACCGCCGAGCCGTTCTGGCTGCCCAGGTCGGTGGCAAAAAAACGCTGTCCTTCAAAGCGCACGCGCACGTGCCGACGCGACATTCGCCCGTCGAGCGGCAAGCCATGTGCAGCGCGGCCCAGCTCGATCTCCCCCTCCGTCATCGGCAGCACGACCATCGCGGGGGCCCCGCACGAAAAGACGAGGACCAAGCCCGGCACGCGCTCTCGCCCTGAGTCCGGATCCGAGTAGCGGTCCCCACTGTCCTTCATCGTCGAGGAGGGATGAGACATCCAGAGGATTATATGCCGCGCAGAGCGTGTGCAGCGGACGCAGTCACCTGGCACAGTCCCTTGGCACAGTCCCTTGGCACAGTCGGCACAGCGGCTTGGCACAGGCACGTGTGCCAGCCTCGGCAAAAACTGCAAAAACTGGCGGCTACGCGTCCCCCGTAGCCGCTGGCCAAGACTCCGTCTGCAAACGGGAATTTTCTCGTCGCAGCCTGCCTACATTTCGCGCACTGGCACAGCCGACCCATGGCCGGACCTTGGCATGTTTCTTGGACATCTACCCCGCATAGATGCGACGGGGCGGCAACCACGGAGTGTGGCTCCCCCCTTCGGTAGACCAGTTCGAGATTTGGAGGACGCAATGTCGACCCGTTTTCAGATTGGCTCTCTCGCTCTTGCTTTCACCCTGGGCCTGGGCCTTGCCAGCGGCTGTGGCAGCCCCAGCGCCGCACCGGATTCCAGCAACCGCACGCAGGCCGACGGCACCTGGTGGGGCAAGTACCCCAACGGCACCGGCATCTACATCGCCACCACAAACCCCCGCAGCGAGTGGGGCATCAAGACCCCCGACGGCTGGTTCTATATGACCGGCTTCACCCGAGCGGGGACTAGCATCGTCGTCAACGGTGGCTACTGGGATGGCGCCAACTTCGTCGCCAAGAAGGGCTATGTCGTCAACGCCGACTGGAACGGCCTGCCGTTCGACGTGAAAGAAATCACCGCCAAGGGCAGCGACCTGCGGGTCGTGCTGACCGACGGCGGTAGCTCCTTCGATGTCGCGGGCGACCAGCTTGCGGGGCTTGTTCTGCATCTGCGGATCCCCGGACTTAACAAGCGAGGCGACCTTTTGCCTTACAGCCTGATCTTCCAGGGATTCAAGGCGATGGACAGCGTCGACAAAGACGTCCTTGGCTATGAGATTGTGACGCTGAATGAGAGCGCGGTCGGGGCCACCAAGCAGCCGTTCTGCTTCCGCGCCGACACCGGAGAAAACGAGCTTGCGCAGTTCTCAAGCGGCGCGCAGTGGGACGTCCTGACCGCCGCCCGCACCGACGATGCCTCCCTGGTATCGATCTCGTGTGCCAGCGGTGCCATCGGCCGCTGCGAGCAGTGGGGCTATCGCCCGTGGGCTGAAGGCCAGGTGGCCAGCAGCGGCTCATACGAGAAGCTCATCGACGCGCATCAGTCGTGCATCTACATGAAGCGCGCCGACTACTGCGGGACCGGCGACACCTATACCGAAGACGGCACGATGATCGGCATCGATGACAACTTCACGCCCGCCTTCCAGAAGAGTGGCGGCCAAGACGTCGAGGCTGTCTGGGGTCCCAAGGGCGCGGTCTGTCTGACGAAGCAGCGCCGCCCCGACCTCTTCTTCCCCGGCTGCGCCGTCCCGCTGCCGCTCTGCACCGCCGCAAGCTATGGCGCGCAGTGGTACGTGCAGTCGAGCTTGATGTAGCCTCCGCCGCCAGTCCCCTTCCGTCTCTGCCCCGCCCCGCCTCGCCTACTTCCCGCCGCCCTGCTGAACGAGTAGGGCTTCTACTTCCTGAAGCGGCTTCCGGTATGTTCCTTCCAAGCGCGGACTGCGCTGGATGGCCTGCTGGAAGTGCGCCTTGGCTTGCTGAGCATCTGTGACTCTGCTCTGGGGAGAAAGCTCGGCACGCAGGCGCAACAACCTGGCCAAATTACCGTGATTGTGTCCTTCATAAGGACGCAAGTCCAAGGCCTTCTTTGCCCACTTAATAACAGAGTCCACTTCAGCTAGGGTAGGTCTCTTTGTACGGCTTTGAAATTTCGCCCAAGATGCCCGCACCTGCACTTGTATCGCTTCCGGTTCACCAGGGTTGACCGATATAGCACGTCCAGCCAAGAGCAGTGCATTTTCAATATGTCGCGCCGCAGCCGGATTATCATAGCCAATTCGGTCAGCGATCAAAGCATGCGCCGATGCCAAAATTGAATCACAGCGGCCAGCGTTCCCATCATTCTTCCGGCAATCCTCAGCGATCAGCTGCAGTTCTCTGATAATATTACCCAATGAAATCAACGATTGATCAGGCAAACTCATCTTGACAACACCGAACTTCATTCGAACGATCGTTGCAAACAGTCCGTCATTGTCAATTCCCTGCAATTCATCGATCAAGTGCTGAATTTCACCGAAGTAAAAATCCACATTCAACCCAACAGCAATAAGATATTCCATATACCTCATGAGCATATTTGCCATATTATAATGAATCAAAACAACATTCTTATTAACATTCCGAGCTGAACGATACATTGCCATCGCATCTTTCACCGCTGATTCAGCATTTTCATGTGATGCCGTTAATAGATCAACAATAAAATAATAGGATTCAATTGCATTAATATACGGCGCTATATACGAAGGATCGGCCTCTATGGATCGCTGGAAATTCTTCACTGACTCGACAAGCTCAGGTCGCCAGTCTGCCCCTTGCCTAGCCAGGTAGTTCCCCCGCCCCTGCAGCAGCAGGCCATAGTCGTTATGCGCCCAGGGAAACCTCGTCTCTGCTCGAATTGCCGCGCGGAATGCGGAATCAGCATGATTCCAATAAAGCAATGGATCACGATCGTTATCCTTCTCATATGCTCCATACCAATAATTTCCATTCCCGATCATATCATAAGCCGATGCATTACCAGGTTCATTTGAAACAGCTTTCTCAGCACTTGCAATCGCCTTTAGAAATTCAGCTCTTGGATCTTGCGCAGATGCTCCTTTCATGAATCCCAGCCAGAAATAAGCATTAGCCTGTTGTATTCGCCCTTTACTACGATTAGGGTGTATCGTGATTGATTTGTCTGTAATTCTTAGAATCTCTTTGGTTTCTTCCTCAAAATTCCTTCCCTGATCGAATTTGGAGGTAGATTTTAGCTTAATCACATCTGACATTTCTTCGTACACAGAAACATCACTTCTTCCTATCGTCAAAACCTCTTCATATGCAGAAATAGCTACGTTTAGCACAGGCATTCCATCGTCGTATTTACCGGCATCGCAGAACTGAGCACCATTTGAGAAATGTACTTTACCCTCCAATGCTTTTGCTTCATACAACCACGGATACTTTGTAAATGCGGTCTTCGCTTTCTCTAGCGCAATGTCGTATTGCTTGCGGTAAAACGCAATTAGGCCTTCTAGGTATTCGGGGGAATCGAGGGTGCCGCCGCGGCTTTTTTCTAGCTCTTGTACGGCGGGCTGCAGGTATTCGGCTTCCAGCTCTTTGCGGCGCTTTTCGACCCAGGACTTGTCGCCTTGGCGGCGGGCTTCCTCCAAGGCTTGCTGGAAGCGCTCGCCTAGCGCGCGACCGAGGGCATAGTGCAGTTCGGGGATATCGAGGCCGCGGGCCTTGGCTTGCCTGAGGTGGCGCAAGGCCTCGGTGGGTTCGTGCAAGGCCAAATGGCCGCGACCGATGGCGTAGTCGATTCGCCCGCCGTCATCGCCACGCAGCGCGGCGCGCTGACTGTCCATAGCGGCCATGCGCGCTCGCACGATGGCGAGCTGCGGCGTGATGTCGTGCAGCGGAAGCTGATACGCCGAGCGCAGGAACCACTCCATCTCTTTGATGTCTTGGCCAAGCTGACGTTCAAGCTTCACAAGCTCGGCGGCGCGCTCGCGTTCGCGCTTGGCCGAAAGCTGCACGCGCACCCACTGCACAGCGAAGCCAGCAACCAAGACCAGCGACACGGCCGAGACAAAGACCAGCGCCAGGTTCTTCTTGGCCCGCCTGCGCACGCGACCGATGACGCTCTCGCGGCGACCTTGAATGGGCTCGCCGTCGATATAGCGCTGCAGATCGTCAGCGAGCGCCTTGGCCGAGTCGTAGCGAGCGCCCGGTTCTTTGCGCAGGCACTTCATCACGATGGTCTCAAGATCGGCCGGCACCGACGGCAGGCGCGTGCGCAGGGGCACGGCGTCTTCGTTCATCACTTGCAGAAGGACATCGACCACGCTCTGCGCATCAAACGGCGGCACGCCAGCGATCAGGTCGTAAAGCGTCGCCCCCAGGCTGTAGACATCGGCGCGTCGGTCGAGAGTGCGCACGTCGCCTCGCGCTTGCTCGGGCGCCATGTACGCGGGCGTGCCCATAACCGCCCCCGACTCGGTCAAGCCGCGGTTGTCACCGGCCTCGCGGGCCAGGCCAAAGTCCATGACGACCGGCGACATCGTCCCGTCGGTGAGTCGCTCGACCATGATGTTGTCGGGCTTCAGGTCGCGGTGTATCGCATTACAAAAAAAATTCGTCGAGAAATCGCGCTCTTACGAGGTCCTAGGAAACACGCAGGGAAAAAGGGAAACATCGATTTCCCTACAGTTGTCCACCGACGGTGGCGGCCAGGATCGCCCGGTCTTCTGGGGAGAGTGTGCGGATGGTGTTCAGAAGGTCGGCCAGGCTGGGGGATAACGCGGGCTTGGGTGGCTCGGCGGGGGCGAGCAGCGCGGCCAGGCTGCGGGCGTTGCCGGCGGTGTCGGCGCCAGGCGCG
>JAEUJZ010000155.1 GCA_016794505.1 Myxococcales bacterium
TTCCGACGTTGCCTGGGGTTGCCTGGCCGCGGTACATACCCTGCCGCGCCTGCGCTGACGCTGTGGAGCCCGCTTGTTCAATTGGTTCCTCCGATATGTCCTCCTCCGCGGGCTGCCGCCGGATGTGGTGGCAGCCTGTGCCGCTCATCCTGAGATTCGCGCGCTGCTCCTATTTCGCTTCACCTACCTGTTTGCTTTTCACGCGCCGGTTCTCATTCCGCTACTGGAACGCCTCACGGGCCAGCGTGATCCCGCACTCGGAGTCCTGTCGCTGGGAATCGCCAGCCTGACGATGGTGCTGGCCGATGTCCCCACGGGCCTGTATGCCGACCGCAACGGCGCCAAGGCAGCGCTGCGCCTCGGTCTAAAGTTGACCTGCGCGATCATGCTCGGCTTCTTCTTGCTGGGCCTGTGGCGAGCCTGGGCTGTCTCGCAGGGGCATAGCGCGGGCCCCTTTGTTCCGGGCATCGTTGGCTTGCTCCTTTTGGAAGCGGGAATTGGCGTCAGCTTGGCGCTTCTAAGCGGAGCCGACACAGTGTTCTTCCTCGCCGTCGCGCGTCGGTCGGCAATCCCTGGCCTGCAGCACAGCGGATTCGAGGGCATCGGCAGCGCGATTCGCTACGTCGGCACCTTGGTGGCGGTGGTCTTGGGCGCCGCTCTTTATGATGGAGCCGCACGGATCGCCAGCATTCCCGCGCTGCGCGTCGCGCTGCAAAGCAGCCTGTTTCTGCTGACGCTTCTGTCCATGGCCTTTGCCCTTCGCACGCTGAACAAGATCCCCGATCACCCAGAGGAATCAGGCGCCTCGCACCCGCTTCTGCGTCCAGGGTTTCACTCGATCGCGCAGGCGCTCACCGTGCTGTGGCAGTGGCCGCGCTTCTTTTGGCCGATGTGGCTTCTGTGTCTGACTTCGTCGGTGTCGCTGTTTTCTGTGTACGTCTTGCAGTCGCCGCTCAGCCGCCTCACCGCTTCGCTGGTGCGCCATTCTTCGCTGTGGTGGCCGCTTTATACCGTTCTGGCTGCCGTCGGATACTGGGCCAGCAGCCGCGGCTCTCACGCGTGGCGCAGACAGCACCTGAGCAGCGCTGGCAGTCGCCCGGAATCGTCGACCCCATCGCGAGCAAACACGCTCTGGCTCGTCGCAGGTGCCGTCTGTGTCCTGCTTCTGTACCCTGGTGCGTTCTCGCTGCGGCTGCATGTTGCAGAGGGCCACTGGCCGCTTCTTTCGGCGGCTGCGCTGATGTGCCTGCTCTTCAACTATCTGCGCGGCTTCGTCGAGCCATACTCTGCGACGGCGCTGATCGCATTTACCAAGGACCATGGCCTGTCCGTGCCCGTGTCGCTGGTCTCGGTGTTCAACTCGATCAAGCGCGGCCTGCACTTCGCGCTTAGCGCGCTGTTCTTTGTCCTGCTGCAGCGCAGCGACCACGCCACCAGCCACCCAGACGCAACGCTGTCGGCCGTGCTGCTGTGGCTCGCGCTGGCCCTGGTTCTCCTCGTCCTCCCCGCGCTGCGCCACACGATTCCCCGAGACCGCGTTCGATAGGACACCGCCGAGGAAGCGGGGC
>JAEUJZ010000174.1 GCA_016794505.1 Myxococcales bacterium
GGCTTGCGGCCGACGGTGCGGACTGGGCGATGGCCGATCGCGGCCAGGGAGCTAGGCCCAGCAGGATGGCGAGGATGTAGAGGGCAAAGGGAAGACGGGAATCAGCAGAAGAGGACATGGGAGGCTCCGGCGGACAGAAAAGGGAACTGCTCTTTGGTCTTGCGCTCTGCTTCGGCACGGGCCTCGGCGTCAAAAGGAAGCAGCCCCACCCATCGCCCCTTAAAACCAGTGCGCCGCTTCCTCCGCCGGCACGAGCGGGCAGTTCAACAGCCCATTCTCCTCGACGAACCGCTTGAAGTGCTCGTCGACCAGCACACCACCGAACCCGCGCACGCGGCAGATGTTTTCGCGTGGCTCTTCTTCCAGCACGATCCGCTCCCAGCCCTTCGAGTTCCCGCCCTCGCGGCATACCTCGCAGCGCGGCGACGGCGGCTCCTCCCACTGCTCCCCCGACGCCACCGAGTCAAACGCCGCCTGCGAGCGCTGCGGCACAACTCGGAAATACGCAGGCGGAGGGTCCTTGAAGCGCTTGCCTCGCCGCACCACCTTGACGATCTCCACCGGCTCGAACCCCTCCAGACCCATCAGCCCCGACTTCAACCACAGCTCCTTGAACCGTTCGCTGAGCAGCATGCTCTCACTAGGACCAAAGGCCATGTCGCCGTAGCGATTGCCCCAGGTCTCTAGCTCGGCGCGCAGGGGAGGGGCCCAGCGAAACGCTCCGGTCGGACCGCCGCAGGCTGGACAGTTTGGCCCGTCGCTTACGTTATGCGGTTCGGCCTGGATGAAGTCCGTCGTCGCCTCGTAGCTGGGGTCGGTGGACTCTAGCAGATAGATTCTCTTCATTTCGCGGGTCCTTCTCTCGATTTCCCAGGTCCTGGTTTCGCTGGCCTTCATTTCTCGGGGCCCTCTGGGATAGGTTCAAAGCTAGCGGGGAAGCGCCGCTTGAGCTCTGGCCGCTCGTACAGCGCACGCAGGTAGGCCTCGAACTTCTCTGGCGTCGCGTCTTTTCTTCGCTCAAGCCACTTCACGATCTCCATATCGAGCTCACGGTGCCAGCTCTGGTAGCCGCGGTGGTCCTCGGGCGTTGCCGCCCGCAGCACGAAGCGCGGGTCCCGCGGACGGTATCGCCCGCGCAAAATGCGGTGTTCCTCCAGCTTGCTATACACCGTCCGCGAGATCGCGTGATGTACCTGCCCTGGCTTAAGCGGCGGATCGATGTGTTCTGCGAGGCTTGGCTTGGTGCGCAGCGGTCCGCGGCCGCCGAGCTTGCCCAAGAACGGCAACAACAACTGCGCGCCTTGCGCCTCTGGGTTGCAGGTGATCTCGCGATAGATCTGCATCCCGAGCACGGCTGCCCGTCCGCCGAAGTCGTCATTCGCAACGACCGATGCCCATCCCGCGTCGATCCCCTGCGGAATCGGATCGATCTTCCCTTCACAGAGCTTGGGATCGGGATCGTGGCGCATCAGCCCGTCGACATAATCGAGCACGGCTTTGTGCAGGCGCGCCGTCAGCGGAATCTCTGCGACTTTCGTTCCGTCGTTGATACGCAGCGATGTGCCGTGTTCCCACAGGTGCGTGCCGATGGGCAGACGGCCGCCGCTGTCGAGAAGGATCATGTTTGGGTTCTGTGGATCGGGCGTTCCGATGCAGAACCATTTGTATGAAGCTTGGCGTGGCGTGGGATCGGTCCAGACGCAGCCGTCCTCGCGCAGGATCGGATCGATGGCGCCGAGGAGGGTCCAGATCCAAGCGGGGGTTTCTTTTGGCTCGGCGGCTTTCTTTTCGGCCCATGGGTTGCGGACGTGCGGGCCCCATGAGAACTGAACGCCGCCCATCACACGAACGCCGACGTACTGATCGATGAACTCTGGCCCGACGGCGAAGCGGCCGCCGAAGCCGTTCTTGCTCATGCCAAGCAGGCCGGCGAGCAGCGTTGCTTGCGTGCTGAATCTCGTGTCTTGCGCGAACTGGTACAGCGCTTCGAGCTGAAGACGAAGCTGATCGCGCGGTTGCTGAGGATCGGGACGCGCGAACCAGTAGCTCGCGGCGAAGCCGAGCTGAAACGCGGACTGCTGCGGGGAACGATCGCCGCGTGGCGCGAGGACGAAGCCGACGGAGCCGTCGAGATCGATTGGGCCG
>JAEUJZ010000183.1 GCA_016794505.1 Myxococcales bacterium
CATCACCTGGATGTAATTCTCGCAGTTAAACCACTTGTCTTTGTGGTCGCGTAGGAACGTCACGCTGTAGCTGGTGCGGATGTGGATGCGGACGAAGTCGCTGGTCTCGACTTCAATGATGTCCGAGACGCGATTGCCGACCGTGCGCAGGAAACAAGTCTGCAGCGGGTGTTCATCGCTCTTCGGTGTCCCCGTCGACAAGCGCAGGGGAACCAGCGTCTCTTCGTATTCAAGCAGCGTGACGCAGGGACCTTCGATCACGCGCTGCGCCGCTGCCGAGGTCGCGAGCACGGCTGTGTTGTGCGGCACGATGATCGACACGGCCCACGGCGTCATCATTGCTTTGTTGGTCAGCTTGTGCGGCTCAGATGGCGCGATCCACAGGTTCCATTCCGCGATCGAAAGTGTGCGCGTGATGTGGATCTCTTTGCGCGGGTCGACCAGATACGACTGCTTGCCGCGGATCAGGCGCACCTCGCCCGTCGTCAGATCGCGGACATAGATGCCTGACTTCTGATCGATGCCGATGGCCTCGATGAACACGCTGCTGTGATCGTTGCCGACCACGGCTTCACCGGTCTGCGGCGCCAGGACTTCGATCTCGTTGAACGGAAAGAAGAAGCCTGAGACGCCCGACAGCAGGATCTCATCGCCGGGGTAATACATCTCTTTGTCGAGCTGCACGCCGCGCGGCATCTTGGCCGCCATCTCCTCGCGCGAGATCGAGCTGATGACGCGCAGCCACAGCGCACGCTGCGGCAGAAGCTCATACGCATCGTACGTGCGATTGCGCGAGCCCTTGGTCATGAACGTGTCGTACGGACCAGGGAACACGCGCGCCGGGCCGACCTTGATCTCGCGTTTTCCGTCGGGATCGATCAGCACGCAGAACTCTTTTTCACCGAGTACCGCGGCGTGGCGAACCAGGCGAGCCTGCCGCGCTTCGCGCTCGATGGCTTTGCGAACGCTGTCGCTGGCCAGCAAGTCGTCGATGTTCGCGGGTGGGGCTTGGGTCAAGTTGACGGCGGAGGCGGGCAGCGCGACTTCACCGCGAGCTGGCGCCGAGGCCATGGGCGCAGGCGGAGCACTGGGCAGCGGTGGCGGTGGTGGCATGGGCTTGCCCGGTGCCTGCACGCGCTGTCGTGTGCGCGCCGCCTGATCGACAAACGCAGCCTGCGACTGATACTGCGCGACCGCGCGCTTGGCCTTGCTGCGCTCGACCTCGCTCTCTTCGGCATCGTCAAACGCTGGCGCGCTTGGCTCAGCAGGTGGCAGCGGCGGGGGACCTTTGGGTGGTGCAGCGCTTGTTTGCAGCTGCTGCATCTGCGTCACCAGGCGCTGTGCCGTCACCGCGGACAGCGTTGCGCCGGACTCGTCGACCGAGGTGTCGGGCACGATGTCGACGCCAGAGGGCGGAATGTAAAACTGCGTGTCGATGCCGCGCACGACGATCAGCTGACCGCGCATGAGCGGCTTACTGGCGGCGGCGTCCGGCAGCGGCTGCGGCCGACCGTCCAAGGCTTCTGCGGTGGCTCGCGTGATCGCCGCCGAGCGCACCGTGACATCGTGATACGGCGCCGTGGGATCCAGCGGGCCATAGACCTTGACCACCAAGTACTGGCTGGCCGAAAGCTCGTGCGCGTCGCGCACTTCGGCGCGCTGACCAGGGCGCAGATAGAACGAACAGGGTCCAGGGATCATCGCCCGCGTGCCGTTCTTGAGAGGACGCGTCTCGTTTCTGCCAACGCGGAAGCGCCCGTTGGGGCCGCCATCGTTTTCCAAAAGTGGGTTGTACAAGACGGCGTACTGGTGGTCGCCGACTTCGATCAGTCGCTGCGGCCGGCTGCTCGTGTCTTCGCGAAAGCCTCCGTCGCCGTCGTCAATGACCACACGATCCGCGGCGGTCGGCGAGACCATCGTCGGACCGACGTGCAGCGTGACCTCGCCTTTGTCATCGTCTTGTACCCAGAGAAACTGCCTCTCGGTAACTGGAATCTTCCGGCTCCCCCGCTCATTCATGTGCTGAACCTCCGGGTGAATTTTCCTCCCGCCGGATAGGCCGGGTCAATCGCTGCGCCATGGCGCGCATGTATCGTCGGTGGTGATGGTTCGTCTGCCCCTTCCACGCAGCGCCACGCTGCCGCGAAAGCTGTGACAGAGCCAGCGGCGATGTGATACGGCTGCGGCGGATCGCAACATGACGTTTCCCAATTCGCAGGGTGAGCGCGGTGCGCCGCGCCAAGGTTTTCCATCTCATCGACCCACGACACGCAGAGCCGAGATCGCGCGCGTGGCTGTGAACCTGAACAGCCTGCGCTTGCGTGCGCTGTGTCCGCGCGGCGCCGATGCGCAGGTCGCCGCCGAGCTAAAGCGCCTACCGGATGTCGCAGAGGTCGCGCTTTCGCCCGCGTCCGGCGGTGTGCATTTTCGCGGTGCGCTGTCGCTTCTGTATCGCGCCAACCTCGATCTGCGCTGCGCATCGCGCGTGCTGGTCGAGCTTGCCGATGCCCCGTGTCGCGGCGCCGAGGATCTGTACGCGGTGGCGTTTGGTCTGCCCTGGGAGGAGTTTTTGTCGCCACAGGGGACGCTGGCGGTGTCGGCGCATGGCACGCTGCCGGATGTCGGGCTGAGCAACAGCATGTTCGTGGCGCTGCGGGTCAAAGACGCGATCTGTGATCGCTTTCGCGCTCGCTATGGTCGCCGCCCCGATGTCTCGGTGCAGAGCCCGGATCTGCGCATCCACGTGCAGCTTTACAGCGAAAACAGGCCCGGCGAGCGCTCGCTGCGCGGAGCGCCGCGGATGGTCATCTCGCTGGATAGCTCGGACGCGCCGCTTCACGAGCGTGGCTATCGCGTGGCATCGGTCGAAGCGCCGCTCAAAGAAACACTGGCCGCGACCTTCGTCGAGATCGCGCTGCGCGATCTGCCGATGGGACCCCCACCCGTCGATCGCGAGGGCATACCGCTGCTGCCAACCGTGGTCGATTTGTGCTGTGGCAGTGGCACGCTGCTCGTCGAAGCGGGGCTGCGCATCTTGCAGAAGAGCCCCGGTCTTCTGCGCAGTGGCGGCAAGGCGCGTCACTTTGGCTTCATGGGCTGGCGAACGTTCGATCAAGCGGCGTTTCAGCGCGTCGTAGAAGACGCCGGACGGCAGGTGGTGCGCGGGGGGCGTGTGTTTCTGCATGGCTATGACCTGGATCGCCAGGCGATCAGCGCAGCGCGCCGCAACCTGGGCACGGCGGGCTTGTCGCCGTTTTCGCAGATCCAGCTAGGCGACCTGCGCAGCGTCGAGCCGCCAGTGACGGTGCCGACGTCCGAGGCGCCGCGCATCGTGCTGTGCAACCCACCCTATGGCGAGCGTATGGGCGGACCCGACGAGCTAGTCGGCTTGTACCGCGCACTCGGCGACACGCTGAAGCGGCGCTTCACCGGCTGGAGCGCGTATGTCTACACCGCCAACCTCGATCTAGCGAAGCAGATCGGCCTGCGTCCCAGCGCTCGTCATATCCTGTGGAACGGCCCGCTGGAAGGGCGCCTGCTAGAGTTCAGGCTGTACTGAAGTACGCTTCAGTGTGCTGAATGGCGATTCAGCGCGAGCGCGCGACGGTCAGCTCGCGGGTGTCTGAGCGGCCGTGATCGTCGACGGCACGAATGACGTACTTGCCGGGTGTGGTGGGCAGCTTCCACAAAAAGGACTGGCCGGTCTTTGATCGACCCGCGAGCGTGCCACCGACGAACCAGAACACCTCGCTGGCATCGGCATCGGTGATGGCGGAAAGGCCGATGCTGTCGCGGCGATCGCCGTCGTTGTCACGCAGGCTGCTGCCATCGGTCAGCGTGTACACCACGCCGCGCAGGGGCGATGTGATGGTGGGCGGCTGCCCTTGGCTGGACTGCGCCGTCAGATCGCAGCCGGGCCCTTCGGCGGGGGGCGGGGTACGGCGCGGCAGCCCGGCCTGTTGGAACAGACGCAAAAGATCCGAAGGCCAGAACTCGTACACTTCCAAGCGTCCGCGACGCTTGCCGCTCGTTCCATCGCTGCGGCAGATCTGCTTGCCGGTCAGCTCATCGATCAAGACCGGCCGATGAATCTGGCAGACCTCGATGGGCGAGCGGCCGGGGATGAACCACGTGTTCTTCTTGTGCGGGCAGAACTTCGACGGGATCTGGCCCGACACCGCACACACCGGCACGCGGCTTACGTTGCTTGGCAGAGGACGCGGTGGCTCGCTGAGATCGCGCAGCCGCGCATACAGCGCATCGCCAATGGCAAAGAACAGCGGTGCCGCGGCCGAGACTCCGACGAAGGCTGGGTTGCCTTCGCCGTTGAAGTGGCCGATCCACACCGCCAAGACATAGGGGCCGATGATCCCGGCAGTCCACGCGTCGCGAAAGCCGTACGACGTGCCGGTCTTCCATGCGGCGCGATATGGCTCGATGGTGAAGCGCAGGCTGTGGGTCTCGGCATCGCCGGGCCGCGGGTTGTCCTTGAGCATCTCGACGGTCATGAAGCTCGACTCATCCGAGAGCAGGCGAATCCCGGACGACTCGGGATCACTCTTGCGCCAGCGCAGCGGGCGCAGCACACCACGGTTGGCCAGCATGGCGTACAGCGTGGCTAGCTCCTCCATCGTGACCTCGCCCCCGCCCAGCACCAGCGACAAGCCATAGTGCTCTTCCGATTTCATGCGCGAGATGCCGGCGCTTTTTAGGAAGGCATAGAAGCTGGGGTTGGTGAGCTTCGCAGCAACGGTCAGCGCGGGGACGTTGCGCGAGCGCACCAGCGCTTCCTTGGCAGACACAGGACCGGCAAAGCGTCCGTCGAAGTTTTCCGGGCTGTAGGCACCAAACGCAAGCTGCGCGTCTTTGAGCATGGTCAGCGGATGGATGGCGCCCTGATCGATGCCCAAGGCATAGATGAACGGCTTCAGCGTCGAGCCTGGCGAGCGGCGCGCGGTCAGGCCGCTGACCTGGCCTTCGATCGCGGCATCGAAAAAATCCGCGCTGCCGACCGCGGCGCGCACGCTCAGATCGCGGCTGTCGACGAGCAGAGCCACCGCATTGGTGATGCCGATGCGGCGGTTGCGCGCGACATAGCCCTTGATCTGCTTTTCGACGAGCTGTTGCAGCGACAAATCCAGGGTCGTGATCTGTTCGTTGCGATGGGGCGCAGCCTTGCTTCTTCGCGAGCCGATTGCCTGTCCTGCTCCGTCGCTGCGGGCCTGCGCCAGAACCGACTCGACGAAGTGGGGTGCGCGGAACGGCAGATCGCGAGTGTCGCGCAGCGAGATCGGCAACTTCATCAGCGCTTCGTCACGCTTTTCGCTGCGATGTGCCGTCAGCCACTTTTCGTACAGAGCGGCGCGTGCCCGCATCAGTGCCTGCGTTCCGGTGCTGTTGGGCTCGATTTCTGCGCTGCCTTCGGCTTCGCGTACGACCGAGCCGCGGCGCAGCGGGCTCTGCGGAATCACGGCCAGTGTCAGCGCTTCGGCAAGCTGCAGCTTGGCCACCGACTTGCCGAAATAGATCTGGCTGGCGGCGGCGACTCCCTCGATGTTTTGACCGAAGGGCACCAGGTTCAGGTAGGCCTCTAGAAGCTCCTCTTTGGGATAGCGCAGCTCAAGATAGACGGCGTGCAGAACCTGGGACAGCTTGCCGCGCAGGCTGCGCGACTTGATGCGGTAGTGCAAGCGCGCAAGCTGCATGGGAATCGTCGAGCCTCCGACGCGCCGCTCGCGTGCGATGTACGTGACATAGACGGCGCGCAGAAGCGAAAGCGGGTTCACCGCGAAGTGGCGATAGAAGTGACGGTCTTCATGCAGAAGCATCGCCGCCACCAAGTTGGGCGAGATGTCTGAAAGCGGCGTCCACAGGCGGTACTTGTCGTCGTCAGACAGCGTCAGCCGCAAGAGCCGATGATCGCGATCGCGGACCGCGATCGACGAAGAATAGGTCGCAGCAAGCGGCGTCCGCGGCACCAGCCGCAGGACCATGGCAGTCAAAGCCAGGAGGAGAGGTGGAACGAGAACGAATGCTGCGAGGAGGAAGAGCTTTCGCCGAGCCTTGCGCCAGAGGGCGGATAGGTTCAAGCCGACGATCCCTTGGTTGAAGAGGCAGCGCGAGCGCGGCGCGAGCAAGAACCGCGACGCCTAGCGCGCTTGGTAGACGCTGAGCGTGCCGACGTAGGCGTAGCCGCCGAAGAACAGAAGCAGGAACGGCAGCGACAGATAGTGACCGTTGAACAGCGCCAGCACCAGCGCGACGGCGAAGTAGATCGCGCACAGCACTTCAATCGCCGGCACCAGCGTCTTGGCCGCGCGGTACTTCTTGCCGGTCCACTTTTCCAGGCGCGCTTGCACACCGTGCTTCGGGGTGCGCACGAACTCGCCGGACTCATTGCTGAACAGCGCTTCCAGCACGGCACGCGACTGATTGATGCACAGGCCAATGCCGAGCGACATCATCAGAGGCAGGCTCTTGATCACGCGCCACCAGCTTCGCGGGGCGATCTCGCGCTGGCTGGTGATATAGAACGCGCACACCGACAGCGTCGTACCAAAGAACAGCGGCAGGTCGATGAGCAGCACTTCACGCAGACCGTGGGTAGTGCGCACGAGCAGGTTCGGCAGCAGAAGCAGCGACAGCAGGAACAGCAGCGGATAGGCAAAGTTGTTGGTCAGGTGGAAGAAGGCTTCCAGCTTCACACCGAAGGGAACATTCGAGCGCAGGATGGTCGGAAGCAGCTTCTTGGCAACCTGGATCGATCCCTTGGCCCAGCGGAACTGCTGGCTCTTGAAGCTGTTCATCTCGACGGGAAGCTCGGCGGGCGAGACAACGTCGGGCAGGTACACGAACTGCCAGCCGCGAAGCTGGGCACGGTACGAAAGATCCATGTCTTCTGTCAGCGTGTCGTGCTGCCAGCCGCCTGCATCGTGAATCGCTGAGCGACGCCAGATGCCGGCCGTGCCATTGAAGTTGAAGAAGCGGCCCGAGCGGTGACGCGCGGTGTGCTCGATCACGAAGTGACCGTCGAGAAGCAGGGCTTGAAGCTCGGTCAAGCGCGAGTAGTCGCGGTTCAGGTGTTCCCAGCGCACCTGCACCATGCCGACTTTGGGATCCGAAAAGAAGTGAATCGTGCGCTCTAGGACATCGGGCTCGGGCAGGAAGTCGGCGTCGAAGACCAGGACGAATTCGCCCTTGGCGGTCTTCAGGCCGTTTTCCAGCGCGCCGGCCTTAAAGCCCGTGCGATCCGTGCGGTGGATGTAACGGATGTCGAGCCCGGTCTCGCGTAGCTCGGCGACCTTCTTCTTGCACAGCTCTTGCGTTTCATCGGTGCTGTCGTCGAGAACCTGGATTTCAAAGCGATCGCGGGGATAGCGGATGCGCGACACCGCGTCGAGCAGGCGCGGCGCAACGTACATCTCGTTGAACAGCGGAAGCTGCACCGTGACCTTGGGAAGCTCAGGCAGACGCCCCAGCGGCTCGGGCCGGCGGTCGCGATAGCGGAAGTACAGGTACACCAGCGTCGAGCGGTGGAAGCCATACACAGCCAGTGCGATAAACACCAGCAGGTAGGCCCCGATGAGCAGCTTGTCATACGAGGCAAGCCAGCTCACGACGTAGGTGTTCCCGAAGGACTGAAGGGACTGCCAAACGGACTGCAACGTGGTCTGCAAAGTAGACATGGGAGTCGTTCCTGTGAACACCCCACTAAGTGCCCGGAGCCGCAGTCGAAGTTGTCACCAAAATGTAATTTTTCGTAATTCAGTGTCTCTCGGCGCGGCGTCGGAAACCCGAGATGTTTCGCGGGCTTGTCGGCAATTGTCAGCGTCGACCGCGGGCCCAAAGGGGGCGCATCGTGCGCAGCGCCGTATGGCCGGCTTAGTGGCTGGCTTGCAGCGTGAACATCGCGATACCCGACAGGAAAAAGTCGAGCAGGATGACCACGAACGACGAGGCGACGACGGCGCGCGTGGTAGCCCAACCAACACCTTCCGAGCCGCCGGTCGTGCGAAAGCCGCAGAAGCCCGCGACCCCAGGAATCGCGGCGCCATAACACAGGCACTTGCTGAGGCCGGTCAGAAGATCGCCCAGCGAGACCTTGCTGAAATCAAAGAAGACCTCGAACGGTACGTGGAAGCTTTGGTACGCGGTCAGGGCGCCCATGAAAAGCGCTGCGCTGACGCCGAATACCGACAGCACCGAGGTCATGATCAGCAGGGCCAAGAAGCGCGGTGCCAGCAGGTACTCGATGGGATCGACGCCGCACATGCGCAGCGCATCGACCTGCTCGGTAACCACCATGGATCCGATCTCTGCGGCGATGCCGGCTCCGACGCGGGTGGCCAGCATCATGGCGGTCAGCGAGGGGCCGAATTCATGCACCAGGATCTTGGCGAACTCGGCGCCGACCTGGGACAGATCGCCGGTCACGCGGTTGATCTGCAGACAGGTCTGAAAGACCAAGACCATGCCGATGAAGCCCAGCGTCACCAGCACGAACAGCAGCGAGCGGTTGCCGATGTGATGCAGTTGACGCCACAGCTCTCCGCGGGACCAGCGACGGCGAAGGCCACCGCGGGCGACGTGGCCGAACAGCAGCGCAAAGTCGCCGATGGACGTGAGCAGCCACACCAAAAGCAGGCCCAGGACGCGCCGAATCGCGAAGGTCGCTTGCCGCCACATCAGCGCAGCACCAAGGTCAAAAGGTAGTCCGAGATCATGATCACCAGCGCGGCTGCGACGACTGCATCGTTGACGGCGCGTCCGACACCGACGGCGCCGCCTCGCACCGAAAGGCCATAGTGGCTGCTGGTCAGCGCGATGACAAAGGCGAAGCAGACGCCTTTGACCAGGCCGCAGCCGAGATCCCACAGCTTGACGTTGTCGGCAAACGACGCAAAGAACGATGCGGGCTCGACGCCTAAGAGCAGCTTGCCGAGGATCATGCCGCCACCGATGGCGATGGCATCGCCAAGGACCAGCAGGCAGAACATCGCGGCCATCATGGCCAGCACGCGCGGCGCGATCAGAAAGGGCACCGGCTCGATGGCCAGCGCGCGTAGGCCGTCGATCTGCTCGGTGACGACCATCGTGCCAAGCTCAGCGGCGTTGTTGGCTCCGACGCGTCCCGAAAACATCAGGCCGATGAGGATGGGGCCGACCTCGCGAAACACGGCGTAGCCAGCGCCCCAGCCAAGCAGGCCATAGGCGCTGAAGCGGCGCACAAAGATGCCGGACTGAATGACCATGATGCCGCCGGTAAAGAACGCTGTGAGCGCCACGATCGGCACCGAGACCACGCCCATCTTGTACAGGTTGCGCAGAAGCTCTCGTCCGTCGCAGCGACCGCGCAAAAGGGCCCAGCCGACATACAGGCCAAGCAAGACCATGCCGCCAAGCTGGCGACACAGGTCGACGATCCACGCGCCGATGCCGCGGATCAGGTCAAGCAACACGGCGAACACGCGGCGCATCATACCGAAGCCATCAGGGTGCGGCGGCGAAATGGGCTCGCCGTTAGGGATACAGCCGCGTCGTCTGCCAGCCTTGGCCGGTGTTCACATAAAGCAGGCGGTCGTGCATGCGGAATGGCTGCGTCGCCCAGAACTCGATCTGCGTGGGCCGCAGGCGAAAGCCGCCCCAGAATTCAGGGCGCGGGATGGGGCCATCGCCGAAGCGAGTACACTGCGCGTCGTAGCCGGCCAGCAAGGCCTTGCGCGCATCGAGCGGAGCGCTCTGCTGCGAGGCCCACGCAGCCA
This sequence comes from Myxococcales bacterium, assembly GCA_016794505.1. Taxonomy (GTDB): domain Bacteria; phylum Myxococcota_A; class Polyangia; order Palsa-1104; family JAEUJZ01; genus JAEUJZ01. The sequence goes on from JAEUJZ010000183.1 coordinate 9,762, forward strand.
GCTGGCTGCCGCGCGGACGGCTGGCGAAATAGGCATCCGAGGCTGCGGCGGACTCGCGCTCGACGTGTCCTTCGACCCGGACCTGTACGCCCAGAGTTGGCCAAAAGAAGCACAGTGCAGCACACGGGTTTTCGTCGAGCTCACGCGCTTTGCGGCTGCCGTAGTTGGTAAAAAACACGAAGCTCTCGCCGTCAAGGCCCTTGAGCAAAACCATGCGCACGCTGGGGCGGGCATGGCGATCGCAGGTGGCCAGCGCGACCGCGGTCGCATCGAAGGGCTCGCGGGCTTTGGCGTCGGCGAACAAGCGCTGAAACAGCGCTAACGGATCCGCTTCGGCCGACCACAGGGGGGGCGGCGAGTCGACGGTCGCATGCGCGTGAAGAGACGAAGCAGCAGACATGCGGCGCACTTTACTTGAGATGCGCGCTGCTGTGCGCATGCGCTTTTTCAGCGCAGCGCGGACCGCTGCGCTGGGCTGGCTGCGTCGTTGATTTTGCCGCGCGACAACCGACGGATTGGGTACGCTAGCGGGCATGCATCCAAACCCTGTGCTGCGCCTTGCTGCCCCGCGTGTAGCGACGACCGGTCCGCGGACAGCGCTGCTGTGCGGCCTTGCGCTTGTGGCCGCTGGGCTCTTGGGTTCGGCGTGGGCGCGTGCTGATTCCGCGAACACGGTGACGCGGCCCAGCGTTCCTGCGGTCCCGGCGACGGCTGCGTCGGCTGCGGCGGGCTCGGTTCCTGCGGTGTTCGATGGCGTCATGCGCATCGTGGCGATTGGCGACATTCACGGCGACTTTGAGAAGTTCACCGCGGTCCTTTCGCTGTGTCAGATCACCGACGCGCAGGGGCGCTGGGTGGCTGGCTCGACGCACATGGTGCAGACAGGCGATGTGCTCGACCGCGGTCCCGATTCAAAAAAGGTGATGGATCGGCTGATGGAACTGGAAGCGCAAGCCACCAAGGCTGGCGGGCGGGTCCATGCGCTGTTGGGCAACCACGAGTACATGGTCTCGATGGGCGATCTTCGCTATGTCTCAGACGGCGAGCTGGCCGCATTTGGCGAGGGGCCGCGCGGCACACCGATCCCGCAAGCGCCGCTGGGCACGTTTCCCAAGTTCCGCGCCGCGTTTTCAAAAGATGGCAAGTATGGTCGCTGGCTGTTTGGTCACAACGCCATCGTCAAGATCAACGGCACGCTGTTTATGCATGGCGGGCTTTCTCCGCGGTATGCGCGTCGCAACATCGTCGAGCTCAACGATGCCATCCGTGCCGAGCTACGCGGCGAGCGCGATGCCCGTATGGGAGTCGGCGCCGATCCCGAGGGGCCGCTGTGGTTCCGCGGCTTGGCCGAGTCCTTGCCGCCACAGGTTCTGGATGCATACCTGCCGCAGCTCTTTGCCGCGCAGAGCGCCCGTCGCATCGTGATGGGCCACACGATCCAAGACCAAGGCATCAGCCTGCGGGCCGGTGAGCGCATCGCGCTGATCGATGTCGGCATGTCGCGACAGACGATCAATGGGGCGCCGTCTTGCCTGGTCATCGAGCCGGCTGGAGCTCCCGGCAGCGACCGCGTCACGATCCGCCGCTGAGCGGTCCCCTGCGCTATCTTCTCGCCCCGCAATGATCGCCTCTGTCTTTGCTGTTTCCGCTTCTGCACCCCAGCCCGTCGTGAGCCTGTGGGAAGCCGTGTTCCTTGGCGTCGTCGAGGGGCTGACTGAGTTTCTTCCGGTTTCATCGACGGGCCACTTGATCTTGATTGGACGCTTGCTGGGTCTGCGCGGCCCGGCGGTCGACGCGTATTCGGTGGTGATTCAGCTCGGGGCGCTTCTGGCGGCGGTGGTCTATTACCGTCGGGTCTTCATCGATCTTCTGCGCGGTGTAATCGGCCGCAAGCCCGAGTCGCTGCGGCTCTTGCGCAGCCTGATCGTCGCATCGCTGCCGGTGCTTTCCTTGGGCTATTTGTTCGGCAAGCAGATCAAGGCGCGCCTGTTTCAGCCGAGCACGGTGGTGCTGGCCTTGTTGTTCGGCGGGCTGCTCATGCTGGCCGTCGAGTGGCTGCACGCGCGTCGTCCGCCACCGCAGCAAACAGCGAGTCAGCTTTCGGTACCAGGAGCGCTGATCACAGGCCTGGTGCAGGCGCTTTCGCTGTGGCCGGGGACGTCGCGCTCGATGGCCTGCATCGTCGGGGCGCAGCTCTCTGGGCTGCCGCGCGCGGCGGCTGCGGACTTTGCGTTCTTGCTGGCGCTGCCGACCTTGGGAACGGCGACGCTGTATGAGCTGCTCAAGCACGGGCGCGAGCTGTCGACGAGCGTTGGTATCCCGCAGCTTGTTCTGGGTCTTTTGGTGTCGTTTGTCGTTGGCTGGTTGGTGATCGCAGGCTTCCTGCGCTATCTGCGGCGCTTTGGGATGTGGCCGTTTGCGGTGTACCGCATCGCGCTCGCTGCGCTGCTTTTGTGCCTGCTGTGAAGGCGCGTTTCTCGCGCTGAGTTTTCAGGCTTCGCGCGGGGTGTGACGATGTGGTACATGGGCGCCTATGTCTACGTCCTCGTCTGACAAGTCCCCGGTTCCCGCGGCCAGCCCGTCTTCGGCGGTGAGCGCCGCACTCGCCACGTTTGCGCAGAAGCGCGGCCAGCACATGCAGGATCTCTGCGAGCTTGTGCGCATTCCCAGCATCTCGTTCGACGGCTTCCCGGCCGAAGAAGTGCGACGCAGCGCCGAAGCCACCGAGCGCTTGCTGCAGAAGCGCGGCTTTGAAAACGTCCGCCTGATCGAGTTCCCCGGCGGCCACCCGTATGTCTATGGCGAAAGGCTGCGCGCTCCGGGCAAGCCGACGCTGCTCTTGTACGCCCATCACGATGTCCAGCCCGTCGGAGACGAGGCGCTGTGGACCTCGCCGCCGTTTGAGCCGGTCGAGCGGGATGGTCGCCTGTTTGGGCGCGGCTCGGCCGATGACAAGGCGGGCATCGTGGTTCACACCGCGGCTCTCGCCAGCTTTCTAGAGAGCGGTCACGAAGCCCCTCTAAACCTCAAAATCCTTGTCGAGGGCGAGGAAGAATGTGGCTCGACGCACCTTGATGAGTTCTTGCAGCGCTACGCCGACATGCTGCAGGCCGATGCCATGGTGCTGACGGATACCGGCAACTTCGACGTCGGTATTCCATCGATCACGACCAGCCTGCGCGGCATGGTTGCGGTCGAGATCGAAGTGCAGGCGCTGCGCCAGCCCGTACACAGCGGAGCCTGGGGCGGGCCGCTGCCCGACGCAGGGCTGGCCATGTCGAAGATCTTGGCGGCGCTCAGCGATGACCAGGGGCGCATGACCATTCCCGGCATCTATGACCGCGTGCGTCCGGTCAGCGATCTAGAGATGCAGAGCTACAACGCGCTGCCCTTCGATCTGGATCGCTTCCGCGACCAGGCGGGGCTGCCGGCGGGCGTGTCGATGCTGGGGCCGGAAGGGGATCGGCAAAACCCGTGGCTGACGATCTGGCGCAAGCCCTCGCTTTCGATCAACGCCGTCGAGGTGTCGAGTCGCCGCGATGCCCGCAACGTCATCAACAGCCATGCCTGGGCGCGCATCGGCATTCGCTTGGTGCCGGACATGCAGCCGCAAGAGACGCTGCAAGCGCTGATCGATCACATCCACCGCGTCACGCCGTTTGGTGTCCAGGTCAAGATCACGCCCGAGTCCTCAAGTGGTCCGTGGTACGTCGAGCCTTCGCATCCGGCGTTTGCCGCAGCGTCTCGCGCGCTGCAAGCGGGGTTTGGCCGGCAGGCGCTGTTCATTGGCTGTGGCGGATCGATCCCGTTTGTTGCGCCGATGTCGGCGCGGCTGGGGGGCATTCCCGCGCTGCTCATCGGCGTCGAGGATCCCTATACCAACGCGCACTCGGAAAACGAGTCGCTGTGCATCGCGGACTGGGAGTCCTCGATTCGCGGCGCGATTCACATGTACAGCGAGCTTGCGGCAACGCTGCGTGCCGGTGGCAAGTAGTGCGCGCGGGGGAAGCTAGGCCGCAGCGTCTTCTAGCTTGAACTGCCGCACGAGCTGATTCAGGCGGGCGGCGGTGTTGTGCAGCATCTCGGTTGAGCTGCGCACTTCGCGCACGGAAGTGACGCTGGCCGACAGGTGCATGGACAGCTCGCGCATGCTTTCGAGCACTTGTCCGGTGGCGGTGCGCTGCTGCTCGGTCACCATTGAGATCAGGCGCGCCGACTCGGTGGTGCTTTCGACCAAGCGGCGACTGTCGGTGGTGGTGAGTGCGGTCTGCTCGGTCGAGCCGCGGATGTCGACCAGCAGCGACTTGACGTCTTGCACGCTGGCGGTGACTCGCTCGGCCAAGCGGCGCATCTCGGATGCAACCAAAGAAAATGCGCGCCCTGCGTCGCCGGCTCGGGTCGCTTCCAGCGAGGCATTGAGCGCCAAGAGATCGCTGCGGTCCGAGATCTCGCGAATCAGTTCAAGCAGCTCGGCGATCCGCGCGGTGTGGGCATGCAGCTTCTGCACGTGCGAGCTGACGTTGTCCGCGGTCTGTCGCGAGCGCTCGGCATCGTCAAACACACCATGGGCCGACTCGGCGATATCGCGCGCACTCTCTAGCAGCGAGTTGACGGTCGCGCTGACTTCGGTCACCGCAGCGGCCTGTTTGGTCGTCGAGCCGTCTTGTTCGCGCATCGCGGCATGGATCTGCGTCGCCGTACCGCCCAGCGCCATCGCCACTTCGGCGATCTGTCGCACCAGCCCGCGCTGTCCTTCGATCATCGAACGGAAGGCGTCGCCCACTTGACCCTGCAGGCTGACCTGATCGCTGAGATCGCCGCGCCCCAAGCGCTCGGCGATGCCAGCCAGCTGGCGCAGCATGGTCAGCATCTTGTCGAAGGCGGCCGCCATCTTGCCGATCTCGTCGGTGCGAACGATATCCAGGTTGGGCTGTGACAGGTCGCCTTCGGCGATGCGCAGCGCTCGCTCGGTCATCAATCGCACGGGCCCAATCAAGATCGTGCCGACGGCAAAGTTGCTAAGGCAGCCGAACAAAAAGACGACGAAGGCGGCCAGGATGCCGATGCGCGTCTGCTGCTGTTCTTCGATGGTCAGGCTGGCCAGCGACAGACCCAGGGTCAGGGTTCCACTGCCTCCGCCCTTACCGCGCACGAGCTGATCGATGCGCAGCACGCCCCCTTCGTGGGTCAATGTTGGACGCTCGCCCGTCGCGATGGGCTGGGTTGGCGCATTCCCGCGCTGGGCCTGCGCCAGGATGTCGCCGCCGCTGCGAAAGACCACGGCGTAGTCAAAATCCGCGACCTGCGACAGGCCCTCTAGGACCTCTTGCGCGGTCTTGCGATCGTCGAACTCCAGCGCGGCGGCGACGTTGCTGGCGGTCGCGGTGGCCAAGCTGACGATGCGTTCCTCCATATGCCGTCGCTGACTCTTGCGCATCCGCAGCGGGTAAAAGTACGCTTGGAACACCGAGATGAGCAGCAAGATCAAGCTGGTGAGCGCGATAAGGCGCATCCGTAGCGATGAAAAGAAACCAAGCGAGATCATCGAGAGACCCTTATCGATAGACCTCGGCGATGCGCAGAAGCGCCGCGTCGAGATCCACTCCTTCGGCCTTGCTGGCCGGCAGGTTGATGGCCATGTGAATGCGGTCGTCTCCGCCGCTTAAGCCGACGCTGATGCCGGTTTTTAGATAGGCGTTGGTGGTCGTCATACTCAGCACGGCGCGCTTGCGACACACCGCGCTGATCGCTGGCACGGCATCGGCGAGTCCTGGGCAGACAAACAGCGCCACCGGATGCAGCGACAGCACGCGTGCTTCCAGCGCCAGCGGCTTGGTATAGGCAAACGTCGCGACCCGCAGCGGCAGGCCGCCCACGGTGACGGATGCGGACAGCTCTTCAAAGACGTTGTTCAGGTCGACCTGCGTCGTCTCAGAGAGCTCGTTGCCCTCTTGGTACAGGAGCAAGATAGGCGCGGTCTTGCCGTCGGCTCGCGTCTTGAAGTTGCGGTCATAGGCCAGGATGCGCAGCATCAAGAGCGCCACCTGCTTCGGGCCAAACTCCACCGCGGACGCAATCCCAGGAAGGGACGCGTACAGCAGCGTGGCGATGGCAGCCCGGCGATTCATCGTGGCGGCTGGCTCCTGATCCTTAGAACGCGACGCGCACTTCCAGGCGACCGTAGTGGGTGGCAAATGCGCCGCTGTCCAGCTTCCAGCGCGGCGAATACCCGATGCGCACCGAAGCGGTGGGCACCTTGGTCGGGAAGGGATAGACCACGAGCCCAACGGATGGCGCGATGCGATCGAGATCGGGTGATCCGCCGAGGCGGATGCCGTCGATCATGATCTGCGGCTCTAGATACTTGAAGCGATAGCTGAGCAAGCCATAGCCGCCGAGCTTGAGCAGCGTCTCGCCTTCGGTCTCTTGCAGCGTCGCTGCGAACTCACCGCGGACGCTGAACTTGCCGACGCGGACGCCGAAGTGACCATCGACGATATAGATGCGGTGCTTGTCACGGATGGTGTACACGCCCTCGTATCCCGACACGCCGAAGATCCAGCCGGGGTGCGGTTCCAGCTGAAACTGCAGGCCGATGGCCTTTTGCCCGTCGATGTTATCGAGGTAGTTGTTGCGCATCTCGTCCAGCCTGCCGCCTGTAATTGAGGCGGTTGGGTCCGAGACCTTTTGCTCTAGGCCGTTTACGACATACAGCGCATACGAAAAGCCGCGTCCTTCGGCCCAGCGATGGCTTCCGTGGAACTGCACGCCAAGCTCGCTCCATTCGCCGGGCAGGACCGTGCCATGGAACATGGCTGGCACCACCCAGGGATACAAATATTGCGGCTCGGGATAGACATTGATGCCGCCCATCGGGACATAGAAACGACCGGCGCGAGCAATGATGTAGTCGCGATAGATGCGCAGGTCGATCTGCGCAAAATCAGACGAGATCTCTTCGTCCGTTTCAAAGAAGAACTGTCCCTCGACAAAGACGCGATCGAAGAGCTCGGCGCCAAAGAACAGGCTTAGCTCGCCGGCAAAGCCGTGCAGCGTGGGCGCGGGAGGCGTCTCGGGAAGCTCTTCGGGTTCGGCATTCGACATCAGCGTGAACTGGCTGATGGCGATGCCGTGCAGATACGCCGCGAAGCCGTACTTCGGCAGCAGCCGCTTGAAGCTGCCCAGCCCGGAAAAGACATTGCCGCGGTCGATCAGCCGGGCCAGCGGCAGTCCGGCAAGCTCGGGCAGCGTCGGTTCTTTGAACGCGGGCTCGGCGGCGCTGTTCAGCCGCTGCTGGCGGTCTCGTTCCAGCTCTTGTTCTTGCTCGGGCGTAAGCGGCACGACCGGGGGCGTGGGCGGCTCGCCTGTCGCCTCGGCAGGCTGGCTGGACGGCGCCGCTGCGCCTTTGTCCGGGCCTTTGTTCGTGCCTTTGTCCGCACCCGATGGCACAGGGGACGCAGCCGATCCGGTCGACACGATGGCGGGTGCCGCCGCTGCTTGAGCGGGCGGGACCGGCGTCGTAGCGGGACCTGGGCCTGGCTTCGGCGGATTCGTCGACTGGGCCAGCGCCGGGCGCTCTGCGACCAGTGTGCAGATGCAAATACAGAACCAGAGCAGCGATGCACGCATAGAGATTTTCCTCGACAGGCACTCTTCGAGCGAGCCGTCCTGGGCAGGCAGCCGAAGCTGGGATCACGCCCCCCAGCGGAATCGCAGAAAAATGCAGTCTGACTATCTCAGCTCAGACGGGGGCGAAACAATACGGGCGAGCGCGCAGAGATCCGCAGTGAGTTGCCCGATCGTCGCATCTGAATGCCTCTTGTCTATGTGGAGTTCGGAATGGGGCGGCGTTTGGCCTTGGGGAGGCGGGTGGAGCCGTAGCCGGTGCGAAGGGCGTTGGCAATTCGCATCTCCACTTCAGGAGTCAGCTCAAAC
>JAEUJZ010000019.1 GCA_016794505.1 Myxococcales bacterium
CGCCTTGGATCGACGGCAGGACACTCTGCCGCCGCCGCCGCCGCCTGCGCGACAGACCGAGCAAAGGCGGAATCGCAAGGCCCAGCCCAATCAGAGCCGCGGTCGCTTGGTCACGCTCGCTCATGGTTTACAGCACAAAACACCCACTGATGCGTTGGTATTAGCTGCATTATCTATGGTGGGCCCGGCGCTAAAGTCATAACCGCCACCTTGATCGAGAGCCCAATATCGGAAAGTCGTACACGTCGCATCAAAAATTAGTCCCATGAAAGGAGGAATCGCTCCACAGCCGCCAAACCATCGTCGATACACCGTTGTAGTCGCACAGATCAACGGGTCGGTTCCAACCCTGTAGGCGGGCGCATCGGCGATATAGAAGGATGAAACCGAGTTTGTGCATTGTGTCGGTGTCAGATCACCGTGAGCCTTGCAGATGTCCCAGCCCCGACCGCAAAGCGCCCGCGCCCCCCCTACAGCGAAGGCACCTGCACAACCCCAGACTTGTTCACTAAGCTTCTGGCCGGTGCTGGAGTTGGCACAACCGACGCTTGCAAGCGCTTGATCGGGCTGGGTCGCGAGATCCATCGGGAGCAACGCCACACAGAGCCCCGCCTGGCTGCACATCTGGCCCTCGGGACAGGGGTTGTCTAGGTCACACCGGATCGGAATCGATCCGGGGGACTGGAAACATGCAGCCAAGAGAAAACAGACGCTTGCAAGCGGTCGGTACGTCATAGGTTTTATCCGCTGGGATTAGGGGTGGGGACGAGCTTGCGCAGGGCCTCAACTTCCGCGGCGAGTGTGCCTAGTTTGAGGGTTGAGTCTGCACAGCAACCGCTGACCTTGCGATCAAGCGCGAAGATCTGATCCTGCATCGTCTGGATTACCTTCTGCAAGTCGCCAATCTTCGCTTCCAACTCGTCCGCCATATCGGCTGCCAGCAGATCTGGCGGCAGGGCCGACAATTTCGACATTCGATCTCGGTTCTTGCCCATCCAGCACCCCCTAAACGGTAATGCCTGGAATCGAGAGGATCTTCAGGTCATACGTCTGGCCACCGAGAATTGCGCCAGCGCTCAAGATCACTTGATAGCCATTCGGCGTGACGTTGGTGACAGCCCAACTGAATGTGTGCGTGGGCTCAGCTATGACAATAGGTGCAATCGTCGTTGCGCCCCTCTGATAGGGTGTGGCATACGTAACTTGGATTAGCGGGTTGGCACTCGACCCAATACCGCCGGCCGCGGCGGTGATTCGGAAACGCGCCACCTGATCTGTCGACTGTGCCAGCGGGATGACGCTTGCCACAGCGGCCACAAGTCCAGACGCCTGCGGGATCTTGGTGGGATCCGTGTGCGGGTCGTATCCAGGCAGCGTGTTTTGAAAGAACGCATCCCACGCCGCTTTGTAGTCCGCCCAGGTTGCGCTGCGGCTTGCCACCGACGCGACGAGCGCGTTGAGGACGTTAAAGAGCTGCTCTTTGCTGGCCAGCGACGGCTGCGTCGACTGAACCAGCGCCATCACGGCGGTGCGCACCTCTTCATAGGTCAGGGCCAGGCCAAACTTCGTCAGCTCTCCGACGGCGGTGACGCGCTGGTCGGTGTCGTAGGTGCCTTGCACGGGCGGCCAGGTGTTCGCCGTCGCCTGCGACACTCCCGAGATG